>NZ_JBLVPG010000001.1:0-1415655 GCF_048284335.1 Flavobacterium amylolyticum
TGCCAGTGTTTAAAAGAACGTATGCGTCATTGCGGGTGCAAAAATACACCCTTTATTCGCTTTTACAAGCTTTTTAATCGCTTTTTTTTGACCTTTTCTTAACCTAATCTTTAACTAGCTGATATCAAGTTTTTTGAAACCAAATCTTTTTTTACCTAAACTACAATCAAACCCTATTTCTTAACCAAATCAACTAATCCAACTTATTTAAACATCCTTATCTATTTAATATAGCTGTAGAAATTCAAATATTATTCAATATCTATTGCCATTCTATATCAATACAATCCCTATAATCTTCCTATAGTATCAATAGAAAGGCATTAAATTGGAATATCGTAAATGCTTTTTGGTTATAACTCATTAACATCACTTTCTTATTCTATACTATATATAGTAGGCATACCTTTTTGAATTCCTTCTATACATATAAGAAAGCTCAAACATTCAAACTCCCGCCGGGATAGCAGCGCAAAACCACAGCTAAACAAAATCGTGTTCTGCCCAGACATAGTACAACCAATTATAAAAAAAGCAGCAACCACCCATCTGGTAATTGCCGCTTTATATATAAGGAGAAATACTAAAAAGGAAAATGTTGAATAATTAAGCTGTCTTATCGTTATTGTCTAATATTCCCATCTGCGGGTTTTATTCAATTCCTCTTGTTCTTTTATAATTTCTGCTGGTATTACTTTTAGAAACGAACAATGTTGTTCTATCGCGTACTCCACTTTTTCAACGATTTCTTCAATACTGTCCATATCATAATCAATATCCAAAGGCTCCTTAATGATAAAGGACTGCAAAATCCCTTTCTTTTTCATGCGTAAACCTTTTTTATCGAAAGATCGACGAAAACCATCTATCACAATAGGAACTACAATGGGTCGGTGTTGTTTAATAATATGGGCTGTTCCTTTGCGGACAGGCCTAAAAGATTTGGTAGTACCTTGCGGGAATGTAATAACCCAGCCATCTTTTAGAGCAATTTTAATATTCTCAGTATCATCAGGGTTGATGTCTTTTTTCTCAAGAACATCTACGCCTTTTGCTCTCCATGTTCTCTCGACTGTAATTGCACCCGCGTAAGCCATAATTCTTGGTAACAATCCCGCCCGCATGGTTTCTTTGGCAGCGACATAATAAATATTCATTTTGGGTTGCCAAAGATAACATACATTTTTAATACTATCATCCCGACCGCTTAGACTCGCATTAAAAACATGAAACATGGCTACAACATCTGCAAAATAAGTCTGATGATTGGAAATAAAGAGCACATTGGTATCTGGTAAGTTTCTTATTATTTCTGAACCTTCAATTTGTAATTCATTAAAACCTCTATACCGCCTATGTGTCATGGCACCGAAAATCCGAATTACCCATTTCTTTATAAATAATATATGACCAAAAGGATTTCTTTTAAACAATCCCATAAAACTATGTGTTTTTAATATTTAATTAGCAAATTTACGAAATAAAACTTGATATTATTTACAATTTCACAACCTCAATTTAACTTTAAATAGAAGGACCCAGCACTTCTTTCAAAACTTCTTTTAATTCACTTAACATCATTGCTGTTGCCCCCCAAACGATATGCTCTTCAATTTTAAAAGCAGGAATATTAATATTAGTCGCATAAGAAGTTGTCATATTAGCAGCGACCACAATAGAATCACTTAAGAAAACAGACAAAGGCAATTCGATAATATTGGACACTTCTGATGGGTCTAAAACAAACACAAGTTCTTCTTTACTGATTCCTAAAAAAGGATGTACCATGAAATTACTTGGAGGAATGTATAATTCAGTAAACGGTCTTAAAACTTCAATTTTATAGGGATGAATTCCAACTTCCTCATGCGTTTCTCGCAGCGCAGTAAAGGCGAAATCCTGATCCTCGAGTTCATATTTTCCGCCTGGAAAGGCAATTTGTGCTGAATGCACTCCTGAATATGAATTCCTAACGATCAAAACTAAATGGGTAGTTTCATTTTTAGGGTAAAAAAGCATCATTACTGCAGCTATTCTAGGATTATCAGCTCCGAAATCTTTTTTTTGCAAGCTTTCCAATCGTTCCAATGGTGCCATTTTTATATGTGCATCAAAGGCAGGTAGCTTTGCATCAACTAATTTGGGAACAAATTGTAAAAATTCTTGAAAATCCATAATCAAAGTCTATTTTTGCACATTGAAATTTAATATAAATATAGTCTAGAAAATAGAGTTGCACAAATTTTCTAGTACCAAAAGTCATTCCTAATGTACAGCAAAGAAGAAACCCAAAGATTGAAACGCGAATTCTGGATTGAATTTGCAGAAAAATATCCTCGCAAATGGCTGTTGTACGATACTAAGATAAAAGATTTCTCTTTTAAATTTTATGTAGACAATAAAAAAGCACAGGTATTAATAGATATCGAACATCGTAGTGATGAAAAAAGAATTGCTTATTTTGAAAAATTGGAAGCACTAAAAAACATTCTGGAAGAGGAATTTATCAAAGACTTAATTTTCGAAAAAGAATACACACTGGAAAGTGGCAAAACAATTAGTAGGATTTGGGTTGAAAAAATAGGAGTTGGAGTCAGTAACAGAAAATACTGGGATGAAATTTTTAATTTTTACAACGAAAAAATGAATGCTCTAGAATTGTTTTATTTAGAATATGATGATTTCATTAAGGATATTGAAAAACTATAAATACGAAAATTCAACAACGATAAGTTTACATTATTACATATTGAAAATATTATACACAATAATCCGATTGTCATAATTGATATACAACTGTTTTCTATTTTCTTGTTTTTTTCTGGTAATTATTGAAACCGTACAATCGACTCCTTCATTATCTTTGCACGTAAATGAATATACAATATCAGTATCATTTTCCTCGGTGGGCTGATAATCGATTATTTCAAATAATTGAATAATTTGAGAATAAACAACAATTCGGTTTTTGTTAGTATCCAATGTCACTAACATATTAACCAGATTCAAATCAGACCACTTACCCCATTTTCCTTTTTCATTTTTTTCTAAAACACTAAAACCAGACGTTTTAAATTTATAATTTTGACTGTAAGAATATTGTAATCCTAAGATTAAAAAAAGTAGCAGTATAAATCTATTTGTTTTTTTCATTTTTAAAAATGATAATTTGTTATCTCTTTTTTTGCAATTTCAAAATCAAGAATCATTTCCTCAATAATTTCACCCGCGGGTTTTATCACTTGTATGATGCCTGCTATTTGACCAATTTCTAATTCTCCTTCTATTAAATCCCCTTCAAACATCCCTCGTTTTGCTCTAGCTCGTCCTAATAACATAGCGATTTCTTCTTTAGTTGGACATTTTTCATATAAATCCTGGATATCCTGATAAAACTTATTCTTAATCAATCGAACTGGAGCGAGTTCTTTTAGGGTCAATTGCGTATCTCCTTCCTTAACATTTATAATTGTATTTTTGAAATTATCATGAGCTGATGATTCCAGGGATGCGGCAAATCTACTTCCCACTTGAACACCATCTGCACCAAGAACCATTACTGCTAACATACTGCGACCAGTGGCAATACCGCCAGCAGCAATCAATGGAATGGTAATTTTTTCTTTTACCATAGGAATAAGTGTTAGCGTTGTGGTCTCTTCTCTACCGTTATGTCCTCCTGCTTCGAAGCCTTCAGCAACAATTACATCAACACCAGCGTCTTGCGCCTTTAAAGCAAATAAAGAACTACTGACTACATGAACAACAGTTATGCCATTCTCTTTTAGATAGGAAGTCCATGTTTTTGGATTACCCGCAGATGTGAAAACGATTTTCACACCTTCGGCAACAATAATTTTCATAATTTCATCGATGTTGGGATACAACATGGGAACATTTACCCCAAAAGGTTTTGAAGTAGCTTTTTTACATTTCTGAATGTGTTCTCGCAAAACTTCAGGATACATAGAACCTGCACCAATTAATCCTAAACCACCAGCATTACTTACTGCACTCGCTAATTTATATCCGCTGTTCCAAATCATTCCACCTTGAATAATTGGGTATTTAATTTTGAAAAGGTTTGTAATTTTATTCATGTGGTATTGATACTATCATTATTTTTTTATTATTTTACCTGCTTTCGAAAAAGCATTGGATTCCATTTTATAAAGATACATTCCTTTATCGAGCCATTTCAATGAAATAATGGAGGATTGCAGAGTAATTTTTTGCTCTAAAATTTTCTGCCCTGAAATAGTATATATATAAAAAGTCCCTATTTCAAATTTATCAGGCAACAAAACGGTAACAAAATCGCTGGATGGATTGGGGTAGATTATAAAATCATCCTTTGAAAAAGAATCCATAGACAATTCAGTGCTTACTGCCAATCCAAAATCCGGAATTCCATACCCATATTGATTATTGGGAACTGAAAATTTATCAGATGATTTTAGTATTAATTCTTTGATTTGTTGATTTGTTTTTTGTGGAAAAGCTTGCCACAAACAAGCTACCATACCTGCCATAATTGGGCTTGAAAAAGAAGTTCCATTTGCAGTAACAATATTTCCTGCTGCATCGGAAACTATTGCCGCTTGTCCTTGAGCCATCACATCCGGTTTTATTCTTCCGTCAAAAGAAGGTCCTATTGAACTAAACGAAGTTATCACTTCAGAAGAATTTACTGCACCAACTGCGATTATTGAAACCGCATCTGCGGGAACTGCAATGTGTGCATCTGATGTACCACCTGAATTACCCGCAGAAGTAACCAATATCATTCCTCTGCTAAATGCAATTTCAGCCCCACGGGACATAAATGCTGTTGTACCGTTCATCTCACTATAAGTATGATTGTATGCTACTTTGTCAAAATCAAAATACCCCAAAGAAGTATTAATAATATCTACACCCAAACTATCTGATTTTTCAGCCGCTTCAACCCAAAGTGATTCTTCAACAGGGTTTTCAGCGGTATCATCTTCGGTTATGAATAAATAATAGGAAGCATCAGGAGCAGTTCCCACTAATGAATTTTCCTTGTATCCGCCCATTGAGGAAAGTACGGATGTACCGTGAGAAGATCCTGTATAAAAATTTGGATTTCGTAATACAAAATTATAACCTCCTAGAATCTGACTGTTATCTCTTAATCTTTGAAAAGGTAATATTGTATTCACACCAGGAAAACCCGCATCCATCACGGCTATTATTTTTCCGGAACCTGTATAATTTTGTTGGTGTAACACTTTCCCATTGAGCATCTGGATTTGATTGGAAGAGGAACCGTAGGCATAATCAATTTTCGTTTTCTTAGTCTTATTCCCTGTTTTTACCTTATGGGATTTTGCTATTTTTCCAGTTTGATTTAATGATTTGTCAGCAAAATCAACTTTATTGACAAAAGAAAGTAATACTAATGACTGTATATTTGCCTGAGATCCTCTAACGTGAATTGCATTCAACCATTTGGATTTTGCCATAATAGTAATTCCAATTGCAGCTTTAATTTGACTTATATAAGATGCCTCTACTGGAATATCTTTAAAATCCAAATCTATTTTTTGATTTGTTCTTCGGTCCAATGCTCTTTGAGAAAGCATTTCCAATGGTGAATCAGAAAAGAATTTAGAATTAGGCTTTGCATTAAAATACACCCAAGCATCCTCTTGTGAAAAACCGGTACTCGCAATTAATAGGAGAATAAATAAATAGAATTTTCTCATAAGTACCTTGTATATTTTAGGCCATACCGATTCTAACTAAATGGGAATGAATCACAATTACAGCTGTTTTTTAAAAAACTATTTTTAATTTGGCTACAGTAAATTCCTTTTAACCTTAGCAAACAAATTACTAAATTAAGAAATCACTCCTGAACCTACTAATTCATCCGCCAAATACCACGCAGCAAATTGTCCTTCGGTTATTGCAGATTGTGGTTCATCAAAGGCTACGTACATTTCGTTTTCAAATTGATACAAAGTTGCGCTTTGCAAAGGTTGTCTGTAGCGTATTCTTACCATAACGTCTAAAGTTTCTCCATCAATCAAAGCCAAATCTTTACGAATCCAATGCACTTCTTCTTTTTCAATGCGCAATGCTTTTTTGAATAATCCTGGATGCTGACTCGACAAACCCGTATAAATCGTATTCGTTTCTACATTTGTGGCTATAATAAACAAGGGATCCGTTGTACCTCCAACATTCAATCCTTTTCGCTGTCCAATAGTAAAATAATGAGCCCCTTGATGCTTTCCTACTACTTTACCCATTTGCGGCGTGTATGGAATTTTTCTGGATGCTGATTTTAAATCTTGCTCTATACCAAGTCCTACTTTGTTTTCAGTAGTATAAATAGAATCGTTTTTATCTATTTGAACAATAATTCCTTCTTTGGGTTGCAATTTTTGCTGCAAAAATTCCGGTAAACGTACTTTTCCAATAAAACACAAGCCTTGAGAATCTTTCTTATCCGCGGTAACTAAATCCATTTGAGCTGCAATTTCACGTACTTCCGGTTTTGTTAACTCCCCAATAGGAAATAACGATTTTGACAATTGTTCTTGGGACAATTGACAAAGAAAATAAGATTGATCTTTATTGGTATCGGCACCAGCTTTCAGTTGAAATATGGTTTCTCCATTGACTTCGATTTCGCTTTTTTGACAATAATGCCCCGTTGCTACAAAATCAGCACCAAGACTCAAAGCAATTTTCATAAAAACATCAAATTTTATTTCGCGGTTACAAAGTACATCGGGGTTTGGAGTACGCCCTTTTTCATATTCGTTAAACATATAGTCTACGATTTTCTCTTGGTACTCTACACTTAAATCTACCGTTTGAAAAGGAATCCCTAATTTCTCGGCCACCAATAAAGCATCATTACTATCTTCTAACCATGGACATTCATTAGAAATAGTAACCGAATCATCATGCCAATTCTTCATGAAAAGACCTATGACTTCATAGCCTTGTTGTTGCAACAAATAAGCAGCAACACTTGAATCAACACCTCCTGAAAGTCCAACAACAACACGCTTCATCTTTAAAAAATTAATATTTTATAAGGTTGCAAAGTTACAAAAGATTTACAATAGTATTTGTTAACGTTACCATTAATTGTTTTTTGATTTAGTGGCATTTTCCGGAATGTTCATATTCATTTCTTTGACAACTTTTCCTTTTTCAAAAAACTGCCACATTCCCGCTTTCTTACCATTTACAAATTGTCCTTTAGAGACTGTATTCCCTTTTGAATCTCTAAAAATTGCGACACCATTGTAAAGATCATTCTTAAAAACAGACTCTTCTAGCACGATCCCTTTTTCAGTATATTTTTTATAAAAACCATTTTTTAAATTATTTTTATAACTGATTTCCTCGGCAACTTTACCATTGAGATAAAAAACGGTGCGCAAACCTTCTAGTTTTCCTTTAATGTAGTACTCCGTTGTCATTATATTCTTGGATGCTTCGTGATAATATTTCCATTGCCCTTCAAATAATTTAAAGACCACTTTACCTTCACTGACTTTATTCTTATTTTGGTCATAAAAAATGGTATAGGCCGAATTATCTTTCGAATTAAATTCTCTTGTGCCAATTACGGATTTAGCTTTGGTATCATCAAAGAAATTAAAAACACCAATTTCTTTGCCGTGATCGAAAGTACCCTCATATCGAGGTCTTTTGGATTCTTCATAAAATCCTTTCCACACGCCGTGTTTTTTTCCTTTGGAATCTAATTTATTGAAATCAGTTTGTGCAAAAAGACTAAGCACATTCAAAAAAATTAGCACTACTATTCCTTTTTTATAAAATATTTTCATGAGCAGTGTTTATTGATTTATATTGATCAAAAGTAATTGCTATGTTATCATTAGTTACTAGAACATAATAACACAAATAATCGTTTCTTAAGTCCCTTAATATACTAACGAAATCAGGTCACTTAAAGTATTTTTAAATAAAAAAATCTCGATTATCTCGAGATTTTTTTATTTAAATTATTTTTTCTTTTGCTGTGCTTTTTGAGCTTCTGCTTGTTCCATCACTTCTTGAAGTTTTTTCTGGAATTTACCTTGTTTCTTTGGCTCTTTCAATTTGTTTACTTGAATTTGAGCATGAATCTTATCGCTATCAATAAAGTATCTTTTGATGACAATCATAATTCCTATTGTAATTAAATTTGATATAAAGTTATACAAACTCAATCCCGCACCATAACTATTAAAGAAAAACAACATCATTATTGGCGATACATAAATCATGATTTTCATCATTTTTGCCATATCCGGCATTCCTTCTTGCTGTGGTGCCGCCATTTGCTGGTCACCAGAAGTCATTTTCATATAGAAGAAAATAGCTATAGACGCAAGTACAGGAAACAAACTGATGTGATTCCCATAAAAAGGGATGTAAAAAGGCAAACGGATTACTTCATCAAAAGAAGACAAATCATCAGCCCAAAGGAAACTTTTTTGTCTCAGCTCAAAAGCCGATGGAAAAAACTGAAACGAAGCATACATAAAAGGAAGCTGAATCAATGCTGGAATACAACCTGCCATAGGATTTACCCCCGCTTTATTATATAATTTCATAGTTTCCTGTTGTTTCTTCATTGGGTCTTTTTTAAATTTTTCTCCCAATTCTGTAATTTCAGGTCGCAATACTTTCATCTTGGCTTGTGACAAGAATGATTTGAACGTAATAGGTGACATTGCAATTTTTATGATAATCGTAAATACAATAATCGCAATTCCATAAGCTATATAAGAGCTTAAAAATCCAAATAATGGAATGAAAATGAATTTATTAATCCATCCAAAAATACCCCAACCCAATGAAATAATCTTCTCAAGATTTTTATCATAATGTTTCAAAGTCTTATAATCCGTTGGTCCAAAATACCAACTCATCTTATGATCTAATTCTCCATTTGTAAAAGCTAGAGGAATATTAGCTTTAAATTGTTTGGTAAAAGTAGTATCAATTTTATCATCTTTAACTAAATTATCAGATTTAACTTTAGCCGTTTCTAAAGGTGTTTTTGATAAAAGAATCGTAGAGAAAAAATGTTGTTTGAAAGCCACAAAAGTCGCTTTTTCTAAATCAGATTCTTCTGATTGTCCTAATCCAGCGTAATCAATCTTTCCTTCTTTGTGCTCAAAATAGATTTCGGTATAACGATTTTCGTATGAAACACTTTTTTCATTTCTGTACGTTTTCAAATTCCATTCTAAATCCAATGGTTTAGCGGTATTCAAGACATTATTCAATCCTTGAGAACGAATATCGAAATCAATCATATATTCCTTCGGTTTCAAAATATATTTATATTCTAAAAACGCATTAGCTCCTGCTTTCAATTTCATTGACAATACTTGATCTGCTCCAACTTTAGTCAAAGTAGGCTCAAAATACAAGTCTTTAGAATTTAAAGTACGATTATCACTGGTCAGTAATTGTACATTCAAATTGGCGTTATTGTCTTTTATCAATTCAACTAATTGTCCAGAACCTTTCTTGAATTTCTCGAATTGCTTCAAAGTGGCCTCAACAATATAGCCTCCTTTATTGGCGATTTTTAATTTAACTACTTCATTTTCAATAGTAGTAAATCCTGCTTTGGCAGATGGCAGTGTTGCTGAATACGCAAAACTCCCTAAAGTTTTCTGTAACCGGGCCAATTGTGTAGAATCTCCAGTAGCAGCAACAGCAACGGTAGCTTTGGCTACAGTTATAGCTTCTACTTCTTTCGCTTTGGCTTGATTAATTACCAACTCTTTTTGTGCTTTTTCAGCAGCAACCACTTTCGGGTCTGGTTGATTTTGGTACATGATAAAAATCAGAATACCAAAAATTAATGCAAAACCTATAATCGAATTGAGGTCAAATTTTTTTTGTTCCATTATAATTAAAAAAAGTTTAAAGTTTAAAGTGTTCCGTTTATTAGCACCGAATCATCTCCTATTATTTTTTCTTTGCCTGAACTGCTGCTGCCACAAAATTTACAAAAATTGGGTGCGGATTCGCTACCGTACTTTTGTATTCCGGATGGTACTGTACACCAATAAAAAACGGATGATCTTCTATTTCTACAATCTCAACCAATCCGGTATCAGGATTTACTCCTGAGGCAAGCAATCCTGCATTCTGTAATTGCGCAACGAAATTGCTATTGTATTCATAACGATGACGGTGACGTTCCGAAATAGTTTCTTTTCCGTAAATTTTATAGGCTAACGAATCTTTTTTGATGTCACATTTCCATGCACCAAGACGCATTGTTCCCCCTTTATCCGTAACTGTTTTTTGCTCTTCCATGAGATTCACTACCGGATGAGCTGTATGTTCATTCATTTCGGTAGAATTAGCATCAGCAAAACCCAGCACATTTCTTGAATATTCTATAATTGCCATTTGCATGCCCAAACAAATACCAAAAAACGGTACTTTATTTTCACGAGCATATTGCACTGCTGCAATTTTCCCTTCTATTCCTCTTTCTCCAAAACCTGGTGCTACAAGAATACCATCTAAACCCGCTAATTTCTCGTGTATGTTGCTTGCATCAATATGTTCTGAATGTATCGAAATAACATTCACTTTTGTTTCGTTGGCAGCACCTGAATGAATAAACGCCTCCAAAATAGATTTGTAGCAATCTTGCATCTCTACATATTTTCCTATCAAACCGATATTCACGGTATGCTTCGGATTTTTTAATCGACGTAAAAAAGTATTCCAGTTTTTTAAATCGGGAGCGGCTTTTTTAGGTAAGTCTAGTTTTTTTAACGCCACAACATCAAGTCCTTCTTCCAGCATTAAATTAGGCACTTCATAAATAGTAGAAGCATCGATTGATTGAATAACAGCTTCTCTTTTTACATTACAAAACAAAGCTAGTTTATTGCGTAATTCTTCAGAAATTTCGTGTTCTGTTCTGCACACTAAAATATCTGCTTTTATCCCGCTTTCCATCAATGTTTTTACAGAGTGCTGTGTCGGTTTTGTTTTCAACTCGCCAGCAGCAGCTAAATAAGGCACTAAAGTAAGATGTATCACAATACCATTGTGCTCTCCTAATTCCCAAACTAACTGACGAACAGATTCTATATAAGGTAAAGATTCAATATCTCCTACAGTACCCCCAATTTCAGTAATTACAATATCATAATCGCCAGAATTTCCCAGCAATTGCATTCTTTCTTTAATTTCATTGGTAATATGAGGCACAACTTGTACCGTTTTACCTAGAAATTCTCCTCTTCTTTCTTTTTCTATAACCGAAAGATAAATTCTTCCAGTGGTAACATTATTTGCTTGAGATGTAGGAACATTCAAAAAACGTTCGTAATGACCTAAATCCAAATCCGTTTCGGCACCATCATCGGTCACATAACATTCTCCATGTTCATAAGGATTTAATGTCCCTGGATCTACATTTATGTATGGGTCAAACTTTTGGATGGTGGTACGGTATCCTCTTGCTTGTAACAATTTTGCCAAAGATGCTGCAATGATTCCCTTCCCTAAAGAAGAAGTCACACCGCCTGTAACAAAAATATATTTCGTTTGATTCATGCTGTTGTTGTTTGTATTGTAGTTGTGTAAAAAAACGTGGCAAAAGTACAATTATAAATTGTCAAATTGAAAATTAAATCGGTTTTGGATACCGTTTTTTTATATTTCGAATTAACTCTTCCAGGCCATTCAATTTTAATTCATAAATTAACTTCAATTGTTCCCCTAATTCTCCTTTAGGAAAACCTTTATTGCTATACCAAACAATGTAGTACTCAGGGATATCAATAAGAAACCACCCTTCATATTTACCAAAAGGCATTTTGGTATGATATAGCTTAATGAGTTGCTTTTGATTTTGATCCATTTATTTTGAAGAAAACAACAAAGAGAAAAGAAACAAGAAGTACTCCTTCCTGCTTCTTTCCTCTTGCTACTCAACTCTATTTATTTCCAGTTAAAACTAATACGCTTATCGATTTCAGGATGCAAACTTAAAAAAACAGGACAAGTCATTGCGGTTCTTTCCAATATTGTTTTATTTTTTATATCGGTTGTCCCATACATCTCAAAGATAATTTCAATAGCACCGATACGCCTTGGTTCCGCGTTCATAATTTTAACGACCTCAGCCGTAGAACCTTTCAAATCAACATCTAAATCTCGAGCTTTTATTCCCATTACAGTCATCATACAACTTGCCAAAGCATTGGCAACAGTATCCGTTGGAGAAAAAGCCTCCCCTTTACCATTGTTATCCAATGGCGCGTCCGACAGAATTTCGGTACCTGATTGCAAATGAATAGAAGATGTTCTTAAATCTCCTAAATAAGTCACTATTGATGTCATTAATTCGCTTCTTTAATGGTTAAATCAGTATCATAATACAAAATATAAATACCTTTATTCACATAACCTGCACCTTCTTTTTTATAAAATTCGAATTTATTATCTATTTGCTCTGTTGCGGTAGCATCAATTGTTTCCTGATATTTTTTACCTTGAGACAAACGCAACATGGTATCAAAAGTAACATCAAATCCTCGGGTTGCAAAAACACTAGGATAAATTTTATTTTTCTTTCGGAAATTTTTCTCAAAAATTAAAGCTTCTGGAGATTCGTTTTCACGAGTAACAGAAGGATACATTAATTTTAATTTAGCCAAATTAGTGAAGTTGATTTCGTCAGTATCTAATGTTTCGTTTGGCTCCAAAATAACCAACTGCACCTTATAAGCTACCATGGCACTTAACATAGCTGCTACTGTTGATTTTATCATTCCGGTATTTTCGGTCTCCATCACCACATAGTTTATTTTATCTTTTACAAATAAACTTTTCAAATTTTCAGCAGAAACACCTCCATTTGGAGTAAGCGTTGAAAATCGTACATCCTTATGATTGGTACTGATATACTGTATTACGGAGCTTTTTTTCTTATCAACTACTGCTATAATATTTCCCCCTTTGGAACGCATATAATCGAAAACGGCATTTTTAACGGTTTCAGCAGCAGGAATAGATTGAAAAATATTAGCGTAAGAAATCCCTAAATCTTTTGACAAAGGAGAAATTACGGGAACTTGATTTGGCATCAATAACTCCGCCGTTTTCTCTACATTACTTTGATAAAAAGGCCCAATGATCGCGTCAGAAACTTCTAAATCATTATCTCTTATAATCGAAGCAACATTAGACGTGTTTTTAGTTTCTTGCGAATCGAAAATTTTTACATCAATGTCAAACCCTAGTTGTTTAGCCGAATCGATAGCCACCAAAGCTCCAGCATAAAAATCCAAAGTCATATTCAAAAATTTGTCTTTTTTCAAACGCATGGGTAACGTATTGACTGTATCGCCTTCCATTTTAGCTAAATTGAATGGCAATAGGAGCACTAGCTTTTTTCTGTCACTCGTGTTGCTTTTTGACAACTCTGTGTATTGTTTTTTAATTTCGGGCGAAAGAGTAATTGTTGCAGGCACCCTTAAAACCATACCTTCTATGACGCCTTGGGACAAATTAGGATTTAGAGCAATTAACTCCTCTTGCGAAATACCAATCCTTTTTGATAGACTATACAGTGTTTCTTTTGATTTTACTGTATAATCAAAATAATTAATTACTGCATTAGCCTTCTCAGGATTTAAAGCTGTAGTCTCTTTTTTAGATTCAAGAACTACAATAGATTTATCTGATTTAGGAGCCATACCTTTAATCAATAATTTAAATCCTTCCGGTAAATTAGACACTACTTCCGGATTTTTGCGTTCTAATTCGCCAATTGTAATACCGTATTGTTTAGAAATCGAATATTTGGTTTCTTTTGGAAGCACATAATGGTAAACCACTTTTTCCGTAGTGGCCGTATTATTTTTTAAAATAATGGCTGAAGGTATTGTAAGAGTCTGCCCTATTTGCAAGCCGTCTTTTTCAAGAAACGGATTGGCTTGTTTTAACGCTTCGTCAGAGACTCCGTATTTTTTTTCAATACCATATAGCGTTTCTTTTGGTGCTACCTGATGCATTATTATAGTGGTAATCCCTTTTTTTTGAGGAGCACTTACAGTTTGTTTTCCTGAACTTTTGGGAATCAACAAAATACTATTGGGCTTTAAACCACTTTGTGCATCTGGATTTAATTGATAAATATCAAATGGAGTAACCTTATATTTTTGTGCAATCTGATTGATCGTCTCTCCTTTTTCTACTTTGTGTGTAGTTGTTTTCTCTTGTGCAAAAACATTGTAATTAAACCACATAGCAGTCATACAAATCGCAAAAAAATATTTCATCTTTTTATTTATAAAATTATCCAAATCATTAATAAAGTAACGGTATCAAATTTTATTCCAAAAATTTGATACCGTTTATGTATCGAACATTCTAAACAATGATGTTCAAAGAAGATAAAAAACTTAGACTATTATTCCCACTCAATAGTTGCAGGCGGTTTTGAACTAATATCATATACTACCCTATTTACCCCTTTTACTTTATTGATGATGTCGTTTGACACTTTCATCAAAAAATCATATGGTAAATGTACCCAATCTGCAGTCATACCATCCGTTGATTCTACGGCACGAAGCGCTATCACTTTTTCATAAGTACGTTCATCTCCCATAACACCCACACTATTTACAGGAAGTAAAATAGCTCCGGCCTGCCAAACTTTATCATACAATCCCCAAGATTTTAAACCTTCGATAAAGACAAAATCTACTTCTTGTAAAATTCTAACTTTTTCTGGTGTGATATCACCTAAAATTCTAATTGATAATCCTGGTCCAGGAAAAGGGTGTCTTCCTAATAATTCAGCATCGATTCCTAGTGAAGCACCTACTCTTCGTACTTCATCTTTAAAAAGCATACGAAGTGGTTCTACAATTTTCAATTTCATGTAATCGGGTAAACCACCCACATTATGATGGGATTTAATAGTGGCTGAAGGTCCTTTTACAGAAACCGATTCAATTACGTCCGGATAAATAGTTCCTTGAGCTAACCATTTAACGTCTTCAATAAGGTGCGATTCATCATCAAAAACTTCGATAAATACACGCCCAATAATTTTACGTTTGGTTTCTGGGTCGCTTACTCCCGCTAATTCAGATAAGAAACGATCACCTGCATCAACTCCTTTTACGTTCAAACCCATGCCCTTGTATTGATCCAACACATTCTGGAATTCGTTTTTGCGAAGCAAACCATTATTGACAAAAATACAATATAGGTTTTTACCAATAGCTTGGTGCAACAAAACTGCCGCTACGGTAGAATCTACTCCACCAGATAGTCCAAGAACAACTTTATCGTCTTGCAATTTTTCTTTAAGTTCCGCTACCATGTCAGACACAAAAGCGTTTGGAGTGAAATTTTGTGGAACTTCAGCAATTTTTACTAAAAAATTTTCCAACATTTTTGACCCATCTGAAGAATGGAAAACCTCTGGATGGTATTGAATACCAAAAGTAGTTTCTCCTTCAATTCTATAAGCAGCAAATTCTACATCATGTGTACTTGCAATCTTAACTCCATTTGCAGGCAATGTTTTTATGGTATCACTATGACTCATCCAAACTTGACTGTTCTCTGAAACACCTTCAAAGAAGACTTCGCTCTCTTTTATAAAAGACAGATTAGCTCTTCCATATTCTCTAGTATTAGATGAAGCGACTTCACCTCCACTGAAATGTGACAGATATTGAGCACCGTAACAAACGGCTAACAAAGGTAATTTTCCTCTTATTTGAGATAAATCGGGATGAAGCGCATCCTCTGAACGAACAGAAAATGGGCTACCACCAAGGATAACTGCTTTGTAAGGGGACAAATCACTCGGAAAATGATTGTAAGGGAAAATTTCGCAGAATATATTTAATTCGCGAACTCTACGCGCAATAAGCTGTGTGTATTGCGATCCGAAATCTAAAATAAGTACGTTGTGTTGCATGCGCAAAAATACTTTTTATATTTTGAATTGAAAAATTGAATTCTGAAAAATATTTATTTTATTTTTATTAATTAAACAATCTCATTTCTGATATAAAAAATAATTACGATTAGCAATGTGAACTACTTTTTTTCTAAAATTGCCTTTAAAAATATAAAACACTACTTTTACAGACCTAAAATCTACTAAAAACAAAAAGATGAAAGCAAAAAAATACTTAGTTATTGCAATTTTTGGACTGCTAGCTATTTCTTGTAATGTGATTGATGATTTATTGACCTTTTCAATAGACAATCAAACTACTGTTACCGTTCCTACTGGATTTCCTGTAAATACCGCTCTAGAATTTGTTACTCCAGAAGTTCCTTCTAATTCAAGTGCCGTATTTCAAAACAACAATACAAAAGCTGAATTAGTAAAGGATGTTAGACTAAAAGAAATGAAACTGACGGTAACAAATCCTGCTAATAAATCATTTTCATTCTTGAAATCAATACACATGTATATTTCTACAAATGATACTGATGAAATAGAACTCGCTTTCTTAGACAATATCAATTCAACCTCTACTACAATAAGTCTAACTTGTACTCCCGAAAAATTAGATAAATACATAAAGGCATCCAGTTTCAAATTAAGAACCAGAGCCGTAACTAAAGAAACAATTACTCAGGATGTATCTATAAAAGCGGACATGAAATTTCAAGTCACCGCCGATCCCTTTTAGAGATCAATTTAATGTAGAAACTATTCTTTAACTAAGATTATGGTAGCTTTGAAACCCGTTCCAAGATTCCACTGACTTGCAGATATCAAACTACCTTTATCATCATAGACTTTAAATTCAGCGGTATTAGAACCAGAACTTCCTTGGTTTAAGGCTTCAAAATCAATCTTGTTAAACCCTTTTTCTAAAACGATTTCAAAACCTTTAAAATTACTGTCCAAGTTCACTTGATACTGTATTACTTTATCATTTAAATACACTCTAATCTGATCTCCATCAACGTAAGCCGCATCGCGGTACATCACCTTAGCAGTAACAGATCCCGTTTGAAAATTACCTAAATTTTGATTCTTTCTGTAAACTATACCGTTAGTATTTTCTTCTTTTTTATTCCACTTATCCTTGTAAATGTCACCTGGATTCATAAACTCATTTTTAGGAGTCATTGAAAAATTATTTGTTGGTGTAATAGGAAGAGAAGCACTCGGCTTTGGATTGAATATTTCCGGGTTTTTAAATACGTTTGGAGTCTTAACAGGAGGTATATTAACTTTTGGAGGTGTTGTTTTCTTAATTTTTGGTGCATTATTTTTTGGTGGAATTGCCTTAAATTTTGAGCTAAATTCATTCTGAGCATATCCACTTAGAGACATGCTGATTGTAATAATTAAAAATAAAATCCTTTTCATAGCTTTATAAATTAGTGTGTCAGTGCTTGTAAATTTTAAAAATAAAGAACCAATCGCATCTATTCCAAAATTAGGCAGTTATTTAACTTTCATTTATAACTCCTAATTCTTAGTTTTAGTACATTTTACAATACAAAATTGATGCATTTTACTCCACCGAAATTCAACTTTTTAATTATTAATTGCTCTTTTTATTTCAGTTTTTTTTCTAACTTGCAAAAAGTATGCCATATCATAAAACACAACTAAACACAGTAAAACAACATCTAAAATCACTAAAATGAAAAGAGAAAACATCTTGACAGGCTCCCCATGGGAAGACAAAATGGGATATTGCCGTGCGGTACGTATTGGGAACGTTATTGAAGTTTCTGGAACAGTTGCCATTGTTGATGGTGAAAAAGTAAGAGCTGATGATGCCTATGCACAAACCCTAAACATATTAGAGCGCGTACAAAAAGTTCTCGAAGACTTAAAAGTTAGCATGGATGATGTCATTAGAACCCGCATATTTACTACTGATATTTCTACATTTGAAGCTGTAGCAATGGCTCATGCTCAATTTTTCAAAGACATAAAACCTACCACAGGTTTTTATGAAATCAGTAAACTAATTTCTCCTGAATATTTAGTAGAAATCGAATTTACCGCAATAGCTAATGAAAAACCATTAGTACAGGAAGGATTATAAAACTTTTGCAAAAACATATTTCCTTTTCAAATAATGAGTTTAGAAAAAACTAAAAAATTTACGATCAATTTACTTAAATGGGTTTTTATTTGCACTGCAACAGGTGTTTTTTCCGGATCAGCTTCAGCCTTTTTTTTAATAACCTTAGAGTGGGTTACACAAATTAGAACACATAACAACTGGATTATATGGCTGCTGCCAATAGCGGGATTATTACTCGGATATGGATATTATTATTGGGGAAAATCAGTAGTAAAAGGCAATAATTTACTTCTCGAAGAATACGAAAATCCACAGAAAATCATTCCCTTAAAAATGGCTCCTTTGATCCTTTTAGGTACCTTAATTACCCATCTTTTCGGAGGTTCGGCGGGTCGAGAAGGTACCGCCGTACAAATGGGAGGTTCTATTGCCGATCAGTTCACAAAAATATTCCAACTCAATGATTCAGATAGAAAAACAATACTCATTCTGGGTATCAGTGCTGGTTTTGCCTCCATTTTTGGTACACCTTTAGCCGGAGCGTTATTTGCTTTAGAAGTTGTTTATTTTAGTAAAATCAATTTCAAAAGCATGCTACTTTCTTTTCTTGTTGCTTACATAGCCTATTTCACTGTTGTCCTCTGGCAGGTAAAACATACTCATTATACCATTCCACTTATTCCAACTGTAAGTTTCACCATTTTCTGTTGGGTGATTCTCGTGAGTATTTTATTTGGTTTAGCCGCTATGCTTTTCTCAAGAAGCACACGCTTTTGGAGTTCTTTATTTTCAAAAAAGGTGTCCTTCCCTCCGCTTCGTCCTTTTATAGGAGGATTTATTATAGCACTTACGGTTTTTTGTATCGGAACGACAAAATACATCGGATTAGGAATACCCGTAATCATTGAATCCTTTTCTAATCCTAGTGCTTCGTATGATTTTATCTTAAAAATACTATTTACAGGATTTACGCTCGGCGCAGGATTCAAAGGTGGCGAAGTGACTCCGCTATTTTTTATTGGAGCTACTCTGGGTAGTGTTTTATCGCTTGTAGTTCCTTTACCCATTGCACTTTTAGCAGGAATGGGCTTTGTAGCTGTTTTTTCGGGTGCCACCCACACACCTATTGCCTGTACGGTCCTGGGGATGGAACTTTTCGGAATAGAAAGCGGAATTTATATTGGAATTGCTTGTACCGTCGCTTATTTTTCTTCGGGATTTGTGGGGATTTACAATGCTCAGATTGTCAAAGGAGCAAAATACAAGGTGTATCAAAAATTTAAAAGAAAAAAAATCCATCTTTTGTGACTTTGTAAAAGTTTGTTAATTGTACAAATGATTTCAACATTACATTAAAAAAATGTAATTTCGCAAACTATGAAAATACAAGACATTCAAGCGATAGAGTTGTTATTATCAACTCCAAAAAAGATTGCCATAATCCCTCACCGTGGTCCTGATGGAGATGCCATGGGCTCTACCCTAGCATTATATCATTTTTTATTAAAAAACAACCACCATCCAGTTGTGGTTTCTCCAAATGAATTTCCAGATTTTCTGGCTTGGATGCCTGGATCAGAAAATGTCAAGATATACGAAAAAGACAAACAAAATTGCACCAAAATTCTGGAGGAAACGGAGCTGATTTTCACATTAGACTTTAATGCTTTGCACCGTACAGGTGAAATGGAACACGTTTTAAATAAACTTAAAACGCCATTTGTCATGATTGACCATCATCAAAAACCAGATGATTATGCTGTTGTTACCTATTCGGATACATCGTTTGGATCGACTTGTGAAATGATTTATAACTTCATATCACTTCTAGGTAAAAAAGAAGACATCGATAAAACGATAGGAACTTGTATTTATACCGGAATTCTAACTGATTCAGGTTCTTTTCGTTTTCCAAAAACAACAGGAACAACCCATCGAATTATTGCTGAATTAATTGATCTAGGTGTCGAAAATACGGAGATTCCAACCTTATTATTTGACAACAGCTCTTTTGGACGTTTACAATTATTGGGAAGAGCGCTTCAAAATATGAAAGTGTTAACGGAGCACAAAACTGCATACACGACGCTTACTCAAGACGAATTAAATTCGTTTGATTACATAAAAGGAGATACTGAAGGTATTGTAAATTATGGACTAAGCATAAAAGGAATCGTTTTTACTGCTATATTTATAGAAAATAAAGAAGAAAAAATCATCAAGATTTCATTCCGTTCTCAAGGTGATTTTGATGTTAATCAATTTGCAAGAGATCATTTTAATGGTGGTGGACATCGCAATGCAGCCGGAGGAAAATCAGAGTTTTCAATGGAAGAAACAATACGAAAATTTGAAGATTTAGTAACAAAATTAAGCATCTAATCCCATGAAAAACAGCACACTAATAGCAGTGTCATTCTTTTTGCTTGTTTTGGTCTCAGCTTGTAAACAGCAACAGGAAGCCAGAAGACCTCTCTCTCAAACCTCCGGTAGTTTCATGAAGAAGTCCATAGCGCGCAATAAAAAGTTAGTAGCCAATGAGGAAACTAAAATTCAGGATTTGATTAAAAGTAATCCGAATGTCAAATACGTGGCTTCTAAGAAAGGGTATTGGTATTCCTATGTTACACGAAACGAAATTGATTCTCTTACTCCCAAAAAAGGAGATGTTGCTTTTTTTGATTATGAAATAAAAGATTTAAAAGGTACTATCATCTATTCTGAATTAGAATTAAGACCCCAAATTTATTATGTTGACAAACAAAATATCATGATGGGCCTGCGTGATGGTATTAAATTGATGCGTAAAAAAGAGAAAATAAACTTTCTTTTCCCTTCAAACATGGGGTATGGATACCATGGAGATGACAAAAAAATTGGGACCAATCAACCCTTAATTTGTACCGTTACGCTCCGCGATTTCAAATCCGAAGTTTTGTATAAAAAAGAAAATGAATTAAAAACAAAAACACCTTCAACGACAGTACCTATTAAACCAGAAACCCCTATCGTAAATAAGATTACGGACACTATAACTCAATAAAATTAAATTTAGAAATGAAAAAAAAGATCCTATTCGTATTCCTGGTAATCGCTTCATTTTACTCTTGTAAAGAAGAACATAACAATCTTCCTGACGGTTTGTATGCTAAAATAGAGACTAATAAAGGAGAAATAATTGTACAATTAGATTTTGAAAAAGCGCCTATAACTGTAGCAAATTATGTGACTTTGGCTGAAGGAAAAAATGACTTTGTCACTAATGAAAATCTTAAGAAAAAACCGTTTTTTGATGGTTTAAAATTTCATAGGGTAATAAAAGATTTCATGATACAAACTGGTGACCCTTTAGGTACTGGCTCAGGAGATACCGGTTATAAATTTAAAGATGAATTTAATGATTTGAAATTTGACAAGGGAGGCGTTTTGGCCATGGCCAATAATGGACCTACTACTAATAGCAGTCAATTTTTTATCACACATCTTGCAACACCTTGGCTAGAAGGAAAGCATACTATTTTTGGCCGTGTAGTTGAAAAGGGAATGGATGTTGTCAATAAAATTGAACAAAATGATTACATCAATACCGTCACTATCATCCGAAATGGTGAAGCAGCAAAAAAATTTAATGCTGTAAAAACATTCAATGACTATTTTGCTGTTGAATCACAAAATCAAAAGAACAAAGCAGCTATTGATGCAGAAAACAAAAGAGTTTATAACGAAAAATACAAAGAAGTTAGGGAACAAAAAGTAACGTATTTCGCAACATTAAAAGCCAAATCAACTAAAACACCTACAGGATTACAATATATAATCACCAAGAAAAGTGGCGGTAAAAAACCAGCAAATGGCGCTACTGTTTTCATCCATTATGCCGGCTTTCTGGAAGATGGAGAATTGTTTGATACGAGTATAGGGAGTGTTGCGAAAACTTTTGGAAAATACGACGAAAACAGAGCCACTCAAAACGGCTACCAACCCATCCCTTTTCAAGCCGGAAAAAAAGATGGCATGATTCCTGGTTTCATCGAAGGACTTGAACAATTATCTTTTGGAGACAAAGCCGTAATTTTCATTCCATCCCGTTTAGGATATGGAGAGGCTGGAGCTGGTGGGGTAATACCCCCAAGTGCTAATATCATTTTTGAAATTGAATTATTAGAAACAATGCCTCAACAATAATATTTTTAAAAAAAGTTAGACCTTAATTATTTAGAAAATGAAATTTAAAATTCTCTTTTTATTATTTCTCGGAACAGTAAGCATACATGCGCAAACTATTAAAAAATCTATGCCGGTTAAAAAACCGATGACAACAGTTAAAGCGACCGTAAAGAAAGCAGTTAAACCTGTTGTAAAAACACCTGCAGTAATTGAAGGGATTTTTGCTACTATTGCTACAAATAAAGGAGATATTGTTCTTGAGTTAGAGTACAAAAAAACGCCTGTTACTGTGGCAAACTTTATAGCACTTGCTGAAGGTAAAAATACTTTTGTAACCGATGAAAAACTAAAAGGAAAACCTTTTTTTGATGGTTTAAAATTCCACCGAGTTATCAAAGATTTCATGATTCAAGGTGGTGATCCTTCAGGAAATGGATCTGGTGGACCCGGTTATGCATTCAAAGATGAATTTACAGATTTGAAACATAATAAAGCAGGAATTTTATCAATGGCTAATTCCGGTCCAACTACGAACGGGAGCCAATTTTTTATCACACATAAAGAAACGCCATGGCTAGATGGAAAGCACACTGTCTTTGGTCATGTATCTCAAGGAATGAATATTGTCAATTCTATTACTCAAAATGATGTAATTACAAAGATTACTATTGTTAGAAAAGGAGCTTTAGCCAAAAAATTTGATGCCTCAAAAGTGTTCTCTGATTATTTCAACAATAAATCGGAAGATCAAAAAAAACAAGACCTCGTTTATGCTGAGAGTAAGGCCAAACAAGCTGCAATCCAAGCTGAAACTAAAAGAGTATACACGGAAAAATACGGTCCTGTTGTAGCTGCAAAAAAAGCGTATTTAGCAACTACAAAAGCAAGTGCAACAACTACTCCTTCAGGATTAGCGTATAAAATAACTCAGAAAGGAACCGGTAAAAAACCAACTAATGGAACAACATTTTATTTCCATTATGCTGGTTATTTTGAAGATGGAACTCTTTTTGACAGCAGCTATGAAGAGGTGAATAAATCCTTTGGAAAATTTGATGCCAATAGAGCTGCTCAAAATGGATATCAAGCATTTCCATTTGAAGCAGGAAAAAAGGAAGGTATGATTCCGGGATTTATAGAAGGCCTAGATAATATGACTCTTGGAGACAAAGCCGTAATTTATATCCCTTCAAATCTTGCGTATGGAGAAAGAGGTGCCGGTGGTGTGATACCGCCCAATACAACTCTTGTTTTCGAACTGGAAATGTTAGAAAAACAACCTGCCTCAAAACAATAAATTTTAAAAATCCACAAAAAACCCGACAGAATTCAAAATCTCTCGGGTATTTTTTTATAAATTATTCAGTAAGCTTAATTATGCCACCTAATAAAAATTCGTAATTATCTATTTTACAAAACTTAACAGAACTTGTTATTTAGAACTAATTATTTCTTCCCAAATTTCCAATCGAACTCATCTTTGTTATTGATGATGGCACCAATCTCCAATTTGACAATCTCATTAAATTCTGTTTGAAAAATGATCCAGTTTTCCTCATTAAAATAGTTTTCAAAAGTATCAAACTCTTCCTGAGTAAATTTAGTTATTCCTTTAAGAGCCAACTCTTTTTTGACGTCACTTATTTTCTTATTGATTATTTTATTTCCAAATAACTCTAAATCGATACCTGAAGCCACAATGTATCCCAATTTAAGTTCTTCCTCTTGATAGAATGTCAAACGCATTTTAAGCTTGTTGTATGCAAAAATCACATTATTCTCTTCATCCTTATAATTTCTATCCGGCTTGCCATAAATAGCCGTAACGTCGTTCTGTTTCATTCCGAAAATGAGCTTGTCAATTCCGTTTTTTGGATTTATTTTCATATATAGTTCTATTTTTATTTCTTTATTTGACAGTAAAGTTCGCAAAGTTTTTTGCAAAGTACACTACAATTAGTATTTAAAAGTTAACCTATCTGTTTAAAATTAATATTTTTTCCTAGTGTCAATTACAACTGGTAGTTATCAAGGAAATGAGAAATCTGTTTTTACCTTTAAACTTTAATTTTAGGAATTAAGCTCGCTTACTGAGCTTTTATAGAATGACAATAACGATACGAAATTTCCGGAATGAGTTGAAATTTAGTCTATTCTATTTAATTAAAAACTGACTGTAGAAAATCTTGCAAAAATTAAAATTAAAAGCTAAGAATATATATTTTTAGCTTTGCTTAGTACATGATAATTTTAATAAACTAATTGCTAATTCAATTTAATTCATTAACTTTCATCTACTTATATTGAAATACAACATCAGAATATTAAGGTTATAATCCCTAATTTTAATACTACTAAACCATGAAGATTTCTTTAGAGAAAAAAATAGTTTTTGGCTTTATCATGAATTTATGCGTTGTTTTTGCAATAGCCTGGATTTTTATTTTACGAATTGATAAACAAAGAAATCAAGATTTAGACCTTAGGTTAAATTGGATAATTATTTCATTAATCCTATTTTCAGTCCTCTTACTAACCATCGTTTATTTTATTATTCGTTCTCAATTGCGTGCTAAAAATATTTCCCAAAACTTGGTCATGGAAAACAAACTATTGTTTCAAGCTATTATTGACAACACTTCACTTCCCATGTTTATAAAAAAATTAAATGGAGAATACTTATTGGTTAATAAACAGTTCGGAAGTCTATTTAAAATCTCATTGGAAGAAATAATTGGTAAAACGGATCATGACTTTTTGGCAAAACCAATAGCAGATAACTTTCGTAATTCTGATTTTGAAGCAGTAAAAACACTTAAAGAATTAAAAACAGAGGAAACCATTGAACTTTCTGATGGCATACATACTTATATTGCGGTCAGATTTCCAATTTATGATAGCTTCAACAGAATTTATGCTATTGGGGGCATTTTTACCGATATTTCCGAAAGAAAAAAATCTGAAGAAACATTAAAAGCAGGAGACAAATTCTTTAATATGTCCTTAGATATTATGTTGATTGCATCTAAAGATAAATTCCTAAAAATAAACCCTACAATTTCTAAAATATTAGGATACTCCGAAGAAGAATTACTTCACCATCCCTTTTTTACTTATATCCACCCTGAGGATCTTGATATTACCCACAAAGAAATTGATAAACTGCAAACTGGCGTTTTAACTATTGAATTTGAAAACCGATGGATTAGCAAAGATGGATCCATTAAATGGATAGAATGGTCAGCCTCGCCTGATCTCTCAACGGGTTTTTTATATGCTGTTGGGCGTGATATTACGGCACAGAAAGAGATTGAAAAATCTTTAAAAATAGTGAACAACTTTTTTGAGATGTCATTCGATGCCTTTTTTGTCGCAAAAGGCACTACAATCATAAAAATAAATCCTGCATTTACTAAAATCTCCGGTTACGTTCAAAGTGATCTGGCAGCTATATCACTATTGGATTTAATTCACCCTGATTATGTAAAGATTGCTACAGAAAGACTCACCAAGCGTCTGGAAGGAATCGATGTAGACACAAATGTTATATATCCTGTCAGATGTAAAGATGGTACTTATAAATGGGCTGAATCGATGATCGCAACCGATGTGGAAACAGGCACAATTTATGCTGTTTTACAAGACATCACCCAAAAGAAAATGGATGAAGAAAAGCTAAATGTGTATACTCAGAAATTAATAGATGATGAACAACAAATACAAACCATATTTGATGGAGCTCCAGATCCGGTTATAGTAATTGATAGTGAAAGTAATGTTTTGAAATGGAATCCCAAGGCAGAAGCTGTTTTTGGATGGAAAACAGATGAAATTATTGGAAAGCCTCTGTATGAATTCATTGTGCCTATACAGTACAGAGAATTACACAAGAAAGGTATGGAACTATTTTTAGCAACAGGTTCCGGTGCTATTATTAATAAAACTACCGAAATGGTAGCCATTAATAAAGAAGGTACGGAATTCCCTGTTTCCTTGAGTATTTCCCCCGTTAAAATGGGAGATAAATATATTTTTATTGGATTTGTCCGTGATGTCACCGAAAACAAAAAAATCATTAATAACTTATATGAAAACGAGGAAAAATTACGATTAATTGTTGAAAATATTAGTGAAGGAATTATAGTCGCTAATGCTGACAAAAAGATAATTTTGGCTAATAAAATGGGAAATGAAATTTTTGGAATTGAACAAGATGATAAAATCTCAACTAACTTAAGTAATCATTTCCAGCTCTATTACCCTGATGAAAAAACCATTTTTCCTTCTCAAAACCTTCCCATGGAACGTGCATTAAATGGCGAAGTGACTGATGATATTGAAATAGTTCTTTGGAACCCAGTGGAGCAAAAAAAGAAAAGAGTCCTTATTAGCGGCAAACCCCTAATGGATCAAAATAAAAATGTTGTTGCAGCTGTAGTTACAATAAAAGACATCAGTAAATACAAACAAATGGAAGAAGATTTAAAAGAAACTGAATCAAAATACAGACAATTAATTGGATTTAGAAAAGGAAGTTCTGACACTATGATTTAATAATGTAAAGGAAGAATAGAAGTACGTATATAATCTTCTTCACAAATTTAAAACTATTTTAATTTGTGCAATAAATCTAAGATTTATCGTAGACTCCTAGATAAAGCTATCCAATTGAATCAAAAGTATACAACAAACCTATGTTTACCTCCAAGAAAAGTTAGGAATAACGGTTTAGAAATTCTGTAGTAATATTTTAACTTTATGGAGGTTGTCTAAGTCGATCTTCCTGAAAAATTGGGTTGCATCTCCGAGTAATACAAAAGTAAGAGTCCTTTACCAAATCTCTTCGACAATAGATGGTTTTATTATAAAAATAAATAATTTTTATCGATTTAAAAAATGTAACAAGTTCTAAAAATAGGCAATTGAAATTGTTAATTATAAGAAAGAGATTGATAGTTTAAAAGGAAAAACGGCCTTAATAAAATCAATTTTTAAATTTATTTAAATCTAATCCACTTTATAAAATTATCAGATTACGAAAGAACTTTAGAGTAAACGTTTGATTTTAAAAATTATTTTGACTGTATATAGTCAGAAGCTAATCTTTTACAAGAAGCTAAAACTAACAAAAAATGATAAAAATCATTATTTTATTGTCGTAAATTTATAAAAAAAGAGTATCCATTGCAAAATGTCTTCAAAAAGCTGTGTTCTCAATAAAGTTTATATTAAAATAAAACAATAATTTAATACTGTTAAAAAGTTAATTATTATATATATATTTAACACTAAATTACACCACAACAAACCTCAATTATATTTATGGCAAATAAGTTCATAATAATCCAGTATTTAGTTAACAGAAGTGTAAAATCAATATATTTATTTTGCTACAAAAATTGTTTCTTTCGAACAAAAATAAATTGTTTGGCTAATAAAATTTATTCCGAAAAGTTATTGGCTAAAATCAATAATTTTTTTGCATTGTTAAATTACACAACTTTTACTTTACCATTAAATAAAATATTTTTCTCTTTTATCTATTCTCCGTTTAAAGATACTATTTCATCTTACAAACAGTAACTTTGCATTTAAGTTTAATTAATGTAATATGTAACAAGCCTTTTGTATGAGTAACTTTTGAAAATGAGTTTAAAACTAGATATAACAATTAAAATATATTGAGAAAAAAAACCATACTTAAGATTAAACCCGTTTTAAAATAAATTTAAAAATGACAAACTATCATTGATAAAATTACGTAAATTAAAAAATAAATTTTTGTTTAATTGTGACATTAAATAAGACAAACAACTTTAATACATGACAAATAAATTATTTATTAAAAAAATTCAACATGATAGTACAGAGTTTAACAACTTAGATAAAACAATTTTATCAAAACTATTATTTAAATTTTTATCTAAACTAAAATTATTACACCATGAGTGAGATTAAAAAAATTGTCCTAGCAGAAGATAATTCAATTTTTTTGACATTACTTAGATTTAGATTGGAAAAAGAAGGGTATAAAATCCATACAGCTGTAGATGGAAAAAAAGCAATTGAGTTAATAGAGGAAGTAAATCCAGAATTAATCTTAACCGATATTATGATGCCTTTTATTAGTGGATTAGAAGTAATTAGTCATGTGAGAAACAAATTAAACCTGCAAACGCCTATTATCGTTTTTTCATCAGCTGGGCAAGAGGAAATCGTTCTTAAAGCATTTGATTTAGGCGCCACTGATTTTATGAGCAAACCATTAAGTCCAAATGAATTAGTAATTAGAGTAAAACGATTGTTGCGTTAAAATTAAAATAAATTGCCTCTAGTTTTTCATATGAATACGAAGTACTATTTCATTAATTATTTAAAAGGGTCACCGCCTATCATCCAAGCAGCATGGATGATTAGTGGTGTTTTTATTGTAATAATTATTCCTTTAATTTTTTATTTAAAATATTTGAGAAAATATTTGAGAAAAAAAGAGCGGATAACTTCTGAATATGAAAATGAATACGAATCTCATCTCATCTCCTATTTATATTCTGGAAATGAAGATGGTGATGATAATGTTAGTTCTGAACAACAAGTGATTATTGATCAATTAAAAGAATCCATAAAAGATCCTTTCAAAAGAAAAATTTTAATTGCAGTCTTGTTAAAGTTAAAAAATGAAATTTCTGGTGAAATTGCAGAAGCTATTCAAAAACTTTATTTTCAAACGGGGCTTATAAATTATACTTTATCTAAATTAAGCAGTAAAAAATGGTACATAATAGCAAAAGGTATCCGAGAATTAAAACAATTTCATGTTAAGGAAGCCCACAATCAAGTTATTATTCACATAAACCACCCGAAGCGAGAAGTTAGGAAAGAAATGCAATTGTATATGGTGAGTTTATTCTATTTTGAAGGACTTAATTTTTTAGACATACTAGAAACACAGCTTTCTGAATGGGATCAGATTCAATTACTGGAAGTACTTCAAAGATTAGAAAATCAAAATATATCAAATATAAAATTTTGGTTAAATTCTCCAAATGATTCTGTCATCATTTTTGCCTTAAAACTGGCAAAAATTTACAACCAGTTTGAGGTAAAAGATGAACTTCTATATTTGTTGCATCATGTTAATAAAAAAATAAGATTAGAATCAATTAATGTTTTAAACTATTTAAACGCTTTCGAAGCCAAAGAAATTCTGAAATATAACATCCAAAAACGTAGTCAAGAGGAGCAAATTGCTTTTTTTAAAATGATGGAAAATCTTTACGAAAGTAGTGATGAATCATTTTTAATGGACTATATACATAACGAAATATTCGAAATTAAAGTGTCTGTATTAAGAATTTTAAAGGTTCTAAATAACGAAAAATTCAATATACTTAAGTTAGAATCTTCTGATCCTCAATTTCTAAGAATTATAAATTTTATAGAAAACAATTAATTATGGAAGGAAGTACTTTACAAATTATAATTCAAATCATTCATTATTTATTTTTCATTTATAGCTTTACTGCAATTGGGTCTTATCTTATACTCGCAATCATTTCAGCCATAGAAACAGTAGAGTATATGAGGAAAAATAGCTTTGTAAATTACAAAGAAATATTGTCTTCAAATATTTCACCTTCAATTTCAATTATAGCGCCAGCCTATAATGAAAGCTTAAATATTGTTGAAAATGTTCGCTCTTTATTGTCAAGCCATTATGTAAACTATGATGTAATCATAATAAACGATGGAAGTAAAGACGATAGTTTAGAAAAACTTATTAGTGTTTATGATTTGATTCCTATTGATTATCTAATCAACGAACAAATACAAACTAAACCCCTTAGAAAGGGTATCTACAAATCAACAAATCCTGCATTTGAGAAGCTAATTATTGTTGATAAAGAAAATGGAGGAAAAGCGGATGCATTGAATATGGGACTTAACATAAGCAACAGCAAATACGTTGCTTGTATTGATGTAGATTGTTTGCTCCTAGAAGATTCCCTTCAAAAAATGATTAAACCCTTTCTTGAAACAACCGATGGAAGAGTAATAGCGGCAGGTGGAGTAATACGGATTTCAAATTCCTGTATCGTAAAAGAGGGTAAATTACATGATGTCAATTTCCCTAAAAAATTACTAGAGCAAGGACAGATTCTCGAGTACATTCGGGCATTTTTATTAGGAAGGATGGCTTGGAGCAGGCTTAATGGTTTGTTAGTAATATCAGGGGCTTTTGGTTTATTTGATAAAAAAATTGCCATAAAGGTAGGTGGTTATGATACGAATACGGTAGGCGAAGATATGGAGCTGGTGGTAAGGATGAGAGGGTACATGGAAGAACAGAAAAAAAAATATAATGTAGCCTATATTCCCGATCCTCTGTGTTGGACCGAGGCGCCTGATAGTTATAAAATATTCATTTCACAAAGAAACAGATGGACAAGAGGCACCATAGAAACATTGAGAAAACATAGAAAAATTGGCTTTAATCCAAAATATAAAGCCCTTGGATTACTAAGTTATCCCTATTGGTTCTTTTTTGAAAGACTGGCTCCCGTAATTGAAGTTACCGGTTTGATCTATTTTGGAATTCTTATTGTATATAATCAAGTACGATGGGATTATTCATTTGCATTTATTATTTTAGCCTATTTATTTACCGTTTTCTTTTCTTTAATTGCTATAATTACAGAGGAATTAACGTATCACCAGTATAAAAAGAAAGGGACTGGTATTCGCTTATTAGTCATTGCTTTTTTAGAACCATTTGTGAACCATCCTTTCATTTTATATGCGGCAATTCGAGGCAACATCGATTACTACTTTAACAAAAAAAAGAAATGGGGAGAAATGACTCGAAAGGGAATGACTAAAGCATAAAACTATACAATTACAGATAAATGAAAATGAAATTTACTTATAAAAACAGTTTAGAATACATTTATTCAACGGTTTCATTAATACTTATTTTTTGCTTATTAAGCTTAATTGAAATATTTAAAACATTCGATTTACAGGCATTTACTTATAAAGTAATAAATGATTTTTTTACCGGAACTCTAATCGGATTATTATTTTTCCCATTGTACCTGATCTTAAAATACATAAAAAAAAAGTTAGGGATAATTGTTATTCGAATCTTATTTTCCATTATCGTCATCATTCAACTTGGTTTAATAGGATATAGCCTTACCACTCACATCAATCTTGGAGCTGATCTTTTAGGATATTCTTGGAGTGATATGTACACTACTGTTACCGCATCTTTATCACTATCCTTCCTTTTGATTTTGCCTTTTATTGTAGTACCCATTATTTATTTGGGGCTGAATTGGGTGTTCCATTCGTATGGAGAAAGAATCAATCCAAAAATTTTACTTTTAGCAATACTCCTTTTTGGAAGTTTACATTTATTCATTAACACCCGTAATAAACCTGCATTACAGAACAAATTAAATTTTTTATTCAGTGATATTATAAGAGCTAAAAATGACAACGCTTTAGCATCTCAAGGAAGCCTATCCTTTAAAAAAGAATACCCTTTAGAACAAGCTTCAAAAAACACTAAAGATGTATTGGCTCCATTTTTCAACATTGGTGAAGAGAAGCCTAATGTCGTTTTTATTATTGTTGAAGGACTTGGTAGTGATTTTATTGATGAGGGTGAGTATAAAGGATTTACACCTTATCTCGACTCCTTAACGTCAAAATCGCTTTACTGGGAGAATTTTGTTAGTAATGCTGGACGGACATTTGGGGCACTGCCTTCTTTAATTGGTTCGTTGCCGTTTGGACAAAATGGATTTATGGAATTAAATCCATTACCTAAACACAATTCATTAATTAGTATACTTAAATCAAATGGTTACGCCACCAATTACTTCTGTGGTGATGAATCTAGTTTTGACAGAAAAAGTAATTTCTTAGAATACAATGGAATAGATAAAATTATAGATATTAATAAATTTGGACCCGGTTATATAAAAACAAAAGAAAATTCTGGCGGATTTTCATGGGGCTATCCTGATGCAGAAATATATCGTAAAACATTATCTGAGATAAAAGATAATAAACAACCCCGGTTAGATATTATAATGACGCTTACTAATCATGAACCATTTGATTTCCCTTCTAAAAAAGTATACTTAGAAAAAGTAGAGCGTATTATAAAAACTAAACCATACTTAGAGAAAAATAAGATAGATGAATACAAAGACATTTTTGCCTGTCTGCTTTACACAGATAATTCTATTCAAAATTTCATGAAAGCCTATGCTAAAAGACCCGATTATGCAAATACTATTTTTATAATTACAGGGGACCACCGCTTGATTCCAGTCCCTCAGAAAGATAATTTGTCGCGTTTTCATGTTCCTTTTTATATCTATAGCCCTATGTTAAAGAAAACAGCAAAATTTAAATCTATTTCTTCACATAGTGACGTAACGCCAAGTTTAGTTTCTTTTTTAACTAATAATTACAAATTCAATAAATTAGAAAAAACGACTTGGCTGGGTCAAGGACTGGATACGGTAAGAGCTTTTAGAAATATTCATAGTATTCCATTGATGCGATATAAAGGTAGCATCAATGACTATATTTATAAGGAGTATTTTTATTCAGATGGTATAATGTTCAAAATTGATGAAAATTTAAATATTAGTCAAACTGATAGTGATCAGATAGAAGTTATTAGTAATTCTTTTACTGATTTTAAAAGATTGAATGCTTATTTAACCACAAAAAATAAAATTACAAGTGTAGCAACAAGCTTTAAAAAACCAGTGTATGAGTTTACCCAACAGCAACTTTCCACAATCAAAAAGTTAACTAAGGGATTAGATCGTGATCAGATTTTTTTATTAGCCCGAGATTTAGCATTTAAAAAAGACCGTGAAAATTCGAGATTATTATGCAATTATATTCTAAATGACCTCCCCAATTATGGCGATGTAAGGACACTAAAAGGCAGGACGTTAGCCTGGGATGGTGATTATAAAAATGCAGAAATAGAACTACTTGAAGTTACAAACAGAACCCCATTTTATGGCGATTCCTATTTAGCATTAATGGATGTCTATTGGTGGTCTGGGCAAAATAAAAAAGCTGTCAAAATTGGTCAAAAAGCTTTAAGCAATAAAATAACTGATGCTGAATTAGGCTATAAACTGGCACAAGCATACAACAGAATGAATAATGCTAAAGATTCGAATAGAATTATTGACAGTCTTATAAAAATATATCCTACTAATACAGAATACTCAAATTTTAAAAAATCCTTAAAAAAATGATTTCAAAAATAGATATAAAACTGACTTTTCTGGTGGTGTTTTTTGCTGCATTTCAAATGTCTGGACAACAAATTAAATTTGATGGTGATCCAGATGCTTCTTTTGAAAAAGCACGCAACTTAGCGTTTAATCAACAACGTAAACAGGCGCAGGATACCTTATTATTTATTTTGACCAGCTATCCGGATTACCATGACATTCGCTCTTTTTTAGGAACTACCTATTCCTGGGACGGTGAATATAAGAAAGCAAGAAAAGAGTTTGATTATATTTTACAAAAAGACAAAGAAAATAAAAACACCTGGATAGCAGCTATCAAAAACGAACTGTGGGGAGAAATGCCGTATGCTGCTCTTGATATGGCAAATAATGCTTTGAAAACGTTCCCAAACGACTCTGAGTTATTGTATTTGAAAGCGAGCGCACAAGAAAACACCAATAATACATTAGAAGCATTGAGCACGATTCAATTACTATTGAATAAAAATCCAGAAGATCAAAAAGCCAAAGATTATAAATCAAGTATCAATAATGGGCTGAGCCGAAATGCTATAGGTATCACCTCATCGGTAGACATTTATTCTGATGTTTTTGATCCAATGCAATATTATGCATTAATGTACAGGCGACAAACTAAGTATGGTAGTATCATAGCAAGAGTCAACTTTAATAGACGATTTAACGAAAATGGAATGCAATATGAAGTCGATTTATACCCAAAAATTGCAAAAGGTTTATATGCTTATGTAAATGTTGGTGTAGCGAATACTTTTCTCTTTCCTGATATTAAATATGGAGCGGAATTGTTTAAATCACTCCCTAAAAGTTTTGAAGTTTCCTTAGGATTCAGAACTCTTAAGTACAGTACTACAACAAATATTTATACAGGATCTCTTGGCTGGTATACTGGAAATAGCTACATCTCTTTTCGTCCTTATTTTACTCCCGGAGCAACAGGCACTAGTAAATCTGGAACATTAACTTACCGGAAATATGGTAGTGATGCTGACAATTATATCGGCATAGCTGCTAGTGTAGGATTCTCCCCAGAGATCAATCAGTTCAATACCAATGAAAATGCGGCTAAATTTGTAGACTTACAGGCCCAAAGGATTAATATTGGCTATTATTTCACCTCATCAAATAATCAAAATGCTTGGGGTACACAGTTTGGAGTATCTCACCAAGAAATAATATTCGATCAAGGAAATTATTTTTGGATTTATTCCGTTGCTCTGTCATGGGAACTAAAATTTAAATAATAGATCCCGTTTCACCTTAATAATTTAAATTTCAAAATCCTTCTTTAACTCTAATTAAAGAAGGATTTTGATTTATATGAAATTTAAAATCAGCCAACCAAAAAGCAAAAAATCTCTTGTTCCATTACAGGTAAGACTGCATAATTGTTAAAAATTAAAGGAATGCATTAATCTAAAAACCATAAGAATCTGATAAAAAACTAAGAAATTGAATTCTAAAAAATAAGTTTCTGTATTGTTCCGATTAAGTGTTTTGAAGGATATATAAGTAATACATCGAAAATATTTTTTTCCCCTTTTCATTATTTGTAATATTATATTATAAAACATTGATAATCATGGATTTATTTATTTCGTATCTAAAGTATTATATCATCCCGTTCCTCTTAATATTAACTTTATTATTGACATTTGTTTTACTACTAAAACGAATTCGTTATGAATATACCAAACCGTTGAGGGAATCAATAAGCAATAAAACTGAGATTTTTTTGACCGAAATGATTCTATCAAAACCTGATGAGAAAACATTTAGAAAAAAACTATATCTTTTTAAAAAAGAGATTCCACTGCATAAAACCTGGTGCAAGGAAATGATTATTAATGATATGATACGATTTAAACAAAGTTTAAAAGGAAAAGCATCGGATCAAATTAACATTTTTTATCAAGCATTACACTTAGATAAATATTCTGCAGGACTAATACGGGATTTTAGAAGTTTTTACAAATGTGAGGGCTTTTATCATTTCCAAGCTTTAGACTATAAAAAAGGCAGCGCTTTTATAAAACCGTATTTAAAGCATCCTAATAATGTGATTCGGTCAAATGCTAATATGGCTTACATCTCATTATCAGAAAATCACATGGAAAGTTTTACAGAATTGTCCTCTGCCATTTCACATTTAAACATGATAAAAATAATGGATATTCTTCATGATAAAAAAATTCCTCTCCCAAAAAATATTGATCAATGGATTGAAACTAATAATGCTTCAGTTACTAAATTAGGTTTAAAAATTATGACTTTTCATAATTATAGACATAAAGCCAAAGAAATTATAACATTTATTCAGAGTGATGATGATTCACTAAAAAAGGAGGCCATTATGGCTATCAAAGAACTCTTCCTGACTGAAGCAAAAGACGAATTGATCCATCTATTTGATAATACATCCTCAGAAATTAGATTAGAAATTTTAGATGCTTTAAAAGTAATCGGCGACGAGAGTATAATTCCTTTTTTAGAAAAGGAAATCCAAAAGGAAACTAATAAGGACATAAAATTAAAAGCGGTTGAATGCTTAAATGAAATAGATAAAACTCAATTGGATTTTCTGTCCGCCAAAGATTATGATACTACAAAAATGATTCATCATGTTAGAGAAATATACTTATAATGATACACTATTTAACACATCAAATTATTGAACTTTATGAAATTTTTATTTCATTCTTTTCTCTTACCTATGTTGTATTTTACATTTTCTTGTCTATTCTTTCCTATTATGCTATACTAAAACACCTAAGACATCAAAAATATATTTCTGAAGATATTCTTACTAGGTCAAATCATTTGTTAGGCGTTTCAATTGTGGCTCCAGCTTTTAATGAAGGAGTCAGTATTGTTTATAATGTAAAATCATTGCTATCATTGACTTATCCAAAATATGAAATTATTATTGTCAACGACGGCAGTACAGATGATACTTTGATAAAATTAATAACTGAATTTGAATTGGTTAAAATAGATTTTTATTACCAAGAAAAAATCATAACTAAACCCGTACGAGGACACTATAAATCAACCAATCCAATATACTCTAAACTGATGGTTGTTGATAAAGAAAATGGGAAAAGTAAAGCAGATGGCTCTAATGCAGGAATTAATTCCTCACGCTATCCTTTGTTTTTATGTACTGATGTGGACTGTATTCTTAAAAGAGATACTATCCTTAAATTAGCCAAGCCATTTATGGAAAATGAAACTCGCGTTATTGCAACAGGTGCAGGTATTCGAATTTCAAATTCGTGCGAAATAAAAGATGGCTTTTTATATAAAGTACATTTTCCTAAAGATTGGTATCCAAGATTTCAAGAATTAGAATATGTGCGTTCTTTTCTTTTTGGCAGAATGGCTTGGAGCCAAATTAATGGTTTACTTTTAGTTTCTGGAGGGCTTGGGATGTTCGATAAAGAAATAGCCATAAAAGTGGGAGGGTATTGGCATAAATCATTAGGAGAGGATATGGAACTCATCACCCGCATGCGTAAATACATGCATGAAAAAAACCAAAAATTTTTAATTAAGTACATTCCAGAATCGCTCTGTTGGACTGAAGTCCCTGAAACAAGAAAAGTGCTAATACGACAACGAACGCGCTGGGCCAGAGGATTAATTCAAACATTATACCTACATCGAAAAATGTTTTTGAACCCTAAATATGGTAAAACTGCTTTCTTGATTTTACCTTTTTTCTTTGTATTCGAATTTTTGGTACCCATTATAGAATTTTTAGGTGTAATAGCCCTAATTATAAGCATTTATAATAAATCTCTAAATATCGAATACCTTGCTACTATAGGTATATTTGTTTATGTATTTTACTTATTGATTACTCTAATCTCTATTTTAATAGATGATTTATTATACAAGAGCTATGCTAATCATAAGGAATTAATGGTTTTGATTTTTATGGCCGCAATCGAACCATTTGTGTACCATCCGTTGAATGTATATGCCTCATTAAAGGGATATTGGTTCTTTTTTAGACAAACTGAACAAAAATGGGGGGTAATGATTAGAAAAGGATTCACAAATACTCAAAAAGTTACATCATGATTAAGAGTAAAATTTTTAATACGGTCCGTTTTTTTATTATTTTATTATTTTTATCTAATGAGGCTGTACTTGCACAAAAAATAGACTCTGACAGCCTTCTTTCTGTTATTGTAAAAGACATGCAGAATAATAAAAACTATGAGAAAAATATTGAAAGGGCTCTCTTGGGAAAAAAAATTGCGCCAAACTATTTAGATTATTATTTGCTATTAGGTAGAAATTATGATTTACTTAAAAAAAATGATAGTGCTAAGTATTATTACAAATATTATATCGAAAAGAGCACACTGAACCGAGAAGCACTCAACTATCTTATAAATCTGGAATTAGAAGAAAAGAAATACAAAGAGGCCGAAATTACAATTGATAAAGCAATTGCATTACATCCTGAAGATGATACATTTGAACAAAAAAAATTAACTGTTTTCCAATTGCAAAAAGACAGAAAGAAAGAATATGAATATTTAAAAATATTGCAGTTAAAAAATCCGAATGATAATGCAATAACGCAACTCATTTTTCAATTGGAATCAAAATTAAAAACAGACCGAATGGGAATCAATTATGGCTATACCACTTTTGATCGAAAAGGCTATGGTCCGTGGCATTTATTAAGTTTTCAATACATAAGAGAGCGGCAATGGGGTTCTTTAATAGGCCGGATAAATTATGCCGATCGCTTGTCTTCCGGGCAAAGTATTGCAAATGGAATTCAATATGAAGCCGAGTCCTATTTTTTTACCGGAAAAAATAATTATTCTTATGTAAACGGAGCATATAGCAAAGACCTCGTATTTCCAAAAATAAGATTGGGGTATTCCTTCTATCAGAATTTTAAAAAAGGTTGGGAAGGAGATGTTGGAATTCGATATTTAAAAACAACAGATACTGAATTTAAAACTGTAGCTCTCGGTTTGGGAAAATATATCGACTCCTATTGGGTCAATTTAAGGACGTTTATTCAAAGTGATAATGACAATATTTTTCCCGCAGTTACTTTAACAATACGCTATTATTTTGATACTCGTTTTGATTATGTAACTTTAATCTCTGGTTACGGCTCTTCCCCAGAGGAGAGAACTACTTTAGGGCAATTTAGAGAAAGAATCTCGCTGGATTCGTACAGGATAGGCGCAGGATATTATAAAATGTTCAATAATCATTATATAACAGGCATTCAGTTTACCTATAATGAACAAGAGTATGTCAAAAACTTAACGCAAAACGAATTGGAATTATCAATAATGTTGCAATATAAATTCTAGATTATGCTTAATAAACGACTGACCTTAATGTACGCACTATTTTTTTTAGTTGTTTTTAACTTTAAAATAATGTCACAATCTAATATCGTCATGGAGAATAAACCAGGTTCTGAAAATGTCATTCATATCCTGGATGAAAATGCAAAGCCCACTGCAAAAATTTTAAAAAAATATTTGGATCAAAGTTTTTCTAATCCCTTTTTAATTGAAACTAATGAGCCTAAGAAGAAAACGACAGGTACCATTCATCTCACAATTACAAATTCAGAAAACAAAAAAAATAAAAATAGTTTTAGTATCAAAAGTAATACTGCAGATATTTTTTTAACTGCATCCAATGAAAAAAATTTACGCTATGCCGTTTATACATTGTTAGAAATTTGGGGATTCCGAAAATTTACAGCAAAAGAAATGTATGTCCCAAAATTGAAAGAGGTCGTTTATCCAAAAAATAAAGAGAAAGCCTATACTCCTTCTTTTGAATACCGAGTACTCTTTTATCCAGATGCTTACGATGCTGATTTTAGAGATTGGCACAAATTAGATTGGCATTTAAACGATTTTAGTATTTGGGGACACTCGTTTCATACACTTTTGCCCCCAAAAGAATTTTTTAAAACTAATCCTGAGTTTTTTGCCCTGTACGAGGGCAGTCGAAGACCTGAATCACTTTGTATGAGTAATGAAGCCGTGGTTACTCATGTTATAGAGAATATGTCTCAAATTATTGAAAACAATCCTAATACTTCCTTTATATCAGTCAGCCAAAATGATGAAACAGTTTACTGTGAGTGTAACCAATGCAAATTATTAAATGAAAAACACGGAGGTCCTCAAGGTTCTTTGTACTACTTTTTGAATAAAATTGCAAAACATTTTCCAAAAACAAAAATAGCTACTCTGGCGTATCAACATACTTTCAAACCACCCATTAATATAAAATTACAGCCAAATATTTATACTTTATTTTGTCCAATTGAATTGAATCGCGGGAAATCAATCCAAAAAGACAGCCAAAACAAAGCATTTTTAAAAATATTGCAGAATTGGGACAAAACGGCTTCGAATTTATACTTATGGGATTACACCGTACAGTTCTCAAATTATTTATCGCCTTTTCCTAACTTACATACGTTTTCCGATAATTATAAACTTTTCCAAAAAAATGATGTGACAGGATTATTTGTGCAAGGATATGCAGATGTGCCGGGAGACTTTTCGGAATTAAGACAGTATCTGTTAGCTAAATTATTATGGAATACTGAAACAGATATTAAAGCAGCTACCGATGACTTTTTAAGAGGTTTTTACGGCAATGCAGCACCATACATCAATGATTATTTAAATCTTTTGACTAAAAATCAAGAAAAATTTAATCGCAATTTAGACATCTATTCTGGCCCTATCCAAAGCAGAAATAACTTTTTATCTCCTGTGGCAATGGATCAGTATGACCAATTATTGGACAAAGCTTCGGTAGCTATAAATCAAGATCCCATTTTAAATTCCAGAATAGAAAAATTACGTCTGGCCTTAGAATATGTATATTTTGAACAATCTAAATTTTACGGACAAGAACAACATGGAATGTTTATCGTTAATAAAAATGGAATGTTAGTAGTCAAACCCGGACTTAGTGAACGAGTATTGAATTTTGCAAAAGCATGTCATGAATTTGGAATTTATGAACTCAGTGAAGATGGATTGTCTCCAGAGAAATATTATAAAAATTGGCTAGAAATCACAAAAAATACGGCAAAACATCTTGGAGAAAAAATACAAGTCAATTTCCTTACAACACCTGCGCCAGAATTCTTTGGCAAAGGAGGACCAGGGCTTGTTGATGGAATTAAAGGCCATACCGATTATAATATAAATTGGATTGGATGGTATGGTATTAATCCTGAAATAGAATTAATAACGAAAAAATTAAACTTTAATCATATCCGAATACACTTTTTAGATAACCAACGAAATTGGATTTTTATTCCTCAAAAAGTGACACTATTTGGATATAAAAATGAAGAATGGGTCTTTATATCTGAGAAAAAATATGTAGCTTTAATAGAAGATTTTGAGGTGAAAAGTAGTGAACTAGAGATTACTGATGATCGTTTTAATACTTTTGAAAAAATAAAATTGGTGGTACAAAATCAAGAAGACTTACCAATTTGGAGAAAACGAAAGAATAAAAAACCGATGGTAATGATTGATGAAATTGAGCTTTACAACAAATAAAAGATTTTAAAAATGAATAGCGACAAAAAAATACTGATTATTGAAGATGATGAATTAATGATTAAAATCCTTACTTTCATACTCACAAAAGAAGGATATCAAATAGCCGTGATTAGAGACGGACTAAGTGCTATTGAACAATTGCCGACAATAAATCCTGATATGGTGATTACTGACTTGTTGCTCCCCTATAAATCAGGACTGGAAATAATCAGTTTTGTCAAAAGACATTTTGAAAAAAAGGCTATAATTGCTTTATCGTCTTTGGGTGAAGAGGAGAATTCTGTAAGTGAAGCTTTTAAACTTGGTGCTGATGATTTTATTTCAAAACCGTTTAATGCAAACGAATTATTACTGCGAGTGAAACGATTATTAAACAATTAGTCGAATTAAAATTCTAAAAAGAAGCCTGAAATCTATTGATTTTATAGCATTACTTTCAAAAAGACTATCTTTGCAAAAAATTTAAGCAAATGACTACTTTTGAGCAATTCAATCTTCCTAAATCCGTACAAAAAGCGATAGATGATTTGGGATTTACTACACCTACTCCTATTCAGGAAAAAACATTTTCTGTGATAATGTCAGGAAGAGATATGATGGGAATCGCTCAAACGGGAACTGGTAAAACTTTTGCTTATCTATTACCTTTGTTGAAATTATATAAATTTACTCCCGGCCATACCCCAAAAATAGTAATTCTGGTTCCTACACGTGAACTTGTAGTTCAAGTAGTCGAAGAAGTTGAAAAACTGACTAAATACATGTCGGTTAGAACTATTGGAATTTTTGGTGGTGTCAATATCAATACGCAAAAGAAATCTGTTTACGCAGGTTGTGACATACTAGTGGGGACTCCAGGAAGAATCATGGATTTAACGCTAGACAATGTAATTCGTTTTGAAGAAATGCAAAAATTGGTAATCGATGAGTTTGATGAAATGCTGAATTTAGGTTTCAGAACTCAACTGACATCTATTCTGGCGATGATGCCAAAAAAACGTCAAAATATTCTTTTCTCGGCAACGATGACAGATGAAGTAGATGCTATTTTGAATGACTATTTTGACTATCCTGAAGAAGTGACGCTTTCGGCATCAGGAACACCATTAGAGAACATTAAACAAATTAGTTATAAAGTTCCCAATTTTAATACAAAGATAAACCTGCTTAAATACTTATTACAAAACAACGAAGACATGAGCCGTGTTCTAGTATTTGTTAACAATAAGAAAATTTCTGATATGGTTCACGAACGAATTGAGGAAGATTTTGAAGGGCAGTTTGGAGTAATTCACTCTAATAAATCTCAAAATTATCGTTTGAGCACGATGGCCTCTTTTCAAGAAGGAAATTTACGTGGTTTAATTACCACAGATATTATGGCCAGAGGTTTGGATATTTCCAATATTACTCATGTTATCAATTTTGAAATGCCTGAAATGCCTGAATTGTATATGCACAGAATTGGTAGAACCGGTCGTGCAGATGCTACAGGAACTGCCATAAGTCTTATTGCACCTCGTGAAGAAGAGTCAAAAGTGGAAGTAGAAGTACTGATGAATATGGAATTAGTAATCGAACCTTTCCCAGAGACTGTTGAAGTTTCCTCAAAATTAATCGAACCTGAAAAAGACAGGCAACCGATTAAGTTTATGATGAAAAAACAAAAACTTGACGGAGATGGTGCTTTTCAAGAGAAAAGTAAAAAGAATAAAAAAGTCAATCTGGGAGGACCTGGCGTAACCAAGAAAAAAACTCATGGTTCTGTAAATAGAAATATGCTAAAAACAAGAGACAAAAAGAGGAAAGACAAGAATAAATAATCAAAAAAAGGCTAAAATGAAATTCATTTTAGCCTTTTTTTTTGATTATTAGTAATATTTTTATTTTAATTCTTTGTAAAAACCAAACAAACCGGAGAACACATAGCAATCTTTTTTCCTGTATTTACAAGAGCACCTGTAGTTTTGTTTCTTTTAAATATTACAATGTCATTTGTATATTGATGTGCTACCAAAAGAAAATTTCCAGTTGGATCAATTGCAAAATTTCTAGGTCCTTTACCTAAGGTACTGGCTTGTCCTTTAAATACTAATTTTCCGCTTTTTAGAATTTTAAAAATGGTAAGGTTATTTGCCTCTCCGCGATTAGAAGCGTATAAAAACTTCCCATCCGGCGAAATATGTATATCTGCTGCACTGAAAGACCCTTTGAAGTCTTTGGGTAAAATAGTAGTTTCATCAATCTTTTTTAAGATCCCCTTGGAATAACTAAATACGGTTAGCCCTCCGTTTAATTCTTGCAATAAATAAACAATTTTCCCATCCTTACTAAACGTTAAATGCCTTGGTCCACTTCCAGATTTTACCGCAACACTATCTCTTAATTCTAAAACAGTACTTGTAGCATCCGGATTATAGGCATATGAATATACTTTATCATTTCCTAAATCGTTAGACAAAACAAACTTTTTGTCAGGAGAGAAATATACCATGTGCACATGTGGACCTTCCTGTCTTTGTACATTAATTCCCTTTCCATAATGTTGAATAACTTGTTTTGCTTCGTCTAGACTTCCGTCGTTATTTTTACCAAAAACGGAAATATTTCCCCCAGAATAATTGGCAACTATCACATTCTTATTATCATTTATAATGTAACAAGGATTCGCACCTTTTGAGCTTTGTTTGTTAATTAAGTTAAGTTTTCCACTTGATGGATTGTAACTAAAAGAACTTACCGTACTTGCCGCCCCGTTTTCATTTACCGAATATATAAAGTTATTGTCTTTTGAAACTGTCAAATAACTTGGATTCACGACTTTTTCAGTAGCATTTTTAAAACTAAAATCACCTGACTTTGAATCAAAATCATACACATAAATTCCTTTACTTTCGCAACCTTTTGTATAGGTTCCAATCAATAAATTATATTTGTTTTTTTGCGCTTGTATTGTGGTTAAAGCAATAATAGAAAGAAGAATTGTATATATATTTTTCATAAGTTAAATGGTATTGAAGAGCTAAAATACGCATTATATTCATAATGGATGTCAATTGTTTATTCCTTTAAAAAATTACTACAACTTCATAAAAAACTGTCAACAAATTTGTATTTTTGACTCACTAAATTCAATGAACTCCATTGAAAATAAAATCTAGTGCAGTAAACTCAACCTTAGAATGTATTTTAAACATCCCGAAATTTTATACTTTCTATTCTTGTTGATTGTTCCTGTTTTGGTTCATTTATTTCAATTGCGCCGTTTCAAGAAAGAATATTTCACTAATGTTCGTTTCTTAAAGGCACTTTCGATTCAAACCAGAAAAAGCTCTAAACTCAAAAAATGGTTGCTTCTAACCTGTCGTTTATTATTGTTATCTTGTATTATTATAGCGTTTGCACAGCCTTTTTTTGAGTCAAAAGACAGTGAAAATGCAAACAATGAGTTGTATATTATTTTGGATAATTCATTCAGTATGCAAGCCAAAGGCAAAAAAGGACAATTACTAAAAAGAGCCGTTCAGGAACTCCTTGAAGAAACTCCTGAAAATGTTAATTTCTCTTTACTCACCAATTCCGAAAATTATTGGAACACGGATATAAAGTTAGTGCGTAGTGCATTGCAAAATCTAAAATACAGTGCCACTCCTTTCCAATTAGACAATATAATATCCAAAATAAAAGCGCATAAATCGGCTTTTAAAAAAGATATTCTTATCATTACAGATGCTGTAGGTCTTGATGAAAATCAACTGAAAAATAGTAATGCAACTGATTCGCCTTTATTTATAATTCCTAAAGCAGAGCAAAAAAACAATGTCTCCATTGACAGCGTTTTCATCAATAAAACATTAGATAATTTTTATGAAATTAGTGTCCAAATATCCGCTTACGGCGATGGTATTAAACCCATTCCTATTTCGTTATACAATGAGAACAAGCTCATTGCAAAGACAATAGTAACATTAGAAAAAAAGAAAAAAAACATCAACTTTACGATACCAAAACAAGCCTTTCATGGCTATTTTTCTATTGTAGACAATGGTTTAAGTTACGACAACACGTTGTATTTTAGTATTTCAAAAATAAAGAAAACTAATGTTATCAGCATTGGAGAAACAACGAAAAGCAACTTTCTTTCCCGAATATACACCCGTCAAGAATTCAATTTCAATAATTACAATTTAAGTGCATTGGACTACAATACACTGGAAGAACAAGATGCGATTGTTTTAAATGAATTGGATGAAATTCCGCAAGCTTTGGCGACCACTTTAAAGTCTTTTGTAGAAAAAGGTGGCAATTTAATTGTGATTCCTTCGGCAATAATTTCAATTACAAATATGAATTATTTTGTGAGGAATTTTGGAAACCTCACCTTCAATTCTTTAGAAAACACAGAAAAATTAATTACTACAATCAACTTCAATCATCCTATATTCAGTAGTGTTTTTGAAAACAAAGTGACTAATTTTCAGTATCCAAAAACAAAAAAATCCTTTGCAATATCCAGCCCCAGCCCAGCCGCTTTGTCTTATCAGGACCAAAGCGTTTTCTTGGCTTCAATAGCAAGTTCGGTTTCAGCAGTTACTGTTTTTGCAGCTCCTATCAACATCGAAAATTCAAATTTCCAACAATCTCCATTAATTGTGCCTACATTTTACAAGATGGCAATGAACAATCAAAACAATGGCGTAAATGCTTTGACAATTGGAAATAACAATCCGCACATGACAGAAGCGTCACTAAACAATGACGCTATTTTAACTGTAAAAGGCTTGGAAGAACAATTTATCCCTATCCAACAAATTCTGAAAAATAAAGTCAAAATGACCTTCAACGATTATCCGAAACAAGCCGGAAATTTCAGTATTTACAATAAAAAAGAATGGATCGAAAACATCAGTTTCAATTACAATAGAACCGAAAGTGATTTGGCCATAGCTAATCAAAATAGCCTTTCAAATTATAAAACAATAGAATCGATAAAATCATTTTTTGACACGCTACAAACTGACAGAACTGATAATCAAATTTGGAAATGGTTTGTTATCTTTGCACTGATATTTATAATAACCGAAATGTTAATCATACGGTTTGTAAAGTAATCAACTAAGTTCAATTACTTAAAAAAATCAATATGAAATGAGCATGACCGCAATTTGGTCGTAAAAGTTAATGCAACTATGCGAATTCCATATTCCATTAAAAAACAAATATTATCTACATATGAAATTAATCATCAGAGGTGCTAAAATTATCGATTCGAAAAGTCCCTTTCATAATAAGACAGTAGATCTTTTAATTGTTGATGATTTTATAAAAAAAATTGGAACTTCACTCCCAAATCCAGAAAAAGCGGAAGAAGTAAAACTTGATAATTTACATATTTCACAAGGGTGGTTTGACAGCAGCGTTTCATTAGGAGAACCCGGGTTTGAAGACCGAGAAACCATAGCAAACGGACTTAATGTTGCTGCCAAAAGTGGGTTTACTGCAATAGCATTACAACCCCACTCCTTCCCTATCATTGACAATCAATCCCAAGTAAATTTTGTTTTAAACAAAGCTATAGGATTTGCAACTCAACTGTATCCTATAGGTGCTTTAAGCAAAGAAAGCGAAGGAAAAGACATGGCCGAATTGTATGATATGAAAAAATCCGGAGCAGTCGCTTTTGGAGATTATAATAAGAGTCTGAACAATGCTAATTTGCTAAAAATCGCCTTACAATACGTTCAGGATTTTGATGGATTGCTTCTTGCTTTTTCCCAAGACGAAAATATTAAAGGAACCGGAGTAGCAAATGAAGGCGTTGTATCTACCCGATTAGGTTTGAAAGGAATTCCAAATCTTGCTGAAGAATTACAAATCGCAAGAAATTTATTCCTATTAGAATATACGGGAGGGAAACTACACATTCCTACGATTTCGACTAAAAAATCAGTCCAATTAATTAAAGAAGCTAAAGCTAATGGATTGAATGTAACCTGCAGTGTAGCGGTACATCATTTAGTTTTAACGGATGAAAAACTGGAAGGTTTTGATACCCGCTATAAAGTTTCGCCACCACTTAGAACTGAAACGGATAGAAAAGCATTGCTAAAAGGCCTAAAAGACGGAACAATAGACATGATTACATCCGACCATAATCCTATAGATATTGAACACAAGAAAATGGAATTTGATGGTGCCAAGAATGGAACGATTGGAATGGAAAGTGCTTTTGGTGCTTTGATGACCATATTGCCATTAGAAACAGTAATTGAGAAATTGACTGCTGGGAAATCTAGATTTGGAATTGACGTACATATCATTAATGAAGGTTCAAAAGTAAATATGACCTTGTTCAATCCAGAACCAAAAGGTATTTTTAGTAAAGCATCAATTCTATCAAAATCTAAAAATTCTGCATTTCTGGGAACAGAAATTAAAGGAAAAGTTCATGGGATAATAAATCAGGGAAAATTAATTTTAGTATAAAAAACATGAATAATAGCACTAATACCGAAACAGGGAAAACTGCCGCCATTACAAGTTATATTTTTGGCATTGGCGTATTTATAGCGATGTCTATGAACTCCGAAGACAAAAATGCGTTTGCTTCCTTTCACATTCGACAAGGATTAGGACTCACTTTGACTTTTATATCACTAGGACTAATCATTAGTAATTTTGACAGCTTACTGATTTCAGCTCCAATGTGGATTTTCGTATTTGTTTTATGGTCTTATGGCATCACCAGTGCTATTAAAGGAGAAACAAAACCCGTTCCTTTATTGGGAACTTATTTTCAAAAATGGCTTATAAATATATCATAATTCAATGAATTTATCTTTAGAATATAAAATACAAGAACCTAAAATAAAATTAGATAAAAATCCCGTTATCCTTTTATTACATGGATACGGTAGCAACGAAGAAGACTTATTCTCTTTTGCGGAAGAGCTACCAGAGGAATATTATATTATCTCAGCCAGAGCTCCCTATGATTTACAATACGGTAGTTATGCTTGGTATGCAATAAACTTTGACGCAGACGAAAACAAATTTTCAGATCACGAACAAGCCAAAGTGTCAAGAGATCTAATTGCCGGATTTATTGACGAATTAATTGCTAATTATCCAATAGATGCAACACAAATTGTTCTAGTTGGTTTCAGCCAAGGATCCATATTGAGTTATGCAGTTGCACTTTCTTATCCAGAAAAAATTCAAAAAGTAGTGGCTATGAGCGGCTATTTAAATTTAGAGATAGTATCTGATGATTACCTTAAAAACAACTTTACTGCCCTGAAAATATTTGCTTCACACGGTACTGTAGACCAAGTGATCCCTGTAGAATGGGCCAGAAAAACGCCTGAGATATTGAAAAATTTATCTATAAACCATATCTATAAAGAATATCCAATAGGGCACGGGATCGCTCCTCAAAATTTTTATGATTTCAAAAGTTGGCTTCTTGAAAAATAGTCTCTAGTTTACGCTCGCAGTATTGAGTACTGATGTAATTCAATACTGTGAGAAGACACTTATTTCTGATATAATAACGACTGATTTACTTCAAATGTGATGCTTTCATCCTCATTTACAAAATACTTTAACAAAACTTCACCCCATATTTCACTATTACTATAGTCAGCGATAATCCATCGGTGGTTTAGAATTTTGACCTTATTTATAATAAATTTATTAGCACCTATTTGATCTTGACCTGTATAAGGATTTCCTTTAGGATTTGAATTAAAGTCCATTAATTTTTCCGTAACAAAAGGTATTAATTTTTCATATTGTATTATTTTACTTCTATTTCCAGACTCAAAATAATTTTGGGCGTTCTCGTTTTTCTCCAAAGAAAAATAGTTGGCATCAACTAACTGATTTGAAACTAAAGCTAGACTGTCTCTTAATTTTTTGGTCGTTTTATCATACCTTTTTTGTTCAAAAGCTACTTCTTTACTCAAAAACATATAGGTAAAAACAGTAGAGAGTACAGCAAGGATAGTTAGGTAAAGGAATAATGATTTTTTCATTTTAATTGAATTAAATAGTAATTTCTAAATTATCGTAAGCCAGAAAAACATTTCTTGGAAGATTTTTTTGAACTTCTTCATGATATCCCATTATATGACTAATATGGGTAAGATAAGTAATATCTGGCTGTACCAAAGTTATAAAATCTAACGCTTCTTTCAAATTGAAATGTGTGTCATGAGGCTCTTCGCGTAAAGCATTTATTACCAATACCTTTAGCTTTTTTAGCTTTGCAATTTCACTATCGGCAATAGTTTTTACATCCGTTAAATAAGCAAAATCGTCAATTCTATACCCAAAAACCTGAAGATTTCCGTGCATTACATTGACAGGAATTACGGTTTTATTACCAATACAAAACGGTTCGTTATTGAAAACTTGTATCGTTTGTACAGACGGTGCTCCGGGGTATTTGTTTATGGTTTCAAAAACGTACTCAAACCTTCTTTTCAGATTTTTTATTACTCGATCATGGGCATAAATTGGCATGTCCCCTTGCCTAAAATTAAACGGTCGAATATCATCTATTCCCGCAGTATGATCTGAATGTTCATGAGTAAATAAGATAGCATCCACTTTCTGGCAATTTGAGGATAACATTTGTTGTCTAAAATCAGGTCCGCAATCAATAACTAAAGAATAATTCTCCCAAGATATCCAAACTGAAACTCTTAGCCTTTTATCTTTAGAATCAGTGCTTTTACATACTGGATGATTACTCCCAATAACTGGAATGCCTTGTGACGTGCCAGTCCCTAAAAAATATACCTTCAACGTTCTTGATTTTATTTACAAAAATAGGGTTAATTACCTTTCATTAGAAACCTATTTCATTAACTTTGCAACATATTAGCCATATTAAAAGAAAATGGATACAGAAATAAGATTAAAAGGTGATAAAATCATTGAACAAATCCCTTCAATAAAAGATAAAGCACTCCGTATCAATCTGAATGAAAATATTTACGGAACTTTCGCAGAAATTGGAGCAGGACAGGAAACTGTAAGACATTTTTTTAGATCTGGAGGGTCGTCTGGAACAATCGCAAAAGCGATGTCAGCTTATGATAAAGATTTTAGTGATGCCGTATATGGTATTGAAGAAGACGGCCGATACGTAACTGAAAGCCGACTAAAAAAAATGCTGTCTCATGAAGTAAATTTAATAGAAAAACGCTTGAGCAGGGAAAAACATCCTAACAAGATGTTTTTTAGCTATGCTAATACTGTTGCTACTATAGATTTTGCTAAACAATTCAAGGGACATGGATGGGTTGGAATAAGTTACCAAATTGAACCCGATGAGGATTATAACGAAATTATTATTCACATACGATTTAAAGAGACTGACGTTCGTTTACAACAAGAAACACTCGGAATCCTGGGAGTTAATTTAATTTATGGTGCATATTACAAATACAATGATCCCAAACGATTGTTGCGTTATTTGTATGACCATTTAGATAAAGATCAATTAGAAATAGATACTATAAATTTTTCAGGACCACGTTTTGCTGATGTAGACAATCGCTTAATGAGTTTACAATTGGTAAAAAATGGAATGACTGATGCGGTAATGTTTAATCCTGAAGGTAAAAACATTCTTCCTGCAGCTATTTTATACAAGAAAAATATTCTTGCTTTTAGAGGTAGTTTTCGTCCCGTTACCAAAGTAAACATGGACATGTATGAGAAATCATTGAAAATGTTTCTAAACGAAAATAAAGTAAATGCTCAAAATACCCTTGTAATTTTTGAAATTACGTTATCAAACTTGCGCTCTGATGGTGAAATCGATGAAAGAGATTTTATGGATCGGGCAGAATTACTGTGTTCATTAGGACAAACAGTAATGATTTCAAACTTTCAGGAATATTATAAAGTAGTAGAATATTTCGCTAATTATACCAAGGCCAGAATGGGTCTTGCCATGGGCGTAAATAATTTAGTGGATATTTTTGATGAGAAATATTACCGTCATCTTAGTGGTGGTATTTTAGAAGCTTTTGGAAAATTGTTCTATCGAGATATGAAAGTATTTCTATATCCAATGATAGGAGAAAATGGAGAAATTATCACCTCCGAAAATTTAAAAGTACATCCCAGAATGAAAGAATTATACAAATTCTTTAAATTCAACGGAAAAGTAGTCGATATTGATGATTATGATCCTGAAATCCTAGAAGTCTTCTCAAGAGAAGTGCTCAATATGATTAATCAAGGAAAACCAGGTTGGGAAATAATGCTTCCTTCTGGTATTGCAGAAATAATTAAGGAGCACAGACTTTTTGGTTTTGATCCCAATAAAGTATTAAAGGAAATTAAATAGTGTTTCCACAAAAAAGCCAAGATATAAGATTACATCGCGATCTTGTTTCTTGGCTTTTTCTTTTAATTTTCTATCTTTTATTTTAATATTTGAGCGGCGTGCGCTTTTGTTTTTACATCTGAAAGTACCTCCTCAATAACTCCCTTTTCATCGATCACAAAAGTCGTTCTGTGAATACCATCATATTCTTTACCCATAAATTTTTTGGGACCCCAAACTCCAAAGGCTTGAATAACTGATTTATCTTCATCTGCAAGTAGTGGAAAAGGAAAATCATATTTTTCTTTGAATTTAGCTTGGGCTTTTTGCGCATCTGCACTAACACCCAGAAGTGCATAATTATTGGCTTGAAATTGTTCAAAATTATCTCTTAAGTCACAAGCTTCAGCTGTACATCCTGGTGTATTTGCTTTTGGGTAAAAGAATACAACTAATTTTTTACCTGCATAATCTGCTAATCGATGTGTTTTTCCATCTTGATCAAGAGCAGAGAAATTTGGCGCTTTATCTCCTTTTTTTAATGTTGTCATTGTTTAAAATTTTATTTATTTGAATCGAAATTGAATTTTGCTATTGCCAATGAAATTGTTTTTCTTTACAACTCAAATTTAATGAATAATGAATAAACAAGAACGTGTAACGTTTGTTATAAATACGTTAAAAGAGTTATACCCAACTATACCTATTCCCTTAGACCATAAGGATCCTTACACATTGTTGATTGCTGTATTATTATCAGCACAATGCACAGACGTTCGGGTGAACCAAATTACACCGTTACTTTTTGCGAAAGCTGACAATCCTTACGATATGATAAAAATGTCTGTTGAGGAAATTAAAGAAATCATTCGTCCATGCGGTCTATCGCCAATGAAATCAAAAGGAATTCATGGTTTATCACATATCTTAATTGACAAACATAGCGGAAAGGTCCCTCAAAGTTTTGAGTTTCTGGAGGAATTACCAGCTGTAGGGCATAAAACGGCTAGTGTAGTAATGTCTCAAGCTTTTGGAGTACCTGCTTTCCCTGTTGATACACATATTCATCGTTTAATGTACCGGTGGAATTTAACCAATGGAAAAAATGTGGTGCAAACTGAAAAAGATGCCAAACGCATTTTTCCTGAGGAAATCTGGAACGATCTACACCTTCAGATTATTTGGTATGGAAGGCAATATTCACCTGCTCGTGGTTGGAATTTAGAAAATGACCTTATCACGAAAACCATTGGAAGAAAAACGGTTCTCGAATCGTATTATAAAAAATAAACAGATCACAAATGCAAAATCCCTCTATTTTCATTAGAAATAGGGGGATTTTAAGCTTAATAATATCAAATTTAAATATTAAGTTGATTTTATCTTAATCAAAGAAAGCTTAATTCGATATAATTTCGAAACTTCTATTGTCAATTTTTATTATGCTCAACGCCTTGGAGTAGCTTAATAAAAAAGAAATTGTCTCTTTATTTGGTTTCATTGTTTGAGAAACTAACGGTTTTTTTGAGTAAGTTTTTGCCATAAAAATAATAAATATTCGTTTATTATTACAACGCAGCTAGTTTCAAGATATTGTTAATTAGTTAAAACAATTTGGTGTTTATCAATTACTTTTCTCAAATTCATCAAAGCATAACGCATTCTTCCTAAAGCTGTATTAATACTTACACCTGTAGATTCAGAAATTTCCTTGAAACTCATGTCCTGATACATTCTCATTACTAATACTTCTTTTTGATCAGCGGGAAGTCCCTCAATTAATTTCTTTAAATCCATCTCGACTTGTTCTGATATTATTTTATTTTCAATAGTCAAAGAATCATCAGACATAATCGAAAAAATAGAAAATTCCTCCGTTTCTCTGAACATTGGCATTTTTTTAGTCTTTCGGTAATGATCAATAACTAGATTATGAGAAATGCGCATCACCCATGGCAAAAATTTACCTTCTTCATTATATGAGTTTGATTTCAAGGTATTAATAACTTTGATAAATGTATCTTGAAATATATCGTTAGTAGTCTCCTTGTCTGGAATTTTGGAGTAAATAAATCCATAAATTTTTGATTCATGCCTTTTTATTAGTTTAGCTAAGGCATCCTCATTACCGGCCACATATTCCTTTACTAATGACGCGTCTGGGATTTGTATATTAACCATAATAATACTTTTTAGTTTTTAATTAAAATTGGAGATTTTTCTCTAAAAAGTAGTTTTTAAGTATAGGCTAAAGTATTTATAGGTTATTTAAGTTTTCAAATTTAACAAATTATTATTTCAACAAGCAAATAAAATTAATAAAAATTAACATATCAAACTTATAATTTGTAAAAAAATTTAAACTTTTTTCACATTTACAATACAAATAGTATGCCGTCGAAAAAAAATAATAATTTCTGTAATTAAATTCTTAAAATATAAAAACAAATACTGATTCTAAATGAATTATAAAAAAAAAACATAAAAGTCAAATAAAAAAACATTCGTTCGCCGAGCTTTTAAGCATTATTTGTGACTTGTTCAATCCTTTTACTCAATTGAAAATTGATTACTTTTGTGAAAATTATCATTTTATGCAAGTTGACCTTTCAAAATTAGATCCGAAGAAAAACATCATCATTAAAGGCGCTAAAGTACATAACTTGAAAAATGTAGATGTAGCGATCCCACGAAATAAATTAGTGGTGATTACGGGTCTTTCGGGTTCTGGAAAATCAAGTTTGGCTTTCGATACATTATATGCCGAAGGACAACGCCGATATGTGGAAAGTTTATCGTCCTATGCAAGACAATTTCTGGGAAGATTGGATAAACCAAAAGTGGAATACATCAAAGGAATTGCTCCTGCAATTGCTATTGAACAAAAAGTAAACACCACTAATGCCCGTTCTACAGTAGGAACTTCAACCGAAATATACGACTATATAAAATTACTTTTTGCTCGAATTGGACGGACCTATTCTCCTATATCTGATCGTGAAGTCAAGAAAAATACCGTTACTGATGTGGTTACTGATGTAAAAAGTTTTGAACTTGATAGCAAATGGTTGCTCCTTGCTCCGATACACTTAGAAGAAGGAAGAAAACTGGAAGACAAATTAAAAGTGCTTTTGCAACAGGGTTTTGCCCGGATTTTGGTAAATAATGAAATGGTGCGTTTGGATGATTTACCGGATTCACTTGAAAAAAAAGATCTTTTTCTGATCATAGACAGAATTGTAGTAAAAGAGGAAGAAGAATTCTATAATCGATTGGCTGATGCGGTACAAACTGCTTTTTTTGAAGGAAAAGGAATCTGTCATTTACAGGAATTAAATTCCGATAAAAAGTTTTCCTATTCCAATAATTTTGAGTTGGACGGACTGACCTTTTTAGAACCCAACGTTCATTTGTTCAGTTTCAACAATCCGTATGGAGCCTGTCCTGTTTGTGAAGGATATGGAAATATTATTGGTATTGATGCTGAACTGGTGGTGCCAAACACCACATTATCCGTTTATGAAAATGCTATTTTCCCCTGGCGTGGCGAAAGCATGAGCTGGTTTAGAGATGAATTGGTCAACAAAGCCTATAAATTTGACTTTCCTATTCACAAACCCTATTATGAATTATCTGAAGATCAGAAAGAATTAATTTGGAATGGAAATAGCTACTTTCAAGGGTTGAATGATTTCTTTAAAGAACTGGAAGAAAAAAATTATAAAATACAAAATCGTGTGATGCTTTCGCGTTATCGTGGCAAAACTAAATGCCATGCTTGTAAAGGAAAACGTTTAAGAATAGAAGCTTCTTACGTAAAAATTAACTCCAAGACAGTTTCGGATTTAGTTGATTTACCGATTAAACATCTAGTTGCCTTTTTCAAAAATATAGATTTAGATGTTTATGAAAAGCAAATTGCGAAGCGATTAATGGTGGAGATTAACAACCGTTTATCATTTTTAACCGAAGTAGGATTAGACTACTTAACTTTAAACAGAAATTCTGCAACACTTTCTGGAGGTGAATCACAACGCATCAACTTAGCTACTTCATTAGGGAGCAGCTTAGTGGGATCAATGTATATCCTAGACGAACCCAGTATTGGTTTACATCCAAAAGACACGGAACGCTTGATAAAAGTATTGCTCTCCCTCCGTGATTTAGGAAATACTGTAATTGTTGTAGAACACGATGAAGATATTATGAAAGCTGCCGATATGATTATTGATATTGGTCCGGAAGCAGGAACTTTTGGAGGTCATTTAGTCGCTCAGGGAACCTATGCTGAAATCCTAAAATCTACTTCACTAACCGCGAAGTATCTCAATGGAGATTTAGAAATTAGTGTTCCTAAAAAAAGAAGACTTTTCAAGAACTTTATTGATATAAAAGGGGCTCGAGAGAATAATCTTCAAAATATAGATGTGACCTTTCCTTTAGATGTGTTAACTGTAATTACTGGTGTGTCAGGAAGCGGAAAAAGTACTTTAGTGAAGAAAATTTTGTTCCCAGCAATGCAAAAAAAACTGGAGAATGTTGGGGAAAAAGCAGGCCAGTTCAGTGAGATGTCCGGTTCATTTTCTCAAATAAAACACATCGAATATGTAGATCAAAACCCTATAGGAAGAAGTTCCCGTTCTAATCCTGTAACCTATATTAAGGCTTATGACGATATCCGCGAATTGTATGCTAAACAAAAACTATCAACGATTAGAGGCTATCAAGCCAAACATTTTTCTTTTAATGTTGATGGGGGGAGATGTGAAACTTGCAAAGGGGAAGGTGCTATCAACGTAGAAATGGTTTTTATGGCTGATGTTCAATTGCCTTGTGAAACTTGCAACGGGAAGCGATTCAAGAAAGAAGTACTGGAAGTAGCATTTGAAAGTAAAAATATTCATGATATTCTCACGATGACCATAGACGATGCTATTTCTTTTTTCAATACTAATAAACAACCTAAAATAACTCAAAAATTACAGCCTTTGCAAGATGTAGGTCTGGGTTATGTTCAATTAGGTCAATCCTCTTCTACTCTATCCGGAGGTGAAGCCCAACGTATAAAACTGGCATCCTTTTTAGTAAAAGGGGCTACAAAAGACAAAGCTTTATTTGTTTTTGATGAACCTACCACGGGATTGCATTTTCATGATATCAAAAAATTATTAGCATCCTTTGATGCATTGATTGATAAAGGACATTCGATTATTGTTATTGAACATAACCTTGATTTAATTAAATGTGCCGATTGGATTATTGATTTGGGACCTGAGGGCGGGGAAAATGGAGGTAAGTTATTAGCAGTAGGAACTCCAGAACAGGTGTCAAAAATAAAAGCATCTGTTACCGGTCATTATTTAAAAGATAAACTATAGCAGTTTATCCCATATAACATTTCTCCTCAAAAGTATTTCCATCTTCATCAACTGCTATCAGTATTTTTTTAGCTTTGGAAGAAACTTGGGCAATATAAATCCAAACTACGGACCAAAGTCCAAGTGTAACACAAAAAACAAAAAAATTAAAAATATGATTTACCTCTTTTTTCCTTTTTAATAAAATAGCATAAGGTAGTTTGTCATTTCGTTCTAAAACTATAAATCCTTTATTGGTTTTATCTTCTAAAACAGTTGAAAATTTAATTAAATTCTCCTCACTTTTATTTTTATAGCTACTCATATGTCTTACTGTAATTTATTCGGATTTATTGCGGTAATAACTGACAACAACAATTTTGACAAAATTAATAGCAAATCAAGACTTTTACAATACCCACTTTCAGTGATATTTTAATATAAAAAATATCACTAACCTACTACAAATTTTTATAAAAATCCTTTTAAAGAAAATAGTACCTAATTAAATCTTTTCAGAACGAATTTAATTACCTGATTAATTTCAACAGAAATCACAAATTTGTAATTAATATAGATGTATAAAATGGTAACCAAAATAGATTTTAAAACGATATTGAGTATGGGATCAAAAGGAAATTCCCAGAAATAAAACAATAGAAATAATACAAATGTAATCCCAAGAGAATACATCGTTTGATTTGTGAAAGGATATAAATGCAAACGCTTGACTACAAAAAGCAATTTAGCCACGCTATACAAAGTAATTGATAATAAAGTAGCAAAAGCAGATCCTATGATGCCATACAATGGAATAAAAACCATATTTAGTGCAATGGTTAAAAGAACCAGAAATACCCCAAGAAACAATACTGCTCTGTAATATTTTGTATTAAAAATAATAGCATTATTATTCCCTAAAATCAAATCAAAATACTTTGAAATTCCAATCATGAAAACCACCAAAATACCCCCACTGTATTCTTTTGGAACCATTTCGTACAGTTGATTAATATTCACAAAAATACCTAACATCACAAAACCACCAACAACTTGTAGATTAATAGACGTTTTTTTATACAAATCATTGAGTTCTTCAAATTTATTTTCATGCATCAGCCTGGCAGTAATTGGATAAACAATTTGATGCATCGCTCTACTTGGAACCGATATCACTAAAGCTATATAAGTGGCAACGGAATAATAGGCTATATTTTCAATAATCATATATTGATTGAGCATAATTTTATCGCCGTCCAATAATAAATTTGCTACACTTCCTGATAAAATGATGTAAAAAGTATACTCTATTATGCCTTTTACATTGTTCGGTTTAGTAAATTGAAATTTAGGCTTTTTTATATAAAAAGCATAAGTCATCGTTATCACTAGTGCCAAAAGATATATTCCTGCGGTTACATACACAAATTCTACAACAGTTATCCATTTATAGTATACTCCAATAAGCGCAAATAAGGAAAACAACCTTAATCCAACCTCTTTAACAAAATTTCCAAAAACTGAATGCATGTGAACTCTGGCCCAAGCATAAAAAATTTCAAAGTAAGCCATACACAATCCAATAAATGGAATTAGCCAAATAAAATCGTTAACTACAGGGTTTTTTTTAGTTACAAAAAATAAAATGTCATCAAAGAAAACCAAACCAATCAACACTAACGGAATACACAAAAGCAAAGGAAACAATACCGTAAACGATAAAAACTGAGATCTTTCCTCGTCAGATTCGTATTGAGAATAAAATTTCACTAAAGTATTCTGCATTCCTATTGCAAATAATGGCATAATAACATTTGCGCAGGAAAGAATATAGCCCGTTACCGCATAATAGGTAGCGCCGAGGAAAATAGGATATAAGTAAAGTGTGTTTATTGCCCCAATACCAAAACCAAAATAGGTAATTATTGTATTCTTTAAAGATTGATTTAATACTATTCCCATTTTAGGAGTTTAAAATTTAAGGTTTAAGGTTACTGGTAATCCAGCTTTTATTTGATCAGTCCTGCTAACTCTTTGGTTAGGTTTCTTCTGGAATATTGCTGTAAACCTACGGCATTAGATTTTAATTTTCCTTCTAAAAATTGATTATAAAAGTTCAAAATCACACTTTTAAGTTTCATCTTCTCTGAATAATCAAAGAATACACCAGTGTTTGTATTGGTAATAATTTCTGCAAAATCAGAGCCGTTGGGACCAATCGCAACTATAGGTCTATTAGAAACCATATATTCAAATAATTTTCCCGGGATAATACTTTTAGTATCTTCAGAATTAATTTCAATAAGCAACAAAACCTGTGATTTTCTTTGGTGTGCGATCGCATCTGTATGCGAAACATACCCCAAATTATTCAAATAGGTGTTTAACCCGAATTGAGAAATCGTTTCCAAAACTTCCTGACTGACTGCTCCGATTAGTTTAATTTCTACATGCGATTTGAACTCTGGAATCTCATGAATTAATTCGACCAAACTCTCCCATAAAATCAGAGGATTTCTTTCTGAAAGAAAAGAACCAATGTGCGCCAAACTAAATTTAGTATCCAAGGCTTGTTTTTCGACTTGCTCCGTATCATACCCATTGGTAATTACCGCAATAGGTTTATTTGTAATCGCTTGAAATTCAGTTTTGGTAGTTTTACTCGTTACAATAATGGTATCGGCTGTATTCAAAACCTGATATTCTAATGCTTTATGTTTTTTGGCAGCAAAACTGGACAGTCGCAATGATTTGTGATAACCAATGGTTGTCCATGGATCCCGAAAATCAGCAAACCATTTTAAATCTAATTTTTGTTTTAATTCCAATCCAATAAGATGCAGACTGTGTGGTGGTCCGGAAGTAACAATGGTGTCAATCTTATTTTGAACAATGTATTTTTCCAAATAAGCAACCGATGGTTTTACCCAAAAAACGCGCGCATCAGGAATAAAAAGATTACCCCGAATCCAGAGAAAAGTTTTATCCAAAAAAGACTGTTTTTTTTGATTTGGAATAATTCCTGAACTGATTTTTTTGATTTTGTTTTTCGAAAGAAAAGATGCCAGTTGGTACGGTTCAAAAATCTTCTGTTTCAGAATAATCGCTTTATCAGAAATTTCTATAACCAAGTTTTGATCAACAATAGGATACGTTGGATTCTCCGGTATAAAAACGACAGGCTGAATGCCAAAATCAGGCAAGTACTTGACAAACTTAAGCCAACGTTGAACACCTGGTCCTCCAGCCGGTGGCCAATAATAGGTAATTATTAAAATCTTCTTGAATTCTGGTTTCAATTTAATTTTTTTATTTTAGTAGAGACGCACAGCAGTGCATCGCTACAGTGCTTCTCTATCTAATTAGTTCGCTTTTTTCTTTCAAAATATACCCCACCAATCAAAAGTAACAGCATTCCTATTGAACTAATCAATGTAATTCTACTTCCAGTTTTTACAACTTGAGGTTCAAATTTGAATTCTACTGTGTGTTTCCCTACAGGAATTTGTAAACCTCTTAAAACGTAATCCACTCTAATGTGATCCGTTTTTTCACCATCTATATAGGCGTTCCAACCTTTCCCATAATACATTTCGGAGAAAACAGCTAAACCTTCATTTGAATTATTAGACACATATTTCAAATAATTAGGTTTGTATTTTTCTAGAGTTATAGTAGCTGAACTGTCTTTGGTGAAAGCCGTATTTTTGATTACAAAATCTTTAGTATTTACTACCGCTACATTTTTAGAATCTAAACCATCCAACGCTTTCATCTCTTCATCAGCTGAATTGACGAATTTTACTTGACTCACAAACCAGACATTCCCGTTAGCATTTGGATTTGAAGTTGGAAATTCTTTGCCTTCTTTATTCGTTTGAATTACATATTTAACATCTAGCATATCCAGAATTTCCATATTGTTATTCGCTATTTGATAATCAAATAATTGCTGCATTCTTCGAGGTTTTACAGCGCTATAACCACCTATGGATTTATGAAAATAGGAAGCTCTGGCACTTGATAAATTCCCTGAAACTTCAAATACTCGGTAATGAGTTGTATCTTTTAAAATCTCTACATCTGAAGGAGATTCCTGAAAAGGAACTTCCACTTCGCTTCTGCTAACGAAATCTTTTCCTGAGACATAATTTTTATCTACAAAAAATAAATCAGAAACCATTAATAACCCTACGATTATAATAGTTGTTTTCTGGGCAAATCTGTCTTTAATAAATAACCATAAAACGCCTGCGGTTATTAAGATAAAAAAACCAGAACGCAATAAATCAGCGCTATACAAACTCATTCGGTCCTGCTTGAGTGCATTCACAAAGTCTGGACCATACGTTTCTTGAAAATAAGCATCGTTTCCGCCCGAAAAACTGAACATGCCTTTAGCCAAAAACAAAATTATAACAACTCCAAGACCTAAAATTGCAGTTTCATACAACGCTTTCCATTGCATTTTTTTATCCAGTTGAAAGAAAGACTGTAATCCCATAATTGCCAAAACAGGAAAACACAATTCAAGGATAACTTGTATCGAGGAAACGGCTCTGAATTTATTATACATTGGAACATAATCAATAAAAAAGTCCGTCACTACAGGGAAATTTTTTCCCCATGAAAGTACTAATGCTATAGCAGCTCCCGAAAGGAACACATATTTTATTTTTCTTTTATCGATGAATAAGGCTAAAATTCCTAAAAAGAAAACGACCACACCAATATAGGCAGGAGCTGCAACTATCGGTTGGTCACCCCAATAAGTTGGCATTCCAGAAACAAAATCTGTTGCCTGATCTTCCGGCACACCCTGACCAATCATGAATTCATACATATTGCTGTCTTTTCCAACAGCCTCATTATTTGAACCACCAAAAAGTCTTGGTGCAATCAGATTGAAACTTTCGGTAATTCCATAACTATATTCCGTGATATAATCATGAGTCAGTGCACTATCAGTAGTATTCTTAGAGCCATCAGGATTATAACTCAATTCACTTTTTCCACGTGTACTAAAATCCGCATATTCAGCTGTTGCTAATAAATTAGTCGCATTGGCTCCTATAGCAAAAACACCTGCCACTGCTAAAATTACAAAGGAATACATTAACGATTTATATTGCTTTTGTTTAATTAACTCGTAGATAAAATATCCCGATAGTATCAGCAAGAAAATCAATAAATAATAGGTCATTTGGAAGTGATTCGCATTAATTTCTAATGCGGTGGCAAAGAGTGTTATCAAACCTCCCAGAATATATTTTTTTTGAAACACTAAAATAAATCCAGCAATAACGAGTGGCATATAAGCAATCGCATGTGCCTTTGCATTATGCCCCACTCCAAGAATAATAATCAAATAAGTGGACAATCCAAAGGCTAATGCCCCAAAAAAAGCTTTTAAAGGATCTATCTTCAGCACCAGCATCAAGCCATAAAAACCTAGAAAATATAAGAACAAATAATCTGCAGGCCGCGGTAAAAACCGCAAAGCATCATCAAGAACTCCAATATAATCATGCGGATATTTTGCTCCTAACTGGTACGTAGGCATCCCGCCAAAGGCTGAATTAGTCCAATAAGGCTCTATATTGTCTGAGGCTCTAAAGTCATTTTGCTCTTTAGCCATTCCGGTATACTGCACAATATCTGATTGAAATATTTGTTTTCCTTGCAATACAGGATAAAAATAAAGTAAAGAAACGATAACAAAACCAAGTATGGCAAGAGCGTGCTGATAGAACTTATTTATTATTTTCAATTTAAAAAAGTTTGGATTAGAGTAAAAAACTTGTTAATACCGACAAATTTAATCTATTTCTTCGTAATCAACATAATCTCCCACTATTTTGGTTTCGCGTGGATTTTTAGTATTTGCTGTATTGTAAATTACTTCGTCCTTACTTTGTGTTTTTTTCCAAGTATTATCTTGCGCATATTGCTGTTGCTTCTGCATGTTTTCGCCTGCTTTTTCTACTACCTTTTTAACCAATAAAGGCAAAAATAATTTTGCCAAAAACCTGAAAATATAGTAAAAAGCAATCATATAAAATAGTGCTTTTATAAAACCAACAAATGAAGCTGTTTGCATATGAGTGAAATTTTTTTCAAAAATAATAAATCAAGCGCTCAAAATTAAAATATCTCTCTTAAATAAATAATAAAATATAGTACATTTGAAAAGCGTTGTTACTTTTTAATCTCAAAATAATATGTCTAAAATCAAAATCTTAATTGCTGCGGCCCTTTTAATGATTCCGTGCGTTCATTATGGCCAACATACAGATCAGATCAACTCGAACAGACCAGGGGAAACCATGTCGGCTTTCGCAGTTGGAAAATCAGTTATCCAGATTGAAACAGGTGTGTATGGTATCAAACAAAAGCATAGTCTATTAAATTATAATGCTAATGGTTTTGCCATTGATGCCACATTACGATGGGGATTGTTTATGGAAAAGTTAGAATTGATTGCCGATATACAATATCAAAACGAGACCTACAACACTCTCTTTAATATTTCAAAACGTGCTGATTTCAAGCAAACCATTTTGGGCGCTAAGTATTTGATTTATGATCCTTTTAAAAATTACGAAAAAAAGGTTAATATTTACAGTTGGAAAGCCAATCGAGCTTTCAACTGGCACCAACTAATTCCAGCAGTTTCTGTATTTGCTGGAGCAAATTTCACCATGGCAGATAATCCGTATTCCTTTTCTGCAGAATCTAGTATATCTCCAAAAATAATAATCATAACCCAGAACCATTTGGGTGACGGAAGATGGGTTTTTGTAACGAATATAATTGCTGATTATGTAACTACTGATTTTCCAAGTTACGGCTATGTACTTACTTTGACCCGAGGTTTTAGCGATAAATGGTCCGGGTTTGTAGAAAACCAAGGTTTTAAAAGTGATTTTTACAGCGATGCAATTATTCGTGGAGGCGCCGCTTATTTATTAAACAAAGACATGCAAATTGACGCCTCTATAAGTACCAGTTTAAAAGACACCCCATCGGCACTTTATGGCGGCATTGGCTTTTCCTGGCGTTATGACGCTAACTATCAAGAAGTAAGAATGGACATCGATTCAGGTGACTCTGGAAAGAAAGCAGAGAAAAGAGCAAAAAAAACAAAAAAAGGATAAACATAGCATTTCAAAAAACAGAATGATTACAATAGTAGAAGCAAAAACAAAAAGGGAATTAACGGATTTTATTAAATTTCCTTTTTCCCTGTATAAAAACAATAAAAACTGGGTTCCTCCATTAATTGCAGACGAACTTGAAGGATTTGATAAAACTAAAAATCCAGCTTTTGAAACTGCAGAAGCGTATTTTTATGTTGCTAAAAAAAATGCCAAAATAGTTGGTAGAATCACTGCTATCATCAATTGGAGTGAAGTAAAAGATCAACAAAAAATGAAAGTTCGTTTTGGTTGGTTTGATGCAATTGATGACATTGAAGTAACCAAAGCACTTTTAGAAAAAGTGTATGAATTAGGGCGCAAAAATAATTTAGAATATGTGGAAGGCCCTATGGGATTTTCAAATCTAGATAAAGTAGGAGTCATGACAGAAGGCTTTGACGAAATAGGAACGATGATTACCTGGTACAATCATCCCTATTATGCATCGCATTTTGAAAAATTGGGTTATGTAAAAGAAAAGGAATATATAGAAAGTAAATTTCCTTTTGTAAACGTAAAGCCTGAATTTTTCGAAAAAGCTAATGATTTGGTAAAAAGAAGGTATCAATTAAGCCCGCTTAATTTTAAAACCACCAAAGAAGTAATGCCCCATGTGGATAAAATGTTTGATTTATTCAATAAATCTTATGCTTCATTATCTTCATTTGTAGCTATATCAGACACGCAAAAAGAATATTTCAAGAAAAAATACATCAGTTTTATCAATCCTGAATTTATCAAATTTGTTGAAGACAAAGATCATAATATAGTTGCTTTCAGTATTGTGATGCCTTCCTTCTCGGAAGCGATACAAAAGGCAAAAGGAAAATTATTCCCGTTTGGATTCCTTCATTTGCTCAAAGCAAAAAAACAGAGTAAAGATGTCATTTTCTACCTTATTGGTGTACTGCCAGAATACCAAAACAAAGCTGTTACAGCGATTATATTTAAAGAATATTACGAGACTTTTAGAGAAAGAGGTATTATAAATTGTTTCAGGACTCCTGAATTAGTTGATAACGCCGCCAGCATCAATTTATGGAAACATTTTGATCCTCAAATTCACAAACGGCGATGTACTTACAGGACAGAATTGTAATTTTCCCTGTCAGAATGTAAGTCTTAATAAAATTAAAACAATTCGTTTTTTTAGACTGCACCCAATAATATCTAACTTTTTTGGTACAGTCTAAAAAAAACGAATTGTTTTATTAGTTTCACTTGTTGATAATCTTATAATTTTAGAATAAAATTTACTTTTGACAATTTACTTTTGACAGAACTAAATTGCTATCAAAATTCAATTGTTTTGTATCTTTAAAAATTACCTTTCCTTTGTTATCATCAATAACATCCCCAAAACCTTCAATATAAGCATCCCCTTGTTTCAAGAAAGCTACTTGACGAACCGTACTGATACCTTCTGACATAAAAGTATAATTTGCAAATAGCGTATCTCCTTTTATTTCTCCTATTAATGTTCCATTGCTTTTATCTTTTTCATAAAAATTATAGCTTAAATTCCCCGAGAGAAGCAGACCATTTTTTATATTTAAAGTCAATGAAACAGTGTCTTTTTTAAGAATTGCACGGTAACATTCTAAAGATACTGACTTTTCACTAACACTTTTTTCTGATTCCACGGAAACTTTTTCCTTTTCGTTTTTACAGGAAACAAAAACACTCATAAAAACCAGATTCAATAAAATTACTTTTTTCATACATTTTTAATTTTAGTTTTTATAAATATACTACTTCTTCAGATAATAAAATTCAAAAAAAAACCATCAATACTGAGATTGATGGTTTTATATCTAAGAACTGTCCCGTCCTGAAATAGCGATACACAAAAAACATCGTTATGGAATCAAAAACAAATTATGTAAAGCGAAGTCAGAGAGATTACAGTATGTCTTTAAAGCTTCAAATCGTTAGTGAAATCGAAAGGGGTACGTTGTCAGTTAGCCAAGCCAGAAAACAATATGGTATTCAAGCACGCTCAACGGTAGTTCAATGGTTACGAAAATTTGGTAACTTTGATTGGGAAAACCAAATACCTTCAAATATGCCTAAGACACTTGAACAAAAGATCATGGAGCTTGAAGCCAAAGTAAAACTCTTGGAGAAGCAGAAATCTTTCTTGGAACAACAAGCTTATGTATCAGACAAGAAAGCCATAATTTTCGATATGATGATTGATATCGCTGAGCAAGAATATCAAATTGACATAAGAAAAAACTCTCCACCCGAACAATCGACCATTTTAGACAAAAAGAACAACAAACGCTAATGTTCTCCTGTTATTTGTTCGGGGTAGACAGACAGGTTTATTATCGAAAAATTAGAAGAAAAATCAGTAAACAAAGTAAAGCTACACAAGTAGTTTCTATGGTGATTGAGCTCAGAAAATCAATGCCTAGATTAGGTACTAGGAAGCTATAATATCTTTTATGGGATAAACTCCAATTGATGAACATTGGTAGAGATAAATTTTTTGATATCCTTAGAGCTAATCATTTACTAATACAGCCAAAACGCAGCTATCACATAACCACTAATTCTCATCATCGGTTTAGAAAGCATCAAAATCAAATTCTTGATTTAGAAATAAACAGACCAGAACAAGTGTGGGTATCCGATATTACATACATTGGAAAAAGAGAAAACCCTTGTTATTTAAGTATCATTACAGATGCTTACTCTAAGAAGATCATCGGGTATTATGTAGCAGATAATCTCAGCACAGAAAGTAGTTTAATAGCACTGAAAATGGCAGTCAAGCAAAGAAAAAACAAAGAGTCTCCATTAATCCATCATTCTGATAGAGGCCTACAGTATTGTGCTAACGATTATCAAAGAATATTAAATGAAAACGCAATTCTATGTAGTATGACACAGAACTCTGATCCATATGAGAATGCAGTAGCAGAGAGAATAAACGGGATTTTAAAACAAGAATTCATGATTGACAAATACAATCAAAATTTACATATTATGAAATCTGTTGTCGCAGAAGCCATAAAAACATATAACATACAACGTCCGCATTACTCAAATTATATGTTGACCCCAGATCAAATGCATGCTCAAAACCAAATTAAAATGAGAACCTATAAAACAAAAAACAGTAGTAAACCTGAGCTTACTACTGTTTAAAAATTGTACTTTTATTTCTTATTAATCCTGTGTCGTTTTTTCAGGACTAGACAAACTTTGACACTTAATTAAGCATCCAGATCAACTGTAGTTCTACTCGCTATTTCTTTGTAAGTACCATTTTCTAATTTTTCACGAATGGCTTCAAAAGCTGTTAGTGTTTCCTCAACATCTGATAAAGTATGTGACGTAGTAGGAATCATTCTTAACAAAATAATTCCTTTTGGAATCACAGGATAAATCACAATAGATAAGAAAATTCCGTAATTTTCTCTCAAGTCGTTTACCATAATCATTGCTTCTGGCACACTTCCTTCCAGATATACTGGAGTTACACAGGTATTAGTGTCTCCAATGTTAAAATTACGTTTTTTCAACCCGTTTTGCAATGCATTTACATTTTCCCAAAGTTTATCTTTCAACTCGGGATGGTTGCGCAACAATTCCAATCGTTTCAAAGAACCAATCGTTTGAATCATTGGTAATGCTTTGGCAAACATTTGAGAACGTAAATTATATTTTAAATAATCAATAATATCTTTATCTGCGGCAATAAAAGCACCAATATTTGCCATTGATTTTGCAAACGTTGAGAAATAAATATCTATTCCATCCTGACAATCTTGCTCCTCACCTGCCCCAGCTCCAGTTTTTCCAAGTGTTCCAAAACCATGTGCATCATCAACCAACAAACGAAAATTATATCTTTCTTTCATGGCAACAATTTCCTTCAATTTCCCTTGTTGTCCACGCATTCCAAAAACGCCTTCTGTAATAAAAAGAATACCTCCTCCAGTTACTTCAGCTAATTTTGTAGCACGTTCCAAGTTTTTTTCCATACTTGCAAGATCATTATGACGGTATGTAAATCGTTTGCCCATGTGCAAACGAACCCCATCAATGATACAAGCATGAGCATCAACATCGTATACAATCACATCATTTTTAGTTACCAGTGCATCAATTGTTGACATGATTCCTTGGTAGCCAAAATTCAATAAATATGCCGATTCTTTCATTACAAAAGCAGCCAATTCACTCTCTAATTGCTCATGATATTTAGTATGTCCACTCATCATACGCGCTCCCATAGGGTAAGCTGCTCCATATTGTGCTGCTGCTTCGGTATCGGCCTGACGCACTTCCGGGTGATTAGCAAGACCTAAATAGTCATTCAAACTCCAATTCAAAATATCTTTTCCACCAAACTGCATTCTTGGACCCAATTCACCTTCCAATTTAGGAAAAACAAAATAACCTTCTGCTTGCGAAGCCCATTTTCCTAATGGTCCTTTATTGTTTTGAATCCTTTCGAATAAATCTTTTACCATAATATGTCAAGTAATATTTTAATTTTAAGAAGTTGCAAAAATAATTATTTAAACTTTATAATGGTCTCGAAAGCAAATTTATTTTTCAGCCTTTCTAGTAATCAACATTTTTACCTATAAAATGATCTATATTACCTTTTTGTTACTGAACAAAAAATCGCACAAAAAGATGTCGTTTTGATCAGAGCTAAAAATTCGTTTTAAGCCGTAAACTTTGTATATTTGAATATATTTTCAACTTTAAATTTATGTCACAAGATACAAAAGAATTAAAATTGGCCGTTCTAATTGATGCAGACAATGTTCCCTATAGTAATGTAAAAGGAATGATGGAAGAAATTGCTAAATTTGGTACTCCCACGACAAAACGCATTTATGCCGATTGGACCAAGCCAAATGCGGGAGGTTGGAAAAGTGTATTACTGGAGCACGCTATTACTCCTATTCAACAATACAGTTACACGGTGGGAAAAAATTCGTCAGATTCAGCAATGATTATTGACGCCATGGATTTGTTGTACTCAGACAAAGTCGACGGTTTTTGTATTGTTTCAAGTGATTCTGATTTTACACGTTTGGCTATTAGACTTCGAGAGTCCGGAATGAAAGTCATTGGAATTGGAGAACAGAAAACTCCAAATTCTTTTATTGTTGCTTGTGATCGATTTATTTACATCGAAGTTTTAGATGGCGCAATTAAAAAGAAACTACCTAAAAGAACTACGACTGATGCTAAGAAAGCACCACCAAAAAGTTTAAACAAGGTCGATTTACATACCATCGAATTGATAGAGTCAACAATAGAGGATATCGCAGATGACAGTGGTTGGGCATTTCTAGGAGATGTTGGCAATCTCATTGTAAAGAAAAAACCAGAATTCGATCCCAGAAATTATGGCTTTTCTAAACTTACACCAATGTTAAAATCACTAACTGATATTCTGGAAATAGATGAAAGAGATTCTGACAAAAAAGGTATAAAACACGTTTATGTTCGATTACGATTTAGTTAAACTAACTTTTTGACAGCCTCGTATAACGTTTCTTTCTTAATTGGTTTAGACAGATAATCATTCATCCCTATTTCCTTTACACGATCTTTTGTAGTTTCCATAACATCAGCCGTTACTGCTATAATGGGAATGTTTTTATTATGCGCTCCTGCTTCTCCATTTCTAATAGCAATTGTTGCTTCATAACCGTCCATTATAGGCATTTGTAAATCCATTAATACTATATCAAACTGATTGGTGTTAAATGCTTCCAATGCTTCCTGTCCATTATTTGCAAAGACAACAGTCGTATTCAACCATTTTTTAGTAATCATTTTTATCACCATTTGATTAATGGGATTATCCTCAACTACTAATATGCACTTGCCTCCCAAATCCTCAATAACTACTGTAGCAAAAGTTTCTGTATTTTTCTGCTCGGTTGACACATCAAAATCTATTGTAATAACGCAAGTTGTTCCTTCATTGATTTTACTGTTCATTTCAATTGTACCATTTTGCATATCGACTAAAGTCTTCACTATATAAAGACCCAAACCCAGTCCGCCAAATTTTCGCTTGTTGTCGATTTTATTTTGAGAAAATGAATCAAAAATACTTTCAATTTTATCCTTCGAAATTCCAACTCCGGAGTCCGATACTGTCAAAATCAAACGCACTTTATTACCCGACTTTAGTTCCGCATCAATATCAAATTTTACAAAACCGGACGAAGTAAATTTAATAGCATTATTCAAAACATTATTGATAATCTGATTCAATCTATTAACATCTCCAATTAAAAAATCAGGAATTGAATCTGATTTAGAAAACTCAAATCGCAATCCTTTTTCTGAAGCAATGTTAGTGGCATTATTCTTTAGGTTTTCAAAAACCTGCACCGGATCAAATTGATTTTTTTCCAGTTTTAATTCTCCTTTTTCAATTTTAGAAAAATCTAAAATATCATTTACAGAACTCAGTAAACTGTGAGAAGAATATTTTATGATTTGGCAATTTTTCCTGATTTTATCATCTTGTACTTCATTAGAAATAGAATCAATTAAATTCATAATAGCGTTGAGCGGCGTTCTCAATTCATGACTGATATTTGATAAAAAATACGATTTTAAATCATTCATTTCTTCGGATCGAACTAAAGCCAGACGATTGAGTTCATTTTTTTCATTTTTAAGATTCCGGATTAAGTTTGCCATCGATAGCGAAAGGAAAATAACCTCCATACCTGTCCCTAATTTAGAACTATTTTCAGTTAAAAATGAATTAGGAACTTGACCAAAATTATTGAGAATGAAGATCCCAAAACCAAGAATTAAAAAGAAAATACCAATAGTAAAAAAACCATCAACATATTTGTTCTTGTAATACAGATAAATGACTGAAGAAATGATTAGAATAAGAATCAATAATCCAAGCACGTTTGCCAAGGGATAGCTTATGGCTAGAGCTGACGGAACTAAAAGTATACAGACAATTAACAGGAACGCTAAAAAATAAACGATATTAAAAAGGATATAAATTGTTTTATTATATTTTTTAATATTTAAGAAAACTTCACTGTATTTACCCAATAAAAAACCGGCTATCATTGCAAAAAACAATACTGCACGAAGAGAAAACCAACCTCCCTGCGGCGTAACTAACTCGTAAAAATAACCATCTAATGAAAATTGCATTAACCCTATAAAAACAACATATAAACTGTAATACAAAAATGTTCTTTCACGTAAAGCAAAATAGAAAAAAAAGTATATAATGGAAACAATTGTCAATATTCCATAAAAAATTCCAAAAAACAACTGCTCATTGGAAATCATCTTTATGAAACTTTCAGATGAATACAACATTACAGGCATTTTAATTACTTCTCCGTCGCTTTTTAAATGTAAATATAATTGCTGACTGGATTTTGGCGCTAATTTAATTTTAAAAATAGTTTTACGGTTATCAAAACTACGTTCAGAGTATTTCATAGCATCACCACTTACTTCTTTAGTAATTGCTCCAGTTTCCCCGTCAACACTATACAATTCAACTAAATCAGTTATGGGCCTGGCGGTTTCTAAGTAATAACTTAATGCTTGATTTGTAGGATTGATAAGTTCTGTTTTTGACCAAAAATTATTTTTAGTAAAACCTAAATCATCACTTTCTGTTTTAAGTTTAAAAGGTTTCAATAGACTATAATTAGCAATCACATACTTAATATCTAAATTCCTTTGACCTACATCAGTGATTGTGGTAAACTTATGTAAAGAAACTTCTTGAAGTATTGTATCGTTTCTAAAGATATATTGTGAGTAAGAGTTTGAAAAAAACAAAATGAAGAATAACAATTTCAAGCTAGCACAAATCTGTTTGTATATTTCTTGACTCATGTTTAATAAATTATAATTAAGTAACATAGTATGTACGTTAAAAACAATGTTTTAGTTTTTAAAAAAAAATATATTTTAAACTAAAAGATTGTTTTTCAAATATATCATTTTAAATGCACAAACGTTCCGTATTTACAGCATATTTTATGTGAAATGACTTTACAATGAGAGAAAAATTTAGTTTCAATGGTAGACAATAAAATTTACATCCCAAGAACTATTTTTTTTATAATACTATTGTATGTTTGCTGGTGCAGTATCTAGTAAATAAAAGAATGACAAGCTATTAGCATAGCTAATAATATCTTTTTGCATCCAAAATTATTTGACAAATTTAAATATTTTTTACTTAGAAGTTTATCAAAAAAAAGGAGGCCTTTTTAAAGGGCCTCCTAATATGGACTTTGGTGTGTTGTTATCAGTCTATGTCTTGCGACACATCTAACTAAGAAATACTCTTCTCTTTACAGATGGATATATTCAACAATAAACCAAAACCATAATCAAAGATACAATTAATAAATCATAAACACTTAATTTACAGTATTTTAACTAATAATTAACAGGCGTATTTTTATTTCTTTTTTAAAACAATTGCTTTTTAAAAACTTAAAGAATAATGCAATCGTTCCTATTAAATTTTTAAATCTATCCCTAAATAATAGAAAACAATTTGATTCATAATTCTGTTTGAAAATTATAAAAAAAGGAGGCCTTTTTAAAGGGCCTCCTGATATGGACTTTGGTGTGTTGTTATCAGTTTAAATCTTGCGACAACTCTGACTAAAAAATACTCTTCTCCTTACAGATGGATATATTCAACAATAAACCAAAACCATACTCAAAGATACGAGTATAAACCATTATTAAATAGCTATTTAACTATAAATTAACACCCAAAAATAACATCTTAAGAACATAAATTAATAGATTTTTTTGTTTGTATTATTATGCCGAAATATTCGATTTTAATTCATTTAAAAAACTTCTGTTACAAATCATAAAAAAAGGAGGTCTATTAAAGACCTCCAATTGTTCATTTTGATTCATCATTATCAACTTTACCGTTCAGTATAATTGACTATCTGAATAGTATCATCCTAGATTGGTGAAATATTCAATTGATTAATCAAAACAACATTCAAATTTACAATTAAAAAAACTATATTATATTGAATAACAGTATTTTAACTTTAATTTATTACTTGTGAAATAGTAATTCAAACACTAAATTCTCCTTAATTATTATTCGAATATAAAACCTTACAAATAAAAAAGTAACAATAACGATTCTTGCTATTTAGAAAATGTATATTTGAAAATTAAAATTAAAAAAATGCAACTCGTATTCGCTTCCAACAACAAAAATAAAATCCTGGAATTACAAAGTATGCTTCCTGCATCGATAACTATTTTAAGTTTGGAAAGTATCGGCTGTTTTGAAGAAATTCCAGAAACACAAAATACCATTGAAGGTAATGCAATTCAAAAAGCCAATTATGTTACTGAAAAGTACGGGTACGACTGCTTTGCAGATGACACTGGACTTGAGGTAGATTCTTTGCATGGAGAACCAGGTGTTTATTCTGCACGATATGCTGGGGAACAACGTAATACTGTTGACAACATGAATAAATTACTGGCGGCTCTATCAGATAAAAGTAATAGAAAGGCACAATTTAAAACGGTAATTACACTGAATTTAAAAGGCCAGCAATATCATTTTACTGGAATTGCTCGCGGGGAAATCACTTTAGAAAAAACAGGGAATCAAGGGTTTGGATATGATCCCGTTTTCCAACCAGAGGGCTTTTCTGAAACTTTTGCTCAATTATCATTAGAAATAAAAAATAAAATCAGCCACAGAGGAAAGGCAACTCAACAATTAATAAAGTTCTTAAATAAAAAAAAGAATGAAAAACCTGTTTTTCATGAAAAATAACTTAACCATTGTCATTAATTGACACTGAATTATACAAATTAAATTTAATATTTGAAAATAAAAATATAACTTTCTGATAATCAAATTATAATAAATCATTAAATCTTAAAATAGCATTAGTTTATATGAATTATAAACAGTAATTTTGCACCCTATTTTAAAAATACATATGAATAAATTTGAACAATTAGGATTGAGTGAATCGTTACTGAAGGCGATTTTAGATCTAGGATTTGAAAATCCGACCGAAGTACAGGAGAAAGCGATTCCCCTATTATTGGAAAAAGATACAGATATGGTTGCGTTGGCTCAGACAGGGACAGGGAAAACGGCAGCTTTTGGATTTCCAGTTATTCAGAAAATTGATGCCAACAACAGAAACACACAAGCATTAATTTTATCTCCAACACGCGAACTTTGTTTACAGATTACCAACGAAATTAAAAACTACTCTAAATACGAAAAAGGTATTAATGTGGTAGCAGTTTACGGTGGAGCTAGCATAACAGAACAAGCGAGAGACATAAAGAGAGGCGCACAAATTATTGTGGCAACTCCAGGAAGAATGCAAGACATGATTAATAGAGGTTTAGTAAACATCTCTCAAATCAACTATTGTATTCTTGACGAAGCTGACGAAATGTTGAACATGGGTTTCTACGAAGATATCGTAAACATCCTTTCTACTACGCCAGACGAAAAAAACACATGGTTGTTCTCCGCAACAATGCCTGCTGAAGTAGCACGTATTGGAAAACAATTTATGACTGATCCAATTGAAATTACAGTTGGTGCTAAAAATTCAGGATCTGCTACAGTATCTCACGAATTTTACCTTGTAAATGCACGTGACCGTTACGAAGCTTTGAAACGTTTAGCTGATGCTAATCCAGACATTTTTTCTGTAGTTTTTTGTCGTACTAAAAGAGATACGCAAGCTGTTGCCGAAAAATTAGTAGAAGACGGATACAGTGCTGCTGCATTGCACGGAGATTTATCTCAAGCGCAACGTGATGGTGTAATGAAATCTTTTAGAGGAAGACAAATCCAAATGCTGGTAGCGACTGACGTTGCTGCTCGTGGAATTGACGTTGATAGCATTACTCATGTTGTAAACTACCAATTACCTGACGAAATAGAAACGTACAATCACCGTTCTGGTCGTACTGGTCGTGCTGGTAAATTAGGAACTTCTATTGTAATTGTCACTAAAAGTGAATTGCGTAAAATTTCTTCAATTGAAAGAATCATCAAACAAAAATTCGAAGAAAAAACAATTCCTTCTGGAATCGAAATCTGCGAAATCCAATTGTTACACTTAGCTAATAAAATTAAAGACGTAGAAGTTGATCACGAAATTGACAACTATCTTCCTGCAATAAACAGTGTACTTGAAGATTTATCAAAAGAAGAATTAATCAAGAAAATGGTATCGGTTGAATTCAATCGTTTTATCAATTACTACAAGAAAACAAGAGACCTTTCTAATCAAGCTTCAGGTTCTGAAAGACGGGAACGTGATGATAGAGATGGTGCTCCAAGAGAAAATAACAACGGCGGTGCAACAAGATATTTTGTGAACATAGGTTCTAGAGATAACTTTGATTGGATGTCATTGAAAGATTATTTGAAAGAAACATTAGACTTAGGTCGTGATGACGTTTTCAAAGTAGATGTAAAAGAAGGATTCTCTTTCTTTAACACTGATCCAGAACATACTGATAAAGTAATGGAAGTATTGAACAACGTACAATTAGAAGGACGTAGAATCAATGTTGAAATTTCTAAAAATGATGGTGGCGGAAGACGTGACCATAACGGAAGAAGCTCTGGTGGAAGTTTTGGTGGCGGAAGAAGTGCTGCTCCAAGAAGAGAAGGAAGTTTTGCTCCAAGAAAAGAAGGTTCAGGCGGATTTAGAAGCGACAGAGGTTCTGCTCCAAGAGAAGGTGGATTTGGCGGAAGAAGTTCGGCTCCTAGAGAAGGTGGTTTCGGCGGAAGAAGCTCAGCTCCAAGAGAAGGTGGTTTTTCTGATAGAGCTCCAAGAAACGAAGGTAGTTCTGATAGAGCTCCAAGACGTTCTGAAGGGTTTGGAGATGCACCAAGACCAAGAAGACCAAGAAAAGACTAACATTCATTGTTAATTTTCTTATAATTATATTGAAACTACAAAATATCTAATACACTTTTATTACTTTTAAAGTTTTAAATCAGTTTATGAAATATTTTGTAGTTTTCTTTTTTTTACTATTTTCTGCAACCGCATTTGCGCAAGTTAAAGAACCCTCCCAAAAAGTTAATGGTATCATCATTAGCAACACAACCAAAGAACCCATAACTAGCGTCAACATTATTAATATTAATAAAGTTAGAGGCGCAACTACTGATTCTAGAGGATATTTTGTAATAGATGTACAACTTAATGACACCTTACATGTAACGAGTCTGGGATTTCAATCGTTACGTATTCGAGTTACTAATGACTGGATCAAAAATAAAAGCACTAAAATACAGCTTACCGAAAAAGCCATAGCACTTGAAGAAGTAGTAATCCGTCCCTTTAACTTAACAGGCTATTTAGAAGTAGACACTAAAATCATACCCGTAAGAGAAAATTTCAGGTATAGCATTTCCGGATTAACTCAAGGATATGAGGCAGGTGAATATTCTCCTAATGCGTTTGGAAGAGTTCTTGGTTCCATCTTTAATCCCGCAGATGTACTTTATAATTTTTTTGGTAAAAATCCAAAAGAGCTCAAGAAACTGAAAGAAATGAAGAAAGATGACACGGTACGGAATCTTTTAGAATCTAAATTTGACAGAGAAACCATATCCGTGCTTTTGGGCGTAGATAAAAATGAGATTGCTGAAATTTTACAACGCTGCAACTACTCTGAATCTTTTATAAAAACAGCTAACGACTTACAAATCATGGATGCCATAAGTGGTTGCTATGAAGAATATAAGGTTTTAAAGAAAAAATAAAAAGCTATTGCTTTATGATTACTCTTTTCAACACATTAAAGCATTCCCCAATTCCTAAAAGCAGTTGGGGAATTTTAATTTTAAAGGTGTTAGCTTTGAATTCTAATGGGAATTAAATAAATAAATAAATAAAAACTATGTCTACTATACCTTTCCAAACCATTAATTGGGATACAATCGAAAAAACGGAACACAACGGAGACACGGGGACCGTACATTGGCAAACGTTTCAAATTGGCGGACTTCGGATACGCAAAGTGATTTACTCTAATGGTTATTTAGCTGACCATTGGTGTCAAAAAGGACATATTGTGCATTGTCTTGAAGGAGCTTTCAGTAGCGAACTTGAAAGTGGGGAACAAATTCAATTATCAAAAGGAATGACTTATGTAGTGTCTGATAATTTGAGTTCACACCGCTCCCTTTCAACCCAAGGCACCGAATTATTAATCATTGATGGGGATTTTTTGATATAATATTTAAAACAAATCAAAAATATTTTTTACATTTACTACTATCAAAAACATACAACCAAAATTTAAATATCCATATCATGGCAAAAAGTCAAGACGCGAAGAAAACAGCTAAGAAAGAGCCTTTAAAAACGGCAAAAGAAAAGAAAGAAGAAAAAAGAGACAAAAAAAATAGTCCGAAAAGAGACTAAAAACTCGTACTTAGTATCTAAAGCATAGTGTTCAGTATTTTTGATACTGAACACTATTTTTTTATCTTGAACAATAAATTTTACTTCACTGGTATATTGGCTAAAATCTCTAATACAAATTTCCAAAATTTTTGTGAAGAGGAAATACTAGCTCTTTCATCAGGCGAATGTGCGCCATGAATTGTTGGCCCAAAAGAAATCATATCCATCTCAGGGTAATTAGTTCCCAAAATACCACATTCTAGTCCTGCATGACACGCCACTACTTTTGGTTTTTCATTATTTTGTTTTTCGTATATCCCTACCAAAACATCTAAAATCCCTGAGTTTGAGTTTGGTGTCCATCCAGGATAAGAGCCGGAAAATTCTACTTCACAACCCATTAATTCGAAAGCAGATCGCAAGGCATTTGCCAGATCAAATTTTGACGTTTCAACAGACGAACGCGTTAAACATTGTACCGAAAGCTTTCCTGCCCCTATACTTACTTTGGCAATATTATTTGAAGTCTCTACTAAGTCCTCCAAATCTGCACTCATCCTATACACACCATTATGTGCCGTATACATAGCTCTCACAAAGTAAAACTGAGCAATAGAAGGCATTACTTTAGCAGGAAGGGTTTCCATTTTTTGAAAAACAACTTCCAAAGTAGGTTCCATTGTTTTAAACTCTGTCTTGATTTCGTTTACAATCTGTTGCATATCAAAAACAAAAGCTTCGTCGTACACTTGGGCGATAATTACTTTAGCTTCACTTTCACGCGGAATTGCATTACGCAAACTCCCTCCTTTTATTTCGGAAATTTGCAAACCAAAATTATCAAAACCATCAAATAATAATCGGTTCATGATTTTATTGGCATTGCCTAAACCTTTATGAATATCCATTCCTGAATGACCGCCTTTCAATCCTTTTACTGTAATCGTATACCCTACAGAACCTTCCGGAGTTTCGTCTTCATCATACTCTGCAGTTGCCGTCACATCAATTCCTCCTGCACAACCAATATCGATTTCATCATCTTCTTCCGTGTCTAAGTTCAAAAGAATTTGCCCTTGAAGAATTCCTCCTTTTAAATTCAAAGCACCCGTCATTCCCGTTTCTTCATCAATAGTAAACAAAGCTTCGATAGCAGGATGCGGAATATCAGTACTTTCTAAAACTGCCATAATTGTGGCAACTCCAAGCCCGTTATCCGCACCAAGAGTAGTACCTCTGGCACGAACCCAGTCACCATCGACATACATGTCAATCCCTTGGGTATCAAAATCAAAAATGGTATCTGAGTTTTTTTGATGCACCATATCCAAATGCCCTTGAAGAACAATCGGCTTTCGGTTTTCCATTCCAGCAGTAGCCGGTTTGCGGATAATTACGTTGCGAATTTCATCTTCAAAAGTTTCCAATCCAAGACTGTTCCCAAAATTTTTCATGAACTCAATCACACGCTCTTCTTTTTTGGAAGGACGAGGTACAGCATTCAAATCGGCAAACTTATTCCAAAGTGCTTTAGGTTCCAGATTTCTTATTTCTTGACTCATTTATTTTTATTTGAGGTTTACATTTACAAAGCTCAAAGTTACAAAGTTTAATTTCTTTATCGATACTAATTGATATTGTAATTATATTTACGACATCAAAATTCATCCTGTGAGAACAAAATATTTTCTTTCCTTTTTTCTATTGGCCCAAATAATAATTTTACAGATTCTGCCTTATTTCCCACAACAAGTAGAACACTTATACAGCAATGGGCTATATCCAATACTTTCCAAATTTTCAAGAACTCTTTTAGGGAGAATTCCTTTTTCTGTAGGGGATTGCCTTTATTTTATTATTATTTTTTTGATTATTAAATGGTTTTGGAACAAACGAAAAACATGGAGATCCGAATGGAAAACGTCTGTTTTATCCATTTTAAGTTGTATTTCCGTATTTTATTTTTTATTTCATTCGCTATGGGCTTTCAACTATTACCGCCAGCCACTTTTTGAAAAAATGGATATTCAAAAAGAATATTCGGATGCAGATTTATTGGCTTTCACTCAAAAAATAATTAGCAAAACCAATGCAATTCAAACTCAAATCACAAAAAATGAGCGTTTAAAAGTGGTGTTCCCTTACTCGCAAGAACAGGCTTTCAAAATGAGTCTGAATGGATACAAAAACCTAGCTGCAGATTACCCTTATTTTTCATACTCCAAGTTGAGCACAAAGAAATCACTCCTCAGTTTACCTCTGACCTACATGGGTTTTGGAGGCTATTTGAATCCGTTTACCAATGAAGCCCAAGTCAATTATCTAGCACCGATGTATAGCTTCCCCATGACAACTAACCATGAAATGGCGCACCAAATAGGCTATGCCAGCGAAAGCGAATGCAATTTTATTGGATTTTTAGCTTCAATAAAAAATGACAATATCTACATTCAATATTCTGGATACAGTATGGCTTTGCGTTATTGTTTAGGAAATTGGCAGGCTCGGGACGAGACAATTTTCAAACAACTGCTACAAACCGTTCATCCCGGAATCTTGAAAAACTACAAGGAAAGTGAGGAATTCTGGAAGCAATACGATACGATTATCGACAAGGGTTTCCATGCTTTTTATGATCAATTTTTAAAAGTCAACCAACAAAAAGACGGTATAGAAGGCTATAGTAAATTCGTGAATTTAATGGTAAATTATTATAAGGAAAAAGATTTTCAATCCTAAAGTTTAAAAGTCAAAAGTCTTATAGTAAAATAACAATCTACTATAAAAACTTTCTACATTTGACTTTATAGTTTTTGCCAATTACACTTCATCACTCGTAAATGTCATGAAACTTTTCTTCTTGTAGGGCCTGATAATTAATCTTCCTTCTCGGTCAAATCGAATGTAGTTGTACACCCAATTCAAGAAAACGACGGCCTTATTTTTGAATCCTATCAGTGAAAATAAGTGGACAAACATCCAGACAAACCAGGCAAAAACACCACTGAAATGATACTTCGGCAAATCAACAACGGCTTTGTTCCTTCCTATAGTTGCCATCGAACCTTTGTCATTGTATTCGAAAGGGTCCATAGGTTGTTTTTTTATTAACTTAATTAAGTTTTCACCCAATAATTCTCCTTGCTGCATTGCGGGTTGCGCCATCATGGGATGTCCTTCTGGATAAATTTCAGTTTCCATCGATGCGATATCACCTACGGCAAAAATGTTATCGTATCCTATTACTTGATTGAATGCGTTTACCCGAATACGTTCTACTTTTTCAACCAGTGCTTTTGCATCCAATCCTGCAACAAGAGCACCTTGGACTCCTGCAGTCCAGATAACGGTAGCCGTTTCAAAAGTTAAATCGGAGTTTGTGGTTATGGTGCGTCCATCATAATTAGTGACACGAACGTTTTTCCAAATTTTCACGCCTAAATTAGTTAAAAAATTTTCTGCGGCTTGTGAAGATGCCTCGCTCATCGTATTTAGGATTCTATCCCCACTTTGAATGAGATTGATTTCCATTTTGGCAATATCAAGGTCAGGGTAATCTTTTTGCAGAATGGCTTTTTTCATTTCGGCTAAAGCCCCTGAAAGCTCTACTCCTGTTGGGCCACCACCTACAAGTACAAAATTAATCAGACTATTTTGTTCAACAACATCTGTGGTGAGAACTGCTTGTTCAAAATTTTCAAGGATAAGGCTTCTAATGTTCAGCGATTGCGGTATGGTTTTCATAGCCATACTATTACGCTCAATCTCTTTATTTCCAAAATAATTGGTTTTAGAACCAGTAGCAATTACCAAATAATCATAACTTAATTCACCTATTTCGGCAATTACTTTTTGATTTTTGGCATCAATTTCCTGAACGTTAGTAAGCCGAAAATAGACATCATCATATTCCTGAATTACTTTACGGATGGGATAAGCTATAGAACCCGCCTCTAATCCTCCAGTAGCCACTTGGTATAACAAGGGTTGAAAAGTATGGTAATTGTGTTTGTCTAAAAGAACAACCTGAACTTTTTTATTTTTTAATTTTTTGGCCAGTGCAATTCCTGCAAAACCACCGCCTATAATTACTATTCTGGGTAAAGTTGAATTTGGGATGTTCATATTTAAAATAATGTGATGAATTCCAAAGTTAGTGAAGATTTAAGAAATTTGCCTCCAATGACTTTTATATAACTCAATGTAAATTATCAGTAATTAAAAGTTAAAAAAATATTTGCATTTACAGTATTATTATTACTAATTTAGCTACATAATTAATTTAAACTTTAAAAAAAAATCTTTCAATTATGAAAAAAAGAATTTCAACTGTTGTGGTCTCATTATCAATGCTAGTTTTGTTAAACAGCTGTGGTGTTATGTTTGGAGGAAGTAAATATGAAGGCACAATCGTTGCTAAAGACCGTCCAAATGCAGAAATTTATGTTGATGGCCAAAAAATGGGTAATGGACAAGTAACTGCTTTATTTCCAAGAAACAAAGTATTAAATGTAGAATTAAAAGAAGATGGTTGTGATGCTAAAAAGCAAACCTTCAATAATGCCTTCAGAACAGGAAACTTTATTTTAAGTGTTTTCTCATTCGGATTATTAGGTATTGGTATAGATTTAGGAACAGGAGCAGCTTACAAACCGGACCACAGAAATAATCCTTCTGTTAAAAAAGTAAATGATAAAAAATATACTTTTAATGTTGATTATTCTGATTGTAAAAAATAGATCATCAATAATCAAAGTGCCAAAAGCCTTTTATGAATTTCATAAAAGGCTTTTTTATTACATCAACCATTAGTCCTTGCAAAATTAAATTATACCTATCTAATACCGTAGCTTAATCTTATAATTTTAATACAAACGTTCTTTCGAACCCCATTTGTAATTACCATTGAGGTTAAAATGTCGTTGCTTAAGGAAAATCCTATCCAAAAGGCATATTCTTTTTGTTTTGTGGAATACACATTACTAGAACAAAAGGCGTAAATTAGCCCCGATGGCATTGAAAATCCTTTATTTTTTTGATTTTCTCAGAAAATAAAGATTGAAATGAACAGCGGGACGAGTCTTTTTGATGAATAGAAAATTTGTGCTACTAAAAAAGATCCTACCGTGTAACAAAAACCCGTATTGACTTACTAACGTATATATGAGTGATAATCTAGAACATTCTTTTGTAAAGCAGCTGCAGGAAAATCAGAATATAATCCACAAGATTTGTAGGTTGTATACTAATGGTGAAGATGCACACAAAGATTTGTTTCAGGAAATCACAATTCAGTTGTGGAAGGCTTTTCCAAAATTTAGAGGCGACAGTAAGTTTTCTACTTGGGCCTACCGCGTCGCTTTAAACACTGCTATTACTTTGTATCGAAAAACAAAACGATCCATAAATACTATCGAGTTTGAAGGACGACACCATTTCCTGAATGATGTAGAATATGACTATGAAGAGGAGGAACAATTAAAACTAATGTACAATGCGGTCTATCAGTTGAATGACATTGAAAAAGCATTAATATTTATGTATCTCGAAGATAAAGATTATCATGAAATATCAGAAACATTAGGAATTAGCGAAGTAAATGCCCGGGTTAAAATGAATAGAATAAAAGGGAAATTAAAAAAAATATTAAATCCATTAGGAATATGAAAGAGCTGGATTTATTAAAAAAAGACTGGCAGAAGAATGATAATTCTTTTGACCAAGTATCGGAAATTGAGATTTACAAAATGATCCATAAAAAATCATCTTCGATAGTGAAATGGATATTGATTATCAGCGTTTTAGAGGTTTTGTTTTGGACTTGCCTTAGTGTTTGTTTCAACTCAGATGAGTATTTGAAGAGAATAAATCATGTTGAATTAATTCCATATTTTGAAGTATTGACCTATTTTAATTATGCAGTAATATTGATTTTTATTTATTTGTTTTATAAAAATTACATTTTGATTTCGACCACCGCTGCCACCAAACAACTGATGCAAGATATCCTCAAAACCCGCAGAACGGTTCAATATTATGTTTGGTACAATTTAGCTATGCTAATTTTAAGTTTGATTATTGGATTTGTAATTGCATTTGCATATAATCCTGAAATGAATGCATTAAAGAGCCAAATTGACGCAAATACCAAAGTCATGGCTATTACAGTAGGTTTCTTAATTGTTACAAGTATCGTTTTTATAGGAGCATTCTGGTTGTTTTACAGAGTATTGTATGGAATTTTATTACGCCGTTTGTATGCCAATTACAAAGAACTAAAAAAAATAGATTTATAGTTTTGAATTCAACAGCATTGGATACATGAACTATTTATTGAATAGTATTGAAACCTAAGATCCTTTATTTAGGGAATCGTTGGCTATAATTTATGCACTATACAGAAAATTATTTTTCAAAAAACATTGATTCTAATTAAACGCTTTAGATTATACTGTTTAGACTAACAAACCTTACTTATATATTGTTTGTGTTTTTGTAATGGTCTATATTTGCATTCTTAAAATATCAAACAATGATTAAGATTACTTTGCCCGACGGGTCAATTAGAGAATTTGCTCCAGAAGTAACTCCCATGGATGTTGCTAAAAGCATTAGTGAAGGATTTGCCAGAAATGTAATTTCGGCTTCTTTTAATGGTACAACTGTGGAAACAACAACTCCTTTGACGACGGACGGAAGTCTTACATTGTACACCTGGAATGATGCCGATGGAAAGAAAGCGTTCTGGCACTCTACTTCACATGTCATGGCGCAAGTTCTTGAAGAAATGTATCCCGGGATAAAATTAACTCTTGGACCAGCGATTTCAAATGGATTTTATTACGATGTAGATTTTGAAGATCAAAAAATCACGGATGCTGACTTCAAGAAGATTGAAGATCGGGTTCTTGAAATTTCAAGAGAAAAACATGAATTTAAATTACGCCCAGTTTCTAAAGCAGCTGCTTTAGAATTATATAAAGACAACGTTTATAAAACCGAATTGATTTCGAATCTTGAGGATGGTACCATTACATTTTGTGATCATTCTACTTTCACTGATTTGTGCCGTGGTGGTCATATTCCAAATACTGGAATAATCAAAGCGATGAAAATCATGAGTGTAGCCGGTGCATACTGGCGTGGTGATGAAAAAAACAAACAACTGACCCGTGTTTACGGAACCTCATTTCCAAAACAAAAAGAGCTGACAGAATACCTTCTCTTACTAGAAGAGGCAAAGCGTCGTGATCATAGAAAATTAGGCAAAGAATTAGAATTATTTGCTTTTTCACAAAAAGTTGGTGCAGGTTTACCTTTATGGTTGCCAAAAGGAGCCGCTTTGAGAGATCGATTAGAACAGTTTTTGAAAAAAGCACAAAAAAAAGGCGGATATGAGCAAGTAATAACCCCACATATTGGTCAAAAAGAACTGTATGTAACTTCAGGACATTATGCGAAATACGGTGCAGATAGTTTTCAACCAATCACTACACCTGCAGAAGGAGAAGAGTTTTTGCTAAAACCGATGAACTGCCCTCATCACTGTGAAATTTATAATGTACGTCCTTGGTCGTACAAAGATTTACCAAAGCGTTATGCTGAATTTGGTACCGTTTACCGATACGAACAAAGTGGAGAATTACACGGCTTAACTCGTGTAAGAGGTTTTACACAAGATGATGCACATATTTTTTGTACTCCAGAACAACTCGATGAAGAGTTTAAGAAAGTAATCGATTTGGTGTTGTATGTTTTTGGCTCATTAGGTTTTGAAAATTTTACCGCTCAAATATCTTTAAGAGACAAAGAAAATAGAGATAAATATATTGGTTCTGACGAAAATTGGGAAAAAGCAGAAAATGCAATTATAAATGCTGCTGCAGACAAAGGCTTGAACACCGTAGTTGAATATGGAGAAGCTGCTTTTTATGGTCCAAAATTGGATTTTATGGTAAAAGATGCTTTGGGAAGACAATGGCAATTAGGAACGATTCAAGTGGATTATAACCTACCGGAACGTTTTGACTTGACCTATAAAGGATCTGATAACGAATTACACAGACCTGTGATGATTCACCGTGCTCCTTTTGGATCCATGGAACGATTTATCGCTATTTTATTAGAGCATACTGCAGGAAATTTCCCGCTATGGTTGATGCCAGAACAAGCTATAATATTGTCTTTGAGCGAGAAATATGAAATATATGCGAAAAAAGTTTTAGATTTGCTAGAAAATCACGAAATTCGCGCCCTGGTAGACAATAGAAACGAGACAATCGGGAAGAAAATCAGAGATGCCGAAATGCAAAAAACACCGTTTATGTTGATTGTAGGTGAGGAAGAGGAGAAAAATGGTACAATCTCTATCCGTCGTCATGGACAAGAAGGAAAAGGAAATATCACCGTTACAATAGAAGAATTTGTTGCTATTGTAAATGAAGAAATCAACAAAACATTAAAAGTATTTACAGTTTAACTTAAATTATAAAGTCATAGCAATAAGAAGCAACAGAGGTTATCAACCTCGCGTAGAAAAAAAGGATGCACATAGAATAAATAATCTTATTCGTGGTGTACAAGAAGTAAGACTTGTAGGTGAGAATATTGAACCAGGAGTTTTTAAACTTTCGGAAGCTTTAAGATTAGCGGATCAATTCGAACTGGATTTAGTAGAGATATCTCCTAATGCGGAGCCTCCAGTTTGTAAAATAATGGATTACAAGAAATTTGTTTACGAGCAAAAGAAACGTGATAAAATCCTGAAAGCGAAATCTACACAAGTAGTCGTTAAAGAGATTCGTTTTGGGCCCCAAACAGATGAGCATGATTATGAGTTTAAAAGAAAGAATGCGGAAAAATTCTTAAAAGAAGGTGCAAAATTGAAAGCTTTTGTATTTTTTAAAGGACGTTCAATCATTTATAAAGATCAAGGTCAAATCTTATTATTGAGATTAGCCACAGATCTGGAAGAATTTGGTAAAGTAGAAGCAATGCCTGTTCTTGAAGGAAAGAGAATGATTATGTTCATTGCTCCTAAGAAAAAGAAATAAGTCTTAAAGTCAAAAGTCTTAAAGTAAGAAAGCCAGCTACTGACAATCATACTTTAGACATTCATACTTTAGACCAAAGATAAGTAAGTAAGAATAAATTAAAATACTAGGAAAAAATGCCTAAAATGAAAACCAAATCTAGCGCCAAGAAACGTTTTAAAGTTACTGGTTCTGGAAAGATTAAAAGAAAGCATGCTTTTAAAAGTCATATCTTGACTAAAAAATCTAAAAAACGTAAATTAGCATTGACACACTCTGCGCTAGTTCACAAAACAGATATGAAAAGCATCAAACAACAATTAAGAATTATTTAATTAAGGCTTAAAGTTGTAAAGTCAAAGGTCTTAAAAGACTTTCGACATTCAACTTTGAATACTTTTGACTAAATAATCTTTAGGTTAAAACAATTTAAAATAACCTTGGAGTATGGCCATTAAGTGCTTTTGATTCAATTCAAGCCGCCTGCTACAAAAACACATCAAAATTATGCCAAGATCGGTAAATTCAGTTGCTAAAAGAGCAAGAAGAAAAAAAATAATGAAGCAAGCCAAAGGTTTCTTTGGTAGACGTAAAAACGTTTGGACAGTTGCTAAGAATGCGGTAGAGAAAGCAATGTGCTACGCTTATCGTGACAGAAAAGTGAATAAAAGAAATTTCCGTGCTTTATGGATTCAACGTATCAACGCTGGAGCTAGATTGGAAGGAATGTCTTATTCACAATTTATGGGTAAAGTAAAAGCTAACGGAATCGAATTGAACCGTAAAGTTCTTGCTGATTTAGCAATGAATCACCCAGAAGCTTTCAAAGCAGTACTTAATAAAGTAAAATAAACGTTTTTTATCAACTCAATTTACATTACTTACTTATATAGAAAACCTCAGTCGTAAGATTGGGGTTTTTTTGTGTCTAAAAATAAAAAATATAGCACTCAAAAACTTCCAATATATCTAATTAATTTCTGTAATTTCGAAAGATGGCTTCAAAAAAAACACATTTAATCTTTTGGTTTTTATTATCAACCACCTTCTTACTGCTTCAATCCTGTAAAAAAAGGGAGGAGAATACTATCATAAAAAAACACAGTACAGTTGAAATTGATAGACTTATTGAACTTGGTGACAATTTTTTTGAAAAATCAGAATATGATAGTTCTTATTTTTATTTTAGCAAAGCAAAATCTGCTAGTTATGTAAATAACGACATTTCCAAAATCATTTATTCAATATCAAACTTAGCTACTATTCAACAAAATCAAGGTGATTATGCAGGAAGTGAGTCTACAGCTATGGAAGCGCTCCCAATTTTAGAAAAAACTACAAATCCTAAATATAAGTGGAACATTTATATTATTCTTGGGATTAATTACTTGTGCACACAAGATTATCAAAAAGCACTATATTATTACGCCAAGGCATTAAATTTAAAAAACGATGAACTGCGAAAATCAGATACAAAGAACAATATAGCTGTAATATATATAGAAAAAGGAGATTATAAACATGCTATACAAATTCTCTACCCTTTAACTTTAAAAAGAGAGGTATTAAATAATAACGAAACATTTTCTAGAGTACTCTGTAATTTAGGGTATTCATACTACAAAGTAGGAGATTCAAGAGCCTTAAGCTATTTAAATAGATCCCTAAAAATAAGAATTCGTATAAAAGATCACCGGGGAATGAATTCATGTTTCTATTATCTCTCATTGTTTTATAAAGAAAAAAATCCAAGTTTATCCGATACTTATGCTCATTTGGCATATGAAAAAGCAACTACGCTAAATAGTGTTGATGACCGTTTACAATGCTTGGAGTTACTGATAAAAAATACACCTGTAAACCAATCAAAAAAATTCTCTCTTCTCTATCTGCAAATCAATGATAGTATAAATAAAATACGACAAAAGGCAAAAAATCAATTTGCAAAAATCAGGTACGATTCCACAAAAGAAAAAGAGGAAAATTTAAAACTAAAAGCTCAAAAAATACTACAGGAAGAAAAAGAGCAAAATAGAAATTTACTGTTTTATGGTGTAGTTGGGACAATAATTTTAATAAGTCTTTTCATCTCTAATCTCCTTGTGGCAAAGAATAATAAAGAGAAAACAAAAGCAACTTACAATACGGAGATTCGAATTGCAAAAAGACTTCATGATGAATTAGCAAATGATATATACCAAAGTATCGCTTTTGCTGAAACAAAAGATTTATCAGAGAGCCAAAATAAAGAAATATTACTAACTAATCTGGATGGTATCTATTCCAGAACTCGAAATATCTCCAGAGAAAACAACACAATAGAAACGGGATCTTTATTTCTTTCTCACTTGAAAGAAATGATGTCTGGATTTAATACTGATATGGTCAATGTATTAACCATTGGGATCGACACTATAACTTGGTCAACTTTGGAAAATCATAAAAAAATTATTGTTTATCGCGTACTTCAAGAATTACTTGTAAATATGAAAAAGCATAGTAAATGCAGCTTAGTAGTGCTAACATTTAAAGAAAATAAAAATAAATTGCAAATCGATTACACTGATAATGGAATTGGAATAGGAAATAATGAATTAAATTCAAAAAATGGGCTCCTAAATGTGGAAAACCGTATTCGTGCTATAAAAGGAACCATTACTTTTGATACGAAATCCAATACAGGATTTAAAATCCAATTTATTTTTCCAATATAACACAAATGCTTATGTTTCATAAAGTTTTAGTTGCCGAAGATCTAGACAGTATCAGTATTGCCGTTGTCCATGCGCTGGAAGACCTTTCTATTACAGAGATTCACCATTCTAAATATTGTGATGATGCTTTTTTGAAAATTAAAAAAGCTCTGTATGATGGGATTCCGTATGACTTACTAATCAGCGATCTGTCATTTAAAAAAGACCATCGTGAGAATAGACTAAATTCTGGTGAAGAACTTATTGAAGCTGCAAGAAAAGTACAACCAGAGATCAAGATAATTGTATTTTCTATTGAAGACAAATCTTTTAGAGTAAAATCCCTCTTCAATAATTTAGGAATAAACGCCTACATATCTAAAGGCAGAGACAGTATTCCAGAACTCAAAAAAGCCATTGATCATGTTTACAACAATGAAGAAATCAAATTAACTTCCGAAATCAATCATGCCATGAAAGACAAATCGCTCATAGAAATTGAAGCCTATGATATTGCGCTTTTAAAGTCCTTATCTAAAGGATTCACTCTGGACGAGATTTCATTTGAATTTAAAGATTCCAGAATCATTCCTAATGGGAGCAGCAGTTTAGAAAAACGCATTAATAAACTAAAAGTATACTTCAAAGCTACGAATAATGTACATCTTATAGCCATTACTAAAGACCTCGGATTAGTCTAATTCTTCCATTACTTTAAAAGATAAAAAAACTAAACCAAAATTTTAATTCTTGTAGTTTTTTCACTATTTCGTTTTAACCAATATTTGACTTTTTAATTGAAACCCCTAATCTTTCTTAAATTATATTTAAAATAAAAGATGCTTTTACGGTTTCCCGTAAAGATATCATTCTTAAAGAAGTTAGGTTTGTATTCAATAACTTTAAGAGTATAAAAAATGGCAAATTTCACTAGAGAAGACTTAGCATTTACAGGATATTCACAAACAATTGATTTAGTCAACAATCCAGATAATATTGAAATTCTGGACCAATTGTATGTTGATAAAACAGAAGAATTTGAGGTAATCCATTTCTGTAATGAGTTCCTAAAAAAATATAAAGTTCCCAAAACAAAAGCAAGTTTTCAAAAAGTGGAAGGGTTTTTACAGCATTCCTCATTAGAGAATGAAGTATACAGAGCCCAATTATTAGACTGGATTGCCAGTAATTGGATAAAAATTTAAAAAAATCAAAACGTTCAACTAATTTAAACCTATCTATTATAATATTTATGAATAATGAATAGATTTCCATCCAATTTTGCCTTCTGTTTTTTAATTACTCTTTTTCAAGTTCTCCATTTAAATTGTTAATTGGATATTCCAAAATTACAGCCAATCTCTTTAAGGAAATACACTTAAACAATTAAAAAATTCAATAAATAAAAGTTCAGAATCCAATTAAAAAATATTGAATACAGTTTTGAATACATATACTTACACAATGAGAATAACTGTTTTATTAGGCGTAGTATTCTTGATCATACTTTTCGCATACCCAACAAAACTTAAATATAAAAACAATCCAATAAACAAAGAAAACACTATTTTTATAACTCTTCAAAATAATAAAAAATTTGATTCACAAGAAGATCTAATTAAAGCATCCCGAAAATTTAATCCCCAAAAAAACATTAAAAACTCTTCTGATGCTTTCAAAAATAAAAATCCAATAACACGATCTTCAAGAAATAAGAAGGGAAAAATTATGTATTCTAAAAATCGTACTATACTATCTGGAACCAAACTAAAATAAATTTTTGCTTCCTTCTAAGAATAAAAAGCCAATACCTTTTGTAGTAGAATAGTTTTATACCATTAAAAAAACGAGCAATGAAATTCGTACTTCCTTTAAAATTTAATCTATTATTTTCTACACATATAGCCGTTATTACAATAGGTGTAATCTGTATTATTTATTTAGTTTATTATTTATGTAAAAAATAAATAGTACTATTGTATAGTTAATTTACTTATAAGAAGTGTGATTTTTTTGACCTTTACATCTTGCAATATTTACCAACTTGATTAAATTGAAATTTTTTTATTTGCTCTTATTCCTATTTATTCCACTCTGCATTTTTGCCCAAATCAGGCTTCTTTCCTGGAATATTGAAAACATGGGGAATTCTAAAACCAAAGAAACAATAAACTATATCGCCAACACGCTTGATAGGTATGATATTATTGCTATTCAAGAGGTTGTAGCGGGTCGTGGCGGTACTCAAGCTGTAGCTAGATTAGCCGCGGAACTCAATCGTAAAGGAACCAAATGGGATTATGCTATTAGTAGCCCAACCAGCGGAAGCGTCTATAAAACGGAACGATATGCCTATCTTTGGAAGACGAGTAAAATAAAAAAGATTGGAAAGGCATGGCTTGAAAAAAAATACCACTTAGAGATAGAACGGGAACCGTATTTTTGCACATTTCAATATGATAACAAACAGTTTACAGCAGTAAATTTTCATGCTATTACAAAAAAAAGACAACCCGAAACCGAAATTAAATATTTTAAGTTTTTACCCGATGAATATCCAACTCTAAATCTAATTTTTGCAGGAGATTTTAATTGTCCTCAATCTCACACCGTTTTTAATCCTTTGAAAAAAATGGGGTTTCAGTCCATTTTAGTCAATCAAAAAACCTCACTGAAAAAAGAATGTAAAACTGATGACTGCCTTGCCTCAGAATTTGATAATATATATTACAAATCTTCAAAAGTCAGAACCCTCAATTCCGGAATAATTCTTTTTTACAAAAATTTCAGTTCGTTAAAAAAGGCTAGAACCGTATCTGATCATGTTCCCATTTGGTTCGAATTTTTTTTAAATTAATGCGTTTAAAAGTATCGATTTAAAAGAAATAAAGATTTAATTAAAAACTTCAAATTCATTGCCATCAAAACTGGCAAAAACCATCGAAGGATGAGAATCCTGATGAAAAATATTCCCCTGAAAATCAATGGATATTGCACCTGCAAAGCCATCATACTGTTTTAATTCGGTAAAGGTTTTGCTAAAAGCCTCTTTAAGAGTAAATCCATCAGTAACCCGAGTTACTATTTTTGCTGCCATAGCATTACTCACAATATCTTCTCCAACTCCGGTTAAACTTACACCACAAAATGCATTGGCATAATTACCGGCTACAGTAGCTGAATCAGAAATACGACCAGGAATTTCGAATCCCTTTCCCCCAGTTGAAGTTGCTGCTGCAATTTTTCCGCTATGGTCTAAAGCAACACAACCAACAGTTCCTATCCCTACTGATTTCAATTTTGCTGTATATTCATCTCTGCGTTGTTTAATTTCAGTTGAAAAAGATTCAAAACCATGTTCTCGTGCAAAATTAGTTGCTCCGTTTCCACCCAATACTCTATCGTCATATTGCATCAATAAGTGCGCAACCTGAACTGGATTTTTAACCTCTTCAATATTGATGACTCCGCTCATTTTCTGACTTTCGCCATCCATAACAGCAGCACTCATCCTAATTTTTCCGTCACTTTGTATTTGGGAACCAATTCCTGCATTAAACAATTCATCATCTTCCAAAAGAGAAACAGCATAGACAACAGTTTCTAAAGCCGAGTGCGTTTTTAAAAATTCATAGGAGTCTTTCACAATTCGTTCTAAAGCGTTTTGTTTGTGAGCTTTTGTTTCATTGCTGGTGGATGATTCTGAGAAAAAACCACCATGTATAATTAGTTTCATAATCGATCAAAGCATTTTAATTTATACCACAGTTCTACAAATAATGAGAAGATTCAATCCGCATTTTATGCGTTTCAAGATTATAAGTGTCAAATTTACTCATGACATGAGTTACCAAATGGGAGATGGAAATGGGTTGCCCTAATTCTACTTTTGTCAAATTTGTATCTTTTATTTCACGACCATCAACCAAAATAACTAAGCCAGAGCCTATCGCTTCCATTTCATTATTATTGGTAATCAACAAGCCTGTATCTTCTCCAAGCCCTATTCCCAATACTCTGGGATTCCCTACAACTGCTTGAAAAAGTCTTCCAATTCTGCCACGTTGTACAAAATGAGTATCGATAATAACGCCATCTATTAATCCCAATCCGCTCGAAATTTTCACTTCGCCTTTCAATAAAGCTTCAGAACTACTTCCTTGATAAATCATATTATTAGAGGCGGCGGCGGCTCCAGCAGAAGTACCTGCATAAATAAATTCTTCATTATGGTATTTATCCAATAAAATATCATGAAACAAAGTTCCTCCTAAAATAGAGGTCAATCGCAATTGATCGCCCCCAGTAAACATAACAATATCCGCTGCTTTTAATCTGGTCAATACTTCTTCCTCTGCTGCTTGCTCTCTTCTTTCAATATGTAAAATAGCTACGTTTTTAGCATTCAAATGTTCAAAAGCCTTAACATATTCAGGACCTATTTCTCTTGGAATAACAGAGGCCGTTGTAATGACCTCTATGCGTGATTTCTCTTTGTGTTTAGATTCATTTAGTATCCTTCTTAAAATCCCTGTTTCAAAAAAATTTAAATTGCTAGTAGCATTCTTGTCCAAATTAGTTTCACTAAAACTCCCTTTATCTACTGCACCACCTATAATTATTAGTTTTCCTAGTATATTCATCTGGCAAAAATAACCAAAAAGATAAAAAGATACTTTGAACTTGTATTTTTTTTTCAATAATTGCACACAAACCATGTTCATTAATTTTAAAAGAATAAATTTTGATTCCTATTCTAAAAACTTTACTTTAGTTCCATTGTATCTTATTTTAGATTGAATTATTTGATTGTAATTTAATTTTTTATCCCGATCAATATTGGCTAAAAATAAAATTAAGCCTTAGTATTAAACTATTTTTTACACAAAAAATAATCTTCTAATTTTTATGAAAATAATTAAAATACAAGCCCTGCGTGGTCCAAATATCTGGAGTATTCAAAGAAAGAAATTAATCCAAATGCGTTTGGATTTAGAAGAAATGGAACAATTTCCTACTAACAAAATAGACGGATTTAGAATGCGTATTGAAGCTATGTTCCCTTCCATGATTGAACACCGTTGTTCTGAAGGCTGTCGTGGTGGATTTTTTTCCAGAGTAGAACGCGGAACCTGGATGGGTCATGTTATTGAACATATTGCACTGGAAATTCAATCTCTTGCTGGAATGGAAACTGGTTTTGGGAGAACCCGAGAAACTAAAACTCCTGGTACTTATAATGTCGTTTTCAGCTATACTGAAGAAAATGTTGGGCTTTTTGCAGCAGAATCCTCAGTTGCTATCGCCGAAGCATTAATTGCCGGAACAGAATATAATGTGGAAGCCGACTTGCAGAAAATGCGTGAAATACGTGAACGCGTTCGCCTTGGTCCAAGCACAGGAAGTATAGTAGAAGAAGCTGTTTCAAGAGATATTCCTTGGATACGACTCGGTACAAATTCTTTAGTTCAACTTGGATATGGTGTTAATCAAATGCGCTTTCAAGCTACAATTACCTGTAAGACCAGCAGTATTGCCGTAGATATTGCCTGTAACAAAGAACAAACCAAAAAAATGTTGGAGATGGCCTCCATCCCTGTAGCTAGCGGAAGCATTTGTGTTGATGAAGATAGTCTAACGGAAGTAATAAAAAAAATTGGATATCCTATTGTGTTAAAACCTTTGGGAGGTAATCACGGGAAAGGCGCTTCCATTAATGTCACCAATTGGGAAGATGCCGTTTCCGGCTTAGCTTTTGCACAGGAATATGGCAAACGTGTTATCGTAGAGAAATTCATAACCGGTTTCGATTTCAGAATTTTGGTCATCGATAATAAATTAGTTGCTGCCGCAAAAAGAGTTCCTGCTCACGTAATAGGAAACGGAACGGACAATATTCAGCAATTAATTGACACTACCAACTTAGATCCAAGAAGAGGTTACGGGCATGAAAATGTGCTCACTCAAATAGATGTGGACCGAGACACCGAAGATTTATTGGAAAAACTAAATTATACATTGTACAGTATTCCTAGAACCGGAGAAATTGTGTTTTTGAAATCTACAGCCAATTTAAGTACCGGTGGAACTTCTGTAGATGTTACCGATATGATGCACCCAGAAAATATTTTCCTTGCTGAAAGAATTTCAAGAGTAATTGGACTGGATGTTTGCGGTGTTGACATTATGGCCGAGAATTTAACACAACCGTTAAAAGAAAATGGTGGAGTAATTCTGGAAGTCAACGCAGCTCCTGGTTTTAGAATGCATCTGGCCCCATCAGAAGGCTTACCTAGAAACGTTGCTGCGCCAGTAATTGACATGTTATATCCTCCGGGGAAATCGTGTCGTATTCCAATAATTGCTGTAACAGGGACTAATGGTAAAACCACCACTACCCGATTATTGGCACATATCGTGAAAAATAATGGTTTTAAGGTGGGATTCACCACATCTGATGGGATTTATATTCAAAATCATATGATGGAAAAAGGAGATACAACCGGACCTCTGAGCGCAGAATATATTTTGAGAGACCCAACAGTAGAATTTGCAGTTTTAGAAACTGCCAGAGGTGGAATTCTTCGTTCTGGTTTGGGTTTTAGCCGTTGCGATATTGGAATTATCACTAATATTCAGGAAGATCATTTGGGATTAAGTGATATTCATACTTTAGACGATCTGGCTAGAGTTAAAGCTACTGTGGTCAAAAGTATTAAGAAAAATGGGTGGGCTGTTTTGAACGGTGATGATGAACACTGTGTAAAACTCGGTCAAGATCTAAATTGTAATGTTGCCTATTTTAGTTTAAACGAAGATAGCGAATTTATCAAAAAGCTTAGTGCGGAAGGAAAAACCGTTGCAGTCTATGAAAATGGATATATAACTATCAAAAAAGGAGAATGGAAAATCCGAATCGAACGCGCCACTCACGTTCCTTTAACTATGGGCGGTAAAGCAAAATTTATGATTGCTAATGTACTTGCGGCAACTCTAGCGAGTTACTTATGGGGATTCAAAACAGAAGATATCAGCTTGTCGTTACAAACTTTTATCCCAAGTGCAGCACAAACTCCAGGTCGTATGAATATTTTTGAGTTCAAAAAATTCAAAGTACTTATTGACTTTGCTCATAATGCATCCGGTTATAAGGGAGTTGAGGAATACCTTCAAAGTGTTGATGCTACCAAAAAAATTGGTATAATTGCTGGTGTAGGTGACAGACGTGATGAAGACATAAGAGAATGTGCCAATATTGCAGCGCGAATGTTTGATCATATTATCATTAGACAAGAAAAATACCTGAGAGGAAGAACCGAAGACGAAATCATTAATTTAATACTTGATGGCATTAATAGTTCCGGCAAAACAGTAACCTATGAAATTATCCCTAAAGAAACTGAGGCAATAAAACACGCCATAAATTGTGCCGAAGAAGGCAGCTTCATTACTGCATTAAGCGACGTAGTAACCAATGCAATTGATATCGTACAGGAATATTTAGATAAAGAAAACGAACACGGAATCGTGTAATTTTTCCAGAAGCTAATCCTGCTGTCCGTTATATCTTTCTCTGCCTAAAAAGGCAAAGAAAGATATAACGGACAGCAGGGCTAAAAACACAAAAGCCAATCGTAATCGATTGGCTTTTGTGTTATACTACGTTTTTAACTTTTTCTTTCTCGCAGCAGGAAAAAGTACATTATTTAAAATCAAGCGATAACCAGGCGAATTAGGATGCAAATCCAAAACCGTGGGCGGATCTCCCACTTGATGCTGAAAATCCTCTGGATCATGACCCCCATAAAAAGTGAACATTCCCTTTCCTTTTTGGCCATGAATGTAACGTGCTTCTCCATTTAGTTCACAAGCTCCAATAATTAGTACATTTGATTTTATTAAAGCGGAATCAAATGCTGTGGTTTGCCCCATGAAACCTTTTACCAGTTGCGTGTGATTTTGGCTTAACATGCTTGGAATTGGATCCCATTTTGCCGAAAATTCCATTAAAGTAAAATAATCTTTCTCCATAGAGATTCTTCTTTTCGAAGTCATATCAATATCCGAAAATTCATATTGTTCCGGTTTTCGCTCCAAAGTAAAATTTTTAAAAGCAAACGAATTATTGAAATTCATCTTCGATTGATAATTTCCTTCACTGGCATCGCCATCAAACATGGCCTCACAAATATCGAGTCCATCGGCTGCTAAAGCAATATCAAAACTATCTGTTGCAGAGCACATCGCAAACATAAATCCGCCTCCAATTACAAAATCTCTTATTTTTTTTGCGACAGCTCCTTTCGCCTGAGAAACTTTAACATATCCTAATCTGGTTGCCTGTATTTCTGCCTCTTTCTTTTGCTCGATGTACCAAGGCGTATTTTTATAAGCCCCATAAAACTTCCCATATTGCCCCGTAAAATCTTCATGATGCAAGTGTACCCAATCGTATAGCAACAGTTGATCGCTTAGGACTTCCTCATCATAAATTGGGGTAAAAGGAATTTCAGCATACGTTAAAACTAAAGTCACAGCATCATCCCACGGCTGTTTTCCTTGGGGAGTATACACTGCAATTTTAGGTGCTTTTTCCAGTACCACTGTTTCCATATTCTGAGAGGGACTTGCGATTTCATTTAAGATTATCAATTGCTCACCATCGGTAATAACTTCAAAACTAACCCCTCTAATCTGACATTCTTTTCTTATTTCATTAGCATCAGGTAATAAAAATGAGCCGCCACGATAATTGAGTAACCAGCTTGCTTTGTAATTATTTTCTAAACACCAAAAAGTAATTCCATAAGCTTTAAGATGATTTTCCTGTGTAGTTTCATCCATTGGAACCAAAATAAAAGACGCCTTTGTTGAGATTGATAGTAGACAGATAAATAGACACAAGAATTTTTTAATCATATTTTAGTACTTTATATAACTCAAAGATAGAAACTAAGCGGTTCAAACGAGTATAATTTAACTTTTAAATAAAGTACCAAAACCTTCTGCCTAATTAAATCACGTAAAAATACCTATACCCAAAGTGTTCCCTTTGTATAAATTTGTATTTATAACTTACTTAAACAAAATGAAAAACTTATCAATGAATCCCAACGAAACAAATGATCCGTTTAACCTCATGAATCTATTAAAGAAGATAGGATTGTGCTTACTAGTAGTACTAATTCTCACCTTTTACTTATTTTGTTATCAACTGCTGGTTATTTAACCAAAAAAAATGAAAAATTATTACAATACTTTATCAAAAGATATTCTCACAATTGCAACATTAGAACAAGATTCAACATCACTTAGAAGAGAACTTTTCTATATCCGACAAGCAAAACTAGAGAAGAGTTTAAATACAGATGATTTAAAAAAAGCGTTTTGGATAAATATTTACAAAGCCTTTTATTTCATTATTTCAAAAGAAACAAAAGGTCAGAACACAATTTTAAAATTGAAAAGAATAAAAATTGCACGCACTATACTTTCTTTAAATGATATTGAACATGGTATCTTAAGGAAGTCTAAATACAAAATGGGCTTTGGATATATTACCAATCCATTTTACTCTAATTTTATAAAGGTACTATCCGTAAATGAGTTAGATTATAGAATCCATTTTGCAATACGAAGTATTTCTTTAAAAAATTATTCATTTGATTTTTATGATTATGAAAAACTAGAAAAACAGCTAACTCTAATTACCAAAGATTTTATTGAATATGAAACCGAATTCGATACAAAATTAAAATTAATCCGAACTTCTAAATTTTTATTTACTTATCTACACGATTTTGGAGGCATACATTCAATAAGAAATTTACTTCAAAAAAATCTAAAAAAAGACCTGAAAGGATATCAAGTAAAGTTCAGAAATAATGAAAATTACCAATGTATGTAACTGCATAAAAAGAAATTGATTTGAAAATTTAAACTAAATATCGAGCGGAATAATTTCATTTTGAACAGCGTAAACTACTAAACCGGCAATATTCCTAGATTCTGTTTTCAATAGCAAATTATTTCGGTGTCCTTCCACTGTTCTTGGACTAATAAAAAGTTCCTCTGCAATTTCAACCGTACTTTTCTGAGAACAAATAAGTTTAAGTACTTCCGTCTCTCGGACAGTGAGAAAGTTATTATCAAAAATGCTTTTTGTTTTTTTATGAGTCAACACATCAGCCTGAATAATTTTCATTACATGATCACTATAATAAAATCCTTTAAGTGCAACTTCCTTTATAGTAGTCAGTAATTCTTGAGGTGTGGCGTTCTTTATTAAATATGAAACGGCACCCACATCAATCATATTGGCAACAAAAGACTTAGAGTCATAACTAGTAAGCGCAATGATTTTTATTGTAGGATATTGACTGTGAATAATTTTAGTTGCTTCTACACCATTAATTCCTGGCATTTTTAAATCCATGATAATGATATCTGGATGTTGATTTTTATTGTCCTGAAGAAACGATATCAACTCATCACCATTAGAAACTTCAAAAATAATTTCAATTTTTTTCTCGCGTCCCAACAGAAAGGAAATACCTTTTCTAAAAAGAATTTCATCGTCGGCTAAAATTATTTTAATAGTTTCTTCCAATGTTTAAAAATTAAAATTTACTTTCATCCCTTTATTTAAGGTGGAGTCAATAGTTATATTCCCATTCAAAAAAGCAACTCTACTTTCAATATTTTTCATTCCAAGTCCTTTTTTATTGGAATCTTTCTTCATATCAAAACCTATTCCGTTGTCAGTATAATGACAACTTCTCAACCCATTTTTCTCTTCAAAAAGAATAGAGATAGCAGTAGCTTTTCCGTGACGGATGGAATTATTCATCAACTCTTGTAAAATTCTAAAAACGTGTAAATGTCTGTCATTGTATGCAATTGCAAATAAAACTCTACTTTCGTAATTCACAATAACAGCTTTGGAACTACTGAATTCTAAACACAATTCCTCTACACCTGCATGAAGCCCAAATTTTTCTAAAACAGGAGGCAACAATCCATATGCAATCTTTCTTGAATTATCTAAAGCTTTTGCTGTAAGATTAATAATATTCGCCGTAATTTCATTAACCTCATTTTTAGTTAAATTAGGTGTAGTGAGCAAATGACTGTTTAGGGAAACAATATTGAGTTTAGAACTTATATCATCATGCAGATCTTGGGCTATACGTTTTCGCTCGTCCTCTTGGGTAATAAGCACAGCATTCAATAACTCTTTTTGGTATTGAATTTCTAGATCTTTTTTCTCAAATTCTTTTTGGATGATTTTCTTTCGTGAAAAATAAAAAAATAATACTAATACCAAACCCATCAATAAGAAAGCGATAAAACTATAAATAATCGCTTCTATGACGACACTTTCATGCAATGTATTCTCTTTCATACAGTAGTATTTATTCCCTTTTTAGAAAAACTTTTCTTCCATTCGAATAAAATAAATAATTGATAAACAATGTACAAAAAAGCATTTAAAATCCATGGTATTAAATTTAATTTTGGACTCAGTGAAGACATCAAATTGCCAACGAGAAATAATACAGTACTGCCAAATAAATACATTAGTATCCCGATATTAATATAATAATACTCTTTTTTTTCATTTAACAAATTATAAAAATGAAAGGTTGTGAATATGATTATCAAAAATGAGGTGATAAAAATCTCAAATAAATTAAATTTAAAAAATAAGTCTGTGCTAATTGAATATTGAATTCCTAATGCCAATAAACATAAAATAAGACTTGTTTTAATTATTTTTTTTTGATACTCTTTTTTTAAAAGAGTCCAGTAAAAAAAACTTAAAAGAATAAATTGTCCGATAAAATAGAAATGAGACAAATATAAATTTTGAAAATGAAAACTGATCAAAATCTTAGAAGCCATCTGAATAATAAATATTACACCTAAATAACACGCAAAAATCTTAAAAGCTTTTTGTTGTTTTCTAAATCCAATACTGAAAAGAATTAAATTGAATATTAGAAGTATATTCCCAATATTTGCAAGTAGGATTAACATGTAGGTAGGTTATTTAAACATTGGGCTCTCAGGGTCACATGCCGTTGGACACGGTTGTGTAAAATCATAAATATCATCTGAAGCCGCTGCAGTATCGCCATCCCCTTCAGTTTCAGTAATCATATCCACATAAACTCCCGTTAAGGGATCTAGTTTAGTCCCAATAATCATCAATTTTTCGACTCCATTATCATCCACTCCAAGGTAAGCTCTGACTGCATCAACGCCTTCTTTCAGTACTTCCAGCACATCTACTTTAGGAATTAGAAAAGCTTTAACATGATGGTGTTGGTTATAGTTCCCCTCTTGTTTGGCCCAACGTTTAGCCCAGTTTTGGGCAGTTTTTAACGGAATTGCATTTATAACGTTACTTTGTTCAACACTTCCAGAAATTTCTTTTTGCACCATCGTTTTAGGTTTTAGATTATACTTATTAAGGAAAAAATCTTTTGCTAAGCTACTGTTTTTTATTGTCGTAACAAAACACATCAGAGGTATAGTACAAATAAAAGCCTAAATCATTTACTTAATTTAGGCTATCATCATTTCTCACTTTAAATACTCTTTATTTTAAAAAGGCACATCACTGTCATCATCGGGATCATTCAAGTTACTTCCAAAGGCTTCATTAGCTGAGGGCAAATTTTTGGTAATAAAAGGATTGTCCTCTTGATTCATACTAGAGGGTAAATCATCGTAACTACCGCTGTAATCCTCTAAATTATCAAACTTTCCTAAATGTCCAATAAACTTTAACCGGACGTTTTCTATACTACCATTACGGTGCTTGGCTATCATTATTTCTGCCTGACCTGCAGTAGGTGAGGCTTCCTCGTCATCCCATTCATCAATTTTATAATATTCTGGGCGGTATAGAAACGATACAATATCGGCATCTTGCTCAATCGCACCGGATTCCCGAAGATCAGAAAGCAAAGGCCTTTTACTAGAACCACGGGTTTCAACCGCTCGCGACAATTGAGAAAGGGCAATTACCGGAACGTTTAATTCCTTCGCTAATGCCTTTAAGTTTCGAGAGATCGAAGAGATCTCTTGCTCCCTGTTACCTCCTCCTTTTCCGTTTCCACCGGCAGTCATCAATTGCAGGTAATCAACAATAATAATTCTAATGCCATGTTGTGAAACCAAACGTCTCGCTTTCGCTCTTAAATCAAAAATCGATAACGAGGGCGTATCATCAATAAAAAGCGGGGCTTTTTCTAGGTTTTTGACTTTGGTACTTAATTGTTCCCATTCATGTTTTTCCAATTTTCCAGTACGCAATTTCTCCGACGACAATCCTGTTTCTGACGAAATCAAACGGGTAATCAACTGAACCGATGCCATCTCCAAAGAAAATAAGGCGACTGGTATACCAAAATCAATCGCCATATTTCTGGCCATTGATAATACAAATGCTGTTTTACCCATTGCTGGTCTTGCCGCTATAATAATTAAATCACTAGGCTGCCAACCCGAAGTAATTTTATCTAATTTATCAAAACCAGTTGCCACACCACTCAACCCTTCTTGCCCGGCAATTTCCTCGATTCTTTTTTTGGCCTGTAACACTAAACTCTGTGCGGTTTCTGAACTTCGTTTGATGTTCCCTTGTGTTACTTCATACAACTTGGATTCAGCTCGGTCTAATAAATCAAAAACATCGGTTGTCTCATCATAAGAGTCTTCAATTATTTCTGTAGATATCCGAATTAAACTACGTTGAATGAATTTTTGAAGTATAATTCTGGAATGGAATTCAATGTGTGCAGAAGAAGATATCTTTTGCGTAAGCTGGATTAAATAAAAATCCCCTCCGGCCAAATCTAATTTTGCGTTTTTCTTGAGTTGTGCTGAAACCGTTAATAAGTCAATAGGCTGTGTTTCTGTAAACAGCTGTACGATAGCTTCAAAAATATGTTTGTGAGCCTCTTTATAAAAAGCATCGGGTTGCAAAATGTCAATTACATCATCAACCCCTTTTTTATCAATCATCATCGCACCAAGCACTGCTTCTTCTAAATCGAGTACCTGTGGCTGCAATTTCCCCTTTTCAAGACTAATAATTGTAGTTTTATCAACCTTCACAGGACTGATATTTCTGAAGTTTTCCATGAAGCGAAAGTAGCAAAAATTAAAAAATTATTAGTATTGAGTTGTTACAAATAATTGTTGATAACTAACTATTTTTTGTTTATAACCATAAAAAAATCCGAAACGGTAAGGCTTCGGATCAATTATTAATTTGTAAGATTTTACTCTTTATATTCACCCATTCTACTGTATTTCTCCATTCTTTGAGCAACTAATTGTTCTGTTGATAAGTCTTTCAATTCATTAAACCCTTTCATAATATACTGCTCTACCGTTTTGAAAGCAGACTCTCTATCATAATGTGCTCCTCCCAGAGGTTCTGGAATAATATCATCGACTAGTTTTTGTTTCTTCATGTCAGCAGAAGTTAGTTTCAAAGCTTCAGCAGCCAGTTCTTTGTACTCCCAACTTTTCCATAAAATAGAAGAACAGGATTCCGGCGAAATAACCGAATACCATGTGTTTTCCATCATATACACCTTGTCACCCACTCCTATTCCTAATGCCCCACCAGAAGCACCCTCACCAACAATAACGGTAATAATAGGCACTTTTAAACGAATCATTTCAAATATGTTTCTTGCAATAGCTTCGCCTTGTCCACGTTCTTCAGCTTCCAGTCCTGGATAAGCTCCTGGAGTATCAATCAAAGTCAAAACAGGAATACCGAATTTCTCTGCCATTTTCATTAATCGCAATGCTTTTCTGTATCCTTCCGGATTTGCCATACCAAAATTACGAAACTGACGTGTTTTAGTGTTAAACCCTTTTTGCTGACCCACAATCATAAACGATTGCCCATCAATTTTTCCTAAACCACCAATCATGGCTTTATCATCTTTAAAACCTCTATCTCCAAAAAGTTCCAAAAAAGTATCCCCGCACAAAGCACGAACGTGATCCATGGTATACGGACGGCTTGGGTGTCGCGATAACTGAACCCGTTGCCAAGCAGTCAAATTTTTATAAATATTTCTTTTGGTCTCTTCTAGTTTTTTGTTGATTTGCTTGCAAGTATTCGTTACATCAACATCTGATTCCTGACCAATAATAAGACATTTGTCTAACTGCTCTTCTAGTTCTTTTATTGGAAGCTCAAAATCTAAATATTCCATAGGATTTTTGCGTTTTTGTTTTTATTTCGAACAGCAAATATAAAATTTTAAATCGTTCAAAACGGCTATTTTTCTATTAATGTGTAAAAATTCGCTTCGAAAAAGTTTAAATATCTAATTGGGTTTTGCCTTTTTGATAGTGTTTAATTGCGCCATTAAGGATTACGGTAAGCACTATTATTAATGCTCCTATGTAAAACTCAAAGCTCATTTTCTCTTTTCCGCCTAGGATAAAATACGCCAATACAATTCCATAAACCGGTTCAAGATTTGTAGTGAGCATTACGGTATAGGGTGTTAATTTTTGCATTACTTTAACTGAGGCCGTAAAGGCATAAGCGGTACAAATTGAAGCTAGGATCAGAATTAAAATCCAATTGTTGGCAGTCAAAACAAAAAAGTCTGCTGTGAACTTCCCTTGAACTATAAAATAAATCGAAATAAAGACAACACCTGCAAAGAATTCATAAAATGAGATCACCGAAGGATCGTGATCCGCAATCAGTTTTCCGTTCATCAACGTAAATAAAACGCCCAGTATAATAGAGGCCAACGCATATAACATTCCGTCCAGATAATTTATTTCGACCTTCATAATCAGCCCAAGACCTGCAATAATAATTAGTCCAAAGAAGACTTCGTACCACAACACTTTTCTACCATAAAAAAGAGGTTCTAATAGCGATGCAAAAAACGCACCCAAAGAGAAAACCGATAGCGTGATTGACACATTAGAAACATGAATTGCTTTGAAAAAAAAGATCCAATGCAATGCAATCAACAACCCGACAAAAATTAATTTAAGAAAAGATTTCAAAGGAATTTTAAACGATTTTTTCTTAAATAGTATAAAAATGGCTAAAAACACACCCGCAAAAAACATGCGATACCAAACTAAAGCATCTGCTGTAATAGTAATTAAAGCGCCTAGGATGGCGGTAAAACCCCAAATAAAAACTATTAAATGTAGGTTTAAGTAACTTTTTAAATTATCGTTTTGCATTTCGTAACAAATAAATGGCTAAAATTCCAAAGGCTATATTGGGCAACCAAACCGCTAGCATTGGAGGAATACTCGATTTTTCGGCTAAAACTCCGAAAATCTTATCAAAAAACACAAAGGCAAAAGCCAATGCAATACCTATAGCAAGATTGGTTCCCATTCCGCCCCTGCGTTTCATAGCAGAAACTGCAACGGCAATAATGGTAAGAATAAATGCAGAAACCGGCACACTGTATTTTTTATACAATACCACTAAATACACATTGATATTAGAGGAACCTCGCTCTCGCTCTTTTGCAATAAATGAATTCAATTTTCCTAAACTCAGCGTCTCGGCAATATAAATCACTGGTGTTAAATCTTCCAGATCAAAAGTAAAAACAGCATCTTTTTCAGCTATTTTTTCAATTTTATCATTTAGTTCGCCCACTGTTCTTTTAGTATAATCGTACATCGTGTAGGTACTGTCCTTCGGATTCCATTTTATCCTGCTGGCCGTAATTTTATGAACTAACTTCTCATTTTTAAATTTTTCCAACGAAAAATTAAAAGCGGTTTTTGACTCGGTATTGAAACTGTTTACATAGATGAATTCATCATCACTAATTTGTCGGTACACATCCGTATTATCCCCTCGCATGGCTTCTTTACCTCCTCCTTTTAGATAGGTATACCTAAAATTATTAAATCCTTCACTGGCAGCCGGAACGACAAAAAATCCCATCAGTAAAACAAAAACAGAAACTATGGAAGCACCAATAATATATGGTCTTAAGAAACGTGTAAATGAAATCCCGGAGCTCAAAATAGCAATAATTTCAGTATCATTTGCCAGTTTTGAGGTAAACCAAATCACGGATAAAAACAAAAATATCGGGAACAGGGAATTCGCAAAATAAACGGTAAAGTTGTAGTAATAGAGCGCAATCTCAAAAAACGGAACTTTATTTTCCAGCATTTTGTTGATCTTCTCTGATACGTCAACAACAATTCCTATGGGAATAAACAACAACAACATGACCGCAAATGTGGCTAAATATCTTTTTAGGATGTATTTGTCTATTATTGTTAACATACTTTAAATTATGAGTTATGAGTTATGAATTTTGAGCTACAGGCTAACTCCTAATTTACACGTCATAATAATTTTATAATCTTTGGTTCATATTTTTTACCATCATTTCTTTCCAAGGTCGGAAATCGCCCGCTAAGATATGTTTTCTGGCCTCCCGGACCAACCACATATAAAATCCTAGATTGTGTATCGTTGCAATTTGTTTTCCCAGGTATTCATTGGCAGCAAAAAGGTGACGCAAATACGCTTTCGTATATTCAGTATCCACATACGTGATTCCCATTTCGTCAATAGGAGAAAAATCATCTTCCCACTTTTTATTTTTTATATTTATCGAACCGTTAGCCGTAAACAACATGCCGTTTCTGGCGTTACGTGTAGGCATTACACAGTCAAACATGTCTATTCCAAGGGCAATATTTTCCAGAATATTTATAGGAGTTCCCACACCCATCAGGTAACGCGGTTTATCTTCGGGTAGGATTTCACAAACTATTTCGGTCATGGCATACATTTCCTCGGCAGGTTCCCCTACTGAAAGTCCACCAATTGCATTTCCTTGTTGATTGGAATTCGCAATATATTCTGCTGATTGTTGGCGTAAATCTTTGTAACAACTTCCCTGAACAATAGGAAAAAATGTTTGCTCGTATCCGTATTTAAAAGGTTGCGTGTCTAAATGATTGATACAACGGTCGAGCCAGCGGTGGGTCATTTTCATCGAGCGTTTTGCATAGTTGTAATCACAGGGATACGGCGTACACTCATCAAAAGCCATGATAATATCGGCACCAATGGTACGCTGAATTTCCATCACATTCTCTGGTGTAAAAAAGTGGTACGAACCGTCAATATGCGATTTGAACTTCACTCCTTCTTCCTTAATTTTTCTGTTGGCCGAAAGCGAATACACTTGGTACCCACCAGAATCCGTCAAAATATTACGGTCCCAGTTCATGAATTTATGCAACCCCCCCGCTTTCTCGAGGATTTCGGTTTGTGGTCGCAAATACAAGTGGTAGGTATTACCCAGGATAATATCCGGGTTTATATCGTCTTTCAATTCGCGTTGATGTACGCCTTTTACAGAACCAACGGTTCCTACAGGCATAAAAATTGGGGTTTCAATCACACCGTGATCAGTGGTTACAGTTCCCGCTCTAGCTTTGGACTGCGGATCTTTTTTTAATAAATCAAAATTCATCTTCTCTTTTCTATTTCTTTTTATTGGTCAAATGCAATTCGCAAACAACCCTTTTCACGCTATCAAATCCATCATGCTCATTTCATATAGGCGTTTTCAGTGGGCAAAGATAGGTTAATTTGAACCCCACATCAAAAAATATTTTGCTCCCAATGAAATGAAAAAATGTCCCCATGACTATCGGGATGACAACCAAAATCCAACTGCTTTTTCGGAATAAAATCAGATAATTACATCATTCAAGACCGTAACTGCCCTGTAGCTCATCCCTTTGGACGTGCCCTAAAAAGGTCTGGCTATCCGTTTCAAACAAGTTCACTGAACTCAACTTAAAATAAAAATATTGTGAAGTACTCTTTTATTGCGCTGCACTTCATAAAAGGATTTCTACTGTTATCCCTCACGCAAACCAACGGTAATAAAAACTAAAATTGTTCACCGATAAATTCAAAAAGCATACTGTAAATAAAAAGTGCTTTTGATAATTTGTACTGTTTTTTATATTAGCTACGTTAGTGCAATAAAATCACTGGTTATGAATTGGAGCGCCAAAATTATCACTCACAATAAAGAAAAAAGGATAGCGGTATCTTTTGAAAAAACGCCAAATTAATCGCTAGAATTAAAGAAATTAATGGAGCAAGATGGAGCCAATCCTTAGTGACTTGGCATCTTCCGGACACCAATGAGAACCGGATTCGGTTTAAATTAAGCCCTGTTTCGCATTCTATTCCTTCTGCCGAAGGAATAGAACAAATCGAAAAATTCAAGCAATGGTTGCGTTCCAGACGCTATAGCGAAAGCACACTAAGTACTTACAGCGAAGCCTTGAAATCCTTCTTGGTTTTCTACAGAAAAAAACCCATTGCCGAAATCACCAACGAGGACGTGATTGTGTACAACAACGAACATATTTTGAAAAATAATCTTTCGGCATCGTACCAGAATCAAATCGTTAATGCTGTCAAACTATTCTTCAAAATCATTCATGATTCAAAAATAGATACAGCTACTATTCACCGTCCCAAAAATGCGAAAACACTCCCTAACGTTTTGAGTAAAGAAGAAACCTTTAAACTTATCGATTTAACAACTAACCTAAAACACAAAACCTTATTGGCTTTAATTTACTCTTCGGGACTCCGAATCAGTGAAGCCATAAACATGAAAATCATTGATATTGATAGTCAAAGAATGCTGATTCACGTTAAAAATGCAAAAGGCAAAAAAGACCGTTATACCTTATTATCAACAAAAGTTTTAGGATTACTACGTGAATATTATACTATTTACAAACCTAAAACCTTTCTATTTGAAGGACAAAATGGTGGTCAATACAGTAGTAGAAGTGCTCAATCTGTATTACAGCAATCAGCAAAAAAAGCAGGAATTACAAAACAGATTAGCTTGCATACACTTCGACACAGTTTTGCAACTCATTTATTAGAAAGCGGAACCGACTTACGCTACATTCAAGATTTATTAGGACACAGTAGTCCTAAAACTACGATGATATATACTCATGTAAGCAGCACCTCTTTAAAAAACATAATCAATCCTTTTGATATGTAAGAAATGTTTTTAAATTTGTACAAGGCTACTAAAAATAAAACGCATCAATACAATCAAAAATATGCGTATAACATGCTCATTTAGAGCAAAAGTGGTAATTTTATTCGTATATAAAGTAGTTATGCCTCACCCTCAAAAACCGAAAAACCGAAAATAATTGAATGAGAAAATACATTGAGTACAAAAACGAAATTTCGGACTCCGACTTATATGAAGGATTAGTAGGCTATGGACTTTTCGCTGAAAAAATTCCTAACTTTTTGACTAGTGTAGATTTTTTAGCATATACACAAACTCTTACTTTTCCAATAAACGATAAGCCAAAAGATTTTATCAGATATTCAAGTATGAGGAATATAAATATTCCAAGGCCAATGGCAATTCCTGAACCATTTGCTTATGCAAATCAAGCAAAATCTTTGTCAGATAATTGGAAGGATATACAAAATTATTTCCGAGATAAAACTTTAAACGATACTTTTAAAATCAGTAGAATACATTTAAGAAAACTTGAAAATAGGTCGGAACTTTTTGAAATGAATTATAAAAATTTTTCTAAAGATGGCGATCCAGAACAAGACATAGTAATTAAAAGCAAGTTTGTAGCATTAGCAGATATTTCAAATTGTTTTCCAAGTGTTTATAGCCACTCAATTTCGTGGGCATTAGTTGGAAAAAAACACGCAAAGTCAAAATCAAAACCAACTGACAGGAACGAATGGTTTAATCAAATAGATTTTCATACCCGAAATTTAAAACACGGTGAAACAAATGGCGTACTAATTGGTCCACATTCTTCAAATTTAATTTCAGAAATTATTCTTGTTGCAGTTGACTATAAACTAACTAAACAAGGTTTTAAATACATAAGAAATATTGATGATTATACTTGTTATGTAGATTCACACGAAGAATCAGACAGATTTTTTTTATGCTTATCAGAAGAACTTAAAAAGTATGAATTGGCATTAAATAGTAAGAAGTCCAAACTAATTCCTTTGCCTCAAGCAAGTGTAAAGAATTGGGTTACTAAAATGAACCATTTTAATTTCACAAACACATACATTGTAAATAAAAAGGAAGCGATTAGGGTTAAAGAATTAAAAGGTTTTTTAGACTTTGCAATTGAATTAATGCTTTTTGAAGATTCAGATGCTTCAATTTTAAATTATGCGATCAAAATAATTGGAAGTAAACATTTAGACAGAAATGCAAAAGATTATTACATAAAACAAATTCATCATTTAGTTTTATTGTTTCCATACTTGATAAATTTACTAGAAGAAAAAGTTTTTGAACCACACCAAATTGATAAACTTACTATTAAAAAAATAGCTCAAGACATATACGCATACGGTCTAAAAAAGAAAATATATGAAGCTTGTTCATACGCAATTTATTGGTCTATTAAATATGATTTTGATGTTGAAATATCAACCATTAAACAAAACTCAATTGATTCATTAGATTGTATTTTTTTGCTAATTTCGTTTTTACACGACAAAAAACACAACACAAAAGCATATTTGAAAGAATACAAAGACCTAGCTGAAATTTTAAAAAGAGATGATTTTGACAGATATTGGCTGTATATTTATGAAACATTATCTTGGACTGATTTAGCCGGAAATTATAGAGTAATGAAAAAAAACAGATTGTCATTTATCAGAACAGAATTCAACTAATGAAAAGGGCGAAGGCATAACAGCTACTACAACGGATTTGGGCAATTGGCTTAATGGAAAGTTGGTTTTGTATTGGGGATAATTTTGCAAATCCGAAGAATGGGCTTAATTTAGCCCCAAACCCGCTGTAGTAGCGGGACGTTATGCAGGATTGCTACAATTTGCTTTCAGAATAACTTTCTTTTACAAATTTGTCAATTTCATTTATTATCCAGCCAGTTAAATATGCTTGAGGTTCGTCATTTACTCGGTCTAATTGTATTCCGCACTTTAGATAAATAGAATTAACAATATGAACAACCTCGTGAGCAATAATAGAGCATTCAATCTTTTTCAAAGCTATTACATATTCGCCTTTTTTATCAAAACAAACACCGTCATATTTGCTATTTCCTATTTTAGTTTTGAATAATTTATCTACTTTTTTAAAATCATCTGTAATTACGATTGTAAGTTTATCAAAGTAAATTGGAATGTTTATTGTTCTTATTTTCATAATAAAATTTGTTTTTAACCATTCACAACCCCGCATAACAGCTAGTAAGAAATAGTCGGGCATCGTGATTAATTGATTAATTTGTTTGTACTTGGATTATTTAGGCTAGTCCGAAATATGGATCATTCTAATCCCGACCATCGCCTACTAGCGGGACGTTACCAGAAATGGCCACAAATATTGCTCTAAAAAAACATTAAAAATTAAAATATGATACCAATACTCTCAATATTGTTGATTTTTGCAATTATCCTTAAATTTTTTACGCCAAAAAAACCAAATTATTTATTTGGCTATCAGTTGGGAAGTGCAAAAAAAAGTGTCGAACATTGGAAGATTGCGAATAGATATGCATCAAATTATATGATTGTAATCTACGGACTAATTTTAGGGTTAGCTTTAATTTTTGATTATCAAAAGTATGATGGAGAAATTTTACTTTTAGTACCACTTGTTGTTGGATTTATTATAATGTATTTTAGTATTGAAAGAAGCTTAAAAAAAATAGATTAAGCCACTTCTGCTAACAGCCGTTTGGTGAGATTGGGGTTTTAGGCATACTTTAAAGTTGGTCTTGTATTTGGAAATTTTGTGCTTAACCGAAATATTAATCTTAATTTAGTCCCTAACCTCGCCAAGAAGCGGGACGTTAGCAGTAAGCTTAAAAAATCTAATGCAAGCAAAAAATATAAAACCTTTAAAAATTATAAAATGAAAAAATCAATTTTAGTCCTATTTATTTTAGCCTCAATATCGGCATTTTCCCAAGATGCTGAATATAAAATTTCCACATATCTTACAAAGGGTACTAAAGCACCCAATACTCACTATATAGGAGAGGCTTGGCTGAATGCTATTATTCACGATGATGCCGAATTCGGTTATAACATAACAAAAGCAACCTTCAAAGCCAACTCAACCTTGGATTGGCATAAACATAGTACTGCACAACTCTTAATAATCGTAGATGGAGAAGCCTATTATCAAGAAAGAGGAAATGAACCTATAATTCTAAAAGAAGGAGATGTAATTAAATGTGAGAAAGATATCGAACATTGGCATTCATCCACCAAGTATAGTGATGTAACTTATTTGGCTTTATACGGTGGTGTACAACCAACTACTTGGACTGAAGTAGTAACATTAGAATATTACGATGAAGTATCGAAAAAACTAAAAAATAATTGATAATCATCAAATTTTGTAAATCAAGATACTTGAACCAAAAAGCCAGCGTACGACACCCATTTTGAGCTAGCTGGAATTTAGTGGAATTACAGTTTCGCATCAAGTTTTCGTTAAGCCGAAAATTGAGTGTTTACGAACTTCCAGCCATCTCAAAGTGGCATAACGTTATAAGCAATGCTAACGAAGACCAAGACAGTTAAAAACAATTTTTAAATTAAACCAAAATGTACATTAACTTATTTCTTTGGTTATTAATAACTTTACCAGAAATGGTATTTTCTCAATCGGCCGATTTTACCATTCAAGATGTAAAGTTTGAAAGTCAAGGCGTCACTCTTGCAGGCTCGATTTTTACGCCTAAAAAAACACTTGCAGCAGTTGTAATTGTTCATGGGTCTGATCCTGTAAAAAGAGAAATGGAGTTCGCTAAACGTCTTGCCAAAGAAGGCATTGCAGTATTGACATATGATAAACGTGGAGTTGGAGAATCAGGCGGTGTGTATGTAGGACCATCTGTTGGCACGAATAATATTGATAATATTAATCTTAATTTATTATCTCAGGATGCAAGTTCTGCAGTAAATACATTTCGAACCTATTTCAAAGATAAAAAAATACCAATTGGATTAGTTGGCTTCAGTCAAGCAGGATGGATAATCCCAATTGCTGCAAGTAAAAATCCGTTAATAGAATTTATGGTTTTATTTAGTTGCCCAACAATTACAACTTTGGAACAACTTAGATTTCAGTTTTATACCAATGGGAATAATAATTTTTGGGGAAATCACACTGAAGCAGAAGCACGTGAACATATCAAAAATGATTCTGACAGGTATCAATTTACAGCTACTGACCCAAAGATTTCCTTGAATACTCTTTCAATTCCGGGACTTTGGCTTTTTGGTGAGAAAGATATACAGATTCCAGTAAAGTTATGTATGGAGCAATTAAATACATTGAAAGCTCAAGGTAAACCTTTCGAATATACCTTGTTTCCAACATTAGGACACAATACTACTTCCGGCAATATTACAGCACCAGTTGATATTTCAATTCAATGGATAAAACAGAAAGCTACGAACATTCAGAAGTCTAAAGTATTAAAATAAAGCACTTCCTACAACAGCTACTACAACGGATTTGGGCAATTGGCTTAATGGAAAGTTGGTTTTGTAGTTGGAAATTTGTGCTCAACCGAAAAATAAATCTTAAATCAGTCCCAAACCCAAACCCTGCCATACCTCGGGACCTTTGCAGCAATGGCAAGACGACACCCAACAAAGCAGAAATTACACCTCTACTATTTGTTTTCGGTGTGCAATTCCCCAATCTGTTAGATTATTGATAATGTTTTTTAACGTTTTTCCGTGTTCCGTAAGTTCATACTGAACCGTTATGGGTTGTGTGTTTAAAACGGTTCGCTTTACCAATTTATTTATTTCTAATTCCTTTAACTCCTTACTTAACATTTTGTTTGAAACACCAACTACGTCATTCAAAATATCAGAAAACCGTCTTTTGTTATAATAGCAAATAGAGGAAATAATTGCTATCTTCCATTTTCCATTTAGCACATGCATGGAATCTTGGATTGCCATCATATTTTTCTTGTTTTGCAAACATTGATTTTCTTCCATAGGTTACTTTGTTACTTCAAGGTTACTGTTACTTTTAGTTACAAAGTTACAAAAATATATTTATTCATTCTACATTTGTGCTTCACTTTAAAAAATATATAAAATGAATTTCACAAACAAAAATGTAGTCATAAATGGTGGAAGCACTGGAATAGGATTGGCAACCGCAAAAGCGTTTATCAATGCAGGAGCAAACGTATGGATTACGAGTAGAAATGCTGAAAATTTGCAAAAAGCAGCAACAGAAATCAGTAGTGATAAATTGAAAACCGTAGTTTCAGACACATCAAATTTAGCAGGTATTGTGGCTTTAGAAAAAGCAGTTGCGGAAAGCGGAAGTAAGTTAGATGTTCTATTCCTGAACGCAGGGATTGGCATTTTTGCCCCAATTCAACAAGCGACAGAAGCCGATTTTGATGCCCAATTCAACACCAATGTAAAAGGATTGTATTTCACTTTGCAAAAAATGATACCCTACCTGAAAGATGGAGCTTCTGTATTATTGACTTCCTCTACTGTTGCAACAGCTTCCGGAATTAATAGCAGTATCTATTCGGCAACTAAAGGAGCTGTAAACGCTATTGGGCGTATCGCAGCAAATGAATTGGCAAGCAGAAAAATTAGAGTAAACATTGTGAGTCCAGGACCAGTTCAAACACCAGGTTTAGACAAAGCTGCCTTTGATGCTAAAGAATATTTGGCATCGGTTACGGCTTTACAAAGACTTGGAACGGCAGATGAAATTGCAAAAACAGTACTGTTTTTAGCTTCTGATGATGCAAGTTTTATTACAGGAACAGAGATTTTAGTTGATGGTGGTGCTATCAACTACGCTCTAAAATAAATCATTAATGACAACTTCTTAGCACTAAAAGCCACAGATACGGAAGTTATCCGTGGCTTTTTTTATAGGACAATAACCTTTAAATTGTGAATGAAGACCACTTCTAACAACACCAGTTTTAAGAAATTGGGGTTAAGGACTTAATTTAAAGTTTGTTTTGTATTTTTTGATTTTCAGTGCTCAATTGAAAATTTCGGGATTACAAATCCCCAACTTCTTAAAACCAGTAAACATTAGTGGAAAGCATAACCGAACTTACTTAAAAATAAAATCCTAAAATATGACAGCAACTGAACAGCTTAAATCCATTTTGACAGAGAACTATATTTCTGAAGATGGAAATGAATACACAGTTGAACTTAAATCTGGATTGACGGACTTACAAATTGATGTATTAGCAAAACAAGCTCCAACCGAGAAAATTCCAAGTGAAATTAGAGAACTACTAAAATTTACAAAAGGTTTTGAATTTTATGGACTTGAAGAAGTTACATTTGACGGAATTGGACAATTTGGCTTTGAAGCGTTTTTTCCAAATTCTGTACAACTTACAGGAGACGGATTTGGGAATTTTTGGATTTTAGACGTTAACAAAAATGGAAATTGGGGAAACGTATTTTATGTATGTCACGATCCAGCAGTTATAGTTAAGCATTCAGATAACTTAACACAATTTATTGAACACGTGAATGACTTTGGAAAAAATGGCAATAAATCTAATCTTGACATAATTCACGAGAAAGTTATTATGGATATTTGGAATAAAGATAATGGATTTATTGAACTTGAAAGCGCTAGGCAATCAAACGATACAACTTTAAAAAAGTTTGCATTATTACTTCCAGACAATTTTGTTATTGCCGACTTGCGAAATAAACAAAACCAAAGTGGTTTTGCTTGGGGGAAGTTCGGTCCGAACATTGACAAAGCTACAAGACACGAAACAGAATTGATTTGGGGAATTGAAAAACCAATTAAAAAAAGTTTTTTTTCAAAACTATTCGGAAATAAACATACCTAAAATACCAGCAGGTAACAGCTACTACAGCGGATTTAGAAAATTGGCTTATTGGAAAGTTGGCCTTGTATTTAGGATGATTTGCTTTGCCTGTTCGCTATCGCTCGGGTGGCAAATCCGAAAAATAAGTCTTAACTTAGTGCCAAACTTCGTAAAGTCACAGGACCTTAGGGGCGAGTAATAAGAAAAACCGAACTAGCATGAGACATTTACAAATCTTACGAACACTGGTACTGATTATTTTAATTTGCACTTCCTGTGCACAAAAGCAAATTATAAAATCTGGAAATAAATCTGAAGATATGATGATCAGAATCTCCGAAATTCAAGTCGTTCATGAACATTTAGGGGAGTATATTTCAATCTTGAAAGAGGAAGCTGAGGCATCCGTTAGATTGGAATCTGGAGTAATATCAATATATCCAATGTTTCAAAAAGAAAATTTAACTGAAATTAGAATACTGGAAATCTATGCAAACAGGAAGGCTTATGAATCGCATTTACAAACGCCACATTTCAAACATTACAAAACATCAACATTGAAAATGGTAAAGGCATTGAAATTGATAGATATGAATGCTATTGATAAAGAAACGATGCAACTGATATTTAAAAAACTATAGTAAATGACTACTACTTCGCCTGCCGCTAACAGCTGCAACGATAGATGCGGGCAATTGGCTTAATGGAAGTTGGTTTTGTATTTGGTCTGAGATGAAAAATCCGAATAATGGGCTAAATTTAGTCCTAAACTCGCTTCAGTAGCGGGATGTTAATGACAAGTGAAGCTAACTATAATGAACAAGTAGATAAAATATATAAAATCATTGAAACCGATTATTAAAATATTATTTATATATTTGTATCGTTTACGATATAATCGTAAACGATAAAATTTAAATTATGAAAACATTGTATGAAACCAGCGCCACGGTAACGGGGGGAAGAAATGGAAAAGTAACAAGCGAAGACGGTGTGTTAGAACTTGAAGTAAGAATGCCAAAAGAATTAGGAGGTACACAACAAGGATTTACAAATCCAGAACAGCTTTTTGCAGCAGGATATGCATCATGCTTTGACAGTGCACTGAATTTAGTCATGAACCAAGAAAAAATTAGACCAGAAAACCCTTCTTCTGTAAAAGCAACTGTGGGACTTCAGTCGGACTCAAAAGGTGGGTTTCAACTTGTCGTTTCGTTAAACATTTCAATTCCTGGTATTGAAAATCAACTAGCTAAAGAGCTGGTGGACAAAGCACATAAAATATGCCCTTACTCGAATGCCACTCGCGGAAACATTGACGTTGAATTAAATTTGAATTAAAATAAACAATAAAAAGTCAGCTTTGGATTAAAACATTACTAGTTTACCTTGTAATTAGTTTTAACCTAAAGCTGATTTACTTTATTTATAAATAGCTTCAAAATATAAACGGGTCAAATAAATAGTTTAATGGAAAATGACGAAACAAGGGAATCACTAAAATTAGAGAATCAATTATGCTTTCCATTGTATGCGGCTTCGCGTCTGGTTACAAAATGCTATCATCCTATTCTTGATAATTTGGGAATCACATATCCGCAATATTTGGTGCTTATCGTTTTATGGGAATCGGACACTGTGAATGTTAATTACCTTTCAGACAAATTAAAGTTACAGTCAAACACGCTAACGCCATTATTAAAAAGAATGCAGGAAATGGATTTAGTAAGCCGAGTGCGCTCTAAAATAGATGAGCGCAATGTCATTATATCATTAACTGAAACGGGAAACTTAATACAATTGAAAGCCTCAATTTTACAAAAACATTTATCCGATAATGTTGGACTTACGAGTCAAGAAGGTATTGACCTTCATCGCTTATTGAATAAATTAATTCAAAATATAAAAACCTAATCGTCTTAAAAAACATAATAAATGCAAAGTCTTCCATGCTCAATTAGCGCATTGTAGACTTGCTAATCCCACAAATTTCTTTTACGTGTTTGACTCTAAATGTAAAAATTCATATTCCCACTTTGCTGACACAACCCACTCGTTTGCAACGTTATGTAAAATATGCCTAGACTATTAAGTAACTAACACATTGAAAACAAAAAATGTTGATTTTCTATCAAGCCACTACCAATAAAGAACTTATTAGAAATTGTATGGTAAATGATTTTATTATTTATATCATAATTCCTAATTAGAATAAGCACAGGGCGAAAAACTGCGCTAATGATTGTTTTTTAAAGAAACAATCAGCATGGTTGTGAAACTCTTTTTTTGTATTTTTCTCAACAAATTAATAAACTTAGTCTTTAAAATGACACCAACCTTTTTTGCAACACAAGCCGAATTTAGAGAATGGTTAGAAAAGCATTACAAAAAAGAAACCGAACTATTAGTTGGTTTCTATAAAGTGGGTAGCAACAAACGCTCAATGACTTGGTCGCAATCTGTGGATCAAGCACTGTGCTTTGGCTGGATAGACGGCGTACGTAAATCAATAGATCATGAAAGTTACAGCATCCGTTTTACACCCAGAAGAAGCAACAGTATTTGGAGCGCTATCAACATCCGAAAAGTAGAGGAGCTCAATAAATCCGGACTAATAACACCCGAAGGCCAAAAAGCATTTGATTTACGTACAGAGAGCAAATCCCGTATTTATTCTCACGAAAAAAAAGAAATGGGGATCCTTTCGCCGAATTATGAAAGTCAATTCAGACTGAACTCCTTAGCATGGGACTTTTTCAATACACAAGCTCCATCCTACAAAAAGGTAATGATACATTGGATAATGACTGCTAAACAAGAAAAGACCAGAATATCAAGGCTTGAGAAAACAATAGAAATAAGTGAACACCAAAAAAAAATGGAGTAAAAATAAAACAATCAAATCACTAACCAACTAATATGTTTCAATTCAACCCGAAATATTTTGCATATACTATTTTACTTTTTCTAATAGAACTAACAATTGCTTTGTTTGTGCATGATACCTTTATAAGACCTTATTTTGGAGATTTCTTAGTTGTTATTTTACTGTATTGTTTTCTAAAATCATTTATAAATGTAACGGTTTATATTGCCTCAGGTAGTGTATTGGCCTTTTCATTTGCTATAGAAATCGCCCAATATTTAAATATGGTTGAAAAACTAGGCTTGCAGGAGTCTAAAATCACTACCGTTATTCTTGGGAATTCCTTTGCATGGGTAGATTTACTTGCTTATATTTTAGGTATTCTGACGGTTATTGCCATTGAAAAAAATCTATTAAAACGAAAGAATAAAAGAAAAGTCGTTTAGCCTATTAACACTTTATCAGTACGGTTCACTAGTAGTATCACATACTGTTTTTTTTTATAACTTCGTTAAAAGTATTTTAAAGTAAGTGAACTCAAATCAAGTGAAGAAGTCAACAAATCCAATTTAAAACAACCTAACTTATAAACTTAGCCACTATGAATGATAGAATGTTCTTTAAGACCCGTTTGTATTGTACTGGAATTGCAACAATTGCAATAGGATCACTTTTAATTTGGAACCATTATCATGGTGGTGTTCCAAGCCATCATATATTGGCTCGGGAAGATTTGCCTGAAATTTCAAATTGGTGGGGAGCGCTTTTAATTCCATTTCTTACATGGTTTTTGCTCTATCGGATTCAAATCAAGTTTAACGACACCAAACATGAAAAATCACAAAAATCAAAGCTTTTTAAGCACATTTTTTACGGGTTCATAGGCGCACTATCTTTTGGAATACTACTTTCGCTCTTTTTCACTCTTGGTTATACTGAGATACCCGGTTATATGCTCATTGGCGTTTTTATATTGGCCCTGTTTTTTCCAATTTATAAGGCCGAATGCATTCTGGGGTTTGTGATTGGCATGACCTATACTTTTGGTGCTGTTCTTCCTACTGGAGTCGGATCTCTATTAGCCCTATTTGGTATGGTCCTCTATTTAGGCATTAGACCAGTGGCATTGTATATTACAACGCAGGTACTGCATTTTGCAACATCAAATCTATCCAAGCCTAACGGGAAATAAAATTTATCTACACTATTAAAGGTTTAAAAGCAAAGGGATTGATTCAGAGTTTAACGCCAAATTAAAAAATACCCAATCGTACCCTTGGAGTATTGATGCGAACCGGTGTGCTTATTGTAGCCCCACTAGATCTTGTCTCATAATTACTTCTGCTATTATAGTCATAATAATAAAATCTTGCATTCCTGTAATAATAGTCGCTGTGATGATCGTGATCACAATAGTTGTTGTGTTGCGAATACGACTCTTTTTTACCTTGAATATAAACTCGGTAAGCTTTTCTGTTATTTTTCTTTAATTTTTTTTCGTATTGCTTTTGTTCCTCCCAGAAAACTTTATCTTCATTACTATTTTCTGCTTTAAATTCTTGCTCATATTTAGCATCCTCTGCAGCTCGTTGCTCATAATATGATAGAAATTCTTGTTTGGTATCGTTTTGATTGTCAGCAGTAACTTTCGCTTTTTGTGCAGTTACATTTATGGAAAAACCAAAGGCAATCAAAATAAATAAGGCTTTAAATGGGTTCATAATTTTTAATTTAGTAATTAATATGATATTGATGTACTACCAACTTTCACTAATAAGACAACTATAAAACCGTTTACCCTACTTTCTTTTTAAATTATAATTTTAATTTAATCGCTAAGCAGCACTTATAAAGCGGTGAGTGAATTTTATTTTTTGACATTGTTGCTCATTATTTTGGTTTTAACCTAAACTTCTGTATTTTATTATTTAATTTTCATACTTTAGTTCCATAAATAAATCATATTCTTTCACAAAATAACTTCTTACTAAATTTAAAAAATGAAATCAAATCAGTTATTATTTTTTTATTTTATACTTCTTAGTGCGTTCTCCTCGTATTCTCAAAATCAAAAATCAAACGATTTCAAAGTTGAATTTGAAAAATTTACTTTAGAAAACGGATTACAAGTAATTTTACATATTGATCGATCGGACCCCGTTGTTGCAGTTGCTCTAACAAGCCATGTGGGTTCCGCAAGAGAAAAGGCTGGTCGTACCGGATTTGCACACTTATTTGAGCATTTGCTTTTTTTAGAATCTGAAAACTTAGGTAAAGGAGGCCTTGACAAAATGAGTGCGCGAATTGGTGGCGCTGGTGCTAATGGTTCTACAAGTCGAGATCGTACTAATTATTTTCAAACCGTACCCAAAGATGCATTAGAAAAAATGATATGGGCAGAGGCCGATAAATTAGGCTACTTTATCAATACAGTAACTGAACCTGTTCTTGCAAAAGAAAAACAGGTAGTTAAAAATGAAAAAAGACAGAGTTATGATAACAGACCCTATGGACACAATTTTTCGGTAATCTCAAAAAATTTATATCCTCCTACACATCCCTATAATTGGGATGTAATTGGTTCCTTAGAAGATTTACAAAATGCTACCCTTGAAGATGTTAAAAATTTCTACAATCGCTGGTATGTACCTAACAATGTTACGCTCACCATTGCAGGAGATTTTGATATCAATCAAACTAAAGCATGGATTGAAAAATATTTTGGAGAGATCAAACGAGGTGAAAATATTCCTAAAATAGAGAAACAGCCCGTAATGCTTAGTGAAACTAAAAAATTATATTATGAAGATAATTTTGCTCGTTTACCTCAACTGACATTAACATGGCCATCCGTTTATGAATACCATCCAGATAGTTACGCGCTAGAAGTATTGGCCAACTATCTTTCAAAAGGGAAGAAAGCCCCGCTATACAAAACACTCATAGAAGACAAAAAATTAACTGATGCCGCTGATTTGTTTCAATACAATTCAGAAATAGCAGGGCAATATATGCTAAATATTACTGCTTTTGAAAAAATAAATTTAAATACAGTCCTGAATGGTGTTAACGAAGCTTTTAAAGACTTTGAAGCCCAAGGGATCTCACAGGAAGATTTAAACCGTATTAAAGCGGGTCAAGAAACTGCTTTTTACACCAATTTATCCAGTGTATTGGGGAAAGGATTTCAATTAGCACAGTATGAAATTTTTGCAGGAACTCCAGATTATATTAATCAGGATGTGAAAAACATTCTTGCCGTAACTACTGAAGATGTAATGCGGGTATATCAAAAATATATAAAAGGAAAACCTTATATTGCCACCAGTTTTGTACCAAAAGGAGGTGCTAATTTAATACTCGAAGGCTCCACTTTAGCAACCGTTGTTGAGGAAAAAATAATTGACGGTAAAGAAGATTCGTTTGATGCCAGCATAACAGCAACTTATAAAAAAACGCCTTCAAAATTTGACCGAAGTATAGAACCAGCTTATGGTAAAAGCCCGGATGTTAAATTACCATCAGTATGGAAAAATGAATTATCTTCTGGTCTAAACGTTTTGGGAATTGAAAATTATGAAGTCCCACTTGTCCAGTTTCAGTTACAAATAAAAGGGGGAATGCTACTTGAAAAAAACCAAAAAGTAGGTATTTCTAATATGTTGGCTGAATTGATGACAAAAGGAACAAAAAATAAAACTCCGGAGCAACTCGAAAATGCTATCGAAAGCCTTGGAGCCACAATCAAAGCTAATGCAACTGATGAAGCAATCTTTATTTCAGGGAATACCCTGGCAAAGAATTACAATGCGACTATGGCATTAATACAAGAAATAGTGTTGCAACCCCGATGGGACATCAAAGAATTTGATTTGATCAAACAAAGTACTCTAAGTCAAATTACACAACAGAAAGCAGACCCCAACAACATTGCAAGAAATGAGTTTAAAAAATTAATTCATGGAAAAGAATCGATCTTATCAAACAACCGTATCGGTACAGAGAATTCTGTAAACACAATCACTATTGATGATCTTAAAAATTATTATGTGAATAACATCTCTCCGGTAATTTCCAGTTTTCAAATTGTTGGTGCTGTTTCAAAAAATGATGTGACCAATTCTTTAGCGACCCTAAACAAAAATTGGGAGTCCAAAAAAGTTACTATTCCTCAAATAGCCTTTACAAAAACTGTTACTGCATCAAAAATTTATTTTTATGATGTTCCAGGAGCAAAACAATCCGTAATTAGAATTGGTTATCCGGCACTTGCTGCAACTGACAAGGATTTTTATCCAGCAACTATTATGAATTATCGTTTAGGTGGCGGTGGTTTTGCATCACAATTAACCCAACAATTAAGAGAAGGAAAAGGATATACATATGGTATTGGTTCTTCATTTGATGGATCAAATAACAAAGGCCCATTCACTATTTTTAGCGGTGTTCGCTCTAATGTAACGTTTGAATCCATAAGTTTAATTAAAGAAATTGTAGAACAATATGGTCCACGCTTCAATGCAACAGATCTAGAAGTTACCAAAGGATATTTAATAAAGAGTAATGCAAGAACATTTGAAACGCTATCCGCTAAACTAGACATGCTCTATGAGATTAGCACTCATAAATTTTCAGATGATTACGCTAAACTACGGGGGAATACAGTAAAAAACATTACTATTGAACAAATAAAAAAACTCTCTGAAAAGTACTTAAATTCAAATAAAATGATTTATTTAGTAGTAGGTGATGCTGAAACGCAATTGCAAAAGTTAAATAAAGTTGGTTTTGGAGAGCCAATTCTTTTGAATCGTACTGAGGTAAAAGCTGAAAATTAAACTGTATTAGCCATAAAAAACTATTCTTAGGTGCAGGATAGTTTTAGCCCAGATCGAAGTGAAAAGCCCGGACTGCAAAAAAATAATTTTTCTTGTCCTGAAAGAGCGATTAACGGAAGCTCCTTTCAGGATTTAGAAAAATATTTTTTTAATGGAGGACTTGTTACGGAGTGCTGGATTAGCTCCTCAAAATCCTATTCATTCATTTCATCATAACGAACTGGAACTTGGGGATCATAGAGCGCACATTTAAATTCTGCCATAGTATCTACAAGAAGATCCATCGTTTTTCCCTCAGTTCCATAACAATCTATTTGAATGCTTTGTGGTGTAGTTTTAACATGAAAAGCGCCTTTTCCGGTACTGTTCTTCCAGCTGTTGTCATCTACTTTTTCCCAGTTTGAAAATACCGTATTAAGCCTGTTCATGATAACATCAACGGGAAGATTTTCTAATCCCGCTATAATTTTCTGTTCTGCAATATCTTCGTAAACCAAATGATGATTTAGATAGATACCCTCCTCATAATTCCAAAAAAGTAATTCGTACATTAGAAAAAAGTTAAAAGATTAAAAATTAAAAAAATAGCTACAGTTAAAATCTTTAATATTCAAAAGTACCGTATTCGCTACTAATGGTTAATTTCTTAGCATCAGCAGCTTCTACTCTACCCACAATTTGAGCCTCCACATTAAATGATTTCGAAATCGCAATAATATCTTGAGCCACAGCTTCGGGAACATAAATTTCCATTCTGTGGCCACAATTGAATACTTGGTACATTTCTTTCCAATCAGTTTGGGATTGTTCTTGTATCAACTGGAACAACGGCGGGACAGGAAATAAGTTGTCTTTTATAATGTGTAAATGCTCTACAAAATGTAAAATTTTAGTCTGAGCGCCTCCACTGCAATGCACCATTCCGTGAATTTCATTAGAAGAATATTGGTCTAAAATTTTCTTGATGATTGGTGCATAAGTACGTGTAGGCGAAAGCACTAATTGTCCTGCATCTATTGGTGAATTTGCTACCGCATCAGTCAATTTAATCTGTCCGGAATAAATTAGTTCTTCTGGAACTGCGGCATCGTAACTCTCAGGGTATTTAGTGGCTAAATATTTTCCAAAAACATCATGACGTGCCGATGTTAATCCATTGCTTCCCATACCTCCGTTATAACTTTTCTCGTATGTAGCTTGGCCAAAAGAAGCTAGTCCTACTATTACGTCACCCGCTTTAATATTAGCATTATCAATTACTTTACTACGTTTCATCCGGGCTGTTACCGTTGAATCTACAATTATTGTTCGAACAATATCACCCACATCTGCTGTTTCACCTCCAGTGGAATGTATAGTCACACCAAAAGAATCCAGTTCTTTGATAAGATCTTCGGTTCCGTTGATAATTGCCGAAATTACTTCAGCCGTAATTAGATTTTTATTTCTTCCAATGGTGGATGAGAGTAAAATATTATCGGTTGCACCTACGCACAATAAATCGTCAATATTCATTATCAAAGCATCTTGAGCGATGCCTTTCCAAACGGAGATGTCACCGGTTTCTTTCCAGTACATATATGCCAAAGAGGATTTAGTTCCAGCGCCATCAGCATGCATAATCAAACAATAATCACTATCCTGAGTTAAATAATCCGGAACAATTTTACAAAATGCTTGTGGATATAATCCTTTATCAATGTTTTTTATAGCGTTGTGAACATCTTCTTTGGATGCTGAAACACCGCGAAGCGCATATCTTTTTGAAGTTTCTGAACTCATGTAGTATAGTTGTGAAGCCTGCTTTTAGGCAGATAGTTGTGCAACAAAGATACTAATTTGATTTAGGAATTCAGAATTAGGTTTTAGGATTTATTATACTATTTTTTGACCAAGTAAATCCCGGACCATATATTAGCAATTTAGCTAAACTTATTTTTTTTCGCTAGCAGCTGTATCGTTATTATAATTATGTTTCTGAACAAATTCAAAGGTGAATTGAGTAGATACATTCTATTTCCATTCCGGCATTGAGCCTCCAGAAAATAAAGTTGCACGCGTATCTGGATCCGTTATACTTGACTTTACAATATTTTTGATCGAAATTCCATCGTTAGAAGTACTTGTGAAAATTACTTCTGCTTCATTTGGAGAAAACTTAACATCTAGATCATTAAATCCATTTGGCTTATTTGTATCTACTTCTGTGGAGGTATTGGTCAAACGATTGTAAATAAAAATACGAGAATCGAGTCTTCTATAGTTCGAACTTTGATAGCCAGATACATCTCTTGTATATACGATTTTTTGATTATCAACAGAAATATCTAAACCACTTACCGCTCCATCTAATCCTGACAGCACCTGATAGAGGACGACTCCTGAAGTATTTATCACATAGATCTCGGAATTGTAACCCGAAATATCATTTACTTTTAGTACAATTTGAGTGGTATCTTGGCTCCAATCGCATTCTGATATAAATTTACCATTTGGAGTTCTAAACAATTCGACTAGTCCACTTCCGTCTGCATTAATTCGATATAATTTGTCAAAATTTGGATATATCAGCTGACTACCGTTGGTACTCCAACTGTAATTGATATGCTCCATGTTGAAACCTGCAATAGGAATAGAATTAGTCACTTTAAAAACATTTAGACCATCTGGATCCATTGTATAAATTTGATTTTGAGAACCATCAGAACTTATATATGCAATTTTATTAATTTCCAGATTTTTTCTAGGTCTATAGCTATTTACTTCAGAGGAAGACAATTGTAATTGATTACCCGCTTCATCAGCTGTATAAATAACATTATTGCTATTGACTTTTTTTATGTACAAAAACCTAGGATTAGGGAATGCAACAGTTGTAAAAATATTCGTTACACTATTCGAGGGTGTATTAATACCATCTGACGCAGATACTTGCCAATAGTATTTTGTACTGTAACTTAGTCCTAAAATCTCAAAAGTAGTCGTTTTAATATCTTTAAAAGTAGTCACAACATCAGTCGTTCCGTTTTTAAGAGTTATGGTATAGGTCAGAGGATCCAATTCTTTATCAGTTGCCGTCCAAGCCAAGTTTAATTTCAAACCTTGACTTTTAGCATTATCCAAAGGAGAGGTTAATACGGGAATAGCTGGGGGCTTATTATTAGCCGTTGAAATATCTAACTCAAAGATGATTTGCACGGTCACATTTTTAGTAATTGTAGCAGGCTCGAACTTAGAAATATAACCCTCTTTTTGTGCCTGAAACGAATACTTCCCTACTAGAATTTCACTGAACTCAAAATAACCGTCTTTATCAGTAAAATAGGTACTTGTTGTTGGACTTGTAGAAACTCTTGCGTTAGCTATAGGTTCAAATGTTCCAGCATCAACAACTCTTCCTTTCACTATTCCCACGCCATTATCATCAATCTGTTCTTCACTACAAGAAACGAAGAGGATAAAACATATTATGATTTTTATTCCTAATTTTTTCATCTTTATACTGTGTTATTTATTAGACATTAGAAACTATTTGAGCTTACTCTTTAATGATTTGTTTTTTATAAAAAAATCAAAATTTACTTGATTTTGGTCTTTAGTTTTCGATGAAAATAATACGTCATCCCAAAACCGAAACGCCAATAATAATCGTCTCGAACGCCACTTACTACATAGTCAATATTATCCGAAAAATTCAAATTATGCTCTCCGTATAATTTTAATCCAAAATTATTCGTTACTAAATATTCTATTCCTGCACCATATAAAACTTTGGCACTTAAATTATCAAAATCAGAATTAAAACTTGCTCCAAAACCGCTAAAAAAATACGGAGTAAAAACGTCATAAGGAAGTAATAAATACTCCAAATTTAGTTCTAATGATGCGTAACCAACATCTAGTTTACCTTTATTTCCTAGTCTAAACACATTGCTTGAAGCGCTCAAATTCAAATTGGGTTTTATAAAATACTTTATCGCACCTCTAAGCATTGGCTTAGCGATCGGATTTGGATAATCTCCAGCCATATACGTAACTCCACTTGTTGCTTCTACCCCAATTTTACCTCTTTTTTCATCCCTATTTCTACCATAAAGTAATGCTAAATCCGCTTCTTCTTTTTCTTTGGTATAGGAATCGATAAAAGTGGTTACTTCCTTAGAGGTTGCCGCTACTTCCCAAAGATTATTTTTAATTCCATCCACTATTAATCCTTCTACTGCTTTTTCTATAGCCTCAGTAACGGCAAGCTGAATAGGTTCATTTCTAGTGAAACCGGTTTCTACTTCGAGAAGCCTTTTGATGTTTACATACTTAAATAAGTTAGCATCTACGCTTTGAGACAAAATGGTCTTAGATACATACACTGTATTCAAAATTTTACCATTTGAAGTAGAAACTAACCTGAGATAGATCGAGATTCGATCTTGTCGGTATCTTGTTGAACCTCCAGTTCCAAAATACCGGGCTCCGAAACCTCCTGTAATGATATTAGAATCATACGATATAATACCTCCTTCTAATAAAACACCTGCAAATAACAAAGGGGTTAATTGGGTTTCCGTGGTTTTTGAATCAGTAGCATATTCTTGACGTGTAGAACGAATAATATTTCTCTCGTTTAAAAGATTTCCTAGATTTTCTCTCTCTATAGGCACAAACCATTTAGAATCCCCTAAGGCTTTAATTAAAATTGAAGTTGCTCCCTGGGTCACTGCAGTACTAAATGTGCTTCCCTGATCAATCGCTTTATATTGTCCGGTTTGGTCTTTGAATTTATAAACCCCAACAACTATTTGTTCCTTGGGCTTAGGTAGCTTTGTCAATAAAGATGTAGCGGGTGTGTTTTCTCCATAGATGGCTTTTTCAATACCAACGGGTTGATTGAAATAAGCACCACAACTAGATAATAGAAAAACAAATAGAAGTGTAAGTACAGTTTTTTTATTCATAATATTGGTAGTATTTAGGGCTTTTTTAACAAAAAATATCATACAAAAATTAAATCAGTGATGAATTAATTTTATGACTATTAGGTAGATTTTAAAAAAATCATGTCATTTGATTCAAAAACAAAAGTTAGTTTCCTGGAATAATAATCTGGGTTTGTTCACCCGTATCTGTATCAAGTATATCAACTACTAATCCCAAATTTGAAGGATAAATATCAACGGATAAGCTCCCAAAAACATAAGATCCTTCCTTAATTCCTCCTTCGCCAAACTTTTTTTGAAATAAGGAATTGGATAATTGATTCAACAATTGATTATTTAAATTTTGTTTAAATCGTTCCAATTCTGTTGGCTGTTTAAAATCAGTACCCGCCTCCTCTTTAAAATCATTTTGAGCTTCAGCTGAACTCAGCAACCACTGATAATTAAACGTATCCCCACCAAAAGCAGGATTTCGTGGCTTATAAACCATATCTTGAGCACTCAAAGTAGTAGAAAATATAATTAGACCGCAAATTACAAATAGTAGTTTCATAATAGTTTTTATTTAAATGAAGGAATAGTAGATTTGGTTTAAAAAACTTTAAAATATAAGAAGCCTAACAATATGAAATTGATACTTTAAAGAAACAATAGCAACAATTTGAAGTTGAAAATTAATATTGAGTAATAAATTTAGCTTGCTTTTCAATATTTTTAAAATATTGAAAAATTTTAGTAGCGGATGATTCAGCCATGTATTTTAAAAAGTCTTCGTCTGGCCTGGCTATAAATTCTTCGATAACATCACTATCTACTTTTAGAATAATCTTAGTGGTTCGTCCAAAAGTCAACTCTTCTTGAACAGTAATTATTTTTTGAGATTTGATCTTTAATTTCGAAAACTCGGAATAGAAGAAATCATAAAAATCATTTCCTAACTTGGTTTTTGTTTCATTAGAAATTATACCTAACATTTCTAGACCATCCTTAGGCTTAAGTATGGTGACTTCAGTCTCGTCCGCTCCACCAAAAACGCGACGATCTTTTCCAATGATAGTATTATCTTCATCATAAATCAATAATAATATAATAATTTCATCCTCTTTACTCCTGTTTACCTGTGTTTTTGAAAGAAAAACTTTTTGAATAGGCTCTAATGTTACACGACCATCTTGTGCATTATCGGATCTATTAGAATTCAATTTATTCTTTTTAAAAACGGTAAGTTTAAAGGAGATATTTCTAAACTCTGATTTTAAATTCTCCACAGTTCCAGTTATTGAAAGTGTATTCTCTACTTCTTCAACCTCTATTTTTGGTTTAATGTCTTTGTTTATATTTTGAGAGAAACCGACTGTTATGAATAGTAAAAAAGAAATAGAGACTATCCTAAATATAGATGATTTCATAGTGCTAATGATTAAAGATATAAATCGCCCCTGAATTTCCCGTTTGTGTAATTTTCATGTCTTTAGATATTGAATTTGTGCCATTATTATACAACGATAAATTATTTCCTTCTTGATTTATAGACATATTTATGGATCCCTCAGCGTATAATGAAAAATCACTTATAAAATTATTAGAACCTAATTGAGAAACAGATTGATTTAAATCACTCGTGTTTTTATACATATTGAAATAATTATTATATCCATTCTGATGGATGGCAATTTCATAATTTGCAGCCTTAACATTAAGAGTTGCATAATTATTAAAACCTACCTGCGCAATCTGAATCAAATTATTATTCTGAAGATATTTGTCTAATGGCTCAACTTGACCAATTCCATCATTATTAAAATTGGAATTTTTAACCTTATCTACCAGTTCATATAAACCCAACGAAAACTCATTAGTTTGTAAAACTTGACCATTAATAAAAAGTGTATGTACAAATGCAATTACAAACAGGATATTATTTAGCTTTAGTTTCATGATTTTCTAATTTATTGATACTGCCATAAAAATAAATATTATCTAAAAAATTAAATTCAAAAATGAATTAATTTGAAATAAAACAAAGTAAAAAAAAGGGACAGAATTGAATCTATACAACTCCATCCCCTTTTATAATGTAAAAGTTAGTTAGATTGTACTACTATACTTAAATTACCTAAACCCCATTGGTTAACTGTACTCAAATGATCACTACCCGTTTGGATAGTCCATGCATTATTGGCAGTTCCATATTGATTGATGTAAGAAGTATTATCAACCCCAATTTGAAGAGTTAAAGCATTATTGAACTCTCCGTAAGTATCAACAAAAGAGGCGTTTCCAAAACCAAATTGAACAACAGTGGAATTGTTATCGTGCCCTTCTTGCATTACGTCTGAATAATTCCCTGCAATAAACTGTAGTGTAGTAGAAGAATTATCTCTGCCTATTTGAGTAGTTTGGGATACGTTAAAGAATCCAAACTGTCCCGTTACAGCGTCATTTCTTCTTCCATCTTGATCGATGTAAGCCGCATTAGCAACTCCAAGTTGGCCAATGTAAGCATCATTGCGACGCCCGTCTTGCTCAACATCAGCATAATTAAATGCTCCCGCTTGATTTGTGTCAGATTCATTAAATCTTCCACTTTGATCAATGACCGCAATATTTGCAAAACCTAATTGCAAAACATCCGAATCGTTTTGCATACCCGCTTGCGTTACAAAGCTAGCATTGCCAACTCCAAATTGGTTAACCATACTCATGTTCCCTTGTGCAAAAGCCAATGAACCTACTAGCATCGCGGAGATGCTCAAAATTACTTTTTTCATAATAAATATATTTAATTGGTTGTTAATACAAGTTAATATATAGGTTAAAAGTGATTTGGGGAACCTCTCTTAGGGAATATTTAATAAGAAATATGTTTTTAATTAATTGCTTATTTTAATATTACATATCAAAGATAGAAAAGAATTTATGGAACAAAAAAACTAACAAACTGTTTTTTAAGTCTTTATAGATTTTTTCGATGAAGTGATTAACTAAATCGATGAAGAACTAAAATTGAATTTCACAAAGTAGGACAAGTATTAATAAATACTGAAATTAACATTTGTGATAAACAAAAAAGAGGCTTTTAATGAAAAAGCCTCTTTTTAATATGTTTGCGAGTAGATTACTTAGTAAATAACAACTCTCTATATTTAGTTAGAGTCCATATTTCATTGTCTACCAACAACTCTAATTTGTCACAGTGATTTCTAATGATTTCAAAATAGGGTTTTACTTTATTGCAATATGCTTCTGCCATTTCCTGTGCATCAGTCAAATTGTTTGCTATTTTTCTTTCGTTAGTCATTTCTTCCACTTTAGAATTGATTCCTTCAATGTGACCTGAAATCTCTTTAATCAAAACAATTTGCTCTTTAGCAATAGTTTCAAAATCAGTCCCAAAAATATCTTTCAAACCTTTAACATTCGTGATCAACGTATTTTGGTAACGTATTGCAGTAGGTATAACGTGATTTTTAGAAATATCACCTAAAACTCTGCTTTCAATTTGGATTTTTTTAGTGTATTCCTCTAATTCAATTTCGTAACGCGCTTCCACCTCAATGTGGTTCATGATATTCAATTCGGAAAATAAGTCTAATGATTGTTTAGAAATTCTTGCTTTTAATGCCTCAGGAGTTGTTTTAAAGTTACTCAATCCTCTTTTTGCAGCTTCGATTTCCCATTCTTCACTATATCCATCCCCTTCAAAAAGGATTTTTTTAGATTGCTTGATATACTCTCTTAATACATTAAAAATCGCATCGTCTTTCTTCATGTCCTTTGAATCAATCAATGCATCAACTTCCAGTTTAAAATCTCTTAATTGCTTTGCAACTATTGCATTTAAAGTAGTCATTGCATTAGAACAGTTAGCTGTTGAACCTACCGCTCTAAACTCAAATTTATTTCCTGTGAAGGCAAACGGTGATGTTCTATTTCTATCTGTATTATCCAAAAGGACATCCGGAATTTTACCCACTACATTTAATTTCAAGTCTGTTTTCTCTTCAGGAGATAATTTTCCAGCAGTTACACCTTCTAATTCAGCCAAAACTTTAGTCAATTGTCCTCCAATAAAAACTGATATAATTGCAGGCGGAGCTTCATTAGCTCCCAATCTATGATCATTACTTGCCGAAGCTATAGCAGCTCTTAATAATGATTCATTATCATTTACTGCTTTGATGGTATTAATGAAGAAAGTCAAAAACTGCAAATTACTCATTGGCGTTTTGCTGGGGCTTAATAAGTTGACTCCAGTATCCGTAGCTAATGACCAGTTGTTGTGTTTCCCGGAACCATTAACTCCCTTGAACGGTTTTTCATGAAACAATACTTTCAATTCATGACGTTCAGCTACTTTTTGCATCACATCCATCAATAAACAGTTGTGGTCTACAGCTAAATTCGTTTCTTCAAAAATTGGTGCCAATTCAAATTGATTTGGTGCAACTTCATTGTGACGCGTTTTTACAGGGATCCCTAATAACATACATTCTTGTTCTAAATCCCTCATGTAAGTTAATGCACGGGTAGGAATAGAACCAAAATAATGGTCATCCAGTTGCTGTCCTTTCGCAGAAGTATGGCCTAACAAAGTTCTTCCAGTCATCATAAGATCGGGACGAGAATCCGCTAAGGCTCTATCAACTAAAAAATATTCTTGTTCCCAACCTAAAGTCGCAGTAACCTTTTTTACATTCTTATCAAAATATTTACATACTTCAGTAGCGGCCTCATCCATAACCGTTAAAGCACGCAATAAAGGTGTTTTATAATCTAAAGCCTCTCCGGTATAAGAAATAAAAACAGTTGGAATACATAATGTAGTTCCAAAAATAAATGCTGGAGATGTTGGATCCCAAGCTGTATATCCTCTTGCTTCAAAAGTGTTTCTTATTCCTCCATTTGGAAAACTAGAGGCATCAGGTTCTTGCTGTACTAATTGCGCTCCCCCAAATTTCTCTACTGGATCGCTACCATCATAAGAGGTCTCAAAAAAAGCATCATGTTTCTCAGCAGTTGTTCCCGTAAGAGGTTGAAACCAGTGTGTATAATGTGTCACTCCTTTTGACAAAGCCCACTCCTTCATACCCATGGCGATATAATCGGCTAATTTCCTGTCAATTTTAGTTCCATGCTGTACTGCATCGCGCACTCCTTTAAAAGCATCTGAAGTTAGAAATTGCTTCATCGCTTTGTCATTAAAGACATTAGAACCAAAAATAGTTGATTTCCTATCAGATTCTTCAAATTTAATTGGCTTTCTAGTCGATGCTTCTTTCAAAGCTTGAAAACGTAATGTTGACATAAAAATTGTTTTTAAGTAATTAGACCCCTATTATTTTGATGCAAATATAATTTAATTATTACTTTTATAAAATTTTGCCTCTTATTTTTATGGGTTAAACCTCCAAATTTGTGAGATTCCTAAAAAAAAGCATTAGAAATCACAACTTAGTAATTTTAAGGGTACTTTTTTTTCAGGAAGAGAATTACATAAAATATCAAATAATAAACAACTATTAACTTTACTTAAAATATCTGTTAAAGTTAAAAAATCAAAAAGTATCTTTACACAAATACAAATACCTAAAATTTATGATTGTCTGGATTTCTTTTTTAACCGCTGTTTTAATTTTTCTAGCTCTTGATTTAGGAGTTTTTAATAAGACGCCACATATTATAAGTTCAAAGGAAGCCGGAAAGTGGACTGCAATATGGGTCACTTTATCTTTTATGTTTTCAGGAGTGATTTATTGGCTTTACAGTAATAATTACATTGCTAATCCAGATGAATTAAAGCCAACAACTGCAGCAATAAAATTCATAACTGGCTATTTGATTGAATTATCATTAAGTATTGACAATATATTTGTAATTGCAATAATTTTTTCTGCTTTTAAAATCCCTCAAAAATACCAACATCGCGTTTTATTTTGGGGTATATTAGGAGCCATAGTCTTTAGAGGCCTAATGATCTTTTTTGGAGTAATGTTGATCAATAAATTCTCTTGGATGACTTATATATTTGGAGCTTTCCTTATATACACCGCCATGAAAATGCTGTTTAGCAATGAGGACGAGCAATTCCAACCTAAAAAATCTTTTGTTTACAAAACACTCCGAAAAATAATCCCCATATCTAACCATATTGATGAGGAACATTTTTTTGTAAAAAGAAGACACATCACTGCAGCAACACCACTTTTTGTTGCTCTTGTAGTAATCGAGGTAATGGATGTTGTTTTTGCAATTGACAGCGTTCCCGCAATATTAGCCATTACTAATGATCCGTTTTTGGTTTTTAGTTCCAATATATTTGCTATTTTAGGATTGCGATCTATGTATTTCTTTTTGGCAAATATGTTAGCTAAATTCAGTTATTTAGAATACAGCCTCATTGCTATTTTAAGTTTCGTAGGATTTAAAATGGTGCTTCATGATTTTATTGAAATTCCTGAATGGGGATCCCTAGCCTTTATAGCTATTTCACTCGTAGCTGGTATTGTAGTCTCCTTGAGAAAAAGTAGTAAGGAATTCATATAAATAATAAAAAAAAGGGAAATCTCACGATTTCCCTTTTTTTTTATTAAAAATACAATCTAAAAATTAATTTTCTGAATTTCACTTTTATTAACCTTTAAGGCAGACATAACCGCGTCTAAATTATTCTTATTAACAGTAGTAGAAAAACTAGCGGGTATTATTACAATTCTAAAAGTCTGGTCTTGTGTCCAGCTAGCCGGTAAAGTATTCAAATTAAAGTTAGCAGTTAGAAAAATATTTACACTAAATTTTGAATAATCAAAATTAAAATCCAACTCTCCGCCATCATTGAAATAATACGTTTGGGGCATTAACTTCCATACATCCTCCCCATTTACAGTATCATATAGATGATATACTAAAACTGCATCTGAAGAGTAAATTGGTGGATCAAAGGAAACCAATTTGCTGTAATTATTATTGGAATTAAATGAAGTCGTAATTTCAAAAACTTCACTAATGGTATCATTATCCACAGTCTCATTAACTTCACAACTCTGTAGTGCCATCATCCCGATGAAAACTAAAAATAAGGTAATTTTTTTCATTCGTTATCGTTTTTATAATTTATATTAAAAACTCTATTCATGAATTGTGCCAAACTTTATTTTAAAAAAAAATGTACTTTTGGATTATGGAAAATGAACTTAAATTATACATGATAATGCTAGGCTGTGTGCCAGAAGGACGCTTTACAGAACAGCATGATATCTATTTTGGAATTGGTAAATCCTTAAAAGAATTGATACCTCATATAAATCTTTTTTGGCCAGAAGCTAAAGGTAAAATTCATATTGATGCCTGGCGAGAAGTTTCTGTAGTTGATGACTGCTCTATTGAAATTGTTCCAAAAAACACAGCGGTACAAATTACTCCAGAACAATTATTTTTCATCAATTTAGGAGGTTATAAAGAAAATGAATTTGAAGAATACCATTACAAAATGATTACAGTTGCTGCTAGTCTAGCATTGGCATCAAAAAAATCAAAGAAAACTGCATTTTATAAACATTGCGGTTTCAAAGAAGCACCTTCACATATTGACGATCAATATGGAATAGATATAGATGATATTTATAATGTGTCAGACATGTTACCAGCGCAATTCCAATCTTTATATTCATTAAAAATCACAAAGTCCGAAATGCCATTAGAACAAAACCCATTGCATATAGGCTATTTAAAATTGAAAAAAATTAAAGATTAGCCTAATCAACATTTGCTTTTGTTCTAGTAGATTATAAGCAAAAGGCCTTTCATGTGATGGTAATGAAAGACCTTTTAAAAAATTTAAAACATACAAAGTCTATTTTACCACTACAGCATTATTTTTAAAAATTTTACTAAAAAAAAGCACATGTGAAGGCAACGCATTTTCCCAATATTCCCAAGTATGCGCTCCTGGACGTTCCGTATAATCATGAGAAACTTTATTATAAACGAGTCTTCGGTGCAATTCCCTGTTAGATTCTATCAAAAAATCATCTACTCCACAATCTATAATTAATTCCAGTTTGTTACTTTTTATTTTATCAACCATATTTAAAACAGCATTTGAGGCATACACTTCCTGTGGTACTCCTTCAATTCCAAAAACAGGCTCCATTAGTTTAGTCACTCTTTCCTTAGATTCCGGATTAATCATGCTCCCCATATCAACAGCTCCGCTCATACTTCCCGCTGCACAAAACAGTTCCGGGTGTTTTGTGGAAAGATACAATGCCCCATGACCTCCCATAGAAAGCCCTGTAATTACACGTCCTTTTCTGTCATTTATTGTTCGATAGGTGTTATCTACTTTCTGAATTACTTCTTTGGTGATGTACGTTTCAAACTGACTTCCTTTATTAACAGGACTATCAAGATAAAAACTGAAAGTTTCCCCTTCCGGCATTACAATTATGATATCATACTGATCGGCTAAATTGTGCAATAAATTCTTATCGGGAGTTTTAGACAACCAATCATTAAAATGTCCATAAGCACCATGCAACAAATAAAGTACGGGGTAATTAACCTTGCTTTTAGCATAAGAACTGGGCAATACTACTGCAGCTTTGTAGGTTTTATTCATAGCTGAGCTCGGGATTTGTAACGTATCGGCTTTAGCACCATAAGATAATACAGTGTGCCCCAGAAGAAAAAATAAAAATAGAATCTGAAGTTTTTTCATTTGATAGTTTTTTTTATGATTGAAAAGTAAATATACACTTTTTCAGAAAAATTTGCTTTATCGTTCAAAAATCAAACACACTTTACAAAAAAAATTGATTCATATTGAATAGCTTAATTCGATATTGATGTGTTTTTGTAAAAAAAATTCAATTCTTAATTTGTTCTGCTACACATTTAAAAAAAGGAATTTACAAAACCTACAATCTAGAAGAATTTCCATGAGAAGGTCTTATTTGATAATTGAAAGAATTCTAAAATACTAAAACATAAAATTAACATCTGCACCAAAATCAACTTTAGCAAATAAATCAATCTCCGAAGTTTACAATCTAAAATTCAAAATAGAAAACCTAACAACGATCAGTAAGTAAACTAATTGAAATACAAATGAATACCTTAAACAAGGATATCACTCCAGACAACTTTTTTTTTAAACATCCGCATTTTATAAATTTTAAAAGCGTATTCATTACTATTTTTTCGTTAATAATATCACATAAACAATTCTATTTCCAACTCTTTTACAACTTCTTTTTAACATAAAAGTATTCTACAGTTATTGTTTAAATAACCATTCATTTTCAATTTATCAATTCCTTTGTCAGCATTAAAAAACAAAAAAAAGTATTCATGAAACAACTCAAACTATTTTTATTTTCTATTGCGCTGACTATTTCAGTGGGCAATACGAATTTTGCCCAAACAACTCAAGCATCTATCTCTGGTACTATTTCAGGCACTAACACTGAGCCACTTAAAGATGCAATGGTTCAAATACGAAATGAGTCAACCGGATTTAAAACCAATTCATTATCAAATTTTAAAGGAGTTTTTACTTTTAAAGAACTCCCACTAGGTGGACCGTACACAATAAGCGTTACCGCTTCAGGATATGGCTTACAACAACGTTCTGGTTATACTTTAAATCAAGGTGATTTAATAAATATTGAAATACTGATGCAAGACGAAATGCAAAACCTTGAAGTGGTTGAAGTAGTTGGCAGAGGTTTAAAAAACAAAACTGGGAATTTAGGAGCTGCAACAGCAGTAACCGCAAAACTAATTAATGCATTACCCGTAAATGGTAGAAACTTTACCAGTTTGATGGATCTATCTCCTTTAACACGAGGAGGAAATATTTCAGGACAATTAGCCTCTTCAACCAATTACACGCTGGACGGAATGAATGCTAAAAATCCAACTTCAGCAGGAGCAACAACTAGCCGAAGCGGTGCTCCATACTCTATATCTATTGAGGCTGTTAGAGAATTCAAGGTGGTCACCAATCAATATGACGTAAGCTATGGCCGAAGTGGCGGTGGAACCGTAAGTGCAGTGACTAAATCCGGTACAAACGACCTTACAGGAAGTATGTTTGCTTACAATCGTGCGGATTGGCTGTCTAGTCCGTATGACATTAGAGGAAACAGGCGTCAAAATGATTTTTCTACAACACAATACGGCTTCACTCTGGGTGGACCAATCATTAAAGACAAATTGCACTTCTTTGTTGCCTGGGACCATCAACAAGATTTACGACCTCTAATCATTGCGGATGTTCAATCCCCAGAGGACGAATTACGTTTTAATGTAACAAGGGCCACTCTTGATAATTTTGTAACAATAGCCCAAAATAAATATGGCGTTTCCAGATCCCCTCAATACGGTTCTTTTGAGAAAAAACGAAATTCTGATGCGGCCTTTGCTCGTATTGACTGGCAAATAAACAATAATAATTTATTGACTGTTCGCAATAATTTTACGTATGACAATAATAAACTAGGTCTTCAAGACAATACTGCCATCAATTTATTTGAGTCAACTGGAGATGATTTAAGTATTGACAATAGTATTCTGGCTTCTTTACGAACCAAAGTAAATACAAGAGTTACTAATGAGCTAAAAATACAACACCTGTATACCTTTCAAGATAGCAGTCCCGGCGACCAACTGCCTTCCTACAACATTCCCCGCGCTATTGTAGAAAACGTTGCTTCTACAATTAATGGTGCTGTGCGAACCACCAATATCCAAATTGGTGGTCATCGATTTGCACAAGAAAAATTCTCTAATAATGTTTTCCAAATCGTTGATAATATATATTTTAATACGGATAAGATTAAATATACTTTTGGTTTTGATTTAATGCACACCAATTCAAAATCTTTATATGGAAGCGAAGTTAATGGACGTTTCCATTTCAATAGCATTGCTAATTTTGATAACCAAACCCCTTACCGTTACTTCAGAGAAGTACCATTAGTAAGCGATCCTACAGTAACATCCAATATTCTAAATGCCGGTCTTTACGGTCAATTACAAACTAAAATAGCAGTAGGCTTAGACTTGACATTAGGTTTAAGATTTGATTATGCTAAATATCCGTCGGCTACATTTAACCAATTGGTTTTTGATGAATTAGGCATTCGTACAGATAATAAACTACAGTCAGCAATCCTGCAACCAAGAGTACAATTGTCGTGGGATGTAAATGAAAACCATAAGGATTATATACGCTTAGGAGCCGGAATCTTTGCATCTGATTTGAATAATTATGCAATCATCAATAATTTATATTTTGATGGAAATCATACCGCTACGGTAGATGTAAGATCACCAAATGTCCCTATGCCCAATTTTATAGATTATAGAAACAATTATGCTAGTATTCCCACTTTGGATGCTTTTCAATTGCCAACTATTAATTTTACAGGAACTACTGCTAAAGTACCGGTAGTTTATAAGGCTAATGTTTCGTATTCCCATTTTTTTACTGAAAAATTAAAAGCAGGAATAGCCGGTTATGCTACTTTGGGTCGCAACAATTATGTATATGTAGACCGAAATATGGTAGCGAATCCATTTTTCACTTTGGCCAATGAAGGAGACCGTGGTGTATTTGTACCCGCTAGTTCCATTCCTGCAAATGGGGCTGGAGATTGGATGCAAGGACGATTAAGTAATAAATTAGGGCGTGTTTTGGAATTAAACAGCGAAGGTAAAGTCAATCAATTTGCACTAGTCATGGATGCCACATACCGCTATTTTAAAGATGGCGAAATATCCGCGAGTTACACCTTGAATGAAACGAAGGACAATACTTCTTTTAATGGAAATGTAGCCAATACTGCAACTTTGGTATTACCTGTTGAAGATGACCCTAGAGACTTAAGCAAAATGAGTTATTCTGACAATCATTTCCGTCATAAAGTTGTCTTTTACGGAACCCTGCCGTCATTTTATGGGTTTAATGTTGGTGTTCGATATTCCGGTATAGGTGGTACACGATACAGTTTATTATCAGGAGGAAATACGAATGCAGATTTTGTTACAGCTTCAAATGATTTAGCCTACATTTTTGACATCAATAATCCAAGTGTCCCTCAAAACATCAAAACAGGTTTACAAACCATACTTGATAATCCTAATGCAAGCCAAAGTTTAAAAAATTATATCAATAAATACTCTGGTAAATTAGCAGAAAGAAACGGAGGAATAAATGAGTTTTACGGACTTGTTGATGTAAGAATTAGTAAAAAAGTTGCTTTGTATAAAAAACAATTTTTAGAATTCACTGCCGACATATTTAATGTTGCCAATTTATTAAATAAAGAATGGGGCGTAAATAAATCCCTTGGAAGCCAGTCCTTGTATGCTTTAGGCACACCTGCCTCTGGAACAACAACTGCAGTTCCTGGATTTGACAATACTAGACGTCAATTTAATTACAGAGTCAATAATGCCGGGCTTCCCACCCTTTCCGGAAACCCATTTCAAATACAAATTGGATTTAAATATGCTTTCTAAATAATTTAAAGCGTTATAAAACTTATTGCAAAACGCATCCATTAACATGGATGCGTTTTTATTTATAAATTAACTTAAAAATAAGGGTATAAATATTAATTTACCAACATACCAACTAAATAAATAAAAAAATTCTAATTTAGTTGAAAATAAATACTAAATTTATATACTACAATTCCAGCACTATTTTTTAATATAAAATATCCTCTGCTTATGATTTAACTGCTACTTAACCTTAAATCCTTTAATTATGTCAAAATTAAGCCTTTATGAAACTGATTGGATCAACCTTGTATTTCAAGACAGAAACAAAGAATATGGAGCGTATCAATTGCGTCAGGAAAGCACTAAAATTTGCTTAAAGGCACTTTTTATGGGCCTTTTATTTTCTGCTACGATTTTTAGTATTCCTGCACTAATTAATTATTTTGGACAAGATAGCAGTACTACAATCGAAATACCTGAATTTAAAAATACTATAGTTCAATTATCTGATATAGTGCCAAATCAACTTGAAGAAACCCCAAAAAAATTATTGCCCGAAATAAAGAAACAAATTACAAAAATACCTTTTAAAAATGACCAACTCGTAAATCCAATTATAGTACAAGCGTCACAAGTGAATCCAGATAGTGCAAAAAACACAGATAACACTATTGCAAAATTTACAACTACTGATGGCACAACTACAGGTGTAGTAAACACCTCCCCTTCTTCAAGCACCAATATAGGAACCACCAATACCATCGATACCGAAAATACGATTGTTAATAGTATTTCTTTGGATAAGCTTCCTGAATTTCCTGGAGGAATTACTAAATTCTATAATTTTGTAGGTACTAATTTTGAAAAACAAGAAATCGAAGGTAGCGGTTCTATTCGGGTATTTGTTTCTTTTGTAATTGAGAGAGATGGAAGCATGACAGATATTCAAGTAAAAAAAGATCCTGGTTATGGGTTAGGCAAAGAAGCGGTTCGAGTACTAAAATCTCTAAAAACGAAATGGTCTCCAGGAATGATTGACGGAAAAGCTGTCCGTACTGCATATAATCTTCCTATTACGGTACAAATGAATTAATCCTTAAGTTCCAAAAGCAGGACTTTATGTTTCTGCTTTTGGAATAATTTTAGTAAATTATTTATTAAAAATAGTTCTACTCTTTAAACCCCGCTAAAGCAAAAAAAACTTAATACAACCTTGATTGCATAGACCTCCCATATTCTAATTACTTGAAAGGAGACTTTCGGTGAGGATAGAACCAATGGCAAAGCAACTAATTCTCAAAAAAAAGTAAACTATTCTATTTTATGACTTCCATTTACTTTGATCAAATAAACAAATAAACGAATCTACAAATAGACTACATTCCTTATCTTTGCATTTTGAATATATGATATATGGAAACTGTTTTAGAAAATACTTTACCTGTAGGAAAACCGAAATGGCTGAAGGTAAAACTCCCTATTGGTAAAAAATACACTGAGCTTCGTGGCTTGGTAGATAAATATAGTTTGAACACCATTTGCACTTCTGGAAGTTGCCCTAATATGGGTGAATGTTGGGGCGAAGGTACGGCTACATTTATGATTCTAGGAAATGTATGTACGCGCTCTTGTGGATTTTGTGGTGTAAAAACCGGAAGACCAGAAACCGTAGACTGGGACGAACCTGAAAAAGTAGCGCGTTCAATTAAAATCATGAACATCAAACATGCCGTAATTACCAGTGTTGACAGAGATGATTTAAAAGATGGCGGTTCAATCATTTGGATAGAAACAGTAAAAGCCATTCGCAGAATGAATCCAAACACAACTTTAGAAACTTTAATTCCTGATTTTCAAGGAATCGAAAGAAATATTGACAGAATTGTGGAAGCCAATCCGGAAGTAGTTTCGCATAATGTAGAAACCGTTCGCAGATTGACTCGTGAAGTGCGTATTCAGGCAAAATACGACCGAAGTTTAGAAGTCCTACGCTACTTGAAAGAGAAAGGAATAAATAGAACCAAGTCGGGAATTATGCTAGGCCTTGGCGAACAAGAAGAAGAAGTATATCAAACAATGAGGGATTTGCGTCAAGCTAATGTAGATATTGTTACAATAGGCCAATACTTACAACCCAGCAAAAAACATTTGCCCGTCAAAGAATTTATAACACCCGAACAATTTGCAAAGTATGAAAAATTTGGCTTAGAATTAGGTTTCCGTCATGTAGAAAGCGGACCACTTGTTCGTTCTTCATACAAAGCACAGAAACATATTTTATAACTAATTCAATTGGCTAATTAATAAATAAATAGATTTGAAAATAAGAATTGCCATTAATGGTTTTGGAAGAATTGGTCGAAATTTATTCCGATTACTTCTAAATCATCCTGAGATTGAAGTGATTGCCATAAATGATATTGCCGATAAAAAAACAATGGCCCATTTAGTAAAATACGATAGTATCCACGGAGTTTTACCGTTTTCAGTAAGCGATGATGACAAAGGAATTCTGGTAGATGGGAATCATTTTTTGTTTTTTCATGAAAAAAGTATTTCAAACTTGGATTGGAAAAGTATAAATATTGACTATGTCATAGAATCCACGGGGAAATACAAGACTTTTGAAGAATTAAATTCTCATATTATTGCTGGCGCCAAAAAAGTAATTCTATCTGCGCCTTCAGAAGTAGACACCATAAAAACTATTGTTTTAGGGGTAAATGATTTCATACTTGACGGAACTGAAACCATCATATCAAATGCAAGTTGCACTACTAATAATGCCGCGCCAATGATCAAGGTAATGAATGAACTTTGCGGTATAGAACAAGCTTACATAACCACAATTCATTCCTACACAACGGATCAAAGCTTACATGATCAGCCACACAAAGACTTACGCCGTGCCCGAGGTGCCAGCCAATCTATTGTTCCTACAACAACTGGCGCTGCAAAAGCGTTAACAAAAATATTTCCTGAGTTTGAAGGAAAAATTGGCGGTTGTGGGATACGAGTTCCAGTACCCGATGGATCCCTTACTGACATCACCTTTAATGTAAAGCGTGCCGTGACAATAGATGAAATAAATACAGCTTTTAAAGTTGCTGCACAAACTACTTTAAAAGGCATTTTGGATTATACCGAAGACCCAATTGTTTCCGTCGATGTAATTGGCAATAGAAATTCATGTATATTTGATGCACAACTTACATCGGTTATCGATAAAATGGTAAAAGTCGTAGGCTGGTACGATAATGAAATAGGATATTCCTCAAGAATAATTGACTTAATACTTGTAACAAATATAAAACCCAATTAACAAAAAATCAGCTACAAATGAAATATATTTTCGTTTTTGTACTTTTTTTTAATACAATATTGTTTTCTCAATCCCATGAGAAAACAGACAGTCTTTCTTATTACAGCAGTCTGAGTAACTCTTGCATCCAAAACAACAATTATAAAGATGCATTATTTTATACTCAAAAGGCGATTGCATATGCGAACCTTAGTAAAAATATTGAAGACTTAGCGTCACAAAATTTCAGTCTTGGAAAACTTTATTACGATTTAAAAAAATATGACGATGCAATTCAGTCGTTGTTAAAAAGTTCCGAGTTATATGCAGACTTAGATTCTAGTTCTAATGAAGCCACAACCCTTTACTATCTTGGCTTATCCTATATGGCAAAAGAAAATTTTGACAGGGCTGCCATGCATTTTAATAAAGCTAAATCCATTTATAGCGAATTAAAAATTTCTGATACTGCTGAGGTATTTAATCTTCAAAAAGGACTCATTTATAAATCAAAAAACAAATTAGATTTAGCTTTATCTGTTTTCAATTTTATAATTGCAAAACCTAATAATCCTGCTTTATTAGACACTAAAGCAGAAGCATTATACCAAACCGGAAATATTGAAGCCTTAAAAAACAGGAATAATTTAGCTTTAAATTATCTCAACAAAGCACTCAAGCTAAATAGCAAAACAAAGAATTTGCAACAAAAGTCTAATATTTTGCTTGCTTTAAGCAATGTTTATGAAAAGACGCGAGATAAAAATAACGCCTATTCCCATTTAAAACAACATTTAAATCTAAAGGAGCATCTTGCGATTTTAAATAACGAGAGACTTGGTATAGATGACTATACTGAATTCAAAGAATCAGAACGATTAAAGGAAATTATACAAACCAATACTGAAAATAGGGAACAAGAAAAAGCAAATAAATTTTCTAAATTGATCAGCATTCTTGCCATAGCGTTAATTTCAATTTTATCGTTATTGAGTCTGTCATTGTACAAAAATAACATCATCAGGAACCAATCTAATTTATTATTAAAAGAGAAAAATAAAGAATTAGAAATTGCAAAAGACAAAGCCGAAAAAGCATCAAAGGCAAGATCTGAATTTCTTTCCACCGTAAGTCACGAATTACGAACACCACTGAATGCCATTAACGGTATCACCCATTTATTATTAGAAGAAAAACCTAAGAAAACTCAAATGGATTATTTATCTTCATTAAAATTTTCAGGTGATTATTTAACAAAATTTATCAATGAAATTTTAGAAATAAACAAAATTGAATCTAATAAAGTAGAAGTAGAGAACATAAGCTTTAACCTTAAAAAACTTTTGGGAGATATTAAAAATTCCTTAAAAGAATTAGCTTTGGTTAACAACAATAATTTCATCTTGGAAATAGATCCTACTATTCCTGATTATTTAATTGGCGATCCCACAAAGCTATCTCAAATTATGTTAAATTTGATTAACAACGCGCTTAAATTTACAAAGGACGGGAATGTCACTGTTATTAATAATCTAAAGAGTTTAGAAAATCAAAATGCAATATTATATTTTGAAATAAAAGATACAGGAATAGGAATACCTAAAGATAAATTAGCTTGCGTGTTTGATAGTTTTTCTCAAGGCTCTATAGAAGTTAATCGCAAATATGGCGGAACAGGTTTAGGATTAACTATCGTAAAAAAATTAATTAAAATTCTTGGTGGACAAATAAAATTAACAAGCATCGTTGGTCAAGGCTCTACATTTTCGTTTCATTTGGCTTTTAAAATAGGAGAACAACCGTTGCCTATTGAAGCGACGCATAAAATAGATTACGCTGCTAAATTGTTAAACAAAAAAATTCTATTAGTTGAGGACAATAAAATCAATCAAATGATAACTACCAAAATGCTTTACAACAAAGGAATAATCTGTGAAGTTATTGATAATGGCGAGGAAGCAATAAATTTGGTTCGTAAAAACAAATTTGATCTGGTTCTTATGGACGTACATTTACCAGGTATAAACGGTACTATTGCTACAGAACTGATTCGGGCATTTGATACAACTACCCCTATTATTGCGCTTACTGCAATCTCACTACATGAAAATCGCGAGATGTTATTATCATTTGGCATGAACGATGTTATTACTAAACCGTTCATACCAGAGGAATTTTATACCATAATCGCTGAACATTTAAAGAACTAGTAATTCAGAATCAATTCTTTAATAAGACTTCTCACTTTTGGTTCTGCATTTTTAGCGGCTTCTAATACTTCATCATGTGAAATAGTTCCAATGCTTTCTTCGTTCCCCATGTCAGTGATTACTGAAATTCCAAATGTCTCTAAATTCATGTGGCGTGCCACAATGACTTCGGGAACGGTTGACATTCCTACACAATCCGCACCAAGAATTTTTACCATTTTATATTCCGCCAAAGTTTCAAAAGTTGGACCTTGCAAACCCAAATATACTCCTTCAAAAACTTCAATATTTAATTCTTTAGCTATTTCAGTAACTTTAGCAATCATTTTTCTAGAATAGGGCTCGCTCATATTCACAAAACGAGGACCAAAACGATCGTCGTTTTTACCACGCAAAGGATGTTCCGGTGTCATATTGATATGGTCCTTTATCAGGACAATATTGCCTACTTTATAACTTGGATTTACCCCGCCTGAAGCGTTTGAAACTACTAGTTTTTCGACACCTAAGAATTTCATTACCCGCACTGGAAAAGTAACTTCTTCCATAGAATACCCTTCATAGAAATGAAAACGCCCCTGCATGGCCACTACTTTTTTAGTTCCTATGGTTCCAAAAACTAATGCACCCTTATGACCTGGAACTGTTGAGACAGGAAAATTCAGAATTTCACTGTATGGTAAGGTATACGCAACATCCATTTCATCTGTAAAACTCCCTAATCCCGAACCTAATATCACTCCATATTCTGGTGTGAAATTGATTTTTTCTTTAATCTGACTTACTGTTTCTTGAACTTTTTCCCACATAATCACTAATTGTTTTATCAAAATTTTCACTTCCAGAAACAAAAGAACTTTGTATGGGTAAATAGAAAAGTTGCTCGCTTGGCAAACTTCCTTTTAACCGTACATAATCCTTTTCGGTAGTGATAATAATGTTATTTTGAGCTAAATTTTTAATTTTTAAAATGTCTTTATCGGTAAAATTATGATGGTCCGGAAAAGACAGGCAAACATCATTGGTGTTTTGCAAATAAGCAAAAAAAGGTTCCGGTTTTGCAATTCCTGCCACCAGTAATTTACCAGCTGACTGAATTTGAGTCAGCTTAATCCTTTGTTTCTCTGCATAAATAAAATCTTCGTATGCTATAAAAGTAAAGTACAATCTCTGCTCTGCAACAACCTTCAATCTTTTTTTAATATCATTCTGTTCTTCTATCGAAAGATTAAATGGACATTTCGTAACAATAATCACATTCGCTCTTTGTGCTCCACTGCTACTTTCGCGTAAATTTCCAGTAGGTAATATAAAATCATCCGAATACAAATCACCATAAGAAGTGAGTAAAATATAAAAACCAGCCTTTACGCTTCGATGTTGAAAAGCATCATCCAGTAAAATAACTTCCGGTTGTATGGCTTGTGCAAGTAATTGTTCGATTCCATGTTTTCTATTCGCATCAACTGCAACTTGAATCGTTTCAAATTTTTTATAAAACTGAAAAGGCTCGTCACCGAGTACCAACGCATTTGAATCGGCTTGAGCCAAAATAAATCCTTTGGACTGTCTTTTGTACCCTCTGCTTAATGTTGCCACTTTATATTTATCAGAGAGCAACCGAATCAAATATTCAATTTGCGGTGTTTTTCCAGTGCCGCCAACGCTAAGATTACCCACCGCAATAATTGGCAAATTATATGAATATGATTTTAAAATACCTTTATCAAAAAGAAAATTCCGAATATTAGTTATCAGACCATACAAAATGGCAAACGGAAATAATAATTTTCGAAGTAAATTCATTTTACGAAAGTAGAATATTTTATTTTAAAGTTGATTTGTTTATTCGTTAATTTGTTTATTCGAAAATCCAGAATTAAACCATCAAAAATCTGATCTATGAAAATCAAAGAAATCATTTCCGTGCTCGAAGAAATGGCACCTCTAGCCTATGCTGAAGATTTTGACAATGTGGGTTTATTGGTTGGAAACCAAGAATCCGAAGCAAAAGGAATTCTAGTTTGCCATGATGCACTAGAAAACATAATTGACGAAGCAATTGCAAAAAATTGCAATATGGTCGTTTGTTTTCATCCAATATTATTTTCAGGTCTAAAAAAAATAACAGGAAAAAACTACGTAGAACGAGCCGTGATTAAAGCCATAAAAAATGATATTGCCATTTATGCCGTTCACACTGCATTAGACAATCATCAAGAAGGCGTAAATAAAATTTTTAGTACTTCATTAGGATTGATAAACACTAAAATCCTGATTCCGAAGCAGAATTTCATCCGCAAATTAGTAACCTATACTATTCCTGAAAATGCCGAAGAAGTACGCAATGCATTATTCGATGCTGGAGCGGGAAAGATTGGGAATTATGAAAACTGCAGTTTTAATTCGAAAGGGATAGGAACTTATATGGGAAACGAGCATAGCGATCCGCAAGTTGGAGAGCGATTTGAATTTGTACAAGGAGACGAAATTAAAATCGAAGTCACTTTCGAAAAACATTTGGAAAATAAAATCCTCAAAAACTTATTCAAAAGCCATGTTTATGAAGAGGTGGCTTATGAAATTTATGATTTACAAAACAAGCATCAAAATATTGGCTTGGGAATGATTGGTGAATTAAAAAATCCCATGAAAGAAAAAGAATTTCTACTTTTTGTAAAAGAAAAGATGCAATGTCAAGGAATTCGACATTCCAACTTTTTAGAAAAAGAAATTAAAAAAGTAGCTGTACTTGGTGGAGCAGGAAGTTTTGCAATAAAAAATGCAATTCAAGCTGGAGCTGATGCTTATTTAACAGCCGATTTAAAATACCATCAGTTTTATGAGGCCGAAAACAAGTTGCTTTTAGTAGATATTGGTCATTTTGAAAGCGAACGCTATACAAAAAATTATATTGTAGAGTATCTTCGGAAAAAAATCCTTAATTTTGCAGTTATTTTATCAGAAGAAAATTCAAATCCAGTTAAGTACTTATAGAATATGGCGAATACGAAAGAATTAAGTGTTGAGGACAAGTTAAGAGCAATTTATGATTTACAACTTATTGACTCTAGAATTGACGAAATCAGAAACGTAAGAGGAGAACTTCCTTTAGAAGTGGAAGATTTAGAAGATGAAGTGGCTGGTTTAAGCACACGTTCAGAAAAATTGAAAGGAGAACTTGAAGTTATTGAGGATCTAATCAAAGCAAAAAAGAATGCAATTGATGAGCACAAAGAAGCGATCAAAAAATATACGAAGCAACAAGAAACTGTTCGTAACAACAGAGAATTTAATTCGTTGACTAAAGAAATAGAATTTCAAGAATTAGAAATTCAATTGTCTGAAAAACAAATTAAAGAAATGAAAGCTTCAATTGAACACAAGAAAGAAGTAATCTCAAGTTCTAAAGAAAGATTAGAAGCAAAATCAAATCATTTAAAGCATAAAAAATCAGAGTTAGACGCTATCATGGCTGAAACAGCAAAAGAAGAAGCTTTCTTGTCTGAAAAATCGGCAGAATTTCAAGCTTTAATTGAAGAAAGATTATTGAAGGCTTACACACGAATCAGAACAAGTGTTCGTAATGGTTTAGCTGTTGTTTCTATTGAAAGGGGAGCATCTGCAGGATCATTCTTTACTATACCACCACAGACACAAGTAGAAATCGCTTCCAGAAAGAAAATCATTACTGATGAACACTCCGGAAGAATATTAGTCGATAGTTCATTGGCTGACGAAGAAAAAGAGAAAATGGAACAATTGTTTTCTAAATTCTAATTACACTCAAGTCCCGATCCCCATCGGGACTTTTTTATTATGAAGAAAGTCCTGTTTTTTATATTCACTAAATCCATTGGGTTATACATTAACATTTTAAGTTTTGTATTCCCGAAAAAAGCATCGCAACTTGCGTATGCGTTTTTTAGTGAACCCAGAGAAGGAAAATTATCCAAAAACAAACTTCCTAAAATTCTGCAAGAAGCACAGTCTGAAACATTCCAACTCAAAGAAGATTATTTTCATACCTACACCTGGAAAGGAAACGAAACCATTATCCTTCTTGTTCATGGATGGGAAAGTAATGCTTCTCGATGGGAAAATTTACTTCCGCATCTAAAAAAATCAGGAAGTACGATCATTGCTATAGACGGTCCCGCTCATGGATTATCCAGTGGAAAAGAATTTAATATACCTCAGTACGCCCAATTTATACATGTTGCAGTTCAAAAATTCAAGCCACAATATCTCATCGGCCACTCTATAGGCGGAAAAACCTGCTTGTATTACCAATCTGTTTATCAAAATGATGCACTAAAAAAAATGGTAATCCTAGGAGCGCCAAGCGATTTTAAAATAATCCTGAACAATTACATTGCATTATTAAGCTTAAACCTTAAAGTTTCAAAATCTCTAGAGGTCCATTATCTCAATAATTTCAAACTGAGCCTGGAACAATTTTCAGGTAAAATATTTGCTTCGAAATTAAATATAAAAGGATTAATCGCTCATGATATTGACGACTCTATAGTTTTATTTGAAGAAGGCCAAAAAATTGCTGGGGCATGGAAAAATGTAGTTTTTATAGAAACGAAAGGTTTGGGACATAGCATGCATGACGATGAGTTGTATAAAAAAGTTTCCCATTTCTTGTTTGATTCAGACACTAAAGTATAACTGATACTTCAGGCTTTATTTATTTATTAATTTTTCAAATAAATAAATAAATAACGGCATAATCGATTAAACAATTTAGTACTACTTTTGCAGTATGGAAGAAAATTTAAAACGCCTAAATAAATTCATTGGAGAAACCGGGTATTGCTCTCGCCGTGAAGCTGATAAAATCATTGAAGAGGGTCGAGTAACCATCAATGGAATCGTTCCAGAATTAGGCACCAAAGTTTCCCCGAATGATGAAGTGCGTATTGATGGCAAGTTAATCCGGGAAAAAAATGAGAAACCTGTTTATCTTGCTTTTTATAAACCAGTAGGAATCGAGTGCACCACAAACCTTGATGTGCGCAATAATATTGTGGATTACATCAATTATCCCAAACGTATTTTCCCTATTGGACGATTGGACAAAGCCAGTGAAGGGTTGATTTTCATGACCAATGACGGTGATATCGTTAATAAAATATTACGTGCCCGAAACAATCACGAAAAAGAATATACAGTAACCGTAAACAAACCCATCACCGATCGTTTTATCGAACGCATGGGAAATGGAATTCCTATTTTGGACACCGTTACCCGAAAATGCAAGGTGGAACAAATTAGCAAATTCACTTTCAAAATTATATTGACACAAGGCTTAAACCGTCAAATCCGTAGAATGACAGAATATTTAGGTTATGATGTAACGGCTCTAAAACGCATTAGAATCATAAACATTTCATTAGATATTCCTGTTGGACGATACCGTGATTTGACTGATGCCGAAATCAAAGAATTAAACGAGCTTATTGAGCCCTCTAGCAAAACGGAAGAAGCCAGTTTACCTAAAACAGAAGTACCTAAAAGAAAAACTGAATTCATCAAAAGAGATGATCCCAGATTCAAAGGAAAAGGAGATTATTAAGCATAAAAAAACCATTCAGAAACTGAATGGTTTTTTATTTTTATTTACCAGTTATAAACTCATAATACAAAGCTTTTGATAAAAAGGGCTCGGATTGATAGCGACTAATCTCCTTCTCTCTTGAAATTTCAATGTACTGTCCATCTAATTTATTTTGTAAAAAATAATCACTGCGAATTTCATCATTAAAATTAAGTGTGGATAAAAACATAGGCTCCACCCCTTTATTAACGGAGATATTGTAATTAGTGATCAGGTTTCCCCAATTCACAAAACTGCATAACAGAATCGTTCCATAGAAATACCAAAGCATTTGATTGAAAAGATAGGCATTGGTTTTTTGATTAATAATTTTTGAAAAGGCAAAAAACAATCCAATAATTGCCAAAATCAAGAAAGCATACACACCCAATCTTTTGTAGGTTAAACCAAAATAGGAAATATACTCTGAGTTTTTGATAAGCGCGCTAATGATTAAAGCTCCATTTAGAAGAATCCAAATTTTAGCTAAAAGTTTTAAATGATTTGCTTTTTCATCAAAATTAAATCCTCCTTTAAAATAAAATAAGATTACACCTACAGCCATAACAATAGAGAAAATTACTGCATTTACGCTTTCGTGAGTGGCTGAACTCAATGTAGACACTTCGATTGTTTCAAAAAACTGTTCGTAATTATACGTAACTATAAAAATCAAAAGCATAACATTCAAAAGTACAAAGGTAATTTCGCCACTCTTTCTCTCGAAATCTAAATCAAGAAAAGAAAAAGTCTTTTTATTTTGGTTTTTAATTTCGTTGCTGAAATCAGTATCTAATATTGAGTTGTACTCGTAGCAAACATCGGGAACCCAATAATTCCAAAAACTAAACGAAATATAGAATCCTAACAAAGCTATCAGAAAGACCTCGAAGATGTCCAAATCCAAGTTATAATCCATAAATAGAGATGAAAAATGATCACTACCAAATGCATATACCACAAAAAACAAGCTTATGAATAAAGCTGGAATAAAAACGTAAGCAATTATTTTTTTTGCGAAATCATTTTTAAATTCTCTTTTTGGAAGCCATTGACTAAATAAGAATATGCGACCTAATGAAGCAAACCCGTTGATAAATATAATGGGGAAAATCTGTAATATTTTAAGTTTTACTTCACGAGTTTTAAATTGTAAAAAAAGAACAGACATGGCTAAAGCCAAAAAAGACACAAAATCACCATACCAAGCAAAGGCAGAACACGACAAAACTGAGGTGGTTACTAATATTAAATGCAAACGAGTTGTAAATCGTTCTTGACAGAAATAGCAAATCATTCCGGTTAATACTACACCGAAAATAGCAAGATTAACGCCTACCTCTTGCTTGTAAAAAAGCAACGTAAAAATCAAGCTACAGACTAAAATTAATTGATGTTTTTTCATAATAAAAAATTTAAAAGTACTTTGCATTTCAAAGTTTAAAGTTAAAAAAAAGGCTATTTAGATTTAATTAATTTTTCAAGACTATTCAAGTGGGAAACAAAAGCAGCGCGACCACTATGGGTAACTCGATACGATGTTTTCGGTTTTTTGCCAACAAACTCTTTTTTAACCTCAATGTATCCCGATTTTTCTAATGCCGAAGAATGACTTGCTAAATTACCATCCGTGATATTTAATAAAGATTTCATTTCAGTGAAATCAATCCAGTCGTTTACCATCAGAACAGACATAATGCCTAATCTGACCCGACTTTCAAAATCTTTATTTAATGCATCAATGATTCCCATTTCTATTTGTATTTTTTGAACACAATTATTCCGTACAGGATGTGTAAAACGCCAAATCCTATTGCCCAAAAAACAAGTCCAAAACCAAGATAAAAAAGGGAAACACAACCTAAAATAATTTCACATGTACCCAAATATCTAATATCCGAAAAAGTATATTTTCCTGCATTTATTAATGCTAAGCCATAAAACAATAAAGTAACAGGAGCAATCAAAGCGAATAACTGATGATATATAAGTGCCATACAAAATATACCCCCAACCATTAAAGGTATCGCTAAATTTAACACCATTTTTTTTGTAGTATTAGTCCAAACTGGCAAATCAAACTTTTTACTTTTTCTCAACGTAAAAAATATACCCGATCCTAATGCAAAGACGAGAATTGCAAAAGCAATCAAAACTAAATCGATTATTAAATCAGAACTATATATCTTTTGCTTACCATCAAAATATTCAATACCATTATTTTTAAATAATTGATATGCATAAATTGAGCCTGCTAACGCAAATAACCCAGCAAATACTCCTGAAAGGCCACTTAACGAAATAAATCTTGAAGAACGTTCCATCATGGAACGAATGTGTGATAAATCTTCTTGCAATTTTTGATTCATAAATAAAGTACTTTGAAATACAAAGTTAATTATTATTATTAGATATCAAAATAGAAACCGATTTAATTTTATAAAGTATAAATTCCTTTCATTTAAAGGAAAAGGGTATTGATAAAGATTTTAACTTCTCATAATCTATTTTGAGCTTGCATCCCAGCCTCTTTTAAAAGACCCAATAGTAGAATCCCAGTCGTAAACTGTTTCTATGATAAAAAGCGTAGCAAATCCTAAGAAAAATATTTTAATGTCTCTGTTTGAAATTTTCATTTTTATTGTATTTAATAATTTTATAAATATAAAAACATTCTATTAAAGACATAAAAAAGTAAGATTACAGATGTTAATATAAAATCAAAACCATCTTTTTCTTTTGAATAGAAACACGCCAAAAGCAGATAACAAAACAGATACGGAAATAACAATCCAAATTCCATAGCGATTATCTTGTAAATCATTGGGAACGTTCATTCCATACAAACTGGCAATCAATGTTGGAATCATAAGAATAATCGAAATCGAAGTCATCTGCTTCATAATCGTATTCATATTGTTGGATATTACAGATGCGTACGCATCCATCATTCCTGTTAAAATATCACTATAAATACTTGTTGTTTCTTGGGCTTGGCGCAATTCAATCTCGACGTCTTCTACTAATTCTGTGTCAAAAAACTCTCTCTGAGCTTTTATATTCTTGATTCGATGCAGTAAAATATCATTCCCCTTCAAGGATGTCATGAAGAATACCAAACATTTCTCAATTTGAAACAAAGCTTGTAACTCCTCATTTTTTATGGATTTCTCTAAATTATCTTCGGCTAATTTTATTTTTTGATTGACTTGTTTTAAATATTTTAAATACCAAACGCTAGAAGACAGCAATAACTTCAACACTAAATCGAAGTTATCTTTAATGTTGATATTCTTACGTCTGGTGTAAGTAACAAAATCCGTGAGCATTTCTGTTTTATGAAAACTGATGGTTATACATACTTCTCCTTTAAAAACAACACCCACTGGAATAGTATGAAAAGGTAATTTCACATCAGTACTCTTCACAGGAATTCGCATGATGATCAAAGTCCAACCATTTTCAATTTCTATCCGTGGTCTTTCGTCAATATCTTCAATATCGTTATAAAATGCTTCGGGAATTTGTAAGTCTTCGAGTAAATATTTTTTTTCTGCTTCGGTAGGACATTCAATATTTATCCAGCAGTTTGGACTCCATTCTGTAGTAGCAATTAATCCGTTGTTGTTTTTGTAAAAAGCTTTCATTTCAAAATTCTATAGGTTTATTTACAGCATCTTGAAAATAGTTCTAGAGCTATATTAGTTTAACATTTCCGAATAATAATCGTCCATTTAAAGGTAATTTTTTAGTGCTGCGAAAGTATTCTTTAAATTCTAAATAAATATCTATTATTAGAATTTTAATCGTTTTTTAAGAAAAGAAAAGCCTTAAAGGTATATTTAAGGCTTTCAATCAAAAACTATTTTTTTATTTATTTCTTTTCATTTCCCTAGCCAAAAGCGTATTTTTCAATAACATCGCAATGGTCATAGGTCCTACACCACCCGGAACAGGAGTAATAAATGATGCTTTTTTACTTACTTGCTCAAAATCAACATCACCGGTGATTACATATCCTTTGTCATTCGTTTCATCTGGCACACGAGTAATACCTACATCAATAACCACAACTCCCTCTTTCACCATATTTGCTTTTAAGTAATTTGGTACACCAAGAGCCGTAATAATGATATCAGCCTGAATAGTAATTTCTTCAATATTTTTAGTATAACTGTGAGTCAGAGTTACGGTTGAATTTCCAGGAAAACCTTTTCTTCCCATCAATATACTCATAGGTCTTCCCACAATGTGACTACGTCCTATTACTACAGTATGCTTTCCTTTAGTTTCTACGCCGTATCGTTCTAACAATTCTAAAATTCCAAACGGTGTTGCAGGAATAAAAGTTGTCATGTCTAAAGCCATTTTTCCAAAATTCTCAGGATGAAATCCATCAACATCTTTACTTGGATCTACCGCCATTAAAACTTTTTGTTCATCAATTTGCTCCGGGAGAGGCAACTGCACGATAAACCCATCAATGGCATCATTCTCGTTTAATTCCTTAATTTTTTTCAACAATTCAACTTCAGTAGTTGTACTGGGCATTTTTACTAAAGTAGACTCAAAGCCCACTCTTTCGCATGCTTTTACTTTACTTCCTACGTATGTTAAACTAGCGCCGTCGTTACCTACAATCAGTGCCGCTAAATGAGGAACTTTTTCCCCATTGTCTTTCATTTTTTGAACCTCTACTGCAATTTCACTCTTAATATCTTCCGCAGTTTTTTTTCCGTCTAGTAGTTGCATTTAAATTTAATTTAAAGTTAAAAAGCCCTTTGTTTAAAGTTATTGGGAACTTAAAACAAAAAACTTCATCACTGAATAGTTGTTGTAGTTGTTTATCAAAAAAGTTAGGTTTAAGGTTTCATACACTTGAAACCTTAAACCTAAACAAATATTACTTCATTCCTGGCATTCCGCCTTTCATTCCGCCCATCATCTTCATTAAGTTTTTCCCTCCTGGTCCCTGCATCATTTTCATCATCTTACTCATTTGATCGAACTGCTTCATTAATTGATTAACCTGCTCAATTTTGGTTCCAGAACCTTTAGCAATTCTTGCCTTTCTTTTCACATCAATTAAGGCTGGTTTACTTCTCTCAACTGGTGTCATAGAGTGAATAATTGCTTCAATATGCTTGAATGCATCGTCTTCTATCTCTACATCCTTCATGGCTTTCGAAGCACCTGGTATCATTCCTACCAAGTCTTTCATATTACCCATTTTCTTTACTTGTTGAATTTGAGAAAGGAAATCATCAAAACCGAATTCATTTTTGGCAATTTTCTTCTGGATCTTTCGTGCCTCTTCTTCGTCGAATTGCTCTTGGGCTCTTTCTACTAAAGACACAACATCTCCCATCCCCAAAATTCTTTCGGCCATACGAATCGGATAGAACACATCAATAGCATCCATCTTCTCCCCTGTACCTACGAACTTGATTGGCTTATTAACAACCGATTTAATCGAAATTGCAGCCCCTCCACGGGTATCTCCATCTAATTTGGTTAAGATAACACCATCAAAATTTAATCTCTCGTTGAAGGTTTTGGCTGTATTTACAGCGTCTTGGCCTGTCATTGCATCGACAACAAACAATGTTTCGTGCGGTTCGATAGCTTTATGAACGCGTTCGATTTCGTTCATCATTTCTTCATCGACTGCCAAACGCCCCGCTGTATCGACTATCACCACATTGAATCCATTAGCTTTAGCATGTTTGATTGCATTTTGAGCAATTTCAACTGGATTCTTATTTTCTGGTTCTGAATATACCTCAACTCCTATAGAATCTCCAACAACATATAATTGTTGAATCGCCGCAGGACGGTATATATCACACGCAACTAATAATGGTTTCTTGTTCTTTTTTGTAAGCAAATAATTTGCTAGTTTTCCGGAGAAGGTAGTTTTTCCGGATCCTTGCAAACCTGCCATCAAAATAACTGTTGGATTTCCGGAAAGATTAATTCCTGCGACATCACCACCCATTAATTCTGTCAGTTCATCTTTAACTAACTTCACTAATAACTGACCAGGTTGAAGAGTTGTCAATACATTCTGTCCAATTGCCTTTTCTTTAACCTTAGTCGTGAAATCTTTAGCAATTTTAAAGTTAACATCGGCATCAAGTAAGGCTCTTCGAACTTCTTTTAATGTTTCGGCAACATTTATTTCGGTGATTTTTCCGTGACCTTTAAGTACATGAAAGGCTTTATCTAGTTTATCGCTTAAATTATCGAACATAATTTTTTTCTCTTTAATTAAGGCGCAAATTTAAGCATTTGATTTTGAAGTTTAAATAGTATTATAAATAAAAAGAGGCTGTCTTCTTCAGATAGCCTCTTTTATTATGAAATCAATGAAACTGAAGATTAATCTCTATCGTCTAAATCTGTTTCCTGTTCTAGTAAATCTTTTATGAAATCCCCAATATCGTTGTGACTATCATCACTACCAGTACTAATTTCTATAACTCCGTCTCCATCGGTATCTAACAATAGGCCTTGGTTTGCCAAAGTTGTTAGTTTATTCATTAAAGCATCAAGATGTATTTTAATGTTTAAAGAAATATCATTACTATTTATTGTAAAATCTTTATTATGGTCGTCAAAATCCAATTCAAGTTCGGCATCCTTATCGCTCCAAATAATAAATGGTTTCCCATTTATGGTTCCCTTAATCAAATAAGTCTTGCCATTCATTTCACCAACTAAAGTAGATTTTTCGAACTTAAATTCGATTTCCTCATATCTCGCATTCGGAACATTTACAGAAGTAATAAACGGACTTAACGTTAGGTTTGGATCAAGCAAGTCCAATAAAAAAGGCCCATCAAGTTTAATGTCATCATATTTGGGATCCATACCGTACATCGCGTCTTCCACATCGGTTTCAAATTTAATCTTCCCAATATTAATCCTAAAATCAGTCAAAACTACTGTAGAGGCAGCCGTACGTGCAGTTAGAGAAGTCTTACCTGTTGTAGACACCGCAGTGGCTTTCAAAGTTACATTACCTTCTGAAGTGGAATCATTTGTACAAGAACTTATTATAAGTGCAAGTAAAGCTAAAATTGGAATTTTTTTCATAATTGTATCTTTAAATCATTTAAGTAATAATTAACGCAAAAAATATGCCATTATTACATTCTTTCGGGCACACTAATACCTAATAATTTAAAGGAAGCCGAAATAGTATCTGCTACTTTTTTAGACAATTGAACTCTGAAAATTTTCTGCTCTAAATCTTCTTCGCCAAGAATTGGAACTGCCTGATAGAATGAATTGTATTCCCGAACCAAATCATACGTGAAATTTGCTAGCAAAGCGGGACTGTGATGTTGTGCTGCATTTTGTATAACCTCTGGAAACAACTCTAATTGTTTCACTAATTCTTTCTCTTTTTCGTGCAACGTTGTTATTTTTGACTTGTTTGAAAAATCAAAATTGGCTTTACGAATAATAGATTGGATTCTGGCATACGTATATTGAATAAACGGTCCAGTATTTCCAGCAAAATCAACTGATTCTTCTGGATTAAAAAGGATTCGTTTTTTAGGATCTACTTTTAAAATATAATATTTCAAAGCACCCAAACCTATCGTTCCGTATAAATTAGCTTTTTCATCAGCCGAATACGCATCTAATTTCCCTAAATCTTCGGCAATTTTCTGGGCGGTATCCGTCATTTCCTGCATCAAATCATCGGCATCGACAACCGTCCCTTCTCGGCTTTTCATTTTTCCCGAAGGCAAATCAACCATTCCGTAAGACAAATGGAACAAATTTTTAGACCAGTCAAAACCTAGTTTTTTCAAAATAAGGAACAACACTTTAAAGTGATAATCCTGTTCATTTCCTACCGTATACACCATTCCACCTACATCTGGATAATCTTTTACACGCTGAATCGCAGTGCCAATATCTTGCGTCATATATACCGCAGTACCATCAGAACGCAATACAATTTTACGATCTAAACCTTCTTCGGTTAAATCAATCCAAACCGAACCATCAGGGTCTTTCTCAAAAACACCTCTGTCCAAACCAATCTGCACGACATCTTTTCCTAGTAAATACGTGTTGCTTTCGTAATAAAAACAATCGAAATCAACACCAAGGTTTTTATACGTTGTAGCAAAACCATCATAAACCCAGGTGTTCATAGTTTTCCAAAGGGACATAACTGCGGCATCACCAGCTTCCCATTTTAGTAACATTTCTTGGGCTTCGAGAATGATTGGTGCTTGTTTTTTAGCTTCCTCTTCGGTTTTACCCGCGTTTCTTAATTGCGCTATTTCTTCTTTGTATGCTTTATCAAAAGCAACATAGTAATTTCCTACTAATTTATCTCCTTTTAAACCTGTGGATTCTGGCGTTTGTCCGTTTCCAAATTTTTGCCAAGCCAACATCGATTTACAAATATGGATTCCTCTATCATTAATGATTTGGGTTTTATATACTTTTTTACCAGAAGCTTTGATAATTTCCGCCACTGAATACCCCAAAAGATTATTACGTACGTGACCTAAATGCAATGGTTTATTAGTGTTTGGCGAAGAATACTCTACCATTACCGCTTTATCCTCGGGATTTGGTGTTACGAAACCAAAGTTCACAACGTCTTTGATATTTCCGAAGAAATTCAAATAATAGTCATCTGAAATGACAATATTCAAAAATCCGGAAACCACATTAAAACGACTAACCTCAGCCAAGTTTTCGACTAAGTAAGCCCCTATTTTATTCCCTAATTCCACCGGATTACTTTTAACTACTTTCAACAATGGAAAAATAACCAATGTAATGTCCCCTTCAAATTCCTTGCGTGTAGTTTGAAATTCAACTTTACCAATGGTAACATCAAATAAAGCGTGCACTGCTTTTTCTATGGAGGGCGTAAGAATTTGTGATAATGTCATGATATAAATTTAAAAATGCAAAGATAATTCTAATTCCTTAATATGCTTATAAAAAGAGTTCAATTACGCCTTAAAAACACTAATAAATTAAAAAAGCTACTCTCCTCCTGTCTTTAAGTTTGAGTTAACATAATTTCAGCGTTTTTTTAAATTATTAATTCAATTTTGATTATTTTTGATATGCAGAAATTAACAACCTAGGCCATGAAAAAAATAATTATTTTCATACTGTTGATAGTTTTTCACACTGGTTTTTCGCAGTCAATAACAGTTAGTACCACTCAGTACTCGATTGACCAATTAATAAATCAGGTGTTAATAAATTCCCCTTGTGTTCTAGGCTCGAATATAACTTCCAGAACAGGAATAGCATTTGGATCTTCAAACGGAATAGGGTATTTTGAAAACACAAATTCTGGTTTCCCCTTTTCCAATGGTGTAGTTTTGAGTACCGGAGATGTCACTAAAATCCCAGGACCAAATACTAACATCCTAAGTGATGGTACTTCTGCATGGTTGGGCGACTCCGATCTTGAAGCTAATTTACTTTCTCAGTCTGGAATAACTATTAATTCTATAAATGCCAGCTATATAGAATTTGATTTCCAACCAAAAACACCCAATTTTGATTTTTCTTTTCTATTTGCGTCAGAAGAATATGGAACCTCCCAATGTAATTTCTCTGATGCATTTGCCTTTCTTTTAAAAGATGTTACTGCCGGGGGCACATCAGTAAATCTAGCCGTAATTCCTAACACCAACCTACCCGTTTCAGTAGAAACGATAAGAGATGACACTTATAATGCTAATTGTCCTTCTGCCAATCCAAGCTATTTTGGTGCTTTTAACAGCAACGGATTTGGTCCTGCTATAAACTTCAACGGACAAACCATTTCAATGATAGCTTCTGCAACTGGCTTAGATATCAATCACGTTTACCGCATAAAATTAGTTATTGCTGACGGAGGAAACAATACGGGCTATGATTCTGCTATATTTTTAGAGGCTAATAGTTTTAACATTGGACAAGATGTACTAGGTTTGGATTATACAGAAGCAAACAATTCTGCAATTTGTCCAGGAAGTACTTTACCCATATTATCTGCAAGGGGTTTAAGTCCTGGCACTACCTTTGTATGGAAAAAAGAAAACATGGGAATTTCTCCAGCACAAACTGGGGAAACATTAGACCTAAACACTTTATTTCCAATGATAAGTTCTGGGATCCATACTTTTAGTGTCTCTTATAAAGAACCTGGATGTATTGAAGTTACCGATGAAATTATTCTAGAAATTTATCCTAAAATTGGAGTAATACAAACGGTGCCTACCATTTACACCTGTGATGCTGGAGCGCCATCCTATGATTTCGATTTAAATAAAAACAGTACAATCATTTTAGCTGGTATTGATCAATCTACTACTGCAACCGGTGCTTTAGATGATTTACCAGTAACTACTAAAATATCATACCATCTTACTAATGCAACAGCTACTAGCAATACCGCTCCAATATCCAATATTCATACCATTTCGAATGCTGAGAATGGAAAAACAATTTTTGTAAGAATTCAAAATCCGACTACCTTATGCTATGAAATTAGGTCTTTTCAGTTACAGATTGTTCCTTCTCCCATAATTGCCTCAATTCCAGTTGACCTATCCCAATGTGCTCGAAATTTTTCTGAAACACCTCCAATAGCTACTTTTAACCTTAACGCAAACATTGCTTCCATATTAGGTTCCCAAAGCAATACGTACAACTTACTTTCCGTTCATTCTACATTAACAGGAGCGAACAATAATACCAATAGGGTAACTCTAAATTCGGGTAACGAATTAGTGTCTCCCAGCGCAACATTATGGGTTCGATTACAAAATATTTCAGATAACAATTGTTTTGTTGTTACTAGTTTTAAGTTGATTGTAAATCCATTACCAACTGTAGATCTGCTCGATGACGTGTTTGTATGTACATCCTATACTTTACCTGTTTTAAGAAATCCAGGCGCACAATATTGGACCGGAAGTAATGGAACTGGAACACAATTATTTGCTGGAAATGTTATAACCGCTACGACGATTAATTTATATGTTTTCAACCAATCTGGAACGTGTACCAATGAAGACGCTTTTAATATCACAATTGTAAAATTGAGTGATATTACCCCCGAAAAATCCTTTTATTGTACCGAATACGAGCTTCCAGCATTGCCGTACGGAAGGTATTTTACCCGCAGTGGAGGAGCCAATACTGCTGGAAACACAGAATTGGCACCAGGGACAGTTATAAATACCCCAGGGCAAAATATTTTATACATTTGGTTTGAAGACACCACTGTTACGCCCTCTTGTACTCAAGAAAGCGCGTTTGAAATAACCATAATTCCGTTTACTCGCCTTCCTAAATATCCAATCCAATTTGACTGCAACTCATACACCGTTCCTCCAGATCCAAATGGAGGCACCTATTATTCAGGACCAGAAAAAGGGCTTCCAATGATCCCTGTAGGAACAATTATAACTACTACAACAACTCTATATATTTTCAAGGAAACCAATACAACTCCAAAAAACTGTGCTTCTGAAAGAATACTTACAATTCTTATTGGTTTGCCTAGTCTTAACCCTCCAACGGATGTAAACTCCTGTTCCACCTATATTCTTCCTACATTAACAATTGGAGAATATAGAACTGCTCCTGCAGGTGGAGGAGTACTTGTTGCTGCAGGCACATCTATTACTGCGACTACAACGCTTTGGTATTATGTTACAGGGCAAAACTGTACCGATAACGCACAATTTACCGTTACCATAAACATTGCACCCTTACCGGTAATACCAGATACAACTCCACAATGTGATGTGTATTATTTACCTCCTGTGTCTCATTCCGGCAATTATTTCACGGGACCTCAAGGCACTGGGCAACTTCGCCCCGTTGGATATCCTGTTACCACTACCCAAACTATGTATTTCTATAACCAAGCCACTACGGGACCTTGTTTTGTAGAAGAAGAATTCCTGATCACTATTAATAAATCACCGTTGGTCGATGCAAAACCAGTTGAAGTTATTCGATGTGGTCAGAGTTATGTTCTTGATGATTTGAAAAACGGAGAATATTATGAGTTTGCAGGTGGTCCATCATCTACAAACCCTATCTTACCTGCAGGCACGGTTTTGACAACATCAAAAACAATTTATGTTTATGCAGCAGCTGTTGCACCTAACAGCTGCATCTCAGAATATAGCATAACTGTTTTAGTTACTTTTGTAAATGACATAGAAGATCAATATGCTTGTAACAGTTTTAATTTACCAGCCATAGTAGGTATGGGCAGTTATTATACAGCTCCGAATGGTCCCAACGGGACAGGCAGAGAATTACTGCCGCCCTACTCTCCTATAACCGCTACAACAACACTTTATGTATATGTAAAAAACAACAATAGAGTGTCTTGCATTGATGAAGATCCTTTTCTTATCACCATTTATGCTAGCCCAATAATATCCCCTATTAGTAATACAACAAGATGTGAATCCTATGAGCTCCCGCCCTATGCTGCTCCAATTAGCCGCTACTTTTTAAACTCCGGTGGCCCAGGAAACAATAATACTGAAAAATTCCCAGGCGATTTCATTACTGTTTCAACAACTATTTATGCATATGCAGAAACGGGTACACCAGCAACGGTAATTTGTCCTGCAGAAACCTCCATGGTAATTATTATTACTGAAAAACCAAAACCAATGCTCAGCGTTCCTCCCATTTGTATTGATATTGACACAGGTACCACAACTGATTCTTATGTTGTAAGTGGTTTTACCGCGCCTCAATACTCCTTTGAATGGAAGACTGAGGATGGAACTTTAGTCAGTACAGCTGAGAATTTTTCAACAAATGAGCCTGGGAATTACGCGCTAACAGTTACTGATCTGTCTATTTTGGGCTGTACATCAGAGAGCGTACCTTTTACCGTTATTGAATCCTCAAAACCAGCCTCTGTAACTTTTACAACCAGTGGATGGTTTACTGACAATCAAACCATAACCATAAACGCAGTACCATTTATAGGTGATGGAAGTAATTTTCTTTATTCCTTAGATGGAGGAACGCCCCAAACGAGTAACATATTTAATAATGTAACTTCCGGAATTCATGAAATAACTGTAATTGATGCAAACTGTGGAACTATAACAAACCCGATAGCCGTCAGATTCATAAATAGTCCTCGATTTTTCACTCCAAACGGAGATGGATTTAACGATACTTGGAATATACTTGGAATACCAAATGAAGAAAATTTTAAATTATATATTTTCGATCGATATGGAAAACTGTTAAAAGAACTTTTACCGAATGGCTCGGGATGGGATGGAACCTATAATGGATATGCGATCCCAGCGGATGATTATTGGTTTTCTATATCCTACACTGAAAACAATATTACTAAAGAATATAAATCCCATTTTTCATTAAAAAGGTAAATATAGCTTAAACTTTATTAACTATTAAAAAACGAATATTTCCGCCTAAAGTTTCATTAAATACAGCAATATTAACTTTTCTATTGCTACAAATAGATCGTATGGGAGATTCAAACTAGTAAAAAAATCACTATTTGTCTACCTTTCTAATTGTTTAAGGCCTCTTATTATTATTTTAAAACGTCTAAATTAAAATTCTAAATTTAGAGGTAATTTGAGTCACTGTTCAAGTTTTTTTAATAGAACATTCTCAATTGATGTTTTAACTTTTACCACTTCATCAGAGTTTTCATTTGGAATAGTCATAGACAAAACATAATGCTTTATTTTCCAATCGTTACCAATTTTTACCATAACGCCAGAGCCTCGACAAATTTTCATCTGGGTATTCAATAATTCATCAAACCAAGCAGTTTTGCCACTTTTTTCAAAATAAATATGACGTTCCAAAGTGGTAAAACTCCATGCTTTCCCTTTATCAAAATGCGGCTTTGCATACGCTTGAAAAGCAGTTTTATTCCAATTTTCTGTTGCATCGGTACCAATAAAAATAGCATCATCGGCCATTAAAGCAAAATAGGCATTATAATTAGCTTCTGCGGCGGCTTTGTGCCAGGAATCAAGTGCGGAATTGATATTTGCTTTTGAAACTGTTTGATTTTCTATCATGCTTTTGCATCCGGTTAAAGTGAGAACGATAAGGACTGTCAGTATTTTTTTCATTTGATTAAGGTATTTATTCATGGTTTTTATTCCATCTTATTTTTATTTTTCCATCTACGTCAACAGCCCGTAAATGCAACACAATTCCTTTATTGCGCTTTTCAGCTCTTTCAATTTTATCGGTGATAAACTCATCCTTTTTTGGATTTCTCAGCGGGATTGTCATAGCCAGATTTGTCCCTCTATTGAACGAATAAACTCCGTTTACATCTAAATTTAAAACACTCGAACTGACTTTCAAATTAGGAACATAGACTAAGTCCCCGTTTATTTTAAAGTTACCGGACAAATCACTGAACACAATATTGTTAACATCCCGAAAAGGAAAAGCGAACTTACCAATATTTTTAATAGGTTCAAAATCGATTAAAGCGCCTTTCCTCACATCAAATGTTGCATGCCCAGAGAGTGAATTTGTTTTTAATTGTCCTCCAGAAAGCAGTATTCCTTTCAGCGATGCCGAAGCGTTCAGAAGCCCTTTAATGTTTTTTGGCTTAAAAGATTGAATTCCAAAATTATTCAGCGAAGTAAGAAAGCGAGCAATATCTACATGATTAATTTTAGCATTAGCATCCAAAAAGAAAAGATCTCCTTTTGGCATCAATTTTCCGTCAAAAGAAATTATTCCAGCTGAACTCTGAACCCAGCCATTTTTCACTACTAACTGATTATTAACCAATAAAACTGTGGCTTTAGCATTAGTTGCCTCTAGTTTACTATAGACCATTTTATCTGCCCTTATATTTAGTACGACTTGGCATTTATTAATTACAGAATAGAGTTCTTGAGAAAAATCGGCGCTTGTTTTCTTTTTTTGCTGCTTTTTCTGACTCCTACTGGTAATAACGCCCACAAACTGTTTCACATCTAGAAAAGGAGCATATATATCCCAGTTTACAATCATTTTTTCTGGATTATCATAATACAAAGTCAGGAAATTATTAACTTTTCCGTCCATAAAAACCGCATTGCGGCGGTCTTTAAAATTAATTTTTTTTATAAAAAGTGCTTCTTCTGTAAAATCAAGCTGAATGTCTGTTTTTACGAAAGTCAAATTCCGTGGACCATATTTTACCGTTGCATTTTTAACGGCTACATTTCCCGTAAACAAAGGTTTTTGTATTTTTAAATCTAAAATATCAAATTTAAACTCTAGATTCACTTTGGCCTGACCATCAGAAAAATGGATAAAATCCTTAGTAATTATCTCATTCAATCGGGCCACATTAAAATCTGATCTAAAACTTCCCGCCGCAGTTGTCTTTTCAAAATTTGAAATAATTCCCACTGGAATTGTAAAAGGAATCGTTTTGTATTTCCCCGAAAGATTCGTAATTGTTATTGTAGAATTAACATCATTACAGCCAGCGCCTTTTTCATATTGATTGGTAAAACTGGCTTCAAAACTACAGTCGGATATAATTCCGTCTGGTATCTTGAGTTCATTATTTTTTGTTTTTGTAGTTACCACAATTTCAGGATCACCTGTCGCATTCATATCGCCAACAATCGTACAGCCAACAGGTATTGGCTTTTTCAAGTCAAATTGATTGATTCGGCTACTGATATTAGCACTCAACAATGCCGAAGCGTCTTTCCATAAAATAGTTGTCTTTATGGAAACATCAAAAGGAGACTTGTTTTTCTCCAAACTAAAATGTGCGTTAATATCAAACCGTTCTTTCCCAATTTCGAGATTTTCTGTAGCGACCCTGATCTGGTTTTTCTGGCTTGAAAAGTCAACTCCCAAAACGCCTTCAATAATTTTGTCCTTGATAAAACTTCCTCTTTGTGTATTGAAAGCCATACTTCTGGCTAGCGTTTTCAAATAAATATTGGTATTCCAGTTGCCTTCGTCAAACTCTATTTTACTTTTTAAAGCTATAATATCAAAATCAAATAACTTCTTTCCTACTTGATTTTCAGAAATAAAATGAACTTGACCTAAAACAACTTCATTGAGAGAAGAAGTGGTGGAACTTTTAGATTTTTCACCTTTGGTTTGGGGTCTAAAAATAGTGGTATTGACGATTCCGTTTTTCCCTTTAAACAAATACAACGTGGCTTGCTGAATTTCTATTTTATCTATGTTAATCTCATTTGAAAGCAAGTCCCACAAATCGATACGAATCTCAATTTGTTCTGCTTTGAGTAATGTACGCTTATGAACGGCCCATAAACTGTCTTTCAACTCTACTTGATTTAGCGCCAAAGTCATATTGGGAAAACCCTTTAAAAATTTATATTTTATATCGCCAATATCTATTGTACCTGTAATATTTTCATTGATTTTAGCATTGATTTGGGCAATGATTTCTGCTTTGTTATTATTAAAATATAGCGCTAAAACTGCCGAAGATATAAGGAAAACCACAACTATTCCCACAAAGAAAACAATAATTTTCTTCATTATTTTTCTTAATTGCTCCGTTTTAAAATATGTCTTTATATTCTTCAAAAATTGATTCATGTGGCACTCTGTATATTTAAAATAAAGATAGTTTAAAACATTCATTTATAAAATGAATGTTTTAAACTGGTTTTCTACGATTTAGATCTTTCAGTTTTTTATTTTTATCCCTAAAGATAAATTGAAATTGAATCCTATTTTCAACAAAAAACAATAAATCCTTTTGCGGAAAATTAAAACCACTATCCTCTCATTGTTACTAATTAGAATTAAAAAACACATCCGTTTTTTCTTTATTTATTAATCCCTCGAACAATCCAATTAAAAGCTAAAAGCAGTAAAAAAATTACATAAAGTAGTACTATTTTTTTCATAATTTTTGGATTTTAATAAAACAATTTGATAGAAAATATTTTATTATTAAATACTAAAAAAACACCTAAAACATTGATTTATAAATTATTAAAATCATTATTATTTTTAAAATTATAAACAAAATAGCGTTAAAAATAAAATTATTAAAAAAGCAACGCATTCAAGACTGGTAGTACAACACTCAAATTGGCGTATTTTTGTACTGCCTTAAATCAATTCTTTACGAATTAAAACATGACCTATGAAAAAGTTATTATCCCCAATACTAATTATTGCGTTTACAATACTGTTAACCCTCATTTCTTGTAAAAAGAAAGACAATACAGATTCCGCTAAAAAGGAAATAAGTTTAAATACCGTTGAAATTGCTTTTGACAGTACACAGATTAACACTTTTTTTGATAAATACCCAAAACTGAAAAGTTACCAAGGGGATGTTGAAAAATTATACCGCAAACATCAGTTTCATTACATTTGGTTTGACAGAGATGGACTGAATGAATTTGCCGGTTTATTGTACAACAAAGTCAATAATTTGAGTCAGGAAGGCATTGAAACCGAAATTCCGTACAAAGAAAGATTAGATGACATTTATGACAATCCAGAAGACAATCAAAAAGCGACTATTGATACCGAGTTATTAAGCTCTGCCTTGTATTTTTTTTATGCTGATAAAGTATACGATGGGATCAGTACTCAAAAAACCAAAGACTTAGGGTGGTTTTTACCTCGTAAAAGACAATCGTATGTCAATTATTTGGATTCATTGTTAATCAATCCTTCGCTTATCAACAAAGATGAAAAAGGGGTTTTGAAACAGTATTACCTACTTAAAGACGTCTTGCAAGAATACCGTAAAATAGAAAAAAAAGGCGGATGGAAAACCATTGCGTTAGATCCAAATGTCAAATCGTACAAACCAGGTGATAGTGCCGCAACAATTGCGCAAATCAGAACTCGTTTATTGATTACTGGTGATCTTAGCCGAGATTCTAAAAGTGCGCGGTATGATGACGAATTAGCAACGGGAATCTTAAAATATAAAAAGCGAAGTGGTAATACCATTAACAAAACGATTCTGCCGGAACACATCAATTATATGAATGTATCCGTTGCTGATCGCATCAAAACCATTATGGTCAATATGGAACGTTGCCGATGGATTTCGAATGATATCACTAAGTCCAAAGAATTAATCGTGGTGAACATTCCTGCCTATGAGCTAACTTTTTTTAGAAATGGAAAACCTGAATTGCGCTCTAAAGTAGTGGTAGGAAAAGCCATGAATAAAACCGTTATTTTCAGTGCACCAATGAAATATATTGTTTTTAGACCCTATTGGAATGTACCGGGAAGTATCCTAAAGAAAGAAATTCTTCCAGCCATAGAAAACAATCCAAATTACTTGGCTGAACATGATATGGAGTGGAAAGATGATTATGTGAGACAAAAACCCGGACCAGAAAACTCATTAGGATTAGTAAAGTTTTTATTCCCTAATTCTAACGCGATTTATTTACACGATACGCCATCCAAAAGTTTATTCAGTAAGGAAGACCGCGCTTTTAGCCATGGTTGCATTCGTGTAGCAAAGCCAAAAGAACTTGCTGCCATGATAATGAAGGATGATAAAAAATGGAATCCTGAAAAAATAGAAACTGCTATGAACAGCGGAGAGGAATACTGGTATACGCTTAAAAATAAAATTCCAGTCTATATTGGTTATTTTACTGCTTGGGTGAGTGATGACGGCATTGTACATTTCTATGAAGATGTATACAAAAGAGATGAAACCTTGGCCACTTTACTATTTGACAAATAAAGAGCAACTTCTTTCTCTCGCGAATAATTAACAAAAAAATGACACTATCGAATTGTGAGATAGTGTCATTTTAGTTTTATGCTTATTTGCCAAGTGGCAACTATTTAATACGCTTTCTGTTTTTCGAAAGCGGTGTCTAATACTTTTTTTATTTTGTCCAATGCTCCTTGAAAAGCTTTCTCGGTGGTATCTGCATGATTGGTAACCGCTACGGGCTGCATGTTTATTGGTCGAGCCTCAATAAGACATCGTTTGTCGTTTACTCCAGTTTTATCACTGTTTTCATCACCAAGATGCACTTCTAATCGGGTTACTTTATCCTCAAAACGAGCCAAAGCTGTTTCTAATTCTTCTGCAATATACGCTTTCAAACGTGCGTTTCCCTCTACATTGTTGTCTGTGTTAATTTGTACTGTCATTTTTTTATTTATTTAATGTTGTCTTTCAAATTTACCGATTGCAGTATGAAAAAACGAGCCAATTAATAAAACATTGTGATAATAAAAGAGCTAAATTGTGGAGTTAGGAAGGAATTGGATTATCCATTTTCTAAATAATCATAAATGAAATCATTCTCGTTTTCAAACTCTGAATCAAATTTAATTACAAATCGAGAAGTCAATTTATCAACCCAATTTTCGATTTCTTGTTTTGAATTTAGATTATCCAAAAAAAGCAACTGTGAATTTTCTTCAGAAAAATCATCCGTAAAGAACATAGTAATGTCGGCTTTTAAAACGCCTACTTCTCTTCCTTGATGATATGGATCTACACTAGCAAAATTACCTAACCTCATCCCGATAGAACTTGGCGTTCTTCCTAATATATTTGCCAAAGCAATAACTTTTGGATTACCCTTATGAGTTTCCCCGAATTCAATTTTTAAATATAGATTAAAAGCAAGTATTAATTCTTCACGAGTCCAAAGATTTTTTTGAGCTATATTGTTATTTATCTGCTACACAAATATAAATATTTTAAAGTGTAGCGGAACAAAACTATTTTAATATTGCTTTTCACACAACGGCTTATTAATAACGTAAAAAAAATCCAAATCATAATTAATTATACAACTGACCCTCCTGCAATTGACCTCACTAATTTTTAGTTTTCAACTTGATTTTTTGATAAGTAAATTTATTCCACAAAAAAACACTACTCTTTCGAATAGCGTTTTTGGAATTTGTTTCTGGTATCGATTTGTGATGTGATAGCTTCGTTCCTCGCAATAACAATCCTCTCGAGAATCTAATATCCTAGCCCTGATGGGAACGGCATCCTTTTCCTTCCGCCTCTTTCGGCGGAGGAAAAGATACAGTGTACAGCAGGAAAAGCTACTGCTATTGTCCGCTCAGGGCTAAATACTTACCTCCAATTAGTGTTATTCCAAAACTGGCAACACCACCACTCCCATATTATACAAGGTAAAGGCCTGAATATCGACATTTTCCTGAATGGTTGCTGCCACGGATTTCCCAGCGCCGTGTCCTGCATTAATGTCAATTCTAATTAAAGTTGGATTTGTTCCGGTTTGTTTCTCCTGCAATTCGGCAGCAAACTTGAAACTGTGTGCCGGCACTACCCTGTCATCGTGATCGCCCGTAGTGACCATGGTTGCCGGATATTGAATCCCTTTTTGAATGTTGTGTACTGGAGAATACCCTTTGATGTAGTTGAACATTTCCTTACTGTCCTGTGCCGTTCCGTAATCATACGCCCAACCTGCTCCTGCGGTAAAGGTATGGTAACGCAACATGTCCATCACACCCACTGCTGGTAAAGCCACACGCATCAAATCGGGACGTTGCGTCATGGTAGCTCCTACAAGCAATCCTCCGTTTGACCCACCTCGAATGGCAAGATATTGTGAAGAGGTATATTTCTCCGCAATCAGGTATTCTGCCGCTGCGATAAAATCATCAAATACATTTTGTTTTTGCATTTTGGTTCCCGCATCGTGCCATTTTTTGCCGTATTCGCCACCGCCACGTAAATTAGGTACTGCGTAAACGCCTCCGTTTTCCATCCAAACGGCATTAGCAATACTGAAACTTGGTGTCAAACTCACGTTAAATCCTCCATAACCATACAACATAGTTTGATTTGTCCCATCGAGTTTCAATCCTTTTTTATGCGTGATAATCATTGGGATTTTGGTTCCATCCTTAGAGGTATAAAACACTTGTTTCGATTCGTATTGCGCGCTATCGAAATCTACTTTTGGTTTTTGATACACCGCAGAAGTTCCTGCTTGTGGTTCGAATGAAAAAGTAGAACCCGGAGTAATGTAATTCGTAAAAGAATAATACAAGGTTTTTTCTTTTTTCTTTCCGCCAAAACCACCGGCAGTTCCTAATCCTGGCAACTGAATTTCACGTACAAGTTTCCCTGAATAATCGTATTGTTTCACCACCGAAACGGCATCTTTCATATAATTGGCAAAGAAAAAACCGCCACCTGTTGATGGAGACAATACATTCTCGGTCTCTGCAATGAAATCTTTCCAGTTTTCCGGTTTTGGGTTATTGACATCCACGGTAACAATACGTTTATTGGGCGCATTCAAATCGGTTTCTATGAATAATTTTTCCCCTTCGTTTTCTATGATGTTGTTGTCGCTCTTGAAATTATCCACAATAGTTACAATAGGACTGTTCGGTTTTGTCAGGTCTTTGATGTACAATTCGTTTCCGTAGGTAGAATTGGATGCGGTGATTACTAAATAACGGTCATCTTCGGTCACGCCACCACCTACATAACGGCGTTTTTGGTCGGCACCAAAAATTACTTTATCGTCTTTTTGTGCAGTTCCCAACTGGTGAAAATACAGTTTATGCTGGTCGGTTTTTGCCGATAATTCGCTTCCTTTTGGTTTGTCATAACTGGAATAATAGAAACCTTCGTTTGCTTTCCAAGACACACCGCTGAATTTCACATCGACAATTGTGTCTTCGATTATTTTTTGGGTAATGGCATCCATGATAATGACTTTTCTCCAGTCGCTTCCGCCTTCTGAAATGGCATAGGCTACTTTAGAACCGTCTTTGGAGAAATCCAATCCGCCAAGCGAAGTGGTTCCGTCTTTAGAAAACGTATTCGGGTCCAAAAACACGGTTTCGGTTCCTTTGGCGTCTTTTCTATACAACACCGATTGGTTTTGCAAACCGTTATTTTTATAGTAATACGTGAAATTTCCTTCTTTGAAAGGGGCACCTATTTTTTCATAATTCCACAGTTTTTCCATTCTTGCTTTTAGGACATCTCGAAACGGAATTTGCGCTAAATAACCATACGTCACTTCGTTTTGGGCTTTTACCCAGGCACCGGTTTCAGATGATTTGTCGTCTTCGAGCCAGCGGTACGGATCCGGAAGTTTTGTATCGAAATACACGTCAACGGTTTCTCCTTTATTAGTGGTGGGATACGTCACCAATTTTGGTTTTTGGTTTTGGCCGAAAGTTGCCATTGCAGAAGATACAGCCATTATTAAAAAAGTTTTTTTCATTAGATTGTGTTTTAGGTTGTTACAAAAATAGGAAAATAGTTAGTGTTCTAAATGAGGAAAAGTCTTAAATAAAACCAAAAAAAACGCTACTCTTTCGAATAGCGCTTTATGTTTTGCTCAAGCAAATGAATTACAAATTAAAATTCACACCTAAAACGATGTTTCTTCCAATGTTTGGAATACCATCCGTTTTTAGACGGGAAAGATGTGCAATGTATCTTTTATCAAATAAATTATTCCCGTTTATATTGACATCAAAAGTAGTTTTACCCAACTTTACAGTTCCGCCAAAACCTAAATTTACCAAGTTATACCCATTCGATTCCGTTTCAAATCCACTTACATTTTTTTGATTGAATGTACTGGAAACATTTAAGGTTGCAAAACCATCTTCGAGCCAATTATTAATTTTGAATTCGGTTCTAATGGTGTTATTCCAATTGTTTGCTGGGATTAATGGCAAGTAATCTCCGTTTTGCTTCTCGCCAGTTACAGTTTCAAAGCTCGTTTCAAAATGCAACCAATCCAACGGATGTGGGTGAAAATGAAGTCCGACTTCACCTCCATATAATTTAGCGTTGTTCTGAATATAATCAAAAACAATATTATCTTCAATCACTTCTCCTGTTGGGGAAGTGTAGATATAATTGTTGATGTGATTGTAAAATCCGTTTATAAAAAACTCAAAATGACTATTCTTATATTCTAAATTCAAATCTGTTTGTACATTCTGCTCGGTCGCTAAATCACTGTTTCCTACTTCATAGCGATTCGTTCCTTCATGAACACCATTAGAAGTTAATTCGGCAAGATTTGGCGCTCTAAAACCAGAAGCTACGTTCAAACGCAACGTCACATCATCGGCCAGATTGGTTTTGTACCCTAAAGACGCATTAAAACTGTCGTATGATTTATCGATAGCTTTAAAAGAGCCTTGTTCCCCTGCGGTTCCCTGTGCATCCGTAGTTATGTTTCTATTGTCAAATCGCAATCCCGCTTGTAATACATTGGTATTCCACTCATAATTAGCGGTCCCAAAAACACCAAAATCATTGGTAACCGCATCCGGAATTAAATATTCTTCCCCTGAATTTCTATTGGTTTGGTACATACCCTGAACCCCTACAATGGTTTCTATTTTTCCCATTTTTGGAAAGTGGTATTTAGCATTGTAATTGAATGTTTTCAATTTCATGTGTAAAGCTGCTACATCACTGTCTTCAAACTCACTTCGATCATTGGCAATGTACCCTAAATCAAGATCTAACTTTGATTTTTCGAAAAAGAAAACATTGTTTAAACTCCATAAGTGATTAAAAATTCCTTGTTTTGGAAATCTAGTTTTCTTGCTTGTTGTTTGATCCGCAATACCATTTTCAGGAATTCCTAAATCTAATTTGTTATAATTGTAACGCAATACACTTGAAAACTTAGCATTACTATAACCAATTCCTGTCTTGAAATCAGTTTCATTGTACCGGGTATTAGTCACACGGTCGCCATCAGCAATTTTATAATCCGAATGCGTATTGTAACTTCCACGAGCGAGAAATTTCCAGTTATCGGAGGAAGTTTTAAAACCCAAAGAAGAATTGCTTCCAGCAGTATTTGAAAAGTATTTTTGACTAAAATTAGCTTTAAAGGTATTCGCATCAGCAAATTTTTCAGGGTTGAAATACAAAACACCTCCCAAAGCATCGGAACCATATAACAATGAAGCCGGTCCTTTAATCACCTCCACACTTTCTATTCCGGAATCGTTTAACCCCAATCCGTGTTCGTCTCCAAACTGTTGATTTTCTATGCGAACACCTTGAGAATACACCAAAACACGATTCCCGCTCAAACCACGAATCACCGGTTTCCCAATAGACGTTCCGGTAGAAACCTGAGAAACTCCGGGAATAGTCGCCAATCCTTCAATTAAAGTGGCTGTTCCTTTTCGCTGCAAATTTTTAATACTTTCGTGCTCCACTTTCATCACATTTTGTGATTGTATTTTATTAAAAGCGGTTGAAATAATTACCTCATCCATTTCGAATATTGTTTCTTGCAGGATAATATCAAGCGTGTTTTCTTTTTGAAGACTGCTTATGGTTTTATTTTGTGTAGCAAACCCTATGGATGTAAAGCTGATTTTTAAGTTCCTGTTTGGAAGATTTGAAAATGCATATTTTCCGTTTTCATCTGTTGTGGTTCCTTTATGCAATTCTGATGCATATACTGAAACGCCTTTTACAGGTTGGTTCCTTATATTAGTAACGGTTCCAGAAAGCGTGTTCTGTGCTTGAAGCAATGCTGAAAACCCCAAGAATAGGGTTATAATAAATTTTTTCATTGAAAATGATTGTAGTATTCCTTCTCGTGACTTTATTCAGAAGAAATTTCGCCAAGAATAGAAATTATTAAGTAAATAAAAAGTATCCAACAAAATCAAATTCATGAAATTGTATGGAAAATAAATTGAATTTAGCTATTCACTGGTGGACCTCGAAGGAAATATAAACTACCGGAAAAGAAAATAATGGTTTTCTCAGCAGAATTAAAATGAGGAATTTCTTCAATTTTAGCATACAATTGATAGGAGAAATCTTTTGGAGTAATATAACTTCCAAAAGCAAATTCACAAACATAACAATGATCTAATTTGTGGTGGTGGTGCGTTATTTCTGTACCGGTAACATTATATTTATGGTGGCATTGTTTTTCGGCAAGCTGTTTTGCCAAATGCTCATAGGTATGAAAAGACTGAAACAGCATTGAAAACAATACCGTAACAATCAGAGAAAGACTTATTATGAGTTTATTCTTCTTCATCCGAGCCAAAGGTAATGAAACAGGCAAAAATAAAAACCATTTATCTAACAAAATGTGTTTTTGTTAGATAAATGGTTCCATTTAAAAAAATGAAAATAATTTACACCAATTTGGCTTCCATTAAATATTCTGCGATTTGTATCGTATTTGTTGCTGCTCCTTTTCTCAAGTTATCCGCAACAATCCACATATTCAAGGTGTTTTCTTGGCTTTCGTCACGACGAATTCTACCTACAAAAACATCATCTTTGCCTTGGGCATACATCGGCATTGGGTAGGTATAAGTATCATTGTTGTCCTGAACAACTACCCCATCGGTATGATGCAAAATATTTCTTACTTCGTTTAGGTCAAAATCCTTTGAGAATTCTACGTTTACTGCTTCGCTGTGTCCACCTACTATTGGCACGCGAACTGCTGTTGCTGTAACGGCAATAGTATTGTCACTTAATATTTTTTTGGTTTCACGAACCAGTTTCATTTCTTCTTTAGTGTATCCATTTTCTTCGAATGAATCACATTGTGGAATGGCATTCCTATGAATTGGATATTTATAAGCCATCTCACCTTGAACACCTGCATATTCATTTTCCAATTGTTGTACTGCTTTTACTCCGGTTCCGGTTATGGATTGATATGTAGAAACAATCACACGCTTGATGTTGTATTTTTTGTGCAAAGGAGCCAAAACCAATACCATTTGAATGGTAGAACAGTTTGGATTTGCGATAATTTTATCTGCTGTAGTCAATTCTGATGCATTGATTTCCGGCACAATTAATTTCTTGGTTGGATCCATTCTCCAAGCTGATGAATTATCGATAACGGTTGTTCCTGCTGCTGCAAATTTTGGAGCCCACTCTAATGATGTATCTCCACCAGCAGAAAACAGAGCAATATCTGCTTTCATGTCTACCGCTGTTTGCATGCCTACCACTTTATATTTTTTGCCCTTATACTCAATTTCTTTTCCTACTGATCGCTCTGAAGCTACAGGAATTAACTCTGTTACAGGGAAATTTCTTTCTGCTAAAACTTTCAACATTACTTCGCCAACCATTCCGGTGGCTCCTACAACTGCTATTCTCATCTTATATTATATTATTGAATATTAAATTTGAAGTACAAAAGTAAGTAATATTGAAATCAAAACAAGTAGCTTCACAAAAAATAACAAAATGTTACAAATGCAACATTCAATAGTTTTAGTTGGATAATAATCCTGAAATTCTCTTTTGATTTAGTTCTGTTCTAAAATATTTACTTTTTGTACCAAGAAAAACCGCCTCAATTACAAAGCGGTTTAGTTAGAATATATAGGATAGCGGTAATTATTTTTTCAATAAATCTCTTATCTGTATCAGTAATTCTTCTTGAGTTGGTCCCACCGGTGCAACAACAACGACTATTTCCTTCTTCTTGGCTTTTTCAGCGGCTCTTAAAATCACAAAAACGAAAAAAGCAATAATAACGAAGTTAATAATCGCTTGAACTAAATTCCCATAGGTGAGTACTGCGGCTCCTGCGGCTTTAGCTGCAGGTAAATCAGGATAACTGTTACCATCCAACGTGATGAATTTTTGGGTAAAATCAATTCCACCAGTAATCAAACCTACAATTGGCATAATGATATCATCCACAGCAGATCCAACAATTTTGCCAAATGCACCAGCAATAACTACAGCTGTTGCTAAACTTAAAACATCGCCTTTCATTAAAGAAGCTTTGAAATCGCCAAAGAACCCCATATTTTATTTTTTAGATTACAATTTATTTTTTAAACGAATTTAATACAATTTTAAGCTATTAATCCCTTTATCATATTTAATTATTCCCTATAAAATACACGCTTTACTCGTTGGGAAATACTGGTAAGAATCTCGTAGGGTATTGTGTTTAATTTTTGTGCCATAAATGTTACCGTTGGGCTTTCTCCAAAAATGATTACTTGATCCCCTTCGGTACATTCAATTTCAGTAACATCAACCATTATCATGTCCATACAAATACTACCAATAATTAATGCTTTGTGTTTCTTAATTGTAACAAACCCCACACTATTTCCCCAACTTCTGGAAATACCATCGGCATACCCAATGGGTATCGTGGCAACTTTTGTAGGTTTCTCAGCCAAGAATCTTCTGCCATATCCTACGCTTTCACCAGCAGCGATAGTCCTTATTTGTGAAATTACAGATTTGAGCGTACCAACGTTTTCAAGTTTTTTTTGTTCTTCAGCATCATTCGAAACACCATAGAGACCAATCCCTAACCGCACCATATCAAACTGCGAAGCAGGAAAATTAGTAATTCCAGAAGTATTCAAGATGTGTCGCAATGGTTTGATTTGTAATTGTTCCATCAATTTTGAAGATACTTTTTCAAATAAATTGATTTGTGCATTCGTAAAATCCTTGTAATTCAAATCGTCACTTGTAGCTAAATGTGACAAAATACTTTTGACTTTTACGGTTTGATTTCCTTTTAGAGTAGCAATCAAATCATCAATTGCAGCTTCTTCAAAACCCAAACGATGCATTCCCGTATCAATTTTGATGTGAATTGGGAATTGCTTTAAGTTTTTTTGTTCCGCAATTTTAAGGAACGCATGAAGTCCTTTTAAGCTATAAATCTCCGGTTCCAATTGATGTTGAATAATCGCAGAAAAGCTCGTCGTTTCAGGATTTAAAACCATAATAGGCAAATGAATTCCTGCACTTTTCAGCGAAATCCCTTCATCTGCGAAAGCCACGCCGAGGTAATTTACTTTGTGGTGTTCCAGTAATTTAGCGATTTCAAAACCGCCGTTCCCATAACCAAAGGCCTTAACCATCACCATAATTTTGACATTCGGCTTCAATTTTGATTTAAAGAAGTTTAAGTTGTGCCCGATCGCATTGAGGTTGATTTCCAAAACGGTTTCGTGTGTTTTTTCTTCTAGTAAAGATACAATTTCTTCAAATTGAAACGTCCTCGCTCCTTTGATTAAAATTGTTTCATTGGTAAAATTCAAATCATCAAATTTTGATATAAATTCAGCCGTTGTATTAAACGTAATGCAATTCGTAAATTTATTTCCAAAAGCCGAAATCATTTCTCCAATCCCTATAACTCGATCAATTTTATTAGAGACTATTAATTGGGAAACTTTAGAATAGAGTGCATCATTAGATAAACCACTTTGAAAAATATCAGAAAGAATAACTGTTTTTTTCTTATACTGCTTTTGGCTTTCTAGAAAATCTAAGGCTATCTTCAAAGACTGAAAATCAGAACTATAACTGTCATCAATAAGACTGCAATTATTGATTCCGTTTTTAACTTTCAACCTCATTTCTACTGGATACAACAAATCCATCCGGTTTTGAATAGTTGTTTGATCGTATTTAAAATACAACAAAACCATCAAGCAGGAAATGGCATTTTCAATGGATGCTTTATCCTGAAAAGGAATTCTTAATTCGAATGAATTATGATTATATTTGTATTGGAGTGTAGTCGTACCATTACTAATTAGGGTATTAAAAACAAAAACATCTGCTTCTTTAGCGTTAAAACTCCAGGTAAAGGCTTTTGTTTTTGGAAAAAAAACAGCATCAACCATTTCATCCTTTTGGTAAATGAGCACCTCCGAATTTTGAAAAAGGGTAATTTTCTCTTTTATTTTATTTTCCAAATTTATAAAACCCTCATCGTGTGCAGAGCCAATATTCGTTAGAATACCAACCGTTGGCTTTATTATCGTTTCCAATTTTGCCATTTCGAAACTGGTAGAAATCCCAGCTTCAAAAATTCCGAGATTGTGTTGCTCATTGATTGCAATAACTGATAAAGGAACGCCAATTTGTGAGTTGTAACTCTTTGGACTTCTAATAATATTATAATCCGGACTCAACAGAAAGTTTAGCCACTCTTTTACTATTGTTTTCCCGTTACTACCAGTTAATCCAATAATGGGGAAATCAAATAAACTACGATACTGCGCCGCAAACTGTTGCAAAGCAAATACGGTATCCTCTACAACGTAAAAATTAGCCTTATGAGTACAATCCTCCGGAATGTGGGTAACCACAAAATTACGAACGCCTTTTCCAATTAAATCCGAGATGTACCGGTGCGCATCATTATTGGCTCCTACCAACGCAAAAAACAAAGTCTGTGGACCGTTTTGCAAGGATCGGCTGTCAATAGAAATCACATCTACAATTGAGGCACTATTGTTTCCGATGAACTTTGCCGTGATATTTTGAATGCTACTGATGATTTTTTGGGTCATGGAATTAAAAGAGTTTGCGATAAATTTCTTTTATGAAAATTATACTTTTAATGGTTTTATGAATTCTAAAACTTCCTCAAAAATAGCACTTCTTTTCAAAATGAAGATGTAGATATACTATAATTATTAGCAATCCCTTTTATTTAAGTTAAGAAACAATGCTAATATGTTTCACTAATTTTGGTAGATTACTTATATTTGTTTTAGAAAAATAATCAGCATTTTGAAAAAAATCCTTCCCCCGTTTTCTTATATTCTCCATCCGATATTTATACCGGCTATGGCTACCCTGTTTTACCTTTTATCTAAAGGAACTGACTTTACAAATCAAGAAAAACTATTTGTTTTTTTTCAAGTTATAATTGTTACCATTATTATCCCTGTTTTAATATTCTTCCTGTTACGGGCTACAGGAAATATAAATTCGATTATGCTTGTGGAGGTGTCCCAACGCAAAATCCCATTAATTATTCACTGCTTTTTAATTATACTATTGGTCCGAAAAAGCATAACAATAGACCGATATCCCGAATTCCATTTTTTTCTATTAGGGGGGCTTTTAAGTACTTTACTAGCTTTGATCCTACTATTTGCAAATATAAAGGCTAGTCTTCATATGATTGCAATCAGTTCACTAACCATTTTTGTGATAGGATTAAGCATGCATCTTCGGATTCAGAATACATTTATTATCACACTACTTATCTTATTCAATGGTTTTGTAGCTTCTTCCCGACTGGAGATGAAAGCTCACACATATAAAGAATTGCTAATCGGATTCTTTCTGGGGGCAGTTCCACAGTTACTCTTGTTGGTACTGTGGTTATAAAATATAGAATATAATTCCAAAATTTAACGCTTTCATGTTAACCGGTTCTCCATTAATGTTTGCAGATTTAAACAAAGAATTCAAGCCATAATAAGCATATAAATTTATTGTATTGTATCCTGATGATAGGTAAGCTCCATATTGCAATTTATTAAAATCCGGATTTCCTGTAACCTGTACTTTCCCGCTATCACCATCAAAAACTGATTTATCATACAATAAATAACTGAATTTTATTCCGCAGTAAATCCTCCAGAATTTATGACTTTCATAAGTAGAAGTTCTCCATCTGAACTCGATAGGTACATCTACAGATAAAAGAGAAAACTTGTTTTTATTATACCTCATATCTGAATCTAAAATAGTATAAACTGGAGTTCCATTTGGTGATGAAATAGCTAGATTTTGATTGTAATTATTGTAGGAAAAACCTATGCCGGAAGCAATAGCAACTGTTCTATTTTTATTAATAGGCATATCTCTCAAAAAACCTGCAGAAAGACCTGATGAAAATTTACTTTGTGACAAACCTGAAGGCTTATCGGTCAAAGTATTGTAGGTTATTGCAAAATAAAACTGATCTTCCCGATACAAGGAGTCAACCTGTATCTGAGGTGCATTTTCAGTAGTTGCAACTTCTTGTGAAAAAACTTTCAAAACCGATAAAAAAAGAAACCAACTCAGAAAAAATCGCATATTGTTTTATGTTTAAATTGCTCAATGACTATTAAAAACAGATTTTAGACTTTATATGCCTTTTTTAGACTTTACAAATATACTATTCTGATCGTTTTATGGCTTGTTTTAACAGCAAATAATCTTTTTTACAAAACTTTAATGCACAATAAAATCCCATTAAATATTGTTTTATTCAACCCTATTTAATGAGATTAATAAAAATGCTTCTGAAAGGCGACTCAAAAAAATTATACTAGATCCTTTTTACCATTCACACTACACCAATAAAAATCCTGTTTTAAAACAAAAAATGCTTCCCTTTAAGGAAGCATTAATTTTTTTTGCAGAGAGGAAGGGATTCGAACCCTCGATGCAGTTACCCACATACTAGCTTTCCAGGCTAGCTCCTTCAACCACTCGGACACCTCTCTATTTTATTTGAGGTTGCAAATAACATGAAAAAAAATGAGTTAGGAAAGTAAAATCTAACTATTATGCTATTTCTCCTCGCAAAGAAGTTTCAAAAACAGTTTTAAAGTCCTTTGGAGCTATTTTTTGGCCTAATAAATACATTAATTTTGTTATTGCGCCTTCAGTAGTAATGTCTTTTCCGGAAATTACTCCAATTTCTTTCAAGCCTGTACTGGTCTCATATTGTCCCATTCGCACACTTCCGCCAGAACATTGAGTGACATTCACTATATGTAACCCTCTAGCAATAGCTTTTTTTAACAAACCTAAAAACCACTCTTCTGTAGGTGCATTCCCGGCTCCATAAGTTTCTAAAACAACACCTTTAAGATTTGGGATGTCTAAAATAGCCGATAAAACTGCTTCACTGATTCCAGGAAACATTTTTATAATAGCCACATTATTATCTAAGCTTTTATGAACCTTAAATTCCTTATTTTCGTTTTTAGGCAAAAACAATTCGGAATTCAATTTTAAATGGACTCCGGATTCCACTAATTCAGGATAATTAGGCGAAGTAAATGCTTTGAAATGTTCTGCATTAATCTTTGTCGTTCTATTGCCTCGGTACAATTTGTATTCAAAATAAAGACATACTTCAGTGATAACCGGCGCATCATTATGACGCAAAGAAGCAATTTGAATTGCAGTAATCAAATTCTCTTTGGCATCGGTACGTAAATCCCCAATAGGTAATTGGGAGCCTGTAAAAATAACGGGTTTCAACAAATTTTCGAGCATAAAACTCAGCGCTGATGCGGAATATGACATCGTATCTGATCCATGAAGTACAACAAATCCATCAAATGAAGTGTAATTATCCTTGACGATTGTAGCAATTTTTGCCCATTTTTCAGGATTCATGTTCGAAGAATCAATGGGATTCTCAAATGAAATCGTTTCTATTTCACAGTCTAATTGTTTCAATTCAGGAATTCGTTGCAATAATTTGCTGAAATTGAAAGCCATGAGTGCACCAGTTTCAAAATCTTTCCTCATACCAATGGTTCCACCAGTATAGATTAAAAGTATTTTGGATTTATACAACATCATGGTATTTTAATTTATTCACAACGGGATTTGCATACATTGCCAAAAAACCATCTAAAGCTACAGGATTGTCATGATCAATTCGCATTTCGAGTCTGCGTTCGAACAATGATTTTTCGTTTTCTGTGTACAAATGGGAATAGCGGTCTGTTTTATTTACAATGTCATACGCAATAAAATTGGTTGGACACAGCTTATAATTACTCAAAATCGCATCATCAATCACTTTTGCCAAAGCGACAATTTGCTTATTGGTACTGTCATTGTCAGCTTTAATCGCATCTATTTCGGTATCTAAAACCTTCCCTACGTGAATGTGTATTCGTTTCTTTTGTCCCAAAGCACCACTAAGAATTGTCATGAAATCTTCATTTTTTTCTTTGATGTACACTTCATTATTGGCTTCAGCCATAAGTTGTGGCATTTTCAAAGCATCCGTAGGATCATACTCATACGAAATAGAAACGGGCACTATTTTTATTTTTTTGAAATAATCCATCAAATTACTTTCATCAGAACCCATTCCTAGCATTTTCAACACACCAGGATTAGTCTCGTCATTACCATCTTTAGTTCTTCCTTCCCGCTGTGCAATCCAAACCGAACGATTTTCATGAAGCAGTAAATTACTTATATATTCCGATAACAACTTAGAGCTTTGCAGCATTTCCCTTGGCGTTAAGCCACGTTGCACTAAAAAGTTACGATTTAGTTTAGCCAGCGTATTCAGAAACGATTTTTTGACTAAATTATCGCCAATTGCCGAAGCAGTCATTACTAGCCCATGTTCAAATAAAGCAGTATTTAATAACGTCGTATCCAAGAGAATATCACGATGATTCGAGACAAACAAATAAGAAGTATTAGGCTCTAACGTTTCAAAGCCAGAAGTAGTCAATCCTTCGGAACTTTTTTCCAATACTTTTTTAACGGATTGGTAAATAAAATTACATTGAAAATCACGAATAGAATGCGTTTTATGAAGTTGTTCTTTCCAAACTTCGTCAGCGACATCCGGAAAAGTAAAATTCATCAATGCCTTCATCATCGGATGATTCATCACATTTTGAAGTGCTTCATTTATTTCGGAATCGTAAAATGGCCGAATAGCGTCAAATTTCTGCATTTTGGTTCTCAATTTTTATGTTGGCAAATGAACAAAAAAAATATCAAAATAAGGTAAATTCTTCTTTAAATCCCAAAAATAGCTTTTGAATTATCCGTTGTCACAGTCACAATTTCATTTGCCGAAAGGGTATAAATTTGTGCTAATTTAGCAACTACATTAACAATATAACTACTTTCGTTGCGTTTCCCTCGAAAAGGAATAGGTGCTAAATAGGGAGAATCTGTCTCTAAAACGATATGTTTCAAATCGATTTGATTCAAAAACTGATCGATTTTGCCATTTTTAAAAGTGACTACACCTCCTATACCAAGCTTCATATTATAGGATATAGCCTTTAAAGCCTGTTCATGCGTTCCTGAAAAACAATGAAAAATTCCAAATAAATTAGCTGATTTTTCCTGTTCCAGAATTTCAAATATCTCATCAAAAGCTTCACGACAATGAATTACAATGGGTAAATTGTATTGTTTAGCTAATTGAATTTGCCTTTTGAAAGCGATTTGTTGCTGTGCTAAATGAGTTTTATCCCAATACAAATCGATTCCTATTTCACCTATTGCATAAAATTTTCTTTTGGTCAGTTCGCTTTCTACGTGTTGTAATTCTTCCAGATAATTATCTTTTACGTACGTAGGGTGCAATCCCATCATCAAGAATACATTCTCCGGATAATTTTTTTCCAGCTCATACATGGATTTTGTACAAGTGGAGTCAATTGCCGGTATGAAAAAACGCGAAACACCGGCATCAATTGCCCGTTGTATCATTTCGGCTCTATCTTGATCAAACTCTTCTGAATATAAATGAGTATGCGTATCGGTAATTATTATTTTTGTTTCCAAGTGTTAAGTTTAAGAGTACAAAATTACAAGAATAAAAGTTGTCGAAAAAATGGTTCTGAAAAGATTCGCATTGAATAAGCGTTTACTGGTAATCATTAAATAACTCCATGTATCTTTGTGAAACTGAAAGTGAATGATTGAAAAATTCAGCAAAAATGAAAAAACTACAAAATATTCTTAAAAAAGAAAACTACAAAAAAGTAAAATTTAAGATTACCAAAACTCAGCACCTATTAATAAAAGCAAAAATAAATGGTATAACGGGAAGTTTTATTCTTGACACTGGAGCCTCCAATAGTTGTATCGGATTTGAAAGTATTGATTTATTTTTATTGGAAGCAAAAAAATCTAAAACCAAAGCTGCTGGAGCCGGTGGAACAGGAATGTTTACACAAATTGCTACAAAAAACCAATTGCAGCTGGGCTCTTGGAAAGACATCGCTTTTGACATTGTTATCTTTGATTTATCTCACGTTAATCAAGCTTTGATACAACATAAATCAAAACCCGTTCATGGAATTATTGGAGCTGATGTTTTGATGAAAGGAAAGGCGATTGTGGATTACTACCATCATTATTTGTATTTGTTAAAATAGAAAAATAGTTCTCGCTCATACAAATCTCTAATAATACCATGCATTCTTTTTTAATTTTTTGGGATTGATTTTATAAGTTTTATTTGCATTTATATCCTTCTCTTTCATACATATTTCTAACAGCTTATCAATATCGGTTATTCAAAGACTAAACCTTCTAGATACGACCATCTAAGATTCCCAAAATTCTAAGCTATCCATAAAGCTATTTAAACCGTATCCCTTTGTACTGAAAAATTGCACTTCCCTAAAGAAATATGGCACCTGCTTCCCAACTATTCTGTTTATCAATTTAACGATACAGCTGTTATTAAAAGTAAAAAAGCAAAAAACAGACTCCAATATAAATTAAACCAAAGGGCTATCCTAACCGATAGTCCTTTGGTTTATTTATCATTTAAATAAATAAAACTGCAAAATCATTGTAACAAAACCGAGCCTGACTAGTCTATTAGGTACATTTAAAAACGAAATACATAATATGTATAAAAAAGTACCTTGTAATACATAATAATCAAAATAAGTATTTATATTTGCATCATCAAATCAATTAAATCACAATCAATCATGAAACTCCAATTACTCTTAATCTGCATTATCGGAACGTTTTTTTCGACGCAAGCACAAACTTCAGTCAAACAGTCAAATCTAGAAAACTCTGGAAGTATTACTGGTAAAATTATTGACAAGACTACCAACGAACCATTATCCTATGTAAATATTGTTGTAAAGGAAAACAGTAAAGTAATTACGGGCGGGATCACATCTGATAAAGGAATTTTTCAAATAAAAAATTTAGCGTTGAAAGATTACACTCTAGAAATCCAATTTATGGGGTACAAAACAGTTTCAAAATCAGCAAAATTAACGGTAGACAGCAGCATTAATTTTAATACAATTGTATTAGAAGAAGACGCTGTTCAGCTGGCTGGTGTCGAAGTGGTAAGCGAAAGATCAACAATTGTACAAAAAATTGATAGAAAGATTATTAATGTGGGTAAAGATTTGATCTCTGCGGGAGCTACTGCTGGAGAAATCATGAATAACATTCCATCAGTGAGTGTAGATCCGCAAACCAATGCCATTAGTTTAAGAGGGAATTCTAATGTTCGCATCCTTATTGATGGAAAACCAACGAATATGGATGCCGCTCAAGTATTACAACAAATCCCATCAGCATCGATCAAACAAATCGAATTAATTACGAATCCATCTGCTAAATACAATCCGGAGGGAATGAGCGGAATCATCAACATCGTTTTGAATAAGAACAACAAACTAGGATTTAATGGAAGTATAAACAATGGTGTAACCTTTGGAATAACGCCCAAAGTAAATTCGTCGTTTGACTTAAACTATAGATCAGGGAAATTTAATTTCTACGGAAATTACGGCTTTAATCATGGGAAATATTCAAACAATGGCTTTATAAATAGCAAAGAATCAAATAATGAAAACAAGCAGATATTTGACATGAATTCTAAGAATACCTCTCATTTAGCAAAAATTGGATTTGATTTTAATATTAACGAGAAAAATACATTCTCTTTTTACACCAATCAAAACCTTTCTAATGGAAAAGATTTTGGAAATACTACAGTAGATTATGTTTCAGCACAAACTAATGACCGACTACAGTTTTTTGATAATAAAAGTAAAAACCACTCTGAAACCTATAATTTTGATTATAAATTAGACTTTAAAAAAGAAGGTCATAATTTAGAACTAGAAGTGAATTACAATAAAAATGACAGTCCGGAAAATGCATTATATACTAATGTAAATGGAGCTACTAATTCCTTTACGAATGATGTAAAAACGATAGGAAAAAATACAATTATCAATCTTGACTACGTAAACCCACTTACCGAAACTACTAAACTGGAATTAGGTTTAGAAAGCAGAAACGAAAACACGGACAACAACTTGTTTTTGAACAATACCTATAATTCTGATTTTACTTATGAAAGAACCCTCTATTCTGCCTATGCAACTTTAGGAAAGCAATGGAAAAAATGGAATTTTCAAGCGGGAGCTCGTTTAGAACAATACAATGTTGACGCCTTATTTAGAAAAGTAAGTGAAGAAGACTCAAAGTTTGAAGATGACATTTTAAGTATTTACCCATCCGCTTTTATAACTTTTAATCCAACTGACACCAATTCTTTTAGTTTGAATTATTCCAGAAGAGTCGACAGACCAAGCATTTCTCAGGTAAATCCTATTAGAGAATGGAGTACACCTACCATAGATTCCGAAGGAAATCCGTTTCTGGTTCCTCAATTCACTAACTCATTTGAATTAAATTACACCCGAAAAACTAAAATTGGTTCCATCACTTCCGGTATCTTTTACAGAAGAATTCAAGACGAAATAACGCGAGTGATTTTTACGAATCCAAGTGCATCCAACAGGCAAATTATCTCCTACGATAATTTTGATACCAATAATGCGTATGGTATCGAAGTGTCCGGAAACTTAGATTTCAAAAAATGGTGGAGTGCTAATATTAGTTTTGATGCTTATAATAAGAAAACGAAAGGCACAATTGAAGATACTCCGGGTAATTATGAATTTGTAGAAATTGATGTTACTACATTCAACGCCCGCATCAACAATACGTTTAAAGCGACCAAAGATTTGCGTTTTCAGCTTTTTGGAATGTACAGAGGGAGAGATTTAAGTCTGCAATTTGATCGAAGTCCAATGTGGAAAATGGATATTGGTACAAGTTATAACGTATTAAAAGGAAGCGGAACTATAAGTGCGCGATTCAGCGATATTTTTAAAACAATGCACTTTGCTTTTAATGGAGAACGCCCTTATAAATCAAATGGGGAATTCAACTGGGAGAGCAGAACTGTGTATTTAGGATTCAACTATAGATTTGGAAGTGGAAAAAACAAAGCGGCCGAGAGAAAGCAAAGAGATAAAAACGAAACCCAAGGAGGCGGTGGACTTTTATAAAATTAGTTTTAATAGTTTGTTGCAGTAAGAAAAACCCGGAGTATGCCAACTCCGGGTTTTTCGATCAAATTACTTTCCTATAACTTCTAAATTCGCTTTTATGGATTGTATTTCCAGCTGATTTGCGATATCACTTGAATCCGTTATAGCAGAGGAATGATAGAAAATAGCCTTTGTTTTTTCTTTTAATAACACACTATTCGCAGCTCGCAACCCGCCGCCTGGCATAATGATAATCCGATCGTTTGCTTTTTCTATTAAATGGGTCAGTACCGCTATTCCTTCCACTACATTATTTCCTTGTCCTGAAGTCAAAATGGTTTTAAAACCGCATTTTATAATTGATTCCAGCGATTCATCTCTATTGCTAATCTCATCAAAAGCACGGTGGAAAGTACAAGGCAATGAGTTAGCCAATTGTACTAAATCCCTATTTTGTTTTGCATTAAAACTACCATCTGGGTTTAAAATTCCAAATACAAAACCATCTACCTGTAGCTTTTTAAACATCTGAATTGCTGATTTCATCTCTTCCAATTCAGAGTTTGAATAGCTAAAATTCCCAGCACGGGGCCGAATCATAATATACAATTCAATAGTCAGAACTTCCCGGGCAGCTTTTGTCATTTCAAAACTGGGTGTTGTACCTCCATTCTTCATATTGGCACACAATTCAACCCTGTCAGCACCGTTTTGCTGTGCAATAATCGCCGACTCAAGATTAAAACATGCGATTTCCAGTTGTACTTTTTTCATTTATTTCAAAAAGTAATTCGCATCAATTAATCGGTTTCCGGTTTCATCATTAACAGCATAGTTAAATCCTCCTTGAATACAATACGACCCATATTCCCCTTTTTTATTTAAAGCTATAAAGCCAACTTGAATATCTTTTAAATTTTTGTTTCTTTTTTTAGTTAAATGTACAATTCGGGCAACCGCTTCCTCACAGGCTTTTTGAGGGGATTTACCTTGGCGCATTAACTCCACAACCAAGTGGCAACCTGAAATCCGAACCACTTCTTCTCCATGTCCTGTGGCTGTTGCAGCGCCTATTTCATTATCTACATACAATCCTGCCCCAATAATTGGAGAATCTCCAACGCGACCATGCATTTTGAAAGCCATGCCACTTGTTGAACAAGCCCCAGATAAATTTCCGTTAGCATCCAAAGCAATCATCCCAATAGTATCATGATTTTCAATGTTGGCAATGGGTTTATATTGACTCGTTTTTAACCACTCTTTCCATTCCTTTTCAGATTCTTCGACTAATAAATTTTCTTTAACAAAACCTTGAGACAAGGCAAACTGTAAAGCTCCGTCCCCTACCAACATAACATGTGGCGTTTTTTCCATCACTGCTCGAGCAACAGCAATGGGATGCTTTATAAATTCTAAACACGCTACGGAACCTATGTTAGCATTTTCGTCCATAATACATGCATCGAGTGTAACACGACCCTCTCGATCCGGTCTTCCGCCATACCCCACACTCCGCTCTGTTGGATCTGCTTCCGGAATTTTTACTCCGGCTTCTACAGCATCTAAAGCACGTCCTTTATCTTTTAAGATTTCCCATGCAGCTGCATTTGCTTGAAGTCCAAAATTCCACGTAGAAAGTACAATCGGCTTATTCCCTTTTTGGGATAAAAAATCATTATCCTCATCTGGTTTCCCTTTGAATGAATTAAATGCAACAGCCGCCGAAGCTATGGCCGCTGTTTTAATAAAATTTCTACGATTTGTCATTTTAGGTTTTTTTTTGATTAATTCTCATTTGGCTTTTCAAATTTAAACCATAGTCTTTAAATAAAAAAGCCTGCACAAAGAATTGTGCAGGCTTAAGACATTTACATGGAAACAGCTGTAAATGAAGTGCTAAACATCGTAGGATTTTACCATTTAATAATCGCACTTCCCCAAGTGAATCCACTTCCAAAAGCAGCTAAAACTACTGTATCTCCTGATTTTATTTTGCCTTTTTCCCAGGCTTCGGTCAAAGCAATCGGAATAGAAGCTGCGGTTGTATTACCGTATTTTTGAATATTATTATACACTTGATCATCGCTCAAATTAAATTTCTTTTGGATAAACTGTGAAATTCTCAAATTTGCCTGATGTGGAATCAACATATCTATATCCGAAACCTGCAAATTATTTGCTTGTAATCCTTCATTAATTACCTCACTGAAACGAACCACTGCATTTTTAAATACGAATTGTCCATTCATATACGGGAAATAACTTTCGTCTTCCGGATCATTATCTGCCAAAATATCAGTAATCCATCGACCTCCCATTCCTGGCGCTTTTACAATTAATTCCTCCGCATGTTGCCCTTCAGAATGTAAATGCGTAGATAAAATTCCTTTTGTTAAATCTTCTTCTCGGCTCAAAACTGCTGCTCCGGCACCGTCTCCAAAAATAACAGAAACCCCTCTACCACGCGTCGACAAGTCTAATCCTGTAGAATGTACCTCAGATCCAATAACCAATATGTTTTTATACATTCCGGTTTTAATATACTGATCCGCAACAGATAATGCATAAATAAACCCTGAACATTGATTTCTTACATCTAATGCTCCAACAGTTCTTAAGCCTAAATCCCGTTGCACTAAAACCCCGGGACCTGGGAAATAAAAATCAGGACTTAATGTGGCAAAAACTACAAAATCAATTGCTTCCTTATCAACACCAGAACGCTCAATTGCAATTTCGGCAGCTTTAACTCCCATAGAAGTCGTCGTATCTTCCCCTTTTATAATGTGTCGTCGCTCCTGAATTCCCGTTCTTTCTTGAATCCACTCGTCATTGGTATCAATGATTTTTGATAAATCGTCATTAGTAACTACGTTTTCGGGAACATAATAACCTAATCCTGCTATTTTAGAATGATACATATTATTATTATTTTATTAAAATAAGAGTGCAAATTTATAACATACTTAAAAATTTGAGCTCACAAAGTACTGTTTTTTTACCAAAAAACAATTCCGACAAATTTTAGCCCTTTTTCCCTTTATTTATTGAAGATAAAACCTCTAGACAGCTGCGAAATAAATTTACATTAGTGCCAGCATTAAGCTTAAAACGTTAAAAAGAAATATTTTTCACCAAATGTAACAACATTGAATTATTTTAGACCAATTATTGTCACTATCCACCCTAATTTAAAATCATTCAAACTATGAAGTTAAAATTTCCTTTATTTCTATTTCTTGGGCTCAGCCTAACTGGTTTTGCACAAGAAAATCTTAGCTATCAGAAACCCTCCCAATCCATTTTGGATTTAGCAGATTATGAAAGAGCTCCTTCGGTATCCATGGACACAAAAAAGGAATACCTGCTTTTGTCCTATAGAAATACCTACAAATCGCTGGATGATTTAAATCAGGACGAATTGCGCTTGGGCGGATTGCGTATCAATCCAATCACTAATATTTCGAGTACAGTCACGTATGTGAACAACCTGAAATTACGTAAAATAAAAGACAAAAATGAAATACCCGTTTTAGGCTTGCCAACAAATCCTCGTATCAGTAATATCGCGTGGTCACCCAATGATAAAAAAATCTTGTTTTCGCACACTACAGCTACCGGAGTTGAGCTTTGGTTCATCGATGTTGCTTCGGCGAAAGCCACTAAATTAACTGCGGCTACTGTAAATGCAAATCTTGGTAATCCATTCAGTTGGATGAATGACAATGAAACTATTTTGGTAAAAATGCTACCCAAAAATAGAATAGCGCTTTTGGATGCTAAAAAAGATTTACCAACCGGCCCTATAATTTCTAACGCTGATGGTGTGAAATCACAGAATAGAACCTATCCGGACATGTTGAAAAATAAGAATGATGAAATCAATTTTGAAAACATCATGACTTCTGAATTGTACAAAGTAACCCTCAACGGAACCATCACTTTATTCAAAAACGCAGCAATGTATGCCGGAGAAAGTTTTTCTCCTGACGGAAATTATATCATGCTGACTACCATTCAAAAACCATTTTCATACATCGTTCCGTTAAGTCGTTTTCCATCAAAATCAGTAATCTATGACAAAACTGGAAACGAAGTAAAAGCAGTCAATGAAGTACCGCTGACTGAAATCATTCCAAAAGGCTTCATGGCCGTTCGCAAAGGAAAAAGAAACATGAGCTGGAGAACAGACAAACCAGCAACATTAGTTTTTGCTGAGGCATTAGATGCGGGAGATCCAGCCAATAAAGTAGCATTCAGAGACGAAGTTTTCCTTTGGGACGCCCCTTTTGAAAACACACCTACTTCCCTTGTTAAAACACCGCAACGCTACGACCGAATCATTTGGGGAAATGACAACACCGCCATAATTACAGATGAATGGTATGACACGCGCAATACCAAAACATATTTAATCAATCCTTCAAACCCAAGTCAGACACCTAAAGTTATTTTTGATAGAAACTCTCAGGATGTGTATTCAGATCCTGGGAATTTTGAAACTCGCAAAAACCAATACAACCGTTATGTGTTGGCTATCGAAAAGGACAATGCATTCCTCATAGGAAACGGATTTACTAAAAACGGACAATTCCCTTTTATTAGCGAATTTAATTTGAATACATTACAAGCAAACCGCTTGTATACTTCAACTTACAGCGATAAAAAAGAAGATTTGTTAGAGATTGAAGACTTCAAAAAAGGAACTGTTTTAGTCCAAATCCAGTCTAAAAATGAGTATCCAAACTATTACCTTCGAAATATCAAACAAAAAAATAAACTGACACCTATTACCGCGTTCAAAAATCCTTTTGAAAGCATTAAAAACGTGAGTAAAGAAGTAATTAAATACAAACGTAAAGATGGTGTTGAATTGTCTGGAACATTATATTTACCTGTGGGTTACGACAAAGTCAAAAAAGAGAAAATGCCATTGCTGATTTGGGCTTATCCAGCAGAATACAAAGACAAAAATTCAGCAGGACAAAGCACACAAAACCCGAATGAATTTACTTTTCCTAGTTATGGTTCCTTCGTATATTGGGTTACCAAAGGGTATGTGGTGCTTGATGATGCGGCTTTCCCTATTATTGGTGAAGGAACAACGGAACCTAATGATAATTTCATGACGCAATTAGTCGACAATGCTGAAGCAGCCATTAATGCGGTAGATGCAATGGGGTACATCAATAGAAAAAAAGTAGCTGTGGGTGGTCATTCCTATGGCGCATTTATGACGGCTAATTTATTGACTCATTCTAATCTTTTTGCTTGTGGAATTGCTCGAAGTGGTGCTTACAATAGAACGTTAACTCCTTTTGGTTTTCAGACGGAGCAACGCAACTACTGGGAAACTCCTGAAGTATACAATACGATGTCGCCTTTTATGAATGCAGACAAAATGAAAACGCCTATGCTTTTAGTACATGGTGAAGCAGATAATAATCCGGGAACGTTCACCCTGCAAACGGAACGTTATTTTCAAGCTTTGAAAGGTTTGGGCGCTCCGGCAAGAATGGTAATTCTGCCAAAAGAAGCACATGGTTATGTAGCCAAAGAGAACATTTTACATTTGCTTTGGGAACAAGATCAGTTCTTAGAAAAGTATTTAAAAAATTAATTCGGATAGGCAATACCAACTTACAAAGCAAAACCCCAAAATCACATTGATTTTGGGGTTTTGCTTTGTAAGTTGGTATAAAATTACAGGATATCCTTAAGCAATCATCAAGGTTACTTCCTGATTGCGTTCTAATTCTGAATCGTGTTCAAAGAAAATAGCCCTTCTTTCAAAAGCTGCTTTAACTAAATAATGGCTTCCTTTAAAATAGCATTGTTTTACAACCGCTTGCAACATTCCGTTGTCAACCACTTTCAATTGATGCGGATACAATAAAAGTGCAACATCCTCTTCGCCTTCAAGCGCTATTAGTTGAGATAATTTTAATTCATTTACTTCCCCAAAAAGCGAGGCTATGTATTTATTAGCCGGGTTTTGATATAGTGTTTTTGAGTTCCCTTTTGCTACCACTTTTCCGTTTTGAAGCACAATAGTTTCATCAGAGAAAGACAATGCATCGGTGCTGTCATGTGTGGCGATAATACAGGTAATCCCTTTGTCTTTTAAATACCTAAATAAGTTGCGGCGCAACGAATTTTTTCTAAAGGAATCAATTTGGCTGAAAGGTTCATCCAGCAAAATAATTTCGGGTTCCAAAGCCAAAACTCTGGCCAAAGCCACTCGTTGTTGCTGTCCGCCACTTAGGAACTTCGCTTTTACTTTTGCAAAAGCGGTCATTTCGACCATGTCTAATAATTCTTGAACACGGGCTTTCTTTTGTTCAGGATACATATTCGACAAGAACTTGCCTACATTTTCTGCAACGGTTACATAGGGCATTAAATCGAAATCCTGAGCTAAATACTTGATATATTCTTCTCCTGGTATAAGATTGTATTTAGGACCCAAAATAGGTTTTTTGTTATAAATGATTTCGCCGTTATCCAAATCATATAATCCGTATATGAGTTTTAGCAACGTACTTTTGCCACAACCGCTTTCGCCAATAATAGCAGTGTTTTGACCTTTGGCAATAGTAAAACTAACATTTTCAATAACGGGGGAATCAATATAAGTAAAGGAAATATCTTTTATCTCGAGCATCATTTGTATTTAAGAGTACAAATTTACAATGTTTAATTAAATTTGGCCAAAAAAAAAGGCTGCTTCTTGACGAAACAGCCTTTGTTTTTATGGTATTTTTTTGCTTAGTTTTTCACTTCAGCTTCGGCATCTTTAATCATTTTTTCATTTGCAGTAATAGCAAATTCAACACGACGGTTTTGACTTCTGCCATCAACTGTTTCATTTGAAGCAATTGGATCAGCAATTCCTAAACCAGTAACTTGAAATCTACTAGAAGAAACTCCTTTACTACTCAAATAATTTCTAACCGATGCGGCTCTTTGGCCTGATAATTTTAAGTTGTAACTAGCGGTACCCGTGTTGTCTGTATATCCATAAATAGTAATATTAGTATCTGGATATTCTGCAAAAACAGGAACTAGTTTATCTAAGTTTGCTTTTGCACTGGCAGTCAAAGATGATTTATTGGTATCAAAACGAACCGCATTTTCATTCAAAACTAATTTGATTCCTTCTCCAATACGCACTACTTCTGCTCCTGGAAGAACAGCATCAATCTCTCTGGCCTGTTTGTCCATTTTATTACCAATAACGCCTCCGGCAACACCACCAATAACACCACCTAATACAGCTCCCATGGCGCCTTTACCCCCTTTTCCTACATTATTCCCAAGAATACCTCCCAAAACCGCACCACCTGCAGCTCCAATGGCTACACCTCGTTGTGTTTTGTTAGTGTTTTTTAAGGACTCACAACTTGTGAATAGTGAACCTATGACCATTATTGTTGCTATTGCAACTACTGAAATCTTTTTCATATCTCTATTTTTTATTTTTTACTAATTAATTAACTTTTTGAAACTGGTACACCACCTCTGTCATTTTTCCTCCTACATCAATTTTATCAATCAATTGAAAGGAAGTTTCAGTTTGATTGGCTAGATTTAAAACATACCCTTCTCTAACTTTTCTAGCTTTTTCTCCCGCATTAAGCACTTTAAGCACAAATTGACCTTCATTATTCACAAACCAAGTAATTGGCGAACTGAATGTGATGCAATTGGCTTTTGTCAAAGCCATATTTCCTTTGTTGTTATTTGAAACAAACTTCCAATTACTACCTACAAAACATTCCGAGTCTGCAATCTGAAAAGTGTTCACTTTAATGTATTGTGAACCAGGATAAGTCACTGAACTGATTACCCAATTCCCTTTTATTGCTACTTGAGATTTTCTATCTGTATTTGTACTTGTTGCTGATGTTGACTTACATGCAAACATCAAAACCGCTAATGTGCACAATAAAATAACTTTCTTCATTTTCTTAAATTTTAATGAATTAATACTTACACAAATATACAAAGCAATGAAACAAGATTGTTTCAGAATTAAATTATTTTATATCATAATTAACGCTTGCGACAATTTGTCACTTCTATTAGAATTGGTATTCTATTTGAAAGATTTCTATCCATAAAAATAAACTTAAAAATTCAAAATATGACAACAGGTAAAATTAATGTTTCAGTAGAGAACATCTTTCCCTTAATCAAGAAATTCTTATACAGTGATCACGAAATTTTCTTGCGTGAATTAATTTCTAACGGAACGGATGCAACGCTTAAATTAAAACATTTAACCAGTATTGGTGAAGCTAAAGTAGAATATGGCAACCCAATTATCGAAGTAAAAATCGACAAGGAAGGCAAAAAACTACACATCATCGATCAAGGTCTAGGAATGACGGCGGATGAAGTAGAGAAATACATCAATCAAGTCGCATTTTCTGGTGCTGAGGAATTTTTGGACAAATACAAAGATTCCGCTAAAGATTCTGGAATTATTGGCCATTTTGGTCTTGGTTTCTATTCTGCCTTTATGGTAGCCGAAAAAGTGGAAATTATCACTAAATCATTCAAAGATGAACCTGCTGCACACTGGACTTGTGATGGTAGCCCGGAATTCACTTTAGAACCAGCTGACAAAACCACTCGCGGAACAGAAATAATTTTGCATATCGCCGAAGATTCTTTAGAATTTTTAGAAGATTCAAAAATCAATCAGCTCCTAAATAAGTACAATAAGTTCATGCCTATTCCAATTAAATTTGGAACCAAAAAAGAAAAAATTGAACAAAAAAAGGGTGAAGAAGTTGCTGCAGAAGATATCGATAAAACTTTTACTGAAGTAGAAGTTGACAACATCATCAACAACCCAAATCCGGCTTGGACGAAACAGCCAACTGAATTATCTGATGCTGATTACAAGGATTTCTACAGAGAAGTTTATCCTATGCAATTTGAAGAGCCGTTATTCCACATCCATTTGAATGTAGATTATCCGTTTAATTTAACTGGTATTTTGTATTTTCCAAAATTAGGTTCGGATTTACAAATTCAGAAAGATAAAATCCAGTTGTACCAAAATCAAGTGTACGTAACAGATAATGTAGAAGGAATTGTTCCTGAATTCCTTACCATGTTGAAAGGAGTTATCGATTCACCGGACATTCCATTGAACGTTTCTCGTTCTGGATTGCAGGCGGATGCCGCGGTGAAGAAAATATCCAATTACATCACGCGTAAAGTAGCGGATAAATTGAAATCGTTATTCAACGAAAATCGTGCAGATTTTGAACAAAAATGGAATGACATCAAAATCGTTTTGGAGTACGGAATGCTTTCTGAAGATAAATTCTACGAAAAAGCAGGAGCGTTTGTATTATACCCAACAGTTGATGGAAAATATTACACGCTAGAAGAATTAAAAGAAAACCTCGCTGCGAATCAAACGGATAAAGACGGAAAATTAGTAGTTTTATACGCTGGAAACAAAGAAGCGCAACACTCTTATATCGAAATTGCAAAAGACAAAGGATACGAAGTATTACTGCTTGATTCCCCAATTATCTCACATTTAATTCAAAAAATTGAAGGTGATAACAGCAACATGACTTTTGTACGTGTAGATTCAGATCATATTGATAATTTAATCAAGAAAGAGGAAACGACTATTTCTAAATTATCAGAGGAAGAGCAAACCAACTTGAAAACTGTTTTAGAAGCTATTGTTCCAAAACAAACGTATTCCGTACAACTGGAAGCTTTAGACAGTAATGTTTCTCCATTTATCATCACGCAACCGGAATTTATGCGTAGAATGAAAGAAATGAGTCAGTCTGGCGGCGGTGGGATGTTCGGAATGGGAAATATGCCGGAAATGTACAATTTGGTAGTCAATACTAATTCTGAATTGGCAACAAGCATCCTAAATAATAAAGACAAAGACGCTCAGGAAAGTTTGGTCAAACAAGCGCTTGACTTAGCTAAATTATCGCAAAACCTATTGAAAGGAGAAGCGTTGACCGCTTTTGTGAAAAGAAGTTTTGAGTTAATCAAATAGATCGTTAGATTATTAAACTAAACCTGCAAGCGAAAGTTTGCAGGTTTTTTTGTTTTTACAATTTATCATTCCGTTCTAATTCATCATATCAACAATGGTTTACAACCCCTTTTTCAGGTTCATTAATAAGCATTACTACCTCAAATAAAGCACCTTATTAAATGTGACACAATACAATTGAAAAATAAATGGGCATCCCAAAAGTAATGTTAAAAGGAAACGTTACCGCCAAAGCCATGGGTAAAAAGATTCCTGGATTCGCCTTTGGAACGGCTATTTTCATCGCTGCCGGAACGGCAATGTAGGAAGCACTTGCCGCTAACACCGCAAAAACAAAACGGTTCCCTATATCTTCTGTAACAAACTGACTTAAAAAAGCAACAATACATCCGTTGATCAATGGAAAAACAATAGCAAAAAAGACGCTAAACCAGCCACTTTTGAAAAAATCATTTAATTTTCGGCCACTAACAATTCCCATATCCAATAAAAATAAAGCCAAGAACCCTTTGAAAATATCAGTAGTAAAAGGCTTAATTCCTAAAGCCTGTTGCTCACTGGCCAAAAACCCAATAACCAAACTTCCAAGAATCAAGAGTACGCTTCCGTTGGTAAAAGAGTGCTTAACAATTGTACTTATTTTGGTTTTCTGAACGTGTTCTTTACTAAACAGCCGAATTAAAATTACGCCAATAATAATGGCTGGAGCTTCCATTAATGCCATGACAGCAACCATGTGGCCGCTGAAACTGTAGTTTTGAATTTCTAAAAAAGAGATGGCCGTTACAAAGGTAACTGCACTCACGGATCCATAAGCCGCAGCAATAGCCCCTGAATTTTCAATGCTAAACTTTTTCTTTAAAATAAAAAAGGTATAGAATGGAATTATTACTGCAATCAATACCCCAAAAACGATCGACCAAAGTATATCAACAGTAAAATGACTGTGGGCTAACTCCTGTCCGCCTTTAAAACCAATTGAAAAAAGAAGGTATAGCGATATAAATTTAGAGGTATTCTCCGGAATTTCTAAATCACTTTTTACATAGACGGCTATAATTCCCAACACAAAAAACAATAGGGCCGGGTTAGTTAAATTATCTACTAATAAACTAAGATTCATATTTCAATTGTTTTAAAATTATTTTATACATTTTGATTATCTTATCTTTTCAAATTTTAATCTTTTTCCCTTTATATCCGTTTGGACAAGTCCTTTTTCATACACTACATTTCCATTTACAAAAGTTGAATTGATGCTGCTTTTAAAAACCTGTCCTACAAAAGGAGACCACTTGCATTTGTATAAAAGAGAACTTGTGGTTACTTCCTGTTCTTTATTTAAATCCACTAGAACTAAATCGGCAAAATAGCCCTCTCGTATAAAGCCTCTTTCTTTGATTCTGTAAATTTCGGCTACGTTATGGCTCATTTTTTCGACTACCTTCTCCAAAGGAATTTCACCGCGATGAAATAATTCTAATATTGCTAGAAGAGCGTGTTGTACTAAAGGGCCGCCTGAAAGCGCTTCAAAATAATTTCCTGCTTTTTCAGCAATAGTATGGGGAGCATGATCCGTAGCAATAATATCTATTCTATTGTTTAGCAATGCCTGCATTAAACCTTTTCGATCCTGATTTGTTTTAATAGAGGGATTCCATTTAATCTTGGAACCCAATTTAGAGTAATCGGCATCCGAAAACCAAAGATGGTGTATACAAGCTTCGGCGGTGATTCGTTTATCTCGAATGGGTACCGTATTATCAAATAATTCAGCTTCCGCCAAAGTTGAAATATGAAACAGATGCAAGCGCGTATCGTGTTTTTTAGCAATCGACCGCACTCTTTTGGTCGCTTTTACACAAGCAAGTTCATCCCGGATCAGTGAATGGTACAAAAAAGGAATGTCGGTCCCATATTGAAGTTTGAACTTCCGGATATTTGCTTTTATAATTGCGTCATCTTCACTGTGCAAGGCGATAAGCGTATCTGTTCTTGAAAAAAGCTGCTCTAAAAAATCTGGATAATTCGCTAGAATTCCTTCGTCATTGTTAAAATAGAGTCCATCATCAGTGATCCCACATACATTTTCGGTATCCGTTTGTAAAGCTTCTTCTAAGTTATGCTTTGAAATCCCCATAAAAAACGAGTAATTAGCAATAGATTTCTCAGCCGCCATCGTGTATTTTTCTTCTAATAAATCTTGAGTCAGCGTGTTAGGAATCGTGTTAGGCATATCCATACAGGAAGTAATTCCTCCCGCTACAGCGGCTACTGACTCTGAAAAAATTGTGCCTTTATGGGTTAGTCCGGGTTCTCTAAAATGAACCTGATCATCAATTACACCCGGAAGTAGATATAGTCCTGTTGCATCAATTTCAATGTGTTTTTCTGCAGCGTTTAACACAATTACAGGTGCTATCTTTTCAATTCTTTCCCCTGAAAGCAACACATCTAAAACACGTATTTGACCTTCGTTAACTACCGTTGCGTTTCTGATAATAGTATTCATATATTATTTTTTAGTAGCTCTTTCTAATCGATCGTTTATCGTTCTGCCTAAACCAACATCTGGAAATCGTTCTGCAATAATGAAGTCAAGATTTAGGCTGTCCAATCGGTGCATAGCGGCATACAATCCCGAAGCAGCTTCGGTTAAACTGCCCTTGGGTGATAGAATTTCTTCTGCTGTAATTCTTGGATCGTAAATCCCATTTTGGTATACTAACACCCCAATTTTTTGATTTGAAAAGGTTTCAAGCAACTCAAGGACATTTGCTGTTAAAAGGGTCGAAGTCAATGGCGCGTAATGCCTGGAAAGCATCCCAGGTGCTATAGGTGTAGTATCGTCATGGGTCATCATTTTAACAGTACCCACAATTGCTATCATATCTTCAATTGCAAGAGATCCCAATCGGTATACAACAGGCTCCCCGTTTTCAAATCCTATGATGGTGGATTCAATTCCCCTTTCGCATGCACCGCCATCTAAAACCATTGGTACAGTATCGTGGAAATAAGCGTTGACATGTTCCGCCTTTGTTGGACTAATAGAACCGAAAGGATTGGCACTTGGTGCGGCAAGCGGATAGCTTAATTGTTGTAAAAGAGCCAAAGTCAGCGGGTGATTCGGAACCCTCACGGCCACGGTATCTTTGCCACCTGTAACTAGATCCGGAATAGAACTTTGTTTTTTTAATACTAACGTTAAAGGCCCCGGCCAAAACGCAGCTGCCAGTTCCAATGCTTTTTCTGGGATGTCTCTTGCTACCAATGCCAAGTCCTGTAACGACTTAATATGAACGATTAAGGGATTGAAAGAAGGCCTTTGCTTAATCGTAAAAATACTTTGGATGGCTTTTTGGCTGTAAATATTTCCTGCCAAACCATAAACCGTTTCGGTAGGAATACCGATGATTTGGTCGTTATTTAAAAGCGCTACGGCATTGTAAATCGAATTACGTATTACAGGCATAATTTAAGGATTACAGGCATCACAATAACCGGGTTCTTCCGTTGTTTTTTGATGAGGATGCATTTTTTGCAAACTAAAAGTACACTTCCGGCAAGTGTAAATAAAACTCAGCGTAGAACGAGTGGGTGTTGAACACCAAGAGCAAGGCAAGCCAGACTCAACTGCTGTAATGCTAAAACCAGGCGTTTTACAACTGGGACATCCTGTTTTTATGGTTTCTAGTAATTTTTGTGCCGCTATCTTTATCACACCCATCCGGGTGGGGTTATGGAGGGCTCGCATATCGGTTTCGGCATAAACGCTCCCAAAAACACTACTTAAATGTTCAAAAGATTCTTCTAACTGACTGCGTGTAGTAATGCCTTTAATTATAGGAGTAAGATCCCCCTGCTTGGCTCTCAAAATTATTCCATGAGTCGGAAACTTAACCCTATCCGCAAAATCAAGAAGCATTTCTTTAGTATTGATTGTTGCTCCATAAAAATTAGTATTCAGACTGAGTTCTCTAACAACGATTTCTAAATTGTTTTTTTTATCTATAAAAAGTAAAAGTTCATCATCAGCCTGAGCAAAAAAAAGAGAGGGATGCGAACCAAAAGAACCTTCACTAGCAATCCCCAAATCACAGTTAAATTGCTCCATTGCCAATAAACATTTAGCTCTTACGGTTTCTAATGCACTATTTTTTCGTTCCACTTCTCCCGAAAAAGTTCCGAAAATATCCGAATCATAATTGTGAGGTACAAAACAGTGAACGCCCAAACCTTTTTCAAATATGGGAGCAATTACCTGCTCTTTGTGATGTTTCGTTGCAATTAGCAATTTCCTATCTTTAAACATTCACTTCTGTTTTTATTTTGGAAGTTAAAACGATTTGAATCACACTGTCAATTCTTAATACCAGATCCTTTGCCGAAGCTTCTTCAATCAGTTCTTTGATGTATTCAGAAGCATCTGTAAGGGCTTCAAGTCTGATTTTTGAATGTAGATTCTCTTGATTGTATCGTATCTGGCTGCTAAACACCTCCAAATTATGAAAATTAATTTTACTGTTTATCAAAGAAAAGAGGACTTTCCCTGCCTCGGAAGGTTCAAATTGACCTTCAATTAATTTAAATTGATATTCTTTTTTCATAGCTTTTTTTATAACAGATTAGATTTTTCATTCTTCATCAACATGTAGGTACTAAAAAAGATTCCTGTTCCTAATAAAATTGTACAAAACATGTTTGTATGATCCAGTATTGATAATAGTAGTCCACAAATTAGCCAAACCACAGCAAACAGCAAACTGATTTTTTTGTTCTTATTCTCTTTTTTCATACCTACTAATTTATTTCACACAAAGGTAAAACCGGATATTCATATATTTTTATTTATATTTGCAATGATATACATAAAAAATATTTATGAACTATACCTTGCATCAGCTACACGTGTTTTTAAAAATAACCCAAAATAACAGCGTTACAAAGGCGGCTATGGAACTGCATCTTTCACAACCCGCAGTATCGATTCAATTAAAAAATTTTCAAGACCAATTTGATGTTCCCCTAACAGAAGTTATTGGCAGAAAACTATACGTAACTGATTTTGGTAAAGAAATTTCGATAGCTGCCGAGAAGATATTAAATGAAGTGCATGCCATTAACTATAAAACAATGGCGTTTAAAGGACAACTTGCGGGGCGATTAAAAATTTCCGTAGTTTCCACAGGGAAATATGTCATTCCCTATTTTTTATCTGAATTTTTGAAACAACATCAGGGCGTTGAATTAATATTGGATGTGACCAATAAGACTAAAGTGTTGAAAAATCTAGAAAAAAACGAAGTCGATTTTTCCTTGGTTTCCGTTCTGCCAGAAACCCTGCAAATTGAAAAAGTAGAGCTTATGCCTAATTCCCTTTTTCTTGTTGCTAACATGGATCAAAAAATAGGGAATGGCATTCAAGATAAAAAAATCATAGAAACCTTACCGATGATTTATCGCGAGCAAGGATCAGGAACCAGATATGTCATGGAAAAATTTATAGAAAACAATCAATTGACGGTCCTAAAAAAAATGGTTCTTACTAGCAATGAAGCGGTAAAACAAGCGGTAATCGCTGGACTTGGATGTTCTATCATGCCATTAATCGGTATAAAAAACGAACTCCATAACGGTGACTTACAAATTATTGCGGTACACGGCCTGCCAATTCAATCCAACTGGAATTTAATATGGTTAAAAGGCAAGAAATTTTCACCAGTAGCCACTGCCTACTTAAAATTCGTTCAAGAAGAAAAAAACAGAATTATTGAACAAAAATTTAACTGGATTAAATAATAATAAAGGTAACAATTAAGTACCAAACGGTCGCTTTGAACAAAAACAATCGAATACAATTTGGCACTTCAAAATAGAAAGCATCCCCTGCTAAAAAACAATATCGCTATTGATTTAAAAGGCCTGCCTCTTCTTTTTTCTCTTTGTTTAACAAGTTAGGATCTTCTTTGGCCAATTTGTTTTTGGTTGGAATTTTATAATTTACGCTAAACCCAAAACGACGCGTATCATTTTTATTCGCCAATAACAAAGGTGTATCGTAGGAGCTGAACAAAAATCGATTGGAATTGAGGACATCATCCGCACTTATCGAAACCGACAATTGATCCTTGAAGAATTTTTTAGAAAATGTTAAGTCTAAGGTATTATTAAAGGGTTTCTCAGCAATAAAATAAAAATAATTTCCCTTAGGCACGATGTAATTAAAATTAGCAACAAACTTGATGCCTTTTGGCAACAGAATTTGAGACATCAAATTGAACATCCAAAAACCATGAGTCGTAATTCCCGGGATCTGATGAAACTGATACGCCGTATACACATATAAAAAGTTCATGGTATCCGGATTAACATCCATCTTCAACGTTTCTTTGAGCCCCTTTGTAAACAACATATACGGAATAGGCAAACCGACATTAAAATTGTGAATTTTAATGTTTGGAACGTTTACACTAGTATTCACAACGACATTGTCTGTAAGCAACACTCTGTTGATTACTTGATTCTGAGCAGAACTCACATTATACCCGATAAAAGCGTAATCAAAAGCACTCAATTTGGCTTCATAATTGTCAAAAATCGTAGGTTGCAAATTAGGATTTCCAGAATAATCTACATTTGGATTTTGGTAATTCGTGTTGTTTGGATTTAAAGCGGAAGTGCTTGGCAAACTAATTTTCTTATTGTAATTGACATTAAAATAAACCGAATTACTAAAATTATATTGGGCGCTTGCATTTGGAAAAAAACGGAATTGTTGGAATGGAATCAACTCGGCTGTATTGGTTTTTCCAGTAATATTATAATCCTCAGCTCTTCCACCCAAAATAAAATTAAACTTATCAAATTTAGATTGTAGTTCACCATAAGCAGCTGCCGTTTTACGCTGATAATCCAAATTGACAATTTCCATGTTTTGGGTTTCAAAAAGAAGTGCTTCATACAAACCTCCAAAACTTATTTTCCCTTCATCAGAAAATGCAATGGGTTGGGAATAATCAAATTTGGCGTTATACAATCGTTGTGTTGAGGCATTATCTAATAGTACCACATTCTCTTTTCTAGAATTCAGTGCAAAATCATTCTGATTGCTGTTATAATTGAATCTGAAATCTAATTTTTTGGCTTTATCCTCAAACTTCTTTTGGAAAGTAATAACAAAATCCTGACGCAAAGCATCCGTGTAGGAATCATCATTTGTGCTGAATCCAGGTCCATTTCCTATTGTATTACTATTGTTGTTACTGTAGTTTACATCATAATTAAATAATAAGCGATCGTTCCCTATATCGAAAGTCAGCGCTGATTTCGCAAAATTAGTGCGCCCGATACGAGCTGCAGATGTAGCCGAAAGCAATGAGGTTGCATTGTTTTCTTTTTTTGTCAATGATGTCCACACCGCCGTTTCTCTATAATTTTGTCCTACATTCAATTGCCATCCAAAATATTTATTCTTAGCACTCAACAACAAACTATTATTGACTCTCCACCGCAAATAGTCGTAACTCGTAAAATTAGTACTATTGGTATAGGTCGCACTTAAATAATTCTTGGCATTTTTATTGGTAATGATATTCATAATCGCACCACCCGAAGTAGCTGGAAACTCCGCCCCTGGCTGTGTTATGATTTCAATTTTTTCAATAGCGTTGGCAGGCATTCCCTCCAGAAAAGAATTCAACTCATTTGAGGTAATATTCAATGGTCTTCCGTCCATAAAAACATCTAATTGTTTGCCTTGATACAGCATTCCCGCAACATCCGAAGCGATAAGACCGGGTAGTTTTTTAATCCCTTCCAATACAGAACCAGAATTTAGACTGGGCTGACTGGAAAAATCAAATATGGTTCTATCCGCTTTTTGCTCTATTGCTTTTTTAGTTTTCACTATTGCAACTTCATTCAATTCCACTGCTTTTCCAGGCGCATCTTGAGCTGTGAGGGTAAATACAGCCCCTAGAAAAAATATACTAAGTAAATAATTCTTTTTCATTGTTTGAATATGTAATACCCATTTAGTAGTCCTATAAAACAAAACGTTACTCAAAATCAAAAAAAAAATTATACGTTGCTCTAATTAGCAACCTTTGAAGCCCTATTTCTATAAAGAATAACGACCTTTGAGAATCATTACAATTCCAAAACACAAGCAAATATGACTTTACACATAGAAACTCCGGCCCTACTTTTTGGTGCGACCTCTTTGATTTTATTAGCATACACCAATCGATTTTTGACTATTGCTACAATTGTAAGGGGATTAAAAAAAACCTATACCGAAAAACACAATGATATCATTTTATTAGAAATCAAAAATCTCAATTTGCGCTTGACATTGATTCGAAATATGCAAATGGCAGGTGTTTTGAGTCTGTTTTTATCCGTTTTTGCAATGCTCCTTTTATTCTTGGAACAGCAAACGGTTGGAATCTATCTCTTTGGGTTGAGTTTATTAGGATTATTGATTTCCTTGGCGTTATCTTTTTGGGAAATTAGTATATCCGTAAATGCACTGCGCCTACATTTAAGTGATTTAATAAATACAAAAGTGAAATAAAAATCGCTTTCATCTTAGTAATCTAATAATGAAATTTATAATTCCTTCATTTCTAAGCGAAATAAAAACACAATTTAGGTCTAAAATATTAACACCTAGTTTATAACTCATTACTAGGAACTAAACCCTATCTTTGCCCGCTTTTTAAAATCGAAAAAAATGACAAAGAACAATGTATTAAAAGGAGTTTTCTTAGTAGGACTGGGCGCAACAAGTTATGGTATGCTGGCTACTTTTGTAAAAATAGCGTACGGCGAAGGCTTCACCACTCCCGAAGTTACGATTGCACAATTTGTATATGGAATCACAGGAATGCTTTTTATTAATCTGTTTCAAAAAATTAAAAAAGGAAATGACGTTATAAAAGCATCTAAGAAAAATATTTCTCAATTAATGCTTGCTGGAACTTCTCTGGGGATGACCAGTATTTTTTATTATTTAGCCGTAAAATATATTCCGGTTTCCATTGCTATTGTTCTATTGATGCAAACCGTTTGGATGGGTGTTTTATTCGAAATGATTTTAGAAAAAAAGAGACCTTCCACACAAAAAATAATCGCTGTCGTTATTGTATTAATCGGAACTGCACTTGCCACAAATCTTATCCAAAGCAAAATTGAAATAGACTGGCGTGGGATTGTTTTAGGGCTTTTGGCAGCAACTTCCTTTACTACTACAATGTTTACCGCAAATCGTGTGGCTACACATATTTCCTCTGCACAACGCAGTTTATACATGCTATTGGGTGGTGCTGTAATCGTGACCGGATTTGCAATAGCAACACAAACAGCTCCTTTAAATTTTGAAATTTTCATGAAATGGGGAATAATATTAGCTCTTTTTGGGACTATAATTCCACCTTTATTGTTCAATGCTGGTTTCCCACTTACAGGAATTGGTTTAGGTAGTATCGTATCCGCTTTAGAGCTTCCGGTATCAGTCCTAATGGCGTATTTTCTTTTGAATGAAAAAGTGAGTTTAATTCAATGGATTGGAATAATTTTAATCATCTTGGCAATTGTAATCATGAATGTTAGCCTAAAAAAAAGAGCCTAATTGCTATTTCAATACAATTGCTCAAATTTCATTAAAATTTTTATAAATTCGTCATAAATAACTTTATTATGAATTTACCTTGGCATTTGTATGTGATGGCTTTCATTTACTTTTTAGCAGGATTAAACCATTTCAGAAACCCGAGATTGTATTTGAAAATTATTCCGCCGTATTTCCCGAATCCAAAATTATTAAATTACTTAAGTGGAATAGCCGAAATACTTTTGTCCGCAGCACTTTGTATTACGTTACTTTCTACCTATGCTGCTTGGGGAGTTATAACCCTATTAATTGCTATTTTTCCAACCCACTTGTACATGTATTTGGATAAAAAAGCAAGAATGGGTTTGCCAAAATGGGCTTTGTTTTTACGAATGCCGTTACAATTATTTCTAATTTTCTGGGCTTACCAATATACTTAATCTTTTGAAATCACTATTCGACTCCACATCTGAACCATTAGTTCTCCTCTTACCTGACGCTGAAATCATTTATTACCCACAATTTTTTGACAAACCGACAGCAGATATAATTTTTGCTGAACTTGAAAAAGAGGTTCCGTGGCAACAAGATGAAATTCGGGTATACGGAAAAACTTACCCACAACCTCGTTTAACTGCTTTATTTGGAAATGAAGGAAAACCCTATTCGTATTCTAATATCATCATGCAACCGCATCCTTGGAATGTACTTTTGCAGAAACTAAAATCACAAGTCGAAAAGGTTGCTGACACAAATTTTACTTCAGTACTACTGAATTATTATCGAGACGGCAAAGACAGTAATGGATGGCATGCTGACAATGAAAAAGAATTAGGAATAAATCCTGTAATTGCATCGTTGAGTTTTGGTGCAGAACGAACTTTTCAGCTGAAACACAATTCCGAAAAAGAACTAAAGAAAAATATCGTTCTTGAACACGGCAGTTTAATCATCATGAAAGGAACAACACAGCATTTCTGGAAACATCAGATTCCAAAAACTACAAAACCTATTGCCCCTCGAATAAATCTTACTTTCCGAGTAATCAAATAAGTATTTCAGAAAAAAATATTAAATTTGAAATAAATACCTGAATTATGAATGACATTATTACTTATTTTTCTACTATTTCATCAGGCCATCGAAGCTTAATTCTTGTGGGTGGCATCACTTTTTTTTGGCTGATCGAAAATGCTTTTCCGCTTTTTAACTTCTCCTATAAAAAATGGCATCATGCCGGGATTAATATCTTCATGACATTTACCACTATCCTAGTCAATTTTTGTTTGGCTTTTATTTTATTAAAAACAGCTGATTGGACAATTGCCCATAATTTTGGAATTTTACAATGGCTACCTCAAATGTCGGTATGGCTTTATGCATTTGTTGGATTGCTTTTACTGGATCTAATTGGTGCGTATCTGGTGCATCTGGTAGAACATAAAACCAAAATTTTATGGCGTTTTCATTTGATACATCATACCGATACTTGGATTGATACGACAACAGCAAACCGACATCATCCTGGCGAAAGTGTTATCCGGTTTACATTTACTGCCCTTGGAGTTTTAATCATAGGAAGTCCCATGTGGATGGTTTTTCTCTACCAAACGTTATCCGTAGTGGCAACGCAATTCAATCATGCTAACATATCGCTTCCAAAAAAATTAGATACTATTTTAAGTTATTTTATTGTATCCCCGGACATGCATAAAGTACACCATCATCATGTTCTGCCGTACACGGATAGTAATTATGGTAATATATTTTCGATTTGGGACCGTTTATTTGGTACTTTTAGGACTCTTTCAAAAGAAGAAATCATTTATGGTATCGATACTCATCCGAGGCCCGAAGAACATAATGAATTGAAAAATTTATTAAAAATACCCTTTCAAAAACAACCATTGAAAGAAAATAAGTAAAAAGTATAAAAAAAATGACCATTTGAGAAAATCTAATTATTTTTTTTCTTAATATTGGTACAAATTAGAAATGTAATTTATTAATCATTAACAACTTATTTGAATTAATTTTCACGTGATGAAAAAGAGTAACCGAAAAGAATTGAACTGGGAGCAAACAGAAAAACTTGTTACAATGGCTTTAGAAGAAAAAAATCCTTTTGAAATCATAAAAAAAGAATTTGGTCTGGCTGAAAAAGAGATTCTTGAGATCATGAAAAAGAAGATGCCGGCAGAAAAATTTGAAATGTGGAAAAAGAAAGCTACCGCAAATAAACCAAAACCAAAACCTATTAAAGTCGATGATTTTGACGAAGATTTAGATGGTAAATATTATATAAAAAATAAATTAGATTAAAATAAAACTCCTGATATTCGGGAGTTTTTTGTTTTAAAACAGCGGTCTCAAAAAATGTAATTATGGTTTCAGTAACATCAAACGAAAATGAATTTATTTTTGACATCCTTGGAAGTCATAAATTTTGGGCTTTTGAAAATAAGATTCGAGTACCGAAAGATAAAATCATTCGGGCGTATCAAAGCAACGATGAATTTACTTTTTGGATTGGTTGGAAAATGCCAGGTACCCAATTACCATGGATTATTACTGCTGGAACTTACATTAGGAAGGGAAAACGCAACTTTTGGGATGTTTGCAATAAAAAAAATGCAATTATAGTCGAACTCAAAGAGTCCTATTATACTAAACTAATTATCGAAGTTGAAAATCCAGAAAAGACAATCAACAAATTAAATGCGAAATAAAATGAAAAAATCACTATTCTTACTCCTGACATTGTTTTCGATACTCTGTTATTCACAAACCCAAATAGCAATTAAATCTTTTAATAAAGAAGAAGTTACTATAAATTCATTGATAAAAGGGTCGTTGTATTCTCCTTTAAAACAAAACAAAAAGACAAATCTTGTTATTCTCGTTGCAGGTTCAGGACCTACAGACAGAGACGGCAATCAAAAAGGACTAATCAACAATTCATTGAAATACTTATCAGAAGAATTAACTAAAAATGATATTGCGGTTTTTAGCTATGATAAAAGAATCCTTGAACAAATGAAGAGTGGAACGGTAAATGAAATAACGCTTACTTTTGATAATTTCATCACCGACGCGACAACCGCTTTATTGTTTTTTAAAAATCAAAAGAAATACAACAAAATAATAATTGCAGGACATAGCGAAGGTTCTCTAATAGGAATGATTGCGGCAAATGGTAAAGCGGATGCTTTTATTTCATTGGCTGGAGCCGGAAGAACTATTGATGACGTTATTGTAGAACAAATAACAAAACAAGCCCCTTCTTTAAAAGAGGAAGTGGAAAATAATTTTGTCATTCTTAAAACCGGAAAAACTTTCGAACTAAAAAACCCAATGTTAGCCTCTGTTTTTAGAAAAAGCGTGCAGCCCTATATGATTTCTTGGATAAAATACAATCCACAATTAGAAATTACAAAACTAAAAATCCCAGTTTTAATTATAAACGGAACCAAAGACCTACAAGTCTCTGAAGAAGATGCTGCATTATTAAAAAAAGCAAAACCAGAGTCCGAACTTGTTTTAATTGAAAATATGAATCATGTTTTTAAAGAAATCAAAGGAGACAACACAGAAAACAGAAACTCTTACAGTAATTCTGATCTCCCAATATCGAAAGGGTTACCGAACTCCATAATAACCTTTGTAAAATCACTGTAAGATGTAACAATTATAGTGTTGAAGGGACTAATAACTAAAAATAAAATCACAAAAAATGAAAAGAATAATTTTTGCATTAGCATTTGCTTCAGCTATTTGGAGCTGTCAAACTGCTACTACGGCGACTAAAACCTCAAAATCTGTTTCTGATGTTGTACAAGTGGGAATCAATTTAATCGACATTAAAGATGACAAAGTAATGGTCAGCATTACAGCACCAAAAATTATCTTAGAAGAAGTAACTTATAGTGTTCCTAAAATTGTTCCAGGAACGTATTCTATTGATGATTATGGAAAATATATTGAAGATTTTAAGGCATTTGACAGTAAAGGAAATATTCTTGCTACTGCAAAAACAGATGAAAACACTTGGACAATCAAGAATGCAAAAACGTTAGTAAAGATCACCTATTTAGTAAACGACACCTTTGATACTGAAAAAGGGGGCGGCTTTGGTAACAATGACATTTTTTCCCCAGCGGGAACAAATATAGAGGTTGGTAAAAACTTTATGCTCAACATGCATGGTTTTGTAGGGTATTTTCAAGATAAAAAAGACCTTCCATACCAGGTAAGTATAGCACATCCTGAAATGCTTTGGGGGGCTACTTCTATGACGGATCAAGATCCTAGCACAACTAATGATGTGTTCCATACAGCACGTTATGCTGAGTTAGTAGAGAATCCAATTATGTATGCAAAACCAGACTACACAACTTTTACTGTTGATGGCATGGAAATCTTAATTGGGGTTTATTCTCCAACTGGAAAAGTAACTGCAGAAAGCATCACTCCAGAAATGAAAACAATGATGACTGCGCAAAAAACCTTTCTAGGGAAAATTAATGCTACAAAAAAATACACAGTATTATTGTATTTATCAAGCATGAAAGACACTGATGCTAAAGGATTTGGAGCGTTGGAACACCCTACAGCTACAACGGTAGTTTTACCTGAAATGATGCCAAAAGAAGAATTGGTAAAATCAATGAAAGATGTTGTATCTCATGAATTCTTCCATATTGTGACCCCATTATCCATTCATTCTAAAGAGATTCACTATTTTGATTACAACACTCCTAAAATGTCGGAACATTTATGGATGTATGAAGGCGTAACAGAATATTTTGCTAATCTCTTCCAAATAAACCAAGGCTTAATTACTGAAGAGGAATTTTACACTCGTATAGCAGAAAAAATTACACATGCCAATGCTATGAATGACACTATGCCTTTTACTACAATGAGTGCCAATGTATTAACAGAACCTTACAAAACACAATATTTAAACGTTTATGAAAAAGGTGCCCTAATAGGAATGTGTCTGGACATCATTATTAGAGAAAAAAGCAACGGTCAAAAAGGAATTTTGGATTTGATGCAAAAATTATCTAACGAGTATGGCGCATCTAAACCCTTTAATGACAATGAGCTATTCGCAAAAATAACATCATTAACTTATCCAGAAGTTGGAACTTTTTTAACTACTTATGTATCGGGTACTACACCTATTCCCTACGGAAATTATTTAGCTAAAGTTGGTGTTACTCAATCAATGCAAAAAGCACCTGCAAATGTTTTCTTAAAGGGGCAATCACCCTACATTACTGTTAACCAACAAACAAAAGAAATCATCGTGATTCCAAACATGGAATTGAATGTTTTTTATAGCAATTTAGGTTTAAAAGGAGGAGACATTTTACTATCCTTTAATGACAAACCGTATTCATTAGACAATATTTATGAAATGATTACTGAAAGTCAAAAATGGAAAGAAAACGAAGCTATCACAATTAAAATAAAACGTGACGGTAAGGAACAAGTAATAAAAGGAAAAATAAAACTTCCTTATGAAGAAAAAGAAGGACTTAAGGCCACTGATACAACAAAAAAAGTTTTAAAAGAAGCTTGGCTCAAAGCATAAGTTAAAAAATTAATTCATTAAATCCCAATTTAGAAATAGATTGGGATTTTTTTTGTAAAATTTGGCCTCGACACCAAAATATTACCAACAATTTTCTTTATTTTGCGCCAAAATAGAAATACAAATAAAATAGCCATCATTCAAAAAAAATCATAACGGAATGGCGAAACCATATTCCAAAAAAAATTAACCCCACATGAAAAAATCAATTATTACCTTCGTTACACTCCTATTAATAGTGTCTTGCAACAAGAATAAATCCGAAACTAATTTACATATTACTGGAAATATAAAAGGATTAAAAAAAGGGACCTTGTACATTCAAAGGATTGTTGATACTACACTAGTGGCTATCGACACTATTATCATTGATGGAAGTTCTTCTTTTCAGAGCGATCTTACTCTTCAATCGCCAGAGATGCTCTATTTGTTCTTGGATAGAGGCGTTAGCAATTCATTAGACAATAATCTATCCTTTTTTGCTGAACCTGGAGCTATAACTATTGAAACTAGTTTAGACCGGTATTTATCTGATGCAAAAATCACAGGTTCAGAAAATCAAAAAATATTTGAAGAATATAAAAAAATCAACACCCGTTTCACTGATGAAAATTTGACCTTAATTGAAAAAAAATTCAATGCAATAAAAAGTCAAAACACAAAAGCAGTTGATAGCCTCAGTGCAAAACAAGATTCTAATATCAAACGAAAATATTTATTTGCTACTAATTTTGCGTTAAACAACAGAAACTTTGAAGTGGCACCGTACATTGCCTTATCAGACATCTATGATATTAATATCAAATATTTAGATACGATTCAAAAATCAATGTCACCCAAAGTAGCAAAGTCTCATTATGGCAAGAAATTAACAGAATATGTTACCAGCATTAAGAACCAAAAATAAACAGCTTTGAAAGCTGCATTTTAATCTTACAATTACAAAAAAAATCATCTTGCTATATAGCAAGATGATTTTTTTTGTCAAAAAGTATAGAATCCTGAAGCTAAACTAAACCTCAACATTTCATTTATAAAACCCGTTTAAGCATTGTTAAAAGCGATCCCTGTCACTATCATACCTACAAACATCAAGAGATAGAGCGAAAAAATAACTAATGTCATAATTCCAATATATTTATAATGTGATTTTAGATATTCTAAAGAAGTAGTCAATGTTTCGGAATCGTTATTCTTGAACGCCATTTTAGCATTTGATGCAAATTTATTTAAATAATACACTGGGAAAAAATAAAGCACCGCAATTAAAAAATACACAAAAGCCATTACTATACCAAAAGATGATCCCATTGCTCCCATAGCAGGATTTATCTTGCCCATAGCAGAGAATAAGGTCCCAGCAAATAAAGCGGCAAAAATTATAAAACCAATTCCGATGTAACCAAGGATAGATAAAAAATAAGCCCATTTGGCTGTCTCCTTCAAAAAATATTTAGCAGACTCACTTAATCTCATCTCGAAATTTTCAATACCTGAATGTTCTTCCATAATTTAGTTATTTTAGATTAGTTTCCAAATTTAACAAAAAAATTATGACATGTAATTAAAACATGTTTCAATTTTGAAGGTATTAAAAACAAAAAACCACCTAACAAAAGTTAGATGGTTTTATTAAGAGCCGGCGGAGGGACTCGAACCCACGACCTGCTGATTACAAATCAGCTGCTCTAGCCAACTGAGCTACGCTGGCGACTCATTACGGGTGCAAATATAAGTCTGAATTTCTATTTTCCAAAACAAATTCAAACTTTTTTTGCGTTTTTTTTGACTACAATTCGTTGATTTTAGCAATCAATTGATTAGCAGTTTGTTCCAATTCAACATTAATTTGTTTGAAGTGTGCTTTTTTATCCTCTACCTTTTTAGCGTTCACTTTTGTGATCAAAGCGTCAAAAGCAGCGATAGCTTCGTCGATTAAAGCGTTAGTTTCTGTTGTAGGTTTTCCTGTAGTAGAAATTTCGAACAAGTAAACTGCTTCAATAATATCTCCTAAAACGTAGTTGATGTCTTTTTTTAAATTCTTAACGTTAGCCATTTTTATTATTTTAAAATTTGAATTTTAATTTGCGTCTGCAAAAGTACACATAATCTTTCTATTACCGACTATGAAATGTAAATTTCTAAAATTGAAGCTTTTCCATTGAGAATGAATACATTCATACCAACAAGAATCAAAACCACATCTCTCTTTATATTGTAAAGCTTTACGTTCTTGCATTCTATTTAAAAAATTTCCCAAACACTAATAAAAACTGTAGAATTTTATAGATTAAGAAACTAAAATTTCAATAGTAATCGAAATAAAAGAGTTGTAGTGTGCATTGAACCCACTTTATAAGAATCTATTGCATTAAACTAAAACGAACAACGCATTTGCTAAACTAAGATTACAATGGATAATTAAGATATCATTTAAGATACTAATTTTTTGATGGCTTGTAAAGCTACAGGAATATGCTTTGTGGCCAGCATACTGTCAAAAATCATTTGCACAACTCCTTTCTTATCTGTAATATACGTTACCCTACCTGGTAATAGACCAAACATTCCCGATGGAACACCAAAAAGTCTTTTGATTTTTTTATCAGCATCTGACAAAAGAATAAAGGGCAGTTTGAATTGTGAACTGAATTGTTCATGTGAAGCAACACTATCACTACTTATACCAATAACTTCAGCGCCCAAATCCTTAAAATCTTCATATTGATCTCTAAAACTACAGGCTTGCGCAGTACAACCCGGAGTGTTATCTTTTGGATAAAAATAAATAACAAGGGGTTTGTGACCCACAATATTTTTACTGTCAAAATTATTCCCATTACTGTCTTTTGCAATAAAATCAGGAATTGTATCTCCTACTCTTAGTACCATTATTGTCCTTTATAGGTTACAAAATTTCGAGGTGTTTCGTAAAGAACTACTTCTAATTCAAATTCTGGCTTTATTCTTTTTCTAATTTTATTCCAAATAACAACCACAATATTTTCAGCTGTTGGATTCAAATCCTGAAATTCTGGAACGTCAAGATTTAAGTTTTTATGGTCAAACTGATTCTCAACATCTTCTTTAATAATGTCACTCAGGAATTTAACATCCATGACATAACCGGTTTCTGGATCAATTGCTCCAGTAACACTGACGATTAATTCATAATTATGGCCGTGGAAATTAGGATTATTACACTTCCCAAAAATCGCATCATTTTGTTCGAAAGTCCAATCCTTCCTGTATAATCTATGTGCCGCATTAAAATGGGCTTTTCGTGAAATAGTAACTTTCATAAAAAATAATGATTTAGATCTTTAATTTAGCGCTTCTTGTATTTAATGGACTCGTATGTTCTTCAAGGAAATGATAAAATTCATCAAAAATTATCTTAAACCATACCGTATAAAATTCTGGATGAAGTTCCATATCCACTTTTACATCCTCAATTTTCATCCATTTCCAGGCTTCAACTTCTTCTGGGTTAATAACTGGAACCTCATTATAATAACCAATCATCACATGATCGAGCTCATGTTCTGTTAAACCATTGTCAAAAGGAGCTTTGTATATAAAGTGAAAAAGTTCTTTTAATTCTGTTTCAAAGCCCATTTCTTCAAACAACCTTCGACTCCCTGCCTGAATGTTCGTTTCACCTTCCCGCTGGTGACTGCAACAAGTATTCGTCCACAACAAAGGAGAGTGGTATTTTTGACTTGCCCGCTGTTGTAACATGATTTCGTTTTCATTGTTTAAAACAAAAACCGAGAAAGCACGATGTAAGACCGCTTTTTCATGCGCTTCAAGCTTAGGCATTAATCCTATTTGCTCATCTTTCTCATTAACTAATATTACGTTTTCTTCTAACATATAAATATATTTCAGGTCAAAAATACAAAAAAGATACTTAAGGACGGGGGCTTTAACGTTCTGTTTCGATTTGTTGAACTGGAATTATTTTACCATTATCTCAATAAAATTAGCACTATACTTTCAATGTTTCTTTTGTATTTTTATAAAAATTATAAATAACGCAATGAACACTATAATCCTCCGAAAAGCAAATGTTACCGATTTAGAAAAACTTCTTGAATTTGAACAAGGGATTATTACTGCTGAACGGCCTTTTGATCCTACTCTAAAAGAAGGTGAAATTCATTATTACGACATTGAGAAAATGATTTCAGCACCGCATATAAAAGTAGTAGTAGCCGAGATAAATGGCAAGCTTATTGGTTCTGGGTATGCCCGTATTGAGGTAGCAAAACCCTATTTGAATCATGCCACTTATGCCTATCTAGGATTTATGTACACCGATCCTAATCACAGAGGAAAAGGAGTAAACAATTCAATTATCACGTCGCTGAAAGAATGGTGCAACCTACAGAACGTGTTTGAACTAAGGCTGGATGTTTATAGTGAAAACCTTTCTGCAATTAAAGCCTATGAGAAAGCAGGATTCAAAAAACATCTTGTAAACATGCGAATGATTTTATAATTATAAGGTTTTGTTAATAGCAAATCCAAATGAATCTTTTAATCGTAAATTATAACAAGAAATTTAATTAAAAGAAAAACAAATTGCAAAGTAAGCGACATTTAAACTTTTAGAAGCGCTTTACCTTTGTGGTATAAATTTAAAAAAATGAAAACAAAAACTCAATTAGTAAGCGTATTATTCTTAATCCCTTTATTTATGTTCACCGCTTGTGCACAAACAACAAAAAAACAAGGCAATACAAAAAACCCTATCGCAATGGAAAATTCATTAAAAAAACCAGGAAATCCGTATTATTCAAATACCGATATGACAAAACTTAACGTAAGTGATGCCGAATGGAAAAAAGTTTTACCCGAAGATGTCTACGAAGTAACCCGCAATGCCGATACGGAAAGACCTTTTACAGGGAAATATTGGAACACGGATGAAAAAGGAACGTATTATTGTGCAGCCTGTGGCAATAAATTATTTCGCTCTGGCGCCAAATTTTCGAGCAATTGTGGATGGCCAAGCTTTTTTGAGCAAGACAATAAAAATAGCGTGGTTTATAAAACCGACAATTCACTGGGAATGGAAAGAATTGAAGCTCTTTGCGGAAGATGTGACGGGCATTTAGGACATCTTTTTGATGACGGACCAGAACCAACCAAAAAAAGATACTGTATGAACTCTATTGCACTTGACTTTATCCCTGACACCAAATAACATGAAAAACTTATTTTTAGTGTGCCTATTGACTACATGTAGTGTATTTGCACAAAACAAAACAGCTGATAAAGCTACAAAAGAATCTCCTCTTGAAACTATAACATTAGCCGGTGGCTGTTATTGGTGTGTAGAGGCGGTTTATGAAAATCTAAACGGTGTAAAATCAGCAATATCAGGATATGCAGGTGGTAAGAACGTGAATCCTACTTATGAAGATGTGTCTACGGGACGGTCCGGTTATGCCGAAGTCGTTCAAATTACCTATGATCAAAACGTAACAAATCTAGATGAAATTTTCAAAGTTTTTTTTACAGTCCATGATCCAACTACTTTAAACCGTCAGGGCGCAGATGTAGGCACACAATATCGTTCTGCTATTTTTTATAAAAATGAAACACAAAAAAAATCAGCACAAACGATAATAAATGCAATGAAAAAAGCTAAAATTTATGACACTCCTATTGTAACAACTTTAGAACCGCTGACCAAGTTTTATAAAGCCGAATCCTATCATCAAAATTATTATCAAAATAATAAAACGCAACCCTATTGCCAAATGGTAATTCAACCAAAAATGGAAAAGTTTGAAAAACTATTTAAAAGCAAACTTAAGAACCCGAAACAGTAAAAGTACAACAACCGCCACGAAACAAAACGAGGCGGTTTTTTTTATCTGTTTTAAAATAAGATGTTTTGTTAGTACTCCCTTAAATTTACTGTACGACATAATAATTTTGCTATATTTGTTTTACTGACTTTACCTACTAATAAAACATTCAAAATTTCTTTTCAAACAATAATTAGTACTAAACCAAACCACCTCAACTAATGAACAAAATTATTTTATTTACAGGCGTATTCGCTTTCTCTTTTTTTGCTTCTGCCCAAAATTCAGTTCTCAAATCTAAAATTACTCAAAAAGCTGCATCTTTAGAGTCCAAAGTTATTACATGGCGCAGAGACTTTCACCAAAACCCAGAATTAGGAAACAGGGAATTTAAAACTGCCGAAAAAATAGCAGTGCATTTGCGTTCTTTAGGTATTGAAGTACAAACTGGGGTTGCAAAAACTGGGGTTGTAGGAATTCTAAAAGGAGGAAAACCAGGGCCTGTTGTCGCTCTTAGGGCTGACATGGATGCATTACCGGTAAAAGAGAGAGTAAACATCCCTTTTGCTTCTAAAGTTGATGGCGAATATAACGGTCAGTCAGTGGGAGTTATGCATGCGTGCGGACATGATTCACATATAGCCATGCTGATGGGAACCGCCGAAATTTTAGCATCTATTAAAAGTGAATTAAAAGGAACAGTCAAATTCATTTTTCAACCTGCTGAAGAAGGCGCTCCAGAGGGAGAAGAAGGTGGAGCGGCATTAATGGTAAAAGAAGGCGTTCTTCAAAATCCAAAAGTAGATGTAATTTTTGGCTTACACATCAGTGCTCAAATGGAAGTAGGCAAAATTAATTACCGACCAAAAGGCGCTATGGCTTCCTCAGACTGGTTCAAAATAAAAATAAAAGGCAAACAATCACATGGCGCCAGCCCATGGCAATCTATAGACCCCATTGTTACAGCTTCGCAAATAATAATAGGCTTACAAACCATTGTTAGCCGAAACGTAAATCTTACTGAATCCGCTGCTGTGGTTAGTGTAGGAAAAATTACAGCTGGCGTACGTAGCAATATTATACCCGAAGAACTTGAAATGGCCGGAACAATACGCACACTGGATAAAAAAGTACAGGAAATGATTCACAACAGATTAAAACAAATCACTACTAATATTGCGGAAAGTGCTGGAGCTACTGCCGAAGTAAGTATCACAAAGCAAACATTGATAACCTATAACGACCCAATTTTAACCGAAAAAATGGTTCCTACATTAGAATCAGTCGCAGGAAAAAATAATATCTTATTAGCACCCGCAGCGACGGGAGCTGAAGATTTTTCGTATTACCAAGACAAGATTCCAGGATTTTTCTTTTTCTTGGGCGGTATGCCAAAAGGTACGAATGCAGCTGAAACAGCCTCACATCATACTCCCGATTTTTACATTGATGAAAGTGGTTTTGTATTAGGAATGAAAGCAATGTCAAATCTAACTTTAGATTACATGGAAATGAATGCTAAAAAATAATTTATTATAAATAAAAATTTAAAAAATTTCAGAAACAACAACCGAAAAGTGATTTTCGGTTTTTTTATGCACAAAACTAACGCAGCAAAATTTTACAATCCATCAACACATTGATTTTAAAGTATTTAATTACCTATAATAAGCATTTTTTAGTATATTTACTACTACATCTTACTGTGCGATTTAACCCTGAATTTTCTGAATTTAGTAAAAGGAATTATTAGTAAAACCCCAATTAGAAGACTGTAAAATGAAAGCACTTCAAACATATTTTAAAAAACGAAAAAGTGCCTTAAACCTCTTATTTAAAAAAAAACCACTATCGTATACCGTAGAAACTTTCCACGAACTCCGCGTGGAGATCAAAAAGATAAAAGCATTATTTGAATTAATGGTTTTTTGTTCTAAAAAATTGGAACAAAAGGAAACTTTTAAACCTTTTAAAATGATTTTTAGAGTAGCCGGAGAAGTCAGAGAACTGCAACTGGAACAAATTATTCTTGAAAAAGAGCCTACCTATTATTTATTAAGAAAATATCACAAACGATTAGAAAGGCTAGAAACCAAATCAGTAAAAAAATTTTTCACGATTGTAAATAAACACCTGATTAAAAAGCTAAAAGAAAAGTATCCCAAAATCATTACGGTGCTTACAAAAATAAGCAGCAAAAAAGCGCATCGTTACATCAATAAAATAAGAAATAAGACGCGAAAATTAATCAGTAAGGATGCTTATAAAAAAAACCAGATTCATGAATTTCGGAAACGATTAAAAGTGTACCAATACAATGATAAAATATTCGATTTAGATGATCAAAATAAATTGATTCCTGACAAGACTTTCTTGTTGAATATGCTTGGAGAATGGCATGATTATCACGTAATCCTCATCCATTTAAAAAGATTTATTAGTACAGAAAAGACAAATCCAAACGAAAAAAAGCACCTTAAAAGCATTAAAGTAGCAATCACCTCCAAAAGCAAAATACTTCACGAGAGGATAAATGCTTTACTTCCGATATCAAAATTACACAACACTGAAATACAACTCAACTCAGATTAGAGTTATAGCTTTTATTTAAATTTTTTACAATAACCTCTAAATAGAGTCAACGAATCTTATAATGTCTCCGAAAAAACAATTAATAACCCTGTTTTCTATTACAAAATACTTAAAAAAAATTAAACTAAAGTAAAGCACACACACTCCATTCTTGAAATGCTATTTTGAAATACTTAATAAAAAGTATAAACGAAATGAAATTATTATTCATACAAAAAAATTTAACATTTGTTGAACTTTAGTGATGTTTTAAGAATTAAAGAAATTAAATTAGTACATTTAACTACTCAATTGAAAGAAAAAGGACATTTACAAAATCTAAAACCTGCTTCTTAAAGTTGATAAAGTATCCCCGAATAAATTTAAACCTACAAAATCAAAAGGTTACACTTATGGAAGAAAACATCTACCCAGAATTATTCAATTTCTCTCCAGCACTTCTGTTAGTTATAAATCCTGACTTAACTATAATAGCGGTTACAGATGCTTTCTTGAAAGTCACCATGACGAAAAGAGAAAACATTTTAGATAAAAATATTTTCGAGGTGTTCCCAAATAATCCTGATGATGTAGTTGCCGATGGAGAAAAAAACATAAATGCTTCTTTTAATCGTGTATTAAAAAATAAGGAAACTGATTTTTTACCCGTCCAAAAATACGATATTAAAAAACCAGACGCTGACGGTGGGGGATACGAAGTTCGTTATTGGAAAATAAGTCACACTCCTGTATTAGATGCTGATAATAATGTTAAATATATTATACAACAAGGGGAGGATATCACAGAGAATCAATCTCTTATTTCAAATAATCAAGAATTAAAAAGAAATAATGAATTACTCAAAGAATCCTATGAATATTCTGAAGCAATAATTGATTCCATTCAGGAAACAATTTTGATACTCAATAAAGATTTTTGTATAAAATCAGCGAGTAAATCCTTTTATAAAAAACATCGCATCACCAAAGAAGAAACGGAAGGAAACTACTTATTTCAATTAAAAAATGGGCTATGGGATATTCCTGAACTCCATCAGTTACTTAATAATGCCCTTTCATGCACGGATAGTATTCCGGATTTAGAAGTAAAACATTTTTTCCCTAATCTTGGAGAAAAGACAATGTTACTTAATGCCAATTGTTTTGTAAAAAAAACAATTGGCGAAGAATTAATTCTACTAACCATAAAAGACATAACTGAAGTTAGAAGACTCGCCGATGAACTCCAGAGAAAAGAAAGAATACTGCTTGAAAAAGAACTGGAAATAAATAAAAAAACACTGATCAGAATTGAAAATAGCGAAAAACGCTATAATATGATGCTGATGAAATCTCCTTTTGCAATAGCAATATTAAAAGGGAAAGATATGATTGTTACCCTTGCCAATAAAAGCATAAAAGACATCTGGGGAAAAGGAGACGCTGTAGAAGGAAAAAAATTTATTGCCGTTTTACCTGAACTCATAGATTTACCTTTTCCAAAATTACTTGAAGAGGTCTTTAGATCAGGAATTCCTTTTTACGGAAACGAACTATTAGCACCTATTGTACGCAATGGAAAAACCGAAGAAACCTATTTCAACTTTGTATATCAACCCTATCTGGAAGCCAACGAAACAATTTCCGGAGTCACTATCATTGCTTACGATGTTACACCACAGGTAGTAGCAAAAAAAGAATTAATTGCGGCTAAAATTAATGCGGAATTAAAAACAAAAATAGCGGAAGAAGCAGTAAAGTCAAAGCAACAATTTCTTTCAAACATGAGTCATGAGATACGCACACCTATGAATGCCATAATTGGGTTTACTAATGTGGTCTTAAAGACTAATTTGAATGAATCCCAAAAAGAATATATTAATGCCATTAAAGAATCAGGAGATGCTTTGATTGTTTTGATTAATGATATCCTTGATATTGCTAAAGTTGATGCTGGAAAAATGACTTTTGAAAAGCTTCCATTAAGTTTGTCTGTGTCAGTTTCCACAATGCTCCATTTGTTTGAACCTAAAATGCAGGAGAAAAATTTACAACTAATCAATGATTATGACCTGAGGATTCCTGAAAATCTGTTAGGCGATTCGATGCGCTTACGGCAAATCATGCTTAATTTGATGAGCAATGCCGTAAAATTTACACCCAATGGAAAGATCACTATACGCGTTCACCTGCTGAATCAGGATTCTAAAAAAGCGACAATCGAATTCCTGATTATAGATACCGGAATAGGAATTCCCGAAAATAAATTAACCGAAGTCTTTAATAATTTTGAACAAGCAACGGCAGGAACAAGCAGCTCATTTGGAGGAACTGGATTAGGGCTTGCCATTGTAAAACAACTTGTAGAACTACAAGGAGGCAAAATTATAGTAAACAGTAAAGAAGACAAAGGGTCTACCTTTGGTTTCATTCTTAGTTTCGAAAAAGAAAATACTACACCCGAAATACAATCTATGGATACATTCAAATCACTACAAGAAAAAACATCAAAAGAAAAAACTGCCCAAAACATCAAAGTATTGGTTGTAGAAGATATTGCACTAAATCAACTTTTAATAAAAATAATACTTCTCGATTTTGGCTATGATGTGACCATTGCTGATAATGGTAAACTAGGCGTAGAAGAACTGCAAAAAAACAAGTATGACATTATTTTAATGGATTTACAAATGCCAGAAATGAACGGTTTCGAAGCCACTACTTACATTAGAAATATTATGAAATCAAAAATTCCAATTATAGCACTTACTGCTGATGTGACATCAGTAGACGTTAAAAAATGTAAAGAAGTCGGAATGAATGATTATGTGTCCAAACCTATTGATGAAAAACTATTATTTACCAAAATGAATCAATGTTTAAGTGATCTCAATACTGAAAAATAATAGTCTGATAGCACTACCTTATTTTGCATTTAGCAATTTAGATATTATAGAGTACACAGATATTCAATACCAAAAGAAGGTACAATACGGTCGAAATACGTTTCATAAATTATACTTCCTTAATATATGCAACCGAAAAGGAAATTATAACATATGAGACAAACCTGCTTGTATTGAAGCTTATAAAGTGCTGTAGTTGTTGTTCTAATAAATAATCCTACTGCTTTTAAAAATAGGAGATCGAATTGTTTTTGTAAATGTTCCTTAAGTGAATGCCGAATTAGTTGCCGTGCCTATTTTAAATAGAATTACTATACCCGATACACTATCGAGTATAGCATTCTCAAATTAACAATAAATTTGTCTGAAATTTTGAGCGCAGTTCATATTGAGGTATTCTAATTATTTAAAATAGCACCAATCATCAACGCACATTTTTCACCATCAATTGCCGCAGAAATTATTCCACCCGCATAACCAGCCCCTTCTCCGCAAGGATACAACCCTTTTATTTGAACATGCTCGTAAGTCAATGGGTCTCTGGGAATACGCACCGGTGATGACGTTCTGGATTCTGGGGCATGAAGCACTGCCTCATTGGTTAAATAACCACGCATCGCCTTTCCAAATTCCGTAAAACCTTCACGCAATATTTGTGATAAGAATTCAGGGAAAACTTGCCCCATTTCTACTGAAGTCGTTCCTGGAACATAAGATGTTTTAGGGATATCCGAAGATATTCTGTTCTGCGTAAAATCAATCATGCGTTGCGCAGGCACTTTTTGGCTTTCTCCTGCCAAATGCCATGCTTTTTGCTCGATACTTTTTTGAAATTCCATTCCGGCTAAAGCACCGAATTTAGCAAAAGGTTTAAAATCTTCCAGTTGAAGTTCAATTACAATTCCAGAATTTGCAGTAGCCTGATCTCTTTTGGATGGGGACCAACCATTAGTAACCACTTCGCCAGGGCTTGTGGCACAAGGCGCAATTACACCACCGGGGCACATACAGAACGAATACATTCCTCTTCCGCCAACTTGTTTCACGATGGAATATGGAGCTGGAGGCAAATACTCCCCACGATAATCACAGCTGTATTGAATACTATCGATCAAAGATTGTGGATGCTCTGCCCTAACGCCTAAAGCAAAAGGTTTGGCCTCTATAAAAACGTTCTTTCTATCTAATAATTCGAAAATATCACGAGCAGAATGTCCTGTAGCCAGAATGAGTTTATTGGCAAGAATCGTATCTCCTTTTTGAGTAACGACACCTTGCACTTCATTGTTTTTTAGAATAATATCTGTTAATCTCGTCTCAAACAAAACTTGGCCGCCGCTTTCAATAATTTTCTCGCGCATGTCTTGAATAATTTGAGGCAATTTATTTGTCCCAATATGCGGATGCGCTTCAATCAGAATATCCTCTGAAGCACCAAAAGCGACAAACAATTCCAAAACGCGTGTTACATCACCTCGTTTTTTAGAACGCGTGTATAATTTCCCGTCCGAATAGGTTCCTGCTCCGCCTTCGCCAAAACAATAATTGGAGTCTTCATTAACAATATGATCCAAATTGATTGCTTTCAAATCTCTTCTTCTACCTCGAACGTCTTTTCCACGCTCGATTACTATTGGTTTTAATCCCAACTCTATTAGTTGCAAAGCGGCAAAAAGTCCTGCAGGTCCAGCACCAACAACTATTACTTCTTGAGCTTCGGAAACATTCTTATACTCTGGAAGTTCAATTTTTTTCTCCTGATACGATTCTCCCTTAAAATAGATTAAAACTTTAAGATTAATTTTTATTGCTTTTTGACGTGCATCTATTGACCGTTTTAAAATAGAAATATGCTGAATTTCATGTACAGAAACGGTAATTTGTTTGGACAAATGGTCTTTTAGCAGTAAATCGTTTGCTGCTATTTCAGGTGATACTTGTAATAAGAGTTCTTGAGGCATTTTTATAGATTATTCGATTTTTTAGATTATTGACTTTAAAATGTTTAAAATAATCTAAGTGCAAAAGTAGTATTTTGTACGGACTTCCTGTTATTGAAAAGAAAATCCATTTTTCAAATCACCTTATTTTATAAATAGACTTTGTAACTTTGTACGTCAACAACAATTAACCTAACAAAATGTCTAGAAAAATAAAACTGATATGGGATTTCCGCGGGCCAGCTTCCGCAAAAACAGCAGAACATCACGAAATTCATTTGAAAGAATACATCACTATTGAAAAATTACCGTTAAGTATAACTGGATTTGAAATTCATGGTGAAATGCAAGCTATTGCTTTTATGGTAGTAACCGATGAATATATGATTCAGGTTCGAGATGCATTGAAACCACATCGTGGAGAACTTTATGTAGTCTAAAGTCATAGAGTAGAAATGCTAAAAAACCAAACTTTCTAAAACTTTATGATTGTAAGCCTTTCGATTTTATGATTAATTAGCTACCTCGCTGATGAATTTAATTCGCATCAAGCGCAATTCATCAATATCATAATCACCATCAAATTCTTTGAGTGCGTTTTCAATATTATCAGATTCAGATTCCATAAAATAATCATGAATTTCTTCTTGTTGATCATCATCAAGCATATCATCGATCCAATATTTTATATTCAGCTTGGTTCCGGAATAGACAATCTGCTCCATTTCTTTAATTAAAGCATCCATATTAATTCCTTTGGCAGAAGCAATATCATCTAGAGACAACTTCCTGTCGATATTTTGAATAATGTACAGTTTGTTAACTGAATTGACACCGGTTGATTTTACTACTAAATCCTCCGGACGAATGATATCGTTTTCCTCAACATATTGACTTATCAATTCTAAGAATTCTTTTCCGTATTTTTTAGCTTTTCCTTCACCAACTCCATGAATATTAATTAATTCTTCTTGAGAGACGGGATATTTCAAAGCCATATCTTCCAGAGATGGATCTTGAAAAACCACGAAAGGAGGAACACCAACTTTTTTAGCAACTTTTTTACGTAAATCACGCAACATACTCATCAAAACTTCATCAGCAACTCCCGTTGATTTAGAAGCTGTTACAATCGCTTCATCTACAGTCTCATTGTATTCATGGTCCTCAGACATCATAAAAGATTTTGGGTTTTTAATAAAATCCAATCCTTTATTAGTGATTTTAACTATGCCGTAGGTTTCAATATCTTTAGATAAGTACCCCGCTACCAGAACTTGTCGCAACAAGGCCATCCAGTATTTTTCATCATGAGCTGAACCACATCCAAAAAAAGATTGCGTATCCGTTCTATGCGCTTTTATCACAGCATTGACACGTCCAATTAACGTAAAAACAACCTCTTTAGATTTGTACAAATGTTTGGTGTCTCGAACTACTTGCAACAGTTGTACTACTTGATCTTTCGCCTCAATTTTTGTTTTTGGATTTCTAACGTTGTCATCCATATCAGCTCCTTCGCCTGTAATATCATCAAATTCTTCACCAAAATAATGCAATAAAAACTTTCTTCTTGACATCGAAGTTTCTGCATACGCAACAACTTCCTGCAGTAAAGCAAATCCAATTTCCTGCTCAGCAACAGGTTTACCAGACATGAATTTTTCTAATTTCTCAACATCTTTGTAGGAGTAATAAGCCAAACAATGACCTTCGCCCCCATCCCTACCGGCACGACCCGTTTCCTGATAATAACTTTCTAATGATTTAGGAATATCATGATGAATTACAAAACGTACATCCGGTTTGTCAATACCCATCCCAAAAGCAATAGTTGCCACCACAACATCTACATCTTCCATAAGAAACATATCCTGATGTTTGGCACGGGTTTTAGCATCTAATCCCGCATGATACGGCACAGCACTTATTCCATTTACTTGTAAAACCTCAGCAATGGCCTCTACTTTTTTGCGACTTAAACAATAAATGATTCCAGATTTCCCCTTGTGCTGTTTTATAAAACGAATAATATCTGATTCGATATTCTTCGTTTTAGTACGCACTTCGTAATATAAATTGGGTCTGTTGAAAGATGCTTTAAAAGTCTTTGCATCGGTCATATCTAAATTCTTCAGGATGTCTTCCTGTACTTTAGGGGTAGCTGTTGCTGTTAATCCTATAATAGGTACATCTCCAAGTTGCTTAATGATGTGTTTTAGATTTCGATATTCAGGTCTAAAATCATGACCCCATTCTGAAATACAATGTGCCTCATCAATTGCGACAAAAGAAATCGTAACATTTTTTAAAAAATTTACATATTCCTCTTTGGTTAAAGACTCAGGTGCTACATAAAGCAATTTAGTCAATCCGGAGGTAATATCTTTCTTTACTTGAATGATTTCGGTTTTAGTAAGCGAGGAATTCAAAACATGAGCTACACCATTTTCAGAAGACAAACTTCTAATGGCATCCACCTGATTTTTCATTAAAGCAATCAATGGTGAAACTACAATAGCAGTCCCTTCCTGAATTAGTGCTGGCAGTTGATAACAAAGTGATTTTCCTCCACCAGTAGGCATTATCACAAATGTATTCTCTTGATTCAGGATACATTTTATAACTTGTTCCTGCAACCCTTTGAATTGGCTAAAGCCAAAATACTTCTTTAATTCTTTGTGTATGTCAATTTCGTTTGGATTCATTCTTTATTATGTGGTATTTTGTATAAATTTGCAACACCTAAAGGTACAAATTTCTTTTACACATACAAATTTTAATCATTCTGTTTTGATCACTAAAGAAAATATATTGGCCAGTGCCAAAAAAACTATCGTTTCGGAGAGCCAATCCATCGCTAAACTGTCTGATTTTCTGGATGAAAATTTTAGTCACGCAGTTCAAAAAATCTATAATTCTAAAGGGCGATTAGTTGTAACAGGAATAGGAAAAAGTGCTATTATTGCTCAAAAAATGGTGGCTTCCTTTAATTCTACAGGAACACCATCGCTTTTCCTTCACGCTTCCGAAGCCATTCATGGAGATTTAGGAATGATTCAAAACGAAGATGTGATTATTTGTATTTCAAAAAGCGGCAATAGTCCCGAAATAAAAGTCTTAGTACCACTCTTAAAAAGATTTGGAAATACCCTAATTGCCATAACCGGTAACATGAGCTCGTTTTTGTCCAAAGAATCTGATTTTGTACTGAACACCACAGTAGATTCTGAATCGTGTCCCAACAATCTGGCCCCAACAAACAGTACCACTGCACAATTAGTAATGGGTGATGCGATGGCGGTTTGTTTGATGGAAATGCGGGATTTCAAACCGGAAGATTTTGCGGTGTATCATCCTGGAGGTGCCTTAGGCAAAAAATTATTACTACGTGTAAAAGACATGTTGGAACACAGCTTAAAACCTATGGTTACAGCAGAATCATCCATAAAAAAGGTTATTTTTGAGATTTCTGAAAAACGTCTTGGAGTAACGGCAGTGGTTGAAAACTATACCGTAATTGGGATAATTACGGATGGAGATATTCGAAGAATGTTAAGCGACAGAGATACTTTTGCTGATTTGACAGCAAAGGATATCATGACAAAAAATCCAAAAATGACCACTTCTAACGCTATGGTAGTGGAAGCGCTAAACATCATGGAAGATTTTTCCATCACTCAATTAGTAGTTATGGACGGGAAGGAATACAAAGGCATATTGCATTTACACGATATTTTAAAAGAAGGAATAGTATAATGGCGAAAAAAAACTTAAACGAAATGTCGTTTTTAGATCATCTGGAAGAATTAAGATGGTTATTAGTTCGAAGCACGATTGCAATATTAATATTGGCAACGATCACTTTTTTTGTTAGTGATTATATTTTTGACGTCATTATTTTTGGCCCGACCAATTCAAATTTCATAACGTACCGCTTTTTTTGTGACTTATCCAATTATTTAGGTTTTGCCGAAAGTATTTGTGTAACAGAAATGCCTTTCATCATTCAAAACACTAATATGGAAGGACAAATCAATGTTTTGATTTGGACTTGTATAACTGCTGGATTTATTCTTGGTTTCCCAATTATTCTTTGGGAAGTTTGGAAATTCATCAGTCCGGCACTCTATGATACCGAGAAAAAACATGCCAAACTTTTTATTTTTTCATCGTCCTTGCTTTTCTTCACAGGAGTATTGTTTGGTTACTATGTAATTGTACCAATGTCCGTCAATTTCTTTGCTACGTTCACCATAAGCCCGGTAGTAAAAAACCAGTTTAGTATTGATTCGTATATTGGATTGGTAAAAACAAGTGTAATTGCTTGCGGACTGTTCTTTGAATTACCAATAATCATCTATTTTTTGACTAAACTAGGATTAGTAACTCCAGTTTTTTTACGAAAATACTGGAAATATGCCGTAATTATCATTCTTATAGTTGCCGCAATTGTCACTCCTCCAGATGTTGTGAGCCAAATAATTGTAACAATTCCGATGTTAATAATCTATGAAGCAAGTATCTTAATTTCAAAAATAGTAGTAAAAAATCAAAAAAAAGCAAATGGCTGATATAATAGAAGAATTCAATGAGTACCGTTCTAAAATGAACGAAAAATTATTGGCAGACAATAATAAAATTGTAAAGCGAATTTTTAATTTGGATACCAATGCTTATGCAGCGGGAGCTCTGGATGTAAAAACAAAAGAATTATTGGGACTAGTCGCTTCGGCAGTTTTACGCTGTGATGACTGTGTAAAATACCATTTGGAAACCAGCCATAAAGAAGGCGTAACCAAAGAAGAAATGATGGAAGCTATGGGTATTGCAACACTCGTTGGCGGAACTATAGTTGTACCACATTTAAGAAGAGCCTATGAATTCTGGGAAGCTTTAGAAGCAACCGCTACAAAATAATATTTTTCTTTAAACTAAAAGATTCCAGACAACTACTCAAATAAGAACATTGGGAAGTAAACCTGTACCAAATAATTGTTAAGAAGTAAAACCGTTTAATTGTTTATTCGTTTATTTGACGGGTTAAACCAGTAAACGGTTAAACGATTAAGCCAACAAATATGAAATTAAGAGCCGAAAATCTAATCAAAACCTATAAAGGACGCAGTGTTGTAAAAGGCATTTCGGTAGAGGTAAATCAAGGAGAAATTGTGGGGCTCTTGGGACCCAATGGCGCTGGAAAGACAACTTCTTTTTATATGATTGTGGGATTGGTTAAACCAAACTCCGGCAACATATTTCTTGATGATTTGAATATTACCGATTATCCTATGTACAAAAGAGCACAGCAGGGAATTGGATACTTGGCACAAGAAGCGTCTGTTTTTAGAAAATTAAGTATCGAGGATAATATATTGAGCGTTTTGCAATTGACAAAACTGTCCAAGGCTGAGCAAGAAGCAAAGATGGAAAGCTTAATCGATGAGTTCAGCTTAGAACACATTCGTACGAATAGAGGGGATTTACTTTCGGGTGGAGAACGCCGTCGTACCGAAATTGCCCGTTGTCTGGCTACTGACCCTAAATTCATATTGTTAGACGAGCCTTTTGCAGGTGTCGATCCCGTTGCCGTGGAGGATATTCAGCGGATTGTAGCGCAATTAAAAAATAAAAATATAGGCATTCTTATTACTGATCATAACGTGCAGGAAACTTTAGCCATTACTGATAAAACCTATTTGATGTTTGAAGGTGGGATTCTAAAAGCTGGAATTCCAGAAGAATTAGTAGAAGATGAAATGGTACGTCGCGTTTATCTGGGACAAAATTTTGAGTTGAGAAAGAAGAAATTAGAGTTTTAAAAAAGTGGTCAGATTTTGAGTGGTGAGATTTAAAGACTAAAAATCATTAAAAATGCAAAAACAAGATAACTCAAGTCAAAAAACTCAAGAAAAATGGTCCAAAGATCCTGACAACTGGATTTGGGGAATGTTTTATTACAACAAAGAGGACAGGCGTATTTTTCCTCCGAAGAAGATTGCTTGGATGGGAAACACTGTAAACTTTGCCAATCCTAAATCAGTATTTTTTATGATTGGAGCGCTAATGTTTTTTTCTTTTGTACTCTTTACGATCCTGAAAAATCAATAACTACTCCTGAGTAATATACCGCAATTGCTGCAAATCACCATTATAGATATTGATGTCTACAGGACCTTTAATACCCGGAATCGATCCTTTTTCAGAGAATTGCCAGAACAACCAATTTTCGTCTATTTCCTCCCTATAAAAATTATAATTGGCAATCCAAAAAAGATAGTCGCTGAATTCTTCTTTCAAAAAATCATCATAATACCGCTCACCGGTATAAATAATGGGCTTAACACCATAATGGGATTCTACTGCATGTAACCAACGCTTCAGGCCTAATTTAAGATTGCTAATTGACTGATTTTTAGGCAATTTTTCAATATCTAAAACGGGTGGTAAATCTCCTTTTTGAAGGATAACCGTTTTTATAAAAAGTGCAGCTTGTTCCAGTGAATTTTCATTTGGGCGGTAGTAATGATAGGCGCCGCGAATCATTTTATTTTCTTTGGCACCACGCCAATTCCTATTAAATTCTCTGTCTTTTCGGTCTTTTCCAACTGTGGCACGGATGAAAACATAATGCAATGGATATTTTTTTTCTAAAGTATCTACATACGACCAATTGATTTTTCCTTGGTATTCTGAAACATCAATACCTATACTTTTTCCTTCATGTTTTTCTAAAACCTGATAATTTCGAACATCCGAGATGCGTTTAGCCTCTCTCTCTGCCCTAATAATTTTATCCGATTTAAAACTAAAATAATAGGCTAAACCATTTCGATAATGAAAACCAACTCCAACGAGCAGTACCACGAAAAAAGTAATAATAGAATAGTGTAGCAACTTTCCGGAGAAAACAGTTGGTTTCTTTTTTGGTTTACGAACTACATTAGTTTTTCTTCGTACGGTTTGTTTTCTCATACAAAAACTACTTTTTGAGCACTTTATTATTCACAACCGACAACAATACATAAAATAGTATCAACAAAGGAATTCCTAAATAATGGAAGAAAATCAACAACAAAACCGAACAAATCAAGAAGATAACTTGAAGTGTATTTTCTTTAAAACTAAACTTCTTGATTTTTAAAGAAAATAACGGAATTTCAGCATTTAGCATATACGCACTCAATACGGTTAGCATTAATAAAAACCATGGATTGGTCAATAGCTCAACGATGAATATTGAATCCGTATATTGTAAAACCAAAGGCAAACTTAGAATAAACAGCGCATTGGCTGGTGTGGGCAACCCGATGAAAGAATCCGTTTGTCGGGTATCAATATTAAAATTAGCCAAACGGTAGCAAGAACCCATAGCAATTATAAATCCTAAATAAGGAAAAAACTGTAAATGGGCTGCTGGCGCTGTTGTTAAATGACTAACCATCATTTGAAACATTACCAATCCTGGAACAACGCCACTAGTCACCATGTCTGCCAAAGAATCCAATTGCAAGCCCAGCGGACTGGAAACGTTGAATAAACGGGCAAAAAAACCATCAAAAAAATCCAAAAAGATACCCAGACAAACAAAATAAAAGGCCATTTCGAAATCTTGATTAAAAGCAAACACAAAAGCGATGCAGCCACAAAAAAGATTAAGTAAAGTAATGATATTCGGGATGTGTTTTTTAATAGTCATCATAATACGGTTTAAGGAATCAAAGTTGGTAAATTTAGTATAATAAGTGAATGGAATGTACGTTTTTTAATAGAGATTTTATAACAACATTTGTTTTTGGCAGCAATTATTTCTTTCTCAAATTTATTTAATAAAAGGAAGAAACAACCTCAGCAAAAAATTATATTTTTGATAAAAATTAAACAGACTTTCGGTTTATAAAAATGACACCTTTGAGAAAAAGTTTTTTAGTAGCTACGCTTTTGTTTAGCACCTTTATTTACAGTCAATCCGTAAGAAAATACTCTAATGAGTTTATGAACATCGGCGTGGATGCAGCAGCATTGGGTATGTCAAATACGGTTGTAGCGGCTACCAATGATGTCAATTCAGGGTATTGGAATCCTGCCGGACTCATGCATCTGGAAGACCATCAGGTATCAGTAATGCACGCCAATTATTTTGCTAACATTGCCCAGTACGATTATTTGGCCTATGCCAGCCCTATTGATGATCGCAGTGCTTGGGGAATTTCGTTGATCCGTTTTGGGGTAGACGACATTCTGAATACCACCGAACTAATCGACAATCAGGGGAATATCGATTACAACCGAATCAGTCTTTTTTCGACTGCTGATTATGGCTTCACTTTTTCTTATGCTCGAAAACTACCTGTTCCGGGATTTCAATATGGTGTCAATTCCAAAATCATCCGACGTATTATTGGTAAGTTTGCCAATTCATGGGGATTTGGTTTTGATGTTGGACTACAATTCGAAAGAAACAACTGGCAATTTGGTTTGATGCTTCGCGACATTACCACCACGTATAATGTTTGGAATATTGATGAAGAGGAGTATCAGAAAATCGCGAATGCAATTCCTGGAGAAAATCAGGATTTACCGGAAAGTACTGAAATTACGGCGCCCAAAGCACAATTAGGAATTGCCAAAAAATTCATCATCCGATACGATTATAGTATTTTGGCTGCTGCCAATATGAATATGCGATTTACTAAAACCAATGATCTTATCGCGACTGATTTTGTCAGTATCGATCCGGCTTTAGGATTAGAATTTGGGTATACAAATCTAGTTTTCGTTCGTGCCGGAGTAGGGAATTTTCAAAATCTAGAACAACTAGACAACACTGAAAAAGTAGGATTCCAACCTAATATTGGCTTGGGATTTAAATATAAAGGCATTCAGATTGATTATGCGTTAACTGATTTAGGCAATCAAAGTGCTGCGCTCTACTCGAATATTTTTTCGGTAAAAGTAGATTTGGGCATGTTTAGAAATTAATTTGGATGTGACAATCTAAATTAAACGGCGTTATTAAAACCAACAATAAAAGTATTTTAGAGACTACAAAGTCATATGAATGCTTCCCCAACAATTGACCTTCTAAATGATTAAAAAATCCGTGTGACACTCTTTCTTTAAGTATCTTTGCACAATAATTTCTTTACCTGTAATAGTAAAATAGGCCTTTTATATAAAAAATCACATACTTTATCCTTATACAAGCAAACGAATGAACGCTTACTTATTAAAAAAATATTCCTTTTTCCTATTCTTTTTTTTAACTGTAAACTACAGTTTCGGACAAAACACACAATTATCCCAAAAAGTACAGGTCAGCGTAATCACTTGTGGCACTGGCAATGAATCATATTCTCTTTTTGGGCACACTGCAATTCGCGTACGAGATACAGTCAATGCCATTGATGTGGTGTATAATTACGGTGCTTTTGATTTTAATACCCCTAATTTTGTAATGAAATTTATAAAAGGAGACTTGCAATATTTTGCTGTCGTACACTCCTATCCGGATTTCATCAATCAATATCAGTATGAAAAAAGATCTGTATATGAACAGGAACTAAACATTCCAGTTACATTAAAACAGAAACTATATGACAATCTGAATACCTCCTTAGCTTCAGGAGAAAGTCATTACACCTACAAATTCATTGACAAAAATTGTACATCAATGGTAGTGGACATTATTAATAAAACATTAGACTCCGTTACAATTGTAAAAAAAACAGATACTAAAATCTCGTACAGAACCATATTATATCCCTATTTTGAGGGACATTTTTATGAAAAATTAGGTACCAGTATCATTTTTGGAAAAAAAGTTGATCAATTAGGAACCAAAATATTTTTACCCTTAGAACTACAAAAAAGTCTAAAAAAGATTTCTTTTCAAAGCTCCCCTCTGGTACAGAAAAACAAAACTATAATTGAATTTAAAAATGAAGTTGCCTTCTCTTGGTGGAATAACCCGTATTCTTACCTCATACTACTAAGCTTGATCGTTTTTATAAACAAAAAAAGTGTCGATTTGTTCTACCTGACCCTACTGGCAATACTTGGGTTATTCTTTTCGTTTGTGGGTCTTTATTCCTCCCATCTTGAGTTAGGATATAACTATAATATTTTATTATTTAACCCAACCTTATTAGGCTTACTCTATTTCTATTGGATCAGAAATAAAAAAGGAATTTACAATTTGGCGTTACTTAACTTAATATCGTTACTACTCTATTTCTTTTTTATAATCAACAAAGCACATTTAGTAATGGTTCTTCCATTGATAGCCTCCAGTGCTATAATTTTACTGAGAATGGCCATTCAAAATAAAAAGCGAATTCCTATAATTATATAAAAGTAGCTCTTTAATTAGTAATAATAATTACCCTTATTGTCCCCTATAAAATAATACAGTAGTAATGGTTTTAAAAACTATGTTTAAATCCAGATAAATACTTCGGTGTTTAATATAATACAAGTCATATTGCAGCTTGATTAAACTATCCTCAATGGTTTCTCCATACGAATAATTGACTTGAGCCCAACCGGTAAGTCCCGGCTTAATAATGTGTCGGGTTTCATAGAAAGGCATTATTTCAGCAATTTCTTTTACAAAAACTGGTCGTTCCGGACGTGGGCCTATAACGGCCATATCTCCTTTTAAAATATTGATAAACTGAGGAAATTCATCTATTCTGGTTTTACGCATAAATTTACCAAACAAGGTCACACGCGCATCATTCATAACAGTAAAAACGGCTCCATTGGATTCGGAATTTTCAACCATCGTACGGAATTTTAAAATTTTAAAAACAGCACCGTCTTTACCCACACGTTCTTGTACATAAAAAATACTACCTCTGTTTCCTATTAAATTTCCAACCATTATAAAAGGAAACAAAAATATACCTAAAGCTAGACCCAGTAAGGAAACATTTACTTCTAAAATACGTACAATCAATAAATATAATTTATTTTGATTGCTTCGACTAAAGGGAAAAAAACGATAAAAATCTCTTGAAATATACTGCATTGGTATACGCTGCGTCTTACTTTCGTACACTTGCGTGTATTCCCTGATAATACTTCCTGATTCTAATAAGTGCAGCAACTGTTGGTACAAATCCGCAGTAATACCCTCTGTTTTCTGGGAAGCAATCACAATTTCAGAGATACCATTTTCTTTTACAAAAGAAAACAAGTCATATCTTTCTATATGTTGTACATAATGGTACTCTTCAACTTTTTGTTCACTAATATCAGTATTAACAAAACCAATTATTTTATAATGGGGATCGATATTTTCTAATCCTAAAATCAGTTCTTTTACCTGCTCTTGATCACAAATCAATATTGCTTTTTGAAAGAATCGGTTGGAGGCCAAAAATGTCACATACAACATGCGCCATGTAAATAATGCCATAAAAGTCACCAAAAAAAACAATAGAATTTGCAACCGGTTGGTGGGTAATTGTGGAGAAAAGAAAGGTGTTAATAAGTACACTAATACTGTAGTGGAAACAGTAATAATTGTACTTTTAAGAACCTGAAATTGGTTGCTGGCTACTTGAAGATTATACATTTCGAAAATAGTACCAAATATATTAATATAGATTGACAAGACAATTGTCCAGTAATAATTAGTGGCCGATATTGTAAAATAATCAAACGCAAACACCTTTCCGGTAATGTACAGAGCCATTAAAACAAATAGAACATCAAAAACTCGCAAGATCATTTTCCGTTCTGATATTTCAAAATGCATTTTATCAACTGAAAACATGGCTCGTATTTAATATTATGGGTGCAATTTAACGCTTTTGTTTCTAAGAAGTTTTAAGCTATCAAAAAAAAATTAACAAAATTTTAATATTTATACTTAAACCCAACATCTATTTTAAAAAGTCGTATTTATATACACTTTATTGTTCCTTTACTGACAATAATGGCATTAGATCGAAAGATACTAATGCTCAAATTTAGAGAAGGAAAACCATTTTTCATTTGAACAATACGAAGAATCCTAGCTTCAAAATTTATCTCCTCTATTTTTTGATAAGTCTAGGTTGATTTATATTCGTTAAAGTTCTGTTTCATTATACATTTTGGAGGTATGTTATCATGGTGAAGGATTTAAAAAGATCTAAAATCGTTAATTCATATTCTAAAATTTGCTGTTTAAAAAATTATTTATAGCCATTACCATCTTTTAAAATAGAATACTGTAGTAACTTATTAATAAACTTACTTCCTTCTGGGAAATCCTAATTGTACATTCAATAACGAAAGTGAATATACAAATGCGGGAGCTGCGGTACGCATGGCAGCATGATTAATCGTTAAAAACCAAAAGGCAACAAAACACAATAGAAACATATTGAACTTATTTTCTAAATATAAAACCAATGGTGTGAAAAACAGAAACAATAGGGCTACTATCCCTAAGCTTCCATGTTCTGCTAGCATTCGGGTAATTTCATCGTGAGACAAAACTTTAATTCCCGTTTCATTCTGTCGAATTTCGGCACCTCTTCCTACTCCAACACCAAAAATAGGGTTCTTTAAAAAGGTATTGATTTCGTTTTGAGCAACATCTTCCCTGCCGGTAAATTGACTTTGCTTAGCCCTTCCGGTAGCATCTTGGTTAGCATACCGCTTGTCAATAAGACCTCCTGTTTGAAAGGAAGTATACACCCAAGTCGCTAACAGAGCGAACATCAAAATTGTGATTGTATAACTCAATTTTACCCTTCCGCCAAAATTAGATTTAAAATACAAAAATATCAGCAACAAAACGATCATCACAAACCCTGTAATCATCCCGCCTCTAGAAAAAGTTAGCATGCCGCGATAGGTAATATTTAGCGCTAGGACCACATTAATAATTACTTGAAATTTTGTTTTGGAATCCAGAATAATTCTTGAAAAAAAAATAAACATTCCTAAACCCAGAACTGTTGCCACTTGATTGGGACCATAACCCCCTGAAGTTTGAAAATTAGATTCTGTACCAGTAATTACCTCTTGGACATTTGGTGTAAAAAGGATCAGATATACCATACAAGTAATAATAGGCAATCCCATACTAAGCAATACGGCGTTAATTTGTGTTAAAGTAATCTTGCGCCGAAACGTATATAATGACGCAATTCCTAAACAAACAGGGCCAGAGATATTAAAGGCGATTGCCTTCCGGATATCAGTATCAAAATTCAAAGTAAAAGTAGAAATAATGATACCGGGTACTAATAAGAGTAAAAAAATCCAATAAGGTAGTGCCCCCTTAGAAATACCATTAAAATACATCCCAATCAGAATAAAAACGACAATTCCATACTTAGAAATTTCATACAGAGGATTCCCTCCAGTCATCCTCAAAAAAACTTCGCTACCTACAACATAAGCAGCCACAATAAGAACCTCGTTATTTCTATTTTGATTTTTTATGATGTAATAAACCCCAAAAATAAAAATAGAATAGCCATATATTTTGGATGTAAACGGTAACAAAAAGCCCAATATGCCAATTAACACATGGAAAAGAATTAAATACAGATAGGATTGATCCTCTTTTTTCATTTTACTGCTTAGCCTTTAATATACTGTTGTATTTTAATAATAGGACCGTAATTACACCGTCACGGGAGTATTTATCCAATATAGATTCATACAAATGTAACGCAAATGAATCTCTTAATCCTTTCTCAGAAATCATTTTTTGTAATTGTTCCTGAATATGTCTATTGCTTAATGGTTCAAATAATAAACCGTTAAGATTATCTTTAATGATTAAAGGACAATACCCTACATTAGTTGACATTACGGGTAATTTTGCTAATCCGTATTCTAATAATGTTAATGGAAATCCTTCAGAAGTTGAAGCTAAAATTCCTATTGTAGCTTGTGATAAAATATTTTGTACATCATATTTAGAACCATAAATAAAAATGAAGTCTTCTAGATTATGTACTCTAATAAAGTCCTTTAAAAGAATTGAGTAGCTATCCTCATAATCTTTTCCTACGAGATGCAAAGTCCACCCTAAATCCTTTAACTTGAGTTCTTTGAACGCAGAGAGAATAGCGATATGATTTTTTGGTTTTTTTAAATTAGCTAAACAAACAATACGCTTGTCCTTATCTCCCTCTAAAAAAGTTGCCTTTTCAAAGTCATTTTCAAATGTTACAAAATTAGGAATGTAAAATACTTTTTTTATTAGTAGTTTTTTTTTGACCCAATTTTCTAACTGATGGTTAACTACTAAAACACCCGAAAATAAAAAAGAAGAGAAAAACAAAATCAAATTTTCTAATCTGGATTGATCTGCTCTTGCGCCATAATGTTCTTGCCAAATGATTTTGACTTTAGGATAAATCAATTTTAGCAATACAGAGGTAAAAAACGAAGTCCCATGAGCGTGAATTATATCTATTTTTTGCGCTTTTACAAATGATCTTAATCTAAAAATTGATTTTAAATCAACGGAACTCTTTTTATTTAAAAACAGATAATTTGCTTTTACATCCAATTGATTTTTTAATATGCCCTCCCGCCGGGTCACTACTAATCCTGAAAACTCAATTCTATGGACCAATGCATTGGTATAATTTACAGCCATCCGCTCTGCACCTCCAGACTCTAGTGAATCTATAATCTGAATGATTCGAATCTTTTGTTTTTCTTGTTTCATCTTGCTTCTTCAATTGTTCCGCTCTACCCTTTTCAAAATTAAATCTTTATACCGCTAAATACTACTTCACTTTAAAAGAATCAACCTCACAATCGCCTGCTCAAAAACATCCAATGTATACTCCCTCGACCAGTCCGAAGCTTTATTTCTCATATTATAAAAATCAGGCTCATTGCTTAAAATTTTTCCAATTTGAGCTGCATCAGTGTCTAAATTCATATCCAACAAAACCCCTCTATTCCCATAATCCAGCATAAAAGGCACACACGAAACGGAAGTTGCAATGGGAACACAACCCCAAAACATCCCTTCTGCAATCACTTTTGGCCATCCTTCGCTAATGGAAGGCAAAACTACAAAATGACTTTCCTGATACGCTTTTTGTATCCTTTCTTTGGAATGATTTCCTTCTAATGAAATGATAGTTGCTAATTTATGCGTCCTAATATACTCCTCCATTATTTCTCGTTCTACGCCTTCTCCATATATACTTAACCGCACTGAATACCCTTTCAGATGTAAATTTTCGACCAATTGAACGGCATAAAGTGGCTGCTTCCCTTTGACTAAAGTACCCACAAAAACAAAATCAATAACTCCATCCAACACTTTTGGTGTTAGTGCCAATTTTTCTTTTTCAGAATAGGTGGCCGTAAAAAAAGGTTTAATATTTGGGGAGCTGCCTTCCCATTCCCCATACACTAAAACCTGCATATTTCGGGTTAAAAAGGAATTACTCAATATCCATTTTTGAAGTCGATACGTCCAAGGCTGCTTAGCTTTAGGATCCCAATTTCCTGCATATTTAGCTGTTTTGGGTGTTGAAGGAAATAAAATTTGAACAAAACACCCCAACAAGCCAATGTTGCCTGGACAGCGCAAGTGAATGTGATCAGCAGCTTGCATGGCTTTGAAAACTTGAAAATAAATTCTGGGTATTTTAAAAAAAGTATTTAAAAGGCCTTTTAAATTTAATATATGAAAATTAGCAATCGGAATGAGTTTAATATCAGGATGATTATAAGCGCAATCGATAGCCGTTTTAGTTGTTGATACTGTTGGTGCTACTATCAAAACATCTTGTACATAGTTCGCCCAAATATTCATTTCACGAACATAGGGAGCATAAGCATAATATTTGTTCTCTTCTTTTATGTGGGGAACATGAGTGATAATAACAAACTTCATATTTAAAAATCAATTTATATATTATTTTCTAGGCCTATTAAACCACAAACTCCACCAACCAACTGTTCTTCCTATGGCTTCCGTAAAAGCTTCTTTTTTATTACTACTGGTAAAGGTATTACTAAATCGAATAAGAGTCAAAAGTACGGTTATAGAATGCCATTTTAATTGATGCTCTACTGTAGGATTCGGATTTTTTGTATGCCAGACATACCATCCATTCCGCACCACCATTTTACCATATTGGTATTGATTAGGCCTTCCAATTGCATCATGATAATGGTACAATTGAGCACTTGTATTCAAGTATAATTTACCAGTTTTAGCGACTCTTAATGTAAAATCAGCATCTTCATATAAACCATAGCCTTCAAAATAAGTAGAAAACTGTAAAGTCTCAAATACTTTTTTTCTAAATGAAGACACCCCTCCCATCAGCATTTCTACTTCATAGGTTTTGCCGCTTGGAGGTAGAAATCCAACACTACGCCCGTGCGAATACATGGAAGAATAACCCGGTGGACAATCACTGTCCAGTCCTAATTTTTTTCTTAGCACAAATCGACTTCCATCTTTTCTTTTCCATCCGTCAAAATAATATTCATCAATTTTTGGATGATACTTTTCTCCAACAAATTCAGATTTAGTTTCATCAATAATATAGCCTCCAACACCTAACGCCTGTGGGAATCTCTGATAGGTTTTTAATAACTCTTCAAAATAAGTAGCTGTCAAAACAATATCATCGTCTAAAAAACAAATTATTTCGGTATCAAATGCTACTCTTTCAATTCCATAATTTCGTTGTTTGGTTAGACCTCGATGTTGCGGTGGAACTGAAAAATAGTTTAGCTTTTCAAACCGATTCTTTTGTAAAGAAATTTCAGTTTCATTATTAGTTGAGCTATCGATAATTAAAATTTGATTCGGATAGATGGTCTGTTTCTGAACCGAAACCAACAATTGAATGACTGATTCCGAACGCATGTAGGTGCAAATAATTAGAGTGAATTTCACGATTCTTTTTTTAATTCATTGGCCCAGTATACACTTTGATTCCATTGCTTTTTAAATATCTTTAAATAATTAAATGGATTTCTAATATTTTGATGTTTATAATACTTAAAAAACAAAGTCGTTTTATAGCCTAAAGTTTGTTGTTTTGTTTTGTAGGAAATTAAATATAGCATTATTGTAGGAGAAGGTTTAGGCTGAATGGTTTCATTATACCACCTCAGTTGTGGTTTAGTTCTAAACCCTCCAACTGGAGCTTTTAAATGCATAATTGATGGTTCTGGCAAAAATAAAACATCATGCCCTTGATTTCGTAATTGCATCCCAAAATCACTATCCTCACCATAACCAAATTCAAATGCCAAATCAAACTTTACATTCTGTAAAATAATTCTTTTTAAAAAACTATTACCAGCACCAAAAGTAGACCATTGTACTACTTTGCGATGTAATTTACCCTCTCCTTTTTGGGGATAAGCTGTTGTAACTACATTGCAACCATATCTTTTTATTTTTTTAAAAATATCCTTAAATAAATCCGAGTCAAATCGATTATCATCATCCGCTAAAAAAACCCATTCGCTTGTAGTTTGATTCAACGCCAAATTTCTAGCACTGCATGCACCTGCTTGATGAGTGAAAACATGCCGTATTTCAAACGGCCAATTTTCAGTTTCTATATAATCCAATTCAGTCTTACTGAATGGTTCTGGATTTTGCTCCACCACAATAATCTTATCCGGTAAAACACTTTGTTTTGAAAAATCTTTTAAAACATCATATAAATAGCTGCTTCTTCCAATAGTAGGGATAATGACGTCAATTGTTCCTGTACCTATAATTGCTCTTGATGACTGAACGACAATACCATCTAAATTTATTTTATTATTAATTCTTCTTTTAGAAAAAAGTGCGGAAATAAAAGGATAAAACAAAATTTTACGTTCATATAAAAATAAGTTTAAAGCTAATAAAAATACCCATCTCGTTTTATAATGCTGCTTTACAAATCGAAATAGGGTAAAGCTGGATGCTATAAGAGGCGAATCATTTGTTTCTACAGACTTCAAAAGATGTGGTTCAGAATAACACAGCAATCCCAAAGGCATGCATAATTTAGCCATCGAATTCAAATAATAATCAAAATCAGGATCACAAACTATTTTATCATTTATAGCATTCAAAACAGAAGCATGAATAACTCCAACATAACTACTCATTTGCCATGTGGGATACGACACCTTTTTATTAACATTTATAAATAAAGACTCCTCTACATATCCGATGTAATCCTCAAAAAAATTATTTATTTTCGGTCGAAACGAAAGCATCATCTTATTATGATGGAGAAGAGTATCTATATTTTCGACAGCAAGATGCTCTTTGTAAGTGGAATGACACCAAACTATTTTTTCATCAGAAAACGCATCCGCTAACCGAATCAAGCCAGCCGAAATTGTGCCTGTACAATCAAATTTAATTTTTTGATTCTCTAGACTAACCACCTCGGTAATTTTATCATCAAAATGATATACTATAATCAAAGCCTACTGGATTAAAGATTCATAAAATAATAAGCTCTGAAGTGCCACTTCCTCTTTACTGAATTTTTCGCATACTTTCTTTTTGGCAGCGAAACCGAATCTTTTTTGCAATTCAGAATCTTCCAATAACATACTAATTTTAGTAGCATACTCCAAATGATTTTTAGGATTTACCAAAAACCCATTGACATCATCATCAATAACATCATTAGCCCAACCTATATTCGACGCTACTATTGCTTTTTGCAAAGCCATGGCCTCTATCCAAGAAACAGGTAATGCCTCCGCAAATGTTGGAAATACACAAACTGTTGCCCTACTAATATGCTCCTTTATGTTTTCATACGGCACCGCTCCAAAATACGTTACTTGTAGTAGTGCTTGTGGTGTGAACAATTCTTGCATCATCCCCCAAGTAGAAGAGTTTCCTGATATAACATCAGGAACATCTTTTCCAACCAAAATCAATTTTGTATTTGGATTTTTTGCAAGAACTTCATTAAAAATAAATGGCAATTCTAACAATCCTTTTTTACGGATTAAACTCCCAAAATATAGAATCGTGTTCCTATTTTCTTTATTTTTATTATCTGGACTAAATGCATCAAGATCAATAGAATTTGGAATAATAGTGAATTGTTTTTTTAAACCAAACACCTCATTCGTCGTATCAGCAGTAAACTGACTGACAGATAGCAAGCCATCCGCCTTTTTTAACGCTCTTTTTTCATGAAATCGATTTACCCATTTTACAGGACGCTGATCTAAATGGCAAAAATAAGTATCGGAACCGTTTAACCGAATCACGACAGGACATTTTTTAGGAGAGATAAAAGAGGTGATTCCGGTCCAATCCGGCGCTTCTACCACATCAATTTCTTTATCCCGATATAAGGTATTAATAATGTGCTCCAGTTTTTTTCGGGTGAAATACCAAGACAATCCTTTTAATTTTATATTTTTTATTTGTTGTATGCAAATTCCATTATCGAAAAAGATTCCTTCTTCTTTTTGGGCATATACCAAAACGCGTACCGAACAACCCGCTGCCAAAAGTCCCATTGCCAGGTTCTTGATACTCGTACCAATTCCGCCGGAGCTGCCAGTCTTTATGTGTGGGTATTCAGGAGTCAGAAAAGCTATTTTCATAAATTATTTATTAAAAAAATCTTTTATAATTACACTGGTAAACAGTCTTGCTCCGGTATCATTCAGATGCCCACAGGAAGAAAAATACTGATCTCCTTCAACCGCTTTTTCATAATTATGAATTTCAGGATACAGTTGTTTTACTTTGTCAAAATAATTCAACCCTTTAGTATTGGTACACATCGGTGTCATCACAGCAATCAGATTAATGTTATTCGCTTTACAGATTTGTTTAATTTCTTCGTAATATTTATTTTGTAACGGTTTTAAATTTGTCAAGTCATTTTTCATGTTACCCTTACCATTTTCTAATGGAGAGTAGCCACTATTATGCAAATGATTTGTCTTTTTATGAATGGCATTAAAAAACATCTCTCTAAAACCGATCCGATTTTCAAATACAACATATCTGTAAAAAGGGATATAATACAATTCATTAAAGTCTTTTTCTTCTGAAAAATGATTCTTAATTATTTCCGAATTATGTATGTAAGGCAAAAATTTTGCAGCAATTCCCTCTGCTCGTTGTTCATTCGATAAATTCAGATCCGTCTCCAGTATAACATTCTTAATATTGTATTTACGTTCTATCATTAATTTCAACAATAAAGAAGCTTCAAACAAATGCCCTCCACTCATCCCGTAATTAAAGGTTTTCAATCCCTTTTTCTCAAATAGAGGAGCAACAAAGTGATTATTAGCTCTGGAAGAACCTAAAATCACTACGTCATAATTTCTCGCTACTGAATTATAAACATAGTCCATTTTTCCTCTATTCGAAGACTCTAAATAAACCGTTGTATATAGAAAATCCAATACAACTGCCAGTAAAAATAGTAGCGCGAGGGCTTTGATAATAAAAATTAAAAACTGCTTCATTATTGTTCTATTCTCTTTTTCATATACTACTTAATTCTAATTATTATGTATACCTAATGCTAAAAACTGTTCTAAATTTTCGACTCCCTTTAAGGCTATAGTAAAACGAAAATTATTCTTTAAAATTGAAAATAAATAAATTCTTTATAATCCGAATAGGTTCCCAAAGCCGCAATCGCAGCAAAGCATAACGCTAATTTCAAATTACTGTATCTTCCTGATATCGGCTCCACTTGCGTTCGGCTATTCCATTCCACAACAATAAAAGCAAGTACTAAAATAATGATTTCATAGTTGTAACGCTCGTTTTCCAAATACTGTGATTGAAAAATTCCATTGGTAAAAATACGACCAATATAGTCAAAAGCTTCTCCTATAGATTTTACACGAAAGAAAATCCAGGCCAAGCTGGTTAACGCAAATGTACTAACAATGCTAAAGAAAACTTTAACAGACGCTACGTCCCAATTTAAGGATACTGTTTCCATGTTAGAGCGATTCCTTTTCAAAAGTAACAACGGTAAAAAATACAAGGCGTTAATGAAACCCCAGGCAATAAAAGTCCAATTGGCGCCATGCCAGAAACCACTCACTAAAAAAATTATAAATGTATTGCGGATTTTCATCGCCATACCACCACTACTACCTCCCAAAGGAATGTATAGATAATCCCTAAACCAAGAGGAGAGCGAAATGTGCCATCTCCGCCAAAACTCGGCGATATCACGAGAGAAATAGGGGTAATTAAAGTTCCGCAGTAAATCGATGCCAAATAATTTAGACATTCCCAAAGCCATATCCGAATAACCCGAAAAATCTCCATAAATCTGGAAAGCGAAATAAACGGCACCAAGAATCAGTGACAAAGAGTTCATCGATTGATAATTATCGAAAATAGCGTTAGCATAGGTCGCACAGGTATCTGCAATCACCACCTTCTTGACCAATCCCCAGACAAACTGATAAATACCTTCTTTGGCTTTTTGATAATCAAAACTGCGTTTTACTTTCACCTGTGGCAATAAATGCGTCGCTCTTTCAATAGGACCTGCCACCAATAAAGGAAAATAGCTGACAAACAAAGAATAATCCACAAAATTATATTCGGCCTTAATCCGCTTTAAATAAATATCTATGACGTATGATAAACCGTGAAAAGTGTAGAAAGAAATACCCACCGGGAGAATAACGTTTAATAATAACGGGCTAGTTTGTAATCCGAAGCCATTTAATAACTGGGAGAAAGAATCCGCAAAAAAATTATAATATTTAAAAACCCCAAGAAAACCCAAATTCATACTGATACTCAACCAAAACCAAAATTTTCGCTCCAGTTCCGTCTTGGCCTTTTCAATTCGAATACCAGTATAATAGTCTAAAAAAGTAGAGAAAACCAACAAAAACAAAAAACGCCAATCCCAACAGGAATAAAAATAATAGCTGGCGATAATAAGCACTGCATTTTGTGTGCTTTTGGTTTTATTAAAAACAAACCAATACAAGACAAATACAACAGGGAGGAAAATGGCAAAGGAAAACGAATTAAAAAACATACTATTTACAGCTATTATGGATGTAGAAAGAGGATAAATCTTTATTGATTGTGGTAGTTTTACCACTTAGTACCGTATGATAATCCGGGACATCTTCTGTTACCACTGCATTTGCACCTATGGTCACATGATTACCGATTGTTATGGCCCCAAAAACACAGGCTCCTGGTCCTACAAAAACATTATTACCAATTTTTGGAACTCCAATATGAGAGCCTGAGTTACTAACTCCAAAAGTAATTCCTTGTGAAATATTGCAATTATTACCTATTTTGGTGTCCCCATGAATAACAACATTTCCAAAATGTCCAATATAAAAGCCCTCCCCAATCTGGGTTCGATAGGAAATATCGAATCCATACTTCACTTTTAAGTTGCGCAACCACAGAAAGAAAAAGTAAAACAACGCTCTGTTTCTTTTTCTAAAATATTGTGTCAGACGAAAAATAGTCAAGAATTTCAGTCCCGGATTAGGCATGAGTATGAAGGTTTTGAGGAGTACCCAAAAACTCATCTTACTGATTCCACATCGCTTGTAATCCGATATTATAGTTTGTCTTACCATTTTTATTTTCTACAAATTTCCGCTATACCGTCCCAAATGCGTTGAGAGGCATCTTCTGCGGGATGCTGATTAATTTTTTTAAACCATTCTTCAGCGTTTGCAACTACTTTCTGGGACTTGTCACTCAACATCAATTCTATTTTAGCTGCAATTTCGTCCGGTGAGTTGAGCCAAACTACTGCATCGGTGGGCATTGAACGAAAGTGAACATACTTATAACATTGGTGCAAATCCCAATTTATATTAGATCGTTTTTTTTGATTGTAATTAAAATAAGCACATGGTTTGCAGTGGCTAGCGTAATCAAAAACCATGGAAGAACCCAAATTAACTACTAATTCAGAATGTGCAACAGTATTTGACAACAAAATTAAATCATCTTTAGTTGGCAAAATAGAATTCCACGAATTATTAATATTTTCCCATTTTGGGGCAATCTCAACAACTACATCTTTATATTTCGCTAATATTACATCATATCTATCCGAAATATCAACAGGACATCTTCTAAAAATAATTCCAAGATTATTACCTTTATTATTTAAGAGAGTTATTGCTTCTACAAAATCTTTTAAATAGGCTGGATCATCCGGAGAAGTAGTAATATCATCTCCTGAAAAACAGAGGTATTTTTTATTAAAATCTAAGTTATTATTTTTAAAAAAGCTTTCCTTAGATTCAATCGAATCCTTATCAAAGTGATTTTCAAACTGAGGCGTTCCAGTTATAATAATTTGCTTTTCGTTTATATAGGGATAATAATAAAGAAGCTCTTTTTTCATCTGATCACTCCAAACAAAATAATAATCCGTTTCTATTACCATAGTCCCTTTTGGAAGGTTATCCCATGAAAAAATAAAGGTAGCGGTAGGGATTTTTAAATCCTGTGCGGCTAATAATGGCGCTATTGCGGAACTAATTCTTTGATTGGTACAAAAGATCATTGTAGGTTTCTCTTCCTGTAAAGTGATTAGACAGTTTTGATAATAATTGGTTTTACGCTCATTTGTTAAAATCAATTTTCTTACTTTATTTAAACCTTTTTTTGAAGAAAAAAAGATAGTTATAAAATGAGTCGCCAGATTCCTTAAAGAAGATTTAAAAGTTCTATAAGAATTAGGAAAACGATATGAGTCGTAAACATAATCCTTTGCTTTTTTTATATTTAAATTTAACTCAATTTGCTTTCTTGCATTTTTTAAAATATCTGTAAAGGGATGAATATTTGCGTCAGTTATTCTAATTTCTTCAAATCCCAAATTGCTTAAGGGAAATAGCGTATTATTCCAATAAACAATATCGAAATCCTCTTTCTTCCCTAAGTCATAAAATTTAGAATAGGCAAAATTTCGCAATCCAATTCCATCTGGTAATAAAACTAAAATCTTTCTTTTATTCATTTTATTTTTTTACAAACTTCCTATCCTTCCATGATCAGAAAAATTTCTTTTAACGATAAATTCGTTGTCTAATGGCTTTTCAGATAAAAATGAAATGTCACAAAAGTAGTTTTCTTCCACAGGATTTAATCTCCAAGGAACTACATTTTTATAATCTATAGTCCAATTATTTTTATCCAAATCTTTAATTCGTATATTGTTCCATGAGGTAATATAATCAACCCAATTGTAGCCTAATTCCCAAGCCTGTTTCTCTAATTCTACCACGTTTTTAATTTCTAAAATTCGTAAACCTCCAACTTCTTCCTGGCTTACAGCTCTTGATCCATCACTAAGTTGTAAACCTTTTATTTTTGGTTGTCGAAAATAATGTGTATCCCTTTTTATAAAACTACCAGTATCTACAACAACTTTTTTACACACTGACTCAAACGATTTATCTAATAGCGAAGGGTTAATTTTTACAAATCTTACTAAATCATAATAACGAATCCAACGCATATTTCTATAAAGTCCTAAACCAGCATCATTAGCCGCCGTAGCAGCTAATGGATAATAAGCTCTCGCTAAACCATATAACTCTCCCAAAAAACCTTTCCCTCTACATTCTTCCTTTAAATATACATTGATAATCCAAGCAATTCCTCCTTGAAAATTAGCACCAACATGACCAACAATCTCCTCTTGTGCATTTATACAAATAAAAGATCGGCCGTACTGTGTATCTCCATACTGCCATTGCCAAAACTCTTTATTTTGCAAAGGATGATTTTCTCTGTAAATTAATTTAAAAAAATGTAATAATTTTTCCCAATCTTCTAATGTGGCTTCTCTTGTTATCATATTCGATAATTTTTTCCACCAACTAAATCATTACAATCGAAACGGTTTAATAATAATTTATTCTCATTTCCTATATTCACTCCTCTATTGGTAGTAAAACCTAACTTATATCCTATTTTTTTTGCGATTTCTGCAACTTCATCAGTACAAGATTCTTGCGTTCCATATGGATATGCAACAGAATTTATAGTGGTAGATGTTAGCTTTTCAAAGAAATTTTTAGAATTCTGCAACTCTAAAATTACGTCCTCTGTTTTTAATAATCCTAACGGATAGTGGCTATGTGTATGGCTTCCCAAAAAACCTTTAGAAGCTAATTTCATAAGATTCAAATCATTCAAATACAAACTTTTTAAAACCTCAGATTCGTCATAATAATCTAGAAATAAATTACTTATGATTTCTTCTTGTTCTACATACGTTAACTCAAAATTTAGAATGTATTTTAAAACCGCACTTTTTTCATCATCATAAATATAAATTTTTTTAGCTCTAAAAGTATTAATACTTTTAATTTTAGAAGAATCAATTTTTAAAATACTTTTTAAGAAATCATCCGAAGAAATAATTGATCGTAATAAATGTATTTTATGAACTGTACTAACTTTTTTTTGTTCAAAATTAATCGAATTAGCAAAAAATAAACCAGGAATATTTAAAGAATCCAAAATTGAAAGACCAAATTCATACTGCTCTTTTAATCCATCATCAAAGGTTATTAAAATATACTTCTCTGTAGAATTTATTAAACTATCTGTATGACTAATCAAATCGTCAGCAGAAATAAACTCTCCACTATTTTTTAATACTAAAAGCTGTTCTTTGAATTGTAAGGGTGTTACCCCAAAAATACTTGGATAATTAGTTTTATAATCTTCTCTTATGTAATGATAATTACTTACGGTTAGCACAAATTATTTGTTTTAAGAATTATCTCTAAACTGTTTCTGATGATTTATTTTCCAAATATCGCTATTTCGAATGGAGTTAAAAAATAAAGCAGTACTATTTCCTTGTCCAAAATCAGTAGCAGTCATTTGTCTTTTATGATTGTCTATAGTTTTTAATGCTTTATTTATACTAAGAGATTTATAATCCACATTAATAATATCCGCATCAATTACTCTATTCTGTTGCCGCGTTCCAATATTAATAATTGGAATCCCATAATATGGAGCCTCTCTAATTCCTGCACTGCTATTACCTATGATGTATTGCGAGCTTTTTAATAATGTCAAGAAATATTCAAACCGCAGGGAAGGAAAAACTCTAAAACGTAGATTATTTTGTAAACGTTGATACTCTTTTATAATACAACTGCTGCCTAAATCATTGTTAGGATATATCACCACATAATTATGGGTATCCTGCAACAGACTATCAACAAAATTCTTAGCATATTGTTGCATTTCAGCAGATTCAGTGGTCACTGGATGAAACATAACTATACCAAACTCATCAAAATTGATTTCATAATAGTGTTTTACAACTGCTAAACTTGGAAGTGAATCAGAAAACATAATATCAATATCGGGCGAACCTATATTAAAAATTGAAGTTTCCATTTCGCCCATTTGTAACAATCGCTTGGCTGCATCATCATTTGAAACAAAATGAATATGGCTTAATTTACTCACACTATGCCTAATTAATTCATCAACTGTTCCTGATAACTCGCCTCCTTCAATATGAGCCACTAAAATATTATTTAAAGAGCCAACAATTGCGCCAGCCAAAGTCTCAACGCGGTCACCGTGAATCACAATTAAATCCGGATTTACTTCTTTGCAATAACCAGATAAACCTTCAATAGTTTTAGCCAGAGTCAAATCCATGGTGGTTTCATGGGTATGATTTTCAAAAGTATGAATGTTTTTAAAATTACAACGTTCAATTTCTAAAAGGGTATATCCGTACTCTTCTAGTAAATGCATACCTGTAACAAAAACAAAAACTTCAAATTCTGGATTATCATCAAGAATTGAAATCAATGATTTTATTTTACCAAAATCCGCTCGTGTTCCAGTAAGAAATAAGATTTTTTTCATTACAAAAGGGTCAGTATTAAATTTAACGTAGCGAACATAATGATAACTTTAAAATTTTTCAGGTTTGTTATTTATGAATTTTAAAAGAAAAAAAAACCTTTTAAGAGCATAGTAAGTACTGTTGATAAAAACTTGAAAAGCATTTATAATAGAACCTGCAACCATTTTCAAAGCGGTTGTAGTTTTATATTCAGTATGCCATAATTGATAACTTCCAATAACCTCATTTTTATATCTAAAAAAAAGCTGTTTTTCATTACGTTTTATAGCGTAGCAAAAAATAGAGGGAACAAATTCAATGTCATACCCTTTGTCCAAAACTCTTTTAGTCCATTCCTTATCTTCCATCGTCTGGATATCTTCATTAAACCGAAGCTCTCTCCAAACTTTTTTGCTGAATGCAGACCCGCAAAAAATAACTCCTGCACCATTTGGATTTTCTGAAGCCGTCACCTCATTAATATAATGAACATAGTCATTCTGATTGTGCAGACATCTTAAACCGGCTAAATTATTCTTTTGTTTAAATTTTAATTGAATCAATTTAAAGAAATCATGGCTTACTGGAAATGCGTGTGCGCTAAAAATAACCACAATATCATTTAAGGCACTTTCTGCTGCAATATTTGCACTTCTGCCATAAGAGAAGTTGTTTATATTGACTTTTTTTACCCCATACTTTTGTATTACAGAGGAACTATTATCCGTTGACATATTATCCAACACAATAATTTCACTAATATCCTCCGCATATCTTTTTTTAAGGTTACCTAATAGGAAATCTAAAGATTCCCCTTGATTTTTATTCCGAATGACTACCGATATTTTTTCATTCATAATCATTTACTTCCAATTGTTCATCCTCGCTAATAGTTCTGGTTGCAACCTTTCCAATAATAGATTCGTATTGATCCGCCAAAATAGCTCCGGTTCCCGGGCGCTTTACCCAAACATTATCCTTAGTGAAAACCTCTCCTTTTTGTATTGGAGCAATGGTACAAACTGTAGCAAAAGCAAAATCAATGGTCACTTGTTCCTCCAAAGCGGGCTTTTTGGTTCCTCCCCGCATTTGCCACATTTCATTAGATGAAACGATAAGTTCTATACAAGCTTTTTCATCCATACTACAAACAATATCTGGTCCGACACGGTGTATATGATCCGTAAAATGGCGTTCCAAAATGCTAGCGCCCAAAGCAACTGCACCCAGACAGGCATTATTATTTAAAGTATGGTCTGATAATCCAAAAACGTTTTCAGGAAAAGCGTTATGCATTTCTATCATAGCTCCAAAACGGACTAAATGAATAGGTGTAGGATACAAATTTGTAGTATGCAACAAGGCGACAGGAACTTTATGTTTATCAAATATCGCCACCGCTTTTGTAATGCTTTCAATAGTATTCATCCCGGTACTTAAAATTACTGGCTTGCCAAAAACTGCAATATGTTCCAACAAGGGATAATTATTACATTCCCCAGAACCGATTTTATAGGCCGGAATACCAAATTTTTCTAAACGATCCGCAGCGGCACGAGAAAAAGGAGTCGAAATAAAGATCATCCCTTTCTCCTCAACATAGTTTTTTAGTTCTAATTCATCAGCTTCGTTCAAAGAACACCGCTCCATAATCTCATAAATAGAAACATCAGCATTACCCGGAATTACTTTCTTAGCTGCGCCACTCATTTCGTCTTCTACAATATGGGTTTGATGCTTGACCACCTCAACACCCGCTCTGTGAGCAGCATCCACCATTTCTTTGGCAACTTGCAAAGAGCCTTCATGGTTGATTCCTATTTCTGCAATGACCAATGGCGGATAATCGGGACCTATTCTTCTTCCTGAAATTTCAATATATGGGTTCATACAATGAGTTATGAATTATAAGTTATAAATTTTTGATATAAATACGCTGCATAATCAAAATCATCTTGTGTATCAATATCAACAGTCGCAAAAATATGATTTACTTCATAAGGGAGGCTGTTTTCAGAAAATATTTTACCTTCACGTATCAATTTCACTTTACTGATATACAACAGCCCATTTTCAAAATAGAGTGGTTCTAATTCCTGACTGCGTTGCCCTAAGGTATAATTATAAGGTTTAAAGGAATGGTTTAAAATTTTACCCAATTTTTGATGGTTTCTGGTAACAGTGAATAAGCTATCAAAATCGCTGATTCTATAACGTTCAAAAGCTTCACGTAATAAATGTTCCGGTCGCAATGGATTGGTTACTTGCAATAATAGAACCGTATCAACGGTATACGGAATAACATCTAAAGCGTGCTGAACAGCAGTTAATGTAGGTTCAAAGTCACCTGATAAATATACTGGACGGTCAATTACTTGAGCTCCATAGTCTAGTGCTATTTTTTTTATTGCCGCATCATCTGTCGATACGTAAATTTCGTCTACAATATCGTTATTCTTTTGGGCGTACAAAATACTGTGAGCAATAAGTGGAATGCCTCCAAACAAAAGACTATTTTTATTAGGTAATCGTTTAGAACCCCCACGTGCTGGAATTATTGCTATGTTTTTCATTTAAAAAATCTGAATTAATAAATGTTATTTTTTAGGTTGCCAATATATTCTGGCAGCAGGAAGCTTTTCATAACTATTAAATTCGTTTTCAGTCAATCGATTACTATTTTGTATTATTTTGGGTATTGCAAAAAATAAATCAAATAGTGCCAAACTCAGCACTTGTAAAACTTTTACATCCCCTTTAAATACTTTTAATTGTAATTGCTTCCAAATCGAATATACCATTTTTTGCGGAATAATACGTTTGGGATAAAACAAAAAACACAAAAACCATCCAGAACGTAAAGAACTTCGTAAACGAATATAGTAATCGGAATTGTTCTTTCGTGATTTCAAATCTACTCTATGATTGACTAATATTTCAGGAAAATAATGTACTTCCAAATTCTGCTTAAACAACTGAAATGCCCCAAAATCCTCTTCTCCATAAAAAACAAACCATTCTGGGTAATTGGGTATATAGTGCCAAGCTTTCATTCTCCAAACATGAGCACAGCCCACAAAACTTTGCACACGTTCAGGAAATTCAAAGGAAACTGTATTTACTGGTTCGGTAAGCCCCCAAAATATACGAAAGGCAATTAAACCACAATTCGGATTGGATTCAAAATAATTTCGGATTAGTTCCAAAGGATTATTTGTTAAAAAATGAGCATCATCATCAAGAGAAATAGCATACGTTGCTTTTGTTTGGCTAAGCATTTTGTTTCTACAATATAAATACCCTTTTGACACTTCATTTCTTTTGAGTAAAATAGCAGGAAAATTATTCTGAATATAATTAAACGTTCCATCACTCGAACCATCATCATATATAATACATTCGACATCATTTCGAATCAATAAACCCTCTAATTTACCAAGTGTAAGAATCAAATCACTACGCCTGTTTTTGGTACTTATGAGAATAGAAAATACTTTTTCTTTCATTATATCATTTCTAACATGAAATATTATTTTTAAATGAATATTTTAAAATATTTATATTGTTTTTTAAAACTGAAATATTAATTAATATTCATTTTTCATTTACGATTGGAGCAATTGTAGAATAATTTTTAATCATTCTTTTAGGTAATTTTTTCCATCGGTAAAAAATTCTAGAAAATAATTCATATCCTAAAATCTTAGTAAACAACTTATTCTTTAATAAAACTACTAAAGTATTAGCACGTTTATGTTGTTTAAAACCGGAATCAATTATAAGCCGTTTGTTTTCTACATGTGCGATTTCAAACATCCAATCTTCAATAACATTACCCATGTGGTAGGCATAATTATCATAAGTGGTTACTCTCCAATAATCATATTGCAAAGGTAAAGTGTCTAAGTAATTTTCCGAATCCCCACCTAATTTGTAATGCAAGTATGATTTCATTTCCTGAAACATTTGTTTTTTATACGTAGCTACAAAATGTCCCGAACCTACATACACTCTGACCTCATTATGTTCTAAACCCAAACAATATTTCAGATAATTTTTATTATAATTCTTGTCCCAACCGATACTGTCATAAAACCGAATTAATCCATGTGGTGATAGAATAGGAATAAATTTCAATTTTTTATTAAACAAATTATCAAAAATAATAGTACCCGATTTATTTTTAAACATATTAAATTGAGGCACTATACCAACTACACCAGCTTTTGGCATTGCAGCAAATATTTTTGTAGTCGCAAATTGCCAATTATCTAAAAACAACACATCGGCATCTGCAATAGTAACGAGTTCTATGTTGTTTCCGGCAAGCCCTTTTAGTACTGCATTGGGTTTTCCTATATTCTCCGTATGAATCATTTCTTTGATTAGACCCTCATGATATAGTTGGTCTAAATAATCCATAACCATTTTACAGCTTCCATTGTTAACAACCGTAATATAAGTTTTGTCGTGAACCGTTTTCAACAAGGATTGTAAACACAATTGCAAAATTTTCAAACTGTCTTTGAAGTAGCCCTCTTCATGAGGTATATATACCGGAATAACTACCTGATGCAGGTAGTTAGATTGAGGTATTGCTTGGTCTTTATGTGGGTTATTACCTATTCGCATTTATTAAATTAATTAGCTATCAAAAACAAATTCCCTAGATTTCCATTAATAATTGATTTACCCAACAACCTGTAATTCTGAATTTCTAAATAGCGAACTATTTCTGATACAATATCATTGCGTAAAGTATTATCACTTTCAACAACAATTATTTTTGGCCTATATTTTGTCCAATCATTTGTTTTTAGAATTTCTAAATTATAGCCTTCAGCATCAACATCAAAAAAATCTAGTCTATCATTTTCATTTAAATTCTGATCTAAGATTTCTTTCAGAGAACGCATAGGAATCTTAATTTTTTTTTAAATTTTGGACTCTAAATTATACTTTTTTATAAAATCACAACTAAACGTGTTCATTGAGCTTTCCTCAAACATATAGTAATCTAAAGTAATATTTGAATTTCCAATTCCTACATTTACAAAATTATCTTCTGGTCTAAATTTTTCATACAATGATTTCAATTCTGGATTAGGATCAATACAAATCCCCTTCCATTTTCTCAGGTGAAAAAAATAAGTATTCGAGGATTTTATAGGATGCCAGCACCCAATATCGACATAGACTCCAGGGTTATTACTATTAATTAATTTCATCAATTGAATATCATCTCCAGATTTTGAAAAACTAATATTATATCTTCTTCTTATAATTCTTTTTAATCGCTCTAGAATCATGTTTATTTTCTGTCTGTTAAAATTAGGCTAAGTATCTGTTTAAAACGAGAATCACTGAAGTAATCCCCAAAACAATCAACAGGTTCATTAGAAACCAATCTTTTCTTAATAAGTGCTTCTAATTTTACTTTTACATCTACTTCATCTTCTCCATTTGCAATTAATTTAGGATCTTTGATAATTTGCCTTAATTCACTGCGTTCCGGAGAAACACAAAATACGGGTTTATTCAGTGTCGCTAAAAAGGGCGCTTTACCCACTAAAATATTACAATACAAGGGTCCGTTCTCCAGAATTACGTTTATATTGGCAATATGTGTTTGTTCGTAAGCTGAATTACAAAAATTTAAAGTAGGTAAAATCACAATATTAGTACAACTCTTATAATAATCCCGCAAAGTATTTACATCTCCGCCTCCTAAACGCAATACAAATTCTGTTTCTGCCTTGATGGTTGCATTCTCAGTAACTAATGCAGCATACGCATCTAAAAGGGTATCGATTTTACGTCCAAACTGTATGGAGCCATGGTATGCAATAGTTAGCTTCTTTTGTTTGGGTCTTACCATTTGAATATCTGTTAAATCAAAAACTGATGTAGAAAATTGATGCGGAATCGTGTAAAATTTTTTACGGGAACCATATAAAAATTCTAAATCATTAGACATTAATTGTGCCGTACTGACGCAACATTTAGCCTCCTGAATAACTTTATACATCGTTTTTAGTCGAAATAATTCTACGCCAGATAATGCATGATGAGAACCTTGATACCAAAAAAAGGGATAGGGATCATGAAAATTAATAATCGCTTTTTTAAGAATAGGTAAATCTCTTGCGCCTAAAAGCGTTTCATGATTCAAGCCTGAACTCCTAATAAAAACATGATTGTACTGCTCGTGTTTTATTTTTGAAATATAGGAACCATACAACTTATGTACAAACCGGTCGTATAAAGAAATATGAAAAAGTCTCCAAGAAATTCGATTGAGCCATTTAATTAGAAAAGGTGGTTTCAAATTTAAAACATGCGATTGAATGGAATTAACAGGCAGTAAATCCAGTTGGTCCTCACTGTTATGGTTTTTTAAATACAGCACATCAATAGCCGACTCCGGATATGTCATGCGTAACTTTGCAAGAAAAGAACGGGAAACAATCCCTTCACTCGCCCCTGAGACCTTTAAGTTCTGTACAATTACTAGAAATTTCATTTAAGTGACTATTATTTTTTAACCTTTTTCCAAATTCCATAAAAAAATAACCGCAACGGTAAATGAGCATAAAAAAATCTCCATTTTAATTCTTCCATTTTTGGTAAATCTAATGTATTTATAATTCTTTCAAACAAGTTGAATTCTTTATACTGCAAAGACACTTGAATAAAATAACGAATTATCTCACTGGACAACATTTTTTTATTATTTAAATTGGCAATAACTAATTGGATGGCGTCAGTGTAAGAGGACAAGCTATTTATGTTTCTATTACCAAAATCCCCTGTGATAGACACATTGTGTTTCCTCCCATAATAAAGGATTTTGTTAATCGATATTCCCCTATTTACGGAAGTTATGATTCGTGCATAAACCTCCCATTCTTCCGCATACTTTAAATGCTCTGTGAATCTATGCTTAGTATAACATTCTTTTGTCCACATGACTGCACAAGAATTAAATTGCAGTTCATTCCTTAATATTTTATTGATATCACTACTGTCAATATAAAAAGAAGTATACGCTTTTGAGTAATCAAAATCACAAACAAAATTACCTGTAAAAACATCCCTGATGTACCTACAAAAAGAAAGCTCAGTATTCGATAATTCGAATACACACAATTCTAAGTTTTGTGGATGGGCAATATCATCATCATCAAAAAATATAATATAATCACCTTGTGCTAAATCTAAACCATAATTCCTACTTCCCGGCAATCCCTTTTGATATTTAGAAGTCCGCATAAAATACTGAAACCGGGTATCCTGTTTTAAAATAGGAGCTAAAATTTCCTGTGTATTGTCTGAACCGCCATCATCAATGATTAAACATTCCCAATCTGTGAAGGTTTGCTGTTGAATAGAATGTAAGGATTCTAAAATATATTTTGCTCTATTGTAGGTGGCTAGTATTATGGAAACTCTTGGCATTACTATCTCTTAAAAAATGAATATTTGATTAACGTTTTGACGGCCTTTTTATCCAAAAATAAACCGTATTGTCTTAGTATGTAAAAAGAATTAAAAAGATTCGTTTTCACACTTTTGTCTAAAACCATTAAATGAATCATCTTATCTAAGAATATTTTTTCAATTGCATTTTTATTTTGAAAATTACGATTTTGAGATAACTTTTGCTTGAATTGGTTAATGGCACTTTCATTCTTTATAATCCATTGAAAAGGTATTTTTTGATAGTTTAAAGACTTGGATAAAAATTCTGCAATAACGGAATAATCAGTATCTAATATTTTTTTTGAAAAATTACTATACATTTTTGTAACATTATCATTCCAAATCTTTTTCATATCCGCATTTACTGCAATTTGATGCGTTAAACTTGTATCATGTTTTCTATAATTATATAGTTTCTTTCTCAGTTGATAAAAACGACTATGTGAAATAGCCCGTAACCAAAAATCATAGTCTTCAACTAAAAAACAATTTTCATCATACCCTTTGTTTCTCTCAAAAACTTCTTTTTTGTAAAGAAAACAGTTACCAATATAATTGCGGAATATTATATTTTCAAAATCAAGAAAAACAAAGTCCCTAACTTTTTCCCCATTATGATCAATTATTACCATATCGCTATACACTACATCAATATCCTTTTCACAAAGTTTTTTTGACATCTCTTCAATAGCAATCTTTTCAAATATATTATCATCGCTTGTCCATGTTACAAAATCGCCTTTTGCAACGTAATGACCAATATTCAGACCCGCTGGTAAATTCTTTTTCTCGGCATTATTAACAACTTTGATTCTATTATCTGTACTGGAAAATAACATGATTATTTCCAAAGAATTGTCTGTCGAAGAATCATAAACAATGATTAATTCTATATTTTGGTAAGTTTGATTGAGGCAACTTTCGATAGATTGTGCCAAGAATTTTTCCCCATTATATACAGGAAGGATGATTGAAACTAATGGATTTATTTTCACCATTTAATTATTTATTTTTTACGAATTTTAAAATATCAACTGTAAGATAAATTGATTCTTTCCAAAAACCATATTTAATGGTATTCAATATAAATTCTGTATATAATTTAACAGAATCTATATATAAAAAATCACTAATTCGACTTTTTATTAATCGAAACATCATTTGTCGATATTTCGTATAATAATTAACGGCATACTCTGTAGAATTATTTCTATAATAGTATTTAAAAATTTGCCAAAAAGTATTCTTGTGTTGAAAATCTTTTTTTAAATCAGAAATCATACTAGATATTCCACCACTATGTTGTCTGTAAGAGGCTGGCTCTATTTCTTGTTGAAATTTACTTTTACCAAAGTGCCCAAGTAGACTAATTAAAAATACATCAAAATTATCGACTTTATATATCTCTGGTGGCAATTCTTTAATTAAATTTCTATAACACATTGTTAAAGGCATTATAAAAGCCCCATTTATAAGTTTTACCTCGGACCAATCTTTTTTCTGTAAATCATTAAAGATTGAAGATTGAATCTTTATTCCACTTTCATTAACTACAACAGTATCATGGCAACTAATTACATACTCTGGATTTGATTCTAAGAAATCTACTTGTTTTTGCAATTTCATAGGATCATTCCAAAAGTCATCCCCATCACACACTGCTATATATCTACCTTTAGCTTCCTGCGTTACAAAAAAACAATTAGGTACCATCCCGATATTTTGATGATGTCTTATATACTTAATTATCGAAGCTTTCGGATGATTCGTTAAAATATTTTGAATTACCAAATCCGTTTTATCTGGAGAACAATCATTGGCAATAATTAATTCTATACTAAAATCACACTTTTGCATCAAAACACTATTAATAGCTTTTTCTATAAATTTTTCGTGACCATATGTAATCATGCAAACACTTAGTTTAGGACATTCTTCCATTTTTAAAATCCTTAAAATTATCTATCAATTCCTGTAATCTATGGAGATAAATCCCTACTAACTAACTCTACTATATATCCGCTTTTAAACTACAATATTTATTATTTTTTAATCCATTTTTTTATAAATACGATACAATTTTTTGGTATAATAAGTCTACATAAATAAATTATTATGGGCGGAATAAAACCTGTAATCGGATAATTTGAAAAACTTAAAGTTACAGTACTATTTATTTTGCTTTTATAGGCAGTAAACTCTTTATCATACTTATACTCTAAATATTTATTATAGTTATCAATACAAGTAATAAGAGTTTCATTTTTATTCTTCGACGACATTTTTGACCATTCACCGTTTTCATGCACACGCCGTACTGAAGTCAATTCCTTTAAAATTGCAATAAATCCATTTTGACTCAGTACTAAACCCAAAATCCAATCAGCAACATCTAGTCGATAGAAATCTAATTTAATTTTACTAATCTCTTTTTTTCTAAACACACATGCCGAAAGGTTACCTAGCTTGTTCCCATTTGCCATATCTCTGGTAGTAACATATTTAAAATCTTCGACAAGATGCCACCCGATATGCTTCATACTATTCAAACTTTCATCAAATTCAATATATCTGTTCATAGACATAACGCACTCTCTATGCTTTTCCAAAAAATTAATATGCATTAACAAACGCTCAGGACTTGTCCAATAATCGTCTCCTTCCATTACAGCTATATAATCACCTGTACATGCTGAAAAGCCTCTCTGATAATTTTTTGAAATACCCAGATTTATTTTATTCTCTAGAATCTTTAAATGGTTCCCACTAGCATCTAATTTCTCTTTTATAATAGTAAGTGTACTATCCTCTGAACAATCATCTGCAACAACGATTTCATAATCAAACGGAATATTCTGGAATAGAATACTATCAATACATTGATTGATATACTTTTCTTGATTATAACAAATTAGTAAAATACTTAATTTCATTGTTTTTATTATTAATTTTTAAAATATATTTATTCTTAATCAAATTGTATTTTATTTTTCTCAAAGCAATTAACAAAATTCATAATTACCCTATTAACAAAGAAAAAAAAGAAAAATTATTTATACAGATTTTGAATGCAATCATATATTCTTTCTGCCAAGATGTCTGGAGTAAAATCTGCAAAATTTTGTCTATTCATTTCCCCATCTTTTCTTCTTAATTCATCATCATAGTAATATGATATTATTTTCTCAGCCATTGCAACACAATCAAGATAAGGTACTACAAAGCCTCCACCATTAGCAAGAATCTCAGCGGTTCCTGTCGCTTTTTCAAAACAAATAATAGGAACACCCATTTTACCCACTTCTATACAAACTAATGGGAATGGATCTTCCCTTGAAGGCATTAAAAAAACATCGAATTTTTGAAAATATACCTCTGGGTTTTTCTGTTCTCCAACAAAAAATACAGTATCATTTAAATTAGTCTTTTCCAAATCAGCTTCAATACTTAATCTTTGTAGGTAAGAGATTTGTCCAACCCAAGTAAATTTAATTTCAATTTCAGGATATCGTGTTTTAATGTAATTAGCAACTTGTATGAATAAATCGTCTCCCTTTCTCCAAAAAACCAAACCTGAGGCGCCAACTTCAAAAACTTTTTTACTATATCCCTCTTTTTTTTGTTCTGTTGCACCATCATTAGGCGCTACTTTATCTGAAAACGCATAAAAAAGATGATTGATATTTGGATTTACCTTCCAATTTATATTCAAGTTTTCCATAACTAGCTTAGAAACTGATATAAATTGATCAACATAAGGAACGTATTCTTGAAAATTTGGCAAACAACCTTTAATAGCCGTATTTAATTCATGAATATGAGCTATTAATTTTGGATTATTATTACTTCTTTTTTTTACTGCAGTTCCAAAAGCTACTGAAACAATAGTGTTGGCATAAATAATATCATAATTCTTTCTGGCTATATTTTTTATAAAAACCTCTTTCCTACTCCCCTTTTTCATTATTTTTCTAAATAAGTACGAATAAAGTTTGGGTAGAAATGCTTTTTTAATTAACACATCTGAATAATTGTAGGAAACTGAAGTAAAGGCTTTAAAGTCCTCCAGTAAATCACCCCCTTCTAAAAAAATTATATCAATTTGTAGATTTTTATTTTCTCTTTTTAACCATTTTAAAAACAATAATAAAACATAAGGGGCTCCGGTTCTGGAGGCAGTATTTGATATAAATAAAATTTTTTTCATAAGTGAAAAAGCTTACAAGCTATTTTTAAAGAACATTTTATTAACTCTTAATTCAAGATTTTTTTTGAATTTATATTTTATAACAAAGGTTCTAAAGATTAAAATTAAGAGTAAAAATCCTTTGATTTTTTCTTGATTTCTAATGAGATGAAATGCTTTTTCATATTTTAAATCATTACTAATTTGTTTATTAATTTTTAAAATAGTTCCCAAGTTATAAGGTTTTTTATCCAACAAAAAAGCTTTCATTTTTTTTCTCACATTAATATGAACTCCATTGTAAGAATCAAATTTACCACTTTTATGCGCCATCGCTATAACACTTTTAGGATGGAATCGGTAACAATTTAAAGCGGTGCTTATAAATGCTACTTTATTATTTGTAATTAGTTTCATGTAAAACAACCAATCCCCACAGTATCTTAAAAACGAGTCGGTTTCTAAGACCCCTAAACTTAGAGCTTTGTTCGTTCTAAATAAAACACCACTGGCATTTGGAATTACATTTCTAAAAATTAAGAAACGTTGGATAAATTCATTTCCGCCTAAAATAAAATTTTTCAAAAAGAAGATATTATCAAGACTATCAGTATGATTTAACCAATTCCCTTTAATAGCATTAAACTCATCTACCCTCTTTGATTGACAGTACGACAATACTATTTCATCATCATGAAGTAGCGGTTGAATTAACTCCTCCAAAAAATTCAGTTCACAAAAATCATCTGATTCTGCAATCCAAATAAAATCTCCTGTAGCTAAAGCAATTCCTTTATTCCATTGGATAAATGTATTACCCGAATTAGTTTCATTAAATAGACAGTGACTAACTTTTGGATTTTTAGCATATTCAGCAAGAATATTTTTACTAGAATCAGAACTACAATCATCCAACAATAGTACTTCAAAATGACCATACGTTTGATTGAAAATACTCTCTAAACGCTGTTTTAAGAACTTTTCATGATTGTAATTGGGGACAATTATAGAGATTAAAGGGATGGAAGAGACCATTTGTATAATTTATATTGAATTAGAATTATTGCTTGATAGTAAAAACCTTAATTTTAAATACTTTATAAAATAAAGCATTTAAAAGTATTTTTTCACTTTTAAAATCAACTTCTAATTTTCTCTTTTGCTTTATTAAATTATTATTTGCCTCCACAACAGCGTCATAATTTGCCAAAACAAAGTCTAAGTGCTTAGTCTGAACATAATTTTCTGAGAAGATTCTTTGGCTAGTATTGAGACTTCCTATCATTGATTCTGTTTTTGTGCGATAATAAAAACCTAAATAATCTAAGCATCTAACTTCTCCACCTATTTTTAAGATTGCAATCCAAAATTCCCAATCTTCTAGGCCATAGATAAGTTTCTTATCATAGCCACCCACTTTAATCCAATCAGATTTTCTATACATAGCACAACAAAAAATCATATTTCCTTTTACTAAAATAGTACGAGAAAAATCAGGTAATAGCCAAAGACCTTGTTCTACTCCAAACTTTTCACCTTTGCAGTAAACTACTTTTAAGAACTCATTAACTTGAAAAGACTCTATTGCTAAAGAAACATAATGTGGCGCAATTTTATCATCAGCATCCAATGGTAAAATAAACTCTCCTAGAGCATTACTTATCCCAAAGTTACGGGCACTACTCAACCCTCCGTTTTCTTGATAAAAATAACGGAATCGATTATCTTTTGCAACCCATTTTTTAGCTACTTCTAGAGTACCATCTGGACTGCCGTCATTAACTATTAAACATTCCCAATTATTATAAGTTTGATCTAATACAGACAGCAACGCTTCATCCAAATATTGGGCTTGCTTGTAACAGGGTACTATTATAGAGACTTTTTTAAGATTCATTATATATTAAATTTACGCAAACAGATGTTTGAACGTATTCAAATATTTTTTAAAAGGCATCTCAAACCTAGCATATTTAAAATGTATAACTACCGTTTTTAATGCTCCAAAATATAATTTATTATTTATTTGTAATCGATATTTTCGTAAAGAATAATCATTTAAGTCAACTAGCTGTTTTACTCCTAATTTTTTGTTTTTAAGATAATTATTAATGATTGTTATTTGCAAAATGTGGGCACTACAATTTTCTAAATCACTTAAGTTACTCATAACACCTCCCGGATGTACCCTATAAACCGAATACAAATCAATTGATCTATATACCTTTAGACCTGAATTTTTGATTAAAATTACATATAAAAACCAATCCCCAAAAGTTACTCTACTAAAATTTTTAGGCAAATTAAATTCAATATTCCTAAACATTGTGGTGCAGGTAATAATATTGTTGTTAGATAAAAAATCCTTCAATTGAAATGTAGCGTTTAAGGTATCGCTAAGAATTGCTTTTCCATTCCATTTTAAATCATCAGTAAATTGAATGGCATTTCCACTATGAATTACATAATCATTATTTGCTTCTAAAAAATCCACTTGTTTTTGTAATTTTAACGGATCTGTCCAGTAATCATCCCCTTCACATACGGCGACATACTTCCCTTTACATTGTTGCAATGCAAAAGATCCATTAGTTTGCATTCCCATATTTTTTTCATGTCTAAAATATTTTACGCGATAGCCATTAGGGTGATTGTCTATTAAATCCTTAACTATTTGTGGCGTAGCGTCAGGAGAACAATCGTCTGCAATAATTAAATGAAATTCAAAATTAGTTTCTTGCATCAAAACTCCTTCAATTGCTTGTTTTATATACAACTCATGCTTGAAAGTTATCATACTTACAGATAAGAGTAGCTCATTTTTCATTTCATTCATAACTAAAATTTTAAAACTGTAGCAGGAATGCCAAAAACTGTTGTATTCGCTTTTACATTTTTTATGACTAAACTTGCTGCTCCAACAGTTGCTCCTTCATGAACAATAACATTCGGCAAGACCGTCGCTCTTGTATTTAAACAAACTTGATCTTCCAAAATTGCAAAGCCTCCCATGAAGCTAAAAGCATTTATATGGCACCAATCACCAACTTTAGAGTCGTGACCAATCCCAACAAAGCTTTGTATTGTAACAAAATCTCCTATACTGCAGTCATTACTAATATTTGAATACATAAAAATAATCAAACCATTACCCATTTTCACATTAGAATTGAAGATCAAAGTTGGATGAATTAAATTAATAAATATTCCTCTTTTGGATAATATCATCTCAACATAATACTTTTTCCATTTTACACTTCCCAAGGCACAAGTAAAAATATCTCCATCTTGAATTTCATAACTTTCAACATTAGAAATGATTTCTGGGTAATTCTCAAAACCAACTAATGCTTCTAACTTATCATCTAAAAATCCTTTTATTACATAATTTTTATTATAACCTTCACATTGTAAAGCCAAATTATAAACCTCTCGACCATATCCTCTTGCTCCAATAATAATTAAATTTTTCATTATTCTATCTTTAAATTACAAGCTGCCCAAGAATACCCAACCCCAAATCCTGCTAAAATAACATTATTACCTTGAATCAATTTTTGTTTTTTTTGAGCTTCATATAAAGCAATTGGTATTGTAGATGATACCGTATTCCCGCAATACTCCATTTCAATAAAAAATTTCTCTTCTGGGATTCCTATTTTTCTCCTTAAATGATTGAGCATATATTTATTGGCTTGATGAAAAATAAATAAATCAACTTGTTCCATATTCAGTTTAGATTTTTGTAAGATAGCTTGCGCAAGTTTTGGAACAGATTCAATCGTAAAATTAAAAATTGCCGCTCCATCCATAAACAGGTTTTTATCATTCCTTACATTCCCAAATTCATCACAAACATCTTCATTATCGTTTAAAACTGGAAAGCGCATTCCTCCTTGTTTAACTATTAAATTATCAGCGCCTTTACCGTCTGTACCAAAAACAAAATCCCCAATAGAACAAAATCCTTCATCAGCAGTAATTAAAGTTGCCGCAGCTGCATCACCAAAAATAGTTCTATTACTTTTATCTTTTGGATGTATGAATTTGGTATAGGTCTCTGAAGTGATTAATAAAATATTTTTTGCCATTCCTCCAGCAATCAAACCTTTGGCAAGGCTTAATCCGTAAACAAACCCAGAACAGCCCAAATTAAAGTCCAAAGCACCTGCAGTTGTATTCAAGCCCAATCGATCTTGAAGTATACAAGCAGTAGTTGGTAGTAAATAATCTGGACTTTGGGTGCAAAACAATAAAAAATCAATATTTGATCTGTCAATATTATGTTCCAGAAATAATTTCTCAGCTGCTTTTACAGCCATATCAGAAGAAAATTCATTAGCTGCGCTAATATGTCTTGAATTAATCCCTGTTTTTGAACTTATTTTTTCAATATCCCATTCCGGAAATTCTTGATTAATCAAGTCGTTAGATAAAATTGATTCCGGTAAATAATACGAAACCGCTTTAATTTTAGCTTTCATTGTCTAAATAGTTTAAGTAGTTTACCTGAAAATGATACACCCTTTCCTCTTCATCAGATAATTTTCCTAAAAGACTAGTATGCCTAACACCTTTTTGAACCAATTGACATATCCTTTTATCCTCTTCAAAAACTTGCCTGTTAAAATTAATCAAAGACTCTTCAAATGCTTTTATAACAAAAGGTGTGCCTTCATTATCATTCATTGTAGTAAAAACGTAACTCGTAAATTTTGAAATATCAGAAGTAATTGGGTTAATCAAAGAATAATTAAAAGAAATTCCATGCGTACTAGAAATTAATAGATTAGGAAAAACTAATATGTGCCTATACCCCTCAATATCATAACTTCTTGGAGAAAAATAGGTATTCACTTTTTTATACCCTCCTTTATTTTTAATTATGTTTAAACTTGAATTCCAACTAGAATTTAAGCCCTCAAAATTAAAATTTAATCCTGATGTCTCCAATTTTGCTAGTGTCTCTGAATGAATTAAACCGACATGATAACTTTCAAGCGTATTCTCTACAATTACTTTCCAGTTGGCTTCTATTTCCATAGTATTAACATCAATTCTTTTACCTAATGATAATGATATAATTTTTAATTCTTCATAAAAACCTGCCAAAAAATCTTCAAGAGCTTCCACCTCTTCATTTATAGTCACAAAGCACATATTCCCACAAAATGAAACACGGAATTCTTTCAGTTTCATTTCACAAAGTTCATCTATAGAGAATTTTTTAAATAATGGTTTTTTTGGAATACCACTTGGAATACCGTCTTTGTCATAAGCCCAACCATGATAAGGACATATTAATGGTCTATTTCCTGAGTCTTCTTCTTGAATTATTGAAAATCGATGCGAACAAACGTTCAAAAAAGATTTCACCGTTCCTTTAATGTTTTGCACAACTACAGGCGTACCTGCTATCTTTAATGTGACAAAATCATTTTCATTTAAAAAATCAGATTTAAATCCAACGAAATTCCATACTTTATTAAAAATCCTATTATTCTCCTGTAATAATATCTTATCATCATAATAATGATAAGCTGGTATGTTTGAATTCATATCTTTATTTTAAAGTAAAACCGCCATCAATAATAAGCTCTGATCCTGTCATCCATTTACTTATATCACTTAATAAATACATGACTAATCCTGCAACATCAATTGGCTCTCCATATCCCAAAGGATATTCTGAGGCAGCTTTTCTAACCTCGTTTTCTGTTATAATATCATTAGCTAAATTCGTCATTTCCGTCTCTACAATTCCTGGACAAACACTATTAGAACGAATCCCTTGCGAAGCAAGTTCTGACGCTAGTACTTTAGCAAAAGAATTTAAAGCCGATTTAGACGCTGAATAAACAGCTGTACCTGGAACACCTAATTTAGACGAAATGGAAGAAATAAAAACAAGAGATCCTTTTTTGTTTATTAACTTTTTCTTGAGCAACTTTTGAGTTAAGACCACGTTACTTTCAAAATTTATCTTAAAAACATCCCTTATTTTATCCTCATTTAAAAACTTAACAGGTAGATAATTAACTATTCCAGCATTAAAAACAACTCCATCATAAGGTAAACTTTCAGCAATTAATTGGTCTATGTTACTTAAAATAGATAGATCAATACTATGTGTTTTATGTTTTTCACCTGACATTAAAGCTAATGTCTCATCAAGTTTTAGTGTATCTCTTCCAACCAGAGTTACTAATGCTCCTAGTTTGGAAGCCGTTATAGCAATCTGCCTTCCTATTCCAGAGGAAGCTCCCGTAACCAATATACTTTTATTTTTTAATGTTATCATTGCTATAATTCAATTAACTCTAAACATTCTAATGCACAATCTTTAACTAACATAGTCCCCCAAGACAGACCAACTCCGAATCCACACATTAAAATATTAGAGGACTCACTTAATACTTTATCTTTTAATTCCGTTACAATTGTCAATGGAATTGTAGCTGAAGAAGTATTACCAAAATTTTTCAATGAGTAGGGCACTTTTTCCACAGGAAGTTTTAATTTTTTAGCAATTATCTTATTCATCATCAGATTTGCTTGATGGAAAATAAAATAATCAATATTATCTCTGTTTATATTAAATGTTTGAAGCAAATTATTAACCGTTTTAGGGCCTTGAGATATACCAAAACTAAAAACATCCATTCCATCTAAGATTAAATTACAAAAATCACGTTCTATCCCAGCTTCTATTTTAATGATTTTAAGTGAGCTGCTATTTACTCTATTTCTACTTCCACCATCTGGAATCATAATAGCATCAAATCCAGAGCCGTCAGAACCTAAATCAAAAAAAATTTCTTTTAATTCATCGGATAACTCTAGTGCAGTGGCACTACCTGCATCACCAAAAATAGGTAAAGTACTTTTGTCAAATTTAGAAACCAACTTGCTAATTGTATCCCCAGCTAGTAAAAGTCCCTTTTTTAAGCCTGCACTTTTCATCATACTGGCAATAATAGACATTCCGTACACATATCCTGAACAACCTAAAGGTACATCAAATGCAATACAATTAGTTGTCAAGCCCAATCTGTTTTGAAGTATTGTAGCTGAAACTGGCAAAATATAATCCGCAGTTTGCGTAACAAAAACTAAAATTTCGATTTCTTCTTTATTCCATTTTAAATCTTTAATTAACTTTTCTGCAGCCTCGAAACACAAATCAGACGTACAAATTTCTTGAGGTGCAATACGTCGTTCCTCCACTCCAGTTGCATCAATAAATTTTTCAATTTCTTCTTTGGACAATAATGACAAATCCCTATTGTATTCCGTATTTTTTGGAACACAACAAGAAATGCCCTTTATTGCAATATTCTTTATTGAAAAAGTTGCCATAAAAATTATGCTTTATTTTTTAATTTTTCAAAAATATCCTGTAAAGTTGTAGATGTTTTGATATCATCTCCTGTTAATTTTAAAGAATATTCTTCATCTACCATCGCTATTAATGATAATGCAGTTAAGGAATCCCATTCCTCAAGATCTCTAAAGATTGTTTTATTTGTTATCAGAATATCATCTATATCATCTAGAACAGACATAAAATTCTCTAAAAAGTTTGTAATTTCCATTATATTATTCATTTAAAATTGAACAGATTTGATGTAATTCTTCCACTCCCATTGTAACATATAAAGGTAAGCAAAGTATTCTACTTGCAATACTCTCAGATATGGGCATCGATTGCCCTTTAGAGTATTCAATAGTATTCAAAGATGGGTAAAAATAACGTCTGGGATTAATTTGATTTTCGTTTAATATATGCTGTATTTCTAAAAGCCGCACTTCACTTTCAAAAATTACAGGATAATAACTATAATTCCATAATGTATTTTCTCTTATTTTCAAAACTTGTAACTTCGAGAAATCCAAATATTGATTATAATAATCGACCACTTTTTTTCTTTCACTCAATATAGTTTCCATATATGGCAAAACTGCCAACCCCATCGCCGCCTGCAATTCTGACATTTTACCATTAATCCCAAGTCCAAAAAAAGCTAACGGTCCGTTATGTCCAAAATTATGACTGTAAAATAATTGATGCTGTAAATCTATATCATTTGCAAATATAGCACCACCTTCGCCAGTATGAAATAATTTCGTAGCATGAAAACTACAGGTACTAATGTCACCATAATCAAACAAGGATTTATTTTTGTAAGTTACCCCAAAACTATGCGCCGCATCATAAATTATTTTTAGATTGTATTTTTTTGCAATAGCTTCAATTGTTTCTACATGACAAGGATTTCCAAAAACATGCGTCGCTAAAATAGCAGTAGTTTTATTAGTAATTGCTGCTTCAATCTTGGTTTCATCTATCGTTAAGTACTCAGGATGTATGTCAACAAAAACGGGAGTACAATATTCCCAAACAATAGCTGCCGTGGTGGCTACATAAGAAAAAGGTGTTGTTATAATTTCTCCACCTTTGCCTAATAACTTAATCGCTATTTGTAGTGGAATGGTCCCATTATTGGTTATAATAATATTTGAAATATTTAAATAGAACTTCAATTTTTCTTCTAGTTCCAAAACTAATTCCCCTCTATTGGTTAGCCATTGATTATCCCAAGCACGTTGTACTTGTTTGTTATACTCTTCTATAGGAGGCAAAAAAGTTTTGGTTACATTTATTTTTTTCATGATTAATTATTCCAAATAAATGTGGGTCTTATATAGCCAGGCTCTCTACCCATATAAACGCCTAATTCCCTAGCTCCATCAATAACTGTAAACCTAATAATATCTTTTTCAACAAAATAAGCTTCGTTTTTATCTTTAATAAAAAATAAAGAAAGAAAATATTGCCCAGATTGAAAAAAGGATTTTGGAAATACACAGGTTAATTTATTATTACCCGTATGTAATTCTTTACCCCCATCTTGGATATTCGTAAAAGAGAACAATGCTTCTCCCATTTGATCATACAAATGATAGGTTATATGGTACCTATGCACCTCATTATCCTTTACAGTAATATCAGTAAATAAAATAATTTCTTCATTTTCAATTAATGGGTCTTCGCTAGTTTTTTGTCTATTTTTTAAAGAAATTTCATTTAGTTCAAATACTTCATTCTTATATTCATAATCAAATAATCGTTTATTCATGGTTTCAAAATCATCACATAAATAATAACTGATCGCATTGTCAATAGTATCATTTAAAGCAATCTTCCCATTTTCTATCACAATTCCTCTCGTACACAAACTCTTAACTGCCGCCATATTATGACTTACAAACAACACAGTCCTACCGCCTTGTTTGGAAATATCTTGCATTTTTCCGATTGCTTTTTTCTGGAACTCCGCATCACCCACAGCCAAAACCTCATCAACTATTAAAATTTCCGGTTCTAAGAAAGCGGCAACAGCAAAAGCCAAACGCACGTACATTCCACTGCTATAGCGTTTTACAGGGGTGTCAATGTAACGTTCACAACCAGAGAACTCAATAATCTCGTCAATCTTAGAAATAATTTCTTTTCTTGTCATTCCAAGAATCGCACCGTTAAGAAATATATTTTCACGACCTGTCATTTCTCCATTGAATCCGGTACCCACTTCAAGTAAAGAAGCCACGCGACCTCCAAACTTAATACTTCCGGTAGTGGGTGCTGTCACTCGGGATAATATCTTGAGTAAAGTAGATTTACCAGCTCCATTCTTACCAATGATACCAATAATTTCGCCACGTTCTATTTCAAAATTAATATCCTGCAGTGCCCAGACATAATCGCTTGTACCTTTTGTACTGCGGTCATTGGTATCACCTATTTTCAAATAGGGATTTTCCTTCCCAAGTATTTTATGCCACCAGCGATTTAAGTCGTCTACAATACTACCTGTACCTACCTGTCCTAAGCGGTATTGCTTAGAGATGTTTTCGGCTTTTAATATAATGTCTTTTTTCAAAGTTGAAATGGGTTATTTGGTTAATCGTCTAACGGGTTAATCGATTAATGGACAATTATAATAATAATAATAATAATAATAATTTGATTTTAAAGCCTCTAATCTGATTACTAAAAACTGAACACTATACTGTATCTATAAAACTCTTCTCGGTTCTGTTAAATATCAAAACTCCCACTAAAAACACCATTACAGTGACTAAAAACGTATATCCTAATCCCAAAACAGAGATTTGTCCAACATCTAATAGCATGTATCGTGTCGTTTCTATAACATACGCTAAAGGATTATATTCAACCAGCCAACCATAATTAGGCAATTTTTCTTTAATTAACGCCATAGGATACATCACCGCTGATAAATACATCAACAATTGTACCCCAAATCCAACTAAATTACTGAAATCCCGATATTTAGTAACTAAAGAGGAAATCAACATCCCCAATCCCAATCCCAAAATACCCATCATAACAATCAACAACGGAAAGAATAAAGTGGCTCCATTCATTGCAATTAATGCACCTTGATTATAGTAATACAGGTAAAAACAAATAAATATAAAAAACTGAATCCCAAACTTCAATAAATTAGAGACTACAATAGAAAGCGGGACAATAATCCTTGGAAAGTAGACTTTGCCAAAAATTCCAGCATTACTGCCAAACGTATTCGATGTGCCATTGAGACAGGAAGTAAAGTAATTCCAAACGGTGATTCCAGCCAAATTAAACAAAAATGGGGGTACGTTGCCGGTAGTAATACCTGCAACGTTATTAAAAATAATGGTGAACGTGATCGAGGTAAATAATGGCTGAATAAGGTACCATAGTGGTCCTAAAACCGTTTGTTTGTATACCGTTACCACATCCCTTTTAACAAAAAGAAGCAGCAAATCTCTATATTGCCAAACCTCCTTTAGATTAAGTGAGAAAAACTTATTTTTAGGCGTTATTTCAAACAGCCAAGTGGCATTTGTATGTTCGGGTTGGTTCATTGCTGGAATCTAAAATCCTATTGCTAATTATATACTTTTAAGCACAGCCTAAAGACGAAATATATTTTCTTTATTATGCACTAAATACAGTCATTAAAAAGCAAATATAAATCATTTGTACTAAGTTTTGCATTAAAACTTACGGAGTAGATTAATTCCTTCATCTTTTTAATATACAGTAAGGTTTTTTTACCATTTTTAAGCATTAGTAAAAAAAGCACAATGTTATTACAGTCTTAAAGGATTACTACTAAATGAGATTCCCAAAATGAAAATTCAATATAAAAAAAAAGCAGTAGTAAGAAAATTTCTTACTACTGCTAAAATAACAGGTATTATACAGCTTATAATTATCTTTTTTTGTAAAGTAAATTATCTAAATTAATTATTAATACCCTGGGTTTTGTTGTGCTCTTAGGGTTGGATTAGAATCCAATTCTAATTGCGGTATGGGCCACAAAAATTTAAAGTTATCGTATGCTATAGCATTCACACCTAAAGCTCCAGTATAAGGCGTACCCAATGCATAAGCCGCTAAAGCCGTTGAAGCACTTGAAAATCCACCATTAGCGGCTTTTGCTGGAACTCCGTTTATTGGAAAATTAGCATCATTTTGCAATCTATGAATATCCGCCCAACGACGTCCTTCCATAATAAACTCAATTCTTCTTTCTTTCAATATGGCTCCTAACAATTGAATATTTGAAGTAAAACTAACTGCAGTATAAGCTTGAGTTAACGGATTTGCTAAAGATCTGTTTCTAACGGAATTTAATCTTGTCAAACCATTAACTACATCATTCGTTCTTGCATAAGCTTCTGCCATATTTAAAGCCACCTCAGCATAACGTATAATTGGAGCTGCATCTGTTTTATTCACACCATCTTTATATTTTTTAGTGAATTTAGAATTAGGGTAATAACTCCCAATACCTGTAACAACCATTGTACCCTCAGCTCTTCTTTTATCATCTGACAACCAACTAGGATCTCTCCAAATAATTGGGCTAATGGCTACTAATCCACGGCCATTAGATGCTGCAGGAATTGGCGGATGATACATATTTGCCAATGCACCATTGGCACCTGGATTATTTGTAGCCCCGTTTGCAATAGAGAAAATAGATTCTTTATTTGAAGTATTACTAGCGAACGGAGTATTAGGATTATCTTCCATACTGTATAAACCATTCAACTTTAAACCTTCCGTTATTACATTGTTCCAATTACGCATGTGCAAATAAACTCTGGTTTTATAAGCAATCGCAGCTTCTTTAGTAATCCTTTCAATTGCTGCTACACCAGTTCTTGCGCTTTTTGGTACAAGCAAAGTCTCAGCCTCATTCAAATCTTTAAGAATTTTAGTATAACACTCCGCTACAGTATTTCTGCCTTGAGCCAAACCTAGCTCAATATTTGCAGCAGTATTATAAGGGAGTTCTCTATAAGGAACACCTGGATTATCTCCGTTTTTATCTTGAAAAGGTCTTGCAAAATAAATCAATAATTCATTATGTGTAATCGCTCTGAAAAATTTTGCTTGCCCAATATAATCATTCCCTAAAGCTTGAGATATTATTCCACCTGCAACAGCTTTTTCAACTCCTTCAATTACAATATTTGTTCTATTGATTAAACGATACGCATCAGCCCAGTAATAAACATTGTTTGCCGTAGTAGGATCGTACGTTCCTGTGTAAGTCAATTGATAGAATGCCGCAAGATTAACAACATCTTCACCTCTATTATCGCCTTGCTGAATGTAAGCCGCTCCAAATACATAGCCTCTGGCTCCAGCACCATTAAAGTTACCCAATTGCGCACCATTATACATCCCTGAAACTGAAAGATCAATCAGTGCAGGAGTGGTAAAGGCAATATTTTCTTCTACACTGTTAAAAGGAACTAAGTCAATAGTATTTTCTTCGCTGCAAGAGACAAACAAAAGTGCAACCATCATTACCGGAACTGCTATTTTAGCACTCCATAAGGGTAAAAATTTATTTTTATTTTTCATTTTTTTCATTTTTAAATTAGAAACCTACATTAAGACCAATAGTGAATACTCGAGATCTTGGAGTACCATTTAAATCAATTCCTGTAATTTCCATCTCTGGATCTAAACCTTTGTAGTCTGTAATAATTAATAAGTTTTGACCTTGCACAAAAAGTCTGAATTTATCTACTCCAATTTTTTCTAAAACTGTTCTAGGCAAATTATAACCTAAAGTTACGTTATCCAATTTGATATAATCCCCATCTTCAACAAAACGAGTAGACGCTTGATTTAAATTGATAAAAGTCTCTCTATCATCTCTCAATCTTGGAGTTAATCCATCACCAGGATTAGAAGCACTTTGCCATCTTCCTAATATTTCAGTACTGTTATTATTGAAATTCATAGTTAACCCATCACGTCTGGTTGAATTGTGAATTTTATTACCCCCACTAAAACGGAACATGAAACCTAAATCAAAATCTTTATATCTCATATTAGAATTGAACGCTCCAAAATAAGTAGGAAGTATACTTCCTAAAATACTTTTATCAGATGTACTCAAAGAAGAAGCCACAGAAATATCTGAAGGATTGCTTGGATTAAAAACTCTGTATGCCTGAGTATCAATATTTCCTTGAACTAACGAACCATCAGCTTTATAATAAACTGGGTTACCATTAGCTGGATTTACTCCCCAATACTTAAAACCATACAAAGAATAAGGTGACTCCCCTTCTCTTAATATATTATTTCCAGTATTAAAATTATCTGCATCAACATAATTAATGTCCTGACCATTTACTAAAGTATTCACTTTGCTTTTTACTAAAGATAAATTAGCCGTTACAGTCCATTCAAAATTTTCACTCTTGAAAGCCGAGGCTTCAACTGATATTTCATGCCCTGAGTTTCTTAAAGCTCCAATATTCTTAGAGATTGAATTGTTTGGAACACCCAAAGACAAAGGCTGAGGAACTGCTAAAATTAACCCATCTTGGTTATTGATAAAATAATCATAGGTGAATTTTAAACGATTATTTAAAAAAGCTAAATCAACACCATAATCAATTTTTTCTGAAGTCTCCCATCTCAAATCAAAATTACTGGCTTGTGAATATGCTATTGCATTATTCTCGGCATATTTTGCATTGTTGTACAAACCTAAATACGGGTAGTTTCCAATATCGGTATTTCCTACTTCAGCATATGAAGCTCTTAATTTAAATTCAGAAACAACATTTTCCAAAGGCGTCATGAAAGATTCTTTGTTCACGCTCCAACCAGCAGAAACTCCTGGAAAAGCTCCCCATTTGTTAGCAGAAGGCAAAGATGAAAGCCCATCTTTACGAATTGAACCTTGAAGGAAATATTTTTCTTTGTAATTATAAGTTAATCTACCTGCATAAGAAATGATTCCGTTTTCAGATATTGATCCTCCAGAAACCTGAGTAGCATAGGAACCGGAAATTAATCCTTGATTAAAAAAAGTATCAGACAAACCATTACCCCCACCGAAGAAAGAATTTACTTTTTGTTTTTGTGCTTCATAGATTGCAGTAGCTCCAATAGTATGAGCATCCCCAAAAGTTTTGTTATAAGACAAAATATTTTGAACATTCCAACGTGTCAAGTTTGTAAAGTTATTTCTAACTGATCCTGCAACTCCAGCACCATCTCCATTAATTGGGTTTAAATACTGAAAACCTTCAGTTCCAATAGCATCTACACTTCCTTGAGTTTTAAAATTTAAACTAGGTAAGATTTTAAAATCAGCAAACAGACTCACTAAAGATCGATCCACTTTTGATCTGTAAATATTATTGTCTAATACATAAACAATGTTCGGTAAATTGTTACCAATAACTGATAAGTTTTCTCCCTGACCTACACTTGCACCTGCGATATTGTAACCCGTTGGAGTAGTGGCATCATATATAGCTGTATTCGGCAATTGACGCATTGCATTAAACATCAAACCTGACAATGAGTTAGCTCCTGTGTTTAAACCATTATTTTGCGTTCTAGATAAAGCCATATTCACACCGATGTTCAACCAACTTTTAACTTTTTGATCTACGTTAGCTCTTACATTATATCTAGTTTGGTTATTTGCTTTTGCGATACCTTCTTGCTCATTGTATCCAATAGAAAAATAATAATTTGTCTTGTCAGTTGAGCCTGATAATGATAAGTTATGGTCTGTTTGAAAAGCGTTAGAACGAAGTACCGCTTTTTGCCAATCCGTATTAAAAGTCGTTCCAGCTGCCCATGGTGAAGCTGCTCTATTTGATCTTTTTTCATTCTGAATTGTAACAAAATCTTTAGTCCCTAACAAATCTAAGAAATCGATTGGCGAAGCTACACCAGTGTATGTATTATAATTCACTCTAAATTTACCACCTTTTCCTTTTTTAGTTGTAATTAAAATTACACCATTAGAGGCTCTAGAACCATAAATAGCCGTTGCAGAACCATCTTTTAAAATTTCTGTCGATTCAATATCCGCTGGATTTATATCTCCTAAAGCATTAGTATTAGCATACCCACCAACATCTCCTGTAAAAATTGGCACACCATCAACGACAACTAAAGGATAACTTCCTGAAGAAATTGAACCAATTCCTCTAATTCTTATTCTTGGAGCTTGTCCCAAAACACCTGAATTAGAGGTAACTTGGACACCCGCAGCTCTACCAGCCAATTGAGATTCGAAACTAGGAGTTGCTAAACTTGCTATAGCATCTCCTTTAATTTGTGAAATAGAACCAGTAAGATTTTTTTTCTTTTGAGTTCCATAACCTACAACTACGACTTCCTCTAATGTATTATCTTGTTGCTCCATTCTAACACTAAGTGTAGACGAAGCTCCAACACTTGCTGTAGTTTCTTTCATACCTACAAAAGAAAACACTAAAACTTCACCTGCATTGGCTTTAATGGAATATTTTCCATCAAAATCAGTTTGTGCACTTCTATTTGTACCTCTAACAACAACATTTGCACCCGGAATAGGTCCTGTTGCATCCGAAACTACTCCTGTTACGGTTTTTTCTTGTGCAAACACAAACTGCATTGACAAAGCCAATAGCAACGAAAAAATCCATTTAAATTTTGATCTCATATTAAATTTTTTGAGTTGGTTATATTGGACAAAAATCATAATAATTTCTTAAAATTCCAAACTTATACACAACATAATGATTACTATTTTTAATAATGATTTATAAAAATAAGCACCTATAAGTCTGATTTTAGTACAATATCACTATTATATGATATGAGTTATCTAAAAAATTTATATTTTTGTCAAAATTAATTTAATGTTAAGCCTTTTTTTTTTAACACCAAATTTAGAAACAGGAACAGATGAAGCAGGACGCGGATGTCTGGCTGGACCCGTTACTGCGGCAGCTGTAATACTACCTGTAAATTTTCAAAACGAATTATTAAATGATAGTAAAAAACTATCTGAAAAAGTTAGAGAAAAATTAAGACCTATTATTGAGCAACAAGCCATATCATTTGCTGTAACCCATCTTGAGCCATTGATTATTGATGAAATAAATATTCTGAATGCCTCTATAAAAGCGATGCAGGAAAGTATTTTAAAATTAGATCCAAGACCTGAATCTATTATTATAGACGGAAACAGCCCTTTGATCCCTAAAGGAGGAATCAAAAATCAAAGCGGAACGATTTTTACCGACGCTGAAATTGAAATTCTAAATTCGATTCCAAATACCAGTATTATAAAAGGAGATGCTAAATTCATGAGTATTGCAGCCGCTTCAATATTAGCAAAAACGTATCGGGATGAATATATGAATCGCATTCATGAAGAATTTCCAATGTACAATTGGAAACAGAATAAAGGCTATCCTACTAAAGAACATAGGGAAGCTATTCGGATTTATGGAGTTACAAAATACCACCGCATGACGTTTCGTTTATTACCGGAACAGTTAAAATTGGATATTTAGATTCTTAGACCTCTTTAAAACCCAACAATCTCAATTATCTAATAATCGAGCATTCAAACAAATGGGAAAAATGTTTTAGGATTTTTTCTTTCACTTCTTCTTCATTGACTTTTTCTACTCCAAGTTCTACATTTAATGAAGTCACCGCTTTACCGCGAATACCACACGGAATAATATTATCGAAATAACCTAAATCCGAATTTACGTTTAAAGCAAATCCATGCATCGTTACCCAACGGGAAGCACGCACGCCCATAGCACAAATTTTTCTTGCAAATGGAGTTCCCGTACCCAACCAAACTCCGGTTTCACCTTCACTTCTACCACAAGCAATTCCATATTCTTGCAGCGTTAGAATAATGGCTTCTTCCAGAAAACGCAAGTATTTATGAATATCAGTAAAGAAATTTTCAAGGTCAATAATTGGATAACCCACAATTTGTCCCGGTCCGTGATACGTAATATCGCCACCCCGATTGATTTTATAGAAAGTGGCTCCTTTTGCTTCGAGTTGTTTTTCGGATAAAAGCAGGTTACTTAAATCGCCGCTTTTACCCAAAGTATACACGTGTGGATGTTCCACGAAAAGAAAGTAATTTGGAGTTTCTAAGTCAAGATCTTCTCTGCGATTTCGAATTTTCAAATCAACAATTCCTTTAAACAATTCTTCTTGGTATTCCCAAGTTTCCTTATAATCTTTAGTTCCTAAATCTTGAAGTTGGATGGTTTTATTCATATGTAATTGCTAGGAACGAGGCAATCCTATTTCGTCCCCTTATTTTTGAATCGCAAAGGTACAAAGTTTTTAAGAGAAGTTACTGAGAAGAAAAACTTCCAGTTAAGTTACTCTAAAACAACTTCGAGATTAATACTCTCAGGGTTTACCAAACAATCTGCTATTAGAAATTGTAATTCCAATGATTTTCTATCTTCACTGATTTTTGCATTCGAATTGGATATCGTCTTTATTTTTCTGGAAAAATGATACTTTAAAACATAAGGCTGCGTGATTTTAAATTTAGAACCTTGCGTTTTGTATCCTTCAATCTTATCCTGCTGTTTTTTTAGCTCAGATGCATCAGTGATTTTTACTATCCTTTTAAAAACATTTCCATCAAAAACATAACTCACACTATAATAATGCTCTTCGGCAACCAGTGCGTAATTATTTTCTATATCATCCGCATATTCTTCGGTTTTGTATAAATCCGCCACTTCCTGTATTGTATTAAAATTTTGACTGATTGTTGTTCGGAATTCTTTCTCGTAAGAACTTTTCTTGATGTGAACGTTAACGGTTGCATATTTTTGAAAAATAGCCTTTTCGGATGCTGGAAGTTTTGAAAATGTTTCCGAATATTTCGTTATAAAATCCTTGAAAACGTATGTTGTATCTTCGAATTTTTCTTCTTTTGAATAATTTTCACCCGCTAATTGCATGTAACTGTGTTCGTCTCGAAGCGATTCGATTTCTATTTTTCCCGTTCCGTCTTGATTTAAATGGATGGTTTCGGTGATTTGACAACTTGTAGCGAGTAGTCCTAAAAGCAACAAAGCGTAAATTTTATTTTTCAATTTTTATGATTTTGAATCGTTATTTTTTACCAAATGTAAATTAATAACTACAATCCTTAGCCCAGATAACAGTGGAAATCCTTTTTATTTTGTGTTTAAAAATAAAAAGATTATAACGGAAAGCTGGAAATAGCCCCAAAAAACGGTTAGCACTTTGCTACTTTGCTACTTATACAGTATCTTTGCGCTCTTAAAAACAGCATAAAATGGCATTATCCGAACAAGAAATATTACGTAGAGAAGCACTTACCGAATTACGCAATTTAGGCATTGAGCCTTATCCAGCAGCCGAATTTATCACAACCGCATATTCTAGCGAAATCCTAACCGATTTCGAGAAGTACGAAGGAAAAGAAGTTGTTTTAGCAGGACGTTTGATGGGGAAGCGCATCATGGGGAAGGCGTCATTTGCGGAATTAAAAGATGCTGAGGGACGTATTCAAATTTATGTTTCCAGAGATGATATTTCGACTGATGAGGAGAAAATAATGTACAACGTAGTTTTCAAAAAACTATTGGATATTGGCGATTTTATTGGAGTTCGCGGAACGGTTTTCAAAACACAAGTTGGGGAAATCTCAGTTCATGTTTATGGATTGACGGTTTTGGCAAAAGCCTTGAAACCGCTTCCGGTAGTAAAAACGGATGCCGATGGTAAAACACACGATACTTTTGCTGATCCAGAACAAAGATACCGTCGTCGGTACGTGGATTTGACCGTGAACGATCACGTAAAAGAAACGTTTATCAAAAGAACAAAACTGTTCAATGCGATGCGTAGTTTCTTTAATGACAAAGGTTATCTTGAAGTTGAAACGCCTGTTTTACAACCAATTCCCGGTGGTGCTGCAGCGCGTCCTTTTATCACACATCACAACTCGCTTGACATGCCATTGTACATGCGTATTGCGAATGAGTTGTACTTAAAAAGATTGATTGTTGGTGGTTTTGAAGGAGTTTATGAGTTTTCGAAAAACTTCCGTAACGAAGGAATGGACCGTACGCACAATCCTGAATTTACTGCCATGGAAATATATGTAGCCTACAAAGACTACAATTGGATGATGAAATTTACCGAAAACTTATTGGAACATTGCGCCATTGCAGTAAACGGAACTAGTGAAGCGACCTTTGGAGAGCACACTGTGAACTTTAAAGCGCCCTACGCAAGAGTTACAATGACGGATTCGATCAAGCATTTTACCGGTTTTGATATTTCGAGGAAAAATGAAACAGAGTTATTTGACGCTGCAAGAGGGATGGGAATTGATGTAGATACCACGATGGGCAAAGGAAAATTGATTGACGAAATCTTTGGTGCTAAATGCGAAGGAAACTACATTCAACCTACATTTATCACGGATTATCCTAAAGAAATGTCACCACTGTGCAAACAACACCGTGATAACCCAGAGCTGACAGAACGTTTTGAATTAATGGTATGCGGTAAAGAAGTGGCCAATGCATATTCAGAATTGAATGACCCAATTGATCAAAGAGAGCGCTTTGAAGAGCAAATGAGATTGTCTGAAAAAGGAGATGATGAAGCCACGGGAATTATCGATGAAGATTTCCTGAGAGCATTAGAATACGGTATGCCACCAACATCTGGATTAGGAATTGGAATGGACCGTCTGATGATGTTTTTAACTAACAATGCTTCTATTCAAGAAGTATTATTGTTCCCTCAAATGCGACCAGAAAAAAAACAAGTTAAAATTGAATTAGAAGACGATGAGAAATTCATTGTCTCCTTATTACAAGGAAATGAAAACCAAATGGATTTTGGTCTTTTGAAAATCAAATCGGAATTGAGCGGTAAAAAATGGGACAAAGCCATGAAGAATTTATCTTCTTTAGGCTTGACTGAAGTTGTTGTGAATGGTGACAGTAAAGCGTGCCGATTGAAAGAGTAAGCTTATTCAAAAATATATTTATAAAAAAAGGAACTTCGTTATGGAGTTCCTTTTTTTATAGAATAAACTAAAAAATTACAAACGATACTAAATACGATGTAATCACATAAAAAAGCCGGCTACAAAAGAGCCGGCTTACTAATTCAAATAAAACTTAAGATTAAAATCCTAATCCAACAGCCATTGCTGTAGCTTGAATATTTATATCAGAAACCTTAGTTGCAGCACCCGTTGCCATGTTAATACTGTATACAGAAGTAACATTGTTTACTTTCAATAAAGCAAAAGCCGTAGCACTATTTCCACCAATATCAAATCCGCTATCTGCATCAACATTTACCCCTAAACTTCCAATAGAAACTAATGTCCCATTATTTGGTGGGTCTTGACGCAATAGCATATCCGTTTGTGAGTCAATTACAAACAAAGCTGTTGTAGTTGCTCCAGCAACATTATTTGTATAAGCAGCACCCGTTATAAATGGTGTTCCAGGATTTAAATTACCGTCAACTGCGACTACTGTTCCCAAATCTGGGTGTAAACGTAGGTTTTGACCTGTATTACTTACTAATCTTATTCGGTCTACCGTTGGATTAAAATCAAAACCAAAAGCAGTACCTGACAATCCAGGTATCAATGTAGATCCAACCACTGTTAATGCTCCACTTGCAGTATTCACAGAAAACAATCTGCTTTGATTTGAGATCGCATACAATGCTCCATTTGCTGGTCTAAAATCTAAACCTACAACACTTTCGCTTGCAGCTAAACCAGTTAATCCTACAGAATTATTATTCCCACTTGTAGGATTAAAACGAACCAACATATTTCCAGTAGTTGTTGCATAAGCAATTGGATTAGTCTTAAATGCTAAACTTATTACTGGAGCAGTGAATTTACCAACATCAACGGCTTTTCCTGTAGCTAAATCAATTGTATACAATGTGGATGCATTAGCATTGTTTGTTACAGCAAGAGCAGTAGAATTATCCGCTAAAATATCCATGTCCCCTACACCTTGAAAGTTAACTCCTAAGTCACCAACAAGTTGAAGTGTTCCGTCGTTAGGCGGCGTTTGCATATATAATTTATCTTGTTCAAAATCAATATCGTACAGCATAGTTGCTGAAGCTCCCGCCACACTATTGGTATATGCTATAGCACCAATTTTAGCATTTGCACCACCATTAATAAGACCATCAGTTACCACAACGGTTCCTAATTCTGGATGTAATCTTAAATTTTGACCTGAATCTGTTACCAAACGAATTCTATCTACTGTAGGATTAAAATCTAACGAGGCATTACCTCCCGCAAGTACAGGCAAGAAAGATCCTGCACCTAGTGCCGTTGCCACTCCGCTTTTTTCATTGATAAAGTAAAGACGGCTAGAGGAGCCTAATGCATACAATTGCCCAGTTGCTGGTCTATAATCAATACTGACAATAGTCTCTGATGCAGCCAAACCAACAATTGGAGTGGTTGAAGTTGGAGTTACTAAATTTCGTGCATTGAATGTAAGAATGGTATTATTACTTGCTAATGCCGTAAAATTCACATCCGGTGCTATAACAGCAGGCATCATCACATCATTATTATCATCATCATTGCATGAAATTGCGGTAAAAGATATCAGTGCAAGTCCAAAAATGGTAGCGAATCCTAAATTAAGTTGTTTATTTTTCATCGTTGATTTATTTAGTTATAATATTACATACGAAGTATACTTTATTATGGTTTTAAAATTTTGAAAAAAATTTTGAATAACTATCTAAATTGGAACTGATTACAAGAACAAAAAGCTGCTTCAACTTGCACGAAATAAACAGATTCAGATCCTATTGAGAACATAATAGTGCTAATTAAAAAATTTCATTAAACTCTTTTTTATTTTACAAACTATAATTAAAGTTAACACTCCATCGATAATTTGCTTCTACATTGCCACCGGTAAGGTTTTGATTGATAGGCAACATTGCATTAGCTCCAAAAGAAAGTCTTTCCTTCCCGACTTCGAAACCAATTTTTCCAAAAAAGATATCACCGTTTGTATTTCTTAATTTTTGATTGTGCTGGTAATTGCTTTCATAGACTTCCCCTGCAAAACCTAGTTGTGGAACAATAGAAAAGCTATCTTTCTCGTATAAATAGAAAAAAGTTCCTGCATAATTCAACTGATTCCCAAAACGGTAATTTTTTTGATTTTCTGTTTTTATTGTATAATTCAGCATGGAGTTCAAACCAAATTGCCTTCTTTTAACCACGTATTCTGTTGCCAAAAGATAATCCCAACTTCCTGTTCCTACCTGAAAACTTGGATTTATACTTCCGGAATTCGCTTCATTGAACTTTCCGGTTGGCACTTTTATTCCACCTCCCAATTGCAACGTATGCACCAAGAAGGTGCTGTCTTTACGCGTTTGATACAAACGATACATCGCCAAAACGGTGATGTCGCCAAATCCATTGATGTTTTTATTGCCTGTTGCGGTCTCTCTTTCATGAAAATGATACGGTAGTAATACCGAAAGCTGAACCGTTTTGCTAACCGGAATTCGGCCCCAAACCTGAACGGTATTGAAATTTTCTTTGTACCAAGGCGAATTGCTGTACAAGCCATCCCTGGACTTGTATTGTTGATTGAAATACCGAATCCCAACGAAATTAGAGTTTATCATTGAGGCAAATCCAATGCTTCCGCCGCTGGCTGAGCAACCGCAAGCATCACAAAAATCCTCTTCTTCAAGAAAGAAATGGTATTTTGTAAATGGATAAACAGTGTTTAAACTATCTTTTTCGGTGGCGTTTGCCAATTGAAAAAGTAGTAGCAATAATAGTGCGTATTTTTTCATATTTGTTGTTTTTAGCCCTGATGGAAACGGAAAGCCCAGAGCGCAAAAAGCTTGTTTTTCTTGTCCTGAAAAAGCGACCAAGGGAAGCTCTTTTCAGGACTTATAAAAACGGCTTTTTTAGTGAGGACTTGTAGTGTACAGCAGGAAATAGCTTCTTAAATTAATATTCGGAAAAGCGTTTGTTCGTTAGGTATTGCATGTCAGTTAATGTTTTAAGAAAAGCAATTATTTTTGATTTTTCGGTTGTTGTCAAAGGAATTCCAAGCGATCCATTTTTATTTAAAATTGGGTCTAAAGTAGCTAAATTTACTACTCCGGAATTATAATTTTCTAAAACAGATTCCTATGTAAATAGTCGTCCGTCATGCATGTAAGGCGCTGTTTTTTCTATGTTTCTAAGACTTGGCACTTTAAACGTGTACTTGTCCTGAGGTAACTCGGTGACGCGAAAACGACCAATATCATCGATAGTAGGATTGACTTGCAAGCCATTATTTCTAAAAGAATTATCGGTAAACAAATCTGTGGCGTGACATGAAGCACATTTTTGATTAAAAAGTGCATATCCCTGTTGTTCCTCCTGCGTGAGCGTTCCGCCCGATTCATTGCGGCGATACTTATCAAAACGGGAATTAGAGGACGTGATCATAACCATAAATTGCCCCAAGGCTTTGAGCATGTTCTCGGAATTGATTTGACTATCAGAAAAAGCCACTTTGAATAGCTTTTGGTACTCTGGATCACTTTTCATCATAGCAATGGCTTTAGAAAAATCGCCATTCATTTCAATGGGACTCGTAAACGGAATAATGGGTTGCAGGTCTAAATGTGTCGTTGCTCCATCATACATAAAAGTGGTTTGATAGGCCAGGTTCTGGATGGGTGGCGTGTTTCGGGTTCCTATGGCGTCATCTACACCGTGGCTCAAAATATGTCCGTGATGCGTAAAAGCATCTTCCTGAATATGACAAAATCCACAGGAAACAATCCCATCTGAAGCCAATCGACCATCATAAAAAAGCTTTTTTCCGAGTTCAAATCCTTTTTCGGTAGGTGGATTATTTGCTAAATTATAGGCCAAAGGCGGAAAATTAACCGGGACTTGAAAGTCCAAAGGAATATTCAGATACTCTTCGGAATCAGTTGAACAAGACCACAGCAACGGAAAAATAAGCAATATGATATATTTTGCGTTCATTTTATATTTTAAAAAAAAAGCGGAGAGAGATTTAATTTCAAACCGCTTTCACATTGAAATTTAGTCGTTATGAACGTGATCTATTGTAAACATCGAGGAAATATTAGCGGTAACTAACGCTACTTTAGCGCCACCCATCACGGTTGCTGCTTCTGAAAAATTGATTTTATTGGCTCCATCAATAAGCTGAGATAAATCAGCCATAATGTGAACTTGAGGGGTAATTGTAGTTCTCACCAAAGCATTTTCAGGAAAATCTAAAGTAACTTCTGTGTAGTTATAATCCGTCCCGGTTTGTCCGGTATGTACTTTAAATTGCGTAGCCGTTCGCACTGTAGATGAAGTAAAAGAACCTTCGAAAGCCACGAATTTATAACCAGCACTCCAAGACCACATCATTCCAGCACTTTGGGCTGCTGCCAAGAAATCGCCTTGACCGGTTGCTCCTGCTTCCCACTGTGTTTTATCAACTCCAATTCCGTATTTTACTTTAGTGTAATTTCCAGCAGGAATATTAGAAAGAGTCAACGCCAAAGTTGCAGGAGTCAGTTCATCTATAATAAAATAACTCTGACTTTTTGGGTAGACAAACGTCGTTCCATCCGCTTTTGTCAAGACAATATTACTTACAATATACATCGCTTTTGATGCTGCAATGACTTCACCATTAGCGTTTGTATAATTTGTATTCATAGCAAAATTAGCAGATTTGTAAATATTGTCAAATTTAAAGATGAGGTTTCCGTTTCCGGTACTCATTTCAGAATCATCGGCATTTGAACAAGAAAACAATATTGCAGCAATAACTACTACAACCAGTATATTTTTTAATTGAAATTTCATTTCTTAGGTTTTATTTTAAATATAGGTATTGATTTACATACCATTTTTGGACTATTTATTTCCAAAAAACAGCAAACAGAATTTCATCCGTTGTATAAAACGGAAGAAAAAAGCACACTACGTGCCTAAAAATTTAAGAAATGAAAGTGGGTGGGCGAAAAATTGAAGCACTATTCAAGTGAAAGTATAAATTAGAATAGCATGGGTTTATTTTTTCTTTGGTACCAAAACAAACGGGTACAATTACAAAAGATTTAATTTCCTCAAAAATGAGTACGTCAAGTATTGGAGAAGTTCCTTTTTTATCCGAAGAAAGAGGCTTTTCAGCATTAGAAACTTTGGCCAATTCTTTCATCAAATGACATTTCCCGTTACATTGCATTTTAGGTTTGTCCCTATTGATACAAAGCACTTTTGAAATGTATTCATAATTCACGACATACTCTAAAACCGGCAGAATGGGCTTTAAGAGCATCATTAATACAATTATGAATATGATTTTTTTCACGGCGCAAATTTACAACATCATAGCGTATAAAAAAATGTTTTTAAATAGAATAATCTGGTGAAAATTATTCTATTTAAAAACAAATATCTGGAGACTTTATGCTAATTTTAATTCGGGTATTTTAATCTCAGACAATTCTAATTTATAGGAATTAAATTGACTAAAAATATCTTTTTTAGTACTTTCGAAAAAAGGAGTTGCTGAAAATAAAACTTCATAATAAGCAATTCCTTGTAGTAAATTATTTTTAAATGAATTCCATTTTTTAATTTGTCCTAAAGTTATTTCTTCAGTAACGGCGGTAATTTCGTTTTTCAGATAATCCAAATACATCTTTAACTCTTTCACAAATAAATTTGGTCGATTGGTCACCGTCAGTACAGAAGCATTTCCATAAATATGCTGTACCATTCTAGACAGTGAAACTTCTTGGTCAAAATAAGCCATATTGGGTCCTGGACAAATGATTACACCTTGAGCCTGCCCTCTTATTTTAATGTCATTTTCAAGATACGAGGCATTGGCTAAACCCACACAAAGACAGGCTTTCTCCGTAATGCTGTTTTTCTTTTTTTCGAAAACCCCTGCAGTTAAAATATCTTTTTGTTGTAATAATTCTTCCAGTTTCAAGTCTTGGTATTTCTTGGAAGAGGTACAAATTCCTTTCATATCGTATTCTTTACTTAACGCCAAAAATCGTTTTGGACATGAACTGCCTGCTTTGCTTTCCACAATTCGTTTAAATTTTAATTTTTCATTCGTGGTTCCTCGCAACGTATTGAAAGGAATTCCCAACGGTGAAATATGACTTAAATACAAATCATCTTCTTTGGCTCCAGCCAATAATGCTCTGGTATGTTTATCTACCGAAGTGGCCTCGGGAACCAATAAAAACGGTGAACCCCAACCCACGGAATCAACTTTATAAGTTCCCAATAGAAAATCATGCTCTTCAGCAGTCCCTACACCACCTTGAACAGCGATTTTTAAATCTAAAGGTTGTTCCGGAACATGCCTTTCTTTTTGTTCTAACGCTTTTACCATCAAGCCATGGGCAGATTGAATTAATTGGTCTTTTTTCTCTTTGAATTCTTCTAGAATTGGTCCTAACAAATAGCCTTCAGTAGCAAAAGCGTGTCCGCCGCAATTCAATCCGGATTCGATTCGATATTCAGAGACCCAAAGTCCTTTTTTAGCTAAAAAATTTCCTTGAATCATCGCTGAACGGAAATCACTTACTTTCAACGTGATTTTCTTTTTTAGCATGTTGCTTGAATCAGGGAAAAAATCTGTAAAACTTTCGAAATAACTGTATAATCTTGGATTCATCCCCGCCGATAAAACAACAGATGATTCTAATGTACTATTGACAAATCCACGAAGGGCTGCATGTGCATCATTAAAAATAATTGGCAATTGTTCCTCTTTGATGAAATTATCCTTATCGAGTTTAGTCATAATATTAACATCTATATTGCCAGGATAAAGATTTTTCTCCAGATAATTTTTGATATTTTCTTTGAAAGCAAAACCATCGCCCATCAAATTTTGTAAACCTGTTTTAATCTCGGATTTGTTGGGTAGCATGGTGATGAAATTCTCCAAGGCTGATTTACTTTCGGATAACTCCACTTTGAATTTTTCAAATTTTTCCTTGACGATTTTATCTACCAAATTCAAATAAGAAGTAATGCGTTTTGCGCGATAATCATGCATTTTTAGGGTAATTTCCAAATAAGGAAGGTTAAATTTCTTGCTGTAAAAAGCATTCATTTTTTCGATAAGATCATCATCCATAATAGAAATTACAGACGATATTCCATACTGAGCCACTCGTATCGGACTATCAATTGTATAAGCAAGTCCCATAACCGGAATATGAAAAGTATGAAGTGGATTATTTTTTGTCATGCTATAATAATTTAAATAAATAAACCACAAAAGTCGAGAAACAAAACCGTAAAAAAACTGATAATTATCATGCTCTAAAATCTATAAACAGGACTTCTTTAATACCTTTTTCTACAAAAAAACAATTTTATTTTCCTATTTAATCCTAAAAATAAAACGATAAACTTTTGTTAACGATTAAACTTTTAAAACCTATCCTTGTCTTATACCTATAAAACTTAAAACAAGACAAATGAAAAAATTATTTATCGTTGCATTATTAGTTGTCGGAATGACAAGCTTTGCACAGGAAAGAAAAGCAAGACCAGAGAGAGCCAAAATGGAGCAAATGACTCTAGAGCAAAAAAATCAGTTGCACTTGAAAAAGATGACTTTAGAATTAGATTTGAATGCTTCTCAACAAAAAGAAATAAGTAAAATTATCGCTGAACAAAGCACCAAAAGAGAGGCTAAAATCACAGAGAAAAAAGCAACTAAAGATTCCGCTAAAAAACAACTTACTACTGACGAACTTTATGCTAAAAAAAGCCAAATGTTAGACGAACAAATTGCGATGAAAGAACGAATGAAAAAGGTTCTTTCAGCAGACCAATATAAAAAATGGGATGACCTGAAAGATAAAAGACATCACGGAATGAAAAAGAGAATGATGCACAATAAAGACGGAAAACTAGCAAAAATGGGTGATAAAAAATAATCTGTTCCCTTAAACTATTTCATCTTATTTCATAAAAAAGCCCCAAATTAGGGGCTTTAATTTTATTAAAAATTTTTGGATACACTATCTACCGCTCGAATGGTAAAATCAAGATCCTCATAGGTTAATGCATCAGTAATAAACCACGTTTCATAAGCGGATGGCGCAATATAAATTCCCTCTTGCAACAATCCGTGAAAGAATTTTTTGAACGTTTCGTTATCACCGTTTGCAGCGGTTTGAAAGTCTACAACCGGAGTCGCATCAAAATGAATCGAAATCATAGATCCAATAGTATTTATTGTAAACGTCACATTATTTGCTTTGAGCACTTTATCAATTCCTGCAGCCAAATACGCTGTTTTCTCTTCTAATCTTTTAAAAATACCACGATCAGCATCTAATGCTTGCAACATTGCTAATCCAGCTGCCATTGCCAATGGATTTCCTGATAAAGTTCCCGCTTGGTAAACCGGGCCTAACGGAGCCAGATAATTCATAATTTCTGCACGAGCTGCAAAAGCTCCAACGGGCAATCCTCCACCGATTACTTTCCCAAAACAAACAATATCAGCCTTTACATCAAATAACTCCTGAACACCGCCTCTAGCAAGTCTGAAACCAGTCATCACCTCATCAAAAATCAATAGAATTCCATTATCGGTACACAATTGGCGTAAGCCCTCTAAAAAACCTTTGTTTGGCGGAATACAACCCATATTTCCCGCAACTGGTTCCACGATTATGGCTGCAATTTCATTTTTATTAGCTTCAATTAAAGTCGCTACATTTTCTAAGTCATTGTATTTTGCAAGCAAAGTATCTTTGGCTGTGCCTGCTGTTACTCCTGGACTGTTTGGTGAACCAAAAGTAATGGCACCGCTTCCCGCTTGGATTAAAAACGAATCGGAATGACCGTGATAACAACCGGCAAATTTTATTATTTTATCTCTTTTGGTAAATCCACGAGCCAATCTTACAGCACTCATACAGGCTTCGGTACCGGAGTTTACAAATCTAATTTTATCGATATTTGGAACCATTGCTACGGCTAATGCGGCAATTTGCGTCTCCAATTCTGTAGGCATACCAAATGAAGTTCCTAACTTAGCTTTCTCAATCACGGCTTGCACTACTGGTTCGTAAGCATGGCCTAAAATCATTGGTCCCCAAGAATTGATATAATCAATCAAACGGTTTCCATCTTCATCATACAAATAAGCGCCTTTGGCACTTTTGACAAAAATTGGAGTTCCACCCACCGCTTTAAAAGCTCTTACTGGCGAATTTACACCTCCTGGGATTACTTTTTCTGCTTCAGCAAAAAGCTGACTGCTTCTTTTATACAACATTTATAATATATGAATTATCGTTATTTTAAATTATTTTACAACCAATTTTTGTCCAATAGAAAGGGAATTATCGGAAAGATTATTTCTTTGTTTTAAATCTTCAATCCTTAATTCAAATTTTTTAGAAATAGAATACAGCGTATCCCCTTTTTGAACTACATACGAAATCAATCCCTGATGTATTGGACTTTTCAATTCTACCGTTAATTTCTCAACCATCCGTTTTTCATTGGAAACATAATTAACATCTAAAACCTGATTGTCATATTCATCCAAATGATAACGCTCAATATAGGAGATTAATTTGTCGGGATATTTTGGGTCTGTAGCATATCCAGCTGATCGAAGTCCTCTGGCCCAGGCTTTGTAATCATCTTTTGAAAACCCAAAAAGTTTAGCATACCGGCTTCTTCCCGTTAGAAATAGGGCATGGTCTTTAAATGATTCTGCTGGATTATCATATTTCCTGAAGCATTCTTGCGAGGAGTCGTCATCATGTTTTACTGTTTCACCAGTCCAGCCCTCATGACATTTTATTCCAAAATGATTGTTGGCATTTAAAGCTAAATCTCCCCTTCCTGCTCCAGATTCCAGAATTCCCTGAGCTAAAATTATGCTTGCTGGAATTCCATAATTTCTCATATTTCCCATTGCAGCATCTTTATATTGAGAAATGTATTGGCTAACCACATCATTTGTAACTATAGTTTTTGAGGTTGAAACAATTATTTCACTTTCATTTTTTTTCTGTTCTGGCCTTACTTGTTTCGAAACTATAGGTTTAGTTGTCTTTGGGACCGTAGGATTCGTTTTCTTGATTGTTCTGACTATTTCAGTTTTTGATCGTAAAGGCGTTTTTTTGGTAGTTACAATAACTGGCTTTGCGGCGTTACAGCCTATCAAAGTAATTATGGTAAAAATTAGTAGGATTTTTTTAAACATTTATATTTATTGTTGGTAATTGTTTATTAATTAATTTCATTTTCATTCCTTGAATTCCCTGAATTCCTCCGGTATGAATTAGTAAAATTTTTGAGTTAGCAGGAAAATAGTTTTTATGAATTAGATCTATAACGCCAAAAACCATCTTTCCAGTATAAATCGGATCCAAAGGAATCTTATTTTCAGAATAAAACTGATTAATAAAGTCAATTAAAATTGTGTTGACTTTTGCGTATCCACCAAAATGATACTCTGTTATTAATTCCCAATTATCGTTTTGGACAAAATTACGAATTTCCTCTTGGAGAAAATCGCCTTTTAAAGCAGGAAATCCTAAAACCCTCTGGTGGGCTAAAGCGGTATTTATTATTCCTGAAATAGTTCCGCCAGTTCCAATTGAACAACAAATATAGTCAAACTCGGCATCATCGGTAGTTAGGATTTCCTGACACCCCTTAATGGCTAAATCATTAGTTCCTCCTTCAGGGATTAAATAAAATTTTCCGAATTTTTGTTTTAAACTTTCTAAGAAAGATAATTCATTTTTTTGGCGGTATTCATCCCGTGATATAAATTCAAATTTCATACCACAATTTTGAGCGAATAATAACGTTGGATTTTCAGATATTTTTTTGGCTATTTCATCCCCACGAATTATCCCGATACTTTTAAATCCTTTTTCTTTTCCTGCATAAGCTACTGCTGCTATGTGATTTGAAAAAGCACCTCCAAAAGTTACTATCGTATCTTGATTTTCCTCTTTAGCTTTAAGCAAATTATATTTCAATTTCCGGAATTTATTACCGGAAACAAAAGGATGAATCAAATCTTCCCTTTTGATTTGAACTGAAATGGAGTTCTGAAATAACATTGTTAACTTTTGATTCAAAGATTTTTTTTTACAAAGATAAAATTTTTATATCTAACAAAAAATGCAACCTCTAAAGATTGCATTTGGTGTTATTAATTCAACATGTTTTATTTTCTAATAATTATTTTTTGTCCCATTTGTATTTTATCTTTAGTTGCAATCTTCACGATATAAATTCCATCACTAAGTCCAACTGTAGAAAATGTAAATAATGCACCCGTTCCCAAGTCCTTTTTATGAAAAATTAGTTTTCCAGCAATATCATACAAACCACAAGTTGCAAGGTCCATTTGCAAAGGATTACTTATGTTTAAGTTTTTAGTATTATTATCTTGATAAATTATGAAATTTTTGTGCGTCGCATCTTCAACTCCTAATGTCAAATTATTTTTAAACGTAATTTCAAACTGTGTGTTATTCACTCCAGCAGGCAATTCCATTTCATGAAAATCGTTTTTAATATCATAATACAAATCTTTAACTTTATCGTGTAAATAAATTGCATTCAATGCTGTAAAGTTTATAATTTCGTTCACTGTAATTTTATAATTGGCTTGTTTCAGATTTTTAAATCCTAATGGTATTTTTTTATCAATATCAAAATTTATTGCATCAATAACGAACTCTAAGCCTTCTAAGAGAAAATAAACATCTGCCTGAAGATTATCACTGGATGACTTAGCATCCATCGCGTGATCGATACCATCTGTTGCTTCTGGAATGAATGCCAAAGCCAATTGACGAACTCCTTGATTATTCATCAATGTATTTAATCTAATTTGTGGGATTGGGACTAAACTTAAAGTGGAATAATCAAATCCTGAAACTGATTGAATAGAAGAAGAGTTCTTGGAATTGCTTTTTGTGTTATTTTGATTTACATTTTTATTAAATTGAGAAAAATTTGCCGCACCTTCCTTTACAAATACTCTGTAATTATTCTTCATCTGAACGAAACCGTTTGCTAAACCACTAATCAAAAAGCCTTGACCAATAGGTGAAAAACGTCTCTCGTACGACGCTCCAGTTCCAGCACTTGACCCTTGATTACCTAATCCATCATACGAATAAAATGTTGCGGGCACATAGATTCCAGATCCAGATAATGGGGAAAAGGTACCATAACCCCCTTTATAATCTGTTATAAGATGAGAACTAACCGTTTTATCCTGTTCCCAAAAATATGCAACTCCTGTAGAATTTGTTGCAGCAGTTAAAAAAGCAGACAAATCGATTGCTGAGGGATATGGATTTCCAGTCAATGTAAATTGACCAAGTGCTACAGGGATATTAATGGTTCCATCATTTGGTTTTCCTCTAAAATCATACCTTTGCTGACTTGTAGGATTATTTTGGACCCCGTTTACAGTAATCAAATTAGTCCCAGAAGTTCCTTTCATCGTAAATCCTTCTCCAGTGTTAATATCTGATATAGCCCCAACTTGAACCCAACTTGAAAAACTAGATGTACCAATCAATTTATTAACCCAATAAGGAGCTATTGCAAAAGGACTAGCGGTACCATTATAATTGTTCCTCGCCAAGATAGTTGGATTATTACTGTTGGTCAAATCAACTATGTCCTTGAGTTGGGTAATTCCAAAAGGTGAATTTCCAGCAGCGGCACTATTTCCTCCAACTGGAGAACACCAATAATTATATTGAAAATTATTTGTTGTCCCTTCCTGAAAAACAGATAAATTACCTAAACCCTTATTAGTTCCGATGGTAGATGAACCTTGTAATAACTGAGCATCTCTTCTTAAATAAAAAAAGCTATTAGCTGCATTTAATTCCAAATCTTGCTTGATAAAAACAACCTCGTTATTAACAAATACGTAACTGTTAGGACTCACATACACCTGTGCATCAATGTTGCATTGAAACAAAAAACCTATAACAGCAGGCACTAGTTTCTTAAGTAATTTTAAGCTCATAAGTTATTGTATTAAGTTAATTTTAAAAATTTATTTTATTAAATTCTTTAAAAGTTTTTAATTTTTAATGCGTTTCAATCACAAAAATTATTGAAGAAAAACATCAAAGTAGTTTTTTGAATTTTTTTTAAAAATAAAATCTTGATTTAAAACTATATAAATTTAAAAAAAAAAGCCGCTAGTTGGCCAAAATACTCTCAAAAAGAACAATATATCTTTTTATTAGCTGTTTTTTTAATTTAAATATGTTATTTCTTATTTTTTTGTTTAATTTTTTTAAATATTCCTTAAGGAAGTTTAAAAAATTATTGCATCGATCAAAACCTATTTTTATTTAATTTTAAATATTTCCAAAATCGTACAATAAATTTCAACTTTAAAAAAGCTATTTGATATAAATAGGTAGAGAATTCTATTTTAAGAAATTGGAATCCTCATCGATTCTGCATACACAGCAATTTTTACTCTTTGAAAGTCCCATTTTGTATTTAAAGAATTTTGAATTTATCGTTAGCAAATAAATAATAAATTATCTAACATTGATAATTGTTAATATCCTATTTCCTAATTTTATAAGTCCTGTATCTACACTCCATCTGATATCGATACTTTGACCTGATGAAACAGTAGCTATTGCCTGCAAAGTTATATCAGCTGTATTAACAGTACTCAATCTAAATCTAGTCGAATTGGTAATTAAAATATCATTTTGATAAACACTAAAACTGGCATACGCACTACTGACAGTAGGGGTGAAAAAACCTCCCATAACATTCGAACCTTCAAATCCAGTTATAGCACCAGAATGTGTACCTATATCTCCTGTAATATCGGAAAAACCTGAATTTCCAACCTCACCTGAAGAAGTAAAAACAGCAAAAGAGGATAATGCTCCTAAATTAGCATAGGAGCTATCAAAAGTTTTAGTAATCGTTGAACCATCAATACCTATAGATCCAAAACCCGAAAGTAATCTACCATTAACTATACAATCAGCCCCTACTGCAACCGCGCCACTCTTTGAGAGCAAAGTTCCTTTCATCTTAGTGGATGCACCAAGACCTATTGCTCCCTCTGCTATCCAAAAAATATTTGTCGCAGATGCGCCATTAATTAAAACAATCTTAGTGCCCGCCACGGTATTAAACGCCGCTCCAAATTTAAAAATAAAAAGAGCGTTAGAATCCCCTCTTCCATCTAATATAAGTATCCCTGATGCTGAACCTGCTGCTGGTGTGCTATAAATTCCTGGAAATAAAGTCTCACTTCCAAATGCAGCTCCATGATCAATATTTGTAGCAGAAATAGCAACTAATTGATTATAAAAAAAATTTAAATCTGTCGCTGCTTGAGTCGTTTTATTTCCTGCAATTAATTTATATTCCGCATTGAAACTGACTGCATAAGTTCCTGCCTGAGGACTTATTGACATCCCTGGAACTACAATATCTGTTGAAGATCTAGTTGTTATGTCCCCAGTTCCATCTACAGATTGATAAATACTTGGACTATTTGTTAATACGAAAGCGGTTGTTGCTAGCTGCGTGGTATTTGTTCCAAGTACTGCTGTAACAGCAGTAGGTATTCCTGTAAAAGTTGGAGATTCAGAAAAAACCAACTTTCTACTTCCCGTTTCATCGTTTAGCGAATTTAAAATTTGTGCAGAAGTTATACTCACTGCTTCCGTTCCGTACAAAACACCCGTTGTTGGAAGTGTTACATCAGTTGTGCTTGTAGTCCTGATTGTAGTCGCAAACATCCCCGGCAAGGCTAGAGTTGATGAATTATCATTAGATATTCCTGTCCCACCGTTTATTGGTAAAACTAGACCTGTGGCAAAATCTTGCCAACCCAAATTATAAAAATTAAAAGAGGAAGTCGTTTTATTGTAGATTAGAAGTCCAGCTGCAGGTGAACTTATTGCATCTCTTTGCAATGTAGTTAGGCGAGGCATTAAAAATCCTTTATTGCTCGATTGAATATCTAATATTGATGAAATATCAGGATTTATTGTACCAATCCCCACTTGAGCACTAGCTATTTTAGAGATTAACAAGAATAAAGTCAATACGTACCGAATGTTATTTTTCATAATTTATTTTTATTACTCTATTTAAATCAAGCAATAATTTATTGAAAAACAACATATTTTACTTTTTTAACTTTAATAAGATGCAAAGGTGGTGTTATTTCACTGGCTTAACTATATTTAAAAAGGATAATGAATTTGATTTAAACTTTTTTGGCATTATCAATATTTCAAAAAAGCATGAATTTAACCTACTATTTATAGCAAATACTCAGTTTTATGATCAAAATTTTATTGGATTATAAATAAAAATAATTTTATGAAGTATCTGTTTTTTTTCTTACAAAAAAATAATATCAGAGATTTTACTGTAGTTTGTGCTATAGGATTGACTAGACATCTTAATGATTTATTAAATAAAACAAGTAGTATCCTTTCTTTAAATAATTAAGATTCTGCTATATTTGAGTAATAAATTGCTCCAAAACGTGAATCATCAACGTTTAAAATTCAGCGATAAAATACCCAATCGGCTACAATTAATTTCAATATATGCTTATTTAGAATTAATTGCCTTGGTCAAAAAGTATTTCACTATTTTCTCAGTGATTTTTTATGCAAATAATTTAAAAACCCAAAAAAAGGTCTTCTTTTTAAATAATTCAAATCTGATTCATTAGCATATGCTTCTCTTTCAAAGCTAATATTTCTATAGGCTAAGTCAGTATTCTTATATTGCATTACTCGAATAAGATATTCTGTCAAATACCACACAAAAAAAGGAATGATCAAAAATTCTAATTGCTGGCGAAGATGAATTTTTTCATGATTGATCAAAATGGTATTGACTTTATCTTCCTTAAATTTTAATAAAATAAAAGGAAATACTGCTAACCCACGATATCCTTTTGGAATTAAATATTTAGTAACAATCAGCAACATTCGCTATAAATTTATAAATTTGTAGTACTAAAATAGCTCGATTTAATTAAAGACGCAATCGTTTGAGTATTTTATTAATTAAAGCAAATTGATTAATTTGTACTCTAGAACAATACTAAAATATGATTGACCAAAGTAACGAAAATAAATTAATCGAAGGCGAAGACTTCTATTATACACCCGAAGGATATAAATGTTTTACTGAAAAACACCATCTAAAACGAGGCTACTGTTGTAAAAGTGGCTGTCGCCATTGTCCTTATGGATTTGATAAAAAAACAAATACCATTAAAACAAAGTAATTTTTTAATGGTATTAAACATCCAAAGTTACGATTAACTGAACCAACCAAAATATGACATTTAAAGAACAAATACAGCAAGGAATACCGTCTATCTTACCCAAATCAAAACCGTACGAAATAGAAATCAATCACGCACCAAAGCGAAAAGAAATTCTTTCTGGTGAAGAAAAAAAACTAGCGCTACGAAATGCCCTTCGTTATTTTGAACCCCACCATCATGCCGTATTAGTAAAAGAATTCTCAGAAGAATTAGAAATCTATGGTCGTATTTATATGTATCGTTTGCGCCCGGATTATAAAATGTTCGCGCGACCAATTGCGGAATATCCTGGAAAAAGTGAACAGGCAAAAGCAATTATGCTCATGATTCAAAATAATTTGGATTATGCTGTAGCGCAACATCCGCATGAATTAATTACCTATGGTGGCAATGGTGCCGTTTTTCAAAACTGGGCACAATACCTATTGACTATGCAATATTTATCGGAAATGACCGATGAGCAGACTCTGACGATCTATTCAGGACATCCCATGGGATTATTTCCTTCGCATAAAGAAGCTCCAAGAGTTGTCGTTACAAACGGAATGGTAATTCCTAATTATTCTAAACCCGACGATTGGGAAAAAATGAATGCATTAGGCGTTTCACAATACGGGCAAATGACGGCAGGAAGTTACATGTACATTGGTCCGCAAGGAATCGTACACGGAACAACAATTACGGTTTTGAATGGTTTTAGAAAAATAAAACGCAGTCCAAAAGGCGGCTTATTCGTCACTTCGGGTTTGGGCGGAATGTCTGGTGCACAACCTAAAGCAGGCAATATTGCCGGTTGCATCACCGTTTGTGCCGAAGTAAACCCTAAAATTACGCACATTCGCCACAGTCAAGGATGGATCAATGAAGTGATTGAAAATGTGGATGAACTCGTAAAAAGAGTCTTTTTGGCGCAAGCCAATAAAGAGATCGTTTCCATTGGGTATCTGGGTAATATAGTTGATGTTTGGGAAAAATTTGACCAAGAGAATATCCATATCGATTTAGGATCTGATCAGACTTCGCTACATAACCCTTGGGCTGGCGGCTATTATCCTGCTGATATTTCCTTTGAAGACGCCAATGAAATGATGGCTGATACTCCTGATCTATTTAAAATAAAAGTTCAAGAAACTTTACGCCGTCATACGACTGCAATAAATAAACATACTGCTAAAGGAACCTATTTCTTTGATTACGGTAATGCTTTTTTACTGGAAGCCTCCCGCGCCGGTGCTAATGTAATGGCCGAAAACCAAATCGATTTTAGGTATCCAAGTTATGTACAAGATATTATGGGGCCCATGTGTTTTGATTATGGTTTTGGTCCTTTCCGTTGGGTTTGTGCTTCTGGAAAACCGGAAGATTTAGCCAAAACAGATGTAATTGCCTGCCAAGTTCTCGAGGAAATAGCTAAAACTGCACCTGAAGAAATTCAACAACAACTACAGGACAATATCCATTGGATAAAAGGTGCTCAGGAAAATAAACTGGTCGTAGGCTCCCAAGCTCGCATTCTTTACGCCGACGCTGAAGGACGGGTAAAAATTGCCGAAGCATTTAATCAGGCTATTGCTAATGGAGAAATAGGAACTATTGTTTTAGGACGCGATCACCACGATGTTTCGGGAACTGATTCTCCGTATAGAGAAACATCTAATATTTATGACGGTTCCCGTTTTACAGCCGATATGGCAATACAAAACGTCATTGGAGACAGCTTTAGAGGAGCAACTTGGGTATCCATCCACAATGGCGGCGGCGTAGGCTGGGGCGAAGTGATTAACGGTGGATTTGGTATGGTTCTTGATGGTTCAAAAGAAGCTTCAAAACGTTTAACATCAATGCTTTTCTGGGATGTTAATAATGGGATTTCTAGAAGAAGTTGGGCTAGAAATGAAGGAGCATTATTTGCCATAAAAAGAGCTATGGAAACGCAACCTTTATTGAAAGTTACCATCCCTAATATAGTAGCCGATAATTTGTTGGATTTTTAAAAATTTGAGCGTATCTTTAAATAACATAAAGTAAACCAAACAGTCATATCATGAAAGCAATTAAACTTATACCCGTATTTCTACTTTTCATAATTGCCTCTTGCAGTTCTGTAAAAGTATATTCAGATTATGATAATAATGTAAATTTCAGTCAATACAAAACGTATGCCTTTCATAAAAAAGGAATTGATAAAGTTGAAATTTCAGAATTGGACAAAAAAAGAATCCTGAATGCCATAGACCAAGAATTGGGTAAAAAAGGAATGACCAGAAGCGAAAACCCCGATCTGCTAATTAATATACTAACCAAAGAAAGGGAAAAAATTGATGTAAACCAATACAACGCAGGATGGGGTTATGGTTGGGGATGGGGATGGAATCCATATTTATGGGGCGGAAGAAGCACTTATGTTTCGTCATCAACCGAAGGAACACTGTATATTGATTTAATCGATGCTAAGAAAAAAGAATTAGTTTGGCAAGGCGAAGGTGTAGGATACTTAACTGAAAATCGCTCTGAAAAAGAAAAACAAATTAATGAATTTGTGGCAAAAATTCTTGAACAATTTCCGCCTAAAGCAAAATAGTTTACTATTACATTTCAACATAAAAGCCTACCTTTGCGTAGGCTTTTTTCATACCCAATCATGGCACAATTTAACGACATTATCACATTCGAAGATATCAAATTACTAGTGGATACTTTTTATTCTAAAGTTCAAAAAGATGAATTTATCGGACCCATATTCAACGAAAAAATAGGCAACCGTTGGCCGGAACATTTAGAAAAAATGTATCGCTTTTGGCAGACTATTTTACTTGAAGTGCATTCCTATTCCGGGAGTCCTTTTCCACCACACAAACAATTACCGGTTGCCAAAGAACATTTTGATCGCTGGATGCAAATTTTTACGGAAACTACCGATAGTTTATTTGCAGGTCCATTAGCCGAAGAAGCGAAACTTCGTGCCAAAAATATGGCTGAAATGTTCCATTATAAAATTGACTATTTCCGCAATCTTGAAAAAAATCAAACAAACAATTCGTAGTTTTTAATCCAAAATCAGTTCCTTTTTGCAAACAGCAACACACTATTTTATGCGCAAACTATTATTTCTTGTCGTTATACCCACTTTTCTACTTTCTTGTTCCAATTTAAAACAAACCACTAAAAACAAACCAACTCCAAGTTTAAAACTGATCCGTTACATTGAAATTCCTTTTGATGAAATGTTTCAAAATACAAAAGTGGGCGGATTGTCCGGAATCGATTATGATGCAAAAAACGATTTGTATTATTTGATAAGTGATGACAGATCCGTGTTTAACGATTCTAGATTTTATACTGCAAAAATTCGTTTGCTCGAAAATAAAGTAGAAGGGATCGATTTCCAAAGTGTCAGCACTTTAAAAAATGAAACTGGAAAAGTGTATGGCAATTGGAACACCACGCCAACAACCTCCGCAGATCCCGAAGACATCCGATTCAATCCAAAAACAAAGACTTTGGTTTGGTGCAGTGAAGGCGCGCGAGTGCTAACTGCAGATAAGGAAGTTTTACAGAATCCTTCGTTGAATTTCATGGATTTAAAAGGTGATTTTCTGGGTAACATCACATTACCTGAAAATTTAAAAATGCACCAACTGGAAAAAGGTCCAAGAAATAACGGCACTTTAGAAGGGATTACTTTTGACAAAAACTATAAAAACATCTTTGCGAACATTGAAGAACCGCTTTTTGAAGATGGCAACCAAGCCAATACCAGCAAAGGCGGTTTGATCCGATTGTATCAATTTAATGCCAAAACAAAAAAGAACACCGCTCAATATGGCTACCAACTGGAGCCTATTGCTCGTGAGCCTAATCCGAAAGGGACTTTTGCTGTCAATGGTGTTTCGGCAATTCAGTATTATGATAAAAACCAATTGTTGGTTGTGGAACGTTCCTATTCTACCGGAACACAAGCCTGCACTGTAAAAGTATTTTTATGCGACTTGAAAAAGGCCACTAACGTTAAGAATCACCCTTCCTTGCAAAACCAAAAATTAGAATTGGCTTCTAAAAAACTGTTGCTGAACATGGATGATTTAGGAATTTTTATCGATAATATCGAAGGGCTTACTTTTGGACCTAAATTGGCAAATGGTAATCCATCCATCATTTTTGTTACGGATAATAATTTTTCTGACAAACAAAAAACACAAGTTTTGGTGTTTGAGTTGGTGAAATAGTCAATACAAAAACATCTTCTAATCCCCTAGCCCGATTACTTCACTATACTTTTATTTTTAATGGAGTTCAGTGAACTTCGTTTGCAATGAAAAGCTTTTTGCAAAAGCCGTTTTGGTTTTTCTTGTTGCAGCAGAGCGACTTCTCTCCCCAACCCTCTCCAAAGGAAAGGGAGAAAATAGGAAAAACTCTTTAATTTGCTCCTGCGGTAACGGTAGAAGAACGAACGGATTTGCAAAAACTTGTAATGAAAAGCGGGAAATCGCTCTTGGAATTCGTACTTTTGCAATAAAACTACAACGTTTTCGATATGAACACAACTATAGAAAGCAATCCGTTATTAGACCGATTGCCAAAACACTTAAAACAATTCATAAAATCTCAGAATTATAGTGATTACACGCCCATAAATCAAGCGGTTTGGCGGTTTGTGATGCGCAAAAACGTAGATTATTTGTCAAAAGTCGCACATAGTTCCTACTTAGAAGGTTTGAAGAAAACGGGAATCGAGATTGATAACATCCCGAGTATGTATGGCATGAACCGAATTTTGACCGAAATAGGTTGGGCTGCCGTTGCCGTGGACGGATTTATTCCGCCGAATGCTTTTATGGAATTTCAGGCGTATAATGTCCTTGTAATTGCTTCTGATATTCGCCAACTTGAACATATAGAATACACGCCCGCACCGGATATCATTCATGAAGGTGCTGGTCACGCGCCCATTATTGCCAATCCTGAATATGCGGAATACCTGCGTCGTTTTGGAGAAATAGGCTGTAAAGCGATTTCTTCGCATAAAGATTACCAAATGTATGAAGCCATCCGACTGCTTTCTATCTTGAAAGAAGCTGAAGATACGCCGCAAGCCGATATTGATGCTGCCGAAAAAGCAGTGGAAGATTTGCAAAATAATATGGGTGAATTATCAGAAATGGCACAAATTAGAAATCTGCATTGGTGGACTGTGGAATATGGCTTGATAGGGACTACTGATAATCCCAAACTTTATGGGGCTGGACTCTTATCATCTATAGGTGAAAGTGCGTGGTGCATGACGGATAATGTAAAGAAAATTCCTTACGACTTATCAGCAGCGAACCAGAGCTTTGATATTACGAAACTGCAACCACAGCTTTACGTCACTCCAGATTTTGCTTATTTAAGCTTGGTTCTGGAAGAGTTTGCTAATAAAATGGCGTTGCGTACTGGAGGATTGTCAGGAATTAATAAACTAATTCATTCGAATGCTTTAGGAACGATTGAATTGAGTACTGGAATCCAGATTTCGGGAGTTTTCACCAATGTTATTGAAGAAGAAGGAAAACCTGTTTATATTCAAACAACGGGAAAAACAGCATTGTCATACCGTGAGAAAGAATTAGTAGGCCATGGAACGGCTAAACATGTCGAAGGTTTTGGAAGTCCTATTGGAAAATTAAAAGGAATAAATCTCGCCATTGAAGACATGAGTCCTAGAGATTTAAACGCCTATTCCATCACTGAAAACAAAAGTGTAACCTTGGCATTTGAAGGAAATATTACCGTCACGGGAGAAATTATCACTGGATCACGTAACCTGCACGGAGAAATTATTTTAATCAGCTTAAAAAACTGTACCGTTACTCACGGAAAAACTATTTTATTTCAACCAGAATGGGGGATTTACGATATGGCTGTAGGTAAAAAAGTGATTTCTGCTTTTTCGGGCCCAGCTGATGTAAACAGTTTTGATTTAATTTCGCATGTCCCGACAAGCAAAACCATCAAAGCAAAACACACTGCAGAACGGGATGATTTAGAGGTTTTATACAAAGCGGTTCGAAATAGTAGAGAAACCAAGGATACAGAAACTTCTTTAGTGCCAATTTTTAATAAATTACGCACCAATCACCCAAACGACTGGCTATTAGCTGTTGAAATTACGGAGCTTTTGAAAGAGAGAAACGAACCGCAACTACTACAAGAAACAATGATTTATCTCAATCAATTAAAAGAAAAAAGACCCGAAGTAGCGCATTTGATTGCTGGTGGTTTGGATCTTATTTTTGACAAAGAGAAAGCTTAAAAATAAATGAACCGCAGATTTATAGATTATTAGAATTATCTAAAATCTATGACCCGAGCCAAAGTAAACAGGCAAAGCAATCTGCGGTTCATTTTATTATAATTTTATTTTTTGCCCAAAATCTTTTTCGCTTTCGATTACCTTTCCTTCGTATTGCAATTTCCAACCCATGGTATTGGTCAAAATCAATATTTTAGATAATTCACTTATCAAGCGGTTCTGAGCATTCGTTTTCAATGCTGATTTTTCTATTTTCTTAGCTAGATTCGCTTTTACCGATTTGTTGATTTTATTGTAATCATCCCCCGTAAATGGATTTAATTTACTTTGTTCTACATTATAGAACTGAATATCCGGGCTTATTTTTATCTCTTCTTTAGGAATACTGAGAATTGTGATGGTTTTGTTTTTTTCATTGATGTCGTACTTCATTTTGTGTAAATCATACGCAACGGTTACATCAGCATTGACGATAACCAAGGCTTTTTTTTCGAATGAAAGCATATCCAATAAGTATTTTTGCTGGTTCTTATAGGTAATCACTTCCGAGAAATGACCTTCAGTAACTACTAATTTTCCAACATTTAGAATTTGTTGTTGAATGAGATTCGTATTGTACTGGATCTCTTCATCATCTTTTTTCTTAAAATCGCAGTATTTGAATAATAAAAATATTCCACCGATAACTGCTACTCCAATAAGTATTCTTCTAAGCATAATTAAAATTTCAGGAATGAATATTGATTCTCCAATTTAGTGATTTTTTCTCTTACTTTCAACTCAAACTTTAAATGGCTTTCAGAATTGGGGTTAAAAGGCTTGTGGGAAAGATTTTTTTGAATCCCTTCCACTTCGTCCATCAAATCAAAAGCAGTTTCAGAAATCGTTGTTTCCTTGAAACGTTTCCAAATATAATCGATTGCCACTGGATTGGGATGCAACATATCTTCTGCATAAAAACGGTAATCCCGAAGTTCATCCATCATAATTTCGTAAGAAGGAAAGTATTCGGTATTCAGCTTGCATTGTTCAGAATTCAGAATACTGTGAATAGCCGAAATCAAATGTGCTTTACTCAACTGATTCTCCACAAAACCGTCTTTTATATGTCGTACTGGTGAAACCGTGAAGATAAAATTACAATTAGGATTTATTTTTTTGATTAAATCAATGGTGTTTTTAATAGAATTCTCAATTGTCCCCACTGACAAAATTTCTTTTTTAAATTGATTTTGCGGCATTTTATGGCAATTGGCAACAATAGCATTACTTTCAAAATTTCGATAAACCCAAGAAGTTCCAAAAGTGACAATTAGATGCGAAGCTTGAAATAGTTGTATCAATGAAATTCTTAAAACAGTATTCAATTTTCCAAGCAATTCATTTTGGTTAACATCACTAAAATCTGAATGAACCTCATAACAATGCCAGCGTTCATTATGAAAAAAAATATCTTTCTCTGTAAAAAAAAATTGATTAGCAATACGGTAAATTAGTTTTTCAATAGAGACTGGATTGAAAATTATTCCGAAAGGATTTATAGTATTTTGAAATTTAAAATAATTGAATTTCTCACCCATGTTTTCCGCAAAACACGAACCCAAAGACACAATTTTAGAATTGTAATCTAAAGGATAATTACTTTTAGAAATGGGAATTTGGGTTCTGAATTGCATTGTTTTTTATTTACTACAAATTTGAATAATTTTAGCGAATTATATGAGATTTAGTTCTTTTTTCATTGGTATAAAAAAACCCTTTCAGAGTTTTAAACTTTGAAAGGGTTTATCAATCCTATACACTCAAAAATTTATTCATAAAAATATTGAAAAGTTGCATCGTGAATATTCTTTCCATTATAGATATAATACGCTTTCATCTCACTAGGATATCCGCTAGCATTATAAGTATATTGATTAAATGTAGGGAAAAAGACAGAAATATTAGATTTCGAAACATTATTAAACTTATGCAAATGATATCGTAAGGTTGAGGCATTATAAAGAGGTGCAATCTCTTGAAAGATAATTTTATTTAAACCTAAAACATTCTTTTTAGCATTTGATTTCGAATCATACTCAAAACTGGCAAAAAGAAAACTAGCATCCAAAGACTCTGATTTAATAAGATTTTTATTTGCATCAAAAGAAAACTTTCCTTCCCAAATTTGAGTTTCTATCATATCCCTAGAATCACTAGAGAACATTTTGCAATTGACAGTATTCATATTTATTTTATTATATACTACTCTCAACACGCCTTTAAACGTATCAAAATATTGTTCTCTGGTAGAAGAAATTAAATCTTCGTTACTATCGTACAAAAAATCTGTTTTCAGAACAAGTTTATCGTGATTAGCATTAATATTTTTTACTTTTATACTCGTAATTAAATTACCCGTATAAGTGTATTCAGTTTTATAATTATACAAAAAACCTATATTCCCAACTACCGAAAGATCTTTTTTTGCTATAACTTCACTTACGATTTTGTTCCCGTTGTAAACAAAATCAGTCGTACTCATTTCTTTTCCATCCCTATCTAATTCAATAATTTTTTTGACGAGTACCGATGGTGGCGTTACCGTTATATCACTTTCGCTATTATCGCTTGAACATGATGATAATATCAAAACACTTAAGATTAAAGTTATTTTTTTCATATTATAATTTTTAATAAATTAAATAATAAAAAACCAATTTAACACTATTAATTGTATAAAAAAAACTCAAATATCTTTTTACAATATTTGAGTTTTAAATAAATTATGAATATAATCTTCAAGAAATATTTTACTTAACAAAGTCAATCGCTTTTTCCAATGCTTGTTGAATTCCAGCCACATTCTTCCCTCCTGCTGTCGCAAAAAATGGTTGTCCACCACCGCCACCTTGGATAAATTTACCCAATTCACGAACTACTTGTCCTGCGTTTAGGTTTTTCTCCGCCACTAATTCTTTAGAAATATAACACGTTAACATTGGTTTTTCTTCCTCTGCTGTTGCCAAAACTAGAAATAAGTTATTCCCTAAATTCCCTAATTCATACGCTAAATCTTTTACTCCTTCCACATTCAAATCAACTTGTTTTGCGAGGAATTTAACGCCATTGATTTCTTGTATCTCTGCTGTTAGACTCGCTTTCAAATTTTTAACTTTATCTTTCACCAAAGTCTCAATTTGTTTGGCCAATTTAGCATTTTCTTCTTGCATCGAATGAACGGCTTTCAAAATGTCCTGAGGATTTTTCAAGGCTGTTTTCACTTCATTCAATGTGTTTTCATAGGATGCAAAATGTGCTTTCACGGCATCACTTGTAATGGCTTCGATTCGACGAATTCCTGCTGCAACCGCGCCTTCTGAAACGATTTTGAAATGCCATATTTCAGCTGTGTTTTTTACGTGGATTCCCCCACATAATTCCATGCTTTCGCCAAATTTAATAGCACGAACCTCATCTCCATATTTTTCTCCGAATAATGCCATCGCTCCTTCTTGAACTGCTTGTGCAAAAGGAATATTTCTTCTTTCAATTAGTGGTAATTGCTCTTGAATTCTTGCGTTTACAAAATCCTCTACTTGTTGCAATTCAGTTTCCGTCATTTTAGCAAAGTGCGAAAAGTCAAAACGCAAATAATTTGGATTTACCAAAGATCCTTTTTGTTCCACGTGTGTTCCCAAAATACTTCTTAACGCTTGGTGCATTAAATGTGTAGCCGAGTGATTTCTAGAAGACAAGCTTCTCAAATCCTGATTCACCTTGGCCACAAAACCAGCATTTATATTTTCCGGTAATTTTTTTGCAAAATGCAAAATCAGGTTGTTCTCTTTTTTAGTATCGATGATTTCAATGGTTTCATTTGCAGAAACCAAAGTTCCCTTTTCACCAACTTGCCCACCACCTTCCGGATAGAATGGTGTATTATCTAAAACGATTTGGTACAAAACACCATCTTTTTTACTGTCTACTTTACGGATGCGCGTAATTTTTACCTCAGTTTCAATTTGATCGTAACCCACAAACGTTTCTACATTTCCAGGGATTAATACGGACCAATCTTCAGTAGAAACTTCTGATGCGGCACGTGAACGCGCTTTTTGAGCTTGCATGGCTACATTAAAACCAGCTTCGTCGAGTTCGAATCCTTTTTCTCTAAGGATTAATGCCGTTAAATCAATTGGGAATCCAAAAGTATCGTATAATTCAAATGCTTTAGTACCTGAAACTGTTGTCCCTTTCGTTTCGGCAACTACATTTTCCAGTAATTGTAGTCCTTGGTCTAATGTTCTCAAGAAAGAAGCTTCTTCTTCCCGAATCACATTGGTAACCAATTGTTGTTGCGATCTGATTTCCGGAAAAAATTCCCCCATTTGATCGGATAAAACGCCAACCAATTGGTTGATAAACGGTTCTTTGGTATTCAAGAACGTAAATCCATACCGAATCGCACGACGCAAAATTCTACGAATTACATATCCTGCTCCTGTGTTTGATGGCAATTGTCCGTCAGCAATAGCAAAAGCTACCGCACGAACATGATCAACCACTACACGAATAGCAATATTGGTCTTGTTTTGTTCTTCACTAGTATTTAAAACTTCGTTTGAAGTGTATTTTAATCCGGTTATTTGTTCTACTTTTTCAATAAGTGGTGTAAAAACATCCGTGTCATAATTAGATGTTTTTCCTTGCAATGCCATACACAAACGCTCAAATCCCATTCCGGTATCAACGTGTTGCGCAGGAAGTTTCTCTAAAGAACCATCTGCTTTACGGTTGAACTCCATAAATACGTTATTCCAGATTTCTACTACTTGCGGATGGTCATTGTTCACTAAACTTTTTCCTGAAACTAACGCTTTTTCTTCATCTGATCGTAAATCAACATGAATTTCGGAACAAGGCCCACAAGGTCCTTGGTCCCCCATTTCCCAAAAGTTGTCTTTCTTGTTTCCAAGAATGATTCGGTCTTCGTCAATCAGTTCCTTCCAGATATCCCAAGCCTCTTGATCGAATGCTACATTCTCCTCTGGATTTCCTTCGAAAACAGAGACGTATATATTTTCTTTCGGGATTTTATAGACCTCTGTCAAAAGTTCCCAAGCCCAGTTGATGGCTTCTTTTTTGAAATAATCTCCAAAAGACCAGTTCCCCAGCATTTCAAACATGGTGTGGTGGTACGTATCAAAACCTACATCTTCTAAATCGTTATGTTTTCCAGAAACACGTAAGCATTTTTGTGTATCGGCAATTCTATTGCTTTTTGGTGTGGCGTTTCCAAGAAAATATTCTTTGAACTGAGCCATTCCTGAGTTGTTGAACATCAGGGTTGGATCCTCTTTTAGAACTATAGGTGCTGATGGAACGATTAAGTGTCCTTTTGATGCAAAAAAATCTAGAAATTGTTTGCGTACGTCTTGTGATGTCATTTTTTTAATTTAAATAATTAAAGATTTAAAGATTACTTAGAATCAAATCTTTTAATTTGTTTTGCCTCAGATATCAGTGAAAAGCTTCGTAGTTTTGAAATTTATTTCTCTTGAGATGACAGAGCGACTTCAGGAAGCTCTTGCTGGATCATAAAAAAATTCAAGACGAGAACTTGTAACGAATAGCTGGAATAGGCACATTATAATATTTATTCCTGAAAAAAGGGTGTAACAAATGAAACATTTATTAAATTTGTTCGTCTTATCTTTTACAGTGTGCAAAAATAGGGTATTTTAAAATATGTCGAAAGTAAAATATTATTACGATTCCGAAAATCTAGCCTATAGAAAAATAAAAACACGAAAAAGAATAAAATTCGGTGTTATTCTATTGTTTTTATTGGCATCGGCATTGTTTGGTTTCTTAAGTTTTATTGTTTTATTAAATACTCCGTATTTTGAAACTCCAAAAGACCGTTTTCAGGCACGCGAAATTGAAAATTTGAGATTAAATTATGCTATCCTGAACAAACGGATGGATCAGGCAAACAATGTTATTGAGGCAATTGAAGACAGGGACAATAATTTATACCGGGTTTATTTTAACAAATCCGCTATTGCGGATACGATTCGAAAAGCAGGATATCCCGAAACAAATAGGTACAAAATATTACAAGGGTATGACAATTCACAATTGGTGATGAATACCACAAAAAGAATCGACATTTTAAGAAAAGAACTAGCGATTCAATCAAAATCGTTAGATGTGATTTTGAAATTAGCAGAGGCCAAAAGTGATTTGTTATCAGCTATTCCTGCCATTCAACCCGTTCGTAACGAAAATTTAAAACGATTAGCCTCTGGTTTTGGATATAGAACTGATCCCTTTACCAAGGTACGAAAAATGCATGAGGGCATGGATTTCTCAGCAAATACAGGAACACCAATTTATGCCACGGGCGATGGAGTTGTAACAAAAGCTGACAATACCGCATCTGGATATGGCAATCATATCGTCATTCGGCACGGATTTGGATACGAAACCTTGTATGCACACTTAAATAAGTACAATACCCGCAAAGGAAAACGTGTAAAACGGGGAGATATAATAGGATATGTAGGGAATACCGGAAGATCCGAAGGACCGCATTTACATTATGAAGTGCACAAAGACTCCCGCGTAGTAAATCCTCTTAATTTTTATTATGGAAATATTTCAGCAGTGGAATATGTTGCTATCGCACAATTGGCTAACCAAGAAAATCAATCATTAGACTAATGCACATTCAATTATCCGCAGACAAAAGATATTACAGCATTGGCGAAGTCGCTAAAGCCTTTGACGTGAATGCTTCCCTGATCCGTTTTTGGGATAATGAATTTGACATTCTGAAACCAAAAAAGAATGCTAAAGGGAACCGAATGTTTACACCGGAAGATGTTACTAATTTACAATTGATTTATCACTTGGTCAAAGAAAGAGGTTTTACGCTGGAAGGCGCAAAAACACATTTGAAAGAAGGAAAAAAGAAGACCTTGGACAAATTTGAAATTATTAGAAAATTAGAAACAATACGAACCCAATTAACAAATATTAAAAACGAATTGTAATACACTCTGATTACAAATAAATTGAATATTTCAAACAATTAAATATTAAACATTAAATCAAATTAACATGAAAAGATTTTTGCCTTGGATTATCGTAGCAGTTGTTATTATTGTAATTTACAGCTGGGTTAAAGGAATTAATAATACCGCAGTGACTTTAAACCAAAATGTAGAACAATCTTGGGGTGATGTGCAAACTGCGTATCAAAGAAGAAATGATCTTATTGGAAATTTAGTAAATACTGTAAAAGGAGCCGCGGATTTTGAAAAAAGCACCCTAACCGCTGTAATTGAAGCACGTGCCAAAGCAACTTCAGTACGAGTTGATCCAGCCAATATTACTCCAGAACAATTAGCTGAATTCAACAAAGCACAAAGTGGGGTAAGCAGTTCATTATCTAGATTATTAGTGACAGTTGAAGCATATCCTGAATTGAAAGCGAATCAGAATTTTTTAAAATTACAAGATGAATTGGCCAGTACAGAAAACCAGATATTAACCGCCAGAACACGTTTTAACGAAGCGGTTAAACCTTATAATTCCCATATCAAAACATTCCCAAATAGTTTGTTTGCAGGAATATTCGGTTTCAAAGAAAAAGCATATTTCAATGCAGTAGAAGGTGCAGATAAACCAGTCGAAGTAAAATTTTAATTTAAAAAAATGTCAAAAGCAGCAGATTTTTTAACCAAAGAAGACGAACAAGAAATTGTTGAAGCTATTCGCATGGCTGAAAAAAATACTTCTGGCGAGATTAGAGTTCATATAGAAAAAACTACTTCCATGGATGCGTATGATCGCGCCATGGAAGTTTTTCATGAACTGAAAATGGATGAAACCGAGCTTCAAAATGGTGTTTTAATTTACTTGGCTGTAGAAGACCGGCATTTTGTAATTTGTGGTGACAAAGGCATTAACGATGTTGTTCAAGATGATTTTTGGAATTGTACCCGAGATATTATGGTGGCAGAGTTCAAAAAAGGAGATTTCAAACAAGGACTTGTTGATGGAATTGCCAGAGCAGGTGAACAATTACAAAAATATTTCCCTTGGCAACAAGGCGACACAAATGAATTATCAAACGAAATATCAAAAGGATAATGCTATTACAAAAAAAGAATACCCTAATTTCTCTAAGATTGTTTGTTTGTTTTTTAATTTCTCAAATCACATTTGCACAATTTACGATTCCTGAAAAACCAACTTTACAAACTGCTGTTTACGATTATGCTAATGTGTTGAATGCAACAGAAAAGGCACAATTAGAACAAAAACTGATACAGTATTCTGATTCTACTACTACCCAAATTGTGATAGTAACCATAGAAACTCTTAAAGGAGAAGATATTGGTATTCTTACACCAAAATGGGCCCAAACATGGGGAATTGGAGGAACTGCAAAAGAGGACAATGGCGTTCTTATTTTATTGGCCAAAGCAGAAAAAAAAATATGGATCTCACCCGGATATGGACTGGAAGATCGATTGACTGCGGGTATTGGTGGAGAAATCAGCCGAAACATTATTATTCCCGAATTTAAAGCGGGAAATTATTACAATGGCCTTGACAAAGGCACCGATGCTTTGATTGATGTTTTTAAAGGCAAGTACAAAGGCGTACGGAAACAAACGAAACAAGATAAAGGATTTCCTATTTTACCAATTGTAATCATTGTTATAATTATACTGGTGCTCATTTCAAGAAATAAAGGTGGTGGAAATTCCGGGAATTCTGGCGGAGGTGGTCCAAGTTTACTTGATGTAATCATTTTAAGCAGTCTCGCTGGTGGCAGAGGAGGCGGATTTGGAGGAGGAAGCTCTTCTGGAGGTGGATTTGGTGGTGGCGCTTTCGGTGGTGGATTTGGTGGTGGCGGTTTCTCTGGAGGAGGATCTGGAGGAGATTGGTAGTAAGCAATGATGATTCTCTATATTCTGATTGTACATAGTTGAACAAAGACAACTTCATCTTCAAGACCCATTTAAATCATTAAAGCCCATTCCTTTTTAAGTACTTTCTGTTTTTTTTTATTTTTAAATATTTGAAACACCAAATTAATTATTATTGCATTATAAAACCTAAATTAATTATACTAAATGCTTTCACAAAAAGCCAAATATGCGCTAAAAGCCCTCTTATATTTAGCGCAACAAGAAGAAACCTATGTTTCTCGAACTATTGAAATTGCCGAGGCGGCCTCTATTCCAAAAAAGTTTTTGGAACAGATTCTGTTGGATTTAAAACGAGGGCATTTCGTAGGTAGTAAACAAGGAAAACTGGGTGGATATTATCTTATAAAATCTAAAAACGACATTACTTTAGCCGATATACACAGACTTTTTGATGGCGCTATTGCTTTACTTCCCTGTGCTTCATTGAATTTTTACGAACGCTGTTCTGATTGTGCAGAAGAATCAGAATGCCTATTAAGACAGGGGTTAATTACCATTAGACAAGAAACTTTAAAAGCGATGGAAGGCATAACTATTGCTTCATTAGTCAAAAAATAAAAAATATTTTCAAAACTCTACTAATTTTATAGAATTAATTATATATTTGTTTTTAATTTAATATTACGTTACCAATCCAAATATAAACTTATGAAAACGCTCCAAAGTAAATTTACTTTTTTGACAAGACATGTACGAAAAAATCAACTATTTGTAATTAAAGAAAAGAGTTTTAAAATTATCTGTATGTAATAGTTAAAAAAAATTTAATTTTAATTCTACTAAATACATATAATTTATATAATAATGAAAACTATTTATACAAAAACAATTATAACGCTCGTACTATTAATAATATTCACTCCTTCAAAAGCACAAAGTACTATACAAGGAGTTGTTACAAATACAAATAATATCCCTTTACAAGGCGCAAAAATCGTATTAAAAGGAACAAAACATACTACAAGTACAGCCTTAAATGGAACATTTACTATTGAAACCCCCGAAAAATTTCCTTTCTCGTTCACTATAGAAAACACAGGGTACCAGTCTAAAGAAATCAATATTTATGAACAACCTTCTATGGCCTTACAAATAATTCTTTCGGAGGAGAATCAACTTATTGAAGTAGTCATCACATCAAGACGCAGAATTGAAAAAGCACAAAATGTTCCCATTCCAATTTCTGTTGTGAGTGGCAAGCAGGCCGAAGAAGCTGGTGCATTCAACGTGAATCGTTTGAAAGAATTAATACCTTCTGTTCAGCTGTATTCATCAAATCCAAGAAATACAACTATCAACATTCGTGGACTGGGTTCTACTTTTGGCCTAACTAATGATGGTATCGATCCAGGAGTAGGTTTTTACGTAGATGGAGTGTATTATGCACGTCCTGCAGCAACAACATTAGACTTTATTGATATAGACAGAATTGAGGTATTACGTGGACCCCAAGGCACATTATACGGGAAAAGTACTACTGCAGGTGCTTTTAACATAACCACGCGTAAGCCGAACTTTATTTCAGGGGCAAACGTGGAGGTGAGCTTTGGAAATTATGGTTTCCTTCAGGCAAAAGCTTCAATAACCGGAGCATTAAGTAAAAAAATTGCTGGACGATTGTCTTTTTCAGGAACGCAACGTGATGGTCTAATAGAAAATGTTGCTACAGGAAAATCAGTAAACGATTTGAATAATCAAGGAGTAAGAGGCCAGTTACTTTATAAGCCAACAGACAATACAGATATTACATTAGCTGCTGATTTTTCGCGTCAACGTCCGGATGGGTATGCTCAAGTTATTGCTGGCGTAGCCCCAACAAAACGTGCTGCTTACCGACAATTCAATCAGATTATTTCTGATTTAAACTATAGTCTTCCAAGTCAGAACCCATTTGACCGTAAGATTGACACGGATACGCCATGGCGTTCAAACCAAGATTTAGGCGGTATATCACTTAATATAGAAACTAAAATTGGAGGAGGAACCCTTACTTCTACCTCAGCTTGGCGCTATTGGAATTGGGATCCCTCCAATGATAGAGATTTTACAGGTCTTCAAGTACTTAAACTATCTCAAGCCACATCAAAACACCAACAATGGTCACAAGAAGTACGTTATACAGGAGATTTCTCCCGAAAATTAAGCGGTTTAATTGGTGTATTTGCTATCGGGCAGCAACTTAAGGCAGATCCTATACAAATTGAAGAAGCTGGATCTGCTCAGTGGCGCTTTTCTCAAGATACACCAAACGATTCCAGTGGCTACTCATTATGGCAGACACCTGGACTTCTAAATGGATACGGAATCAAAACCAAAAATACACTCAACACTTTCAGCGGAGCCATATTTAGTCAATTAAATTGGGAAATTACAGATGGTCTTCATTTATTATCAGGTCTTAGATATAATTATGACCAAAAAAAATTGGACTATAGCAGAGAGACCTACGGAGGTCTTCAAACAAATGACCCAGCTTTACTTGCCTTGAAAAAGAAGGTATATTCTAATCAGGCTTTCAAGGTAGATGTAGATGACACCAACTTTTCCGGGAATTTAACAGTAGCTTATAGAGCCTCTGACCGCATCAATACTTTTGTTACGTATGCGAGAAGTTATAAACCTGTAGGTGTTAACGTAGGTGGGATACCTACCGATGCTACTGGTCCGATAATAGCCCTTGCTGAAATAAAACCCGAAGAAGTAAATCATTTAGAAGCGGGAGTTAAAACTACCCCTTTTAACCGTACTATACTGAATTTCACAGTATATAATACTGATATCAAAAACTTTCAAACATTGGTTCAAAGTCCTGACGTTAGCCTAAACCGTGGTTATCTTGCTAATGCCGAAAAAGTACGTGTACGTGGTGCTGAGCTTGAGACGAGTGTTAGTATCAGCAAACATCTGTCGTTCAACGGGGCAGTATCTTATACTGATGGTAAATATATTTCTTTCCAGAATGCGCCGCTACCATTGGAAGAAACTGGTTTAAAAGATGCAAATAATAATACCATATATGCCAAGGATATTTCAGGTGGTGCCCTACCGGGTATCTCAAAATGGGCAGGATCTTTAGGAAGTGAAATCTCTGATTCGGGTAAATTACTTGGTGCTGCAGGGAAGTACTTCTTTGCTTTAGACACTTATTATCGTTCCGCGTTTTCTTCAAGTGCGTCTCCTTCAAAATATCTAGTAGTTAATTCCTATGCTTTGCTGAATGGTCGTATCGGTTTCCGTGCTTCAGAAGGCTTATCGATTTACATCTGGGGACGGAATTTATTAGATAAAGATTATTTTGAACAATTATTACCTGCAGGTGGTAATGCCGGACAATATGCAGGTGTTTTAGGAGATCAAAGAACCTATGGTATCACCTTGATATACTCCTTACAATAGTTACAATTCTACTAAATTTTAAATACATAAACACCGCAATTGGTTGTATAACCACAACGATTTATAAATTTTTGAACTGAAGTTTAAAAATTAGGTCTCGTCTCAAATAAACAAATTTTAATAAATTAATTATCATAGGAGATAAGAATAGATATAATCAATAAATTAAACAGCGTTTACGTAAATTTGCAAAAGAGCGAAATAAATTTATGAAAATTACCAATATCCTTTTCTTATTCTTAATCTGTTGTGTATCTCGAGCTCAAACCGAAAAAAATGTAGATCATCAAAGTATTCTTTGGACACGATATTATAACCAATTGACATTAAATAACAAATGGGCTTTACACACAGAATTTGACAACCGGGTCTTTTTAAAACCAGTAAAGCAAAACTTATATGTAATACGAATTCAAGGACGCTATAAAATAAATGAACATTTTGAAACAGGAATTGGGTTTACGCATTTCTCAGTTGCTACACAAAACCCACAACTTTCCTATGATTTTAATATACCCGAATATAGAGGACAGCAAGATATAACATGGAAATTAAACATTATTAGAGTAACATTCAACCAACGATTTCAAGTAGAAGAACGGTTTATTCATAATGCCAATAAGGAATCTTTATTACCCGGCACTACATTTTCTTGGAGATTCAGATACAGACTTCAAGCGGACTACACTTTTTGGAAAAAAGAAAATCAGTATTTAAAAACTATTCTCTCCGATGAAATAATGTTCAATGCCGGAAAAACTATCTTGAATAACACCTTCGATCAAAATAGGGTTTATGGTGCGGTACAATACGGCATTACTAAAAACATTGCTATTGAGCTTGGCTACTTAAATAGTTTTCAAAAACGCAGTAGTGGAGTAGATTATTTCAATCGAGATATTGTTCGAATCAGTATTTTTCATAAACTCAAGTTACAGAAAAAGACAAAAAATACCTAATTACAGTTAGTCTACAAAGTAAACAATAACTTAATTTAAACATTGATTAAGAACACTTTAACCTATTTTTTAAGATTTAGTAAGTACCTTTAATAAAAAGAGTACAGCTATGAAAAATTCAGCAATTAAACTCGTTTGGTTTACCACGATTTATGTTTTTATATTTGCCGGTTTATGCCAAGCCAACCTTACTTTACCAGTTATCATGACCCTATATTGCATTGGAATACCGTTAATTCTCTTAATGGTCTATACCGTATTAAAGGATGATTATAAAACTACAAAAACATTTAAAGATTGGTACGGTGATCATCCAATGAAAACATTAGAGGGTGAGGAAGAAAACCAGAAAACCGGTTCTACTTAAATAGCGATTTTAACCAAAAAAATCCCGATTTCTCGGGATTTTTTTATTTTTCTCTGATATAAATATCGATTGGCACTCCTGAAAAGTCCCAGTTTTCTCTAATTTTATTTTCAAGGTACCGTTTGTAAGGTTCTTTTACATATTGTGGCATATTGGCAAAAAACACAAACTGTGGTGTTGGTGTTGGCAACTGCATGCAATATTTAATTTTCACATACTTCCCTTTTGTCGCTGGTGGTGGATATGCTTCAATTACTTTCAACATAAATTCATTAAATTTTGAAGTCGCAATACGTTGTTGTCTATTCTCGAAAACTTTTACGGTAGCTTCTAATGCCTTTAATAAACGTTGTTTTGTTAAAGCAGAAACAAAAAGAATAGGTACATCTGTAAATGGCATTAATTCTTCTCTGATTTTAGCTTCATAATCCCGAGTTGACATCGTTTCTTTTTCAACCAAATCCCATTTGTTCACTAAAATTACAACTCCCTTACGGTTTTTCTCCGCCAACCAAAATATACTTTGATCTTGCCCTTCAAAACCACGAGTAGCATCAATAATCAGGATACAAATATCAGCATGCTCAATGGCACGAACTGAACGCATTACCGAGTAAAACTCTAGATCTTCCTTCACTTTCGCTTTACGACGAATTCCTGCCGTATCCACTAAGTTAAATTCGAAACCAAAACGGTCAAATTTTGTATCAATAGCATCACGGGTAGTTCCTGCAATATCAGTAACAATATATCTTTCTTTACCAATTAAAGCATTGATGAAGCTTGATTTTCCAGCATTAGGACGCCCTACAACTGCAAAGCGAGGCAATGCAATTTCTTCCTGAGTTGGCTCTGGTTTAATAGGAAAAGCATCAATCAATGCATCCAATAAATCCCCTGTTCCGCTTCCAGAAATACTGGCAAACGTATAATATTCTCCTAAACCAAGATTGTAAAACTCAATCGCATCTTTCTCACGCATCGCATTGTCCACCTTATTTACTGCAAGTAAAACCGGCTTCGTAACTTTACGCAACAATCTCGCAACAGCATCATCCATTGGGGTAATACCTTCTTCCACATCAACTACAAAAATGATAACATCCGCCTCATCAATAGCAAGTTCTACCTGTTTACGAATTTCGCCTTCAAAAACATCATCCGATCCGCGCACGTATCCGCCGGTATCAATTACAGAAAATTCCTTTCCGTTCCATTCGCTTTTTCCATAGTTTCTGTCACGGGTCACTCCCGAAACTGAATCTACAATCGCTTCTCTTCTTTGGATTAATCGATTAAAAAGTGTCGATTTCCCTACGTTTGGCCTTCCTACAATGGCAACAATGTTATTCATAATCCTATTTTCAAATATTTTGCAAAGGTATGCTTTTTGTTTATGCTTTCAACTTTAAAGTTTTAGGAGCTTTTTCCCGCTATCCGCTGTATCTTTTTCTATTAAAAAACCAGAAAAAGGATGTCGCTCCTATCCGGGCTAGGGTATTTGCGGATCAAATCGCATTTATTTTCATTCGATTAAAGGACTAATCGAATAACTAAATCAATACTTATTGATTATAACCAAAACGCTTCAACATATTTGCGTTGCTTCTCCAGTTTTTATTCACTTTCACCACCAACTCAATATGAATTTGTTTTCCAAAAAACTTCTCTAAATCAACCCGGGATTCCATTCCTACTTTCTTCAAAGCGGCACCTTTATGACCTATAATGATTCCTTTCTGGGTTTCACGCTCCACCATAATCAAAGAACGGATTCTAATGATGTTTTCATCCTCAAAAAACTCTTCTGTAACAATTTCTACTGCATAAGGAATTTCTTTGCTGTAATTCAACAAGATTTTCTCACGGATCGTTTCATTGACAAAGAAACGTTCCGGTTTATCGGTCAATTGATCTTTTGGGTAATACGCAGGAGATTCTGGCAATAAGGAAATAATTCTGCCAAAAACTTCTGGCACATTAAAATTCTGTAAGGCCGAAATTGGGAAAATTTCTGCATTAGGAACTTTCGCAGTCCAGAAAGCCACTTGTTCTTCCAGTTGGGCCTGATTTGAATTGTCAATTTTATTCAACAATAATAAAACAGGGATTTTAGCATGGATAATTTTATTAAAAAACGCTTCGTCTTTCAATTCTTGTTCTCCAATTTCAACCATATAAATCAGAACATCAGCATCTTCAAAAGCAGACTTAACGAAATTCATCATTGATTCCTGCATTTCGTAGGCAGGTTTGATGATTCCAGGTGTATCGGATAAGATCATTTGAAAATCTTCCCCGTTTACAATCCCAAGAATTCTATGACGTGTTGTTTGTGCTTTCGATGTGATTATTGATAATCTTTCTCCAACAAAGGCATTCATCAATGTTGATTTCCCAACATTTGGATTTCCTATGATGTTTACAAAACCTGCTTTATGTGACATTTCTATTATAATTTATTTTGCAAAGGTAGACATATCAAGTCAATAGACGAAATAAAACATTTTTTAAAATTTTCGTTGGAAATACTAAAATTCGTTGTACATTTGCACCCGAAACAACGCGGGATAGAGCAGTAGGCAGCTCGTCGGGCTCATAACCCGAAGGTCACAGGTTCGAGTCCTGTTCCCGCTACTAAGAATTTTATTGAAATTACAAACGCACATCGCGGGATAGAGCAGTAGGCAGCTCGTCGGGCTCATAACCCGAAGGTCACAGGTTCGAGTCCTGTTCCCGCTACTAAGGAGAACCCATCAAGATTTTGATGGGTTTTTTCATTTTCACCACCTCCCTCAACTCCTACAAACACTGAGATTAGCTCAAAAATACCATTCACTTTCTTGGTTAGATATTCCCTATTTTCTGCCCTAATGGACAAATCTTTTGGAAACACTAAATTTTGGATTCTTATTTTGTTCTCGACATCTCCTCTATCCCAGTAATCACTGATGTTTTTAGCTTTCTCAACCACTTTTCGATATGTTTTTTGTGTTTTATTCACAACCATTTACTCTTTAAATACCTCTAATTCAGATCAAAATTGCAAGACCTATTTGTTATATTTTTATCACTAAAATTTGGGTTGTCAAAATATCATTTATCTAAATTTCTTTGCTTTACAAGTAAACTTATCATTTCATTTTTTCCTTCCGTAGTTATCGTATTATTGGACGCTGATAATGAAGAATAATATTTTTGCCTTTTTCTATATTGAAAGCAAAAATCTCTTTTCGAATACAATTTACTATTTCAATAGTATCATATTTTAACTCTGAAGGTAATTGCTTCTTAAAATAGTCTCCATTTTTTAAGCATATTTTTAATCCATAACTTTTATGCTTCTTGAGTTTTATGCCCGCAGCAATAATTAGTAGAGAAGGAGCTATTAAAATCATATCAAATGGCAAATACCATATAGAAAATAGCATAAATGCTATTGATAATAAAATATAACTAAAAGTATAAATAGGAGCTAGTTTATCGACTGTGATATAAACCTTATCTACTTCCGAAATCGGAATTTCTTTTTTATTTTTTTCAGAAATTAAAATTAAGCGATTCTTAACCAATGTTACTTTCGTAAATTTATTTATAGAAATCATAATTACTAATTTTTAACTGAGGCTGTTTCTAATGTGGATGTTGAGTTTTTGAAGAACTTTTAACGGGTACAAATAATGAGAATCAGAATTAGATGCTACGATTTTGTTAAACCATTAACTACACCAAACCTACATAAAATGAATTATGAAAAAATTAAAAATTAGTTTACGTTAGGTTATTATGATTTATCGCTACAGTAAGTCTATTTGGAGCTGTAAAACAACCATTGTCCCAACATCAGATGAAGAGGAAATAGTGACCGCTTCTACCGTGTCAAACTGGAATAAAGCGATACGCTCTTTAGCCAATATAATCCCTTTTGAAGTGTTAAGTTTGTTTAAATTTTTAGCAGCCATTCCTTTCCCATTATCTTTGATTTCACAAAAAAGGAAGTCCTCGATTTGTTTGAAAGAAACCCTTAGCGTAGGTTTTTTTGAATTGGAATCAAAAGCATGTACAAATACATTTTCTATAAATGGCTGTATGAGCATTGGTGGAATTTCAGTTTCAAATAAATCTAAATCATCATCAATATGGAGTTCAACAATAACCTTGTTTTTTAAACGCATATTTTCTAGTGCGATATAAGACTGTAAATACTGAATTTCATCTGACAAGTTAAGACGAAGTTTACTAGAATTATTAAGTGTTTGCCGAATCAGTTTAGAGAATTCACCCATATACATCAACGCATCATCCACATTGTTATCAATTATATAATTCTGAATCGAATTCATAGCATTAAAGATAAAATGTGGGTTCATTTGGCTTTGTAATGCTTCCATTTTTGTTTCTGCCAAACGCTTTTGAATCTCAGATCTTGCCCGCTCTTGCATTTTGATAAAGCGAATTCTTTTTTTATAGATTACAAAACCAATAATGGCAAATAAAACAGCACTAATTAGAACGAACCACCAAGTTTTCCAGAACGGTGGAGTAATACTTAAGTCTAGAATTTTGGAATGAAATACCTCACCAGTCCCAGTATTTTTACCCTCTAACATTAATTTATATTTGCCATTTGGAATCCCTAGTAATTGTATTCTTCCGTTGGATTCAAAGTCACTCCAAGCATCTGACAAGCCAAGAATTTTATACCGAAATACATTCTTATCCGCATTAAAAATATTATTGGATGAAAAGACAATCTCAACATTATTTTGATTATAATCGAGTTTTATTTGATTATAATCAAAAACACCCCAACGAATATAGGAGTACGCTTTTGAGTACGCTTTACCATTTACCTTAATTGAGTTTATTCTTATTGGAGTATTTTGGGCTTTTTCATTTTTTGAAAATTCTTCAACATTTAGCTGAATCAAACCGTTATTAGTAGCTACAAATAAATTACCGTTTTTGTCTTTAATACAATCGTTAAACTGAACGTCTTTTAACCCTTCGGATTGGTTGATGAGCTTTATAAATTTATTATTTCTTACTACATTGATTCCTTTATTTGTACCAATGAAGTAAGTGCCGTTTGATTGTTCTATAAATGAAATAGATGTGCCATATAACTCTTTATACGGTTTGTAAACATGTAAAATATCGAGCCTTTTACCGTTCCATTTTGTGATATAAACCTTTCCGCTGTTTGTTCCAATAACTAGTTGACCTTTGTCATTAATAATTATGTCTTTGATATTATTTTCTTCGAACATGCCATTGGCATTCAAGGAATAAAATTGGTTCTTGTTGTTTATAAACAATCCTTTAGAAGCCGAAGCAAACCAAAGCGTATTCCCATCTTTTACAATTTTTGTTATATCGGTTGGAGTAGAAGATTTCTTAATTGAAAATATCGAGAAATGAGTCCAATCAAATTTATTATGATATAAATAAGTGTCCGAATACATCCTACAGAAATAAGCTTGGTCTTTATTATCAAAAATTAGGTTCCCGCCGTCAAAAAAGCTAAAAAATATAATTTCATAATTCTTATCAAAACAGAATACACCCAAAGTAGTATTTACCCATGTATTGCCTTCATTATCTGACACTATATTGAATGAGGTGAAACCTCCTTCTTTATCTTTATACCTTTTAAATTCAGCAACCGTATATGAATTCAATCCCTTTTGTTTAAAATAAATCGAAAGTTTCTTCAAAATAGTCGCTTTATCAAAGATGGTAGATCTTAAATCCTTATCAAGAAGGACAATGTTGTCTCTGGCTCCAATCCAAGTAGTATTGTTGACATCATTATACATTTCTTGAATTTGTAGCTCCTTCAATCCAAAATAAGAGGGTTCAAAAAATTGAATCCTTCTACTCAAATCCACCCGATAAATCCCTTTATCATTAGAACCAACCCAAAGTTGTTGGGTTTCTTTATCATAAAATAAACACCATAAGGAAGTAGATGTAATATTAGCTTGACGTGTAATGTCGGTAATTTTATTATTAACATACTTAAACAACCCACCTTTTGGGTCTATTACATTACAAGTGGCAAAGTAGAGATTGTTCTGTTGGTCTTTTGCATAATCCCAAATAATAGGACAAGCTAAAATTGTTTCCTTATTGGTAGTAAGATTTTTTGTAAACAAGAAATGGCCTGGTCCACCACTAAAATAAGTATTGTGGTTAACAAAAGAGGAATAGGATAGAATTGGCTTAAATATTTTTTCTAATCTTGATTTTTTAATATCCCTATTAACTATGAGATTAAATACATCGCTTCGATTATATTCATCGCTATAAGAAGCCGTAACTAAAATTTCTTTCTTCGTTTCTTCTATCCCAACAACTTGAAACTTATCCGATATATTTTTTTGTATTAAAGATTTAAAATGTTTTCCATTAAATAAACCGAGTCCATTTTCAGTTGCTAGAATCAAACATTTGTACTTTTTAGAATAATGAATTTTACGGATAGAATTATTCACTAGCCCATCTTTTTCACTATAATAGGTAAACTTTTTACCATCGTATTTTGCTAATCCATTCCCATATAATGACAACCAAATGTTTTTGTTTTCATCTTCTACAACCGACCAAACCTTATCATATTTTAATCCGTTTGTTTCATTGAATACTTTGTAAGTTGAACCATCAAAACAACATAATCCGGCATCAGTTCCAATCCAGAGTAACCCACTTCTATCTTTAAAAAAACATTTTATTCCATTACTTGGTAAACCATCGTTTACTGTAATATTTTTACTGGGAATTGTTTGCGTGACTGCTATTTCAAAAAACAGAAGAAAAACAACTAGAAAATTATTTCTTTTGAATAATCGCATTGATAAAATCTTCTTTTTTTCTGATTGATACAGGCAGAGTTTGACCATTACTAAGTTCAACAAGTAATTCGTTGGTTTTGTTAAATCGAGTAACATAATTTAGATTCACTAAATAAGATTTATGAATCCTTTGAAAAACACTTGTTGGAAGGAGTTCTTCAATAAATTTTAGAGTTTTAGATAAAACAATCTTTTTACCATCCAAACAAACAATTTTGCAATAATTACTATCAGCTTCACAGTAAAGAATGGCATTGGTTTTCACTAATTCAAATCCAGTTTCTGTTGGTAAAGCAATTTTATTATATGCTGAATTTCCAGTATCCAAATTTTCTATCAACAACATTAATTTTTCTTGTTGGGATGCTTTGTGTAATTTACTTTCATATTTCTTTACGGTTTCCAATAAATCAATATAATTTATTGGTTTCAATAGATAATCCAAGGCATTACATTTAATAGCATCAATTGCGAATTCAGAATGAGCAGTAGTGAAAATAACTTCAAAATTTATTTTGTTCAATTCTTTAAAAAGCTGAAAACCATTTTTATTTGGCATTTGAACATCAAGAAAAACTAATTCGGGATTGAATTTTTCAATTGCATCAATTGCATCATCGACACTGTCACATAAAGCTAAGACTAGAAATTTATCTGGAAAATATCGCTGCAAAAGTTTTTCTAGAAATTCTCTAGCATTAAACTCATCATCAACTATTATCGTTTTTATCATTTTATAAATGTAGGAAGTTTTTGTTTAATACACAGAAATGAATTAGTAACCGTTAAGTAAATAATAGTTATCGATTCCAAAACCATAAATTTTTTCGGTTACTAATTAAATCAAGAAGTCTTATAATGCTTCTGTAATAGTGGCAAATGCAACAATACAATAATAATCATCCAGAAATTCGTTATATTTTTCAAGATTACCCGCTACTGAGAAAAACCCATCAAGATTTTGATGGGTTTTTTCATTTTCACTACCTCCCTCAACTCCTACAAACACTGAGATTAGCTCAAAAATACCATTCACTTTTTTGGTTAGATATTCCCTATTTTCTGCCCTAATGGACAAATCTTTTGGAAACACTAAATTTTGGATTCTTATTTTGTCTTCCACATCCCCTCTACCCAAAAACCCCACTAACGTTTTGAGCTTTTTCGATGTATTTGGGTGGTTAGATAATTTTTTTCATTCATTTCCTTTTGCTCTTCAATTGGCTTTAATTCGATCCCAAATTGCAGTACATATTTATTATATTTTTCATCACCAAAATTCGGTTTGTCAAAATATCGTTTATTCAAATTCTCTGTTTTCATTTCCAATTCTTTTTCCTTTGAAGTCAAACTCTTCATTTCACTCTTACCCTCAGTGCTCATGGTATCAAAGAGCTTATTTAACTGCAAGTTAAAAGGTTCGATAAATCGAGTGTCAAGTGTATAATTTGCTACTAAATTCTCAAATGAGTCATTCAAACCTTCTGCTTTTGACTTTTGGGTAGTCGAAGCATCCATTTTAAATGTAAACTTTAAAAGCAAATCTAATTAAGATACTAATTCTCAAAATAAGAGAAATAAAAAGCTTAAAATAGCTCGAAAGCACTCACAACTCTTTATTAAATTATAGTATGAAAGAGGCAAATCCTTACAGCCAGAAGCCTATTGAATTTTAAGTTACATACGTATAAAAGTACCGAAAACTAAATTTAATAGACACAAAAAAACCTGTAGAACAAATCATACAGGTTTTTTAACTAACTAAGTTTATTATAATAAAATATTCAAAACCAACTAAATTTTATTTATTAAAGTACTTGTTTATTTATTTTTTGATTAATCTTCTGAAACTATTGCTGAATTACTATTACTAGTTAAATCCAATAATACGGTAATTCCTTGAGCATTTAACATTGTCATGTTTAAAGTATCTAATATAGCTAAATCTTTAGATACTAAACCATTAAACCTATTGTAAGAAATATTCATTTCTTTAAGATTGTTTAATTTTTCTAATTCCATAGGAATCTGGCCATCCATTTTGTTATCAAACAAACTAAGATTCTCTAATGATGTCATATTTTCTACGTCTCTACTTAATTCACCCTCAAGTTTATTACTATTAAGAAGCAATACCCTTATTGTTTTTATTTCATATAGCGAAGTTGGAATTTGACCGACAATCTCATTATTAAATAAGGCTAATATTTCTAATTGCTTCAAGGCTCCGATTTGTAATGGTAATTCTCCAGTAAGTGTATTCATGTACAATTCCAAATTTTTCAAATTACTCATTTCGCAAACCGAAGAAGGTATTGTTCCAGATAATTTGTTAAATGAAAGATTCAATACTTTCATTTCTTTTAGTTTTCCAATAGATGATGGAATCATACCTGATAATTGATTCTTGTGTAAATCTAATTCTTGAAGACTTAACAATCCAACAATCTCTTCCGGAATTTCGCCTGCTAAATTATTATTGACTAAATGTATAGAAACTACTTTTTCATTCTGTAATTTAACTCCGTACCACGTAGACACTGGTGATGATAAATCCCATTTTACATTCCATTGACTCCCATTAGTAGATTCATATAATTTAATCAAAGCATCTTTCTCCGACTGAGATACACTAGCAAACATCGAAATGGATGATATAAAAATTAAAAATAGGGTAGATAAATTTTTCATAAGTGAAAGTATTTCTTTGTACAGGTATAAAAATACTTACATTCCATCTAATGTGCAAATAAATCCGACAAACTACATTGTAATATATTTTACACATATAAATATCTTACAATTAAAATCGTTTGCTATTAAATAATAATTTGCTAAATTTGACTTAACAACCACAAAATCAAATTTATGGAAATCAATTTTTTAGCACTATTTGTTGCAGCTTTATCTACGCTTATTATAGGATTTTTATGGTACCATCCTAAAGTTTTTGGAACCATTTGGATGAAAGAATCAGGATTGACCGAAGAAAAGTTAAAAGGAGGTAATATGCTTTTACTATTTGGAACCTCCTTACTTTATGCGTTTTTTATAAGTCTTATTCTTCAAATCTTAACAGTACATCAATTTGGTGCATTAGGAATGGTCGGTGGAGATCCCACTATTGCAAAACCTTCTTATAATGCTTTTATGGCAGATTATGGATTAGCGTTTAGATCATTTAAGCATGGCGCTTTACACGGATTTATGACTGGATTGTTTTTAGCATTACCAATTATAGGCACCAATGCATTGTATGAAAGGAGAAGTTTCAAATACACCCTTGTTACCGGTGGTTTTTGGATTATATGCTTTATGATTATGGGCGGAATTATTTGTGCTTGGAAATGAGTTTCAAAATAGAATAAAATAAATTTCGTTTGGGTAAGCTGCCAGATAAAATTTATTTTTTATAGGATTTTGTCAATAGCCTTTGCCAAATCAATATCCTTATCGGTGACGCCATTTGCATCATGCGTGGCTAAGCGAATGTTTACTTTATTGTATACGTTAAATAATTCGGGGTGATGATTTCTTTTCTCCGCGTTTACACCTACTTGAACCATAAAAGCTAATGCCTGTACAAAATCTAAGAACTTAAATTTTTTCTCTAATCCATTATCGATAAATTCCCACTCTTTTACCTGTTTTAATACGTCTTGAATAGATTCTTCGGAATAGGTTTTCATAATTAGTTTTTTTTTATTTATATAAAGTTAGTTAATTTCCAGACTTACAATAATACTTTAACTTTATTAACTAATTTTGGAAAAATATTATCTTTCAATTTGAATCCAGTTTACTCCTTTAAAATTTATAATTCTACTACTGAACTTCCAACTACTTGGAATGATTTGGCAATTTCAACTATTTTTTTATCCAAAAAATATCTGGAAGTTTTAGAACAATCCTCCCCTGACAATATGATTTGTCATTTCATTGGAATTTTCGAAAATGAAACCTTAATCGGCATTTCTATTTCTCAATTTTTGGATTTGAATAAATTACACTCTTTTGGAGAACGTGACAAATGCATCAAAACGGCTATACGAAATATTGTTTTTAGAAACTTTGGTTCTCACGTTCTAGTTATTGGCAACAACATGTTGACCGGACAAAATGCTTATTCTTTCTTAACAAATACAGATAAAAAGAAAGCCTTACAAACGTTACATTTTGCGATTACGGAGTTAAAAAAAACATACAAATCTAAAGGCATACCAATTCACATTACCACTTATAAAGATTTCAATTCTGAAGAAATTAAAAATTTTGTCCTTCCAGAATTTACAACTGACTATCAATTTTCTACACAACCGAACATGGTTTTTTCGATTAATGAAAATTGGAAGTCCGAGCAAGACTACATTGATTCCCTTTCAAAAAAGTATAGAGATCAATATAAAAGGGCTCGAAAAAAAGCAACTCTTATTGAAAAAAGAAAACTACACCTCGAAGACATCATTGCTTTAGAAGACACCATTTATGACTTGTATTTTCATGTTGCAAAAAATGCCCCTTTTAACACTTTTTTTCTGCCGAAAAATCATTTTAGAGTTTTCAAAGAAATTTTTAAAGATAAATTTCTTTTCTATGGATACTTTATTGATGAAAAGCTAATTGGCTTCAACACTTTAATAAAAAATGGCGAAATAATGGACACGTATTTTCTGGGATATGACGAAGGTATCCAGCGTGAAAAAATGCTATACCTAAACATGTTATACGATATGATCGCTTACTCGATCAATAAAGGATTTAAAGAAATTGTTTTTGCCAGAACAGCCTTGGAAATCAAAAGTTCAGTTGGTGCTAAACCTATAAAAATGTATGGACTCATGGCTCATAGCAATACAATAGTAAATCCTTATATGCCAAAAATATTTAAGTATTTAGAACCCGAAACAATTTGGCAAGAACGGAATCCGTTTAAATAACGGCACTATCAGGGATAGGAACTGCGACTTTCATTTGTTTGTGTAAAATCTGAATATCAAGCTCCATTTCTTTTCCACAATATTCACCATCAATTTGGAAACTAACCGGAATATTAGTCCTGACAAAGGCTTTGTCAGTAGAGATAATTTCGACATCATTGCTATCTAATGGCATGTTTCCAGTAATAATTTTTCCTAGTACCAGTAAATCCATATTTTTTAAAATAACCAATTCAAACTTTCCATCGTCCATTACACCATTTGGATTAATGGAAACTCCCGTCCCGTATTTTTGAGAATTAGCAATAACTATCATTCTTGCTTCACATTCTATCGTGGGAAAATCACCAGTAATCGTAGCAATAAATGGATCGTCCAAATCAATCAAAGTAGATAACGTTTGTAAAGCATACCCCCATTTCCCTCTAATAGTACTTTTTTCGTAGTTCTTAATCATTTCTGCGTTTACACCCAGATCACTTAAATGAATGCTTTTCTTCCCATTGATTGAAATCATATCAATTTCAGTAAACGAATTACGAAAAACAATTGGTAAATTTTCTTCAATTGTTGTGGGTAAATTCAAATCGACGGCTAAACCATTGGCTGATCCAGCAGGCAAAATCCCAAGTATAACATCATGAGATTCCATTGCCTCAGCAACCATTTTCACAGTTCCATCTCCACCCGCTACAATAATTCGTTTGGGTTTATAAGTATTATACAGTACTTTTATATTCTCAATATCAACTAACCCCGAAGTATTGTAAACCACCAAATTCAAATTTTCATTTTCAGCAAAAACAGTCACCGCGTCAATAAGCGCTGACTTATCAACATCTCCAGAGATAGGATTTACGACCATCATTATATTATTTTTCAAATTTTATTCTCTTTTATTAATCAAAAATAATTAATTTCAGCAACTATCAAAAGTACTAAAAATATGAAACCAATTTTAAAATTATACCGCGGTTATGCCAATGAACAGGAATTAATTGTGATGGGACATGTTTTTAAACCAACAACAGTTAACGAGTACAATTTTCAAAAAAAAAATCTGAAAAATGCTACTTCTGTTATTAAAATGTTTCAAATAAAAACACAGGCAAACGCAGATGTATATTTAGAACACAACAATTCCAAAATTCATACCAAAACATTAATCGATGGCTATTTTAAGTTTTGTGTTCCTTTAGACCAAAGCACTACCTATGGCTGGATTGATTATGAAGTAAGTATTGTTTATAAAAATGAGTCCATAACAACTAAAGACAGCTATATAAGACCTCACAAAGGAAATTTAGGAATCATCTCTGATATTGATGATACTTTTTTAGTTTCTCACACCTTAAATCCCTTTAAAAAATTATACGTTTTATTATTTAAAAACGTTAACAAAAGAAAAATATACGAGGATGTTGTAACCCATTATCAAGCTTTAAGTACTGCTGGAAGAGACAATAAAGAGGAATTTAATGCCTTTTTTTATGTTTCCAGTAGTGAATGGAACCTCTATCGTTTTATAACAAAATTTACTGAAATTCATCAACTTCCCAAAGCTGTTTTACTTTTGAAGGACATCAAAACGAGTCTTACCGATTTTTTTCTAACTGGAAGAGGAAACCACAATCATAAATTTGATAAAATAAAACACATCTTAGAGTTTTACCCAACCTTAGAATATGTGCTTCTTGGGGATGATTCCCAACACGATCCATATCTTTACGAAGCTATTTGTAAAATTTTTCCAGTTACGGTAAAAGCGGTCTATATAAGGCAAACTGGCGCATCCAAAAAGGAAAAAGTGACCTCTGTTTTGAAAAATCTGGAAACCCTCAAGGTTTCAATTTGTTATTTCAAAAACAGTAATGAGGCTATTGCACACTCCAAATCAATTGGAATTATTGTATAAAAAATACCCCCAAATAGCATTCCGCTTTTTGGGGGAAATTCAAAATAGAACTCTTTTTTATGCATTATCAATTTCTTGCTGAACTGCTTCCCAATCCAGTAAAAATTTATCTAACTCTGCTTTCTTTTTGTTGTATGCTGTGAAAAATTTTGCGTCTTCAATGTGTTTATCATAATTAGAGGCGAGCATTTTATCATCTTGTTGAATGTCTCTTTCTAATTGCTTGATTTGACTTTCTACTTTACTTAATTTATTTTGCAGGGCTTTCCCTTTCTTTTGATCTTCGTAGGAGGCTTTGTTGCTTTCCTTAGGAGCTACTGCTTTTTGAGCATCTTTTTTCTCAACTTCACGCATGTTTTCCAAATTGCGTTGTTCTAAGAAATAATTAATATCCCCTAAATATTCTTTTATTTTTTGATCTTTAAATTCATACACTAAATTGGACATTCCCTGCAAGAAATCTCTATCGTGAGAAACTAATAGTAACGTACCTCCAAATTTTTGCAATGCGGCTTTCAAAACATTTTTAGATTTAATGTCCAGGTGATTTGTAGGCTCATCCATTAACAAAACATTGATGGGTTGCAATAATAATTTACACAGTGCCAAACGGTTTCTTTCGCCTCCTGAAAGGACTTTTACCTTTTTCTCTACATCATCTCCTCGAAACAAAAAAGAACCCAACATATCACGTACTTTCATCCGGTTCGTATCTGCTGCTGCATCTTCCATGGTTTGAAGTAAAGTGATTTCACCGTCCAAATATTCTGCCTGATTTTGTGCGAAATATCCTAATTGTACATTGTGACCCAATTTAATATTGCCTTGGTATTGAAATTCATCAACTATTGCTTTGATAAAAGTTGACTTTCCTTGTCCATTTTGTCCAACAAAGGCAATTTTACTTCCTCGTTCCACTAACAGATTGATGTTTTTTAAAATCGTTTTATCACCGTAGCTTTTAGTAACATTTTCAGCTTCAATTACCACTCTACCCGGCTCTTTTGAAACTGGAAAAGTAATATTCATCACAGAATTATCGTCTTCATCCACTTCAATACGTTCAACTTTATCCAATTTTTTGATTAAAGACTGTGCCATCGAGGCTTTCGAGGCTTTCGCTCGGAATTTTTCTATTAGCCGCTCCGTTTCTTCAATTTTTTTAGCTTGGTTTTTTTGTGTTGCCAATTGCTTTTCACGAATCTCGTGACGCAATTCTAAATATTCTGAATACGGTTTATTGAAATCATACGCTTTTCCAAGTGAAATTTCTATAGTTCTGTTGGTCACATTATCCAAAAACATCTTATCATGCGATACGATTACAACAACACCAGGATAATTACGCAAGAAACTTTCTAACCAGATGATACTCTCTATATCCAAGTGATTTGTAGGCTCATCTAGTAATAAAACATCATTAGCCTGCAATAGTAATTTAGCTAATTCAATACGCATTCTCCAACCGCCAGAAAAAGTTTCGGTTTGATTATCAAAAACCTCTCTTTTAAAACCTAAACCCAGCAGGATTTTTTCCGTATCTCCTACATAATTATAACCGCCCAATAATTCAAAACGATGGGTATAGTCCGATAAATCTTCTATTATTTGAGTATATTCTTCACTTTCATAATCAGTGCGAGTAACTAGCAGATGATTGATTTCTTCAAGCTTTTTCTCCACAATTTTAATCTCAGTAAAAGCTTCATACGCTTCTTCAAGAACCGTCCTTCCTTGTTCAAAATCGATGTCCTGACGCAAGAATCCCATACGAAGATCTTTCTCCTGAGAAATAACACCTGAATCAGGAGCAAAATCTTTTGCTAACATTTTAAGCATGGTAGACTTTCCCGCTCCGTTCTTACCAACAAGACCCACACGGTCTCCGGCACCCAATCGAAAGGTAACTTCTTCAAATAAATAAGTACCACCAAAAGAAACGGATAAATTGTGTATATTAAGCATGTATTGTTATTTTATTCCTTTTCGAATGCGTAAATTTGTAACTACAAAGAAAGGAAAATTAAATTTTTTGCAAATGTTAAAAAAAGGATCCAAATTATATAGCATTTTAACAGGAACTTGTCCTAAATGTCAGAATGAGAGTATGTATTTGGATAAAAATCCGTTACATTTCAATAAAATCTTGAAAATGCATGAAAATTGCTGCCATTGTGGTTTAAGATATCAAATTGAACCTTCTTTTTTTTATGGGGCAATGTATGTTAGTTATGGTTTAAATGTTGCAATAGGAATTGCTGCTTTTATACTGTCTTTTGTAGTTTTTGGCTCTAATCTTAAAGTAGCTTTTACAGCAATAATTATCTCGCTTATTATACTGTTCCCTTTTATTTTGCGCTTTTCCAGAAACATTTATATTAATATGTTTGTTACCTACGAACCAGACACAAAGCTTAAATAGTTTTATTTCTTTCCTCTTGCAATAAATCGATTTATATCTATTTCCCTGTCTAACGGAATTTGATATTCAATGTGATCAAACAATGCTTTTGCCATTGCTGGCCCCAACATCACACCTCTTGTGCCCAATCCATTCAGAATGTGAACGGAGTTGAAAGTTGGATTTGTCCCTACCAATGGTCTTCTGTCTTTAACAGTAGGTCGAACGCCGGCAAAATGATCTAAAATTTCAAAATCACAAGTAATAATTTCTTTAATTCTCTCTATTAATTCTACTTTCCCTTCCTCGGTGGGCAATTCTGTTTTATCTTTCCAGTTATAAGTAGCACCTACTTTGAATACTCCATCCCCCAGAGGTAAAATAAACACACTGGTATTAACAATTATATCTAAATCTAATTGCGGAGCTTTTATGATAAAAAGTTCCCCTTTTGTTCCATCTAATGGCAAATGATTAAAATAGGGATTGGCATGCATCCCAAAGCCTTCGGCAAAAATAATATGTTTTGCTTGTATCCCTTTATAGTGAATACTGCTCGACTCCATCAGCAAAACCTTATAATCAAAAGATTCTTCTTGAAAAAGAGTATTAGCCATAAGATATTCCCTGTATTTGTCTAACAACAAAGCCGTATCTACATAACCAGTTTGCAAAACTTGACCATATCCATAAGGAGAATCAATTCCCAAATATTTTTTAGAAATCAAATCTGTGGATAAAAAAGGAGTTAATACCACTTTATCAGAGGCAGCAAACCAGTTATTTTGTTCTTCTACGGAAAAAAATTTCCTTAAAATGGGCATTTTAAAATCAACTTTACACTTTAGTTTATCTTCCAAAGCAACATAAAATTCATTCATTATTTTCAACTGCTCTTGAGCTTTCCACACTTCACTAAAACGTTTTAGAATAACGGGATTGTACAAACCTCCAGCAATTTTAGAAGAAGTTTGAGAATTATCATCTAACACCAAGATAGATTTTTCATTTTGCAAAGCAATTTCTGCAAATGAAATACCCGCTAAACCAGAACCCACAATTAAATAATCAATCATCAAAAAAAAATTAAAACTAAATACAAAGAACGCATTTTAAAACAAAAAACTCCTACCATTACAGTAAGAGTTAATTAATATTTAATAGAAATCGAAATTAATAATTCCACATATCTGACTCGAAACTACGAATTTTATCTTTAACCCTTTCCGATTCTAATAACTGATTTTGAGCATTATCCTTCATGTATTCGTCGATACCTCTATCTCCATATACATTTTCTTCTTTATAAATAACACTATTAAAACGTCTTGAATTTAATATCTGATCGAAGGAAACTGGCATAGCTGAATTCTTATCATTAAACGCTTTAGCACTATGTAAAACTTCTCTTGCTGAAGGAAAAAATATCCAAAATAACTCAATGTAGTCTTTTTCCTCACTGTTCATGGTATAAACATCAGGAGTTACGGGACAAATTCCCAAAAGACGGTATTTTAATTCACTCTGACGCTTGTCAAAATACCAATATCCTTTTATCTTGTATTGAGAAACATCTTGAGCAGATAAATCTTGTCTTAAAATGTATTCATCAGATATTTGATTGCCTGCATTAATTTGTTCTCTTCCTGCATCAGTTGTGTCAATACGGGTTAATGAACCTTGTATATCTTGCAAAGACTTTTTAGTATTAAAATAACTATCAGTGTATACTTCAGTAATTTCACCATTTCTCATAGCTTTAGTCAATACATCGTATAAAGATCTCCTGTCAGAACCTATATTTGCAGTATCTATTGGAAAATATAAAGCAAAATTAATTTTTTCACTTAAGTCAATAATCTCCCAAGTAGTCTTTCCCATTAAAACATCTCTGTCATGTACATAACCGTAAGCTAATGGCTTATCATTATCTAAATCCAGTTGTGCAGCAGTTTTAAGTCCTATTTGGTCCGGAGTTTTAGCATTAAGCAAATTCGACTGTGCTATAGATGCAAAGCTTCCGGCAATAGAAATAATAGCGATCAAAAAGTTTCTTATATTCATCATGTTATCCTAATAAGATATATTGAAATAGGCTTTTAAAACCTACTTATTATTGTATTTCAAAAATTACCGGAGCTGTTCTTGGTAATAAATAACTACCTGCACCTTCAAGTTTTGTTTTAATTTCGGAGATTGTAACCTGATCGCCTCTTCCTGCTTTTGAAAGTACCGCTTTACACTGTGCGTTTAACCTATTTCCGGAAACAACCACTGTAGGCTGACCAGTAACTTTTAAATTAAACCCAACAACATTTAAACCTACTTCAAAATCAAAATCGACTAATTTAGCTCCGATAGTAGCTATTTCTAGATTGGATTTAGGACCTTTTACCACTCCCATTTCCCCTCTAATAGTTCCAGTAGGACCCGGAATTCCTTTGATTCTAAAAGTTCTTCTATCAGTAACTGACTTTCCATCGGCCATTTTACCCACTACATTTATTACCACTTCATTTCCTCCTTGCGGACTCATAACATACTTTCCTTGGCCGCCTGCTTTGGATAAACCTGGAGCAGAAGCACTAACATTAGCATCAGGAACACCTGCAAAAGATACTGTCATAGGATTGACAACACCTCTATAAACAACGTTCATTTTATCAGCCGAAATCGTAGCTGAAACTGGACGAGAAATAACTACATACTTCCCTTGAAATTTAAGAGGAATGTTTTTTCCATCTTCCAAGAAAGTGAATTGACCATTAATTGTCTGTTCTCCAACACTCCCGGCAGTCATAGATATTACAGCTTGACCATTCACAATTTTCCCAGGACCTGAGAAAGATGTCGGCTTAGTATTCTCATCATATCTACCCAAAACTACTTTACCAGTTATAGCTTCGCCTTGAAAATAAGCACTTTTATCAAGAACCACAATGGCCTGATAATTACTATATGAAGCAGCTGCAACTGCAGCTTTACCTAACAATGTATTATACACATCTGTTTCTGCTTTTTTAACATCATTCTGCCAAGCAGATAATTTTGCTAAAGAGGCTACAGCTGGAAATCCTTTAAAATGATAATCTAAATAATCAATAGCTACACCATCCTTATTTTTAACATCCGCCAAACTAAACTTTGAGTCTACTTCAGATAAAATTGGTGAAAGCTTTTTGTTATTGCCTAAAGCTAATTTCATGTCTGATTTATACTTTTCGATTGTTGCAATAACTTCTTTCCCTTTAGCTGAGTACCCTGCAGGACTAAACCACAACTGATCAATATTATCTCCTTTATCCATTGCCTCGTAAGGTAATTTTCCCGTTTCAGGGTCAACCTCTGTCCCTACTAAAACTTCTGATTTTATTTTTCCAATATAATCGTAAAAATTTTTAGTTATCGTTTCTACCTTGTGAGCAGTTGCTGATGCCGCGGTAAATTCTCCACCGGCTTCAGCGGCTTTAGCATCTAAACCAGCTAACATTTGTGCGTTTGACTGTTCAGCGGAAGAGTTTGAACCTTCAAATTTTTCATTCATTAATCCAAAAGCTGACAAAACTTCTTTGGACATATTTAATGCTAACATTGCGATAAAAACCAAGTACATCAGGTTAATCATCTTCTGTCTAGGGGTTAGTTTTCCTCCTGCCATATTTTCTAATAATTAGTTTATTATTTTTTTATAGTTCGAAACTAATTATCCTTTATTATTCATTGCAGAAAGCATTCCACCATACACGTTGTTTAAAGACGAAAGATTAGAAGTCAATGATTGCATTTGATCTTTTAATTTTAAGTTGTTTTCAGCAACTTCTTCATTTATCTGAGCATTTCTTGAAGCACTTTGCAATTGTATTTTATATAAACTATTCAAAGACTCCATTTGAGCTGCAGCCAAGGTCAATTCTTCACTATACTTTTTAGTAGAATTAATAGAGTCAACTGTAGGTACAATTCCCTTAGCAGCTGATTCAAAATTTTTGATACTGTTTCCTAAACTGGCCATTAATTCACCATCAATTTTAGCATCTTTTAACATAACATCTAATTTTTGAGACAACAATCCCTGTGCGTCTGACGGTGTTTCCACTTTTTTAGTTACGGTTTTAGCTTGACCGTTAGCCAATTCCGGATATACTAGAGTCCAATCCAGGTCATTATCAACTGGTTCGAAGGCCGAAAGAGCAAAAATAGCCGCTTCTACAACAAGACCTATTGTAAGCATTAAATTTCCTGTAAGGAAACCAAATTCTATATGGGTAATTTTGAATAATGCACCAATGATTACAACCGCAGCTCCCATACCGTATGCGAAATTCATTGCTTTTTTGCTTAATAATGCCATAATAGTTTGTTTTTTAATTAAAGTTAGATTTGGAGTTTTTTTTTATTTCTTTTTTCCTGTTCCGGTAGTCTGAACTCCCATATAATCTTGGACTGTTCTAAAACCTATGTAACTTCTGGCAGAATCTGCATATTCATAATCTCTGGTACTTACTTGTAGGAAATAAGCAACATCTTTCCATGAACCGCCCCGAAGTACTTTTCTTTTATTTGAAGCATCTAAGACATTAGGGTTCATTGACGAAACATACTCATAGGCATTAGGATCATATGATGAATCAGTCCATTCAGAAACGTTACCTGCCATGTTATACAAATTGTAGCCATTAGGCTCATATGATTTTGCTTCAACAGTGTATAACGCTTCATCAGCTGCATAATCTCCTCTGTTTGGTTTGAAATTAGCCAGAAAACATCCTCTGTCATTTTTAGTATACGGCCCACCCCATGGATATGTTGCGGACTCTAAACCACCTCTGGCAGAATATTCCCATTCAGCTTCTGTTGGCAATCGGAAAGAATTTATTAGATCTTGACCTTTCTTTTTAGATTTTACATAAGTGTTCTTATTTAATGTTCTCCAAGCACAAAATGCTTTAGCTTGCGTCCATTTAACCCCTACCACAGGATAATCGCCATAAGCCTTGTGCCAGAAATAATCATTGTGCATGGGTTCATTGTAAGAGTATGCAAAATCTTTAATCCAAACGGTAGTGTCCGGGTATACGTTTACTTCTTCTGTTTTTATAAAATCTTTTCTTCTTCCAACTTTCGCTTTGGCTGCTGCCTGAATATCCATCCAAGAATAACGAAACTTCAATTTATTGACATCTATAGTTCGTAGACCATTGTACGATTCTTCTATTGGTAAATACATAGAATCCATAACTTCAGTATAATATTCATCTGGATACAACTTTGTATCTTTGATTAATTTTACCTTTTTGTTTAGTTTTCTGCCCGCATAAGGATCATCAGCCGTTCCAACACTATAATAATTATCATACATGTACTTATCATACGCAGTCATCTTTTCAGGATCAGAATCATTAAAAGCAAAATCCGCAATACTTCCTGCGTTTTTACCTTTACCAGTTGAGGTCCCTGCTGTTATTCCACTTTCATCCGCAAGAATAGCTAATCGAACTCTCATGGTAGAATCTTTTACCCATTCTACAAACTGTCGATACTCACTATTGGTAATTTCCGTTTCATCCATGTAAAAAGAACGAACAGTAACTGTTTTGGTTGGAGCATCTTCTACATTAGCTAAATCAGCATCTGATTTTCCCATAATAAAAGCACCACCTGGAATCAAAGCCATTCCATATGGCTTCTCAGGATTCCATTTACCACCATTAATACCAACTAGTTCTCCTTTGTCGCTTGATTTACCACAGCCAATTAAAAGGGTCAAAATTGCCGTAAATGCAATGAACTTCTTCATATAAATTTGGTTATCTATTCATTATTTTTAAGTGTGTAAACCTATTTATTATTTTTTAGAAAAACAATTTTTTTACAGTAAACAAAATGTTTTTTATAAAAAAATAATAAATAAGTAAAAAATGATTCTATACGATGTTTTTTCTTTGTGCTTTCCACCATCTTTCTGGCAATTCTTGATTGCAGGCCAATAAATACTCCTCATAAGAACATGGTAATAACGTATTTCTTTTTAATTTATTATTAACATTTGAAATAAATGGAATTTCAATCCACCATCGATCCGTTTTGTCACTTTTATAAAAAACGAGTTCCTGTTCTTCCATTGGAACAATGTATTTTAGATAATTTTCTTTGCTGCCAAAAGGATACTCATTGGAACGGTAATGAAACCCTTCAATAAAATACCAAATTATTTGCGCAATGATTACGGATTCCTGTTTAGAATTATTATGGTTGAAAATCCCAAACGAAGTTACTTTATCACTTATCCCCGCATATCGTGATAAAGAACAAATTTCTTTTCCATTAAAACCATTGGGCTGAAAGGAAATAAAATTTCCCGAATCAGACGATTTAACTGAATTTAAGTCAATACTAACTACATCTGCATCTCTAAAAACTGGCTCAGAAATAGATATAGTATTAGAAATTTCTCCTAACCTATAGGCGTCAAAAAACAATTTCTCGATTAAGTCTATTTCTTCCTGCGAATTAAAATAAGTCTGATACCCTACATTACAATAATTAAAAAGATTATTAGGCTCTTCTATTATTATTTTAGTAAGATATGAAGTAGCCGAAATTTCTTCATTTTCTTTTCCAAAATCAAATTTATTATCAATAGAAACTAAGTTGACCATTTGTTCCAAATCATCATAAGCTCTATAAAGTGCATAGGTTAAATCCTGAGAACCCCCAATAACAATAGGGACAACCTTTTTTTTAACAAGACTTGCAACAACCTTTTTTAAAGCAAAATAGGTGTCCTCAACTGAATTTCCTGCGTAAATGTCGCCTAAATCTGCAATTGCTGCGTCCCAATTTCCGGGAAACATGCCGTACAACTCTTTTCGTAATGGTATTAAATCGACATTTGAAATTGCAGCTGAATCACCTCGATTCTCTAAAACTCCAATTACTGCAATTTTTATTTTATTTAGATCTGGAAATTGTTCCTTGGTATGCAGAACAATTTTGCTGCCCAATTGCTGAGAAGTCAAACCATTAATGTAATCCAGGATTTCATTACCTAGAGGTTTTAGAAAATCAAATTCCATTTTATTTCTTTTTTTCCTCTCCTCAACCCTGTCCAAAGAAAGGGAGACGAAACTGGATTAATTATTATTTCTTTTTAACTACTGATTTCTTAGCAACAGCTTTCTTAGCCGGAGCTTTCTTGGCAGCTACTTTCTTAGCAGGTGTTTTCTTGGCAATCATTTCCTGAACCTCTGCTAATGTCAATTTTGTGGCATCAACTTCTTTACTCAATTCAATTTTAATCTTTCCTTTGGTAATAACCGAACGCCCCCAACGGGCTTTTTCGACTAAAATTCCTTCATCTTCCCAATTGTGCAAAACTTTATCAATGTTTTTTTGCAATTTATCTTCAATCAACGCTTCAATATCCGTTTGTGACAAATTATCAAAGTCGTATTTCTTACTTACGTTTATAAACAAACCATCCCATTTGATAAAAGGACCAAAACGACCCGTTCCTTTTTGCACACCTTCTCCTTTATACACTGCTATCGGAGCATCGGCTATTGCCTTCTCATCAATTAATTCCTGTGCTCTTTCAAAATCTACATCTAATGGATTTTCCCCTTTGGGCAAAGAAACAAAAGCAGCACCATGACGAATGTAAGGACCGTAACGACCATTGCTAACCTCAACTTCTTCTCCTTTATACTCCCCAAGATTTTTGGGCAACAAAAATAAATTTAACGTTTCCTCTAAAGTGATGTTTCCAATATTTTGATCTGACATCAAACTGGCAAATTTTTTCTCTTCATCATCTGCAGCTCCAATTTGTGCCATTGGTCCAAATTTCCCCAAACGCACCGAAACTGGCTTTCCTGTTTTTGGGTCTGTTCCTAAAATTCTTTCCCCGCTTTCTCTTTCTGCATTTGCTTCTACATCTTTCACTATAGGATGAAATTTATCGTAGAATTCTTGCATCATTGTGGTCCAGTTTACATTACCCTCGGCAATTTCATCAAAATCCTGCTCCACTTTTGCAGTAAAATTATAATCGAGAATATTTCCGAAATTCTTTACTAAGAAATCTGTTACAATAGTACCTATATCTGTAGGAACTAATTTTCCTTTATCGGAACCTGTATTTTCTTTCAGTAACTTCTCCCCTACTTTCCCTGACACTAAAGTCAATTGTGTGTAATTTCGTTCTTGACCGTCAAGATTCCCTTTCTCCACATAGTTTCTATTGATAATCGTAGAAATTGTCGGGGCATACGTTGAAGGACGTCCTATTCCTAACTCTTCTAGTTTTTTTACCAAAGAAGCTTCAGTATACCTTGCAGCAGCTCGGGAATACCGCTCCGTTGCAGTTATAAAATTATTTTGTAATTTCTCATTTACTTTCATAGCTGGCAACATTCCTTCTTGCTCCTCCTCATCATCATCATGCCCTTCCAAGTATACTTTAAGAAAACCCTCAAAAAGCAAAACTTCACCTGATGCAGTGAATATTTCGCCGTGATTGTTTGCTTCAATTTTCACGTTTGTGCGTTCTAATTTAGCATCACTCATTTGTGAGGCCAAGGTTCTTTTCCATATTAGATCATACAAACGCGCCTGATCTCTGTCTATATCTACTGTATGACGGGACATATCTGTCGGACGAATCGCTTCATGCGCTTCTTGCGCCCCTTTGCTTTTATTAACAAAAGTTCGAGGTTTAGAAAATTCCTTTCCGTACGATTTTATAATCTCGGCTTCGGCCGCTTCCATAGCGTCTTTGGATAAATTCACACTATCCGTTCTCATATACGTAATAAGTCCAGCTTCGTACAAACGTTGCGCTAGTTGCATCGTAATTCCAACAGGCAAATATAATTTTCTCGCCGCTTCTTGTTGTAAAGTTGAAGTTGTAAACGGGCCCGTTGGTGATTTTTTGGTCGGCTTCGTTTCTAAATCTGATACCTTATAGGTAGAGCCGATATTTTTATTTAAAAAATCTTCGGCTTCTTTTTTAGTATTGAAATTTTTAGGTAGTTTGGCTTTGAATGTTTTTCCTACTTCGTTAGTAAACTCTGCTACAATAGAATACGTTGCAACGGCTTTGAAATTCTGAATTTCACGTTCTCGTTCTACAATCAAACGAACCGAAACGGATTGCACACGTCCTGCTGAAAGTCCACCTTTAATTTTTCTCCAAAGAACTGGAGACAATTCATAACCAACCAACCGATCCAAAACACGACGCGCTTGTTGTGCATTGACTAAATTATAGTCTATTTCCCTTGGATTGTCAATTGCTTTTAGAATTGCTGTTTTTGTAATTTCATGAAAAACAATTCGCTTTGTCTTGGTTTTATCTAATTTTAATTCTTCGGCTAAGTGCCAAGAAATAGCTTCACCCTCTCGATCCTCATCACTTGCTAACCAAACCATTTCGGCATTCTTGGCTAAAGTTTTTAACTTACTAACCAATGCTTTTTTATCAGCTGAAACTTCATATTTAGGTTTGAAACCATTTTCTACATCTACACCAATTTCTTTTGAAGGTAAGTCAGCAATATGTCCGTAACTGGACTCGACCTGAAAATCACTTCCTAGAAATTTTTCGATTGTTTTTGCCTTTGCAGGTGATTCCACTATAACTAAATTCTTTGCCATATCCCGATTGTTTATGTCGGCAAAAGTATATGATTTTTTTAAATTTTAAGTTTTTTAAATTTTAAAAGTAAATTTTCTCGTTGAATTACAGGTTTGGATTACTATTTTATCCATAAAATGTAAACATATTAAATGCTTAAAAATCATTGCCCTAATTTCTCCAAATTCCTCACTTATTTTTCACTTTGCTCCCGCATTTAATTTCCGAAAATTAAAATGCTTTTATTTAAAACAGGAATTAAATGAATTGCCTAATTTTTGATCTAAGTTTTCTGAAATTAGTTTAAAATTAAAAGTTATAAAAAAAGGGAAGCATTTTGCAGGACCTTCCCTTTTTTAAAGCTTTAAATTTAGCGGTAGATTTCTTGTCCTTTATTGTCTCGCCAAGATTGTTCTATCATATTAGCATCCTCATCATTACGTGGATGTACTCCCATAACTATATGTCCTTCTTTTACACCCGATTCATATAATTTAGCACGTTCTTCGGGAATTCCAGACCCTACTAAGGCTCCGATTACTCCACCTGCAATTCCACCCGCACCCGCACCAGCTAATCCAGCTGCTAAAGGTCCGGCCACAAGTAACCCCAAGCCAGGAATAACTAAACTGGTGCCTAATGCGGCAACCACACCAACAATTGCCCCCACAGTACCTCCAATAGCAGATCCTGTTCCTGCACCTTCTGCTGCTTTAGTCCCTATTTCGGTTTCTTTTACATCTCCAGAAAAATGTTTCTTACGAGTTTCATCAGACATTATTAAGTTAATATCATCCTTATTATACCCTCTTTCATGAAGTGAATTATACGCTTTCTCCGTACTTTCCCGGTCTGAAAACATTCCTGTTAACATTTTGTGTTCTGAATTAGTTTTTTCAGCTTGATTTTGATCTCTTTCAGTGTCCATAGTATTTAATTTAAGATTAGAATTATTTGATTCAAATTAAAGTGTTGTGTCAATTTTGTTTTATTATTATAATTAGGGATGAATTAATTATATTTTTTATTTTAAAATTATATTGAGGCTAAAAATTATAGTTAAAACTGTTCGCAGTGGTTATTTCTATTTACACAAAAACACTTGTTGTAAAACTTCATACAATTAAACACAAACGTAATATTCTTGTAAATTTAATTTATAAATACCTGATTTTCAGTTTTTTAATATAAATTTAACGCTTGCTAATATCTTAAATTTTAGCCAGAAAAAAACATACTAAAATCAACGAATTTGATTTAGGAGTAGCTTTATTAAAATACAACGAGGAATGAATCCTAATGCTGAAAGTGTCCCAACATAAGGCTGACTCGCTATTTAGCCTCATGATGTAAAGAATAAAAAGTGTTAATTCTTAATCTGACATCTTGTCATATTTATTTGAATTCCCTTATCTTTGCACTTTGAAAACATAGGATGGAAAAGATTATTGAAGAAAGCAAACAGGGCGAAAGTCTTGTTTTAGAAAATAAACCCGAGAATACAAAGAAACTTTTTATTGAAAGTTATGGTTGTGCAATGAATTTTTCAGATAGCGAAATCGTAGCTTCTATATTGTCCGGTAACGGATACAATACAACGCAAATTCTGGAAGAAGCCGATTTGGTTTTGGTTAACACCTGTTCCATTAGAGATAAAGCAGAGCAAACCATTCGCAAACGCTTGGAGAAATACAATGCGGTAAAGCGTATTAATCCAAAAATGAAAGTAGGGGTTTTGGGCTGTATGGCCGAACGTTTGAAAAGTCAATTTTTGGAAGAAGAGAAAATAGTGGACCTTGTTGTAGGACCAGATGCCTATAAAGATTTACCAAACCTTTTACAAGAAGTGGAAGAAGGCCGTGATGCAATCAATGTGATTTTATCCAAAGATGAAACCTATGGCGATATTTCACCGGTTCGCTTGATGAGCAATGGCATTACCGCACTGGTTTCTATTACGCGTGGTTGTGATAATATGTGTACGTTTTGCGTGGTACCTTTTACCCGCGGACGCGAACGCAGCCGCGAACCACAAAGTATCATGAAAGAAATCCAAGATTTGTGGGACAAAGGTTTTAAAGAAATAACACTTTTAGGACAAAACGTAGACAGTTTTCTCTGGTATGGTGGCGGATTGAAGAAAGATTTTGTGAATGCAACCGAAATGCAAAAAGCAACAGCAGTAGATTTTGACCAATTACTTGAAATGGTGGCGGTTGGTTTTCCTAAAATGCGGATTCGTTTTTCTACTTCAAATCCCCAAGATATGCATGAAAGTATTTTGCACGTTATTGCAAAGTATCCTAATATTTGTAAACACATACACCTACCCGTTCAATCTGGAAGCAATAGAATTTTAAAAGAAATGAATCGTTTGCATACACGAGAGGAATACATGAATTTGATTGACAAAATCAGAAGCATTATCCCAAACAGTTCCATTTCGCAAGATATGATTAGTGGTTTTCCGACGGAAACCGAACAAGATCACAAAGACACACTGAGTTTGATGGAATATGTAAAATATAATTTTGGTTATATGTACAGCTATTCAGAGCGCCCCGGAACATTGGCTGGCAGAAAAATGGAAGACGATGTAACGGATGAAACCAAAGCGAGACGATTACAAGAAATTGTCGACTTACAGCAAAAACACGCTTGGTTACGCTCCGAGGAATTTATTGGGCAAACAGTAGAAGTTTTGGTAGAAAAACTTTCAAAAAAATCTACGGAAGAGTTCTCTGGAAGAAATTCCCAAAGTATTACCGTAGTTTTTCCGAAAGAGAGTTATAAAATTGGAGATTTTGTGAATGTAAGAATTACGTCTTGCACAAGTGGAACTTTAAAAGGAGAAGCTGTTGGTTTGAGTGAAATGAATTAGAAAAAAGTTTACAATTTAAGGCTTAAAATTATCTCAATAACTTGAACCCTTAAACAACTAAAACTTTAAAAAAAGATAAAAATGGAATCAGTTCAAGCTATAAAACAACGCTTTGAGATTATTGGAAATGACCAAAAACTAAATCGTGCCATTGAAAAAGCTATTCAGGTTGCTCCTACGGATATTACAGTATTGGTTGCTGGAGAAAGCGGCGTGGGTAAAGAGAATATTCCCAGAATTATTCATTCCCTATCGCATAGAAAACACGGAAAATACATAGCCGTAAACTGTGGAGCCATTCCAGAAGGAACAATAGACAGTGAACTTTTCGGGCATGAAAAAGGCGCTTTTACAGGAGCTACAGGAACTCGTGAGGGGTATTTTGAGGTGGCTGATGGCGGAACCATTTTTCTGGATGAAGTAGGTGAACTGCCGCTGACGACTCAAGTTCGCTTATTACGTGTTCTCGAAAATGGTGAGTTTATAAAAGTAGGGTCCTCCCAAGTACAGAAAACAGACGTACGAATTGTAGCAGCAACGAATGTCAATTTATTTGATGCTATCGAAAAAGGGAAATTTCGCGAAGATTTATACTATCGTTTAAGCACAGTAGATATTACTTTACCGCCTTTGCGCGATAGAAAAGATGACATTCATTTGTTATTTAGAAAATTTGTCGCAGATTTCGCCCATAAATATAAAATGCCTCCTTTGAAGTTGGAGGAGAATGCAGTTCAACTATTACAAAAATTTCGTTGGAGTGGAAACATAAGACAGTTGCGAAATGTAGCCGAACAAATTTCTGTTTTGGAAACAAATCGAGATATATCAGCAATCACTTTACAATCTTATTTGCCGGTACAGGGCAGTCATTTACCTTCGGTAATTAAAGATAAAAAAAGTGAAAGCGATTTTAGTACCGAAAGAGAAATATTATACAAGGTGCTTTTTGACATGAAAAGCGATTTGAATGATTTAAAAAAATTAACGTTGGAACTGATCCAAAATGGGAGCTCTAAAGTTCAGGAGACCAATCAGAATCTGATAAAAAAAATATACGGTTCCAAAGAAACGGACAGTGAAATTGATTTTGAAGAAGAACCAACAGCAGGGTTATTAGCCGCCAAAAATAACGAAGACCTCTATCAAGAGAATGACGACAATTATTTGTACACCGAAACTATCGAGGAAGAAGAAACCTTACGTTTAGAACAAAAAGAAATTGAAATGATTAAAAAATCATTAGAGAAAAACAAGGGAAAACGAAAAGCTGCCGCAGATGAATTGGGCATTTCAGAGCGAACTTTATACCGAAAAATTAAGCAATTTGATTTGTAATATTTTCACAAAGATTCAAAACATAAATGGTTCTGAACGAAAATGAATATATTTGACCGAGCGTTAATGAATTGGCGCAGAAATTTTAAAATAGAAAATGAAATACCTAAAACACGTCCTTCTTTTAATAATTATATGGAGTACCAATAGTTGCTCCGTCTACAATTTTACAGGAACTGGTAAAATTGATGCCGAAACATTTCAAGTTGGCTTTTTTCAAAATAATGCAGAATTAATTGAACCTGGCATTGACCGCACATTTACATTGGAACTCCAAGATCTGATTCAGAACCAAACCAATCTAAACTTAGTCAAAAATGACGCTGACTTATCGTATGAAGGAGAAATCGTAGATTACAGAATTAGCCCAATGACTGCTACAGCGGATCAGCGGGCAGCTCAAAATCGATTGACGATTCGTATAAATGTTCGTTTTAGCAATAAGAAAAAAGAAGCCGATGATTTTGAAAAAACCTTTACTTTTTTCTATGATTATCCCGCAGAGCAACAATTGACTGGAGCTACATTAAACGCCGCTTTGAAAGATATATTTGAAAGAATAACACAAGACATCTTTAACGAGTCTCTTGCGAAATGGTAAAAAACACTCCAATGATCGTTTTAAGTTAGCTAGAACAACCTCAAACTGATTACCGAACTCCAGAACCTTAAAAAGATGAACGTAAACGACTATTCGTATTTGATTAACAAACCTGATGCTATTCACGAAAAGCAAACAGAGTCTTTGGACAAAGTATTGGAAGAATTTCCGTATTTTCAAAGTGCGAGAGCGATTCAATTAAAAGGCCTTTTCAATCAAAATAGTTACAAATACAATCTGGCTTTAAAAACTACTGCTGCCCATTCAACAGACAGATCAGTATTATTTGATTTCATCACTTCAGATACGTTTACTGCTATTGATAAAAATTTATACGATCGTAAAGCATTAGAAATTCTTGACATTCCCGTATTGGGCAATGAAATTCTTATATCTGAAGAAAAATCAGCACTTAAAATAGATTCGTTACAACAATCTATCCTTACCTCAATAAAAGAAGCGTCTACAATTGAAATTGAGGGTTATTCTAAAACGATTGAAGAAAAACTAGCCATTGGAGAACCATTGGATTTCTCTAAAAAGGAGCAACATTCTTTTCAGGAATGGCTTCAGCTTTCTCGTAACGAGCCAATTGTTAGAACTAATAAGGAGTCAATCATTTTACCCTTACCTATAACAGATGCGGACAAAAGAAAAAAACTGGAATTAATTGATAAATTTATTGAAACGAGTCCCAAAATTTCTCCCGTAAAACATGGTGTACCCTCTACAGTCAGTTTCGACTTAAACAAAGATGATAATTCATACTTAATGACTGAGACTCTAGCGCGAGTTTACTTGGAACAAAAAAAATATCAAAAAGCGATACAAGCTTATGAAATATTAATTTTGAAATATCCAGAAAAAAGTAGTTTCTTTGCAGACCGCATATCGGATATTAAGATTTTACAACATAATAATAATTAAACAATGAGCACATTTTCAATTTTTTTAGTTTTAATAACTATAGTTTGTTTTCTATTAATCGTAGTTATCATGGTCCAAAATCCTAAAGGTGGTGGATTATCCTCAACAATAGGTGGCTCACAAATGCTAGGTGGTGTACAAAAAACAACTGATTTCTTAGATAAAAGTACTTGGACATTAGCAACTATATTAATTGCACTTATACTGCTTTCAAGTTTGAGCTTTACAGGAACATTAAGTGACACTGATTCTAAAATAATTGACAATACAGCAACGAGTGCACCAGTAGCTCCTGTTCAAAATACACCTGCTGCAACAAATCCAGCAAAATAAAAATACAATTCCTATTTTAAAAATGCCAGCTTGTCAAAGCTGGCATTTTTTATAAGAAAATATGTCAGTTTAAACAGCATGGCATAATTTCTGAAATGCTATACCTTTAATACCTTAAATAATACTAAAATATAAAATCATGGCTTTAAACATCAAACCACTTTCAGACAGAGTACTTATTGAACCAGTTGCTGCTGAAACCAAAACTGCGTCAGGGATTTTTATTCCAGATACAGCCAAAGAAAAACCACAAAAAGGAACCGTAGTAGCCGTTGGTAACGGAACAAAAGAACACACAATGACTGTCAAAATTGGTGATTCTGTTCTTTACGGAAAATACGCTGGTACTGAATTAAAACTAGAAGGTAAAGACTATTTGATCATGCGTGAAGACGATATTTTAGCAATAATATAATCGAATTAACAAATAAACGAATTAACAAATAAAAATAAAAATGGCAAAAGATATAAAATTTGATATTGAAGCACGTGACGGATTAAAACGTGGTGTTGACGCATTGGCTAATGCAGTAAAAGTAACTCTAGGACCAAAAGGTCGTAATGTAATTATCGGAAAAGCTTTTGGTGGACCGACTGTTACTAAAGATGGTGTTACTGTTGCAAAAGAAATTGAATTAAAAGATCCATTGGAAAATATGGGTGCGCAAATGGTAAAAGAAGTTGCTTCTAAAACGAATGATTTAGCTGGAGACGGAACTACAACTGCGACTGTTTTAGCACAAGCTATTGTAAAAGAAGGATTGAAAAACGTTGCTGCAGGAGCAAATCCAATGGATTTGAAACGTGGTATAGATAAAGCGGTTGAAGCTATAGTTGCTGACTTAGCTAAACAAGCTAAAGTGGTAGGAAGCGATTCTGAAAAAATCAAACAAATTGCTTCTATTTCAGCTAATAATGACGAAGTAATTGGTGAGTTAATCGCAGCTGCTTTCGCAAAAGTGGGAAAAGAAGGCGTTATCACTGTTGAAGAAGCCAAAGGAACTGATACGTATGTTGATGTTGTTGAAGGGATGCAATTTGACAGAGGCTATCTTTCTCCTTATTTTGTGACTAATTCAGAAAAAATGGAAGTAGAATTAGAAAATCCTTACATCCTTTTATATGACAAAAAAGTTTCTTCTTTAAAAGAATTATTACCCGTTTTGGAACCTGTTGCTCAATCCGGAAAACCACTATTAATTATCGCTGAAGATGTAGATGGTGAAGCATTATCAACTTTAGTTGTAAACAAATTACGTGGAGCATTGAAAATTGCAGCTGTAAAAGCACCTGGTTTTGGAGATAGAAGAAAAGCAATGTTGGAAGATATCGCTATATTAACTGGTGGAACTGTAATCTCAGAAGAAAGAGGGTACACTTTAGAAAACACCACTATCGAAATGTTAGGTACTGCTAAAAAAGTGACCATTGATAAAGACAATACAACAATTGTAAGTGGTGCAGGCGAAGCGGACATGATCAAAAATCGTGTCAACCAAATTAAAGGTCAAATGGAAGCTACAACTTCTGATTATGATAAAGAAAAATTGCAAGAACGTTTGGCTAAATTAGCTGGCGGTGTTGCTGTACTATATGTAGGCGCTGCTTCTGAAGTAGAGATGAAAGAGAAAAAAGACAGAGTTGATGATGCTCTTCACGCAACTCGTGCAGCTGTTGAAGAAGGAATTGTTGCTGGTGGAGGTGTTGCGCTTCTAAGAGCTAAAAATGCACTTAGTGCTATAAAAGCGGACAATGCTGATGAAGCAACTGGTATCCAAATCGTATCGCGTGCAGTGGAATCTCCTTTGAGAACTATTGTAGAAAACGCAGGTCTTGAAGGGTCTGTAGTTGTTGCAAAAGTGGCTGAAGGTAAAGGTGACTTTGGATATAACGCAAAGACGGATGAATACGTAGATATGCTTAAAGCAGGGATTATTGATCCTAAAAAAGTAACTCGTGTAGCATTAGAAAACGCAGCTTCGGTTGCTGGAATGATATTGACTACTGAGTGTGCTTTGATAGATATCAAAGAAGATAATGGCGGAAACCCAATGGGTGGTGGTATGCCAGGAATGATGTAATATTATTTCAGTCTAAATAAAAAAACCGTCCCAATTTATATCGGGACGGTTTTTTTATGAAGTTTAATGTTTATTTATTCTTTGATTTTAGATTTTTTACTGAACTTATATATTACTGGCAAAACAGTAATTCCAACTAGAATCAAGACAATTAATTCAATATGCTTTTTTAAATCAATTTGATAATTTTCAAGTAAAAAACCATACAAATAGTGTCCAGCAAAAATTAATGTGAACGACCAGATAAATGAACTTAGGATATTATAAAACATGAATTTTTGTTTATCCATAGATACAATTCCAGCCACTATTGGAGCAAATGTTCTTAATATTGGGAGAAATCGTGCAAAGATGATAGCTTTACCCCCGTATTTCTCAAAAAAATCTTTAGACTGCACCAAGTATTTTTTCTTAAACCAAAAACTATCTTCTTTATTATACAAATAATACCCGCTTTTTGACCCAAACCAGTATCCAACAACATTTCCTAAAATCCCTGACAAAGCGACAAGCGTTGATAGCAGTACTACGTTTAGAAAATCATTACTAATAAATAAAATGTTTTCTATTAATTCTCGGCTATAAATACCCGCTAAAAATAACAAACTATCCCCTGGTAAAAAGAAACCTGCAAAAAGACCCGTTTCAGCAAAAACAATAAACAAAACTATATAAATCCCTAGCTTAATTCCATTAACATCAAAATGAATATAAAAAAGCGGGTCAATTAAATTCTTCCAATCAAAATCGTTCATTCTTAGGTTTTTTATGCTAAAATTATTCGTGTGTGAAAGTACATATAATATCTCTCAAAGCCAATTTATTACTCTATTTTAAAGTTTTATTAACGGTTATTCAACGAACGAAACTTGTCTGATTTGATTTCTTTTTTAAGCAAAATAACATTTATGATCTATAATTCAAATTCTTCCCCCATTAAAGGAACTTTACAGTCAAAACCATATTCTTTCTCAATTTTTATACGCAGTTCATCCAATGGTATATTTTCACCATGTACTAGAAATACTTTTGTAGGTTTAATTTTCAGTTCAGACAACCAATTGAGTAAATCCTTTTGATCCCCATGTGCTGAAAAGCCTTGAATCTCAACTATTTTTGCTTGAACTGGATAATAGTGCCCATGAATTTTAACTTCCTTAGCTCCTTCGAGTAATTTTCTACCCCTTGTTCCTTCTGCTTGATAACCTACAATAATTATAGTAGTTTCTGGAAGACCAATATAATGTTCTAAATAGCTCAATATCCTTCCCCCAGTGACCATGCCACTAGCGGCAATTACCACTTTGGGTTTTTTACCAAAAATCACTTCAATGGTTTCTTGATAATCCGAAACCAATAAAAACATTTTACTCATTCCGGCACATTCTTCCGGTGACAATTTGTGCCATTTTGGATTATCCGTAAAAATATCCAATGCCCTAATCCCCATCGGGGTATCAATAATATAGGGAATCGAGGGGATTCTTCCTTCTTCTTTTAATTGCCACAACAAGTACATGATGGTTTGGGCTCGCTCTACCGCAAAACTGGGAATAATAATAGTCCCCCCGCTTTTTACGGCATTATTAATATAAGTTTCCAGTTCAAATTTAGTATCAGAATAGGGATGGAGACGATCCCCATAGGTACTTTCTAGAAAAATATAATCTGCTTTTTTAGGCCTGGTTGGGGGATACATAAGCACATCATTATCCCTACCTAAGTCACCCGAAAAAACTAATTTTTTCCCTTCCAACGACAATGCGATACTACAAGCGCCAAGAATATGTCCTGCATTAAAATATACCGCTTCTATTTGAGCGGCTAAAGCAATAGGTTCATTTATTTTGATAACTCTAAAAAAAGGAAAAACTTCTCTTACTTGCTTAACGGTATAAAGTGGTTCAGCAATTTCATGCTTAGAATACGCACCTTCATTGGCTTTATTAGCCTCTTCCTCCTGAATTTTAGCACTATCTAAAAGAATCAGTTTTGTAATATCTTTCGTTGGGCTTGTACAATAAATTTTTCCTGAAAAACCCTGATTGACAAGTCTTGGCAGCCACCCACAGTGATCTAAATGACCATGGGTCAACAACACAAAATCTATAGTAGACGGAAGAACAGGCAACGAATCCCAATTCAGTTCCCGTAGCGGCTTGATGCCTTGAAATAAACCACAATCAATCAAAATCAGTACGCCATTACTCTCAATCAATGTCTTAGATCCAGTTACCGTTCCAGCGCCACCTATAAATTTAACTTTCATTTGATTTAAATTTAGAATATTAAGAAAGTATCCTTTTAAATATAACGACATAATTCGGACGCTTCTTTTAAGACGTGTTTTACACGGCTTGGACTCAATCCAATTTTTACTAAGCAATCCGAATGATTTACTATTTCTTTTACCAAGATGACATCTAACACTAACAGCTTATCTTTCTCAGCAATTGATAATGTAGTTAGGCAAGTTACCGGATAAAGATAATGCGTATCGTTTTTTGTTTTTAAATTGTTATTCTCCGGATAATTCCAACTCAATAAATTCAATCCGGAACATTTTGCAAAATTGACGGCATCTGTTGTAAAACGGTTATTTGTAACGATCCAACATTTTGATATACTCTCTTTTTTTTCAAAGATGACATATTTCCTTTCCTTTAAATCATTGAAACGAGACAAAATATACATGGGAACTTTTACATCAGTAGCGGCAGCTCTACCCAAATGATATTTACACTCAACCATAGCAACCTCCTGATTCTTCTTTACTACAACATCAATTTCGTGTAAAACACATGTACCTTGAAGGCTTACATTAGTTTTGGTTTGATAGTGTTCCGAGGCAAAAAGACGGGCTATATATTTTTCAAAAAAGAATCCAGCAGGGCCTAACAATCGTATTGCTTCCCTCAAATTATAACGTGCTGCATGAGAATTAGCTGTCTTTTTCAATAATGAAAAGGCCATTTTATAAATTTGCTTTGTAGCAATACCTTCATAGATTTGTTTTTTTATAACATCAAGTATATTGGTAACGGCAGCAACACTTGCCCCAGATTTTAGAAGTGATTTTTTAAGTTTATCAGGACTAAACTCGACAATATCTCCAGAATTTTTGATAATTTTCATAGCCTTATTAGTTTAAAAACAAGGAACTTAAAATCACTACTAAAGATACAGAAAAAAGGCTACTTATTTTGTTTTTGATAATAAAATCCTGGAACAAATAGCAATACAAAAATAGGTTGAATTAAAAACCTTCGAACATAAAAAAGTGTCCAATTATTGTGCTCATTTGCAAAATAAATTATATATGCGAAAGCAATAATAAGAATTATAAAGAAAAAATAATACAGAACAAAAGCAAATTTTATTAATGCCACCTCTTTGAAAAGCACATAAATAATACCCAATGAAATAATGGTATTCAATGTAAAACGGAATAACAGCCCTAAAAACAATTGGAATGAATTGAAAGTTGGCAATCTTAAGGTAGCAAAATCCTTTTTGAAGAAATCTAGAAAGGGGTCATAAAACAACTGATCCTCAAATGCCCGAACAAGCACTAACAACACAATTAGAAAAAGTAATTGCATTGACCTCATTTTGTTATTTAATAGCTTATGAAGCATATTTTGAAAATTTACGCACCCAAATTAACCACAAAATAAAAACTACACCATAAATATATAGTGGGAAAATTACTCCATGCAAAAAAGGTCCTTGTTTTGGAAAATAAAAGATCAATACACTCAGCATTGCTATTCTTAAGATGTTTAAAACGTAAATAAGTAGGCTTCCGCCCAATATATAAAGCAGTGTGGTCTTTAGTTTTCCAGAAAAAGCTGCCACAAATGAGATGAAAAGAATAATCACACTGATTGCATTACACCCTTCGGCTATTCGGGCTACATATTGTTGATTATAAAACAATTTAATATAAGAATCCCCTCTAGTTTCTTCTAGTCTAGATCCATCATTAAACAATTGTAATACCTGTACCGTATTTTCACTCACCATTCTTGTAAAAGAATCTATTTTATTTTCTTCAAAACTCATAAGATAGCGCTGATACAAAAACGTAAGAACGAGATAAGCCAAGAAAAAAGTAGCTAGAAATACAAGAAATGGCTTGTAAAGAATAAAATATTTTTTCAAAATCTATTTTTTAACAAATTTATGTAATTTTTAAAACTGGCTTTAAATACTTTTGTATAAATAAAATATAAAAAACATGACATTTCAAGAACTACAACCAAAAGTAACCGAAATCACTTTAAATACAACACTAACAAGAGACGAAAAACTTTTAGCCATTTGCGAGCTCCTTAGCAACTCCATTGCATATTACAACTGGGTAGGGTTCTATTTTGCAGATCAAGAATCTAAAACATTACACCTAGGACCATACGTAGGAGCAGAAACAGATCATACCGTAATCCCTTTTGGTAAAGGAATCTGCGGACAAGTAGCTGTTTCTAACGAAAATTTTGTTGTCCCAGACGTTACCGCACAAGACAATTATATTGCTTGCAGTTTTACCGTAAAATCGGAAATTGTTGTTCCACTTTTTGTTAATGGAGAAAACATAGGACAAATTGATATTGACAGTCACGTTATAGATCCATTTACCAAAGAGGACGAATTATTTTTGGAATTTGTGAATAGCGAAATAGCAAAATTGTACTAAAATAATTATCATTTTTTGGTAGCTTTTTTTATCTGTATTATGAAATCCATTTTTTATTCATTAGTCCTTTGACTAATACCAATAGCCCTTTTTTTTCAAACTAAAGCTCCAGTACCCGCTATAATTTATTTCGATTCATTATAAAATGAGGCTACGGTAGTAATCATAAAGATTACAGGGATTAAAGATTACTTCGCTACCAAAGATACGTAGGCTTTTTATGAGTATTACAAATCAGGTATTTTGAAGGCCGCAGGCACGTCAAAGAATAAAGATACTATTCAAAAAGAGGGAGAATTTGTTACTTATTTTAAAAATGGAAATAAAGAGTCCGTTAGCAATTATACCAACTCAAGAATTACAGGTAAAGAATACTTTTGGTATGAAAACGGACATCTCAAATTTGAAATTAAATATCTTAAAAATCTAGATTCATCTAAATCACAATCTAAAATTAACCAATTCTAGGATGCTAAAAATATTCATACCGTAATTGATGGGACTGAAAATTATGAGATTAAAGAAACTGGATATTCTGAAAAGGAAAAATCATTAATGGTGTAAAAAACGGAATATGGGAAGGGAATATTAATTCCCCACCCTATTCTTAAACAGGTAATTATACTTCAATAAATACTTTACCTAAATCCAAGAAGGGCCTAAACGTTTTTATAGTTTTTACAAAATAATTTTATTAAACCAAAAGAAGCTACTTTACATAACGCATAAGATACCATTTGTTTAAATATTATTATTGAAAAGACGGTAGAGCAGTTGATATTAAAAGTATTAGTAAATTAGGTTTTGGCATTGAGGAGGAGGCTACTTGAGTAGTCAAAACTTATACACAATGAAGTGACAGTAAAACAAGAGGCATGTATAGACCCGCACTATTTTCAGTATCAACATCGATAAAATAGTTTACACAAAACCATGAATTAATATTCCAAAAAAATATCTAAATACTAATAGTAACTAAAACTTGTCTGTTTAAAAATAAAGATTACCTTTGCATCCGTCCTACAATAGCTGTATGACATACATAAAAATCATTAAACAAATATTGGAATGTATTTAACTAAAGAGATTAAAGAAGAAATCTTCGCTAAACACGGAGAAAAAACAAACACTGGAAAATCAGAAGCTCAAATTGCTTTGTTTACTTTCAGAATCAGCCACTTGACTGAGCACTTGAAAAAAAATCGTCACGATTATAACACAGAGCGTTCATTAGTATTGCTTGTAGGTAAAAGAAGATCTTTGTTGGATTATTTAAAGAAAACAGAAATCAACAGATACCGTGAAATTATCAAAGTATTGAATATCAGAAAATAATCAATATAAAAGAGGTGCGAAAGTGCCTCTTTTTTTATTTTACAATTTAGAATATATATGTTCTTTTTTTGATCCTGACACAAAAGGGATTAAAACTAAGACTATACCATAAAGTCTTTACCAACTAGTATAGGCAATAAAAAAAGTTTCGTTTTTCATTGGGTTTTAGGCATTAACTACGCAAGACAACAACTACAACACAACTAGAACCCATTGTTTAATCTAAAGAGAATTTAAAATTATGATTCCAAAAGTTTCAAAAGAAATTATCGATTTAGGAGATGGCAGAAGCATCTCAATCGAGACAGGTAAATTAGCCAAACAAGCTGATGGTTCTGTAGTAGTACAAATGGGAGATGCCATGTTGCTTGCAACAGTGGTATCTGCCAGAAAAGCAAGTCCAGGAATTGATTTCTTGCCTTTGACACTAGATTATCGCGAAAAATTTGCTGCTGCCGGACGTTTTCCAGGTGGTTTCTTCAAAAGAGAAGCAAGACCAAGTGATAATGAAATATTAACCATGAGATTAGTAGACCGTGTTTTACGTCCGCTTTTCCCAAAAGATTATCATGCCGAAACGCAAGTGATGATTCAATTGATGTCTCATGATGAAAACGTAATGCCAGATGCGTTAGCAGGTTTAGCAGCTTCGGCAGCTTTATCTTTATCTGACATTCCTTTTTCTACATTAATATCTGAAGTGCGTGTAGCCAGAGTTGACGGTAAATTCATCATCAACCCAAGCCGTACACAATTAGAATTGTCTGATATCGACATGATGATTGGCGCATCAAAAGATTCTATCGCAATGGTAGAAGGCGAAATGAAAGAAATTTCAGAAGCAGAAATGGTAGAAGCGATTAAATTTGCACATGAAGCCATCAAAATTCAAATTGCTGCTCAAGAACGATTGGTTGCTGCTTTTGGTAAAAAAGAAGTAAGAACCTACGAGCAAGAAAAAGAAGATGAGGCTATTTATGCAAAAGTAAATGCAGCTTCATACGATATGTGTTACGCTATTGCCAAACAAGGTACTGCTAAACACGAAAGAACCGCTCAATTTGCAGCGGTAAAAGAAGAAGTTAAGTCTTTATTTACTGAAGAAGAATTAGCTGAAAACGGCGATTTGATTTCTAAATATTTCTACAAATCTAATAAAGAAGCGGTTCGTAATGTAACGTTAGATTTAGGAACCCGACTTGACGGAAGAAAAACTACAGAAATTAGACCTATTTGGGCTGAAGTTAATTATTTACCTTCTGTTCACGGATCTGCCCTTTTTACAAGAGGAGAAACTCAAGCATTGGCAACTGCTACTTTAGGAACTTCTAGAGAAGCAAACCAAATTGATTCCCCATCTCAACAAGGAGAAGAAAAATTCTACTTGCATTATAATTTTCCCCCTTTCTCTACAGGTGAAGCAAAACCTTTGAGAGGAACTTCAAGAAGAGAAGTAGGTCACGGAAACTTGGCTCAAAGAGCCTTGAAAAACATGATTCCTGCTGATTGCCCTTACACCATTCGTATTGTATCTGAAGTATTAGAATCTAACGGTTCTTCGTCTATGGCTACCGTTTGCGCTGGAACATTAGCGCTTATGGATGCAGGTATTCAAATGATCAAACCCGTGTCTGGGATTGCTATGGGATTGATTTCTGATGAAAAAACAGGTCGTTTTGCTGTATTGTCTGATATTTTAGGTGATGAAGATCACTTGGGAGACATGGACTTTAAAGTAACTGGAACTGCTGACGGAATTACTGCTTGTCAAATGGATATCAAAATCGAAGGATTGGCGTACCACATTATGGAGGAAGCATTAGCTCAAGCTCGTGATGGTCGTTTGCATATCCTTGGAAAAATAACAGAAGTTTTAGCTACCCCAAAACCGGAGGTTAAGAAATATGCTCCAAAAATTATCAAAGTGACTATTCCTGGTAATTTCATTGGTGCTTTGATTGGACCTGGTGGAAAAGTAATTCAAGAGTTACAAAAATCTACTGGTACAACTATCGTTATAAACGAAGTGAACGAGCAAGGTGAAGTTGAAATTCTTGGAACTGATCCGGACGGAATTGAAGCAGTGTTACGCAAAATTGACTCATTGACATTCAAACCAGTTGTAGGTGATGCCTATGAAGTAAAGGTAATTAAAATGCTTGATTTTGGAGCGGTGGTAGAATACCAAGCTGCACCAGGAAATGAAGTATTACTTCACGTATCTGAGTTAGCTTGGGAACGTACTGAAAATGTTTCTGACGTTGTGAAAATGGGAGATGTTTTTCAAGTGAAATACCTAGGTATTGATCCAAAAACAAGAAAAGAAAAAGTGTCAAGAAAAGCACTTTTACCAAGACCTCCACGTGAGGAAGCAAGACCTCTACGTGAGGAGAGAAAAGAGTAATCAGATCTTAGTTTACTAAAGGTTTATTTATAGAAAATCCCGTTTCATGTATTTGAAACGGGATTTTTATTTTAAATGAAATTATTTTAAAGACTATTGTAACTTTTTGCAAACTTCATACGTATAACTATTTGTACACTTAAAATTTAGGAGACAAAAAAACATGAGACAACTAAAAATCACCAAGCAGGTTACCAATCGTGAAACTGCTTCATTAGACAAGTATTTACAAGAAATTGGAAAAGTTGACCTTATTACCGCTGACGAAGAGGTAGAATTAGCACAAAAGATTAAAGCCGGTGACCAGAAAGCATTAGAGAAATTGACAAAAGCCAATTTACGTTTCGTGGTTTCGGTAGCAAAACAATATCAAAATCAAGGATTAACACTTCCCGATTTGATTAACGAAGGAAATTTGGGATTGATAAAAGCAGCACAGCGTTTTGATGAAACACGTGGTTTCAAATTCATCTCGTATGCCGTTTGGTGGATTCGTCAATCTATTTTACAAGCGTTGGCGGAACAATCCCGTATCGTTCGTTTGCCTTTGAATAAAATTGGCTCTATCAACAAAATCAATAAAATGTACGCTTTATTAGAGCAATCTAACGAGCGCCCACCATCTGCTGAGGAGATTGCAAAAGAGCTTGACATGACCGTAAACGACGTAAAAGAGAGTATGAAAAACTCTGGTCGTCACTTATCAATGGATGCACCTCTTGTAGAAGGAGAAGATTCTAACCTTTACGATGTTTTGCGTTCTGGTGAGTCTCCAAATCCAGACAGAGAATTAATCCACGAATCATTGCGTACCGAGATCGAACGCTCTTTAGAAACATTGACTCCTAGAGAAGCTGATGTAGTTCGTTTGTACTTTGGTCTTGGTGATCAACACCCAATGACTTTAGAGGAAATCGGAGAAACTTTCGACCTAACTCGTGAGCGTGTGCGTCAAATCAAGGAAAAAGCTATCCGTAGGTTGAAACACACTTCCAGAAGTAAAATACTTAAAACCTACTTAGGTTAATTCATAATATTACCCAATTAAAAATTTTAAATCTTAACTTTTTTAATTCAAAATGAACAACAGTTTGATTGACTGTTCGTTTTTTGATTGATGATTGAAACTCCGGCTGATTACCGGAGTTTTATTTTTTTAATCTGAATTCATTTCAGATTCCTTAAACCAATTCTTATTTAAAATCATTTGGACGCAACGCTCCGTAAAACTTCGGGTCAGGCTTTCGGCTTTATCGCTCCGCTGTACTTCGAGGATACCACCTCTATACTTTACGCAAATCGCAGAATAACTGGCCAATTGAATCTATAAAAAACTTTCGCATGTTGTTCCAAAAAAACTACTTTTGTACAAACAATTCAACTACAAAATGAAGAATACTCTTATTGCTCCATCAGTACTTGCTGCTGATTTTGCTAATCTACAACGCGATATAGAAATGATCAACAACAGTGAAGCCGACTGGTTTCATATTGATATTATGGATGGGGTTTTTGTTCCCAACATTTCTTATGGGATGCCTGTATTAGAAGCCATAAATCGACATGCAAAAAAAATAATTGACGTTCACTTAATGATTGTAGATCCTGACCGTTACATCAAAACCTTTGCTGAATTAGGCGCTAATATTATAAGCGTACACTATGAAGCGTGTGCACATCTGCACCGAACACTTCAAGCCATTAAGGCCGAAGGAATGAAAGCTGGAGTTGCTATAAATCCCCACACAAATATTGATTTGCTGGAAGACGTCATTAATGACATCGATTTAGTGTGTATCATGAGTGTAAATCCTGGTTTTGGAGGACAATCCTTCATAGAAAATACGTATGCTAAAATTGAAAAACTAAAAGCTTTAATCACCAAAAAAGGGGCCAGTACTCTTATTGAAGTAGACGGTGGTATTACCAATAAAAATGCTAAACAACTAGTAGAGGTAGGCGCTGATGTCCTTGTGGCAGGAAGTTTTGTGTTTAAATCCGAAAATCCAACAGCAACTATTTCTGATTTGAAGAGATTAACTTCATTTTAGTCTTCACCATATCTTGCATAAAAAAAACCAAAGAGGAATTGCCTTTGGTTTTTTTTATGCAAGATACATTTAAAATACTGATTACTAGATACTTAATTCGTCAAATTTTCAGCATCATTTAATCGTAGTGCTACATTATCCCAATTGATAATATTAAATAAAGCATCTACAAAGTCAGTTCGTTTATTTTTATATTTTAAATAATAAGCATGTTCCCAAACATCAATCACCAATAGTGGAATTGCCCCCCATTGCGTCAGTTTTTCATGATTTTCACATTGCAAAATTACTAGGCTATCACTGTAAGGCTGGTAAGCAAGAATACCCCAACCATTACCATCTACATTTTTTGATGTGGCAGCAATTAAAACTTTTAATCTATCATAACTTCCAAAACTTTTTTCAATACGCTTCAATAAATTACCTTTTGGCAAGGTATTTTTATTGGTAAGATTTGTCCAAAATATAGAATGCAGAATGTGTGATGAAAAATGATACGATAGTTTTTTTGTCCAAAAATCAATCGTCTCCAAATTGTTATCATCCAAAGCTTTTTTTATCATTTGCAAATCCTTGTTAGCCCCTTTTACCGCACCACCATGATGAAAAGTGTAATGAAAATGCAAGGTTTCCGCATCCATATAAGGCTCTAAGAAAGTTTCACTATATGGTAAGGTTTGTTGAATATAATTCCCGTTTGCATCGACCAACCTATCAATAGAATTGTTTGCTAAATTTTTTGCAAATGCATTAGTTGTAGGAAGTATTAGCGAAGCCGCGCCTAACAAAGTGCTAGATTTTAAAAACTCTTTTCTATCCATTACAAAATATTTCAGAATGATGATTTAATTGTGACCACGGCAGGGACATTACCTATGTATTTTGATTGTTTATAAAATCCCTAAAACGTACTGATTATAAAGGGTTTATTTGATTTACAGGTTTGTTCATTTCCGTTATAATTCGCAATAATACACGTTTGGTTAACTAACGGTTAACTAAGTTCTTTTTTTTGATTATATTTGAATTGTTCAAAAAAAGGCAAAAATTATGGCAAGTGTAAAATGTTTACTTCAAAGCAAAAGCGATAACGCAAATATCTACATTCAATTTTCAATCAGTAGAACACAAGTTTTCAAAAGAAAAACGGGTTTTATAATAGATGCTAAAGACTGGAACGGAAAAGCACCAATACAAAAAAGTCAAGAATTAAAAACCTTAAAATCTAAGCTGGACAAATTAGCCACATTCATAAATGATGCTCACAATGACACGATAAGCACAGGAATAGAATTTACAGCCGATTGGTTACAACTTCAAATTGATTTGTATAATAAAAAAACGCCCGTTTTAGAATTGGACGTTATGACTACCTACATACAAAAGTATATTGACGAAGCACCTTATAAACAAAATGCAAAAAAAGAACTTGGATTAAGTAAAGGACGTATTCAAAATTTAAAGCTATTCAAAAGCACAGTTTTAAAATTTGAAGTTGAGGTTTTGAAAGGCAAGAGTATATTGATAAGAAACATAAATTTAAAGTTTGTTGAGCAATATAAAAACTGGATGTTTGGCAAAGGATATTCCACAAATTATGTAGGCAAAAATATTGCGAACATTAGAACTATTTGCCTCGATGCCTTAAAAAATGATATTGAAACCTCAACACAGATTAAAAATATTAAAGGTATTTCAGAAAGCCGTGAACCCGAAGACATTGTTTTTTTAAGTGAAGACGAACAGGAAGCAATAAAAAAAGCACCACTTCTAAGAGAGGCACTTATAAACGCCCGAAAATGGTTGTTGTTAGGTTGTTTGATTGGCCAGCGTGGGAGCGATTTACTGAGCATTACCGACAAAAACATAAAAGAGTTAAACGGTATGAAAATAATTGAACTGAAGCAACAGAAAACAGGCAAACTGGTTGCAGTTCCTTTACTACCTGAAGCGGTTGAAATAATCGAAAGCGGTTTACCTTATAAAATATCATTGGTGCATTTTAACGAACATATTAAAGACGTATGTTTAGAAGCGGGACTTATAGCACCAACCAAGGGACGTAAAAAAATAAAATTCAATAAACCCACAGTTAAGGGAGTTTATCCTAAACACGAAGTTATAAGCAGTCACATTTGCAGACGTTCGTTTGCTACTAATTTTTACGGGCGTATTCCAACACCCGTTTTAATGAACATAACGGCTCACGGTACGGAACGAATGTTTTTATCTTATATTGGTAAAACTACGTACGATAATGCTTATCAAATGTTAGATTATTTTAGTAAGTTAGTACCTAAAGAAAAAACAACCGCACAAATGGAGGTGGTACATAGCACAGGCACGAAATAAACTAAACACAGACACAAAATAATGATGTACGATTATATATTTACAAAGATCATGAACGTTTATGACCTTTCAGAAAAATACAATCTTTCAGAAGATGACCAAGTTGATATTTTACATAATTATCGACCTATAATCAAAGTCAATAATTATGATACAGATATTATAAAAGAAAAATTAAGCACCATTAAAAAAGAATTTATTAAAGAGAATACAATCTTTGATTTAGAAATTTTTAATCGGGAAAATACGACTGTGTTGATTTATTATCTAAACCAATATATTGATGTTTTAGAACGTGGAAAAGCTAAAAATTGGGATAAATACGGCGATGATTTTTTTCATATTTTTAAAGTTGAATCCGACATACCCGAAAAAAGACTTCTTATTTCAAATAAAAATATTACACAAATAGAACTTTATTTTAAAAGTGTTTTGAAAGCTTTTCAAGATTTCACAAAAGAGCAAAATAATATAGACAAAATAAAAAACTCAAAATATTTAAATATATTTAAAGAATTAGACGGTTTTGAAATTTTTAACAATAATTTAAATGACGAAATCAAAGCGCTTTTCAATCAAAATATTTTAAAAAATGAAGTATTAAACACTTACTATAAAGATTATTTGCCAAAATATTTAACACGAATTAATGAACTTATTTCGCATTTGGAACAGATGCAAAACGAATTAAAACGTAACTTTCCCGATTTAAAAACAGATTTTGAAAATTTAAATACAATTACCTCAAAATTTAAAAAAAGAGTATTAAATGATTTAGAAATTACCTTAAACACGGTATTAAAAAGTGACTATGAAAGGCTATTGTTTGAATATTTAAACATTATTAATAAATTAGAAACTGATTTAAAAATTGAAGGTAAAAGTATAAGTGATTTTTTTATACTCTTTTACAAAAGAATTTTTTACATTAAATCAAACCCCAAACCCAAATTAAACGACACCGAAGCGATAGATTTAAAAAATACTTCGACAAAAGAAATATATTTAGGACAACCTACAAACGACAATGCAAATCTTTTTTTTGATTTTTTAATTGAATATTACAGACCGTCAGAAACAACAGTTGTAAAATATGTTAATATACTTCACTACTTAAAAAATGATGCTGATAAAAAGTATTTTATTTTCAATATTAAACAAGCCGAATATAAAATTTTGGTAAAAGGAAAAACAGGAATTGAAATAAAAAAGTTCGCAAAATCGGAGCGATATAAGGAAGACGAAAGAACGATTTTAAACACACTTGAAAACAGTTTTTTAAAGAATAAGACGGTATAAAATTAAAAATACCACAAATACCACTTTTATACCATAAAAATACCATTTTGCACCATTGCAACCCCTATAAACACCTGAATACCTTGGCGCTTCACTCAAACGAAGTACAAGATGAACACACAAATTTTCTTAAACGGCATTACATTAGAACAATTAGCCGAGGCGGTTGTTAAACTTCAACAACAACCCGTTGCACCACCTCAACCCGAAAACGAATTTATTACAAGGGATGAGGTTTGTAAATTATTGAACTTCAACAAAACAAGTCTTTGGAAACACACCAAAAGCGGTAAACTCAAAAGCTACGGCATTGGTAACCGTGTTTTGTACAAAAAATGCGAAGTATTAGAAGCGGTTAAACCTATTAATCATTAATATTATGAGTAATAGTAACCAACCACAGGCGAAAGGTTTAAACGTATTAAGCACCGCTATTGATACCGCTATGCAAAGCGAAGTTATCGCAAGTGAAAATCCATTCCCTATAAATGCTTTTCCTTTGCTTTTTAAGGACTTAATAACTGACTTGAATAAAAGTTTAAGTTTCCCTACTGACTATACAGGAACGGCAATATTAACAGCAATGGCCACCATTATAGGAACAAGTGTAAAAGTAAGAGTCAAAAATAATTGGTTCGAATATGCTTCAATTTACAGTTGTTTGATTGGTAATGCTGGAGCAAATAAAACGCACCCAGTTAATACAATATTTTCAGTAATTAGAGATATTGATAAATTGAATCACGATAATTTTGTAATACTTCATAAAGAGTATTTAGAATATCAAAAACTGACAAAAACGGAGAAATTAGAAGTTCAAAAAGTGTTTCAGCCAATACTAACTAAAAGTATTTTAACCAATTTTACACCTGAAGTTTTAAACAAAAGGTTAAATGAAAATTTAAGAGGTTGCACGGTTTTAAGTGACGAAATGGCCACCTTTTTTGAGGGAATGAACAACTATTCAAAGGGTGACCAAATAGGCGTATATCTTTCATTTTGGAACAATCAACCTACAACAATTGACAGGATAGGCGACCCGATACCGTTGTTTATTAAAAATCCTTATTTGTCGATTATTGGCGGTTTACAACCTCGAATGTTAGCAAATGTATTTCCGATCCAAAAACTAAATAACGGTTTTTTTCAAAGGTTTTTATTTGCGTTTCCTGATGCAACTTTAAAGCAATCCATAAACGATAATGAACTGAATGAATTAATCTTTTACCGCTATAAAGATTTTATTACAGCGTATTATCATAGTACAGGAGTAGAAGAAAATGATGGCTTTATTAATAGTAAAATAGTAAGCTGGACAACTGAAGCTAAAACCTTTTTTTATAAATGGCAAAATGATAACTGTGATTTAGTAAACGATTATAGCAATAATATTAGAGGCGAAATTATTTCAAAGTTTGACAATCATTTTATTCGTTTGGCTTTATTACTTCAAATGATGGCAAACCCTAAAAGCGATTTTATACAAATTGAAGCCGTACAAGGTGCAAAGCTACTTTGTGAGTATTATATGAATTGTTCGTTTAAAGTTTTGGGAATTATTCAAAATCCAAAAGAGTATTTAGAAACATTGGCCGACAATAAAAAAAGATTTTATTACAATCTTAAAGAAAGGTTTACAACCTCTGAAGCTATTGAAGAGGGCAAAGCATTTGATTTTCAGGAAAGGCGATTAAAAGAGTTTTTAAAAGATACTATTCTATTCAAAAGAATAAAGCACGGCTTTTATGAAAAAACTATAAAACCCCAACAGGAAAAATAAACCTTTATTTATGAATGCACTTTGCATTATCAACATTATCGACATTTTAAAAGTGCTGAAAGTGTTGAAAATGCAAAGTGCAATTAAAATCTTTACTCTATGAAACAATACAAATATAATCTAGATAAAAGCAGTAAAAAGTTTGTTTGTCCTAAATGCAATAAAAAAACCTTTGTTAAATATTTAGAAACTGAAACAGGAAGCTATTTAGCTGAAGAGTTCGGACGTTGTGACCGTGAAACAAATTGCGGTTATTACAGCACGCCCACAGGCGAATTTAAAAACACTTTTGAAGTTGTTAATAAACCAACGCCCGAACCCAGTTTTCACACTTACGATTTAGTAAGCCTAAGCGGGCGTAATTATAAACAAAATACGTTTGTTCAATTCTTAAGAACTATCTTTTTAGATGCTCAAGTAAAAGAAGTGATACTGAAATATTTAATAGGAACGTCTAAACTTTGGGAAGGTGCAACAGTATTTTGGCAAATTGATAATAATGAAAAAGTAAGGCACGGCAAAATAATGCTAATAAATCCTTATACTGGAAAACGTGTAAAAAATAGCGAGGGCAAAGGTTTTTTTAATAGTGTACGAAGTGTTTTAAAATTAAAAGATTTTAATCTAAACCAATGTTTATTTGGTTTGCACCTGATAAATGAAACCAATACTAAGACCATTGCATTAGTAGAAAGTGAGAAAACGGCCGTTCTAATGAGTGTTTTTAAGCCTGAGTATACTTGGTTGTCCACGGGAAGTAAAGGAGGTTTAAAACACGAATTTTTAAAACCTATTAAGCACTATAAAATTGTTGCGTTCCCTGATAAAAGTGAGTACTATGACTGGTTAGACAAAGCCACCGAGTTAAACGGATTTGGTTTTAATATAGTGGTTAGTGATTGGTTGGAACACCAAAGCAACTATTTAGCTGGAACAGATTTAGCAGACGTTTACATAAACGAATTAAAAGAAGCTAAACTATTTAAATCCGATGAGGTTCAGTATTCAGAAACCGAACTAATTATTCACGAAATAGAACAATACACGCCCGAAATTTGGGAACTGATAAAAACCTTTGATTTAGTAGATTATAACAATAACGAAATAAAAAAGATAAAATGAAAATATATTGCTGGTTTACGGGAAACCTCAAATTAAATGATTTTGAAATGATTAGATTTAAAAATTATTAATCTAAATCTTAAAAAATGAAAAGAATTATCTTAATGTTGAGTTTAACTATGCTAATGTTTTCGTGTTCTAATGAAAGTAAAATGAAGTCTGAAATTAAAAATTATTTAGATAAAAATGCCAAAGACCCCAAAAGCTATGAATTTGTAGAATTGAAAATTTTAGATACTGTAACTGTTGGTTCTATTTCTGAAGATGAAATAGAAGAAAATAATAGAATATTGAAAGATAATGATGAAGCAATGCAAATTTCAAAAACAACTCTTGGAAAAGCAATCAAACTAAACAAGCAATATAATGATAATAGTTTTGACGAACACATTATTGGGGCAACAACTGACATTAAAGCAATCGAAAAGGAAAATTTTGTATGCAATAAACAAATAGCTAAATATCGTAAAACTATAAATTCAAAAGAAGTTTTAGGATATGTTGCGACTCACAAGTTTAGAATAAAAAACGGTTTTGGTGCTTTAGATTTAGATGAAATGTGGGTTGAATTTGATAAAGATTTTAAATTATTAAAAATGGATAAAAGCCCAAATTTTGATGTTTTTAAAAAGTAGAATTAAATAAAAACAAAGGCAGTTTATAAATTTCCTAAGATTGATTTTGACGTATAAAAAAAGTAAAGAGGGCAACCATAACGGCGACCCTCTTTTTTTGTTCAAATAGTCAAACCACAGGCAAGCGGTAAACTGATAACAAATATAGTAAAAATTTATTACTAGTTAATTATTGATAGTAATTTGTTATGCAAATAATCGAATTTATAATTTTGATTAATCAAAACTTTTTTCAATTAAAAAGGAATCAACGCACCCTATATGCGCGCGCCAAATGTTAAAATGAAAATTTTGCAACTATCTGTTACACGCGTGTAAAATCGAAGCAATAATGCGCGCGCGCGGGAACACTAAAAATCATTTGCAACTATCTGTTACGCGCATGTAAAAGCCGTACAACACGCGCACGAAGATTTTTTCGGAGTCACAAGATAAATAATTACGAACCTTGTATGTAAAGAAAATCCAAAACCAAACCAGTACGCGTGCGCGTGCGCGAGGCACTAATTGAAAATCATTTTGCACCCATCTGTTCGCATGTACTAAAAATCGAACTAATATCGCGCGCGCAGGAAACAATCTTAATTGTCATATTAGATTCAAATTACCTGATTATTTTAAATATGCACCTATCTGTTATACGTGTATAAAATCAAATCAAACTAATTAATATTGAATTTTGCACTATCTGTTACGCGCGTATAAAATAAAAGTAAAACATTAAGCGCGTGAATATCCGACTATCTGTTATGCGAGCGTAATATCATTAATGATTTTAAATGAACTTTGTTACTATCTGTTAAGTGCGTGAAAACATTAATTAATTAGCTAAATTCTATTAATAGTTTATTAATCAAATTTATTCAAAGAATAGAGGGTGATTTTATATTATTTCAGCTACTTATTTAAACTAAAAAAACACCCAAAAAATGAGTGTTTTTAAAATGGTTAACTAAATGTTAACTAAAATGTTTGTTAAGCCCTGTAAATAGGCTTTTAAAGTGACCACGGCAGGGTTCGAACCTGCAACCCTCAGAGTCGAAATCTGATATTCTATCCAGTTGAACTACGCAGTCTTTATTGTTGTTGCTTAACTAGTTTTAAAATGGTTAACCAACAACCTATTTATTATGTCAATAATTTTTTAACTATAGTAGAAATGGTTTTCCCTTCGGCAGTTCCTCCTAATTGTGCAGCAGCTAATCCCATCACTTTTCCCATTGAAGCAATACCTGAAGCTCCAGTTTCTGTGATGATTTTTGCAATCACTTCTTCAACTTCTGCCTCGCTTAATTGGGTTGGTAAGAATTTTTCAATTACTGCAATTTGTGCTAATTCAGGTTCAGCTAAATCCAAACGGTTTTGTTCTGTAAAAATTCTAGCACTTTCCTTACGCGTTTTTACTAATCTTTGAAGTAATTTAACTTCTTCATCTTCCGTTATTTCTTCTTTTGATCCTGTTGCTGTTTGAGCCAATAAAATTTCGGATTTTATAGCCCTTAAAGCTTCTAATGCAACTGTATCTTTGGCTCTCATGGCGGTTTTCATTTCGTCCATGATATGTACTGATAAACTCATACTACTAATTAATTTTAAAATTGGTATTAGACTTAAAAACTGAATATTGCAAACTCATTTTTTTTTAAATTCCCAAGATGGTAGTAAAAAATCCCTACTATTTTTTTGCGAAACTTGAAATGATAGTTGAAATAAAGTTTGACAAATTTAAAGAAATTTACTGGAATTAACAATAGATTACTTTCTTCTCGCTACATAAAAAAAGAACCCGAAAATTAGATATAATTTTCGGGCTAACTCTTTTGTTGTGCGTAAGTTAATCTACATTGTCGTGTAAATACGAGTTATTAGAACGCAACTGTAAGTCATTGTTACTATCCGTTCCAACAGAAATTCTCGAATTTGTGTTGTTTGTTTGATTGTTTGAAATGTCTATTCCCAATCTTTTATAAGCTGGTTCTTTTTCATACTCATCAATTTTAGAAACGTTGTTATGAAACTTATAATTAAATTCTTTTAATTTTTTTCTTCTTTCGTCAGCTCTCATGCGCAACGATTCTTCGATAGTCATTTCGGTAGGCGAAACTTCTTCAAAATCAACAGGTGAATTTATAGATCTTTCCACTTGTTTCATTGTAATATTTAATTCTGCAGGAACAACAACTTCTGGTATTTTCGCCACTGGCTTAGCCATAAAATCAGGCTCGACTTCCATATATTCCTCTAAAGAATATTTGATGATTCCGTTATCTGCCAATTCCGTTACTGGAACAAACTGAACAGCTTCATTTACTTTAATATCACGCGTTTCATTAGTAAGCTCAAACATTACTTTGCTTTCCTCCACTTGCACCACTGGCTCTGCTTTGAAAAGAGGCAAATCAAAAGAGAAAGTAGTTTGCTCTTGTCTTTCAATTGCTTTTGGTTGTACCGCTTTAACTTCAGCTAATGGAGATGAAATAGTAAAATCAATGTCTGTAATTGGAGAAACGATTTCGAAAGTCACATCTAAATTTTTAATAAATTCAGACATAACCATCAACTCTTCTTTATTGATTGCTGGAGCTGTAACCACTGACTCGGGTACAACCACCACATCTTCTACTAAATCAAAAACAATTCTTTCGTTTGAGTTAGTAACCGGTGCTGATTCCGTATTCAAATCAAATCCAGCCACGATTTTACTGCTTAAATTGTGTACGCTTCTTTGTTCGTCTTCTAGTGTGTGAATTATTTTTTTAGGCTCAGTGTTTACAATTCCATTTTGTTGTTCAATATCAAAACCGGTAGCGATTATGGTTACTGCAATTGCATCTCCAAGAGACTCGTCTTCACCAACTCCCATGATAATATTAGCATTATGACCTGCTTCAACTTGAATATGATCATTGATTTCCCCGATTTCATCAATTGTAATTTCATTAGTTCCAGAAACGATAAGCAACAATACGTTTTTGGCACCAGTGATTTTATTATCATTTAACAAAGGTGAATCTAAAGCAGAGACAATAGCTTCTTTAGCTCTATTCTCTCCTGAAGAAACTGAAGATCCCATAATAGCCGTTCCGCTATTATACAATACTGTTTTTGCGTCTCTTAAATCGATATTTTGGGTATAGTGATGTGTTATTACTTCGGCAATACCTCTTGATGCTGTAGCCAAAACTTCATCCGCTTTTGAAAACCCAGCTTTAAAACCAAGATTTCCATACACTTCTCTTAATTTATTGTTATTGATAACAATTAAAGAATCGACTTGTTTGCGTAATTTTTCAATACCAATTAAGGCTTGTTCCTGACGCACTTTCCCTTCAAATAAGAAAGGTAATGTTACAATTCCTACGGTAAGAATGTCTCTTTCTTTAGCCAATTGTGCAATTACTGGCGCCGCTCCAGTTCCCGTTCCACCACCCATACCTGCTGTAATGAACACCATTTTAGTATTGCGATCCAACATTTTCTCAATCTCAGAAATACTCTCAATAGCAGATTGTTGCCCTACATCAGGATTAGCGCCAGCGCCAAGTCCTTCCGTTAAATGTACTCCTAGCTGAATTTTGTTAGGCACAGAACTACTCTGTAAGGCTTGAGAATCCGTATTACATACGATAAAATCAACCCCTTTAATCCCTTGCTTGAACATGTGATTTATGGCATTACTTCCGCCTCCACCAACTCCTATAACTTTTATCACATTTGATTGGTTCTTTGGTAAATCAAATGAAATACTTCCAAATTCTGAGTTGCTCATCATTTTATTTGGTTTTTGAAATTGTTATATTATTAATTCTCCTATTTTTTTGGGCTCTGCCCTTATTCTGCATTATCCAAAAAATCTTTAATTTTATCGACATAGCGATCAAAGAAATTTCGTTGTATTCTGTTCACAGTAGAATTTTGCTTCTCATTTGCATTCTGATCTTCCTGTTCTTCTCCTTTTTCAGCAGATTCATACACGGGAGTCTGAACGACTGTTGGTCTATAAACCGGAACTTTAGGCTGTTCTACAGCATCCATTCGTATAGCACTTTGTGTTTTATTTTCAATGCTTTTCATCACTAATCCAACTGCAGTTGCGTACAAAGGACTTGAAATTTCCTCATCAGAATTTCCTGCCAAATGTTCATTTGGATATCCAATTCTAGTATCCATTCCAGTAATGTATTCCACTAACTGTTTGATGTGTTTCAATTGGGCACCACCACCAGTAAGAACAATTCCTGCTATTAGTTTTTTACGAGGATCTTCATGTCCATAGGCTTTTACTTCCGTAAAAACTTGATCCACGATCTCCACCACACGGGCATGAATTATTTTAGAAAGATTTTTTAACGAAATCTCTTTTGGCTCCCTACCTCTTAATCCTGGAATAGAAACAATTTCGTTGTCCCTGTTTTCTCCTGGCCAAGCTGATCCAAATTTGACTTTCAATAATTCAGCTTGCTTTTCAATAATAGAACAACCTTCCTTAATATCGTCTGTAATGACATTCCCTCCAAAAGGAATTACCGCAGTATGACGAATAATCCCATCTTTAAAAATGGCCAAATCTGTTGTTCCACCCCCAATATCTATCAATGCGACACCTGCTTCTTTTTCTTCCTGACTCAAAACAGCATCAGCTGAAGCCAATGGTTCCAATGTCAAACCTGACAATTCAATACCTGAACTCTGAATACATCTTCCCACATTACGAATCGATGATGCCTGTCCCACTACAACATGAAAACTAGACTCTAACCTTCCGCCATACATTCCTATCGGTTCTTTGATTTCAGATTGCCCATCAATTTTAAATTCTTGGGGCAAAACGTGTATTATCTCTTCCCCCGGCAACATGGCTAATTTATTTACTTGATCAATTAAAAGCTGGATATCATTTCCTCCTATTACTTCTTCTGGATTGTGTCTGCTAATGTAATCTGTATGTTGAATACTACGAATATGCTGTCCCGCAATCCCCACTACTACATCTTTTATTTTATAGCCTGAATTATTTTCGGCCTCTTGTATCGCTTGTTGTATTGATTGGATGGTTTGAGTAATATTATTAACAACGCCTCTTGCCACACCTAGACTTTTAGATTTACCAACACCTAAAATTTCTAGTTTACCATATTCATTCTTCTTGCCTATCATGGCAACTATTTTAGTTGTCCCAATATCTAGACCTACTGCAATATTCTCTTTTTCCATTATCTATTATTTAGTGCAAACTACTTGTTCCGTAAATCGGAGGTCAATTTTCTTATATTTATACAACGAACTATCTAAAACTGCTTTTTGAAAAAAAGCCTTATAATTATTAAATTTACGCTCCACATTCAATAGTGTACCAAAATCTATTTGGTAATCAAAATTTCTGTTGTGCATTTTTAAACTTCCATTTGGCATAATTTCAATTCCGATAATGTTTCTTTTCAAAAAAGGATCGTCATAGATTGTGCGAAATAAAGCAGTTAAATCTTCGGTGTTTTTTTTATTTATTACCCCTGAAACAAGTGGAACCCTTGCTGTAAAATTTATTGACAAAGGCATTCTATTTCCTTTATAATCAATATAAAAGGAATCTTCCCCTTCAAAAATTCTAGCAATAGGAGTTTTTTGTTTTACCACGGCTTTCAACACGCCATCAATACTCACAAATACGTCCGACTTTTCAATCATTTCTTGTGAATCAAGGACAGTTTCCAGCTTGTTCAAATCTAAATTAACTTTTTCAATGCTGGATGCCTCTTTATTATTTTCTATTAACAATTTATTAACCGTTTCTTGCCTCATAAAAGGAGCGTCATCTCCTACAAAAATAACAACTGATTTAGTCAGTTTTCGATTTTCATTTCGTTTTGTCGTGAAAGAAAAAAGAAAAACAACCAATACAAACATTAATAATAATCGAATATTTGTCCAATTAAAGAGTTTCATAAAGTGCTTTTTTAATTGATGGTACTAATTCTCCAATATCTCCGGCTCCAATTGTGACAATAACCGTTGCTTCACTTGCCAAAATTGTTTGAATTAAATTATTTTTAGCAACAATTTTCTTATTATTATTTGTCATTTTATCCATCAGCCATTGTGAATTTATGCCCTCCATAGGTAATTCACGAGCCGGATATATATCTAATAAAATTACTTCCTCAAAAGCGGACAAACTTCTGGCGAAATCATCTGCAAAATCCTTGGTTCTGCTAAATAAATGCGGTTGAAAAATTGCCAACACTTTTTGACCAGGATATAGTTCCCTAACTGCTTGATATACTGCTCTTATCTCCGTAGGATGATGCGCATAATCATCAATATAAACTTTAGTATCTGTTTTTATCTGATACGAAAACCTTCTTTTTATCCCTTTAAAAGACGCAATAGCTTTTGCAATGGCATCGGTTGGGGTGCCGAATAAATTTGCCATTGCAATAGCCATTAACGCATTCATTAAATTATGCCTTCCTGGTAATCCAAAATGTAAATCTTTGATTGTCTCTGTGGGTGTTTGCACATCAAAAACATAACTACCGTTTCCTATTCTAACATTGAACGCTTTGTAAACAGCATCTTCGTTTACAGCACACGTTATCCCTTCTAATGGCAATTCTTTAGTGATGAAAAGCTGGCGCTTATCTTCTACTTTAGAAGCAAATTCAATAAAAGACTCCTCAATAGCTTCACTGGTGCCATAAATATCTAGATGATCTGCATCCATAGAGGTAATACATGCAATATTGGGATGCAAATGCAGGAATGAACGGTCAAATTCATCCGCTTCAACAACCGTAACTGTTTTCCCGTTTCCTATCAAATTAGAATTATAATTTTCGACTATTCCACCAATAAAAGCGGTAACATCAGCACCACTTTCATATAAAATATGACCTAAAATCCCTGACGTTGTCGTTTTTCCATGTGTACCAGCAACTGCAAAACAAAAAGTATCTTTTGTAATAATTCCTAAGACCTCTGCTCGTTTTTTTACTTGAAAATCTCTTTCTAAAAAATAATTCCACTCCGAATGTGTCTTAGGAACAGCCGGTGTAATAATTACCAAAGTATTTTCTATGTAAAAATTTTTAGGAATCGCATTAATATTGTCTTCAAAATGAATTGAAATACCACTTTCTATTAATTCATTCGTAAGAGGCGAAGGGGTTTTATCGTACCCCGAAACTTGTTTTCCCAAACTCTTAAAATAACGAGCCAGATTACTCATCCCGATTCCTCCGATTCCTATAAAATAAACGTTATGTATTTGATTCAAGTTCATATCAATATTATTAATGGCATTGAGTCTACCGTTTTTTTGCCCTTAAGACTTCCGACTTTCAACTAATTTTATAATTTCATCAACAATTTGTTTTGTTGCTTCTGGTCTGGCTAACTGTTTAATATTTTCTCCCAGTTGGTTTTGCTTTTCTTGATCCTTCAGCAAGGATTCAAATACCAAGCTAAATTGCGAATCAAGCTCTGATTCTTTAAGCAATAGAGCTCCTTTTTTATCTAGTATTGCTTGTGCGTTTTTAGTCTGATGATCCTCTGCCACATTGGGCGACGGAATAAAAATTACTGGTTTCCCAACGATACATAATTCCGAAACTGAAGAGGCCCCTGCCCTTGAAATAACAATATCCGCCGCAGCGTAAGCCAGATCCATCCTATCGATAAACGAATGAATCTGAATGTTCTCATGTTCTTCAAAACGCTTGTAATGTTCAATATACAGCTTTCCACATTGCCAAATCACTTGAACATTATGAGCCGAAAACGTCAAAACTTCTTTTGCTATTAACTGATTCACCCTTCTTGCACCCAAACTACCTCCTAATACGAGAAGCGTTTTTTTCTTGGAGTCTAAACCGAAATTACGTATCGCTTGCTCTCTTTTACTGTCAATATCAATTAAATCCTGACGTACTGGATTTCCTGTCACAATCATTTTTTGTTTTGGAAAAAATCTTTCCAAATTTTCATACGCAACACAAATCTTGTTTGCATTTTTGCTCAACAACTTATTAGTAATTCCAGGATATGAATTTTGCTCCTGAATTATTGTTGGCACACCAGCAATTGCTGCTATTTGCAACACCGGACCACTGGCAAACCCTCCGGTACCTATAACCACATCTGGTTTAAATTGTTTAATTATTGTTCTAGCCTTCAATAAACTGCTAATTAATTTTATTGGAAAAAGTGAATTATCAAATGTTAGCCTTCTTTGTAATCCAGCAATCCATAGCCCTATAATTTTATAACCCGCCTGAGGTACTTTTTGCATCTCCATTTTATCCTTGGCACCTACAAAAAGGAATTCTGCATCTGGAAAACGAGATTTTAATTCATTTGCAATAGCTATTGCAGGATAGATATGTCCACCCGTTCCGCCGCCACTCAATATGAATTTATACTGTTTCATAATACTGATTTCTAATTTTCTAAACACCTTATTTATTTAAAACCGCACGCATCGGATTCTTCGCTTTGTCTTCTATTGAATAATTTTCTGTTATAACCTCTTCCTCTTCTAATTCCCTGTCTATTAATTTTTGAAGTGCTTCTTCTCTTTTAGCGTTGTCTTTCAATTCCTGCGCAATTTCTTCTTCCTTTTTTGTAACGCTTATAATGATTCCAAGTGCAAAACAAGTCATCCAGATTGAACTTCCACCACTACTAATTAGAGGTAATGTTTGTCCTGTAACGGGTAATAATTCTACAGCAACGGCCATATTCACCATTGCCTGGAATATCATGGGAAAACCCAATCCCACTACTACTAGCTTACCAAACAACGAATTGGCTTTGTGCGAAGCAATAACAAATCGAAACAGTAATAATAGATACAATGCCAGGACTCCAAAACCTCCTATAAGACCATACTCTTCAACGATAATGGCAAAAATAAAATCCGAGGAAGACTGAGGCAGAAAGTTTTTTTGAATACTCTTCCCAGGACCTAAACCGTAAATTTTCCCAGAGGCTATTGCAATTTTCGCTTTTTCTATTTGATAATCGTCCTCATCCGGTTTGTCGGTTGTAAAATTTTCAATTCTATTTCCCCAAGTACCTACTCTGCTAAAAAATTTAGAATCTGGAAAAGCTTTAGAAATGAGTATGAAAAAAGCCAGAAATACTATTCCGGAACCCACAACGATTCCGATATAACGCAACGGGTATTTACCAATAAAAACCAACATCAATACCATTGAAAAAATCAATGCAGTAGTTGAAAAATTCGCCGGTAAAATAAATAGTAACGTAACAAAAACTGGTATCCAAAGTTCCCAAACAGAGGATTTAAATGTAATAGGAACTACTCTTGTTTTAGACAAATATCGGGCAACAAAAATAAACAATACCATGGAGGCCAATGTAGAGGTTTGAAACGTAACACCTATAAACGGTACTTGGATCCATCTACTGGCATTGGCACCGGCAATTACTGTACCTTTTATTAATGTGTAAGCTAATAATACCCAAACAATATACAAAGCTCCTTTAGAAACGGCTTTAAAATAGTGGTACGGCACTTTATGAACCATAAAGATTATAGTAAAACCAATGCATACATGTACGATGTGCTTCACCAAATACCCCAAAGTATTCCCGTTTCCTTGACCTATATACGCTAAATTACTACTTGCACTAAAAACAGGCATAAACGAAAACAAGGCTAATAAGGCCACAAATGACCAAATCCCTTTATCTCCCTTTAAATTGTTTATTAGTTGTTTCATTTTAATTTTGGTTTAAAGTTTCATTACGTTTAAAAGTTAGTGTAGAGCAACCTTAAACTACGAAACCCTTTTATAGATTTTTAACGGCTTGTTTAAATTGCTTTCCTCTGTCTTCATAGCTTTCGAATAAATCAAAACTGGCACAAGCAGGAGACAATAAAACAGTATCTCCCTTTTCTGACAATCGTTGGGCCATTCTTACCGCATCATTCATTGAAGAAACTTCAATCATCATATCGACCACATTCCCAAAAACATCAATAATTTTTTTATTATCCACACCCAAGCAAATAATAGCTTTCACCTTTTCACGAACCAGTGACATCAATTCATTATAATCATTTCCTTTATCAACACCACCCACAATCCATACCGTAGGGGTATTCATGCTTTCTAAAGCAAAAAAAGTAGCGTTTACATTCGTCGCTTTAGAATCATTAATATATTGAACGTTCTGGATTTTCAAAACTTTCTCCAGACGATGTTCTACACCTTGAAAATTAGACAGACTTTCGCGAATTGTAGCCTTCCTTATTTGCATCAATTTTGCCACAGAGGTTGCTGCCATTGCATTCTTCATATTATGTTTTCCTTCTAAAGCTATGTGTTCTGTGTCCATTATAAACTCTTCTTGATTAATCTTTACTTCCATTTTATTATTTTTTATATATGCTCCTTCGCTGAAAACTTTATTCAATGAAAAAGGAATTAATTTTGCTTTAGTGGTATGTGTTAAGAACCATTGGTTTATCGCTACATCATCTGCATCATAAATGAGATAATCCTCCTCTGTTTGATTCGTCGTAATTCTAAATTTTGCATCAATATAATTTTCATATTTGTAATCATAGCGATCCAAATGGTCTGGACTTATATTGGTAATAATAGCAATGTGCGGTTTGAAATTTACAATTCCGTCCAGTTGAAAACTACTCAACTCCAGCACATACGAATCGTATTTATTATCTGCAATTTGCCAGGCAAAACTCTTTCCAATATTTCCTCCTAAGCCTACATTCAATCCTGCCGATTTTAGCAAATGATGTGTGAGCATGGTAGTCGTTGTTTTACCGTTGCTCCCCGTTATTCCTATAATTGTTGCCTCAGTAAAAGGGGCCGCAAACTCAATTTCTGAAATTACTGAAACTCCTTTTTTTAAAAGCATTTTCACTATTGGAGATGTATCCGGAATTCCAGGGCTTTTCATAACCACATCTGCATTCAGTATCAAATCCTCTGTATGCTTTTCCTCCTCCCAAGCTATTCCATTTATGATAAGAACCTCTTTGTAATTTTCTTTTATTTTTCCAAAATCAGACACAAAAACATCATATCCTTTTTTCTTGCCCAGAATAGCGGTACCCACACCACTCTCACCGGCACCTAAAATAACTAGTCTCATATTATCTTAATTTTAAAGTAACAATTGACAATATGGCCAGCATAATAGCTACAATCCAAAATCGAGTAACAATTTTACTTTCGTGATACCCTTTTTTCTGATAATGATGATGTAAAGGTGACATTAGAAATATTCTTCTGCCTTCGCCAAAGCGCTTCTTGGTATATTTAAAATAACTGACTTGAACCACTACTGATAAATTTTCGACAAGAAAAATTCCGCATAAAAGAGGAATCAACATTTCCTTACGAACTGCAATCGCCAAAACTGCAATAATCCCACCTATTGTTAAACTCCCAGTATCTCCCATAAATACTGATGCAGGATAGGAGTTGTACCAAAGAAACCCGATCAATGACCCAACAAATGCGGCAATAAAAACCGTCATTTCACCAGAACTAGGGATGTACATTATATTCAGATAATTGGAAAAAATAATATTTCCCGAAACGAATGTAAATATCCCCAAAGCAAGGACCGAAATAGCTGAAGTACCAGCAGCCAATCCGTCAATTCCATCTGTTAAATTAGCCCCATTAGAAACAGCAGTAATGATAAAAATTACTACTGGAATAAAAATTAACCAAGCCCATTTTTCATATCCCTCCCCAGTCCAAGCCAATAATTCGGCGTAATCAAATTCATTATTTTTAAAGAAAGGAATTGTTGTAGCAGTCGATTTTTCTTCAATTGGCGCAGGCACTACGACTGTGCTCGTTGGCGTTTTAAAAACATCCGAAGTGGAGGTATCTGTACGAATAGTAACACCTGCATGAAAGTACAAAACAGTACCAACTATTAATCCTAAACCTACTTGACCCACCACTTTAAAAATACCTTTTAAACCTTGTTTATCTTTTTTAAAGATTTTAATATAATCATCGATAAAGCCTATAGTTCCCATCCAAAGTGTGGTAACAATCAACAAAACTATATAAATATTATGTAATTTTGCAAAGAGAAAAACGGGCACAAGGGTTGCGAAAATAATGATTAATCCTCCCATCGTTGGGGTACCTGCCTTTTCATTTTGCCCAGCTAATCCAAGCTCTCGAACTGTTTCACCAACTTGCTGTCTTTGTAAAAAACTGATTATTCTTTTTCCATAAATGGTAGACAAAAGCAATGATAGTAAGAATGCAAGTGCTGATCTAAAAGTAATGTACTGAAATACACCTGTTCCCGGGACATCTACTATTTTGTCTAAATATTCAAATAAATAATACAGCATACAGTTTGTTTATTTGGTTAATCGTTGAATTGTTAATTTTGAAACTATTGATTTTGAAACTATTTGACTAAACAAGGAATCAAATCATCTTTTTTAAACACTTACTTTCCTATTTGATCTAACAGCTCTTTCACAACCTTCATATCATCAAAATCATGACGAATTCCACTTATTTCCTGATAGGTTTCATGTCCTTTTCCTGCTATTAAAATGATATCATTGGGCTGAGCCAATTGACAAGCCGTTTTTATGGCTTGCTTTCTATCCGTAATAGCCAAGACTTTTTTATAATTTTGAGGTGCAACTCCTTGTTCCATTTCACTGATAATTACCTCAGGATCTTCGTTTCTAGGATTATCTGAAGTAAGAATAGCTTTATCACTCAAATCACTGGCAATACCAGCCATGATTGGACGTTTTGCTTTATCTCTATTACCTCCGCAGCCTACAACAGTGATTAGTTGTTCATTTTTGGTACGAATATCATTGATGGTCTTTAGTACATTTTCTAAAGCATCCGGCGTATGGGCATAATCTACGATAGCAGTGATATTTGAAGCCGAAACAATAAATTGAAAACGTCCCGAAACACTTTCTAAATCAGATACTAATCTTAATACTTCAAGGCTTTCCATTCCTAATTCAACCGCAGTACCGTAAATGGCTAATAAATTATAGGCATTAAAAGTTCCTATAAGTTTTACCCAAACATCATTACCATTTATTTTTAGCAACAATCCGGACAATTGATTTTCTAAGATTTGTGCTTTATAATCGGCGTATGATTTTAAAGCATAGGTCAATTTTTTTGCTGCAGTATTCTGCAACATTACTTGCCCATTTTTATCATCAATATTGGATAATGCAAAGGCATTTTTTGATAAATTATCAAAAAATGATTTTTTAACATCTCTGTATTCTGCAAACGTAGGATGATAATCCAAATGATCGTGAGACAAGTTGGTAAAAACACCCCCTACAAAATGCAATGCTTCGGTTCTTTTTTGATGAATTCCATGAGAACTCACTTCCATAAAACAATATTCAACACCATTGTCTACCATTTCACTCAAAAAATGATTTATCGTAATCGAGTCAGGTGTGGTATGTGTCGCTTTATATTCTTTTTCATCAACCATTATTTTTACAGTGGAAAGTAATCCAACTTTAAATCCTGCCTTTTTAAACAATTGATACAACAAAGAAGCAATGGTCGTTTTACCATTGGTTCCGGTAATACCAACCAATTTCAAGTTTTGAGATGGATTTCCAAAATAGTTTGCAGCCATAAATGCTACCGCTGAATTCGTATCTTTTACCAGAACGTAAGTGATTCCTTTTTCAATAACTGTAGGAAGGGCATCACATACAACTGCTACTGCACCTTGCTGAATTGCTTTATTTATAAAATCATGACCGTCCGAAATAGAGCCACGAATAGCGACAAAAACATCATTTATTCCGATTTTTCTGGAATCGAAATCAATGGTGTTGATTGCAATATCCGTCGATCCTTTTACGCTTTCGATAGCTACTTTATACAATATGTCTTTTAGTATACTCATGATAATTCCAATAGTATCGTTGTGTTTTTCACTAAACTCTGTCCGGCTTGAAGCGATTGCTTTTTCACTTTCCCAACACCGATAATTTTTACTTTCATTCCTAAATTACCCAATAATGCGACGGCATCCATTCCTGACATACCTTTCAAATTGGGAATAAGTTGTTGCTTATTTTGAGTGATAACAAAATACGAGTCGTAATTGCTCTCTTGTTTTGGAATTTTTCTGTCTAAGTTTTTTATCTCATTGGTCGACGGAGCATCAGTAAAAATCTTTTGTGCAATCCTCTTAAAAACTGGGCCTGCTACGTCTGCACCATAATAATTATTGAGTGCAGTACTCGGCTTGTGCACTACTACTATACAAGAATACATCGGTTTATCTGCGGGGAAGTATCCCACAAAAGACGAAGCATAATATTTTCCAACTCCACCAGCCTTTCCGTAATTCACAGCCGCTGTCCCAGTTTTTCCTGCCATCGAAAAATCCTTAGAATATAATTTCGAAGCCGTTCCCTTTTTCACAACATTAGCTAGAACTGCCTTTAGTTTTAAAATGGTTTCTGGTGAGCAAATTCGAGGATTTAAAACTTCTTTCTCATATTTCTTGATAGTTCTGTTCCATTCTTTAATTTCAGAAACGAACTGAGGTTTAACCATCTCTCCGTCATTGGCTACTGCATTGTAAAATGCCAATGTTTGCATAGGTGTAATAGAAACACCATATCCAAAAGCCATCCACGGAAGCGAAATATTTGACCAATTCTTATCACTTGGTTGCGGTATATAGGGCTTTCCTTCCCCTTTAATCGAAAGTCCCAATGGCTTGTTTAGTCCAAAATTATTAAGATGATTTACAAACTGTGAAGGGTTATTTTTATAGTTATCATAAACTGCTTGAACCATAATTGTATTCGACGAAACCTCAAAACCTCTTGCTAATGAGATTTTACCATAACCGCCTTCATGAGAGTCCCGTACTTTTTTTCCAGAATAAACAATTATTCCCCCTTTACTATCATAAACAGTACTGGTATCTGCTTTTTTATCTTCAAGAAGAGCCATTAAATCTGCTAATTTATAGGTAGATCCTGGTTCATGAGATTCCGCTACTGCATAATTTGTTGTTTCATAGTAAGTTCCGTCTTTTGCTCTTCCTAAATTTGAAATCGCTTTTACGTGCCCTGTTTTAGTCTCCATAACTACCACACAACCGTGATCCGCTTGATACAATTCCAACTGTTTTAGCAACGCGTGATGCGCAATATCCTGAACATAAACATCTATTGTTGAGATGACATCATAGCCGTCTTGTGGATCTACTTCATTGATGTCACGAATGGGTTTCCATTGCCCTTTTGCAATTTTTTGCTTTAAAATCTTGCCATCTTTCCCATTCAGGTATTTTCTAAAGGCCCATTCGATACCTTTACCGTCTAGTGACTCACCGTTAGACGTTCGCTCATAACCCACGGTACGCTCAGCAATTTTACCTATGGGATGTTCCCTTACAGTTTCTTGCTCTATTATAATTCCTCCTTTATAAGCTCCCAAATTAAACAATGGAAAACCTTTGATCTTAAAATATTGAGTATAGCTCAAATTACGGGCTATCAGGTAGTATCTATTTTTATTTGCTCTGGCTTTTCGAAGTTCGTTTTCAAAAAAACTGGATGACTTACCCAGAACCAAAGCCAATGAATCGGATAATAACTTTACATTTTTTTCGAATGCTTCAGGTCTTGGAGTAACAGCATCAAAACGTATTTCATAATTCGGAATAGAAGTAGCCAAAAGACTTCCATCCGCAGAATAAATATTTCCTTTATTAGCAGGAATTACAAAGTTTCTAACCGTTCTTTCTTTAGCTAACTTCCTGTAGTAATCCCCTTCAACCCATTGGATATTTGTCAACTTTACAGCAATAGCAATGGCCATCAAAAAAATGACAAAAGCTACCAGATAAATTCTGTAGGATATGTATTTATCTTCTATTGCCATATTTTGTCTAAGATGTTTTTCTCTTTTTCTTTTTTAACTTTAATTTTTGTTGGCGGAACTGTTGACGGAAAAATTTCTTTCTCTATCATTTTTTCAGAGACTGTAGACTCCATTCTCAATTTCATTAGTTCAGAACGCCTGTCCACAAACTCTGAACGCAATTCTTTGACCTTATTTGTTAACTCAACAATCATGAAAACTTTTTGCTCAAATCGTTGTGTATTTGCGATCATAACAATCGCCAAAAGAATTATAAAAACAATAAAACGCCAGTTCTTAACAGCGTCATCATCTATAAGAAATTTTGCTTTTAATAGGCTGTAAACTCCGTTTTTCATCACTAATTATCTCTTTTCAGCTATTCTTAACTTAGCACTTCTTGCTCTATTATTATCTTTTATTTCCGCGTTATCAGGTACAATTAATTTTCCAATAGTTTTAAATGGGACTGAAAAATTACCAAAAAAATCTCGTTCCGGCTCTCCTTCAAACAGGCCATTTTTTACAAACCTTTTTACTAATCTGTCTTCTAAAGAATGATATGAAATTACACTTAATCTCCCATTAGGATTTAACACCTCTAATGATTGCTCCAAAAACTCTTTCAAAACATCCATTTCTTGATTTACTTCAATTCGAATAGCTTGATAGATTTGTGCCAATATTTTATTCCTAACTCTTTCCGGCAAATATTTCGCTAAAACGGATTTCAATTCATCTGTTGTCTTGATGGGCTGTTCGTTTCTGGCTTCTACAATTGTTCGCGCCAAAGCAGGTGCGTTTTTCAATTCGCCGTAATCCAAAAAGACTCTTTTTAAGTTTTCCTCATCATACTCATTTACCACTCGAAAGGCGTTTAAATCATTTTTCTGACTCATTCGCATGTCCAATCCAGCATCAAAACGAGTAGAAAAGCCTCTTTCAGCAACATCAAATTGATGTGAGGATACTCCCAAATCAGCTAAAATTCCATCCACACTTTTTACCCCATAAAAGCGTAGAAAACGTTTTATGAATCTAAAATTCTCATTAATAAGTGTAAATCTTTCGTCTGGTAAAGCATTTGCCAAAGCATCTTCGTCTTGATCAAAAGCAAATAATTTCCCATTTGGTCCAAGTCTTTTCAAAATTTCTTTTGAATGACCGCCGCCACCAAAAGTTACATCTACATAAATGCCATCAGGCTTAATATTTAAACCATCTATTGATGCTTGAAGCAAAACCGGATTATGATATTCCATTGTTGTCGTCATTTATATTTCCCATTACTTCTTCAGCTAAGTCAGCAAAATCAACATCTTCACCACTTATTGATTTTTCGTACAAGTCTTTGTCCCAAATCTCTACGATGTTTACCGCTGATGAAAACACTACCTCTTTTAGTATACTAGCAAATGCAACTAGATCCTTCGGCACTAATAATCGCCCTAACGCATCAATTTCAACTACTTTGACTCCAGCGGTAAACCTGCGAATGAAGTCATTGTTTTTCTTAACAAACCGATTTAGTTTATTAATTTTTTGCATCATCAAATCCCATTCCTGCATCGGATATAATTCCAGACAAGGCTGAAAAACGGAACGCTTCAAAACGAACCCGTTTTGAAGTGAAGCTGCCAACTGCTTTTTTAAGGGCGCTGGCATAAGCAGCCTTCCTTTAGCATCGACTTTACATTCATATGTCCCAACAATTGTATCCAAGCAAAAAGTATTAAATGATATAAAGCAAAAATATAAAAAATATTACCACAATTTACCACTATATACCACTTTGTTAATAAGTTTAACCACTTTTAGATAAAAACCCTTAATTTATGTACAGTCAGAACATTAGCTCTAGTTTGTTTAATTTGTAAGAAACATAATGTTATAAAAAAAAGACAATAAAACAGAAGTTTTTTTGTCTTTTAAAGAGTAGGAATAAAGATTAAAACGAATTAAAATAATCTATTTTATTTCAAAAAAACCATTCTATTCATAAACAAACTAAGAGAATTTTACAATTAAAAATTGTTGTAAAAATTCATTTTTATATATTAAATCCTATATTTGTCAAAATTGAAAATCTGGATTCAAAAAAATGGAAAAATACTATAAAAAAGAAGGTAGATACAGTTATTATGAAGCTGGAGAGGGAACCCCAATAGTCATCTTGCATGGACTGATGGGAGGACTAAGCAACTTTGACGCTGTTGCTAGTTACTTTTCTACGAAAGGATATAAAATAATCATCCCAGACTTACCAATATACACTCAAAATATTTTGAAAACGAATGTAAAAAGTTTCGCAAAATATGTTAAGGATTTTATCACATTCAAAGGCTTAGAACGTGTAATACTTTTAGGAAATTCATTGGGAGGTCACATTGCCTTGTACCATACTAAAATGTATCCAGAAAAAGTTTCGGGTTTAGTTATTACCGGTAGTTCAGGACTTTACGAAAGTGCCATGGGTGACAGTTATCCCAAAAGAGGCGATTATGAATATATCAAGAAAAAAGCGGAAGATGTATTTTTTGATCCAAAAGTAGCTACCAAGGAACTTATTGATGAGGTATACGAATCTGTAAATGATAGGATAAAATTGATAAAAACACTGACAATTGCCAAAAGCGCTATTCGTCATAATATGGCAAAAGATTTGCCAAAAATGCATGTTCAAACCTGCATTATTTGGGGAAAAAATGACAAAGTTACTCCACCGGATGTCGCAGAAGAGTTTAATAAATTACTACCCAATTCTACCTTATACTGGATTGACAAATGCGGGCATGCGGCCATGATGGAACATCCTGATGAGTTTAATCGATTACTAGAAGACTGGTTAACACATACCCATTTAGCCGTACACTAAACTAAAAAAGGAGAATTTTATACCCCTAAAAAATGAAAATTAATACCGCCGAATTTGTTATCAGCAATTCTGATGTAACTAAATGTCCTAAAGACTTTTTGCCTGAATATGCTTTTATAGGTAGATCAAATGTTGGAAAATCCTCATTGATAAACATGATAACGAACCAGAAGAAACTAGCAAAAACATCTGGAAGACCTGGAAAAACTCAACTTATTAATCATTTTTTGATTAATAACAATTGGTTTCTAGTCGATTTACCTGGATATGGCTACGCTAAAGTTTCTAAAAAAACAAAATCTATTTTTCAGGAATTCATCACTGATTATTTTGAAACCAGAGAACAATTAGTGTGTGCTTTTGTTTTGATTGACATTCGACATGAAGCGCAAACCATCGATATTGAATTCATGTCCTATATGGGAGAAAGCGAAATTCCTTTTTGTATTGTTTTCACCAAAGCTGATAAAATTAGTAAAGTAAAAATAGATTCACATGTTGCTGCATACAAAAAGAAAATGTTTGCAAATAACTGGGCCGAAATGCCTCACTATTTTGTAACCTCAGCTACTGAATCTACCGGTAAAGAGGAATTATTGAGTTATATAGACGAAGTAAATCAAGAAGTCTTCAAAAACAACAGCTAGTTTTTAAAAAACCGACTTATCTTAGAGTTAAATAAAAAATCCCAAAAATTAATAATTTAATTTTTGGGATTTTTTGGTACCAGTTATTTTGTCAACTCCAATTTTTCGGCAAAATAATCACAGAAATCCTTCATAGTGTCCGCCATTTTTTCATCATCTGTAGCACGTTTGAATGTTTCGGACATCGCTACCAAAGTCTGATGAAAGAAAATTTTCATTTCATCAACTGGCATATCTTTGGTCCATAAATCAATTCGCATACTTTCTTTAGCCTTACTATCCCAAATCGACAACATGATGGCTTTAGCCTCTTCTAGCATAACGCCACCGTCTTGAGCGGACCACATTAATTTTTCCGGAACACGATTTTCGTCTAATTCAATTAGAAATTTAATTTCTGATGTGTTTTTATCTGACATTATTTTTTGGGTTTGTATTTTGATTTAACAAATATTTCTTTGGCACTTTTTTGAAGTAAATCAGCAACAGGCACTTCATTATTCTTAGCATACGATCGTACGATTTGCCAACCTATCCAGGCTCCTACTTGTCCTGGGGATTCATTATCGATTTCCAAATAAAATTTAGAAAATGGGGCTGGATTAATAAATCGTGGGATTAATTTTTGATCATTGCTGTACAGCATTTCTTTTTCAATAAAATAACGCCACATATAGCTCTCATTTTCTTGACACCATATTATTTGTTCCGGAGTATAGCCCATTTTTTCAGCATCCGTATAGTCCGGCAAAAGTAAGTCTTTTAAATACAATTGCTTTCCATGATAAATCATTTGACTCAATAAATCTTTGTCCGTTACAGCGGGGATTTTACGTATGGAAAAACTGGAAACCACATCTGGAGCAATTTGCCTTTGTTCAAAATTTTGTTTTAAATAGTTGGGAAACTGATAAAACTTATGATTCTTTCCTAAATACAATTCAAGTGAAACGATCACGAGGCTGTCCGCATAAATAGCTTTATTATTATAATCCATTTCAGATATTATAGTAATTATTTTTGGCGTCTTTGTTTGTGGAAAGTAATATTTGATATGTTTAAAAAGAAGTTCTAACTCAACTTTTACAGGTTCAAAATCAGTATATTTTTTTTGAACTTCTGAATATAATTCCCTCCAAATGGGATCTTGCATTTTATTCAACCACACACTGTCATCATTTCCAACAGGAAAAAAAAATGGAAATTGTTTTTTTACATTCTCTAAATCCTGCGGTGCAGTTTCAAAAAATATTTTATCAAAACGCTCTACTTTTATATCCAAAGGAATGGCTGCTACGGTGCTTTCAACTTTATTTTTCTTATCACAAGACAAAATAAAGAGACAAAAGACTACAGGAAACAGATATTTTTTCATATATATTAATTAAATTTGTTACCAAAGAATCCTAGGAAACCAATGCATAACGAATTGATTTTGCAAATATACATTCCTGGTTTTAATACCTAAACTATTATGACTAAAAAAAGTACAATCCAAGTTGAAAAAGTAAATACTCAAATTGTAAACTGGTTAAAAACATATGCTGAAAATGCAAAAGTAAATGGATTTGTAATAGGGATTTCCGGTGGAGTCGATTCAGCAGTCACCTCCACACTTTGCGCCCAAACAGGATTTAAAGTATTGTGTGTAGAAATGCCCATACATCAAGCCAAAAGTCATGTAACCCGTGGACGAGAACATATTGAACAGTTAAAAAAAAGATATCCTAATGTAACGAGTATCGAAACTGATTTGACTACTGTGTTTGAAACTTTCAAAAAAGCCGTACCTGATGATTCTGATACAGCAAAATTACATCTATCCCTTGCCAATACGCGTGCTCGATTGAGGATGACATCATTGTATTACTTAGCGGGCATTCACGGTCTATTGGTGGCTGGGACAGGCAATAAAGTGGAGGATTTTGGTGTAGGTTTTTACACAAAATATGGTGACGGTGGAGTAGATTTAAGTCCAATTGCAGATTTAATGAAATCTGAAGTCTATCTTTTGGGAAATTATTTAAAAATCCCTAAATCTATTTTAGAAGCAAGTCCCACAGATGGATTATTTGGTGATGACAGAACTGATGAGCAACAATTAGGAGCTAGTTATGATGAATTAGAATGGGCGATGTTAAAGGATGAATCTGGAAACTCTGCTGATAATTTTTCAGGTAGAGAAAAAATTGTTTTTGAAACTTACAAACGATTAAACACCGTCAATCAACATAAGATGAGAGCAATTCCCGTTTGTTTAATTACAAAAGAATAAAGTAACAACATTTTATATTGATTTACAATTAATTACAGAATTTATTTATTAATTTTACATTTCCAATTACAAACAATTCTAAAAATTTAAAATTATGATTAAAGTATGTATAGCCGATAATTATCCTGTTGTGCATTTTGGAGTAAAATCTTATTTTAAAGATAATGCAGACATCTCAATAGTTGCCAATGTGGGCAATTTCTTGATGGTACGGGATATACTTCAAACAAAAGACATTGATGTATTAGTATTAGATTTGGAGCTGGAAGGTCTTTCCAGTATTTTTGAGGTCAAAGCGGTCTTGAAAAATTTTCCAAAAACAAAAATCATTATCTTCAGTGGGCTTTCAGAACAGATTTATGCGCCAAATGCCATAAAAGCCGGAGTATCTGGCTTTGTGCATAAATCCGAAAAGTTAGAAACTTTAGGTATTTCAATTATCAAAGTCTTCCAAGGCAAGATAATCATGAATGAAACCGTAAAGAAAAACTTAGCCTTGATTGCGAAACAAAGTAAGAGTGAGCGCTTGTATCGTAAACTATCTAATCGCGAGGTAGAAGTATTACGTTATTTAAGCGGAGGAAAAAAGAATCATGAAATAGCTGATATTTTAAACCTTAACGAAAAAACGATTAGTACCTACAAATTGCGTTTGCTTACAAAATTAAATGTTACTAATCTTGTGGATTTAGTAGACAAAGCAAAAAAATTAGAAATTGTTTAGTAATATCTAGACATTACCCTTCCTAATTTTTTAGAAAAAGAATGGATTAGTGTATTATAGTCCATTACCATTGACAAAGGCTCTGTGTTATCTGAATTTGGTTCAGATGACAGAGAGCTTTTTAATTCTTCGATTATTTTACCCACTAAATACCATCTCAAGGTTAAAATAGTTTCTGAAACATCTTGCCCTATCGTATCATTTTTTGATTTCGGAAAAATATTCTGTCCCACCCAATCGTGTAAAACAACCCGCTCATCTTCCATCAAAATATCGGTTACCTCTTGCGCAAAGTCAGCGTTCAGGTGCATCAAATACTGTTCTAAAGTGAAACGCTCATTTTGATGATAATAATTAATTAAATCATTAAATATGTCTCGAAATAAAGGATTTGCCAATTCAACCTCGTCTTCTTGTAAACTCAGATAGATTCGTTGGTATACTTTATATTCTTTTTTTTCTGTGAGGGTTTCGATCTCCCCTTCGCTATTTGTTTTTAAAAAAGTATCTTCAAACTCTTCATTTTTATTTCCATAAAGTAAAAGAATCTCAATTATTTTTCTTTCTAATCGATATAAAATATCTACTTTTTCAGCTTCAATTGGGTCTTCATTTTTTACAATTTCAAAAGCTTTTTGTTCTTGTTTTTGTTTTTTCCCAACTTCAGCAACATCTTTTTGAACTAATTGCGCTAAAGTACTTAATAAAACTTGTTCCGAAATATCCATAATCCGAGAACATTCCTGAATGTAAATTTCTCTTTGAATTCTATCCGGTATTTTAGAAATACTCACGACCATATCCCGAATCAAATCCGCTTTTTTTACTGGATCATTCTTGGCTTCATTCATCAAAAGCGAGGCTTTAAACTGAATAAAATCTTTTGCATTGTTCTCCAAGTACAATACTAAATCCTCATAAGAATTTTTCTTAGCAAAACTATCCGGATCTTCTCCGTCAGGAAATGTGCATACTTTTACATTCATCCCTTCTTCAAGAATCAAATCGATTCCTCGGATAGAAGCGCGCAAACCGGCAGCATCCCCGTCAAAAAGAACGGTAATATTCTTTGTCAATCTATTGACCAATCGGATTTGATCTGGTGTTAATGCAGTACCGGAAGAGGCAACTACATTTTCAATTCCAGATTGATTGAACTGGATCACATCTGTATATCCTTCAACCAGATAACAATTATTCAACTTAGCGATTGATTGTTTGGCTTGAAAAATACCATACAGCACTTTACTTTTATGGTAAATTTCGCTCTCCGGGGAGTTTAGGTATTTTGCGGCTTTTTTATCGTTGGTCAAAATCCGACCTCCAAAACCAAGTACTCTTCCAGACATACTTTGTATTGGAAACATTACACGGCTTTTGAAACGGTCGAAAGGCCTGTCTTCTCGTGCAATTGTCAAACCTGTACTTTCGAGAAACTCTAATTTGTATCCTTTACCCAAAGCTTCTTTTGTAAAAGCATCCCAAGTTTCAGGAGAATACCCCAATCCAAATTTCTTTATGGTTTCATTCGTAAAACCGCGTTCTTTAAAATAAGAATACCCAATAGCTTTACCCTCTTCGGAGTTTAAAAGTGTATCATGAAAATAGATTTTTGCAAATTCCGAGACCAAATACATGCTTTCCCGAACATCAGTATTGGCTTTTTCTTCATCGGTTTGCTCTGTTTCTTCAATTTCGATATTGTATTTTTTGGCCAAATAGCGAATCGCCTCCGGATAAGTGAACTTTTCGTGCTCCATTAAAAAAGCCACAGAGTTCCCTCCTTTTCCAGAACTAAAATCTTTCCAAATTCCTTTGGCAGGTGAAACCATAAAGGACGGAGAGCGCTCTTCAGAAAATGGGCTTAAGCCTTTCCAGTTGCTCCCGGCACGTTTTAATTGTACAAAATCACCAATTACCTCCTCTACTCGAGCAGTTTCGAAAACAGTATCTATAGTAGCTTTTGAAATCAATTTATTTATTTTAAAAATCCAAAGTTACAAAGTTTAGTTAGACTAATTATTCATTAAAACAATTTAAATACAATAAAAAGAACAATGTTTTACACCTTTAATTCTCAAAGTTACGGTTCTAATACCCTATAAAAGTCGTTGTAAATTATGTTTCTTTTTTTTAATCCATAATTAATAATAGATACATTTCCATTTACAATAAAATTAGCGTTATTTTGCATATTCGTTTGCTAATAAAGCATTTAATTTGTTGTTTTATAAGTAGTTATTACAGGTAAATTGGCACATTAATTCTAAATAAAAAATCTACTCCATTTTGTTTAACAATAAAAATTTTCAACAAGAATTAAGTCCTCTTCTATCGTTTATAGCAGAACTGTGTAAAGTCCCATTTGTTGCTATCACGCTAACTAATACTGACACACCTACTTTTATTGCTAAAACAGGCTTAGATTATACATCTACTATTCCTAAAGGTTTACAGCTTTATAATGAAGAAATAATTAGAAAAAAAAGCATATGTATCTTTCCCGATATAAATGAAGATCCAACTAACAAAATAGCTAAGAAGACTATATTAGATGATTTCTCATTTTTAGCTGGATTACCTATATCTAACAACAACATGGATTGTATAGGAACACTATGCATCATGGATTCTAATGCCAAAGAACTATCCGAAACAGAATTAAAAACATTAGATTATTCCGTTTCACAAATTCAAGCTACGATCAAATTATGGCAACAAAATTATATTTTAGAAAAGGAAATTAATGCCAAAGAAACTCAATTTCAAATATTTATTGACAATTCAAAAGAGATTATTTATGAAATTAATTCAGACGGAATAATCACTTATGTTTCTACAAACTGGACAACTCATTTAGGACATCAACCTGACGAGATAATTGGAAAAAAAAGCTTTCTGCTTATGCATCCTGATGATGTAGAAATGGTTAATACTTTTTTCAATACAATTGATTCTACACAAATATTAAACGAAATAACCTATAGAATTTTACACAAAGATGGACACTATGTATGGCATGCAACTAGTATAATTTTATCTGTAAAAGAAGGAGAGAAAATTTATAGAGGAAATTGTAGAGATATAACCGAATATATTGAAGCACTTCAAAAAATTGTAGTACAAAAAGAATTTTATGAAAAAATATTAGATAGACTTCCTACAGATGTTGCCGTTTTTGACAGTAATTATAGATACACCTATCTAAATTCATCTGCTATTAAAAATGACGAACTAAGAAAGTATATTATAGGGAAAAATGATTTTGAATATGCAAAACATACGGGTAGAGATGACACATTTGCAAAAAGCAGACGGCTTAAATTTTTACAAGCATTAAAATCTAAAAATTTAATTGAATGGGAAGATAGTATTGAAAGTCTTAACGGCCAAAAAACCTATCACACCCGAAAATTAACTCCTGTTTTTAAGGAGGATGGAACCCTTGAAATGATGGTAGGTTTTGGTGTTGACATTACCGAGAGTAAGAGCATTCAGGAAGAAATTCTTAAAAGCAGACAACTCACTCAAAGTATTATTCAGAATGTGGCCGTAGGTATTTTGGTACAAGGCCCCCAATCTGAAATATTAGAAAACAACAAAGCCGCATGCGAAATGCTCGGTGTTACAGAAGATCAATTACTTGGAAGAACTTCGTATGATGATCATTGGAAAGTAATTCATCTTAATGGATCTACTTTTACAGCAGACCAATACCCAGTTTCTCAGGCAATAAAAAAATTAAAACCAATAAATAATATTGTCATGGGTATTCATCGCCCGATGTACAATGATTTAGTTTGGTTATTAGTTGATGCCATACCTGTATTTGGTGATTGCGCTGAATTGCTCTCTGTAATATGCTCCTTCAATGATATTACGGCACTAAAAAATGCTGAGGATGCACTAAAAATAAGTAATGAACGGTTTATTTATTCTGGTGAAGCTACATCTGATGCACTCTGGGATTGGAATATAGCTACAGATGAAATTTTTGTTGGGGGGAGTTATTGCGATCTTTTTGGACATCAATTTGAGAACAATATTATAAAAAGACAAGAATACGAAAATTTTCTTCATTCAGAAGATAAAGTATCCTATCTCGAATCACTCACCAAAGCCTTAATTAGTAACACCCACAAATGGTCGTTTAAATACCGATATTTAAAATCTGATGGCACTTATGCCTATGTAAGTGACAAAGTCGTAATCATTAGAAATGAAGAAGGAATAGCCATTCGTATTATTGGTGCTATGCAAGATATTACAAATGAAAAAAAGCTGAAAGATGAATTACAACAAAGCGAAGAACAATTTAAAGGAGCATTTGAGAATTCAGCAGTAGGAATGGCATTAGTAACTCAAGCGGGCTATTATAAAGAAGTTAATTATAGACTTTGTAAGATGCTAGGATACTCAAAAAAAGAAATGAAATTTTTAACATTTCAAGAAATAACCTACTTCAAAGACTTAGAGATTGATCTTAAATATAAAGAACAATTAGACTCCGGAAAAATAGCTAACTTCAGTTCCGAAAAAAGATTTTTACACCATGATAAATCGATTGTATGGGCGCAAATGTTTGTATCATTAGCTAAAAATGATAAAAATGAGATTAAGCATTACATCATTCAAATAATTGACATTACTAAAAAGAAAACAATAGAATTTGAAAACAAATTATTAATAATAGAAAACAACCGAAATAAAAACAATCAACTTAAAGAAGCAAAAAGCATGTACCGTCTGTTGGCCGATAATACAGTCGACTTGGTGTGTTTACATAATTCGAACACCATTTTTGAATACATTTCACCCTCCATAAAAAAACTCTTAGGCTATACCCCTGAAGAGCTAATAGGCAAATCTCCTTTAGATTATGTTCACCCTGAAAATTTAAAAGAATTGTTAGAAAAATTTTATAACTTCATAGAAAAGAAAAATGATGAATCTGTGCAATGTAGATTTTTAACCAAAGAAGGTGATTATAAATGGCTAGAAACTAAAGCTAGTATCATAACTGACAATGGTTTGACTATAGGTTTTCAATCCAGTAGTCGAGATATAACTCAACAGAAAGAAGCCGAAGAAATAATAATAAATACTTTGACACGAGAACGAGAACTAAATGAATTACGCACCAATTTAGTTTCAACCATTTCGCACGAATTCAGAACTCCTATGACTACTATAAGGACTAGCGCTGAATTAATTTCTATGTATTTAGAAAATCAAAACTTAGTAAATGGAGAACGTTTACAAAAACGTGTTACTATCATTACAGAAGAAATTGATCGAATAGTTGAGTTAATGAATGCGGTATTGACAATTTCAAAAGAAGATTCTGGAAAAACAGATTTTAATCTTATACAATTCGATTTAAAACAAATTTGCCTTGAAATAATCGACATTTACTATATCGACAAAGTAAATCATCCAAAGGTAATAACTAACTTTACCGACCATATTTTTACAGTCAATGCTGATCGAAAATTAATGGAATATTCTATTTTCAACATCCTAAATAATGCTTTTAAATATTCCGAAGAACGTAAAGATGTGATTCTAAATCTTTTTATCAAAGAAAATATGATTTTCTTGGAAATTATTGATTCCGGTATTGGCATTCCTAAAGAAGACCAACTTAAATTATTTAATACTTTTTTTAGAGCGAGCAATACCAATGGAATTCAAGGTACTGGATTAGGGCTTTATATTGCAAAAACTTTTATCGAAAAAAATTCAGGTACGATACAATTAGAGAGTGAATTAGGAAAAGGATCTAAAATAACTTTGCAGTTTCCGTTTTATAAATCAGAAGCATAACTCTTAATTATTATAGATAATCAGAGAAGGATATAGATAAGCTCCCGATAGAAAAATTTTCATTTTAGTCCATTTTACTATAAAAATTAAAAAAAGGAACGATTTTCTAATGATTAAAACACAATTAAGAGTACAAATAATATTTTAGTATAAATAACCAAATATTTAAAAAATTGTGATGTTAAATACTGCAAAAAATAATTATAATATTTAACTAAAGAGTTTTATTTTCACTACACTTACATAATGTATTAAAGAGAGTATTGTTTTTGAGCCAGAATTGTGTTTAAATACTGATTCTCTCTAATTCATTTTACATAAGAACTTACCAAAAGCAGCTTACCTTAACTAATTGTAATTTTTTCCCAAAAAAAAACCTAAATAAGCTGCATGGTAAGAATAATCTTTAATTATCAGGCAATAGTAAGATTCTAAATATGGATACAATGTTTTATGCGTATAATTTATAAAAAAATACTGCTGATTTATATTCAAACAAATTTTTAATATCTTGTTTAAATCACAGTAACTGGAAAAAATCTAGCTTTACTTACTCTGCAGTTCTTATTTGCATATCGAGTATTTAACATTTTCTTTAAATTAAATTTTATCTATAAAAGATTTAAAAAAAGATTTATTTTCATTTTGAATTAGTTTTATATAGTTTCTAGGAGTTGCATTAAGATAAGACTTAAAACTTGTAGAAAAATATGAAAATGAACTAAATCCGGTTTCGTCTACTAAATATTGTATATTTTTCTCCCCTAAATGAATGAGTGTAACGGCATAATCTAATTTAAACTCTCTAATGTATTGACTAATATTTTTATTAGTAAGTTTACGAATTCTTTTATCTAAGGTTGATTTACTTATAAACAGCTGACAGGACAATTCATCAATATCAACTTTTCGTTTTAAATAATTTACAAGAATTTCATTTAACGAAGTCAAAAAATCTTTCTCGGACAATTTTATTGTAACTTTTGAAAATGGATCAGGCGCATATTTTTTTTCTATATTTTTTTTAAGTTCAATTATATTTTTGATTTTAAAAATCAATTCCTTGATTTTAAAAGGCTTCATTATAAAATCATTAACTCCATTTTCTAATTGCTTAAATTTTATATCATCATCTACATTTGCAGTAATTATAATAAACGGGACAGTTTTAAATTTATTATTTTGTCTTATTTTTAAAAATAATTCTTCACCTCCCATAACTGGCATCATTAAATCACTTATAATGACATCAGGGATATTTTTTTGCAAATGCTTCAGTGCTTCATTTCCATTTTTTAGCCAATAAACATCAAAATTACTCAAAACTAATAATTCCAAAATGGAACTTCCTAAAGCTAAATCATCTTCTATAAAAACAATTTTTAATTTCTGCTTTTCCATTTTACTAAATTAACACTTTCTATTTTAATCAAACGTCTTTTTATTTTAAACTATCAGTAATTAAATCCTTTTTGAGTTTTATTAAAAATACTTTTACAAAGTAATTTAAATTTTGATTAAAATTCTAAAAAATAAAATTATAGGTACTACTAATTATTAAATTTCAAACCCTCATATTGGGATTTGTAATATCCACTACTTTTTTAAAAGAATTTCATTTTTTAAATTTTCTAAAACGCAACAATATAAGTATTACACAATATTTATGAAAGAATTAAATACCACAACAAAATAAAATTAAACTTTCCTTATGAACAAAAATAAAATTCTTTTAGTTGACGATGAATTAAATTTGAGAGAAACTATTACAGAACTTCTTACCTATCAAAATTACGAAGTCAAAACTGCAACTAACGGTCAGGAAGCCTTAAATTTATTGGAACACTGGATGCCAGACTTAATTATTTGTGATATAATGATGCCAGTAATGGATGGCAATACACTATATGAAATAATTAAAGACACGCAGTCATTAAGCCCAATACCTTTCATTTTTTTAACCGCAAAAAAAGAACCTAATTTAAGGAGAAAATCTCTTCTTGATGGCGTTGATGCGTTTATATCGAAACCTTTTAAGATAAAAGAATTAATAATTATAATTGAAACCAAAATAGAACGATTTGAGAAAATCAAGAATGTTTATAATAATTTGTATATCGGCAAAAAAAAATCCTTTTTACATGAAATAAACACGCCGCTAAGTGGAATTTTAGGTTCAATAGAACTTCTAATCGATTATGAAGAAAACCTTGACAAAAAGGAAGTTTTAAGTTTTTATAAATCGATTAAAATATCAGGAGATAGATTGAATCGAACTATGCAAAACATAATTCTCTATCAAAATTTAAAAAACAATACTCTCAATTTTAACGCTGAATCCCATTCCGAAATATCCTCTATTTTTTCGAACGTGAAAGAAACACTCTTCCGAATTTATGAGAATAAAGAAAAACGCATCAATTTTGAAATTGACAAAGCTAACATAAGAATTAGCAACCATAACTTATATTTTATTCTTTTTGAACTAATAGATAATTCCCTTAAATTTTCGCCAGACAATAAAATTGTGATGATATCAGGCACACGCTTTAATGAAAACTTCTATGAATTAATTATCCGAGATTTTGGGATTGGATTCAACGAACAGGAATTAAAAAAAATTGGTGCAGCACAACAATTCAATCGCGAAGAAAGAGAGCAACAAGGATTAGGATTAGGTCTTTTTTTGAGCAAAATTATCATAAAGAAATCTGAAGGTATTTTTAGTATAATTTCAAAAGAAAATGAAGGTACGATAATAAAAATATTTTTGCCTTTATATAAAAATACGATCTTTGACTAAAGTAGTAATTATAGTACTGGCAAACACTTAACATTTTTAGAAAAAATTGGAGGTTCAATTATTGTTCTGTCTGCCGATTATTCTCGACAACTAACTGGATAAATTTATTTTCCCGCTGGATGTAAGGCAATTAATTTTGAAATCTTTACAAACTGTTACTATTATCATAGACGAGTTACAACCTAAAAAGGTTGCATGATGAATAAAAAAATAAGATTTATATTTTGTTAGAACGACATTACGGAACTATTTTTTTCTTTCAATTACATAATTAACCATCAAAATGAGCGCTTCTTTAAACTCTGAATTAGGATAATTATTCAACAGTAAAAGTGCCTCTTGCTGGAAATCAACCATTTTTTGTTCTGCATAAAGTAATCCATTATTGTTTTTCACAAAAGCAATAACTTCTTTAACACGTTTTTTATCTTTATTGTGGTTTTTAATGGAATTGATAAGCCATTTTTTTTCTTTTGAAGTACATGTATTCAAAACGTGAATAAGTGGTAAAGTCATTTTTTGTTCTTTGATGTCAATTCCCGTTGGTTTACCAATTGCATCTTCGGTGTAATCAAATAGGTCATCTTTTATTTGAAACGCCATCCCGATCAGCTCTCCAAATTTTCGCATGTTTTCTACTTGAATTTCATCTTCGATAACGGATTTAGCCCCAAGAGCACAACAAGCAGCAATAAGTGTGGCTGTTTTTTTTCGAATGATTTCATAATAAATAGCTTCGGTAATATCCAGTCTTCTGGCTTTTTCTATTTGAAGCAATTCTCCTTCACTCATTTCGCGTACAGCGACTGAAATAATTCGTAGTAAATCAAAATCACCATTATCAATAGAGAGTAATAAACCTTTAGATAATAAATAATCCCCAACAAGTACGGCTATTTTATTTTTCCAAAGTGCATTAATCGAGAAAAAACCCCTACGTCGGTTGCTGTCATCTACCACATCATCATGAACTAATGTTGCAGTATGGATTAATTCTATAACGCAGGCGCCCCGATACGTTCTCTCGTTGATCATTCCTTGGGAAACCATTTTTGAAGTTAGAAAAACAAACATAGGACGCATTTGTTTTCCTTTTCTATTAACTATATAATAAGTAATTCTATTCAACAAAGCCACTTTTGAAGTCATCGATTCATAGAACTTTTTTTCAAAAAGTTCCATTTCATCGAAAATAGGCTGTTTAATTTGAGAAGTCACATTCATTAGAATTCAAAGATACTATTTTAAATAAAAGAACGTTATGTATTTTATCCTAAGTGTAGAATTCTTTAAAATTCAATAATCAAAAAATATTAAAAAAATTTACATAAACAATTGATACAATGTATATTAAACCTGATAATATTGTATTTTTACACAAAAAAAAGAGAATTAACTTAAAATTTTAATTATGAAAACAAAATTTTTATTTATTACTGCGTTTTTATCTTTGTCGTTTTTTAGCAGCTGTGACACAAGTGAAAAAATCGATGATACTACAGCTTTGTCTATTAAAGAAATTACAGTAGATTCTAAAATTGATGCATCCGTAGATGATGTTATGTACATTGTTGAAGATCAATATTCCGTTCAACAAAGCGCTTCGAATAAGTCAAGCGTAGCGATCAAGAGCATTCTCCCGGCGTGTACAACTATTACCACAGTACTAGTAAGCGGAACTTGGACCAGAACTATCGATTTTGGATCAGAGGGCTGTGCTCTTCCAAACGGAAACGTGTTGAAAGGAAAAATTATAATTAGTTTTTCAAATGATTTTACGAGTATGTCAAGAACTTTGTCTTACAGTTTTGTGAATTTTTATCACAACAACAAACTCTTGCAAGGTAATAAATCCATTAATTACTCTTTAAAAAGTACTGAATTACTGGCTTCGATTCATCCGGTGTCAACTTTTACAGTTGACATGAAAATTACTTTTGATGATGGTAAAACTTATACCAGAACAGGAACTAAAATCAAAGAGATGATTGAAGGATATAACACCCCTCTTAGTTGGGAAGACAATGTTTTTCTAGTTACTGGTAATGGTAGTACTTTGTTGCCAAATGGGACTACAATTAGCACTTTAATTACGGCACCTTTACGCTATGTAATGCGTTGCAAATTACCTTTTCCAGTTCAAGGTATTATTAAAATTACTAAAAATGATTCAGAAGGAATATTAGACTACGGCACTGGTGAATGTGATAATCTTGCAACTATAACTATTGGCGGAGTTACTAAAGAAATAGTTTTAGAAAAATAAAACTAAAAAGCATTACGATTAACGTTAAAATCTTAATGCTTTTTTTATACTTCTTTGTTGGCCAATTGCCCGCAAGCGGCATCTATGTCTTTTCCTCGGCTACGCCTAACTTTTACCACAATCCCACTTGCTTCTAATGCTTTTATATAATCATTTATAGATTCTTCTGAAGCTTGTTGAAATTCTCCATCGTCAATTGGATTGTATTCGATCAAATTCACTTTGCAGGGAACATATTTACAAAACTTCACTAATGCATCTATTGAGGCTTTATTATCATTGATATCTTTCCAAACTACATATTCATAGGAAATTTTACTTTTAGTCTTTTTGTACCAATATTCTAATGACTCGCGTAAATCTGCTAATGGAAAATTAGCACTAAAAGGCATAATCCGAGAACGAATTTCATCGATTGCAGAATGCAACGAAACAGCGAGTTTAAATTTCACTTCATCATCCGCGAGTTTTTTAATCATTTTTGGTACACCAGAGGTTGAAAGCATAATTCGCTTGGGTGACATCCCTAAGCCTTCCGGTGAAATAATCATTTCTATGGCCTTTAATACGTTATTATAATTCATGAGTGGCTCTCCCATTCCCATGAAAACAATATTCGATAACGGATGATTGTAATACAAACGGCTTTCTTTATCAATGGCAATTACTTGATCATAGATTTCAGCAGGCTCCAGATTCCGCATTCTTTTTAATCGCGCTGTAGCGCAAAAGCTGCAGTCTAAACTACAACCCACTTGACTCGAAACACACGCTGTTGTTCTTGTATTTGTAGGTATCAAAACCGATTCGACCACCAAACCATCGTGCAAACGTACTGCATTTTTAACGGTGCCATCCTCACTGCGCTGCATCGTATCCACTTTAATGTGATTGATGACAAAATGTGTTTCCAGCACAGTACGTGTTCCTTTAGAAACATTAGTCATATCCTCAAACCTATGCGCACCTTTGCTCCACAACCATTCATAGACTTGATTTCCACGAAAAGCCTTGTCTCCATTTGTAACAAAAAAATCACGTAATTGTTCTTTTGATAAAGATCGTATGTCTTTTTTCTCGATTTCCATGGTGCAAATTTAATGACAATTTGTTGATTTGTTGATTTGATAATTTGATAACTTTGCTCTCAATTGAAAAAAATTCCAAAAATGCATTTTATTTCCCAAGAATTAGAAGATTATATCGAGCAACATTCTGAAAAAGAGCCCGCTTTATTAGCAGCGTTGAATAAAGAAACATATCAAAAAATTCTATTGCCAAGAATGCTTAGCGGTCATTTTCAAGGTCGAGTTTTGAGTATGTTATCTAAATTGATCCGACCTGTAAATATTCTGGAAATTGGCACGTATACTGGCTATTCAGCGTTGTGCTTATGCGAAGGCATGCAGGAAACGGGACAATTGCATACTATTGACATTAAAGAAGAGTTGGTGGATTTCCAGCGTAAGCACTTTAACAAATCGCCTTGGGGAAAACACATTTTTCAGCATCTAGGAGAAGCAACTGCCATAATTCCAACTTTAAAAATGAAATTTGACTTGGTTTTCATCGATGCCGATAAAGAGAATTACCTCAACTATTTTCATTTAATTGTTCCAAAAATGAACAAAGGCGGAATTATTTTATCAGATAATGTCCTGTGGAGCGGAAAAATTTTAGAACCCTTACAACCCAATGACATCAGCACAAAAGTATTACTGGAATACAATAAAATATTAGCAAGTGATCCTAGAGTAGAAACAGTACTATTGCCTATTCGGGATGGATTGACAGTTAGCCGAATCTTATAATTTCTAATGTTTTTTATATACAAATTCCTAGCCCTTATAGAAGCGACATCCTTTCCAGTTATAAAACTCATTTCGGAATCGAAAACAAGTTGACTAGAAAGATACAGAACAGAACCGGAAAGACCTCCAAACCAATTCTAAAATTATTGCTGCGGGAAATACTTATGTTGTGCCATTCTGTAAACTTTAAACATCAAAAAACCAAAAGTAAAACCAAATAAATAACCTGATAAAATGTCTAATGGGTAATGCAATCCGAGATAAATTCTACTGTATGCAAAGACAAAAGGCCATAAAAACAACAACCAAAAATAGTTAAAATACTGTCTTAGCGTAAAATAAACCAACGTTGCAACGGCCATTGAATTTGATGCATGCCCTGAGAAAAAACTAAAAGATCCCCGGATTTGTACAATGCGTATGAAGGAATTGATTTGCGGATTATTACAGGGACGTAACCGCTGAAAACCGTTTTTGAATAAATTTGTAGATTGATCTGTAAACGTTACTAACACTGCGACAAATAAAAGTAAGTATAGTGTTTGTTTTGCGCCTAGTTTTTTAAAAATGACATACAGCAAAAGTAAAAAAAGTGGAATCCAATTGCTTTGCCTCGTAATGAATGACCATAGTCCGTCAAACGTTTCAGATCCTAAACCATTTAAAAAAACAAACAATTCCGTATCTAGAGAGAGTAATTTTTCTACCATTACACCTGACGTTTTATCGGACCTGTAATGTCTTCAATCACTTCTTTAGTAGTTTCTATTGGAGCAGTTGCCTCTCCAAGCAAACTGTCTTTCGCTTTATTGATCTCTGAAGTAATGTTTCCCGTTATATCGCTAAATTGAGAAGTGTCTCCCAATAAATTATCCTTTGCTTTGTTGATTTCAGACGTAATATTCCCTCTTATATCGCTCAATGATTTTGTGTCAAATCCATTCGCTTCAGCTCCTTTTTGAATTTCGCTTTTTATGTCGTTAGTAGCATTTTTTAATTGCGCCATTGCTTTGCCCATTGTTCGGGCTATTTCAGGAACTTTGTCTGACCCAAAAAGCATCAGTACTATAAACATGATAAAAATTAATTCGCCTCCTCCTATGCCAAACATATATTTTTTATTTTTATTGCTACAAAGATATCAAATTTTGAATCTTGGACTTTTAATTATTTCATAAAAAAAAGACTCTTTTCAGAGTCTTTTTTAAAATTTTATCTTTATTTAATCAAATTTAGATTTTACTTCTTCTTTAGGCCACGTGTTATTGGTTACATCAATATCAGCGGTTTCTAATTTTGGATCCACTTGGATCTTTTTGATTGCCTTTGCAGTAGCATAAACCTTCTTAGCGGTATCGTTATTTTTTCTCCAAATTTGAGCTGGGTATTTGAATGTTTCTTTTGAATCATCCTCGTAAGTCAATTCAACAATAATTGGCATTAACATACCTCCAGGTTTATTGAACTCTACTTCGTAGAAATATTTTGGTGTTTTTAATTTTGTTTTTTCATCAGCAGTAAAGTTTTTATTCACATAATCTGACAATAAATTTACCTCTGCAATTGCCAATGCTTTTTTATCTTTAGAAGATAATTCTTCGCTTGTTCCAGGCACTAAATATACAAAAGGCCCTTTTTCCTGACCAAAACGCCCTCTTTTAACCACTGCATCTTTTAATTCTTTAGTAGCCGTTTCAGAAACGTAATACTGTTTTACTTCTTTCACTCCTATATCTACAAAATCAGTAGAGTAAAACCATCCTCTGAAAAACCAGTCTAAATCGACTGCTGACGCATCTTCCATAGTTCTAAAAAAATCTTCAGGTGTAGGATGTTTGAATTTCCATCTATTGGCATATACTTTGAAAGCATGGTCAAACAACTCTCTCCCCATGATAGTTTCTCTAAGAATATTCAATCCTGTAGCAGGTTTACCATAGGCATTTGCTCCAAACTGCACTATTGTTTCAGAGTTGGACATAATCGGCTCCAAAAACTTTTGATCACCACTCATGTAAGGAACAATTTTACTTGCAGGACCTCGACTGGAAGGAAAATTGGTTCCCATTTCCTGCTCCGCCATGTATTGCATGAAGGTATTTAATCCTTCATCCATCCATGACCATTGACGCTCATCCGAATTTACGATCATAGGAAAGAAATTGTGTCCTACTTCGTGTACCACTACTCCAATCATGCCATTTTTAGTTCGCTCACTAGTCACTCCTTTTTCGTCAGGACGTCCGTAATTCCAACAAATCATTGGATATTCCATACCCTGATCTTCTGCAGATACTGATACTGCTTTTGGATAAGGATAATCAAATGTATGTGCTGAATAACTTTTCAGAGTATGTGCAACAGTTCTTGTTGAAGTTTCTCCCCACAAAGGATTACTTTCCTTAGGATAAACTGAAATTGCCAGTACCGTCTTGTTACTTAATTTAACGGCCATTGCATCATAAATGAATTTCCTAGAAGTGGCTATACCAAAATCTCTTACGTTTTTAGCACTGAATTTCCATGTTTTCTTCTTATCAGAAAATCCTTTTTCGTTTGCTTCTGCTTCCGCTTGTGTAACAATAACGACTGGGTTATCGTATGATTTCAAGGCCAATTCATATCTTTTTACTTGTTCTGGAGTAAACACCTCGCTTCTGTTTATCAACTCTCCTGTTGCCTCCATAACGTGATCCGCAGGAACTGTAATGTTTACATCAAAATTACCAAAAGGCAATGTGAATTCTCCTGTTCCCCAGAACTGCATATTCTGCCATCCCTCAACATCATTATACACCGCCATTCTAGGATAGAATTGAGCGATTACATATAATTTATTTCCATCTTTTTCGAATAATTCATATCCGGAGCGACCACCATCTTGTCTGTAGTTGTTGATATTATAAGACCATTTTATTGCGAAAGAGAATTTTTCACCCGGTTTCATTGGCGTGGCCAAATTAATACGCATCATGGTTTGATTAATCGTGTAAGACAAAGGATTTCCTTTTGCATCTTTAACAAACTCAATATTGAATCCACGTTCCAATTCTTGTTTCAAAAACTTATTAGTAAAGTTACCCGCCGGAAAAACCTGCTCCATTCTTTGGCTTTCAGCCAATGGAGTTTGGGAGTTTTTAGCGGCTTGATTTTGGTCTAACTGTACCCATAAATATTCCAAAGTATCAGGAGAATTATTATAATAAGTAACAGTTTCCGAACCACTTAATCTAGAATTTTTGTCGTCAAGCTCAATGTTAATTTTGTAATCCGCTTGTTGTTGATAATAAGCTGGCCCTGGTGCTCCTGAAGCCGTCCGAAACATGTTAGGCGTGGCTAACAAATCATACATTTGGCTAAACTTATTGGTGTCGTACTTACCGGTTTGTTTTGGTGTTACCGGTGTTGTTTTTTCTTGTGCAAATAACAATGCTGGAAGAAATAATAATAAAGATAATTTTTTCATAGGTGGAAATCTGGTTATTTCAATGTGTGAAAATAATAATTTTATATAGATGTATCCAAATTAATTAATATTTTAACATTCCACTGGAGGTAGATTCGGTAAAGAGTAATGTATTTTTGGTTCCTCTTACATTAAAATGCATTATATTTTGTTGCTCCGAATTGCCTTCAGTGATTACCGCATTGTAAATTTCTAAGGAATTAATTTTTTGAATTTCTTTCATCTTGAAATAACAAATCAACACATCACCTTCCATTTCTTTGCTTATAAAATGTATTGGCTTAGCCTCACCGTTTATCCTAATGTAAAATTTTTCGCTGAAGTATTTTTTTAAAAAAATTAAGTCTTCTGGAGTTTCCTTTTCTGAACCCAAATTGATTTTCTTTTGGTATTTTTTCTCAATTGCACTATTTAAATCGTCTACAAATATTCGGCTTGTTATTTGGAGCATTTTTTTATCTGAAGCATAATTAACCTGATACAATGCCACATAAAATTTATGTACCCCAAAGGATGTTAGCGTTACTAACAATAGCCCAAAAAAAGATAGTAAGATTATTTTTTTCATTTTTTAATAGTAGTGATTTTTTTAAACTCTTCGTTCTTGGTTATTAAAAAATCAATCAGTAAAAACTCGTCTTCTTGTTTCAAAAGGTTTTTTGATTTTGGATCACTCTCACAATAATCAAGAAAAAGACTGATTTCTTCACTTTTTAACTTCAATGTATTGGTAAAGAAATAAGCATCGATTCCTTTATAAACTGCTTCAGAAAAATCCTTATTCTGATTCAAACTCGCGTTTTCTGATGAATCTTTCTTTAACAATTTCGAAACCATTTTGAATACTCTTACAAAATCCATTCCGTTTTCTATGGTTCCGTCTGAGGGCATCGTCCTGTTTATGGGAGAAGATTTTGCATCGTCAGTAAATTGCATGTCTACAATTTTCTGAGAACCTACAATAGCAGGCTTTATTTCTTTTTTCCCTTTTACAATAATTTCTTTCAACAAGGTAGTTTGCGACTCTAAAGCAACTACAAACAATGATTTTAAAAAATCTTTTTCCTGAAGCACAATTTTTTTAGATCTGAAAGAGGCGCTAGAAACAAGCAACGTATCTTCGGCTTTGGCCAAAATATCAAAGAATCCTTGATCGCTAATAAAAGTTCGCGTTTTCGAATTTAAATTAAAAACATATCCATTATCGACCAACGCGGATTCATTTATAAATTGACCATGCATCGATTTCCTGTTTTCATTTTGACCAAAGCTCAATTGGAAAAAGAAAAGTAAACTAATAATTTTTATTGTAGTTTTCATATTATTTTTTAAGTATTATTTTTTTTAAACTCGGCTATCAATTTTTGTTAATTAGTATAGCCTTGTATTCTTGTGCCAAAGCTACCATAAAAAAAGAAATTCTTTGTTCATTTCTGGATTCTAAAATTTTTAAAAAATTTTCATTTTCCACTATGAAATATTTAAAGTCACTTACATAATCCCTCGCTATTCCTAGTTTGTCTGTGAAATATTCCTGACCATACAATTCAGATATCAATTTGATATACTTTTCTTTTTTTTCCAGAACAACCAATTTTTTAAGTCGTTTTGTTCTTCCGTTAATCTTGTTTATTAGCGGATCAAGAGGCATTGATCCCCCCAACAAGCTCAATAGCATAATAGGTTTAAAGTCCCCCGCAGTTGCTAACCGTCTTTCATAAAGTGTAAATTTTTTCTGGTTTTTTGAAATTACCCCTAAGTTCTTCGCATTTATTGCTGGATGCGTATTGACAATTACCTCATTAAGTTCTGTAGCTTTTGAAACCATTTGAATTAACAATACTTCCAATTTAAAATCATTAGAACTAACTATCTTTCTGTATGGTTTAAGATTTACATCAGTAAGGAGGAGTACATCATTGGCTTTCGCCAAAATAAAAAATCCCCCTTCCTCATTTGTTTGCGTTGCCTTACCGTTTGTTAAATTTAATATGTTTATTCCGTTTACACCAATAGAATCTACACTGACTTTTCCTGAAAATAACTTTTCGTCGGGAGTTTATCCAAAAAAAATGTGGCATAAAAAAAACAACATTCCTGATAAAATACTATTTATTTTCAAGGACTATTATATCGTTATAATTTTCAGCAAGTTTGACAATTAAATACATCATTAATGTCTTATTTTTTGAGTGTAGTGCAATCGCAAAATCAACATCATCAACGCAATAATATTGAAATCCTTTGATATAATTTGATGGGATTTTTAACGTTTCAGTGTAATACTGATTATCAAACAGCATATCAATTTTGGCAAGTAACCCCTCTTTTTTCTCAATTGCAATTTCCTTTTTGAGCATGGCTTTCCTTCCAGAGATCGCGTTTAGCAATCCATCTATTCCGCCTCCAGATGTAGCAGTGTATAATTTCCGTTCAGCGGGGGAGTATTTTTTTTGACCATATGGAATAATTCCCAAACTTTCTGCCGTTAACAAAGATTTACTTATTACAACCTCTTTTAGAACGATACTTTTAGGATTCATTATCACATTCAAAACAACGCCTACCAAATCCTGTTTGTTAATTTTCCTGCGAAGTATTTCCAGATTAACGGCCGTAAATACCAAAACATCTCCTTCCTTTACAGGTATTGTAAAAAAACCATCAATATCTGAAACGGTTGCTTTTTCAGAGGATATGTTTACAATAGTAATGCGGTCAACTGCAACAGAATCTGCAGTGATTTTTCCTCGAATTTCCTTTACCATTACTTTCTGTCCAAAAGCGACCTGGACTAATAAAAAAAACAGCAACGGTAGGGTACTTTTAATTTTCACTTGCAATTATTTCTTTATATTTAGCTGCTAATTCTCCTATCAAAAATGTAGTCAAAGCAACATTTTTAGATTTTAGAACTGCTACAAATTGTTCATTTTCCACACTGTAATATTCAAATCCTTTTACATATTCAGTTGGAATTTTCAGTTTACCCACAAAATAGTCAATGGTAAACATATTTTCTAATTGCCTCAAATACGTTTCTTTCTTTTCGACTTCAACTTCTTTTTTTAGCATCTTAGTTCTTCCCGAAATCCAATTAATTAATGGATCTGCTGAGATAGACCCTCCCATCATACTACCCACATTAGCAGTAGCATTAAGATTACTGGCAGTATACAACTTTCGCTCCGCTGGGGTATAGACTTTTTGACCCTTAGAAACAATCCCTAATGCTACTGCATTAATACCGTTTCGAATAATCACTTCCCTTAATTGATTTATGATAGGCGCTAGTTTCACAGAGAGAATTCCGTGTTCAAAATGATCTTGAACCAAAACCATTTTAGTTTCTTTGAACTGTGTGCCGTTAAACAGCAACGTATCTCCAACAGCAGCCTGAACATAAAAATCACCCTCATAATCCGTAATTGCCACTTTTTCTGTTGCTATATTTATTACATAAATACCCTCCAAAGCCGAAACCTCATCAGTCACTTTTCCGTTCAATCGCGTTCGAAAACCTTCCTGAGACATGGCTTTAGTAACTGTAAAAGCCAAAAATAAATATATAATTTTAATCATCTCTTTAAAATCTATTATAGACGCCTCGTAAAAGTATCTTAATGCACTGCAAATTAATTACTAATGACTTGGTAAAAAATTGTTAATTAAAAAGTAGAAATAAAAATGGCCAATTTAATACCTTTAGCAAAAATCATGCTTTAAAAATGAAAAACATATTAATCGCAAGTACTTCCACGCTTGCAAACGAAAGTTACTTGGATTATTTGTTACCCACGTTAACAACACATTTTAAAAATTGCAAGACCATTCTTTTTATTCCTTATGCTAGACCAGGAGGAATTTCGCATCAGGAATATACTGCAATCGTTGGATTGGCTTTCGCCAAAATAAATATAAAAGTAATCGGAATTCATGAGTTTGAAGATGTAGCGCAGGGTATAAAAAATGCAGAAGGAATATTTACTGGTGGCGGAAACACTTTTGTACTGGTATCGCAATTGCATAAGAACAATGTTATGGAAATCCTCTCTGAAGTTGTGAAAAACGGCACCCCTTATTTAGGAACAAGCGCAGGAAGCAATATTTGTGGACTTACTATGCAAACTACAAATGACATGCCCATTGTCTATCCGCCAAGTTTTAAAACTCTAGGACTTATTCCTTTTAATTTAAATCCCCATTATTTAGATCCCGACACTAATTCCAACCACATGGGAGAAACCAGAGAAACCCGTATTAAGGAATACCATGCTTTTAATTCCGTCCCCGTTTTAGGGTTGAGAGAAGGCAGTTGGCTGGATGTCAAAGGAGACACAATTATTTTGAAAGGCAATCTGTCCGCCAGACTCTTTAGGCAAAATCATGAACCTGAAGAATTAGAGACTGGAACCGATTTGAATTTTATAAAATAATGGTGAGAAATTGAATACAAAAGCCGAAACAATTACGTTTCGGCTTCAAAGAGCGAAAGACGAGGCTCGAACTCGCGACAACCAGCTTGGAAGGCTGGAGCTCTACCAACTGAGCTACTTTCGCATAATAACAGTAAAATAATTTCAAACTAATATTTGAAATTTAGAGCGAAAGACGAGGCTCGAACTCGCGACAACCAGCTTGGAAGGCTGGAGCTCTACCAACTGAGCTACTTTCGCATTAACAACGGTGCAAATATAATTAATAAGTTTGCTTCAATGCAAGTTTTTTTCTTAAAAAGTCCAAAACTCACCCTTTGATCCTTTTTCAAAAAAGAGGATTCAAATCATAAAGAATTTAATATGAAAATATTATACCTTTATAGTACTTAAAAAACACTCTAAAAAAATAATACAAAACAGTAATTAAATTGCTAATTTGAACACATTATTGGCACGAGATCTTGTGCTCAGAGCTAAAAAATCGATAGCAAATTATCATTTTAATGGAGCCACTTTAGAAAACACAGTCCTTTTTAGATTGTATAGCACCTATAATCTCATAGAAATGGTTCCTTATTCGAAGTAAAAAATGATTTATTTACCAATGAAAAACAATTTCAAATCCGAAGAATCGTCGTTTTGAAAGAGTACAAAAAAAGGTTTCAGCGAAAAATGGAGTACAAATTTGAAAAGTATAATATCAAACAAAACACCAATTTAATCTGGTTCAATTTTAGAAAAGAAGCAGTTGGTTACACAAAAATGGGATGTGACGTTAGAGGAGTCCTTTTTGAAATAAAAAAAACGGGGAAGATGTGATTATTTTTAAAAATATAAATGATGAGAAATTTATTTCTGCTTATATTGCTCTTTACCTTCATTAATTGCAAAAAAGAAGTACTAAAAAGCGAGGTAGTCTTGAAAAAAGAGACTCCTATACTACGTGTTCAACCTGAAGGCAAACCCACGACTATTGACTCTACTTTATTACTTACTTTCAACAACAAAACACTCACTAATTTTTACAAATCAACTGACTTCAGGACGGTTTGGCAATCCGTAGAAAAAAGAAAAATAGTTTTGGCAGAGCTACTTAAATCAGAAGCCGAAGGACTAAATCCAGAGGATTATAAAATAAAAACACTGCTTGATTTTGAAAAAAAAGTAACCTCACTAGACTCTTTAGAGCTAGCAAAATATGATGTTTTACTAACTTCTAGCGTACAAAAATACATCTCTCACCTTACTAACGGAACACTAAATCCTCGTAAACTATATAAAAACTGGGATTTAAAAGAAAACTATATTGACCTAAATGCAACAGTTGCCCAATTACTGCAAAGTGATTCCCTCGCTTATAAAATGGAACAACTGAAACCCAATCATATTGTTTACAAAAAATTAAAAAAAGCACTTCAGCTAATTAACACTTTCCCAAGAGATGATTTTAAAACCTTAAAATTCACAAAAATAATTACTCCTAACGACACTAATCCTTCCATTATTGACATCAAAAAAAGATTGATCTATTGGAAAGAATTACAACCGCAAGACAGCCTTACGGCAATTTATGACGAAGAAACTAAAACAGCCTTAAAGAAATTCCAAAGCCGTCATGGTTTAGCCGCTGATGCGAAAATTGGATCAGGAACAATAGCGTCACTTAATTTTTCTAAAAACCAACGAACTAAACAAATTCTCGTAAATCTGGAACGCTGGAAATGGTATCCAAAACAAATGGGGAAAGAATATATTATTATTAACATTCCTGATTATAGATTGACGTTAATCAAAAATCAAGATACAATAAGAACACACAGAGTCATTGTGGGAAGAGCAAAAAGAAAAACACCAATCCTGAGTTCAAAATTAATTCAAGTAGTCTTCAATCCAACATGGACTGTCCCTCCAACTATCTTGAGAGAGGATGTGATTCCCGCTATTTTAAAAGACAGAAGCTATTTGACAGAGTCAAATATTAAAGTTTATGATAGTAATGGAAGTATTGTGAGTACTTACGAATGGCAATTATCACAAGCCAAAACGTATCGATATGTACAAAGCCCGGGAACGTTTAATTCGTTAGGGATGGTAAAAATCATTTTTCCGAACCGTTTTTCTGTTTATTTACACGACACCAATCATAGAGACTATTTTGACAAAATAGACCGATCCTTGAGTTCTGGTTGTGTCAGAGTTGACAATCCATTAGAATTAACAGAATATTTATTGGGAGATGATACCAATTGGAATTTAGAAAAAATAACAGAAATACTACAAAGCGAAAGAACAAAATTTGTCAAAATAAAAAAGGAAGTGGGCTTCCATTTGTTATATTGGACGGCTTGGAGCGAAAATGAAAAATTGATTTTCAGAGATGATATCTATAGCTTGGACAGTAATTTATACCAGAAATTACGAAATTGATTTCTCTCCAAATTTTGAAACTCTAGAAGGATGATAAATAAAAAAACACGATTTGTCTTTTATGGCAGTGATAATCTCTTTAGATAATTCAGCAGGAACAGCAGGACAACCCTGACTTCTTCCTAATCTATGATTGTTTTTAATAAACGAAGTAGAAACATAATCCGCTGCGTGCATCACTACACCCCTTGCTCTTGCATTATCATTTACTCCTTTTTCTAAACCATCTAATCGAAGTGACATTCCGTGTTTGCCAGCATAAATTTCGCCTGTGGAGTAAAAACCCAAACTACTTTTATAAGACTCCGAAGCATTTGAAAAATTAGAAGCAAATTCATCGCCAGTATTTCTTCCATGAGCAACAAGAGAATGAAACAAGATGTCTCCGGTGACCAAATTAATCACCCAAAGTCTTTTTGTATTGGAAGACAAACTAAAATCAACCAAGGTTAAAATTTCTTTCTTGACCAACCCTTTTTCTTTCAGAGAATAATACCCTTTCAAAGCAACTGCAAAGCTTTCTAATTTTGGCAATGTAAATTTGTCAGAATGCAAATTATTGTATGCCAACTCAATTTTAGTTTCATTGCTTATTTCTACAGCTTTAGCATAAACTACTGGTGCTACATTTTTTGGCTCAGGAAGGCTTGTTTTACTTGGAGAGAAGGAAGCAAGCATAAATAAAATAGTAGGAAGTATTGTATAAATCATTGACTGTCTTTAGGTTATAAGATGATTGGGGTTGCAAACGTACGGCTAAAATTAGGATTCAAATTGCATTTAACAAAAATTTAGTTTAACTATAACGAAAACTATTACGAATTATTGAGTGAATAACCATAAAAAATACAATTTCTATGTTAATTTTATTATTTTTGTTTAGATTCAATCCCAATTTATGTCAAAATTACATTCTATAACATTGTTTTCATTACTATTCTTCAGTTTTAATTTATACAGCCAAAAAAAAACACTTCAAGCAAAATCTATAACCGAAAACATAACTATTGATGGAAAAATAACTGAGGAGATTTGGGAGTCAGCCTCAATTGCTTCTGATTTTGTAATGTTTGAGCCCGATAATGGAAAACCCATTAGTACTGACAAGAAAACAGAAGTAAAAGTGCTGTATGACAACAATGCCATTTACATATCTGCATTGCTGTATGATAACGAACCCAATAAAATTCAACGAGAAATTACCAACAGAGATGTCTTTGGGGTGTCAGATCATTTCGCTGTTTATATCAATGGCTTCAATGATGGCCAACAAGACTTTAGATTTTTTGTAAGTGCCGCTGGTGTACAAATGGATTGTTTAGCCACCGAAGACTATGAAGATTTTACTTGGGATGCCATCTGGGACAGTGAAGTCACGCTCACTGAATTTGGTTGGGCTGTTGAAATGAAAATTCCGTATGCCGCTTTACGATTTTCAAAAGCTGGAAAACAAACTTGGGGTTTAAATTTCATGCGAGAAATCAAGCGTGATGTACAAAAATATACTTGGAACAGGATTGACACTAAAATTGGGGCCGTAATTCCTCAAGCAGGTATTCTACAAGGAATTGAAAACATACAAACACCTACCCGACTCTTCTTAATCCCTTACGCATCTGCGTATTACCAACAAAGTAATATTGGCTCAGACACTACTTTAAAAGCTGGCTTGGATATAAAATACGGCATCAATGATTCCTTCACACTGGACGCTATTTTAGTACCTGATTTTGGACAAACAAAGTTTGACAATGCCATTTTGAACTTATTACCTTTCGAGCAACAATTTGCTGAAAACAGGCCTTTCTTTACTGAAGGAACAGACCTCTTTAGCAAAGGAGGATTATTTTATTCCCGAAGAATTGGGGGAAATCCTAGTACTGAACCGGATGTTATCCAAGGAGAAGAAATTATAAATTACCCCAGTACTGTTGATCTACTCAATGCAGTAAAAATATCTGGTCGTACCGAAAAAGGTTTAGGGATAGGATTCCTTAATGCAGTTACTGAAAAAACAAAGGCCACTATTTTGAACAATGACACAGGTGAAGTCAGAAAAGAAGTAATTGAGCCATTAACTAATTATAATATGTTAGTGCTCGATCAGCGTTTTAGTCAGAATTCATCTGTTTCTTTTGTTAACGCAAACACCACCCGAAATGGAAGCTTCAGAGATGCGAATGCTTCCGCATTATTGTTTGATTTGAATACAAAAGAGAATACTTATAATTTATATGGTGATTTTAAATTCAGTCATGTGAACACAACAGAAGATTACAATGGATACAAAACATCATTAAATTTTGAAAAAACAAGCGGAAGGTATCGGTATTTATTCTCTGGAAAGTACATCTCCGAAAATTACGACATTAATGATTTAGGAATTATTTTCTACACGAATTATCACGCCGCATTAGCAAATGCAAGCTACCGCATATTAAACCCTACAAAAGTCTTCAACACCCTTAAAATTGAACAAGAATTAAACCTAGAAATTCATAATACAACCGGTAAAATTCAGGAAGGGTGGTACAAAACAGTGTTAAAAGGAACTTCTTTAAATAACGATTATTTCGAATTAGGCGTTATCGTAAATCCTGTTGAAACATTTGATTTTTACGAACCTCGTGAATACGGAAGGTATGTCTATATCCCTAAAAGAGTTGCTTCTTATTTTGGTTTTGAATTGAATAGAAATAATGCACTTACTTTAGACATGACACCATCTTTTACCAAATATGATGAGCAAGGAAGGCTAAATTATGGTATGTATGCAAGCCCAAAATACCGATTCAATGACAAATTTTCTTTGGCCTACGCTGTAGAATATACTAATATGAAAAACGATCGAGGATGGGTAGACTTTGATGATGCTGGAATTGTATTTACGGAACGCAATCGTGAAATATTACAGAACAACCTGACTGGAAAATATTCGATCAATAACAAAATGACTGTTAATTTAACCGCACGCTATTATTGGTCCTATTCTAAAAATCATGCATTTTTTACCTTACAAAAAAACGGTTATTTAACGCCTAATGCTACTTACACACAAAACAAGGACCGGAACTTTAATTCCTGGAATTTTGATTTATCCTATTCCTGGTGGTTTGCTCCAGGAAGTGAAATTTCTATTTTGTATCGAAATTACGGATTAGAAAGAGCAAGTATCGTAGAAAAAGACTTGTCTAAAAATCTTAAAAACATCTTCAACAGCGACCTTACTAATGTGTTTTCCATCAGCATTCGCTATTTTATAGATTACAATGCAGTGAAAAATAAATTTTAATTTTTTCAAATTAAACTGTAACATTATCTTAGAAACCGAGTCTATTAATTCAAACTATTGAGCGAATTGGTGATTTCTACTTTGAAACTATTTTGGTTTTTTTATTTTTGCATCAATCAATCAATCAACAATTTCATGAAAAATCATTTATTACTTTGTTTTCTATTAATGAGTGTTTTGGGTTTCAGCCAAAAAAAAGTATTACAAACAAAATTTATTTCAGAAAGCATTGCCATAGATGGAACCTTAGATGAAACAATATGGCAGTCAGCTTCAATCGCCAATGATTTCATCATGTTTGAGCCTGATAATGGCAAAAAAATTCCAGAAAACAAGAGAACAGAAGTAAAGATTTTATATGATAATGAAGCCATATATGTTGGAGCCATTATGTATGATGAAAATCCAGATAAAATTTTAAAAGAGATTACCCAACGGGATGATTTTGGGACTTCAGACATTTTTGGTATTTTTATAAATGGTTATAATGACGGGCAGCAAGACTTTCAGTTTTTTGTAAATGCCGCTGATGGCCAAGCGGATTGTATCACTACTGACACCAATGGAGAAGATTATTCCTGGGATGCAGTTTGGAAAAGCAAAGCTGTGATTACCGATAAAGGCTGGATTGTAGAAATGAGAATTCCTTACGCCGCTTTGCGATTCTCCAATGAAAACAAACAAACTTGGGGACTTAATTTTTTTAGAGAAATTAGACGGGACCGCCATAAATACACTTGGAATTTTATTGATTCAAAACTGGGAACATTTACCCAACAAACTGGAGTTTTGGAAGGAATTGCAAATATAAAACCACCAACACGACTCTTTCTTTTGCCCTATTCTTCTTTTTATGCCAATGCCAGTGCCGGGCAAAAAACATTCGGAACACTCAAAGGCGGACTGGATCTAAAATACGGCATAAACGATGCCTTTACTCTAGATATGATACTTATACCTGATTTTGGACAAACAAAATATGATGATCAAATCCTAAATTTAGGCCCATTTGAACAACAATTTAATGAAAATAGGCCTTTTTTTACAGAAGGGACCGATCTTTTTAGCAAAGGGAATTTAGTTTATTCGAGACGAATTGGAGGTAACCCAAGCAATTACCCCTCCATTGCTGCAAATGAAGAAATTATTGATAATCCAGCAAGTGTCAATCTCCTTAATGCTCTAAAAATATCTGGACGAACTAAAAACGGATTGGGTATAGGAATCCTAAATGCCGTTACCGAAAAAACTTCGGCATCAATCCGAAATACTGATACTCAAGAAGTACGAAAAGAAGTAGTAGAACCGCTCGCCAACTACAATGTTTTAGTTTTAGATCAACGCTTTCGAAAAAATTCATCTATCGCATTTGTTAACACCAATGTAACCCGTAACGGGAATTTCCGAGATGGTAATGTCACTGCATTAGTATGGGATTTAAACACCAAAAAGAACACGTATAACCTTGCGGGTGATTTAAAGTACAGCTATATAAACAGTACCGAAGATAAAAAAGGGATTAGTTCTCAATTAAATTTTTCTGAAACGAGCGGAAAATTCCGATATGGTATTGGTGGAGACATTACAACAAAATTTTTTGACAACAACGACTTGGGAATTAATTTTGAAACTAATTATTATAGTATTTACGGCAATACCAGTTACAGAATTTTGAATCCAACTAAGTATTTCAACAGTTTTAACGCCAGGATAAATGCTTATTCCCAGTTCCAGAAACAAACTGGTAAAGTGCAATCCAGTAACATCAATTTTCAAATCAACTCGAATACCAAAAAAAATCATTATCTAGGAATTGGGATAGATGCAAATCCATTAGAAACTTTCGATTATTACGAACCCAGAACCCCTAACCGATATGTAATAAGACCCACCAAGATTGGAGGATTTATATATATCTCAACGAATTATAATAATAGTTTTGCTGTTGACTTTAACCCATCTTATGCCGCTTTCGATGAAACGGGAAGAAATTCTTATGGTTTTTCAATTGGACCACGATATCGCTTTAATGATAAATTATCGCTGAATTACAAATTCAACTTTTTTAGACAAAACAACAACAAAGGATACATTGATAGCGTTAATGATGATATGAATGCGACTACTCCTAACACTATCCTTTTTGCCAATAGAAATGTAATTACGTATTCCAACACACTTTCAGGAAAATACTCTTTAAACAGTCAAATGACATTTAATATTTCGTTGCGACAATATTGGTCCTATGCTGAAAACAAGAATGCTTTATCATTAGGAGAAAACGGAAGACTTACTGAATTCTCAGGATACACTACTAACAAGAATTCTAGTTTTTACTCCTGGAATGCTGACCTTTCTTATTCATGGTGGTTTGCCCCAGGAAGTCAGGTATCGGTTCTCTACAGGAATAATGCTGCTAGATTTGAAAGAAACATTAATAAAGAATTTGAAGACAATGTCACTAATTTATTAAATAACGATGCATTAAGCCATGTTTTTTCCATAAGTGTCCGTTATTTCATTGATTACAATCAGGTGAAGAATAAATTCTAAAATACAGTAATTTTAAAAAAGATAACGTTACACAACAAAATTATCAATTTTTGTTATTGATCACCTCTGAATGCATAATAGTGATTTCTATTCATTCGAACCTTTTTAGAAATACTATACCTTTGTTTAAAACAATCGTATAATGAACAAAAAAGTAATTCTTATGATATTAGATGGTTGGGGGAAATCTCCTGATCCTAAAGTATCTGCAATTGACAATGCCAACGTACCATTTATCAACAGTCTTTATAAAAAGTATCCAAGCGCTCAACTAAGAACCGACGGCTTAAATGTAGGCTTGCCAGAAGGACAAATGGGAAACAGCGAAGTAGGTCATATGAATCTGGGTGCTGGCCGAATCATATACCAGGATCTAGCCAAGATTAATCTTGCCGTAGCAAACGGTACGTTAGCAAAAGAGCAAGTCTTGATAGATGCTTTCACTTACGCTAGATTAAACAATAAAAAAGTACATTTTTTAGGTTTGGTTTCAGATGGCGGTGTTCATTCCCACACTTCCCATTTACGCGGCTTGATTGACGCAACACAACAACACGGTTTACAAAAAGTTTTTGTACATGCCTTTACAGATGGTCGTGATGTAGATCCAAAATCTGGTAAACATTACATTCAGGATTTACAAGATTATATAGCGACAACTACGGTAAAACTGGCGTCAGTGGTGGGGCGTTATTATGCAATGGATCGCGACAGACGCTGGGAAAGAGTAAAATTAGCCTACGATTTATTAGTAAATGGAGTAGGAACACATTCGACCAATGCAGTTGCTTCCCTAGAAGAAAGTTATGAAGTTAATGTAACCGATGAGTTTATTCATCCAACCCTTATCGTAGATGAATGTGACAAACCATTGGCCACAATTGAAGAAGATGATGTAGTTATTTTCTTTAATTTCAGAACAGACAGAGGACGTGAACTTACAGAAGTGTTGACCCAAATGGATTTCCATGAGCAAAACATGCATAAACTCAATTTATATTTTGTTACCCTTACCAATTATGACGAAACCTATCAAAATGTAAAAGTCGTTTACAACAAAGATAACATTACCGAAACCCTAGGAGAAGTTTTAGAAAAAGCACATAAAAAACAGATCCGTATTGCCGAAACAGAGAAATATCCTCACGTTACTTTCTTCTTTTCTGGCGGGAGAGAATTGCCTTTTGCAGGGGAAAGCCGCATCTTAAAAAACTCACCAAAAGTTGCCACTTATGATTTACAACCCGAAATGAGTGCCTTTGAATTGACTGACGCTTTGATTCCAGAACTTTACAAAGGCGACGTAGATTTTGTTTGTCTTAATTTTGCCAATGGCGATATGGTAGGACATACAGGAATTATGAGTGCGGCAATACAAGCCTGTGAAGCCGTTGACAAATGTGTAGAAAGAGTAATTACAGCCGCTTTAGCAAATGATTACACTACTATAGTAATTGCAGACCACGGAAACTGTGAGACCATGATTAATCCTGATGGAAGTCCTAACACTGCCCATACTACAAATCCAGTGCCTATTATTCTAGTAGACAAAGACTTAAAAACAATACACGATGGCGTTCTTGGAGATATCGCTCCAACAATATTAGCGTTAATGGGAGTCGAAAAACCTGCTGTAATGACCTGCCATTCTTTACTATAAAGACACCAAACTACAATTAAAAGCTGCTTCACCAAGTAGCTTTTTTAATAAATAAAAGTTAAAATCTCAAAATTGATAGTAATACTATTATATTTGCATAAAATAATATCAATCGTGAGTACAATCTTATCCCATTTAAAAATACAAGTCAACGAAAAAATATATGTTAAAGATCCTGAAACCTCCGCTTTAGGTAAAAAAATTGTAGAACAAAGTATTCTTTTAATAGACGAAATTGGGTTTGACAATTTTACTTTTAAAAAACTAGGAGAGAAAATAGGATCAAACGAAAGCTCGGTATACCGTTACTTTGAAAACAAACATCGATTATTGGTTTATTTATCCTCCTGGTACTGGAGTTGGATGGAATACAAACTGGTTTTTGCTACTGCAAATATCTCAGATCCTAAGGAAAAACTAAAAAAAGCGATAACTATTGTAACCGAAAAAGTAAGGGATGACAATGATACAGTACATATCAATGAAGCCGTTCTCAACAAAATAATTATAGCTGAGTTCACAAAAACACTATACATTAAGGAAATTGATCAAGAAAACAACGAAGGTTTTTTCTTGATGTATAAAAGCGTCATCAATCGAATTGTAGGAATTGTAACCGAAGTAAATCCAGAATATCCGTATGCTAAATCCCTTATTTCTACAATTGTAGAAGGAAGTTTGCACCAGCATTTTCTAACCCAGCATTTAAAAACCATTACCGATTGTAATGACTCCGTAAGCACAACCAATTTTTATTTGAATCTCGCAGAAAACGTTTTGAGATAAAAATATTTTAAAAAATACATCACTACTATTATGACTCCTCTAAAACGATTTTACAACTTACTTGAATTAGACAAAAAAGATGTCTCCCAAATAATTTTTTACGCCATATTTGCTGGATTGATCAGTTTGTCGCTCCCACTTGGAATTCAAGCCATCACTAACTTTATTCAATCTGGAAGAGTGAGTGCTTCGTGGATTGTATTGATTGTTCTGGTCGTTTTTGGAGTAGCCTTAGCGGGGATCCTCTCTTTAATGCAACTTCGGATTACGGAAAATCTACAGCAAAAAATATTCGTTCGCTCCTCATTTGAATTTGCCGCTCGGTTACCAAAAATAAAAACAGAAGAATTACACAACAGTTATCCACCGGAGTTAGCCAATCGCTTTTTTGACACTATGTCCATTCAAAAAGGAACTTCAAAATTATTGATTGATTTTTCGGCAGGTTTATTACAAATTGTTTTTGGAGTAATATTATTGTCCCTTTATCATCCTTATTTTATTGTATTTGGTTTTTTACTTTTTTTCCTTTTGTATTTCATCTTCCGATTTTCTTACAAATCTGGGTTAGAAACTAGTTTAAAAGAATCAAAATTCAAATACAAAGTAGCGAGTTGGCTTCAAGAAATGGCGCGCAACAGCTATAGTTTCAAAAATGAACTCAACTACGATTATGCACTTCAAAAAAATAATTCTTTAGTTGCTGATTACTTGAATTATCGGGAAAAACATTTTAATATTATCAAGAAACAATTCAGTCAGTTAATTATATTCAAAATTATAATTACTACTAGTTTGTTGTCAATAGGAGGTTTTTTAGTGTTATCACAACAAATGAATATTGGGCAATTTGTTGCTGCAGAGATTATCATTTTACTAGTAATTAATTCCTTAGAAAAAATAATTATTGGACTAGAAACTTTCTATGATGTATTAACTTCCATTGAAAAAATAGGACAAGTTACTGACCTGACATTAGAAGAAGAAACTAGTTTTAAAAGTGATGTTTGCTATGCCAATATCTCATTAGAAATTGAGAATCTTACCTTCAAATTTCCCGATTATGATAAAGAAATACTGAATACTATTTCATTGAAAATAAAACAAGGGGAAAAAATAGTAATCGATGGCGAGAATGGTTCTGGAAAAACAACTTTAATTCGAATATTGTCCGGGTTGCTCCAACCCACTTCTGGTTCCTTTTATATCAATGACGATACGTTTCGAAAAATAAACATGAAACAGTATCGATCTCAAATAGGAAGCATCATTTATGGAGAAAAACCATTTGAAGGAACTCTTCAGGAAAACATTACCTTCAATGATCCATTGATAAGTTCCGAGGATTTGAAATGGGCAATTGACGGAGTGCAACTCACCTCGTTTATAAAATCATATCCTAAGGGTTTAGACCAAAATATTTATCCGGAAGGAAAACAGTTATCCTCCTCCAATGCACAAAAAATACTGTTAGCACGAAGTATTATTCACAAGCCGAAAATACTTTTTTATGAAGACCCTACAGATACTATGGATGAAAAAGTAGCCAATGAGATTATTGATTTTATCACTTCGGATAAGAACAAATGGACGATCATTGTGTCCTCTAAAAACCCGTATTGGGAAACCAAAACCAATCGAAAGATTACACTGAAAAATGGTCTTATTCAACTTGATTTAAAAAAATAATTAGCCATGCTAAACATATCCGATAATAAAACGAAATTACCGTCACTCAATCGGTATTCCACCGTAAAAAATTTATCCAACAGACCGCATTATAAAATTTTAAACAGAATTATAGCCACTGTTTCAGCAATTGGTCTTGTTGCTCTTTTCTTGCCTTGGACACAAAATATTTCTGGAACAGGAGCCGTAACTACTTTAAAACCTAGTCAAAGACCACAATCCATTCAGAGTGTAATTTCTGGTCGATTAGAAAAATGGTACGTGCAAGAGGGAGATTTTGTCAATAAAGGAGACACTATTCTTTTTATATCGGAAATTAAAGAAGATTATATGGATCCGAATTTAGTAGCGAATACTAAGAAACAAATGGATGCCAAGAAACAGTCTTTGGAATCTTATGGTTCAAAAGTAAGTACACTTTCAGGTCAAATTAAAGCTATTGAGACCGAAAAAACGTTAAAACTGGAACAAGCCCAAAATAAAATCAAACAAGCCCTTTTAAAAATAAAAAGTGACAGTATGGATTTAGTGGCGGTACGAACACAACTCCGGATTGCTGATACTCAATACAACCGTTCCGTTCAGCTGAACAAAGAAGGTTTAAAACCATTAACTGATATTGAGGAAAAAAGGCTAAAATTACAAGAAGGCGAGGCTAAAATCATAACTCAGGAAAACAAGTACTTAACCAGTAAGAATGAACTTATTAATGCAAAAGTAGAAGTAAACCGAATTACCGCAGAATATGCTGAAAAAGTTTCTAAAGCCAATAGTGATAAATTTACGGCACTCAGCAGTCAATATGATACTGATGCGCAAGTCAATAAACTTGAAAACCAATATGTGAATTACAGCATCCGTAATGGCATGTACTACATCAAAGCATCCCAAAGCGGATACATTAACAGGGCTTTACAATCCGGTTTAGGCGAAACGATAAAAGAAGGAACACCAATTGCTACCATTATGCCTTCAGAGTATGATATTGCAGTAGAAACTTTTGTAAATCCTATTGACTTGCCGCTGTTGAGCAAAGGGGAAAAAGTTCGGGTGTGGTTTGATGGATGGCCAACAATCGTGTTTTCAGGATGGCCAGACATGTCCTACGGAACTTTTGGCGGAGAAATTGTAGCCATTGAAAACTTCATTAGCGAAAATGGAAAATACAGAGTTTTAATCAGCCCTGACAAAGACGAAGATAATTGGCCTAAACAACTAAGTATAGGAGCGGGCGCACAAACTATCGCTTTACTGAATACGGTGCCTGTGTGGTTCGAATTATGGAGAACATTAAATGGTTTTCCTCCTAATTATTACCAACCGGCAACAAAAACAACCAAAGAAAAAAAATAATGAAACAGCTACTTTTCGCATTTTTATTCTTTACACTTGTTGCTACAGCGCAACAGAACGCATCAAAAGAGCTTTCGTATACAGAATTCTTAGGGTATGTGAAAAAATACCATCCGTTAGTTAAAAACGCTAATTTGGAAATAAATAAAGCACAAGCTAATTTGATGATGGCTCGTGGTGGCTTTGATCCAAAAATTGAAGTCGATTTTAGCAAAAAGCAATTCAAAGATCAAGAGTATTATTCGATTTTAAATAGCAGTTTTAAAATACCAACTTGGTACGGAATTGAGATTAAAGCAGGCTTTGACAACAACGAAGGAATTTATCTGAACCCCCAAAACACAGTGCCTAATCAAGGATTGACTTCACTGGGCATCACCATTCCGCTTGGACAAGGATTATTCATAAACCAACGAATGGCTGACGTGAGAAAAGCAAAGATGCAAATACAACTAAGCCAATCTGAAAGGAAACTTCAAGCTATCGTTGTTTTGTATGATGCCTCATTAGCCTATTTTAATTGGAAGAAAAATTTTAACGAGGTTCAGTTGTACCAAGAGTACAGTAGGAATGCAGAAATTCGTTTTAAAGGAATTCAATCCTTAATCAAGCAAGGGGACAAACCGGCAATTGACAGTATTGAAGCAGGAATTATTGTAAAAAACAGACTGCTTAACTTGGAAGATTCAAATCTGAAATTGGCGAAAGCCAAACTAGAACTTTCCACTTTCCTTTGGCTGGAAAATAACATCCCCTTAGAAATTTCAGAAGAACTTATTCCTGAAACCCAATTGGAATTTACAATTCAGGAAAGTTTAAAAACCAATGATTTATTAAATCCTAATTTTTCTATCACCAATCATCCTAAAATAAATGCGCTACAAAGTAAAATTGACATACTCAATGTAGAACGAAAACTAAAAGCCAACATGCTTTTACCAAAGATTGATGTAGGATACTCTTATTTGTCCGAACCCAGTTATATTGACAATTACCAATTTCAGGATTATAAAATAGGGTTGGATTTTTATTTCCCTTTATTTCTAAGAAAAGAACGCGGCAATTTGAAATTGGCAAAATATAAAGTGCAAGAAACTGAATTTATATTAGACTTAGAAAAAGTGCAACTAAGCAATAAAATTAATGCTCAAAAAATTGAGATAGAATCGTTGCTGAAACAAAAAGAGTTAATCAAAGCTTTGGTACAGGATAACATTCTTATGCTTAACTCCGAAGAACGATTGTTTTCTTTTGGCGAAAGTTCCCTATTTCTAATCAATACCAGAGAGAATAATTTAGTAATTGCACAACTTTCGAAAATAGCTCTAGAGAACCGTTTCTACATTTCAAATTCAGAACTTTTTAAAATAATGGCCAATCCGGATTAACTAATTTATAAAATTGTACTTTTGCAAACTGAAAATTTGAAATTATGATTATTGTAAAATCACGTGAAGAAATAGAATTAATGCGCGAAAGTGCCTTAATCGTATCCAAAACATTAGGAATGATTGCTTCAGAAATTAAAGAGGGCGTCACCACTTTATACCTGGACAAATTAGCTGAAGCATTTATTCGTGATCATGGCGCTGAACCCAGTTTTCTGGGATTGTATGGTTTTCCAAACTCCCTTTGTATGAGTCCAAACGCACAAGTAGTTCATGGAATCCCAAATAATAAACCCTTAGAAAGCGGTGATGTTATTTCAGTAGATTGTGGAGCTTATAAAAACGGATACCATGGGGATCATGCGTATTCTTTCGAAATTGGTGAAGTCGCACCGGAAACCAAAAGATTATTACAGGTAACTAAAGAATCTTTATATGTAGGAATCCGCGAATTAAAAATAGGCAATCGTGTAGAAGATGTAGGAAATGCCATTCAAAGATATACGGAAGCCCATGGTTATGGTGTAGTCCGGGAATTAGTAGGACACGGCTTAGGACAAAAAATGCACGAAGATCCTGAGATGCCTAATTATGGTAAAAAAGGAAGAGGAAAGCTTTTTGTTGAAGGAATGGTTGTTGCCATTGAGCCCATGATTAATATGGGTACCCGAAACATCAAACAGTTAAAAGACGGGTGGACAATTCTAACTGCCGATGGAAAACCAAGTGCCCATTTCGAACATGATGTAGCTATTATCGATGGTAAACCAGAGATTTTATCCACTTTTGCTTATGTTTACAAAGCTTTGGGAATTGTAAGCAATGAAGAAGATGAGTTTAGACAAAAACCTTTAGTGCTGTAATGAAAAAACTTTTTAAACTTATACTCAATACTATTCCCCGCCCGATACTCATTCGTTTGAGTTATGTGGCCCGTCCCGTTCTTGCATTTGCTTTAAAGGGAACTCAATTTACAGATCCTATTGACGGAAAAAGTTTCAAAATGTTTCTGCCTTACGGGTATGGAACTCAACGAAACAATGTGCTTTCGCCCAGTACACTTTCCTTGGAAAGACACCGTTTATTATGGTTGTATTTAAATGAAGAAACTGATTTTTTCACCTCTACAGTAAAAAAGAAAGTATTGCATTTTGCACCCGAACAAGCCTTTTACAAACTGTTTAGAAATCAAAAAAATTTAGAATATACAACAACTGATTTATTTTCGCCCTTGGCGGATGTAAAGGCTGACATTTGTAATTTGCCTTTTGAAGACAATCAATATGATGTCATTCTTTGCAATCATGTTTTAGAACACATTCCGGATGACACGAAAGCCATGCAGGAATTGTATCGGGTTTTAAAGCCAGGTGGAATGGCAATTCTACAAATTCCACAGGATTTATCCAGAGCCACCACTTTTGCTGATGACACCATTACGGATCAAAAAGAACGTGCTAAAATCTTTGGTCAATACGATCATGTTCGTATTTATGGTCGCGATTATTTTGATAAATTACGAAATATCGGTTTTAAAGTAATCGAAGAAAAATACACCACTAAAATTGCACCGGAGTTAGTAGAAAAATATTGTTTGGCCAAAGGAGAAATTATTCCGGTTTGTTTTAAATAATTTATACCAATAAAAAACCTGCTAAATTTAACTTTAGCAGGTTTATAGTTTAAAAATGATTTCGTTTATTTTTTTTCCGGCATTAACATTCCAATTACTTTATCTTTAGTAAGATATTGTTTTGCAACATTCTGAATTTCCTTTGCGGTAACTGCATTTACAGCTTCTTCAAATTTTAACACTTCATCAGGACTATTTCCATTGACATAAGATCTTGTGAAATTAGACAACCAATATCTGTTTTCCTTACTCTCTTTTCTATAATCAGCCAGCTCCCCTTCTTTAAATTTAGCTACATCTTTTTCATCCGGTCCATTATCAATAATATTCTGAAGCACTTTCAAAGCCGATGCGGTCAATTTCTCGGCATTATCTGGCCCACATGGGAAACCAATAGTAAAGCTAAACGACTCGTTTGGCACTTTAACCATGCTTCCTCTTGCTGACACCCCGTAAACTCCACTTTCGTTTTCGCGCAATTGCTCTATCAATTTGATGGTTAACACTTCCCCTAATGCCTGCATAGTCATCGCATTCTTAGCGGAATAGTTAGCATCCCCGTAATACATTATGGTTACATTGCTTTTAGGATCCGTACCTTTATTCACTACTTTTTTTAGATCTCCTTTTAGCATTCGATATCCTAAATCAACTGCTTTCTCTTTTTTATCGGATGCTGGTAAAGACGCTATGTATTTGATCGCATATTCTTCCAGAGTTTTATCATCTATGTTTCCAACAAAATAAAATTCAAAATCAGCAGCATTAGCAAAACGTTCTTTATATTTAGTATAGGCTAATGTATAATCCGTCTCTTCCCAAGTTGCAGCTGAAGGAATCAATCCATTGAATCTGGGATTTTCCTTATTTAAGTAGGTATAAAACTCTTGTTGAAAATAAAAATTTGGTTGTGAAGCCATATTATTAAAGAAAGCACCTTGTTTTTGTTTATACCCTTCAAAAGCAGCCATATCCATGTTTAAATCTGTGAAGTAAGCATACGTCATTTGGAATAAATATTCTAAATCTTTAGGAGTTGCACTCCCTCTTAATCCTTCAGTAGTAATCCCAATATAAGGATTTACTCTTGCTATTTTCCCCGTCATGAATTTATTGATATCATTCAATTTTAATCCCGAGAAACCAGCTTCAGTTAATGCGCCATTTGCAAATTGAACTTTTTTCATATCGGCTGTAGAATATAAATTACTCCCACCAAAACTAATTGCTTCGAATAGTACCTCATCATTCTTAAAATCAGTATTCTTGTAAGTAACTTTAGCACCATTGGATAAAACTAATGTTTTGGTGCCAATATTCACATTGCTTTCACGCTTGACAACAGTTCCTGGCGAGACTTTATTTCGGATTAAACTGGCCACAACAGCAACATCTTTATACGGTGTGATATCACTTATATTGATTTTTAACGCCTCTAAAACTTGTTGTTCTGTAACTTTTTTCAACCCTTCTTTTTCAGGACCGGTAAGAATAATGACACGGTTGTCTTCTTTGACATAATCCTTAATCAAACTATTAACATCCTTCAAATCAATTAAAGGCATCAATTGTTTTACGGTTTGATACGTCCATTCAATTCCGGGAACAGGTTCTTTTTCTAAAAAATTAGCTTGGTATTCCCCAACAAAATTAACGGAATTGGTTTTATCTCTGTCATTAAATGCTTTTTCGATAGAAGCTAGAAAATCTGCTTTGGAACGGTCTAATTCTCCTTGAGTGAATCCAAATTTCTTCGCTCTTTCATTTTCTGTTACCAATACTTTCAAAGCACTCAACTGCTTATCTTCCTGAGACATTGCCACGGATTGATAGGCTTTTTTATTTCGGGCAAAAGTTCCGCCATAAAAGGAATATCCATAAGTAAATGGAGGTGTTGGAGAATTAGTCAATTCATCCAATCGCGTATTCAAAATCGTACTGAATAATCCCTCAACTATATAATTCTTAAAATCACCTATATTCACTACGGGCTTGGGAGTACCATAATCTTTATAAATCAATTGCACTTGTGCACTTGAAGCCTCTTTATCACTTTCGACAGCTACAAAAGTTGCCTCATGCTGAGGAACATCATAAACTTTTCTTGGTTTTTCGTTTGCTGGATTTTTATAGCTTGAGAAATGAGCTATAATTTTCTTTTCCATTGCAGCAACGTCAATATCACCTACAACAATTACACTCATCAAATTAGGTCGGTACCAATCTTTATAGAAATTAATTAATGATTGGTGTTTGAATTTTTCTAAAATTTCTTTTTGACCAATTGGCAAACGCTCTGCATAATGGGAATTATGCATCAATTTAGAAATGTAACGGCTTTGCATTCTTTTTCCTGCCCCTAACCCTAACCTGTATTCTTCCAGAACAACTCCTCTTTCTTTATCAATTTCTTCTGGAGTCAAAACAGTATTAAAAGCCCAATCCTCGATTATTTGAAATCCTTTTTCAAGTTTTTCGGGATTGTCGGATGGAATTGGCAAGAAATAGACCGTTTCATCAAAACTAGTATAGGCATTCAAATGTTGTCCAAACTTTACCCCTATACTTTGCAAATAATCCACTAATTGATTCTTTGGAAAACGCTTGGTCCCATTGAAACACATGTGTTCCATAAAATGCGCCAATCCTTGCTGATCGTCTGCTTCTAAAATAGATCCTGCATTAACCACTAGACGAAGATCTACCTTATTTTCCGGTTTGGCATTTTTCTTGATGTAATAGGTTAATCCATTTTCCAGTTTTCCAGTTTTTACGCTCGGATCAAAAGGAATGGTTTTTGAATAATCCATTTGCTGTGCAAAAACAGCTAATGGAAATAGTAAAACACTAAATACTAAATTGTTGACTTTTTTCATAAAGTTTGTTTGTTTAAAGTAAAACTAATTAGTTAACTTTAAAAATTAAAATATTTTAAGATAAAATTAACAGATATTACGCACAAAAAATGTCTTGCTAAAAATTAAGATTTACCAATACCAAAAGGGAATTGTTATATTTACAAAATATTAAGTTTTACAAAATGAAAAACCCTTTTCTCAAAACAGCTTCTTTTATTCTTATTACATTTTCTTCTTTTTTTTCTTTCTCACAAATAGAAAAAGAAGTAATTCCACCTTATAATATTAAGACTATTTCATTCGTACAAAATGACCAAAACACAATTTCAATTTTCAAATTAGGAGAAGGTTTTCAATTGCAATTTGATGATCTCTTTGGCAATGAAGTTAATTATTATTACGAAATTATTCATTGTGATTACAATTGGAGACCTACGGAAATTCCAAAAAACGAATATCTGGAAGGATTTGATAACCAAAGAATTCAGGACTATACCAATTCATTTAATACATTACAAATCTATTCGCATTACAAATTAGCAATTCCCAATCAGTTTACACAGCAATTAAAGATTAGCGGAAATTACATGGTTAAAGTTTTAAACGAAAATAAGGAGGTCGTATTTTCGAGAAAAATTATTCTATATGAAGATCTTGTTACGGTTCCCATTCAAGTAAAGCGGGCACGAACGGTTAACAACATTGAGGCAAAGCAGAATTTAGATTTTACCATTAGATCAAATACACTTATTTTCCAAACTCCGTTACGAAATGTAAAAGTGATTTTACTTCAAAATGGGGAATTGAATAGTGCGGTGAAAAATATAATTCCACAATACACTATCGGGAATGATTTGATTTACAAATACGATTCAGAAACTCAGTTTTGGGCGGGAAATGAATTTTTATTTTTCGAAAACAAAGACATAAGAGCTGCTAACAATGCTATCGCCAGAGTAGATTTCAACACTCCGGTTTATGGTTCTTTTTTATATACTAATAGCGCTAGAGGCAACTTTCCATATTCGTTTACCCAAGATGTAAATGGCGAATTTGTAGTCAAAAATTTTAATGTTGCCAACAGCGAAATTGAGGCTGATTATGCTTGGGTCTACTTTAGTCTTTCTGCCCCCACTTTCAACAGCAACAAAAACATTTACGTTACTGGAATGTTCAATAATTACACTTTAATTCCAGAATACAAAATGGATTACAATCCCAAAAAAGGAATTTATGAGAAAGCAATTTTAATTAAACAGGGATTCACTAACTTCCAGTACAGGCTAGCCGATAATCAGGGTGTTATTGATTATGAAAACGCAATTGACGGCAATTTTTATCAAACCGAAAATGAGTATACTATTCTAGTCTATTACAGAGAAAATATTGATCGATATGACAGAGTAGTGGGAAAAGGAATGGCTAATTCATTAAATATTATCAACTAAAAAAACTTTTTGGGAATTTCACAAAATGAGGTCATTTTTTTGTAAATTTGTGAATATAAATCTACTATTCATCCATTTAATATGGTTTCTCAAATTACAAGAGGTATAAAAATTTCGGTCTTGACTAGTTTTGAAGGCACCTACTTCAAAAACTATAAAATTCATTTTGCCTTTAGTTATGTAATTACTATAGAAAATCATAGTAAGGATTCCGTTCAATTAATCACCCGCCATTGGGAGATTTCTGATTCCTTAAATGAAATCGAGATTGTTGATGGTGAAGGCGTAATTGGGAAAAAACCCGTTTTAAAACCGGGAGAGTTCCACACATATAGCTCTGGATGTTTATTATCGTCTCCCTACGGCGCAATGAAAGGATATTTCAATATGATAAATTTCACTTCAACAAAAAACTTCAAAGTTATCGTACCTACTTTTAGACTCTGTGCGCCATTTGCTTTGAATTAAATTCCAACAGTTTTATTAGAATTTTAACTCCCTATCAGATTCTATGATTGATGAAATATTAGTACCTTTACCAATCAATTTTTGATTATAATTAAAATCTATTTAATATGCCAAAAGGAATTTACAACGTCCCAAAAGCGTTTAACGAAACCGTTAAGTCTTACGCTCCAGGAAGTCCGGAAAGAGAAGAAGTTCTAGCCACTTTCAAGAAAATGTATAATGAAACAGTTGATGTGCCTTTATACATTGGAGGAGAAGAAATCCGAACAGGAAAAACAAAATCAATCAATCCTCCTTTTGACCACAAACACACTGTGGGACAGTATCACGAGGCCAATAAAGAACATATAGAAAAAGCCATTTCAACAGCTCTAGAAGCTAAAAAGAAATGGGCAAATTTAGCTTGGGAACACAGAGCATCCATATTTTTAAAAGCAGCTGAATTACTTGCCGGACCGTATCGAGCCAAAATAAATGCGGCGACTATGATTGCTCAGGCAAAAACAGTTCACCAAGCTGAAATTGACGCAGCCTGTGAGTTTATTGATTTCTTGCGCTATAATGTGCAGTTTATGACTCAAATTTATGCCGAACAACCGGCTTCATCAGAAGGCGTTTGGAATAGATTAGAACACAGACCATTAGAAGGATTTGTATATGCCATCACTCCGTTTAACTTTACAGCAATCGCCGGTAATTTACCAGCTGCTCCAGCATTAATGGGGAATGTTGTTGTTTGGAAACCAAGTGCGACACAAATTTATTCTGCAAATGTAATTGTAGAAGTATTCAAACTGGCCGGATTACCGGATGGTGTAATCAATGTAGTTTATGGAGACTCAGCCATGATTTCTGAAACGTTATTAGGAAGTCGTGATTTTGCTGGAATTCACTTTACTGGTTCAACTCGTGTCTTCAATGACATTTGGGGAAAAATTGGACAAAACATCAGTAACTACAAAACATATCCAAGAATCGTAGGAGAAACAGGAGGTAAAGATTTTGTTGTAGCGCATTCTTCCGCTATTCCTGCTCAAGTTGCTACAGCACTTTCCAGAGGAGCTTTCGAGTACCAGGGACAAAAATGTTCCGCTGCTTCAAGAGCATATATCCCACAATCATTATGGCCAGAAGTAAAAAAGTTATTAGTAGCTGATTTAGCTTCCATGAAAATGGGATCGCCGGCAGACACCACTAATTTTGTTTCTTCGGTAATTTCAGAAGGTTCATTTGACAAATTAGCTGGTTTTATTGACCAAGCTAAGAAAGATACTGATGCCGAAATTATTGCAGGAGGAAATTATGACAAATCTGTTGGATATTTTATTGAGCCAACCGTTATCGTAACTACAAATCCAAAATACACTACAATGGAAACCGAATTATTCGGACCAGTATTGACTATTTACGTTTACGAGGATGCAAAATGGGAAGAAACACTTATATTAGTAGATTCAACTTCTGAATATGCATTGACAGGAGCGGTCTTGAGCCAAGACCGTTATGCCATTGAATATGCGATGAAAGTTTTAGAAAATGCTGCAGGTAATTTCTACATTAACGACAAACCAACTGGAGCAGTGGTAGGGCAACAACCATTTGGTGGTGCCAGAGGTTCAGGAACAAATGACAAAGCAGGTTCCGTATTGAACTTATTGCGTTGGGTTTCCCCAAGAACAATCAAAGAAACATTTGTTACTCCAGAGAATTACCGATATCCATTTTTAGGAGAATAAGAAATGGCGAGGAAACGCTTCTTTTAGATTAAAAAACCCACAAGAAATCAAGTCATGAGTTCTTGTGGGTTTTATTTTTTACACTAAACCTACTGAAACATAATTTCCAATTGCTTTTGAATAAAAGGATTAAAAAGGCAAGTTATTAAAAATCATAACTTGAAATTGAGTTCTTCTATTTGTTGGCAAAAGTTGTGATAATACACCCATTTCAACTTTAATATTTTTACTGAAACAATATCCGACACCACCATAAACACGATCTCTATCGTACTGATTCTTTTCTGTATTGATAAAGATTTCATTTGATAACGAAGCATAAACAGCATTTTTCTCCATTCCTTTTTTATTTATCGGGACATTCAATGAGATAAAATAACGCAAACGCATTTTAAAATCACCTTGAAGAAATCGTTCCTCAAAACGATATCTATGTAAAATATTCATGCGCCCAAACTGTTGTTTTGTAATGAATTGCTGAAAAACCCTATGTTCATCCGTTCGTGATTTCTCCTCTGTTCCTGCTATATACGGCTCAGAATGAATGTAAGCGTATCCCAATAAAACATTATTATTATTTTCAGATAGATTATACCCTAACCCAGTCCTGATAAGCAGTTGCTCGAGATCTCCCCCAAAATTAAAGCTTCGATATTGCACTTCATTATGAAAATTCCATCTATCGTTAATTTTTTGGTTGCCTAAATAAGCAACCCAATTCCCTACATCCGATTTTTGCGCACTACTATTGGCTGTTACCAATAGCAATAACAAAAAACAAAATGATCTTACTTTATTTGTCATTAAATTATTATTTTTAAGTACTGCATTCTTCTAGTTTACAGACACCAATTCGACACCGAAAACCAACCTTACAGGACAAACTTCAACGGCACATGCACTACTTTCTTCGTCTCAAAGAATTCATCTTCGAAAAAGTCTGATAAATTATATTCCGTCGCTTTAGGAAAATCTTTTAACTCTTCGGTTAAATCGCCTCCTTTTAAATACAAAATTCCGTTTTTCAATTCGTGTTTGTTGTTCTTTTTGATTTTGGTTTTCACCCAAGAAACAAAATCGGGCATATTAGTCACGGCACGACTCACGATAAAATCGAAATCTCCTTTTACATTCTCGGCACGCAATTGCTCCGCTTTTACATTTTTCAATTCCAATCCTTCGGCAACGGCTTGAACCACTTTGATTTTTTTGGCAATAATGTCAATCAAATAAAAACGCGTTTCCGGAAAAAGAATCGCTAATGGAATTCCTGGAAATCCTCCACCAGTTCCCACATCCAGAACATAAGTTCCCGGTTCAAATTTTATTATTTTGGCTATTCCCAGCGAATGCAAAATATGTTTGGTATACAAAGCATCAATATCTTTTCTCGAAATAATATTGATTTTTTCATTCCAATCGTGGTATAAAAAATCGAGCTTTTCGAACTGCTCTTTCTGAAAATCGGTTAAATTAGGAAAATACTTAAGAATCTCGTCCATCTTATAATTTTTTAACAAAAGTAATACTTTAGAGTTAAAATATTTATCTCAATTTTGTATATCCAAAAATTTATAATAATTACCTTTGAACTTTATTAAAAATATATGACTAATAGTGCACCAACATTTGCTAAGCAAGATAGCCTAAAGTTTTTTAGAACACTTAACTCACGGGTTAACAACTACTTCAAAGAAAACAACATCCAGAAGACAGGCAATTGGAAACTGTATTTAAAAACTATAATTCTGTTTTCTATTTTTCTTGCGCCTTATTTTTTAATTCTGACACTTGGCATGCCATTTTGGGCACATCTTCTGTTAACTATCGTCATGGGAATTGGAATGGCTGGAGTAGGAATGAATGTGATGCACGATGGAAATCATGGTTCTTATTCCAATAAAACTTGGGTCAACAAATTCATGGGGGGCACTATTTATGTTCTGGCTGGAAACGTATACAACTGGCAAGTGCAACACAATGTGCTACACCACACCTACACCAATATTCCAGGCCATGATGAGGACTTAGATGCTGGACGTGTTATTCGTTTCACAAAAGAAGCAACATGGTATAATTTTCACCGTTTCCAACAATATTATTCTGTATTCTTATACGGATTGTTAACGTTCAACTGGGCTATCACAACTGATTTCAAACAGATGAAAAGTTATCTGAAAAGGAAATTATCATACGGCGAAGCAAAAAGTCCAAAAACACTTTGGACCACTTTAATTATCACTAAAGTAATCTATGTTTCGATCTGGATTGTTTTACCGATTGTGATTGGAATCACGTGGTGGAAAGTACTTATTGGCTTTTTCATCATGCATTACACCGCAGGTTTAATTCTAAGTGTAGTGTTCCAATTAGCTCATGTTGTAGAAGAAACAACCAACCCATCTCCAAATGAATTAGGAGAAATGGACAATACTTGGGCGATTCATCAATTGTTTACCACCACTAATTTTGCACCAAAAAACAAAATCGTTAATTGGTACACTGGTGGATTGAATCACCAAATTGAACACCATATTTTTCCAAATATAAGCCACGTACATTATGGTAAAATTGCTAGCATCGTAAAAGAAACAGCCCAAGAATGCAACTTACCGTATTACGAATACAAAACAATGCGAAGTGCTGTTATTGCCCATTTCAAACATTTGAAAGAATTGGGAATGAAACCGGAACTTACCTAATCATATAATACCTAGAGATGCACTGCAGTGCATCTCTACTAATAAATAAACTAACTACAACCAATAAAAAATGAATCCATTATCAGATAGAATAAACAATTTATCTACGTCTCAAACATTAGCAATGGCTGCTTTAGCCAGAGAATTAAAATCACAAGGAAAAGACATTATCAGTTTAAGTTTAGGAGAACCTGATTTCAATACCCCAGACTTCATCAAAGAAGCAGCTAAAAAAGCGATTGATGAAAACTACAGCACCTATTCTCCTGTAGAAGGATATGCGGAATTGAAAGAAGCGATCTGTAGAAAATTTAAAAGAGACAATGATTTAGAGTACAAACCCTCCCAAATTGTAGTTTCAACAGGAGCAAAACAATCGTTATACAACATTGCTCAAGTAATGTTAAACGATGGTGACGAAGTAATTTTACCAGCTCCTTACTGGGTTTCGTATTTCGAAATCGTAAAATTATCGGGTGGAGTTCCTGTAGAAGTTCCAACTTCTGTAGATACTGATTTCAAAATCACACCAGAACAGTTAGAAGCAGCAATTACACCAAAAACAAAAATGATGTGGTTCAGTTCTCCTTGTAACCCAAGTGGATCGGTGTACAACAGAGAAGAATTAACGGCTCTAGCAAAAGTTTTGGAAAAATATCCAAACATTTATGTTGTTGCTGACGAAATCTATGAGCACATCAATTTCTCAGGAACTTTTTGCAGCATCGCATCTATCCCGGGAATGTTAGAAAGAACCATTACCGTAAATGGTGTTGCTAAAGCTTTCGCTATGACAGGATGGAGAATTGGTTACATTGGAGCTCCTGAATTCATCGCTAAAGCGTGTACAAAAATTCAAGGCCAAGTGACAAGCGGTGCCAACAGTATTGCACAACGTGCGACCATTACCGCGGTAGATGCTGATCCAAGTGTTCTAAAACACATGGTTGACGCTTTCCATAGCCGTAGAGATTTAGTAGTTGGATTATTAAAAGACATTCCAGGCGTGAAAATAAACGTTCCAGAAGGTGCTTTTTATGTATTTCCAGACGTTTCGTCTTTCTTCGGAAAAACATTAAGAGGAACGTTTATAAAGGATGCCAATGATTTCTCGATGTACCTTTTGGGCGAAGCCAATGTAGCAACCGTAACCGGTGATGCTTTTGGAAACCCAGATTGCATCCGTTTTTCTTACGCAACCAGCGAAGAATTGCTAATTGAAGCCTTGCGCCGAATCAAAGAAGCAGTGGCGCTATAATCCAAAATCATAAAGTCGAAAGTTGGAAAGTCAAAAATCCAACTTCCAGTATACCAACAAAGCCTCAAGATTTTCTTGGGGTTTTGTTGTATTTGAGCGTGACCACAAGGGTCGGGATTTTCGCTGCACTCCCTCACGCAAACCCTGCCAGAATTCTATTTATCCTCAACCAGTACAGGCTGCTTAGTGGCTGTCCCAACACTTTTAAACACACCCAGGAAAACAATGAAATTTCTGATAATTTATGTTTTTTATTTTATACTTTTAAGAAAATAAATTAAATGCTTTTTTGTTACATAAAGCTTTCCAGTTTTCAGGTGAATTATAGTAAATTTAATACTTTGTGATTTATATTCTGTGTATATTTAAAATAAATAATTAGTAAACAATAATGGAAAAATTATATAAAATACATCGGAATTCAAATCAAATAGATTTTCAAAAGATTTGGAAAGAAGGTGTTTTCATATTTGATTCAAATGTTCTTTTAGATTTATATCGTTTACCTGAATCTGCAAAAAACGATTTATTAGGTGTTTTTAAAAACGAAAATTTTAATAATCGTATTTGGATAGGTTTCCAAGTTATAATGGAATTTCTAAATAATAGATTAACAGTAATTGGAGACCAAAAGAATATGTTTTCCAAAATAAAAATTTTAACTGAAAAATTAATTACTGAAATTGATGGTTTAAGTACGACATATAAAACTGAAATTGAAAAACTAAAACTGACCCAAAGACATTCGCTTATTAATCCTGAAGAATATATAACAACTGATAATTTAAAAAAAACAACAGATGTTTACATTGCGTTTTTAAAACATTTAGAGGAACTTGAAAGTAAGCAAAATGATGTTAATGATACAGACGAGATAAAAGAGCTTATCATAAATATCTTCAATAATAAAATTGGTGAATCTTTTGACAAAGATAATTTAGACTTAATTTATAAAGATGGGACAAAAAGGTATGAATCAAAAATTCCGCCTGGATTTATGGATATTAAAAAAGAAGGTTCGTATTTTTTTGAAGACAAGGAATATATTCGAAAATTTGGAGATCTTATTTTGTGGAAAGAGATTATTAAATTGGCAAAAGATAAAAAATTAAAACATGTTGTATTAGTTACTGGTGATGTAAAGGAAGATTGGTGGGAAGAAAAACGAGGAAAAAAAATTGGTGCTAGAAAAGAATTATTAAATGAGATTTATACTCAATGTGCAGAACTAGATGTTTTCCATCTTTACAATACTTCAACATTTCTAAAATTCGCAAAAGAAGAAATTGATAAGACAATAAAGGATTCATCAATTACTGAAACATTAGAATTAATAAATAACAACAGTAAAATAATTGGTAGTATTGAAGATATTTCAATTACAAAAAGAGACTATTTAACGCAGTTGTATATAATAAACGAAAGAATCAAGAGAAGTCATAATATACTAGAAGATTTAAATAACCAAAAATCAAAAATTAGTAATTATAGAGATGAATTATATGATAGTAGTGACTCTTTAGATGGTATTCGAGAATACACTCATAATCTTGCGATTCCTGAAATGGAATTAGAAGAAGAAATAAATGAAACGCAAGAGAAAATCGCATTAGACATGAAAATTCAACAAAGAATTTTAGAAAAACTAAAAGCAGAAAATTAGAATTACGAATAAAAGATTAGAGTTATATCAGGAGATAACAGCTACATAATAAAAAGTTTATTAAACTTCACAAAAACTATTCAAAACCCAAACCACCATGCTCACCGCCATCAACCCAAAATTACCCATGCGCAACAAAGTAATTACACGGGATTTCTATATCAACCAATTAGGTTTTCAGGAATGGGGTAATGCCGACTTTGACGGGTATTTGATGGTGCAAAAAGACACGATTGAAATTCATTTTTTTGAATTTGCTACCCTTGATTCTGTTGAAAATTACTCAGGAGTTTACATTCGGGTTCAGGATATCGAAACCGTTTATAAAAATTTCCTAGATAACGGCGTTGCCATTCATCCCAATGGTCCTTTGGAAAGCAAACCTTGGGGACAAAAAGAATTTTCGATATTGGATCCGGATCATAATCTGCTGACTTTTGGACAAAGTTTGTAGCGAATTTGCAGTCATAAAAAAGCAATTTAGTATTTTTACATTCTAATTAAGACTTCAAAAATGAAAATACTATTGCTAGGCTCAGGCGAATTAGGAAAGGAATTTACAATCGCTGCACAACGCATCGGGCAAATTGTAATTGCTGTTGACAGTTACGAAAATGCTCCAGCAATGCAAGTTGCCCATGATTTTGAAGTCATCAATATGCTTGACGGTGACGCCTTAGACAAAATCGTTGCCAAACACAAACCAGAATTCATTGTTCCTGAAATAGAAGCCATTAGAACGGAGCGTTTTTATGACTACGAAAAGCAAGGCATCACGGTAGTTCCTTCTGCGAAAGCAGCTAATTTCACCATGAATAGAAAAGCGATTCGGGATTTAGCTTCCAAAGAATTAGGTTTAAAAACTGCCAACTACCGCTACGCAACCACTGCCGAAGAATTACAAAAAGGAGTTGAAGCCGTTGGAATACCTTGCGTAGTAAAACCCTTAATGTCTTCGTCCGGAAAAGGGCAATCGACGATAAAAACGGAAGCCGATATCGAAAAAGCATGGAAGTATGCCGTGGAAGGTTCCCGTGGCGATGTGGTAGAAGTGATTGTAGAAGCCTTTGTCAAATTCAATTCGGAGATCACGTTATTAACGGTGGTACAAAACAACAATCCAACTTTATTTTGCGCACCAATAGGCCATAGACAAGAACGTGGCGATTATCAGGAAAGTTGGCAACCCGCCAGAATTTCCGACAAGGATTTGTACGAAGCGCAAGATATGGCCGAAAAAGTAACCGAAGCTTTGGGTGGTGCTGGACTTTTTGGAGTAGAATTTTTCTTGACTGATGATGGTGTTTATTTCTCAGAACTTTCCCCAAGACCACATGATACGGGAATGGTAACTTTGGCCGGAACACAAAATTTTAATGAATTTGAATTGCATTTACGAGCGATTTTGAGTTTGCCTATTTCCGAAATCACATTAGAAAAAGCGGGAGCGAGTGCTGTAATTTTAGCTACGGGCAACTCCACAAACCCAACGTATTCAGGCATCGAGAAAATTGCTGCTTTGCCTAAAACTGATTTCAGAATCTTTGGCAAACCAACTTCAAGACCGTATAGACGAATGGGAGTAGCTTTAGTCAATGACAGTTTAGAAACTCCAATTGAAGAAGCGGTAGAAAAAGCGAAGAAAGCAGCAACTTTAGTAAAAGTTCACCTTTAATTTGACCTCCCTTCATTGACATATAAATTGAAACAACTAGTGCTGCCAGGTCTTGAGCGGAAGATACTCAACGGTTCGTCTCGACTGCGCTCGACTTGACAAACCATCGTAACATTGACTCCTACATTACTTTTTTAAAACACGAAAAGCTGACGGAGTCATTCCAGTATGTTTTTTGAAAAGTCTTGTAAAATACGAATAATCATCATAGCCTAATGCGGTTGCAATTTCATTAACAGAAAACTTTCTATCCATCAACATGCGTTTTGCCTCGAGAATGATTCTCTCAGTAATTACTTCCGTTGACGTTTTTTGCAGGATTTCATTGCATATCCGGTTCAAGTGCTTCAAAGTAATAGCCAGTGCTGAAGCATAGAAAGAAGCTCGTTTTTCTGTTTTAAAATTTTGCTCTAAAAGCGCTTCAAATGTTTTAATTTTCACATTATACGAATGCGCTTTGTGAAGGTATCTAGCACTGTATTTTCGGGCAATTTCAATGTGAATACTGTCTAGCATATTCATTATTTTATCACTCTTCAACATTTTGTTTGTCAAAGTTTCCGAAATTAGACTCTTAAAATAGGGGAGAATAGCTTCCGATTCAGATGCATCAAAAACCATTTCCGGCTTATTATCCACCGAAGAATAAAATGGATAATCGCTGATTGTTTTTTTTCCAAAATAAAGATTATACATTTCCCCCGAATATAAAATCACAAAGCCTTCCACATCGTCGGATAAATCCCAATGGTGCATTTGTCCCGGCTGCAAGAAAAACATACTTCCCGGCTGAATACTAAACACATCAAAATCGATTTCATGTATCCCGGAGCCTTTCGTAAAAAACACCAAAACATAGGAATTATGCCGATGCGGTTCCTCAACAAAACTATGGTTGATTAAATGGTTTTCAAATGTATTAATGTACAAATCACTATTGACTGCACTGCAGTTAAACCGCTGAATGTCATAAATAGGATATTTTATCATATCGCTAGATGTCTTTATTGTGCTATAATACGCGAATATAGAAAACATCTATGACATGGATAATAAATACCTTTGATAAAAATAATTATGATGTCAAATTCTATTATACATATCCTCAATAATGATTGCCCGCATTGTCTTAAAGGCAAAGTCTTCAATGAAAAAAGTATATTTCTCAATTTTGGATTTCCCAAAATGAACGAATATTGTGCTCATTGTAATTATAAATTTGAGAAAGAACCTGGTTACTTTTTTGGGGCGATGTATGTAAATTATGGTTTAACAGTAGCCCAGGGAATTGCTACCTATGTTATTGCCCAATTCTTCTTTGAAGAGAATTTTGATTTAAGAATCATTCCAATTATTGCGGTGGTCATTATTGCCATGGCCTCTATTAATATTCGCCTTTCCAGATTATTGTGGATTTACATGTTTAAAAATTATTCGATGTAAAAAACCAGTATCTTAGCTGAAGTAAAAAATTGATCCTTTATGAAAAAGATATTATGCTTAGCTATTTTGTTCTCGGCAACACTTGCAAGTGCTCAGGATAAAAAAGAAGAACCAAAATCTCAAATCCTTGAAGCTTCATGTGGACAATGCCAGTTTAAAATGGAAGGACACGGTTGTGAATTGGCCGTTCGCATTGACGGAAAATTTTACTTTGTTGATGGTAGCGCTATCGATTCACACGGAGATGCACACGCCAATGACGGTTTTTGCACTACAATACGAAAAGCCGAAGTGGTTGGTAAAGTTGTAGACCAGCGATTCAAAGTAACTTCCTTTAAACTACTCCCAGAAAAGAAAGAAAAATAATTCAGAAAAGCTCAATTTTAATCAAGACTGCGTTTTTACTGCTCTTTCAAATTTTATGGTACTTATCTCAAATACATTTTAAATTTATTCTTTAAGAAATTTAAAATGTGAGTCAACTTTTTATAATACCATTTTAAAACAATTTTAAGATTTCAATCCTTATTTTTGTCATCAATTCAACTTTTAAATATGAAATTACTCATAGTAGAGGACGAACCCAGTCTCTTATCCATTTTACGAAAAGGTTTTGTCGAAAAGAACAATGAGGTAAGTGTAGCTCTTGACGGGAAAACGGCTTTAGAGATGATTCATAATTATACATTTGATGTGGTCATTTTAGATATTATGCTACCTGAAATAAATGGCATTGAAATATGCAGAAGATTGCGCGCCAGTAAAAATTTTGTTCCAATACTGTTATTAACGGCTCTAGGCACCTCTGAAAACATTGTGACGGGTCTAAATGCAGGAGCAGATGACTATCTAGTGAAACCTTTTAAATTTGGAGAATTAGACGCTAGAGTACATGCCTTGGCACGAAGAGCGAATCAGGATCTGGAAAAAATAGACACGATACTAATAGCCGATTTAGAGATCAACGGCAGGACAAAAATCGTAAAAAGAGGTGGAAAAACGATTGTCTTGACAGCCAAAGAATTTAAATTATTGTATTATCTCGCTAAGAATAAAGACAAAATTGTTTCTCGCAGCCAAATTCTGGATAACGTTTGGGATATTAATTTTGACATGAATACGAATGTAGTAGATGTCTATATTACCTATTTACGAAAAAAAATAGACAAACCATTTAATAGTAAACTCATTCAAACCATGAAAGGTTTGGGTTATGTCATTAAATCCTAAAAATGAATATTAGAAAAAAAATTACTTTCACATATGTTGCGCTTTCTACCTTTAGCACTTTGCTTTTATGTGTGGTAGTTTTTTTCTTATTTAGAAGTAACAATAAATATTATTTTTTAAAAAGATTAGAAGACAGAGCAAAAATTATTGCTTCAATTAATTTTCAAAATGATCCTGAAAAAACCAAATACTATAAGGAACTCAAGAAAAACGGACTTGAGGAACTTATTGACGAAGAAGACTTTGTGCTTAAAGTAAACAGTAAGAACTCTTTTGAATACAATACTAATATTGATCTCCCGAACCAATTTTACACAAATGTTTTAAATAAAGGCAAAGACTGGTATGAAATTGACGACAAATATTATCTAGGACAATTATTTAAAGCGAACAATCAAAAATACATTGTAATAATTTCTGCAGTTGATCGCAAAGGAAAGACGACTACCATTTATATTGTCAAAATAATGCTGTTTGGGAGCATTGGATTTCTACTTTTAGCATATTTTTTAGGACGTTTTCTAGCTAAAAGGGTTATTAACCCAGTTGCCCGAATTACTAAAGAAGTAAACCGAATTAGTGCGTCAAACCTACACAACCGACTCCCAAAAAACAATAGTTCGGATGAAATTTCAGATCTTTCAGAAACATTCAACAATATGTTAGACAGACTTGAAACTTCGTTCGAAATACAAACTAATTTCATCAATAATGCCTCACATGAGCTAAAAACTCCAATTACAGCAATCATGGCAGAATCAGAAATTATGCTTTTTAAAGAAAGAGAAGTACCAGAATACATCAAGTCTTTAGAAAACATTTTTAATCAGGCTTCAAAGCTGGGCAACTTAACCGAGAGTTTATTAAAGCTTACTCAAACGGGCTATGATGGCAAAAAGCAAGTACTCGAGATTATCCGCATTGATGAGTTGGTCATGGATGTAAAATCAGACATTGATACCATTTATCCTGAAAACAGAGTGACCATCAGACTTGATGTAGCCCCTAAAAATTCAGAGCTGTTTTTGATTCCATGCAACCGCTCCTTACTTGAATTAGCAATCAATAACATCATTACAAATGGTGTGAAATATTCTAATAATGATGAAGTCTTTGTTACAGTAACAGCTACTGAAAATTCTATAAAAATTACAATAAACGATATTGGTATTGGTATTCCTGCTGAGGACATACCGCATTTATACGAACCTTTCTTTAGAGGAAAAAAAGCGGCCCAATACACCGGTTATGGATTAGGCTTGCCACTGGCAATGAAAATTATCAGGATGCATGATGGAGATTTACAGGTGCAGTCTGAGCAAAACAAGGGAACTATTGTCACCATTATTTTAAACAAACTCAACATTAAAAATTCTAATCTCGTTTCTTAGAAAATTCTAATGTTACTTTAATACCGCTTTAATTTTGGTACAGTTACTTTGTATGTATAAAAGAAACATTTATACAGATGAAAAATTTCCTGATACCAACCACGTTAAAACAAGATACTCTACTTGCTGTGAAAACAGCTATTAATCAAGCAAATGAAAGTGAATGTGAAATAATTTTAATGATTGTTTCTGAAATTCCAGATGCTTATTCTTCCCCATCTTATTTTTTAAGAGAAATGAAAACAGGCATCACTACACAACAGGAAACTATTCTGGATGTTTGCAGGCAGATTGTTGATAAATCTAAAAATTGCACCCTTAAAATCCACAACCAATACGGGATTTCTTCTCCAATATTCAAACGAATTATAGATCATTTCTCCTTAAAACTGATTATTATAACGCATTCTTATAAACAAGAACAAAAAAGAATAAATCAGCATTTGGTTCAATTATTAGACAATCAAAGATGCCCTATTTTACATCTTTCGGCTACAGAACATCCGAACGACTTTAATAAAGCCCTCTATATTGAAAACACAAGCTCCAGTATTCACATGGAGGACATCCAACTGTTTATAAACGAAAATTTTTCATTTCAAATAGTGACTCAGACACCTAATCTAGAAGACAAAAATTTCGAAGAATTTGCTCCATATTTAACTGATATTATTCACAAAAATGGGATCAATTTATTGGTAAAAACACGTAAACCCCAAAAATTAAAATTTAGAAGGAGTAAGAAAGAAGATATTAATGACTTGTTGGGTCTTCCTATTTTATCGCTCTGCGAAGAGATGGTGTAAGAATATTATTCCTAAGAATTAAATTTATCATAAAACTACAAAAAAATGCTTTTAAAAAAGAAAATTCCAATGAAGTATGTTCTTGGAAAAATTAAAGTCGAACTTGCCCTCGTTATTTCTTATTCGGTATTATTCGAGGTTTTCCATCACTACTACATCAATATCTCTATTGACATTCCTTTTGCAGTACCTACTATCATAGGTACTATCATTTCGTTGTTGTTGGCCTTTAAATCGAACCAAGCGTATGATCGATGGTGGGAAGCTAGAATTATTTGGGGATCAATAGTAAACGAATCCAGAACATTAGTCCGACAAATAATCACTTTTTATAAGGATCCTGATTTTTCTGTTGAAGCCAATAATTTTAAAGAAAAATTTGCAAAAAGACAGATTGCCTGGTGTTACAGTTTAGGACAGCTTTTACGAAATAAAGATTCGCTAAAGCCTATCAAATCTTTTTTATCAGAAGATGAATTACTTTTTATAAAAAACCACCATCACATCCCTAATGCGTTATTAATTCTTCATGCCAAAGATCTTAGAGATGCTCGAAATGCAGGAAAACTAAAGACTTATCAACAAGTAGAAATTGACAATACATTAACTCGTTTATGCGATGCCATGGGTAAATGTGAGCGAATAAAAAATACAATTTTCCCAACTACATATAGTATGTACATTCGGTTTACATTGTGTTTGTTCATTTTTCTACTTCCATTTGGCTTAACAAGTTTGCTTGGCTGGTTTGCAATTCCCTTAGTAACTACAATAGGTACCGCATTTTTTCTTATAGAGAAAATGGCTATTCATTTACAAGATCCATTTGAAAATAGACCCACAGATACGCCTGTGACAACAATTTCAAATTCAATAGAAAAGAACCTAATGCAGATGATCAATGAATATCGAAATGAATTTATAAATACAGACCAACAAATTAAAGCCCCTGAAGTTGTAAAAACAGAAGAAGATGCTTACTATATATTATAACACAAACCCTCCAGAAAAGCTGGAGGGTTTGTAATATTAGAGCTTTTTTAAGCTTATATTTTCAAAAGTGGACACATCAATTATCTCTTCCAGATCAATATCAAAAGAAATCTGTACACTATCCCCTACCATGGATATAGGAAGTTGGCTGGATATTTGCGAGGAGCCTACAAATAGATTGGGATACTCTTTTACTTTAAAATAATAAAAACTATTTCCATTTTTCACATCATTCTGAATTCGGATTATTACGGCGTTTAATACTTTTTTATTGGAAACACTATTTGGATTTATTTTATTCCCCGCCATGTTATAGACACTTTTAAAAGAGGTCAGTGTTTCTCGCATCGTATTACCTACTCCTACTATAGTATAATCTGAGATGGCCACCATTGCGAACATTTTAACCAATCCACCGTCATCTTTAAGTGTCATCACATACGTAGGAATGTTATTAATGTTATAAGGTATAGGCATTGACGCTTTATATCCTTTCTCCTGTACTTTTCCTTCTGCCGAACTTTGGGCAGCAAATTCCGTTGCTCCACCTTGTTTATAAAAGGTGGTTTCTTTAGTTCTGGTATCCACTAATACAAAACCTACCGCAGATTCTTCTTTTCCCACAGAGGTCAATCCGGTATACCAGTACGATTTGTTATCTTTTCCATACACCAATGTCAAACCTTCTGTAATTTTAAGTTTATCGGCATTGGAAAAATTCCAATAGCCATGAACATATTCGCCCCAATCATTCAATTGATTTTCGATGAAATCTATAGGCTGGATTCGATCAACCCATTTAGGGGTCGCAGCAATTGAATATTCTTTTATAGATCCAGACTGAGCATCTACTATTAGAACTCCCGTAGCCTCTTTACCGGAAAATCCAATTTTTTTTGAATATTGTGTAATGATCCAAAAAGGACGCCCAACATCATCAATTTCAAAACTAAAATCAGCTAAACCCACAGTAGCATTTCCGTTTAAATAAGCATGTCTGTGAATATCGCTTTGAAAATAAGCGCCTTGTTGGTATTTAATTTTAACCTCCTTTCCTTCCACTTGCTGAACTAGTTTCACATCGCGCTCATTCGTGGCAGAAACCATAACATAACCCGCAGTTCCTTCCTGGTTATTAAACCATTTTAAAAAACCAGAATGCAACAACGGTGCTACCCAGTACAAGTCGTCATTTACCTTTTGGATACAAAAATCCCCTAATTCTACTTGACTGCCCAATGCCGGTTGAGAGCCTAATATTTTTTCGCCTAGCAAATGCGCTAAAGCCTCATCAACCACACGGATTTTATCAATAGAGATTGGAGCAATGTGATTTGTTATTTTTTTTCCATTCTTAACCTCACCTATTAGTTTTTGATACGACTCACTTCTAAACATTTTTAAGCTGGTTATAAAAGGTAACGCAATACAATATAGTAAAAGAATTGCTGCCACTACATACACTATTTTAGGAGGTCTGGAAATAAATTTGACTTGCTTAGTTTGCTGAGAAATGGTCAAACCAACAGAAAATAATATCCCTATTACTAATAACAGTAGCAAAATAAAAGCAAAACCAGTAAACCCATAATTAATTACCGGTAAATTGATGTAAAAAAGTAAAAAACCAAAAAGAAGTAAAAAAATAATTGACATGATTTTTTTCATGATGTTTTGTCATTGTATATTTCCATGTTAGTCTTTACTATTGCTAAATGTTACAGTAAATAAGATCTGAATTTTAAAGAAAACAGGAACCTTAATTACAATACAGCAAAAAATAGTATTTTTGCCAATCGGTTGAAACTAATTTTTCAATCTTTAATCTTCAATCTTTAAATTACACACATGAAAGCATACGTATTTCCAGGTCAGGGTGCACAATTTACCGGAATGGGCAAAGACTTATATGAAAACTCCCCTCTTGCAAAAGAATTATTTGAAAAAGCCAATATAATTTTAGGTTTCCGCATCACAGACATCATGTTTGAAGGAACAGCTGAAGAACTGAAAGAAACTAAAGTAACCCAACCCGCAGTATTTTTACACTCGGTAATTTTGGCAAAAACCTTGGGCGCAGATTTCAAGCCAGAAATGGTGGCGGGACATTCATTAGGTGAATTTTCAGCCTTAGTTGCAAATGGTGCTTTGTCTTTTGAAGACGGACTCAGATTGGTTTCTCAAAGAGCTTTGGCAATGCAAAAAGCCTGTGAAATTAAACCATCCACTATGGCTGCTGTTTTAGGATTAGCTGACAATATCGTTGAAGAAGTTTGCGCTTCGATTGACGGAATCGTAGTGGCCGCTAATTATAACTGTCCAGGACAATTAGTAATTTCGGGTGAAACATCTGCTGTGGAAAAAGCCTGTGTAGCGATGAAAACGGCAGGAGCAAAACGTGCATTATTGTTGCCTGTTGGTGGTGCTTTTCACTCACCAATGATGGAACCCGCAAGAGAAGAACTGGCAGCAGCAATTGAGGCAACGACTTTCTCGACTCCTATTTGTCCGGTATATCAGAACGTAACGGCAAGTGCGGTTTCAGATCCTAATGAAATTAAAAAAAACTTAATCATCCAATTGACGGCTCCTGTAAAATGGACACAATCCGTACAACAAATGATACTAGACGGAGCAACTTTATTTACCGAAGTAGGTCCTGGAAAAGTATTAGCAGGATTGATTGGCAAAATTGATAAAGAAGCATTAACCGCAAACGCGTAATTAAGAGTCCCTAAGTATTTAGAAAATAAAAATCCCAAATTATCATCACGATAATTTGGGATTCCTATTTATATTGAATACTAAAAACGGAACACGTATTATTCTATGAACGAATCTTCTGTTCCCATTTCCAGGCACTTGCCATCGCTTCTTCAAGCGTAGATTGTGCTTTCCATCCCAAAATAGTATTCGCTTTATCCGTATTGGCGTATGCCGAAGTAATATCGCCTTCTCTACGTCCTACAATTTTGTAAGGTAATTTTTTACCGCTTACTTTTTCGAAAGTATGGATGACTTCTAAAACAGAAGTTCCGGTTCCAGTTCCCAAATTGAAGGTTTCTACTTTAGCTGTATTTTTTTTATTTAACAATCGTTGTAAAGCGATCACATGGGCTTTCGCCAAATCAACTACATGAATATAATCCCGCACTGCTGTTCCGTCAGGAGTTGGGTAGTCATCCCCGTATACTGACAATTCTTTTCGCAATCCAAAACCAGTTTGAGTAATAAATGGCACTAAATTCTGTGGAACTCCAATAGGCAATTCTCCTATTTCAGTAGAAGGATGTGCACCAATTGGATTAAAATAGCGCAATAAAATTGCATTGATATTGGTTACTTTAGTAGTATCAGTGATGATTTCCTCTCCAATTTGCTTTGTGTTTCCATAAGGGGACATAGCAGCTTGGATAGAAGCATTTTCGGTAATCGGCATGGTTTCGGCTTGACCATAAACAGTGCAAGACGAACTAAAAATAAAATTCGCTTCCGGTTTTTGCTGTAATTCCTGCAATACATATACTAATGCATTAATATTATTTTCATAATACAATAATGGATTTTCTACACTTTCCCCTACCGCTTTTGAGGCTGCAAAATGAATCACACCTGAAATATCTTGGTGTCTTTTGAAAAAATCCTGTACTTTTTCTTTTTCACGCAAGTCTAGTTTCTCGAAAGTAGGAACTTTACCCGTTATATTCTGGATTCCGTCTAAGACACTCAAAGAAGTATTTGATAAATTATCTACAACAATAACTTCAAACCCTTCGTTTTGCAATTCTACTACGGTATGAGATCCTATGAAGCCCAAACCTCCTGTTACTAGTATTTTCATATAATGTTGATTTATTAATTGGTTACACCGTAAATCGGAAAGCAATTACCCCGACAGCTATCAAAAGTGGTTATTTATTTAAAAACTCTAAAACACTATCCGTGATGAATTGAATTTGATCGTCCTCTAGTTCCGTGTGCATTGGTAACGAAAGCACTTCTTTTACCAATTGATTCGTTACCGGAAAATCTTCTTCTTTGTAACGAGAATGCGCATAAGCCTTTTGCGAATGCAACGGAATAGGATAATAAATAGCACATGGAATTCCTTTGTCCAGCAAATGTTGCATTAACCCATTACGGTCAGCATCAAGGATTCGTAACGTGTATTGATGAAAAACGTGACAATCACAAATACTACAAATACTGGGTGCAATTATATTGGCATGTCCTTCAAAAGCCGCCGTGTATTTTCTTGCTGCATCTTGTCTGGCTTTACTGTATTCATCCAATAAAGGTAATTTAACATTCAAAACAGCTGCTTGAATACTGTCTAAACGAGAATTGACACCTACTACATCATGATGGTATCGTTCGTACATTCCATGATTTACAATACCACGAAGTGTGTGTGCCAGAGCATCATCATTAGTAAAAATAGCCCCACCATCTCCGTAACATCCCAGATTTTTTGAAGGAAAAAATGACGTCGCTCCTACATGGCCTATAGTTCCTGCTTTCTTTTTAGTCCCGTCCGAAAACTTGCAATTGGCTCCTATAGCTTGAGCATTATCTTCAATCACATATAGATTGTATTCAGCAGCAATAGCCATAATCGCTTCCATATTAGCGGCACGGCCAAACAAATGTACTGGTACAATCGCTTTTGTTTTTGAAGTAATTGCTTTTTTAATTCCTTCAATAGAAATATTCATGTTATACAGATCCACATCAACTAAGACCGGTGTCAATTGCAGTAATGCAATTACTTCAACTGTCGCTGCAAAAGTAAAATCAGCAGTGATTACTTCATCTCCAGGCTTTAAACCCAATCCCATCATCGCAATTTGTAACGCATCGGTTCCATTAGCACATGGAATTACGTGTTTTACATCTAAATACGCTTCTAATGATTTTTGAAATTGATGAACTTGAGGTCCATTAATGTAAGCATTCGTATCTAGAACTTCCTGAATAGCTATATTAACCGTATCTTTTATTGTATCATATTGACTTTTTAAGTCAACCATTTGAATTTTTTTCATCGAAATTTTTGTTTAACGTCCGAAAAGTCAGAGCTTCTAAAAACAGCAAATACTTTCTTGAAACGAAGAACAAAAATAGTTATTTAATGAGTTTAAACCAATCAAATTAATATAAAGAAACCGTATTTTAGCCACAAAATTTTAAGGATGCTTTTTCTATATACTCTAATGGTTCAAATCGCCGGTTTTCTATTAAAAATCATTGCGCTTTTCAGCCCAAAAATGAAACTTTTTGTACAGGGCCGAAAATTGGTTTTTTATCTTTTACAACAAAAAATAAAGTCTACTGACAAAACAATTTGGTTTCACGCAGCTTCCTTAGGCGAATACGAACAAGGCCTGCCGGTAATTGAAAAGATAAAAGAGCAATTTCCTTCTCACAAAATAGTAGTTACTTTTTTCTCCCCGTCGGGTTATGAAGTGCGTAAAAACAACACTGTTGCTGATGTCACTGTTTATTTGCCTTTGGACACCCATAAAAATGCAAAAACGTTTTTAAAACTCGTTCATCCCGATTTAGTATTTTTTATTAAATATGAATATTGGCCAAATTATCTAACTGAACTCAAAAAATTAAATATTAAAACCTATTTAATTTCCGGCATACTTAGAAAGAACCAATTGTTTTTCAAATGGTATGGCGGTTTTTATAGAGACGCATTAAATACTTTCACATTCTTTTTTGTACAAAATGAAACTTCAAAAAAACTACTATACCAGTTGGGCAAAACCAATGTAATTGTTTCTGGAGACACCCGTTTTGATCGAGTTGCTGCAATTTTAGAGAAGGACAATTCACTCGATTTTATGTCTCAGTTTAAAAACAACACACCCACCATTGTCGTGGGAAGTTCTTGGCCAAAAGACGAAAATCTAATAGTACCTTTTATCAATTCGAACTCATACAAAATCAAATTTATAATTGCCCCACACAATATTAAAGACGAACAAATTCAGCTGTTAAAAAACAGCATCACTAAAAAAGTCGTTTTATTCTCTGAAAAAGACGGAAAGAACCTGGCTGATTATGACGTTTTTATCATTAACACAATTGGTATTTTGACAAAAATCTACAGTTATGCCGATATTGCCTATGTGGGTGGCGGTTTTGGAAATCCCGGAGTTCATAATTTATTGGAACCGGCAACTTTTGGCGTTCCAATACTTATAGGACCTAACTATTCGCATTTTGCAGAAGCAACAGCATTAGTGAATATGGAGGGATGTATGGCTATAAATACCCAAAAAGAATTAAAGGAAGCTATTACGAACCTAATCATGAATGATGATATCCGACATGAAAAAGGACACATCTGCAGCACTTTTGTACAAATGAATAAAGGAGCTACAACTATTATTTTAAAAACTATTTTGAATGATTCAATTTAAACCTTTAGCCCTTGCTGATATTGAAATTATTGTGCAATTAATGGAGGAATTTTATGCTATTGACAACTATCCCATTGCTGTTGAAGTTTCCAAAGCTTTATTTAAGGAATTTATTTCTAATGAAGACCTAGGTAGAGCCTGGCTCATTTTAGAGGACAAGGTGGTTGTAGGATACCTCATTTTGACTTATATCTTTAGTTTTGAATACCAAGGGAAAATAGCTTTCCTAGACGAATTATACTTAACCGAAAAAGCAAGAGGCAAAGGAATTGGTAATAAAGCCATTGCATTCATCAAAATTGAAAGTCACAACGCATCCTTAAAGTTGATTTACTTAGAATTGGAACAGCATAATGAAAAAGGACGAAAATTGTATCTTGCGAATGGGTTTGAATGCCACCACAGACAATTAATGAAATACAAAATCAAATAAAATTACACTCAAAATTTAATACCATGAAAATTTTAAAATTATTCCTACTCTTATTTATCATTCAGACGCACGCGCAGCAAGGCGGTATGTGGATTCCTTCGTTATTGAAAGGGATGAATGAAACCGAAATGAAAAATCTTGGCATGAAGATGTCAGTTAAAGACATCTATGATGTGAATCAATCAAGCCTGAAAGATGCCGTTCCGCATTTTAACGGCGGCTGCACTTCAGAGGTAATTTCTCCAAAAGGATTAATCTTAACCAATCATCATTGTGGCTTTTCACAAATTCAATCCCATTCCACAGTAGATCACGATTACCTAACTGATGGATTTTGGGCATACAAAATGGAAGAAGAATTACCAAACGAAGGCTTGACCGTAACTTTCATTGTGAAAATTGAGGATGTTACCGCATCTGTTTTAGCAGGAACTATGACGCTTGCAACTGAAACCGAAAAACAAAAGAAAATCCAAGAGAACATTACTACATTAAGCAATACTTTACCTAAGGAAAACTGGCAAGAAAACAAGATCCGTACCTTCTACGAAGGCAATCAATACATGCTTTTTGTTACCGAAACCTTTAGTGATGTCCGTTTAGTCGGTGCGCCACCATCGGCTATTGGAAAATTTGGTTCGGATACTGACAATTGGGTTTGGCCTCGTCATACCGGCGATTTTTCTTTGTTTAGAATCTATGCTGACAAAAACAATCGTCCTGCTGCCTACTCGAAAGACAATGTACCGTATACTCCAAAACATTTCTTACCGATTTCACTCGATGGCGTAGCCGAAGATGATTTTACATTGGTATTTGGATATCCTGGAAAAACAAATGAGTATTTACCCGCTGTTGCTATTGAACAAATTATTAACGAACTCAATCCTGCAAAAATTGAAATCAGAGACAAAGCCTTGAAAGTCGCAGATGGTTTTATGCGAAAAGACAAAGCCGTTAAAATCCAATATGCCTCAAAGTATGCCAGTATTGCCAATTATTGGAAAAAATGGATTGGTGAAACCCAAGGATTAAAAAAATCAAATGCCGTTGCTGTAAAGAGAGAATCTGAAAAAGCGTTTCAGCTGAAAGTAACAAAAGCCGGTAAAGAAAAAGAATATGGGACACTCTTAACTGATTTTGAAAAAAACTACGCAGAAATTGCTCCTTATGCACTAGCAAAAGACTATTTTACTGAAACAGTATTACGAAACACGGAATTACTGAGTACAGGTTATAAATTGTATCAATTAGAGCAAGTGTATAAAACCAAAGGAGAACAAGCATTTAAAGACCGAAAGAAGAATGTAATCACTGGGCTTGCTGATTTTTATAAAAATTTCAATGCCACTGTAGATCGAAATGTTTTTGAACAACTAATTGAACTTTATGTTGCGAAATCTCCAAAGCAATTTTTACCCCAACATTTGATAAAAGTAAATGCTACAAATTTAGCTTCGGAAATATATACCCAATCCAAACTTCAAAATTACGCTAGCCTAAAAGAATTACTGTCCGGTGATGCTCAAACCGTTTTAACAAAATTAAATAATGACGCTGGTTATAAACTTGTAAAAGAATTAGCAGACAAATACACCAAAGAAGTTGCCCCAAAATATGACGAAATCAATTTAAAGATTACAGCGTTGCAAACAACGTACATGAAAGCACAATTAGAATTGAATACTGAAAGATCCCTTTTTCCAGATGCTAACAGCACCTTAAGAGTCACTTACGGAAAAGTTAAAGGGTACGAACCTAAAGATGCTACTCTCTACACTCCAATAACGTATTTAGACGGGGTAATGGAAAAATACATTCCTGGCGATTACGAATTTGATGTTCCTAAAAAGTTAGTAGACTTATACAACACCAACGATTATGGACACTATGGTGAAAATGGTAAAATGCCCGTTTGTTTTATTGGGACAAATCATACCACAGGTGGCAATTCAGGAAGTCCTGCAATTGATTCAAAAGGAAACTTAGTAGGACTCAATTTTGACAGAGCTTGGGAAGGAACGATGAGCGATATCTATTACGACCCTAGTATTTGTAGAAACATAATGGTTGATGTGCGGTATATCTTGTTTATTATGGATAAGTATGCCGGCGCTACTAACTTGATAAACGAGTTAAAACTAGTTCACCCAAAGAAAAGTAAATTACTGAAAAAGAAAAACTTACACCGTAATTAGTCGAAAAACAGGACCTTGATGATGATATTAAACATTTATTAATTATTTACTTTAACTGGCACAATAATTGTAAATTGTTTCGACGTTGTCAAAAAATATTATTTTTTAAAAAAAAAATAAAAAAATATTTTACATATTAAAAAATTTATATCTTTGCCACGAATTAATAATTAACCTTTTATATTAAATTAAGATGAAAAAAGTATTTTTAAGTTTAGCTGCTGTTGCTGTATTAACTGTTGTATCATGTAAAAAAGCTGACGCTCCTGCTGAAGATTCTGCAACTGCTGTTGATTCTGCTGCTATGGTAGTTGATTCTGCTGCTATGGTAGTTGATTCTGCTGCTCAAGTTGTTGATTCTGCTGCTGCTGCTGCTACTGACGCTGCTGCTGTTGCAACTGAAGCTGCTACAGAAGTAAAAAAATAATTAGAACTCAAATTCTAAAAATTTTAAAGCCATCCGCTATGCGAGATGGCTTTTTTAATTTGTAGCACTTGCTCTTTCAAGAATCAAAGCTACAAAAATAAAAAAGAGAGTCGAGGCAATAGCCCAGACTCTCTTTTTTTATTTAAATTCATTTATAAATTTTAGTCACTAAATACAAAATTATTCGCTGAAAAATCCAATGTTTCCGACATTGATCCATAGCGTACAATTTCATCGATCCCTTTTTGCAAACGCAACGAAGTGGTGTATTTTCTACTTGTTGCAAAATGATTGCCTCCCGTCATTAATTTGAAATAGAATTTGCCACTGGAAGACTTAAACTTTAAAAAATCCGCGGTTTCAATTGACGCTTTAAACTTATCAATATCTTCTTCACACTCAAACTTTAGTTCATAACTCAAACTTGTAAAAACTATTTTCCCTTTTCTTGAAGTGAAAACAAATTTATACTCGTCGTTATATCTTTTACTAATTACAAAAGCCCCCATAACTTATCTTGAAATAAATTGTGTCATTAAAACCAATCACACAATGACGTTTTTAACCCCGCATCAAAAAACAACACAACTTTAAGTGATTTTAATAAGTGTCGTAAAATTTTAAATGGATTTATTATAAAATAAAAAAAGCTTCAAACATAGTTTGAAGCTTTTTTAGTACTCAGAGCGGGACTTGAACCCGCACGAACATTGCTGTTCACTGGATTTTAAGTCCAGCGTGTCTACCAATTTCACCATCCGAGCATTATGTGGTGTCGAGCGAAAAACGGGGCTCGAACCCGCGACCTCGACCTTGGCAAGGTCGCGCTCTACCAACTGAGCTATTTTCGCATTTTCAATTCTTAGAAAGAACCGCGATACTTGTTCTGTATTGCGGATGCAAATTTAAGACATTTATTGAATTACACAAGCCTTTTTTATAAAAAATTTACAGATAAAAGTTAACGTTCTGATAGCGTAAACTTTAAAATAAATAAAATCACCTTCTGGTCAACATTCTTTTAATTTCATTGAGTTTCATCAGCGCTTCCATAGGCGTAATGGTATTTATATCCAGATTTAAGATCTCTTCTTTAATTTCCTCTAGTAAAGGATCGTCTAGATTAAAGAAACTCATTTGCATTTCGTCCTTTGCAGCTTTAATTCCGTTCAGCGCATCGCTGGAATGATTCTTTTCTAATTTTTTCAAAAGCTTTTGTGCTTTCAAAATCACGATTTGAGGCATTCCGGCCATTTTTGCCACATGTATTCCAAAACTATGGGCACTGCCACCTTTTATTAATTTTCGAATAAAAAGCACGGTGTCTTTCAATTCTTTGACTGCTACATTAAAATTTTGAATTCTTGGCAAGGATTCACTCATTTCATTCAACTCATGATAATGCGTAGCGAACAAGGTTTTAGGTTGTGAGGGATGTTCGTGTAAGAACTCCGCAATAGCCCAAGCGATTGAAATCCCGTCATACGTACTTGTTCCTCTACCTATTTCATCCAACAACACCAAACTCCTGTCCGAAATATTATTCAAGATGGAAGCCGTTTCATTCATTTCGACCATAAAGGTAGATTCCCCCATCGAAATATTATCACTGGCTCCTACTCTGGTGAATATTTTATCCACAATCCCCATTCTCACGCTGTCTGCGGGAACAAAACTGCCCATTTGACACAAGAGCACAATTAATGCGGTTTGACGCAAAATAGCCGACTTACCAGACATATTAGGCCCCGTAATCATGATCAATTGTTGCGTTTCACGATCTAAGAAAACATCATTGGCAATGTAAGGCATGCCAACTGGCAATTGCTTCTCGATAACAGGATGTCTTCCGTTTTTGATTTCCAGTTCGAATGTTTCGTCTAGCTCTGGACAAACGTATTTATTTTCGATAGCTAATTGCGTGAAAGAACACAAACAATCGAGTTGCGCTACTAAATTAGCATTCATTTGAACCGGCTTGATATACGTAGCAATCCAGCTCACCAATTGTTCGAATAACTCTACTTCTATTTTATGAATTTTCTCTTCGGCACCCAGGATTTTAGTTTCGTATTCTTTTAATTCCTCAGTAATGTAACGTTCTGCATTGACTAAAGTTTGCTTTCGAATCCATTCTGTAGGAACTTTGTCTTTGTGCAGGTTTCTAACTTCGATGTAATATCCAAAAACGTTATTAAAGGAAATTTTCAAAGAGGAGATTCCCGTCAACTGTGATTCTCTTTTTTCAATTCCTTCCAAAAACGCCTTTCCTGAAATTGATATTGCACGCAAATCATCTAACTCTGCACTGATTCCTTTAGCAATCGCATTCCCTTTGGCAATAGCCACAGGCGCATCTTGATTGAGAACCGTTTTTATTTTTTCACGCAACAATTCACAACTGTGCAAACTGTCACCGATTACTTTTACTGCTTCTTGCGGACTATCTAAAGCCAACGTTTTTATTGGAATAATTGCATCTAAGGATTCTTTTAGATACACTACCTCCCGTGGCGATACTTTTCCGGCAGCAATTTTAGAAATCAATCGCTCTAAATCTGATATTTGCTTGATTTGATTCTGAATATTTTTTAAAACGACTTGGTTGTCTTTTAAATACGAAACGACTTGATGACGGCTTTGTATTTTATGACTGTCTTTCAAGGGTAATGCCAACCAGCGTTTTAATAAACGACCACCCATCGGCGAAAGCGTTTTATCAATTACATCGAGAAGCGTCACCGCGTTTGGATTATAACTGTGATACAATTCCAGATTTCGAATTGTAAATCGGTCCATCCAGACATAAGCATCTTCGGCGATACGCTGGATAGCTGTTATATGTTGTACTCTATTATGCTGCGTTTCGGATAAATAATATAAAATGGCTCCCGAAGCGATAATTCCTTCTTTCAATTCCTCGATACCAAATCCTTTCAAAGAAACGGTTTGAAAATGCTTGGTTAAGGTTTCAAATGCATAGTCCTCTTTGTAAATCCAATCCTCTAAATAAAAACAATGATAGTCGTCTCCAAAAATTTCCCGGAAATCATTTTTATTATTTTTTGGAATTAAAACTTCGCTTGGATTAAAATTCTGCAACAATTTATCAATATATTCTGCATTGCCTTGTGCAGTCAAAAATTCGCCGGTAGAAACATCCAGAAAGGAAATTCCTATACCTTTATTAGTAAAATAAACGGAGGCTAGAAAATTATTAGTTTTAGACTGCAAAACCTCATCATTCATTGAAACTCCTGGAGTTACTAGTTCCGTAACGCCCCGTTTCACAATGGTTTTAGTCATTTTTGGATCTTCAAGCTGGTCACAAATAGCTACTCGAAGACCTGCTTTGACCAGTTTAGGCAAATACGTGTTGAGGGAGTGATGCGGAAAACCTGCCAATGCCGTTTCCGTCTCTGAACCCGCTCCACGCTTGGTTAATACAATTCCTAAAATTTTAGAAGCACGAACAGCATCTTCACCAAATGTCTCATAAAAATCACCCACCCGAAATAATAAACACGCATCAGGATACTTCCTTTTGATCTCGTTGTATTGTTTCATTAACGGTGTTTCCTTAACTACTTTATCTTTAGATACCACTTGTTCTGTGTTTGAAAAAATTAAAAATATTGGGCGAATTTATAGATTTTTAAATAAACATGGAACCACTTCAAAAAATTAAACTATTTTTTTAAGAAAAAATTAAGGTGTAAATTCTAATTTTTATATAGATTTGTGTATATTTAAAAATTAAACACACATGAAAAAAATAATTGCGCTAGCTATGCTAGTTGTTTTAGGCGTTACGACTTCTAATGCACAAGAAACATCAAAAAAATTAAAAGCAACCAATACCAGAGTCGCTGCTGCAAAAGTAAATGGCGCAGGAATGGTTTTTGTAAGTGAAACTATTGACTACGGTACCGTTGCTTATAACTCTGACGGTCGTAGAGAATTTGTATTTACTAATAATGGTAACAAGCCATTAATCATAACTAATGCTCAAGGTTCATGTGGTTGTACTGTTCCAACGTATCCAAAAGAGCCTATCGCTCCAGGAGCAAGAGGAGTAATTGGAGTAAAATACGACACTTCAAGAGCAGGTCAAGCATTTACAAAAACAGTAACTTTGACAACTAATGCTGTTGTTCCAACCAAAACACTTACGATAAAAGGAAATGTTTTAGCTGCTGATTCTTCAAAAAGCTAAATTTTAACTAAATTGACAAAAAAGCTTCCATTAATTTAGGAAGCTTTTTTTTTGAATATTTTACAACCTATGAGAAAGCTTGAAAACAGCGAATTGGAACGAAAATCCATTGAAGCTTTTAAAAAATCAGAAAAAACTCCCCTAATTTTAGTATTGGATGATATCCGAAGCTTACATAATATTGGCTCTGTTTTTAGAACTGCCGATGCCTTTTTGATTGAAAAAATATATTTATGTGGCATCACTGCAACCCCTCCTAATAAAGAAATTCACAAAACAGCATTAGGAGCTACCGAAACGGTTACATGGGAACATCATGAAAACGTACTTGCTGTCATTGAAAAATTAAAAACAGAAAATGTAATGACTCTTGCCATAGAACAAGTAGAAAGTGCCGTTTTTCTTCAAAATTTTGAAGTTGTTGAAGAAAAAAAATACGCTTTAGTTTTTGGAAACGAAGTCTATGGTGTTTCTCAGGAAGCGGTTGCACTGTGTGATGGCTGTATCGAAATTCCACAATTAGGGACCAAACATTCTTTAAATATCTCAGTGAGTGCCGGCATTGTGGTTTGGGATTTATTTCAAAAGATGAATTGGGCAAAATAGAAATTTAAAAAAAGTAGACACCGCAATACCGTAACGTATGAGAATTAGTACTTTCTTGAAAATAACAATCGTTTTTTTATCATTTATACCAAGGGCTACGCATTCCGCTATTCCTTTTTTTAACGTTAATAAAAGCAGCTTTGTCACTCCACAAGAAACATTAAAATCATCTGTTACAGCAATTGCTCCCAGAATTACAGCGACAGGCAATCAAATTTACTGTCCGGGAACTTCTTTAAACATAGTAACCGATGTAACCATAACTGGCTCTGATGCATCTGACATCGGTACTGAAGCTATCTACGTTCAAATTTCTTCAGGTTATGTTAATGGACAGGATATAATTCAATTAGCCAATCCAACATTCCACCCTACTATTAATTCACAATGGGATTCACTTGAAGGTAAACTTAAATTATTCAGTGTAATTCCGGGAACAAAAGTACGGTACACTGACTTTGTAAATGCTATACAAGATGTTGTTTATAGAAATTCCTCGGCAACTCCATCTGGCACCAGAAACTTTTCAATCACTCTTGGACAAGCTAATTACTTACCTAGAAACGGTCACTACTATCAGTACATTTCAAACCTTGGCATTAGCTGGAATGCGGCAAAAGTAGCAGCTGAAACGAGCACGTATTTTGGACTTCAAGGATATTTAGCAACAATCACCGCCGCTGATGAAGCGCAATTAGCAGGAGAACAAGCTGCGGGAGCGGGCTGGATTGGGGGCAGCGATGCTGAAACAGAAGGGCTATGGAAATGGGTAACGGGACCAGCAGCTGATAGAGTAACTTTTTGGACCGGAGGCGTAAATGGCTCAAGTACTAATTTTTCCTTTTGGAATACTAACGAACCGAACAACAGTAATGGTATAGAACATTATGCACACATAACTGCACCAGGCATTGGTAGACCTGGCTCTTGGAATGATTTACAATTAAACGGCGATGCAAGCGGAAATTATCAACCCAAAGGGTATATTGTAGAATACGGTGGAATGCCTAGAGATCCAGTTCTTGAAATTTCGACCAGTACCACAATAACAATTCCTCAAATAATAGCAACAAGACCTGCATCAAGATGCGATTCAGGCACTATTACACTTCAAGCAACCGCTACTGGCGGAACCGTAAATTGGTATGATGCGGCAAGCTTTGGGAATTTATTACACACCGGCACTACGTACACAACCCCATTTTTAAACACAACAACAACCTATTATGTGGATGCAGGATGTACTTTAAACAGAACTGCAATTATAGCCACTATAGAAACAATCCCTAACATAACATCAACTAATACGCCAATTTCAAGATGTGGAGCAGGAGACGTAACACTTCAGGCAACCACTAATATTGGAAATATAAACTGGTATTCGAGTCTAACCAGCAGCGCAATCATAGGAACTGGAACAAGTCTAAATGTCCCAAATATCACTCAAAATACAACGTATTACGCAGAAGCCATAAATAACGGGTGTACTAATAGGAATCGAATGGCTGTTGACATTATAATTTACAACCCTCCGGTAGTTACTGATCAGGAATTAATACTTTGCAAGTCCGTCAGCTTAACTCTTGATGCAGAAATCTCAAATATGAATTATACCTGGTCCACGGGTGAAACTACGAAGACAATTGAGGTAATTACTCCTGGTATTTATAGCGTAAGCATAACAAATAATGCCAACTGCAGCAGTACCAAAAAAATCGCTGTACTGGAACATGATACTCCAGAAATCGACAGAATTGACGTCAATGAAACTACTGTTGTAATTTATTTAAAAAACACAAAAGACTATTTTGAATATTCTGTTGACGGGAATTCTTATCAAAGTTCAAATGTGTTTTTCAATGTATCGACTGGTTTGCAAACCGCGTACGCAAGAGAAGTAAATTCATGCGGTAGCGATAGCGAGGCATTTATAGTATTGATCGCTCCGAAGTTTTTTACACCAAACAACGACTCCTATAACGACGTCTGGGAAGTAAGAGGATTGATCAATTATCCTGAGGCAGAAGTAACCATCTTTGATCGCTACGGAAAATTAATCACAAAATTAAACGCAGCGAAGCCCTCTTGGAACGGTACCTTTAATAAGAACCTACTACCCGCTTCGGATTATTGGTATGTTTTAAAAATTGATGCTGACAGTCCTGAAAAAAGAGGACACTTTTCATTAAAAAGATAATTTGAACGACTTATAATACCAGAATTGTTGCATCCTATAACTTGATCTTCTTTTGAATTTCATCTAAAACAAAAAGATAATCTTCTTGATTTTTTACAAAATCCCTATCCGAAACATCAATGATCAAAACATTCAAATCAGTTTGTGATTTAATATAATCCAAATAACCACTGTTGATTTTATCTAAGTATTCGGCCGGAATTTTTTGCTCATAGCTTCTGCCGCGTTTCTTAATATTTTGTAGCAATCGCTCTGAATTTTGATACAAATAAATGTACAAATCCGGTTTTGGCATTTCTCTGTAAATGATATCAAAAAGATTACGGTACAATCGATACTCATCTTCGGCTAAGGTTATTTTAGCAAAAATTAAAGACTTAAAAATATGATAATCAGCTACCAAAAAATCTTTAAATAAATCAAATTGCGCCAAATCATCTGATAATTGTTGGTATCTATCTGCCAGAAATGACATCTCAAGCGGGAAAGCATAACGGTTTTGATCTTTATAAAATTTGGGCAAGAAGGGATTATCAGCAAAACGTTCCAATACCGTTTTCGCATTAAAATCTTCTGCAATTTTTGTGGCTAAAGTTGTTTTCCCTGCTCCAATATTTCCTTCAAAAGCAACATAATTGAATTGCTCCAATGGAATGTTTTGTAATGGATTGACTAAATCTTGAACTACATGACACACACTTTCATCTGGAGACAGGGCTAATAATTCAGTAATGTTTTTTTGAAAAATGGGATGCTGCCAATCTAAATTCAAATCCTGAATAGGCAACAAAACAAAATTCCTGTTCTGCATTAACGGATGTGGAATTTGGAGTTTTTCGGTAGTAATAGTTTCGGAGTCAAATGCTATTAAATCAATATCAATAGTACGTGATTGATATTCTTTTGTTTTACTGCGCAAACGACCCAAACGCTTTTCGATTTTTAAGACCTGAGCCAGAATCTTGTGAGGTGAGCTAAAAGTATGCAAAACCAAAGCACAATTATAAAATGAATCACTTTCAAAACCCCAAGCTGGCGTTTCATATAATCTGGAAACTTTGATGACCGTCCCTACTTCCTGATGTATCAATTGTAAGCAACGCTCCACATTTTCTAAACGATTTCCTTGATTGCTCCCTACCGATAAAATAACCTGATGTTGTGATTTCATAATTAGATGCAAATTAACTAAAAGAATTTTAGAATTAGCAATATATTTGCACCCTGTGTTGCTAATTAACTTGAGAATTCAAAACATTTGTTTGTAACATTTCACTGTTTTTTACGACATATTAAAAAAATATAACTATGAAATTTTTAGGGAATGTATTAGCTACCATAATAGGTATTTTTGTTTTTTTCATGTTGTCCTTTTTTGGAATTATTATTATCGGGGCCCTTTTTGGTGGCGAATCGGAGGGTGTTACGGTAAAAAACAATTCCGTAATAGAACTTGATTTAGAAGACATCCGAAATGATTACGCTGGAAAATATAAAGACCCATGGATGACTATCTTTTCAGAAAATAAAAAAATAGGGCTCTCAGATATTATCAATGCTATTGAAGAAGCAAAAACTGACAATGACATTAAAGGAATTTCGATTCTAAATACTGTTTCGTCATTAGGAATGGCACAAAGTAAAGCCTTGAGAGATGCGCTTGAAAGCTTTAAAAAATCAGGTAAATTCGTCATGGCGTATTCCAATTCGTATTCACAAAAAGAATATTATTTAAATTCTGTTGCCAGCCCAATTTACATAAATCCGGTTGGAGAAATGGATTTCAAGGGATTGTCTGCTGAAATCATGTTCTTTAAAGATTTTCAAGAAAAATCAGGATTAAAAATGGAAGTGATCCGTCATGGAAAATACAAAAGTGCTGTAGAACCTTTTCTTGAAAATAAAATGAGTGATGCCAACAGGGAACAAACCTCAGCTTTACTGAATTCTGTTTGGAACTCAATTACGGCTGACATCTCTAAAAGCAGAAACATACCTGTGGTTCACTTAAATGAAATCGCTAACGGTTTACTGGCTCGAACTCCAGAAATGGCAAAAGCAGAGAAACTGATTGACGTAATTGCTTATGAAGATGTGTATCACAACGCCATCAGAAAAGCGCTTAAAGTAGCCAATAATGAAGACTACAACACAGTATCTGTTTCAGATTATGCCCAGAAAGTAGCCACTACGTCGCAAAGTTTTGACAGTAATGATGAAATAGCAATTATTTATGCACAAGGTGAAATTCTTGGCGGAGAAGGTGATGTTAATATTATTGGTGAAGGATCAATGCGTCGCTCCCTGCAAGAAGCACGAAAAAACAAAAATATAAAAGCGATCGTACTTCGAATCGATAGTCCCGGCGGAAGCGCATTGACCTCAGATCTGATTTGGAGAGAGATTGAATTGACTAAAAAGTTAAAACCTGTAGTTGTTTCTATGGGAAATTATGCAGCCTCCGGCGGGTATTACATTGCCTGCAATGCCAATACAATTTTTGCCGAAGAAAATACCATCACAGGCTCCATTGGCGTTTTCGGGATATTACCCAACTTTACGCCATTGGCTACTAAAATAGGGGTTTATACAGAGCAAGTTAAAACTCATGAGAATTCAGCAAATTATAGCCCTTTTGTGCCATTAGATGAAAAATTCAAAGCCGTTACGTTAGAAGGTGTTGAACACATTTACAAAACCTTTGTTACCCATGTAGCTCAGGGACGAAAAATGACATTTGCACAAGTCGATGCTATTGCTCAAGGACGTGTTTGGAGTGGGTCTCAAGCGTTAAAAATTGGGCTAGTCGATAAAATTGGGGGATTGGATGATGCAATTGCTAATGCTGCGTCTTTAGCAAAAATAAAAAAATACAGCACTCAAAATTATCCTGAATATGAGAAAAATTTTGATGATCTACTTGCTAATCTGCCCTTTGCACAATCGAAAGCTGATTTTATAAAAGAAGAAATTGGTGTAGAGAATTATCGCATTATGCAAGAAATAAAGAAATTACAGTCAAGGAAAGGCATACAAGCCATCCTACCGTTTGAAATCAACATCAATTAACGTCTAGCATACTACTTATAAAATCCGTTCCAATTATAATTGGAACGGATTTTTTTTTGAAATTAAAAGGGAAATTAAAAGCCGTTATTGTTTTTTATCAAATCAATAGCAACGCTTCCCGTGTAATCCATTATTTTTGTGACAAGAGGGCATCATTTTTGCTTATTTTTTAAATCTAAAGAGAATCAAATTATGCTAAAAACAATCTTAAAAATTATTGGAGCCCTGATTATCCTATTCTTGGTAGCTTTATTCACTCTTCCTTACTTTTTTGAGGATCAAATAAAAGCTAAAATTACCAAAGCTATTAATGATAAGGTTGATGCCAAAGTCACTTTTTCGGATGTGGACTTAAGTTTAATCAAAAGCTTCCCTAGTGCAAATGTCAATTTAGATCAACTAGTCATTATAAACAAAGCCCCTTTTGAAGGCGACACTTTAGTGTCATTAGGCGAATTAGATTTAAAAATGTCTATCAAAGAATTATTCAAAGGCAAAGGAGAAGCAATAATTATTGACGGCATTACTTCAAAAAATGGATTGATCAATATCCTATTCAATAAAGACGGCATCGGAAATTATGATATCGCCATAAAAGGTAAAGAAAGTAAAAATAGAAGCAAAAGCGCCCCTTTATCATTAAAGGTTAAGAATTATAGCATCGAGAATTTCAAATTTTGCTATTTTGATGAAAAATCAAAAATCAAAATGACAATTGACAGTATTAGCCATAAAGGCGTGGGCGATTTTGCCGCTCAAAAACTGGATTTGGTTACTCAATCAACTGCAAAAATCACCTTGGACATGAACAAGGTCAATTACTTGAAAGATGTTGCTTTGACTCTGGACGCTGTTTTGGGAATTGATTTAGTAAAAAGTAAATATACGTTTAAAGAAAACAAAGCTTTAATCAATCAGTTGCCGCTAGAATTTGATGGGTTTATTCAAGAGGTTGAAACGGGTCAGGAATATGATTTAAAATTTAAAACACCTACCTCATCCTTCAAAAATTTCTTAGGAGTGATTCCCGCAGCCTATACTTCCAGTTTGAAAAACGTAAAAACAACTGGTGACTTTACCGTTGTAGGCTTTGCCAAAGGGCTCTATTCAGACAACAGTGTTCCGAAATTTAACATTGAAATTGCCTCCAACAATGCCTCTTTTAAATACCCTAACTTACCAAAAACGGTTCAAAACATCATTATTGATACAAAAATTGTCAATCAAACCGGAATATTGAATGATACTTACATTAATATAGACCAGCTTTCTTTCCAAATAGATCAGGACATTTTTAATGCTAAAGCAACCATTAAAAACATCTCACAAAACGCAATAGTTGACGCCGCTTTAAAAGGAACAATTAACTTAGCCAATCTTTCTAAAGCGTATCCTATAAAGCTAGCCAAGCCTCTTGCTGGGACCTTAAGAGCCGATGTGACCACAAGATTCGATATGCAGTCAGTAGAGAAAAATCAATATGAGACTATTAATAATGCAGGAACCATGAGTTTGTCCGGTTTCAACTATATGGATGAAAACGGCAAAACAATGAACATCAGCAGTGCTTTGGTTCAATTTAATCCCAGTCAAGTCAATTTGAAAGAATTGAACGCAACTACAGGAAAAAGTGACATTAGTGTAACAGGAATTTTAGAAAATTTTTACGGATTTATATTTAGAAACCAAGAATTAAAAGGAAATTTCATCCTGAATTCTAAACAATTAGCCGTAGATGATTTTATGACCACCGTTGAAACCGCAAAAACACCACCTACTGATCGGGATAAAAAAGCAGCGGCCCTGAAGATTCCTGCTTTCTTGAATTGTACGCTTACCGCAAATGCAACTACGGTATTATATGATAATTTGACCTTGAAGAATGTATCGGGAAAACTACTTGTCAAAGATGAAAAAGTAACTTTCCAAAACGTGAAAACATCGCTTTTTGGGGGAACAATTGGCGCAAATGGTGCAGTTTCTACAAAAGGGAAAAGTCCTGTTTTTAATATGGATTTGAAATTAAATCAAGTCGATATTGCACAATCCTTCACCCAACTAGATATGCTAAAAAAAATTGCACCTCTTGCTGGAATTATTAACGGAAAGTTAAATTCAACTATCAAGTTGAACGGAAATCTTGATGCTACTGAACTGACTCCTGACTTGAAAACGCTGACCGGAGATCTATTAGGACAATTGCTGTCAACGACAGTAAATGCGAGTAATTCGACTTTACTGACTGCATTGGGCGCCAATTTAAAATTTATTGATGTTAGCAAAATCAATTTGAATGATTTGAAAGCAGCACTAACATTCAATGATGGAAAAGTAACTGTAAAACCTTTTGACATCAAGTACAAAGACATCAAAGCTACTATTGCAGGCACGCACGGTTTTGACCAAAGCATAAATTACAATTTAAAATTTGATGTTCCCGCAAAATATTTAGGCTCCGAAGCAAATGCCTTAATCGCAAAATTATCTGATGCTGATGCTGCAAAAGTGCAAAGCTTTCCGATTAATGCGCTTTTAGTTGGGAATTTTACAAATCCAAAAATCACAACTGATATTAATAGCGCCGTAACTAAATTGACCACTCAACTAATAACCCAACAAAAAGACAGACTGGTAAAACAAGGAACTTCAGCTTTGACTGATTTTATTAACAAAAACAAAAAACCAGGAGATACTACAAAAACGGCAACTCCTACAACCAAAGAAGAAGTAAAAACAAAAGCAACTGATTTATTGAATGGCTTGTTTAATAAAAAGAAAAAAGCAGAAGAGCCTAAAGTACAGCAGTAATAATTTAAACTAAAATAATGGCTTAACTGAAAGTGTTATAAAAACAACTTGTATTTATAATTAAAACATTAAGGAATTAAGTTTCATTAAGATTTAATGCTTAATTATTCTTAATTCCTTAATGGTTAAAAAAATTACAGAAAAGCCAGCAAAATCAAAATAGCAGATTTTACACATTAATTTGTACCACATAACCTTCTGAACCTCGGATATTAAAAACGGTGCCGTCTTCAAAAAGAAGGTACTGACCTTTTATTCCGGTGAGTTTTCCTTGAAAGTGAGGCGTTTTTTCCAAACTTAAACTATTCACCTTATGTGGATACTGTAGAACAGGATAATGCATCTCGTACAAATCATTTTTTTGTGCATGAAAATATTCCTGAACTTCCGTTGGGATTAAATTCTCTACTTTTAGTCGCTCCGCAACTAAGTCGATTGGTTCGATATTGTTAGTCAGCATTTTTCGCCAATTCGTTTTATCAGCATAATGGTTTTTGAGCGCCACCTCCGTAATTCCAGCCAAATAGCGATTGGGTACTTCCACAATAGAAATGGCTTGGTTAGCGCCCTGATCTATCCATCGGGTTGGCATTTGTGTTTTTCGAGTCACTCCTACTTTGACTTCGCTGGACAAAGCCAAATACACAATATGAGGTTGCAATTGCACTTTTTCTTCATAAGCCAGATTTCTATCCTGAATTCCAAGATGAGCCGTACTCAACTCCGGTTTCATAATCCAATCCCCCACTGCCGGGCTGGAATAAAAACAATCATAACAAAATCCTTGTCGGAATATTTTTTTCTTTTTTCCGCAGTTCAAACATTGATATCCAACAAAATTAATTTCGATATTTTTATTTAGCAACTGATTTACATTCAAAAAACTATTCTCAAAAACCAAATAATATTGAATTGGATTTCCAAATTCGGTTTGCATTTTTGCAAGTACACCTTCGTATGTCATTCTATTTAAAGTTTCCCGTTTAACGCATCTAGTTAAACAAATTTTGTTATTTTTGGTAAAGTTATAATTCGTAATTCATAATTCATAATTTAAAAATGCCACTAACCATAATCAATTCGTTTGCCTCGTGGGTGCTAAAACAAAGAATCCATCAGATTGAACTTTTCTTAAAATACCCAAATGAGGTTCAGGAAGAATTGCTTATGCATTTAATTCAGTCATCCAAAAACTCTGTTTTAGGCAAACAATATGAGTATGCTTCAATACATTCCTACGCTACTTTTGCAGAGAGAATCCCAATTTCAACTTACGAAGAATTACAACCGCTCATTGAACGAACCCGTAAAGGAGAGCAGAATGTTTTTTGGGAAACCCCTATAAAATGGTTTGCCAAATCAAGCGGAACGACAAACGCTAAAAGTAAATTTATTCCGGTTAGTAATGAAGCACTGGAAGACTGCCATTACAAAGGAAGTAAGGATTTACTGTGTTTGTATTTAAATAACAATGAGGATTCCGAACTTTTTCTTGGGAAAAGCCTACGTCTAGGCGGAAGCTCGCAAATCTATGAAGACAACAATACGTTCTTTGGGGATTTATCAGCCATATTAATTGAAAACATGCCTATTTGGGCGGAGTTTAGCAGCACTCCGAGCAACAAAATTTCACTAATGGGTGAATGGGAAACAAAAATCGCAGCCATTATAAACGAAACAAAAAATGAAAATGTAACTAGTTTTGCTGGAGTTCCTTCCTGGATGTTGGTTTTAATGAATAAAATGCTGGAAGAAACCGGAAAGGGAAATTTATTTGAACTTTGGCCTAACTTGGAAGTCTACTTTCACGGAGGCGTCAATTTTGAACCGTACCGAGAGCAATACAAAAAAATACTACCGAAAAAAGAGTTTAAATATTACGAAATATACAACGCCTCCGAAGGCTTTTTTGCTATTCAGGATTTAAATCATTCCAGTGATTTGTTATTGATGCTGGATTACGGCATTTTCTATGAATTTATTCCAATGGATACTTTTGGGACACCGGATCAAAAAACGATTCGATTAGCAGATGTGGAACTTTGCAAAAATTATGCTTTAGTAATTACCACCAATTCCGGCTTATGGCGTTATTTGATAGGCGATACCGTTCGTTTCACCTCATTGAATCCCTATCGGATTCGGGTTACGGGAAGAACCAAGCATCACATTAATGTTTTTGGCGAAGAATTGATGGTTGAAAATACGGATCAGGCTATTGCCAAAGCGTGTAAACTAACCCAAACAGAAGTAGTTGATTACACCGTGGCGCCTATATTTATGGAAGGCAAAGAAAAAGGTGCCCATGAATGGATGATCGAGTTCAAAAACAATCCTGCTGATGTATCGCAATTCCAGAAAGCATTGGATGAATCCATACAATCTTTAAACTCCGATTATGAAGCAAAGCGCTACAACAACATGACATTAAATCCGTTAGTAATAAATGTAGCACGAAAAAATTTGTTTTACGATTGGTTAAAATGCAAGGACAAATTGGGTGGGCAACATAAAATACCAAGATTATCCAACCAAAGAGATTACCTGGAACAACTCAAAAGCATGCAGTTTCAAACCGTATAAAAAACGAGAAGATGAAAAATACCTTCTACATCTTGATAACACTTTTTTTCTTGAGTTCCTGCGGACCGCACAGAATGCGTTGTGGCGCCAGGGGAATATGTAAATCTCCCGAAAAACAAACACAGGAAAAACCTGAAAAAGCGTTTACCGTTAAAGCATAAAAAAGGCTGTCCAAAAATCACTTTTTTGAACAGCCTCTTTTTATGATTATTACAGTCTTTTTATTCCTCCTCCATCATATCAATATGCCTGTCGTGGTACCCTAAAAGGTATAAAACACCGTCGAGGCCTAAACTTGAAATAGAACTTTCTGCCTTTTCTTTTACCGTAGGTTTGGCATGAAAAGCAATACCTAAACCTGCTAAATTCAACATTGGCAAATCATTGGCACCATCACCCACTGCAATAGTTTGGTTGATGTGTATGCCTTCTTTATCGGCAATGGCTTGCAAATATTCAGCTTTCTTTTGACCATCGACAATCTCGCCTATATAGTTGCCCGTTAATTTACCGTCTTTAATTTCCAATTCATTGGCGTGAACGTAATCAATTCCTAATTCCTTTTGCAGGTATTTTCCAAAAAAGGTAAAGCCTCCGGATAAAATAGCCGTTTTATAACCATAATATTTCAAGGCCTTCATCAAGCGATGTGCTCCTTTGGTTATAGGCAGATTTTCAGCAACGGTTTGTAGCACCTCTTCACTCAAACCTTCTAACAAAGCCATGCGTTGTTGGAAGCTTTCGCTGAAATCAATTTCGCCATTCATCGCTGCTTCTGTAATGGCTCTCACTTGTTCTCCCACACCCGCTAATTCAGCCAATTCATCAATTACTTCGGTTTGAATCAAGGTCGAATCCATATCAAAACACACCAAGCGTCTGTTTCTTCGGTACATATTGTCTTCTTGAAACGAAATATCCACATCTATCGTTCTGGAAATTTCCATAAAACTGGCCGTCATAAACGTTTTATCGACAATGGTTCCCGTAACCGATAATTGTATGCAAGAACGCGGAAATTCTTCTTTATCAATAATAGAAACTCGGCCTGTTAATCTTTTAATCGCATCAATATTTAAATTTTGGTTGGACAAAATTCTAGTCACAGCTGCCAATTGAACAGCCGTTAGTGTTTCTCCCAAAACATTTATGGTATAGCGTTGTTTGCGTTGTGCTTTTACCCAAATTTCGTAGTCCGCAATCGAGATTGGAATAAACTTAACTTTAACACCTAATTCATAGGCTTTGAATAATAAATCTTTTAAAACAGGTCCAGAGGAAGAACCCGCTTTTATTTCAAATAAAATACCTAAAGAAAGGGTATCATGAATATCTGCCTGTCCAATATCTAGAATAACGGCATCATAATTCGCCAAAATGGAGGTCAAACCTGCTGTTACTCCTGGTTTGTCCTGACCCGAAACTTTTAATAAAATAACCTCAATCTCTTCTATTTGCATTTTATAATTGTTTGATTTAGCATGCGCAAAAATCGTCAATCTGAAGTTGATAAAAAAAAATAACTTTCCTTTTTGCGAACAATAACAAATTCTGTAAATTACCTATAAAAAAACCTGTCCAAATGAATAAACAGGTTTACATTTATGAGAAAAACGCAATCTACTAGCAATCCATAATTTGTTTTAAAACTACTTAATTTTCGGTTTCATCAAAATTCACCATCCAATTGATGCCAAATTTATCCGTAAACATTCCAAAGTAAGCACCCCAAAAAGTTTGATTCATTGGCATGGATACATTTCCTCCAGCCGAAAGTCCATTAAACAAGGTATCGGCTTCTTTCTTACTCACAGTATTGATAGAAATCGAAACATTTTGTCCAAAAATCACTTCTCCACTCGCTAAATTACTATCACTTCCCATCAGTAAAGATGTATCACCTATGGGCAATGTTATATGCATGATCTTATCCCCATCTTCCTCAGAAAGCGCGGGATTACCTTCTGCTGGAGGCATTTCATTGAACTTCCCGATATAGGGAAATTCTCCACCAAATACAGACTGATAAAACAGAAATGCTTCTTCGCAATTTCCATTGAAAACTAAATAAGGGTTTATTGATGCCATAATCTTAATTTTAATAATTAATAGTCTACTCCGCTTCTGAAATTTTTTTCACCATATCTAACCCTTTTGGAAATGTAGTTTTGAAATAATCTACATACTTTTCGACTGCATCCATTTTAGCTACTAAAACAGTCAATCCATTATCTTCAATCAATTGATACGTTTCCATAGAACCCGTCCATTCCTGGGTTTTAGCATCAACAGGCATTTCTACAAAATTCTTTAACTCGCTTATGTGCTTGAAAGCCATGTATTCATTTGGTATTTTCTTATAGATAATACTGTTCATTCCGTCCCCATTGGGAGATAAAAAATGAATTTTACTGCCTTCTTTCCAATCACTTACAGCATACGTCCCTTCACAAAAAACGGATGTCCATTGCTTGTATGTTTCTTCCTTCCATAAAACGTCCCAAACTTTTTCTTTTGGAGCCTTTATCTCGATTTTGAATTCCAGTGTTGTCATTTTGTACTTTTTATTACGTTAAAATTCTATTTTGGTACTTTACTAAAATCCATATACAGCATATTCCAACGATGTCCATCTAAGTCTGCAAAGCCACAGCCATACATCCATCCTTGAATTTCGGCAGGTTTGGCAAAAAGGGTACCGCCAGCTTCTTCTACCTTCTTTGCGAATGCATCCACTTCTTCTTTACTTACTGCATCAATTGAAATTAATAGTTCGGAACTTGATTGGGTATCGGTACTTTTATTTTGTACAAAATCTTCAAAAACTGACGCCTCAAAAAGCATGACCGCAAAATGAGTAGCTCCAACAGACAGACATGTTGAATGCGGAGTGGCATATTGCTCATTAAAAGAAAAACCTATTTTAGCGAAAAATGCTTTTGATTTCGCCACCTCTTTTACTGGCAAATTAAGCCATATTTGCTTTATCATTTCGTTTTTTTTTAAGGGATTGAATTTTAAATATGCTTTTACGTTATCCAAAATTGCTTGTAAACCTTATTTTTCTAAAGCACTTCTTTCATTTAAAATTTACCACGATAAATTTACAAAATATTTAAAATCAATTATATACAAATAATAAAAATTATAATTTAAAAAAATAGCTAAAAAAAATCAATAAAAAAACCTGTTCATTTTAATGAACAGGTTTAGTATTATCCTGTGTCTAAGTCTAAAACTTTGACACCGTTATTTTTCTTAAAACTTTAAGATGCTATTTCCAAACGCTTCAATAAATTCTTATTCAACGTCTCTTTTGCATAATCCACGTCAATTTCTAATGTTTTAGTATCAGAACTTGGTAATTCATACATTGCATCGGTTAAGATGGCTTCACATAAGGAACGCAATCCACGAGCTCCTAATTTATATTCTAATGCTTTATCTACAATAAAATCTAAGGCTTCATTTGTAATGGTGAATTCAACATCGTCCATCAAAAACAATTTCTCATATTGCTTGATTAACGCATTTTTAGGTTGTGTCAATATCGCACGCAAGGTTTCTCTGTCTAAAGGATCCATGTGTGTCAATACCGGCAAACGACCAATAATCTCCGGAATCAATCCAAAATCTTTGATGTCTTTTGGAATAATGTATTGCAACAAATTGTCTTTGTCGATGTTATCCACATTTTTAGAAGTAGAATAACCCACGGCTTGACGGTTCAATCGTTTCGAAATAATTCTTTCAATTCCATCAAAAGCACCACCGGCGATAAACAAAATATTTTGTGTATTTACCTCAACAAATTTTTGGTCCGGGTGTTTGCGTCCTCCTTTAGGTGGCACATTTACAACGGTTCCTTCCAATAATTTCAATAATGCTTGTTGAACACCTTCCCCAGAAACGTCACGCGTAATAGACGGATTGTCACTTTTACGTGCAATTTTATCTATCTCGTCAATGAATACAATGCCGCGTTCTGCTTTCGCAACGTCATAATCAGCGGCTTGCAAAAGACGTGTCAAAATACTTTCGACATCTTCCCCAACATAACCTGCTTCTGTAAGAACCGTCGCATCAACAATAGCCAACGGCACATCTAACATTTTTGCAATGGTTTTAGCCACTAATGTTTTTCCTGTTCCTGTTTGTCCCACCATAATGATGTTACTTTTTTCAATCTCAACCTCATCGTCCAGTTGCTGTTGCATCAAACGCTTGTAGTGATTGTAAACTGCAACTGACATCACCTTTTTAGTTTGGTCCTGTCCAATTACATATTGATCCAAGAACGCCCTGATTTCTTTTGGTTTTTTCAAAATCAAATCTCCAACCAGTTTTGAACTTCCGCCAGATTTTAATTCCTCCAAAACAATTCCGTGTGCTTGTTCGATACATTTATCACAAATATGTGCATTGATACCTGCAATCAACAAATTGGTTTCCGGTTTTTTTCTTCCACAAAACGAACACTCTAATACTACTTTTGCCATTCTTTTAGTCTAATGTCATAAAGTTAAAAGTCCTAAAGTCTCTGCTATGCTTTTGACTTACGGACTTTTGACTCTCGACTAATAATTTATCCTCTTATTAAAACTTCATCAATCATTCCGTATGCTTTTGCTTCTTCGGCAATCATCCAATAGTCACGCTCACTATCTGTATGAACCTTATCGAAAGTTTGTCCAGAATGATGCGAGATAATTTTGTATAACTCATCTTTCAGTTTCAACATTTCGCGTAAGTTGATTTCCATATCTGTAGCCACTCCTTGCGCTCCACCTGATGGTTGGTGAATCATTACTCGTGAATGTGGCAATGCCGAACGTTTTCCTGCAGCACCTGCACACAACAGCACTGCTCCCATAGAAGCTGCCATTCCAGTACAAATTGTCGCTACATCTGGTTTGATGTATTGCATCGTGTCATAAATCCCCAATCCAGCGTAAACGCTTCCTCCCGGAGAATTCAAATAAATTTGAATGTCCTTTGAAGCATCGGCACTTTCCAGGAACAACAACTGTGCTTGAACAATGTTTGCAATTTGGTCATCGATTCCTGTACCCAAGAATATAATTCGGTCCATCATCAGCCTGGAAAAAACATCTAATTGTGATATATTCAACTGACGTTCTTCAATGATATAGGGAGTCATGTTTTTAGGAGTCATTGCACCTACGATTTTATCGTAGTACATCGAATTTACCCCGTGGTCCTTTGTAGCAAATTTTTTAAATTCTTTACCGTAGTTCATATTTTTTTGTTCTAAGTTTTACGTAATATCTTGTGTTTCCCTTTAATGCAAAGGTCATACCTATTTACAAATGATGTCAATATGTCTTATTTTTAGCCCAGATGGGAGTAAAAGCTTTTTGAATTCTGTTTTTTAGTTTTTTTATTCTTGCAAAGCGACTAAAAAAAGCGCTTACAGGAATTTAAAAAACTGAAACAGAAAAAAAAACTTGTACCGTACAGCTAGATTAGCTCCCGCAACTAATTGAAACAAAAGAGCGCCAAAAAATATTTTTTCTGACGCTCAAATATACCTATTTTTTATTGTTTACTATCTGTAATCAAATCATAAAATTTTAATAATCTCTGGTGCTCTTAGGGCTTTTGACTTTCAACTTTACGACAGTACAGACACCTATTTATTCTCCGTATGAAGCAGCAATAAATTCGTCGTACGTTACTTCTTTAGTAGTAGGATTTGCTTTCTCCTTGAACAATTCTAATAATTTCTCCGCAACAACCTGGTCCGAAAGTCTTTTTACTTCGTCTTGGTTAGACAAAACTCTAGCCACAATTCCTTGAACTTCTTCATCAGTAGGATTTGTTTGCCCGAATTGCGCCATTTGTTGACGGATATTTTTTGTAGTGAATGTTTTCAAGTCTTCAAAAGTGATTTTGATATCAGATTGAGCCATTGCTCTACCTTCGATCAATTGAAAACGCAATCCTTTTTCAGAACGTGCATATTCTACTTCAGCTTCTTCAGGTGACAATTTTTTCTCTCCAACTGTTTGCAACCATTTTTTAAGGAATCCAGAAGGCAAATCAAATTTTGTGCTTTCAATTAAGAATTCTGTAACATCACCTAATAATTTTTGATCCGCTTGTTGTGCAAATTGAGCTTCAGCATCTTCTTTGATTTTAGCTTTCAATTCTTCTAATGAAGAAACAGTTCCAGCTCCAAACAATTTATCAAACAATTCTTGGTTCAATTCCGCTAATTCCGCAGTGTTGATTGCTTCGATTGTGAAGTTTACATCAACCTCTAAACCGTGAACGTCATCATGACTTACTTTCATCACGTCCATCAATTGGTGGTCGTCTTCAAATAAACCTTTAGTGTTAACCGTCACTACATCTCCTACTTTTTTACCAATGAATAAATCAAAAGTCGCTTTGTCTTTGAAAAGATCAGCAGCAATAGTGGTAGCGTTATTAATTCCTTTTTCTTCGTTAGTGAATGTTCCTGTTACATCTGAATCTGCAGCAACAACTTCTTGAGGAATTGCAGTTCCAAATTGTTTTTGAATACGTTCTACCTGACCTTCAATCATTTTATCATCCGCTGAAACTACATATTTTACAATGTCGTTTTTAGCTTCTAAATCCAATTCGAAGTTAGGTACCAAACCAATTTCATATTCGAAAACCAGTTCTTCAGCATCCCAAGAAAAATGCTCGTTTACTTTAGGAAGTGGCGTTCCAAGAAGATTTAATCTTTCTGATTGTACGAAACGCTCCAAAGCTAAGTCAACCACTTTTTGAATTTCTTCTTGTTTGATTGCTTTACCGTATTGTTTTTCAACAAGATCTTTAGGCACCGCTCCTTTTCTAAATCCCTTAACCGTTGCCAAAGGCATTTTTTCGTTTATTCTTTTTGCTACTTGTCCTTTGTAATCCATGTGAACAACAGTCATTACAATTGTTTCATTCACAGCGTCTATTGCTACTCTTTTGATATCCATCTTCTTCTTTAATTTACATAATAAAATTGGACTGCAAAATTATAAAATTTTTGCAACCCAAACAAGTATTTTACCATTTTGAATTTTAGACGGTTATTTGATAAAATCAGAGGTTAGAAAAGGAAAATAATTTGGGCGTGTCCCTGCAGATGGTGCTGTCGTTCCTCCTCGCAAAACTGCGGGTCAGGCTGTTCGTTATAATCTTTTATTGCGCTTTGCTTCATAAAAGGATTTTCACTGCCATCCTTCACGCGAGCCGTGGTTTTCAACAATATAAAGTTGCTTTAATATTTTGTAATAAATTATTTATATATTTGAAAAACTGATATAACGAAACAAAGTAGTGTAAAGCCAACCAAAATTGGGTTTATAATCGCTACTTTGTAACTGGTAGTATTTACTAGTTAGTCGACACCCAAAAAAACGGGGGAGAAATAAGTAGTAATTAGCAGAAAAGAGAATGAATAATAATAAATAAAAATTTAGGGGACAGAAAGGTCGGAATAATACGTTTAACTTTATACACCACGTCTAAGACATACGTTAGCTGGGAAGGTAAATACCAATTTCCAAATCATCTTGAGAAAGAATTAATGAGGAAAGAGTTAGCAACAGCATAACAACTGTTGAAGTCCTGAGGTTGGTTCTGCGTTTCAATTTTCTAAGCATATTTGATGTGTTTAAGCATTTAGCTACAAAGATAACAATTTCTATACCTGAAAAGAGTAGTGTTGCAATAGCCTTTTAAAAGGCAAAAGCTTCGCAGGAGCCTGTACATTCTAAACCTGCTACTATAAAATAAACTGTCCCCTTTTTAAAACTTATGGAAACAGAAAGCTGGTTTAAACTTAAAAAATATCCGCATATTGGTTTGCCAATTACTATATTCGATTATAGTTGGGCAAAAAAATATATAACAAATGATGAAAAAATAAGAACACATAGTTTTCTTCCTCTTATCCATAAATGCATTTCACAACGAAAATTTAGAGCTGATAATACAAGAGCTGATAAAACCAAGACAAACCGAAGATTTCGAATAAAAGATAAAAAAGATAGAAATATCTATTTTGCTTCTCATATTGACTCCTTAATCTATTCATATTACAATAGTATTTTAGTAGAATCATATGAAAATCATATGAAAGATAGAAATTTTAATGAATCAGTTGTTGCGTACAGAAAAATCCCATTGTACATCGGAGCTTGCAATAACAAATGTAATATTGATTTCGCAAAATCAACTTTTGAATTTATTAAAGAACACAATTCAGAATGTTTATCTGTCATTGTTGCAGATGTTACTTCTTTCTTTGACAATTTAGATCACAAAATAATAAAAAGACAATGGACTAAAATTTTAGGAAAAAGTACTTTGCCGCTAGATCATTACAATGTATTTAAATCTTTGACAAAAATAAAATATATTGAAGGTGAACAACTCTTCAATAGCTACAATAAGACAATGATTGTAGAACGTGGCATTCCAAATAATTCTAAAAAAAGAGAATTCAAAAGAATAAAAATAGAAAAATCGTATTTTTTTAAAGAAAAAAATGCTGTTACATATTGTGAAAAAGATGATTTTTTGAATAATAATTTAAACTTAATTATTTCAAAAAACAACAAATGTGGAATTCCACAAGGAAGCCCAATTAGTGCAACATTAGCAAATGTTTATATGCTAGATTTCGATCAAGTTGTCTATGATAAAGTGGTAAGTATTGGAGGTTTTTATCAAAGATATAGTGACGACCTTATTGTCATTTGCAAACAGAAATATGAAGACGAAATAATTAAATGTATTAGAGAAAACATAGAAAACACAAAAATTGCTAATCTTGAGATTCAACCAAAAAAAACAAAAGTGTATCGTTTCGAAAGTATTGATGGAAAGTTTAAAGGTTTCGAAATTGATGAAATAACTAAACATCCTAACTTCAACAAAACTCTTGAATATTTAGGATTTTCTTATGATGGTCAAAAAGTACTTATTAAAACTTCTGGATTTTCTAAATTTTATCGTTCAATGATAAAATCCTTTAAAAAATCTGCATCGTTGGCAAGAAATAGTAAAAATCCAGATAAAATGATTTTTAAATCAAGGCTTTACAAACGCTTCACACATAAAGGCTCAAAAAGAAAATTGATTTATAGACCATCAAAAGATGACAAAACAAAATATGTAGCGTCAAAAGAATATAGTTGGGGAAACTATTTGAGCTATGTTTATAAGTCCGAAAATACGATGCAAGAAATAAATGATTCAAGTTACATTAAAAGACAAAGTCGAAAAATGTGGAAAAACTTCAATCGTCTAATGAAAAAGTATGGATAAATTTCCGCTAAGTCTTCTTTCAAAGAAACATATGTGGCATAAATTGCGCAAACGTCTCTGATTTTGCGCCCACAATAAAGAGCGAATAATACAAAAAGAACAGCCAAATCCAATAACAAAAAAAGCCTGTACTGAACTTGTAAATTGTAATCAATTCAGTAATAACGCCTACCAATAATACGATTGTTTTTTAACAAGCTGATTTTTCAAAGAACAAATCTAAAATCTAATGCTAAAGGCGCCACTTGTGAACACAAAGAATAAAAAACACCCAGCTCCGCAAAGATTCAAAGAATAAATTTATCGTATACGCTGCGCAAACGTCTCTGACTTTTCTCTCCATAAAAAAACCTCCAAATAGCTTTTGACTTTTTTGGAGGCATTTCAAACCAATAAAAAATAGCCTTTTTTAAAGCGATTAGTTGAACTGTGCAGCCACATATTCAATTAAACTTTCATCATCCATTTTATTAGAAGTACTTTCTTTAGTCTCGACATTTTTATACTGTGGGGCCTCATTCATATATTTAATAAATTGCTCTTGAGCAGTACCAGTTCCTGTCACATGCAATTCATCAACATTTTGTATATGAGCCGTAATGTTTTTGAATAGTTTATGAAGTAAATCTCTTTCAGCATTGTTTGCTGCGTTTTCGCTTGAATTACGACCTTGTCCGTCAACTTTTTCGTGACCTAATATTACGAACTCCCCTGAATCTATATTTTCTCTTCCTACAATAGTTGCATGATGTGAATCCATCCAGACACCAAATTGTTTTTGTTTTTTTCTGACATTATTATATGTTTTTATATTAATACTTGTTTTTCATCCTAGCATAATTTCTAATTATTTAAATTCCTTTTACAGTTGTTCCTACTGCCAAAACAAAGAATCTAAGAAGCAAAAATAACCCAATACATTTGCAAAAATGTAATACAATTTTAAGCAATAATTTCATATTTCACACATTTCCAATGAACAAGCTGCAAAATTGTCTCTTTGCACCCACAATAATGATCTAATAATAACGTGAAGGTAAAGTGTTAAAGGCCTATTCTTTGGACAAAAAAGAAAAGTCATGCTGATTATGAATGGAATATCAAACGGAATAAACGTGTGAGCTTATACCATTAAAGGAACAACATAAAAAAGATTGACTTGATCGCAAATATGTTGCACTATTGCCGATTGCTTAGATTTACAATCCAGTCTCTTTTTATAAAAAACTAATTACAATCTAAATCAGCTATATTTACTTTATAATTAGAGGGGAACAACCCCGTTTGCCGGTTTTTAGGAAAACTGACGTTCAGTACTGGAAAATCTTACAACGGACAGAGAAAATAGTATAGAGATATGAAAAAAATAATTTTAGTAGCAGGGGCAACAGGTAATTTAGGACTAAAAATAGTAAAGGCTTTACTAAATAAAGATGCTGAAATACGTGTTATAGTTCGTTCGAACACTAACGTTGAAAAAATAAAAATACTTGAAAATTTAGGTATTAAAATCTTTACGGTAAATAGTTGGAATTTGGAAGAACTAAAAAATTCTTGTGATGGTGTTTCCTGCGTAGTTTCCGCTTTAGCCGGACTGCGTGAAGTGGTCATAGATGCCCAAAAAAAATTGTTAGATGCCGCCATAGCAGCGGGCGTCCCTCGTTTTATTCCATCAGACTATTCATTAGATTTCACCAAGTTCTCCTATGGTGAAAACAGGAACTTAGATTTGAGACGTGAATTTCACGAATACCTTGATAAAACTTCCATTACTGCAACTTCCATTTTTAACGGAGCTTTTACGGAATTGCTAATCGATGAAATGCCTATGATTCTCTTTAAGCAGAAAATGATTCTATATTGGGGCAATACTGATTACAAATTGGGCTTTACCACAATGGACAATACAGCAGAATTCACTGCAAATGTGGCTCTTGACTCAAAGACTCCCCGTTACCTTAGAATTGCAGGCGACCTAATAAGTCCGCGCGAATTAAAAGTAGTAGCTAGTGAGGTAACAGGTCAAAAATTTCACTTATTTAGACCTGGTGGAAAAAAGCTTCTTGCTATACTTATAAAAATTGCTCGAAAATTAGCACCAGGAAAAAAAGAGCTTTATCCTGCTTGGCAAGGAATGCAATACATGCACAATATGATAGATGAGCGTTCAAAAATAGCAAAGCTTGATAATAACCGTTATCCTGAAGTACAGTGGACAACGGTAAAAGATTTTCTATTCAAACATAAAGTATAGAAAAGTTCTTACTCCATTGCAACGTTAAGCCATTTAGCAAATAAAAAATCGATTACTGTTACAAGAAGATTTACTACAGTCCGAGTTTCGTGCTAATAATAATGAACAAATAATAACGGGAGTACAATGTATTAACAGGAAACAGTATTGGTTACAATATAAGGAGACATTATACAGGTTACTAAAATCTTGAATTGCGTATCCTGATCTCAGGGTTCTACTCTATATTTCTGAAAGCTGAAGTATTCGATTAATTCCTAAAATTCTCAAAAGAACAGCCCAAACCAATGCTAAAAAAAGCCTCGAAAAATAATTTTCGAGGCTTTTTAAGATTGTTATTTAAAATTGTAGCCCGTAGCGGAATCGAACCGCTCTTACATGGATGAAAACCATGCGTCCTAACCGATAGACGAACGGGCCCCGTTTTTCTATTTCGGGTGTAAAATTAGCACTATTTTTGAAATGCACAAACCCAAAATCAAAAACCTTCCAATAAAAACAGTCGGCAATGAACTTGAAAATTATAATCAATTGATCATTAAAACCTAACAAAAATAAGTGTACTTAATTTAAAGAAAGTTTCTTTTAGAATTAACTTAATAATTCAAACTCAATCCAAAACCCATTCCCATATCACTGTCATAATGCGTAGTAATTCCAAAATTTCTTTTTACAATATAACGTAAACCTGCCATGTATTCTTTGTCCGTATTCCACATTAAATTCATGCGCAATCTTTTGGAAACCGGAATATCCATGCGTTCAAATTGTAACCTGAAATTCCCGTCGGTGTAAACTTCTGCTTGTGCTTTGATGAGCATGGGCAAGGTATATTCGACTCCGGCACTAAAAACGGCACGATTGTCTTTGGTATTCGTTTGTCCAAAAAGATTTTCTTCCGTTGCTCCCATTTCCATTTTTCGATACCTCCAGTCAAAACCAATGAACGGCATCAGCCATTGCATTTTCCCAATGTATCGTCCAATGTGTGTTTCGGTTTCATATCCGTGATGATTTTTATACCCCAAACGCCATTCGGTACCAATACTCCAACGCGTGTTTTGAATCATCAGCATTCCATCGTTTCCATTGGTGGCAAAATCATTTTCGGCCATCACATGAAAAGCTCTGTCATCAGCGAATAATTTGCGTTGCGCTAATTTTGGATTTGGAATCAAAGGATTAGGCTCTTGATTTTCATAACTAAAAACCCTTCCCATTCCCGCCATCATGTGATAGAGAATGTGACAATGAAAAAACCAATCGCCTTTGACATTTGCATTAAACTCAATCGTATCAGTTTCCATCGGCATAATGTCAATTATGTTTTTCATGGGAGCAAACTCTTCCTGACCATTCAGGACTCTAAAATCATGTCCGTGTAAATGCATCGGGTGGCGCATCATGGAGCCATTGAAGAGTACAATTCGAACGTTCTCACCTTTTTTAATTAGAATTTTATCGGCTTCCGAAACTACTTTATTGTCCAGACTCCACACGTAGCGATTCATGTTTCCAGACAATTCAAACCGCAATTCTTTTACGGGTGCGTCTTTTGGTAAGGTTGTTTTAGTAGGTGATTTCAGCATGGCATAATTCAAAGTAGTAATGTCAGATAGCGCATTACTATTATAATCCTCCTCTGTCATTTTCATACCATCCATCTTCGGTGCAGTTTCCTCCATTTTCATTTTTCCCATATCATGAGACGAATGATCCATCTCTACTTCTTGTTGTGCTTCTTTTTTAGAATCTATAGGCCCCGTGATTTCAGGATACATCACTACATTCATGTCCATTTGATTCAGCGACATTTTCATACCCATATCATCTAAATCGCCATTCATTTTCATCATGCCGTTCATCATTTTCATCCCTTCAAAATATTTTAATTTTGGCAAAGGCGAAATCAATTGTTTCACACCGTCCCCAACATAAAACGAAGCGGATTTTGTCCGATCTTCAGAAGTTACTAAAAATTCAAAAGCGGTCTTCTCAGCAGGAATAGTTACCACAACATCATAGGTTTCGGATACGGCAACAATCAAACGATCCACTTCAACTGGCTCCACATCATTTCCATCACTGGCCACCACGGTTATTTTCCCACCGGCATACGTCAGCCAAAAATAGGTAGAGGCGCCGCCATTGGCAATCCGCAATCGCACTTTATCACCTGCTTTAAACTGCGAAAGTTGACTTTCATTTTTTCCATTAATTAGAAATTTATTGTAATACACATCGCTTACATCCATCGCATTCATTCGTTTCCATTCGTTGGCTACTTTGGTCTTAAAATGTCCCGCTTTAATGGCTTCTGCGTAGCTTTGTGTAGTTCCTTTTTGAATTGCAAACCAATCGGTTGCGTTGTGTAACATCCGATGGACATTTTTTGGATTTAAGTCCGTCCATTCACTCAAAATGATTGGCACCGTTGGTAAATCATCAATTCCTGCTCTAAAAGTTGGATCTTCGTTTCTCTTATTCATCACAAAAGAACCATACATTCCTATTTGCTCCTGCAAACCCGTATGGCTGTGGTACCAATGGGTTCCATGTTGAATAATTGGGAACGTATATTTGTGCACCGTATGGGGTTTGATTGGCATTTGAGTCAAATTGGGCACACCATCTTCTTTATTAGGCAAAAACAATCCGTGCCAGTGCAACGAAGTCTCTTCATCCAACTCATTATGCACATAAATTTCGGCAATATCGCCTTCGGTGAATGTGAGCGTTGGCATCGGAATTTGTCCGTTTACCGCTATTGCTCTTTTAGGCGTATCGCCAAAAGTGACAATGGTATCGCGAACATATAAATCATACCGAACGGTTCTAGGCGGTGCATTTTTCGCTGTTCTTTTAACGGGCTCCGCTTTCACTGTGCTGCTGTCTATAGGTGTAGCCACATGATTTTTATGCGCATCCGCACTTGCCGCTTTGGTTTGATTCACGCTGGTTCGCAACGGCATTTGCTTTTTAACAATTGCTTTTGGCGCTTGTTTTTTGGCAACTGCTTTTTTTACTGGTTTTGCTTTCTCTTTAATTAAATCCATCCCGCATTTGGGACATTTTCCAGGTTTATTCGCATGAATTTCTGGGTGCATCACACAAGTGTACGTTACAGGCTGTGTTTGAAAAATGGATGCTTTTCGGGAAATGGTAATTCTATTTTTATTTTCTGCTTTTGCAAAAGGAGAAATAAGCATCAGGAATACAAGTAGTAATATAGTACTTTTCATGTTTTTTTAATTTTCTAAGAAACTCTTAAATATTTTTTTTTAAAGTTTTAACCCACGCAATCGCAACGCATTCACAATTACGGAAACCGAACTGAAACTCATGGCCAAAGCCGCAATCATTGGCGAAAGCAACACCCCAAAAAAAGGATACAAAACACCTGCGGCAATTGGAATTCCCAACACATTATAGAAAAAGGCAAAGAATAAATTTTGTTTGATATTTCGCATTACCGCATGACTTAAATTTTTGGCTTTTACTATTCCTAGCAAATCGCCTTTCACCAACGTTATTTTTGCGCTTTCAATAGCGACATCCGTTCCGGTTCCCATGGCAATACCAATTTCGGCTTGCGCCAAAGCCGGAGCATCGTTAATTCCGTCACCTGCCATAGCCACAATTTTCCCTTCGGATTGCAATCGTTTAATTTCCTTGAGCTTGTCTTCTGGCAAACAACCCGCTTTAAACGAACTTAAATTCAATTGTGTAGCCACTGCTTTTGCCGTATTTTCATTATCTCCGGTAAGCATAATGACCTCAACACCCTGGCGCATCAATTCTTTTATCGCTTCAACACTTGTTGCTTTTATGGCATCGGTTATCGATACAAATCCCATCGCAATTCCGTCCACTGAAATATAAGAAACCGTTTTCCCCAGTTTTTGTTCGGCTGTGATTTGATTTTCCAGTTCTGCAGAAACCGTTGCATTCACTTGCTCCATCAATTTTTTATTTCCAAGAGCTACTTTTTTATTGGTAACTGTACCAATGACTCCTTTCCCGGAAATCGCTTCAAAACCGGTTACTTCGGTTAATGCAACTTCTTTCGCTTTCGCAAAATTGACTACGGCTTGCGCCAAAGGATGTTCGCTGTACTTATTTAAAGATGCCATGCTTTGCAACAACCTATCTTCGTCATTATTTATTGCAAATACTTTTTCAACCGAAGGTTTTCCTTCGGTGATTGTTCCTGTTTTATCGGTAATCAGCACATTTACTTTGTTCATATTTTCCAACGCTTCGGCATTTTTTATCAAAACTCCCGATTGTGCGCCTTTACCAACACCCACCATCACTGACATAGGTGTGGCCAATCCCAAAGCGCACGGACAGGCAATGATCAATACCGCAATAGCATTAATAAATCCATAAACCAATGCGGGTTCCGGTCCAAATCGTGCCCAAACAAAAAAGGTGATTACCGATACAAAAACAACAATTGGCACAAAATATTTAGCGATTTTATCCGCTAATTTTTGGATGGGTGCTTTAGACCTACTGGCAGTATTCACCATTTGTACAATTTGTGAAAGCAAGGTTTCCGAACCAACTCGTTCGGCAATCATCACAAAGGATTTGTTTCCGTTGATTGTTCCTGCGATAACGGAATCATCCCTTTTTTTATCAACGGGAATAGGCTCTCCTGAAATCATCGATTCATCAATCGTACTTCCGCCATCGGTAATTTTTCCATCCACCGGAATTTTATCTCCCGGTTTTACCCGCAACAAATCTCCTTTTTTGATGTCGTGAATGGAGATTATTGTATCAGCTCCGTCGATAACCAAAGTGGCTTCGGTAGGTGCTAATTTCAACAATTCTTTTATGGCGCCACTGGTTCGACTGTGCGCTCCGGCTTCTAATAACTGACCTAATAAAACCAAAGTTAATATGACTGTTGTTGCTTCAAAATAGAGTGAAACCGTTCCGTTATGGTTTTTAAACTCCTCAGGGAAAATCTCAGGGAAGAACATTCCGATTAAACTAAATAAGAACGCCACTCCTGTACCAATTCCGATTAGCGTAAACATATTGAGATTCCAAGTACTGATGGATTTCCAAGCGCGCTCAAAAAACATCCAGCACGCATAAAAAACTACAGGAAGCGATACAATTAGTTGTACCCAATTCCATTTTGAAGCATCCATCATTTTCAGTAATGGATTATTCGGAATCATATCTGACATGGCAATAATGAAAATAGGAACCGTAAAAACCACTGCTATTTTCATTTTACGCACCAAGTCTTTGTACACCTTATTTTCTTCAGAATCGGTAGGTTGCATTGGCACTAAATCCATTCCACAAATAGGGCAAGAACCGGGGCCTTCTTTGATTACTTCGGGATGCATGGGACACGTGTACATTCCTTTACTATTTGCCAATGCTACTTCTTTGACCAAATCCATTCCGCAAACGGGGCAACTTCCTGGCTTATCATAGACTTTTTCGCCCTCACAATGCATCGGGCAATAGTATTTGCCTTGCGCATTACTGGGTAAAGTAACTATAGATTTCTCTTGCGGTTTATCCGAACTGCAACAGGATTTTTCCATTGGCTTTTCAGTTGTTTCATGAGAATCAACCCCATTATTCATTGCTATTGTATAATTTCCGGCAGCTGTCAATGCCTCTTGCAATTGAGCAGTGGGAATATGTTCATCCATTGTTATCGTTGCCATTGGTGGATCCAAAGTAACTGTTGCTTGAATTCCATCGATAGCATTCAATGTTTTTTCGACTTTGGAACGACAACCGTCGCAAGACATTCCGATAATTGAATACGTATGTTTCATTTAACTGTGTATAAAACCAACCTTACACTTTTTTGGAGTGTACGATTGATTCGATTAAATACGGCAAACTGTTATTTTTTTACTTCCATTACAGGAACAGGCTCCGTTAATTTCATTCCGCATTTTGAACATTTATCATTTAAATTACCTTGAACTTCAGGATGCATCGAACAAGCATAGGTTTTAGCATTATTTTTCAATTCTATTGAATCATTGCTCATCTTAGTACCGTCAGAACTTTTCATTGTTGAAGTATCGTTCATCATAGGAGAATCATTTGTTGAATTTTCTTTGTTCTTTTGGTTACAAGAAACCATTACTACAGCCGCTATTAGGGCTAAAAAAAATATTTTTTTCATAGTTTTATCTTATTAATTACACATTAATTTTACTCTCAAAATATACAAAAAACACTTACCAAAAAATTGGATAATAATGCATTTAAATTGTATAATTCCCATTATTTCAATTAGATAACGTCTTGTATTACCCGACCACAACTCAACATCTCAGCCCCAAAATATGGATTCTTAATTTCCTTGATTTCGCTTATCCAATACCCATCTTTACCTTCGTTGTACATTGGGCAATAATCCTGATATAATTTTTGTTTTGTACCAAAGGTTTTTATCAAATTTACCATCTCTTTGCTCAGCAAAGCAAAATGCACTCTTTGCTGATCTATTTTACCGGCGTTATCTCCAATATGTTGCGTGTGCTGTTTTGCATCCTTGGTAATATCTAGATATTGAGCTTTTAATTTTGGCTCTATACTACTGGTATTTAAGTTATTAATTGCAGTATATAATACTTTTCCAGCAGTGGCAGCTCCTTTAGAATCATCTTTCACTAATGCATTTTTAAGCCGTAAATAGCTACTAACTATTTCATCAGTTACTACAGAAGATCCAGCAACTGTTGTAGGTGTCGCTACTTTAGTTACCGTTTTTACATCAACAGCAGTAGAGCTATTCGGCTCTATTTTTGAGACTGACACTACTTTCTCACTTAGTTCCATACCACACTCTGAACATTCTGCTGCTTTTTTCCCTGTAACTTTGGGATGCATAGGACACGCATATAATGCAGAACCCGTTTTCGTTATTGTTGATGCACCAATTGCTGCTTCTTTATTTTTCTCGTTACACGAAATTAAGAGTATCGCTAGTGTAACTATTGATAGGATTGTATTTCTCATTTTATAAATTATTATTTCGTTATTCATTGTTTTTTCAAAGACCGTATTTTATTGTGAAACATTAAAAAAGGTATATTCCAGTTTTAAATAAAATCCATTAGGATCCGAACGAAGCATCGAACTATACAGTTCCTTTTTATAGGCCACATCCACTCTTGCCTGACTGTTAATTATAAACTGTATGGAAGGCACCACATCAAGATAGGAGCGTCCATTGTCCGATAGCGTTTGCCCTACAAACTCCACCATTGCATTCACGTTCGTTTGTTTGAAACTGGTATATTTCTTTGGATACATCAACCTTCCAAATGAAAGCGAGTAGTTTATAGCATTACTGCTCTGAAACAACGGGAAATTGTAATCCGGTTTATTGTCTAATGCTTTCTCAAAGCTGATTGTCGAACTAATCGCTGTTTTTTTGATTAATTGAGTAAAAATCAAACCCGTTTCATAACCCGAATTATTCCCCATTGTTTCAATTTCTTCTTGGCGAATAATCGAATTATTCCGGCTGTACCTTCCAAAAACTGCCATTCGAAAATGACTCTGGATATCATCAACAGAAAAAAAGCGGTACTTAGCATACAAACTGCCACCTTCGGCAGTAAATTGATTGCTACTGTTGCTTAAATATGCAGCTGCATGGACCATTAAATTTCTATTTACTCCCCACATTATTTCTGGCGATACTTGGTAACCATAGCCGGACCGGAAATTCTCTCTCATAAATGACTGTCCTAATCGTATTCCTACAGAACCTGTTGGCATATTACTTGCCGGTTCAGTAACTACAAATAACTCTTGTGCCTGTACTTGAAAAGAGAACATGCACAGGAAAACAAAACGCAAATAGTTCATATTAGATTGTTTTCAAATGAAAGTCGTTTTCATTCCCTGCAGCATAACTGGCATATCTTGAAAATGATTTTTCTAATTTTTTGTACTCTTTTTGCGTCACATACCCTTTGTCTAAGACTTGCACTCTAGTTGTTTCATTCCCGATTTTTGATTTAGAATCAACAAAAATAAACGTTGCATTTTCTTTTTTAACGACAAGGTTATCTTCAATTTTTAAATTGTCAAACTCCATTGTCAAGACCATCGAACCTATAAAGAATCCCGCTTTTTCCACGCTGTTTTTTAATACTTTTGGGCTTAATGAATTATTTTTCTTTAAAACAACGGTGAATGTATTGGTATTTAAATCCGTAGCAACGCTCTCCACTTCGGGCATGGCTTTCAATTGTTTGTTTATTGCATTGGAACACATTGAACAAGTCAATCCAGTGGCAATTATTTCGGCTTTTGCGATTTGAGAATAGGATTTTAGGCTGGTAATCAAAATGAAACAAGCTAAAAGGATGAATTTTAAATTTATATTTTTCATGTTCTTTATTTTTTTATTTGTGCTATTATTTCTTCCTCTGTCGGATTAATGGCTACTAATTTCCCAGAGGCATCAAACAAATACGAATTAGGCAATTCTTCTACCCCAAAAAGTACTGCTGATGCAGCATCAAAACCTTTGGCATCAATCAATTGCTCATACCCCAATTTATCTTTTTGAATAGCATTCCTCCATTTTGTTGCATCAGTATCAAGTGAAATGCCAACAATTTCGAAATTTTCGCTTTTATGTGAATTATAAAAAGGAACTAACTTTTTATTAGCCAGTCTACAGGGTGCGCACCAAGAAGCCCAGAAATCAATTAAGACCGTTTTCCCCTTCATAGAAGTCAAACTTATTGTTGTCTCTTTATTATTTTTAAGCTGTAAATCTGGCAAATTAGCCCCAATTTTTAGTTGAGCAGTCGCAGTTGAAACACTAACTATTAAACTGAATAGCAAAATTGTATTTTTGATTGTATTTTTCATTATATCTTTTTTTGAAATAATTATTTAATGGTCTCCACCGTTTTTCCACAAGTCATCATTTGAGAACCGTAATAGGGATTCTTGACTGCATTCTCTTTACTCAACCAGTTGGCACCTTTGCCTCCATTGGCCATAGGGCAAAGCTGAAGATACACCGGAGTTTCATATTTAGCCACTTTTATCAATTCATACATCGATTTTGAAAAAGGAATAAAAAACTCCCTTTGACGTTTGATATCTCCTGTCTCGGAAATATTTCTGGTATTGGCCATTACACTTTTCATTTCTTTCATCCAAACGATATGAACATCCATTGCAAGTTCCTCCATTTTCACTGCATTTAAGGCAGTCAAAACATCTTTCGCTACTGTTGAAGCAGCTTTACCATCTGTTTTTACCAATGCATCTTTCAATACAAAATAGGCATCAAAAACAACTTTTAATTTAGTATCTACTTGATCTTTTACCACTGCAACAGTGGTAGTACTCGCGTGGTTTGCATGCATTTGTGTAGCTGTACTTTCTCTTTTAATTTCTGGTGTAGCGGCTACTTTAGCTTCTCTTTCATATTGACAACATCCATGTAAAGTATCATAAACAGCATCCGGAGCAAGAAATTTTTCACTGTCGTAGCCTGCTAAAGCAATGCGTTTCAAGATTTCGTCCTGACTTGTTTTTGTGGGATCGTACGTAAGTATTGCCATTTTAGTGTCTTTATTCCAGGCTACTTTGGCACGGTTTTTAAAATTTCCAGCAGTTTCGATCGTTGTTTTACACATGTCACAGTTCCCGTATATTTTTACCGTTTCTGTAGTAGCATTTTTAATCTGCGCGCTTGCACCTGTAACTGATAGCAATAGTACTATTGCCATCAATATTCTTTTTATTGAGTTCATTGTATCGTAATTTGGAAGTGAGTCAGTCGCAAAAAATATTAAAAAAATAGCACTTTATACTATGTTTTAAATGAATGTGACTTAAAAATTAATGATTGTAAAGCATATAATGCTTTGAAGCAGACAGTTTTTTGGCTGTCACAGAAGGAATTTAGCTTATTTTAGGTGGAAGCCAAATAGAACGGAAATCAGAAGAAATAAAGATTTCTGAGTAATAATAATTTTGTTTTTCAGTAGAAAAATGAAAAAGTTGATGATTCAAGTCACTGTAGGAGAACGAAGTCCAACCCAAATATAGAATTGAACTGCAAGTAATATTTTTACAAGCGCCATTGCAACCTTCATGGGATTTCTCTTTTGAAGACTGTGCTTTTTTACAACATTCTTTTTTATCTTTTTCTGAAGAATACTCTTTTTTACAACATGCCTTATCGATTTTTGCTCCACAGGCAAAAGCGATGCTAGGAGTCATAAAGAACCCAAGCACAACTAGTAACACTATGTAAAACTTTCTAGACATCGTATTGTTTTGTAAAGTACAAAGATATTCATCGAACGCTAATTCTAAATTAATTCAATCACAAATACGTGTTAAAATTAATAAATTATTTTCCTTCCCCTAATATCCCATTCATTATGGACTGTAATACGGACAGGATAATGCTAAAAAACAGGGCAGTCCAAAACGTATCTACGCTAAATCCACCAACAATTTTAGTACATAACAAAATCATTAACGCATTAATGACCAGTAAAAACAATCCCAAAGTAATAATTGTAACCGGCAATGTAAGTATAACTAATATTGGTTTGATAAATATATTAAGTAACCCTAGAACAATCGCTACGATTAATGCTGTGGTAAATCCTGCTACACGAACACCAGGCATAAAGTTAGCAATTAGCAATACTAAGCCCGAAGTGATAAGAATTTTGATTAGTAAATTCATGAATTTTTATTTTTAAATTTCAATAAATGTAGTAAAAATTTAAAAATATACCGTTTATTTCAAAAAAGAAGTCACTTTCTGATAAAACTCTGACGGGTTTTCGGCATGAAGCCAATGCCCAGCGTTTGGAATCGTTTCGATGCTTGAATTCGGAAAATGCTGTTTTATACTTTCGAAATCGCTGTCCAGAATATAATTTGATTTTCCGCCACGCAGGAACAATGTTGGCTTTTCAAAAATAAATTTTTGAGGCAACGGAATTCCTATCGCCTCCATTTTTTTATTGAAAACGGCCAAATTAAACCGGAAGGCCAGTTGTCCCGGTTCTTGCCAATACAAGTTTTTCATTAAGAATTGTCTGGTTCCAAAATCAGGAATAAATTCTTCTAGAATTTCTTCAACAGCACTTCGGCTTGGTTTTTTTGAAAAATCAACAGCATTCAGTCCTGCCAAAATATCTTGGTGGTGTTGTGGATAAAATTTGGGACCAATATCAGCCACAATTAATTTATCAACTAATTCCGGATGTGAAGCTGCCAAAAGCATGGCTACTTTGCCACCCATAGAATGCCCTATAATATTTATGTTTTTTAAATTATGATCTTGACAATATTCGTAAACATCCTGCGTCATGATTTCATAACTAAATTCTTCGGAATGCAAGCTTCGCCCGTGGTTGCGTAAATCGAGAATATGAACCTGAAAATCAGCAGCAAATTGTGTTCCAAGTGTTTTCCAATTATCGGACATTCCCAAGAATCCATGCAGGATTAAAAGCGGTTGCCCTGAGCCTTCTATTTTTGAAAAAAGCATATGATTTTAGATTATAACGTTATCCTTTTAATTATAAACCATTAAGAAATTAAGGATAGTAAGCTTTAGACTTAATCCATCTTAATTTGTTAATGGTTTAAAAAAACTATTTTAATTTTTGCAAATACATATTGACCACATTGTCTAATCCCAGATAAATAGCTTCCGAAATCAAGGCGTGACCGATGGAAACTTCGAGTAGTCCTGGAATATTTTGTTTAAAAAACTGAATGTTATCCAAGCTCAAATCGTGACCTGCGTTGATCCCCAACCCTAATTCATTGGCTAAAACAGCTGACTCAGTATACGGTTTTATTCCATTTAAATTTCCTAAACTGTATTGATGTGCAAATGCTTCTGTATACAATTCGATTCTTTCGGTTCCAATTTTTTTCGCACCTTCAATCATTTCGAGAACAGGATCTACAAAAATGGAAGTTCGGATTCCGTTGCGTTGAAATTCCTGAACGATTTCAGTCAAATAAGATGCATGCTTTAGGGTATCCCAACCCGCATTTGAGGTTATTGCATCAATAGCATCCGGAACCAATGTGACTTGTGTTGGTTTTATTTCCAGAACCAGATCGATAAAGGTTTTCTCTGGATTACCTTCTATATTGTATTCGGTATAAACGATTGACTTTAAATCTCGGGCATCTTGATAGCGAATGTGGCGTTCGTCGGGACGTGGGTGTATCGTGATTCCTTCGGCACCAAACTTCTGGATATCAGTAGCCACTTTTAATAAATTGGGGACATTTCCTCCACGAGCATTACGTAAAGTAGCGATTTTATTGATGTTTACACTTAACTTTGTCATTAGAACACTTTTTGATTTTGATACTTGTATTTTCGTTGAGCAAAAATACAAAGTAAAATCTAGGAGTTTTTGCTTATTTTTGATTATTTTGCATCGAATATTGAGGACTGATTTATGACAGAAATTACAGAGTATATTACCACCGATTTTAAAGCAATTGACAGCCATGATTCTATTGCGGCAGTTCAAGACTTTTTTAGTGAACTACACTTTTCCCATTTTCCCGTTCTGGAAGAGGGAATATATATTGGTAGTATTGCATCCGAAGATATCGAAACTTTCGACAGTGCTAAAAAAGTAGCCGATTACAGGTTCACTCTGGAAGGTTTTTTTACCAGAACCAATACCATTTGGCTGGATGTTTTGGAAGTATTTGCAAAAAATCACACCAACTTGGTTCCTGTTTTAGATGAAAATAATAAATACGTGGGGTATTATGAAATTGAAGATATCATGAAATTTTTTCATGAAACTCCATTTTTAAAAGAACCGGGCGGAATAATTGTTGTTAAAAAACCAATTTTAGATTATTCAATGAGCCAAATCACTCAAATTGTAGAAAGTAATAATGGTAAGCTTTTGGGTTTGTTCATTTCTGAAGCAGATGTAGAAAGCGTAGAAATAACGATGAAAATAACGTTGGGTGCAATGAACGAAATCATCCAGACATTCAGAAGATACAATTATGATATCCTATCAGAACATCAGGAAGACAACTACATCAATAATCTAAAGGAACGTTCCGAATACTTAGACAAATACCTTAATATCTAAACAAAAATGAGAAAATTTGTTGATTCAGTTATCCGCAACAACATTTTTAAAGGAATAAGCAATCAAATTAAAGATTAAACAATAAAATGAAAGTAGCTATTTACGGCCAATATTATCAAAATAGTACGGAGCCTATTATAAACGACATCTTTGTGTTTTTCAACAAGAACAATGTGGAGATGATTATTGAGTCTCAATTCCTGTTGATGCTTAATGAACGTAAAATTGTTGAAAAAAAATATCAAACTTTCACTTCACATACTGAGCTTGATTCTAGTTTTGACATGCTCATCAGCATTGGTGGTGACGGAACCATCTTGAGAGCAGCTACGTTGGTCCGTGATTCTGGAGTTCCTATTTTAGGAATAAATGCAGGAAGACTCGGTTTTTTAGCAACCGTTCAAAAAGAGAATATTGCAGAATTTATGCAATTTGTCATTGAAAAAAAATATACAATTTCTAAAAGAGCCTTATTAAGCTTGACTTGCTCACCGCCAAATGAATCTATTGAAGAAATTAATTTTGCGATGAACGAAATTACGGTTAGCCGTAAAGACACGACTTCGATGATTACTATAGACACCTACTTAAATGATGAATTTTTGAATTCCTATTGGGCAGATGGTCTAATTATCTCCACACCTACTGGATCTACTGGATATTCCTTGAGTTGCGGCGGTCCTATTTTGACCCCAGATGTAAAAAGTTTGGTTATCACCCCTATTGCTCCTCATAACCTTACGGCCAGACCACTTGTGGTTCCCGATGAAACCGAAATTCGGCTGAAAGTTTCGGGAAGAGAAGAAAATTATTTGGTTTCACTCGATTCCAGAGTTACGTCAGTAATAAACGATTCTATTCTAATTTTAAAGAAAACACCTTTTCAAATCAACATGGTCGAAATTCCAGAAGAAACCTTTTTGAAAACACTTCGCAGCAAATTACTTTGGGGAGAAGACAAGAGAAATTAAATCATTTTCTCGAAAGACTATACGATTTCATCAGATTTTGCCGTTTTAGTAACACTAATAGCCATTTAGTGTTGCTTAATGTACTAATTATTAAAAAAACACACATTTAACTGAATGGGTATTGAATCGTATTGATAATTCTTATATTTGCACGCAATTTTTGATTTAATGAACAAACTTCTTTATTTATTTTTCTGCTTATTCCTTACAATAGGTGCACAAGCTCAGATCCATGAGGTTGGTGTTTTTTTAGGCGGAAGCAATTACATTGGTGATGTAGGCCCAACGACCTATATAGAGCCCAACGAACCTGCCTTTGGTTTGTTGTACAAATGGAATAAAAGCCCAAGACATTCCTATCGTTTTTCATACACTCAGTCTAAAATCACATCCAATGATTTAGATTCAAAAGAAGCTAGCAGAAACCAAAGAGGCTATCATTTTGAAAACAATTTAAAAGAACTATCTTTAGGCCTTGAATTCAATTTTTTTGATTTTAACCTCCATGAATCGAGTACTAAAATTACTCCTTATGTCTTTTCTGGTATAAATTATTTTCTGAGTAAGTATACCTTAACAGATACTCAAACAGGAATATCTGTAGAGGGAAGAGCAGAAAGAAAAAAATCAATAGCAATACCTATGATTGTAGGAATCAAATCAAATATATCCCCTAATTTGATATTGGCATTAGAAACGGGAGCACGATATACTTTGACGGATAATTTAGATGGAAGTAATAATCAAAATTTTGGAAATATAAATAATAATGATTGGTATGTATTTTCAGGAGTTACACTCACGTACACTTTTGGAAACAAGCCCTGTTATTGTGCAGAATAAAAAAATGAATTTACTAGAGAATATAGACGCGACAAGATTACCCAAGCACTTAGCCATCATTATGGATGGAAATGGGCGTTGGGCAAAACAGCAGGGACTTTTACGAGCTTTGGGACATGAAAGCGGAACAAAATCAGTTAAAGTAATTATTGAATCCAGTGCCAAACTGGGTATTGAATTCCTAACCTTATATGCTTTCTCCACTGAAAATTGGAACAGACCAAGACTTGAAGTGGAGACTTTAATGAAAGTGCTGATCAATTCCTTGAAAAAAGAACTCACTACACTACAAAAAAATAACATCAAGCTTAATGCTATTGGTAATTTAGAGAAATTACCAAAATCAGCTCAAAAAGAACTCCTTGATGTAATTGACAAGACAAAAAATAACACACAAATGACGCTGACACTGGCCTTAAGCTATGGCTCTAGAGAAGAACTTGTCAGTGCAATCAAAAACATTTGTAGTAAAGTTAAAAATAATATAATTTCAATAGACACTATTGACGATTCCATTATTAATGAGCATCTTTACACGCAAAATTTACCCGATGTAGATTTATTAATACGAACAAGTGGAGAACATAGGATAAGTAACTTTTTGTTGTGGCAAATTGCCTATGCAGAATTATATTTTACTGATATATTGTGGCCAGACTTTAAAGAACAAGATTTATATGAGGCTATTATTAGTTATCAAAAAAGAGAACGTAGATTTGGAAAAACAAGTGAACAAATTAAATAATTTTTTAGTGTTAAATAAAAGCATAAAAATAGTCCTTACCGTTTTGATTTTTGGAAGTTTTACACAAGTAAAAGCTCAGGAAAGAGTTCCATTTGATCAAGGAAAAAAATACATTCTGGCCGATGTAGCAATAGTCGGGGACATCAGTTTCAATTCACAAACCGTTGTTACTTTTTCTGGTTTACAAAAAGGACAACAAATTACTATTCCTGGGGAAGAAATTAGTAGTGCAATAAAAAAACTGGGTAAATTAGGACTCTTTGATGAAATCTCTTTTTACGTAAACAGAATACAAAATGATAGTATTTATCTTGATTTAAATATTGTTGAATTACCCAAACTGAATCAGGTAAAATTTGTAGGAGTTAAAAAAACTAAAACGGAAGGTTTAATTAAAGACAACAGCCTTAATAAAGGAAAAGTTGTTAATGAAAACCTGATTACAACCACTAAAAACTACATCGAAAACAAATACAAAAAAGACGGTTACTACAATACCAAAGTCAATATTAATACCGTCAAAGATACCGCTACAATAAATCAAGTTAATATGCTTGTTACTATAGACAAGGGTCAAAAAGTAAAAATTCAAAAAATTGATTTTGTAGGAAATACAAAAATATCTGACAAAACCCTTCGTAAGGCAATGAAAGATACGAAGCAAAAAAACATTATTCGAATTTTAAAAGCCTCTAAATTTGTTAAAGACAAATACAAAACTGATTTAGAAAAAGTAATTGCAACCTATAAAGAAAAAGGATATAGAGATGCCAGAATACTCTCAGATTCTGTCGCCTACGACAAGAATAAAAATGCCTTAAATATTAAAATCAATGTAGAAGAGGGAAATAAATATTATTTTGGAGAGATCAAATTTTTAGGCAACACCGTATATACAGATCAAGGATTGATTAGTATCTTGGGTGTTAAAAAAGGAGACACTTATAATGGTGTTCTTCTTGAAAAGAGAATTGCAGATAAGTCAAAACCAGATGCTGAAGACATTACTAATTTATACCAAAACAACGGTTATTTATTTTCTAACATCAATGCAGTTGAAGTAAAAACAGCTAACGATACCATTGATTTTGAAATACGAATCACAGAGGGACCAATCGCTTATTTCAATAAAATTACTGTTGTAGGAAATGACAAAACAAATGACCGCGTTATTTATCGTGAGTTACGGACAAAACCAGGCGAAAAATACAGCAAGGATGAATTAGTGCGAACGATTCGTGAAATTGGACAATTAGGGTTTTTTGATCCCGAAGCAATTGACCCAAAATTCAAGAATGTTGATTCCGGTGCAGGAACTGTAGATATTGAATATAATCTTGTGGAAAAAGGATCGAGCCAAATTGAACTACAAGGTGGTTATGGTGGAGGTGGTTTTATTGGTACGCTAGGCCTATCATTCAACAACTTTTCGGCAAGAAATATGTTCAATAAAGAAGCATACAAACCGCTTCCTATGGGTGATGGTCAAAAAGTATCGCTCCGTTTACAGGCCAGTACTTTCTTTCAAACGTACAGTGTATCCTTTTCAGAACCATGGTTTGGAGGTAAAAAACCAGTGCAGTTTAGCAGTTCATTGTCCTATAGTAAACAGTTTTTGAATAATTTTATAACACAAAGAGCAGACAAAACCAAAAGTTTTGACATCGTGACCCTATCTGTAGGATTAGCCAAAAGACTTACTGTTCCAGATGATTACTTTGTATTGTCACAGTCTTTAAGCTACCAACATTATGCCTTAAACAATTACAATACCGGATTATTTACTTTTGGAAATGGAACTTCAAGAAACTTAGCATACACTATTGGACTTACAAGAAGTAGCAAAGGATTGAATCCAATATTTCCAACGTATGGTTCTGAATTCAGTTTGTCGGCAAAACTTACACCTCCTTATTCCTTGTTGAATGGAGTAGATTATGCAACATTAGGAAATCAGGAAGAGTACAAATTAAGGAATACCGTTGACAGACAAAATGTACCTGATGCAAATGGAAATATCGTTAATATTGGAGATTACATAGATACCAATGGAAACAAGGTTACCGATTTTAATCTAGCTGCTACAGATGTTAGTAAAGTAGATCAAAAGAGATTTAATTGGCTAGAGTACTATAAAATAAAATTCAAAGCAGATTGGTATACCAAAATTTATGGTAAATTAGTACTTAGAACACTAGCTGAATTTGGTTTCCTAGGAGCTTACGATCAGCAAAGAGGCGTTGTTCCATTCGAAAGATTTTATTTAGGCGGTGATGGATTGGCTAATTTTTCTATGGATGGTAGAGAGACTATTCAGTTAAGGGGATATCCTAATAATTCATTGACACCCGTAAAAGAAGGCACAACAGAACAGATCGGAGCAACCGTATTTAACAAATTCTCAATGGAATTACGCTATCCAATAACCTTAAAATCATCTGCCTCTATTTACGCATTGGCCTTCATGGAAGCAGGTTCGTCGTTTGGTGATTTCAAAACCTACAATCCTTTTGCTTTAAGCCGTTCCGCTGGAGTTGGGTTACGTGTATTCATGCCGGCATTTGGTTTATTAGGAATTGATTTCGGACATGGATTTGATGCATTACCAGGGCAAGCAAAAGCAAATGGCTGGGAAACACACTTTATCATTGGACAACAATTCTAAAAATTGGAATACGATTTTCTAATAGAGCCGCATTATGAGAAAACAATTTTTATATCTATTTTTAGTAGTCTTTAGTGCAATCCAAACAATAAATGCACAAACCAGAGGGAATAAACTGGGGTACATTGATATGGAATACATTTTACAAAATGTACCTGATTATACCGAAGCAAAGATTCAATTAGAACAAAAAGCTCAAAAATGGAAATTAGAAATTGATGCGAAAAAAATTATAATTACTACGTTAAAAGAAGCCTTGAGAGCAGAAAAAGCGTTACTAACTAAAGAATTAATAGCCGAAAGAGAGACAGAAATTAGCTTTCTTGAAAATGAAAACTTAGAATACCAACAGAAAAGATTTGGTGCTAACGGAGATCTGATCCTTCAAAAATCGATTTTGGTCAAACCAATTCAAGATCAAGTTTTTACCGCAGTCCAAGATATTGCAGAAAGACTTAAATACGACTTTATATTTGATAAAACTTCTGACTTAACCATGCTATTCGCAGCAAAACGATTTGACATCAGTGAGCAGGTTTTACGAATACTAAATCGTACTGAGAAAAGGGAACAGCTGACCAAAAAACAATTAAAAGAGGCTGAGGCTAGAGAAAATAAAGAAGATGCGCTAGATGATAATCCCGCACTTGCAGACAGAAAAAAACTTTTAGACGATAAAAAAGTAGCCCGAGATAAAATATTAGCGGACAGAAAATTGCTCCAAGAGCAAAAAAAGCAAGAGTTTGATGATCGAAGAAAACAAATTATTGCCGATAGAGAGGCTAAGAAAACTGGCACGGTTTCTGCAAATATTAAAAAAGAGGATACGACGACAACTGTAATTAATACCGATCCAGCTAAAGACAGTATAAAAGCCGCCGCTGAACAGGCCAAACAAAAACAAGCGGATGCCAAAGCAAAAACAGTAGAAGACCGTAAAAAGGTTTTAGAAGATCGCAAAAAAATCTTAGAAGAAAGAAGAAAAAAAATACTGGAAGACCGGGAAGCTATTAAAAAAGCCAAAGAAGAAAAATTAAAAGAAAATACAAACAATAATTAATTACTTAATATTTTAAAAACGATGAAACAAATCAAAACTCTACTAATTGCTGCCATTTTAATGTTAGGAGCAAATCAAACAATTAATGCACAAGCAAAAACAGCTCATGTTGATGTAAGTGAAATTATGACAAAAATGCCAGCTATGTTAGATGCTCAAAAACAATTAGATAAATTGAGTACTACTTACGATGCTGATTACAAAAAAATGGTAGAAGAATACCAAGCAAAATTAAAGAAATATGAAACTGAAGCGGCTACAGTTACGGAAGCTGTAAATGGAGAACGTTCTAAAGAAGTACAGGACATGCAAAAAAGAATCGTTGACTTTAGAGACAATGCTCAAAAAGAATTGCAACAAAAAGAATCTGATATCGTGAAGCCACTTATGGAAAAAGTAAGAGCATCAATCCAAAAAGTTGGAAAAGCAAAAGGATACCAATATGTTCTTGATGGGTCTTCTCTTTTACTTGCTGATGGTCCAAACTTGACTATGGATGTAAAAAAAGATTTAGGTTTCTAAGAAAAAATTGAAATCATAAAAAAAACTGCTCCCCTATATTTAGGATTGAGCAGTTTTTTTGTTTGTACTAAATCATAGGAATTTTAAATCGTAGCACGTAACTTTGTTTGTATGAATAGTAATAATCAAGCTATAGGAATTTTTGACTCCGGAATTGGAGGCACTTCAATTTGGTCAGCAATCCATCAATTATTGCCCAATGAAAAAACCATCTATTTGGCTGATAGTAAAAATGCCCCTTATGGACAAAAATCCAAAGAAGATATTGTAGCACTGAGTATAAAAAACACCGAATTTCTACTTGAAATGAATTGCAAATTAATTGTTGTGGCTTGCAATACTGCCACCACAAATGCAATTCAAGAGTTAAGAGACAAGTATACTATTCCAATCATTGGTATAGAACCAGCCATAAAACCAGCGGTTACACATTCTAAAACCCAAATTATAGGGATTCTGGCAACACAAGGTACGCTCAATAGTGCACTTTTCAATAAAACTACTGAGAAGTACCAAGACACAAAAATAATTGAACAAGTGGGACACGGATTAGTACAACTTATCGAAAATGGCAATATCAATTCACCAGAGATGACTAAACTGCTTCATTCCTACCTGACTCCAATGATCGAAGCTAATATTGATTATTTAGTATTAGGATGCAGCCACTATCCCTATTTGATCCCGCAAATCAAAAAAATACTTCCAGCACACATTCAAATTATAGATTCCGGACAGGCAGTAGCAAAACAAACCCAAAACATTTTACGAGAAAAAGTAGGCTTTACATCAGAAGAAAACGGTGATTCCGTTTTTTTTACCAATACAAATCCAAAAGTCTTAAAGGAAATTTTAGGAAATAAATATGCCGTTGAGGAAAAAAGTTTTTAAAATTACACTATTCTACTTCTTTGAACCAACTCGAGTACATTACATAATTATTTGAGATACGCTCAATCTCTCCAGCGAAGTTAGACTGGTCAAGATCCTTTACTTTCTTTGCAGGAACACCAGCCCAAATTGTTCCTTGTCCTACAATCGTATTTTGAGTGACAACAGCTCCCGCAGCAATAATAGAATTGCTTTCAATAGTACAATTGTCCATTACTATAGCTCCCATTCCAATCAATACATTGTCATGTATGGTACAACCATGTACAATTGCATTATGGCCAATAGAAACATTATTCCCTATAATGGTTGGATGTTTTTTATAGGTACAGTGGATCACTGCCCCATCTTGTATGTTTACTTTATTTCCAATTTTAATAAAATTCACATCTCCACGAATTACAGCATTAAACCAAACACTACAATTTGTGCCAAAGGTGACGTCTCCTACTATAGTTGCATTCTCGGCTACATAACAATCCTCCGGAATAGAAGGTGATTTACCATTAACAGTTTTAATTAGCATATTTTAATAAATTAATTTATCGCAGGGCATTTACAATCATATTTTACGGCTCTACAAAACAAATCGATTCCTAAAGTAATTTGGTGATAGCCACCATTATCAAATTTTACAGCTCCTGATAGTTGGGAATAAGTATATGCAAACATAAATTTATCAAAATTAATTCCTACAATTGGCGTAATATATTGCAGTTTTTGTTTTGAGATAGTATTTCCGTCTCTGTATTCAGCACCATCAAAACTTCTTCGATAAGACAATCCTGCCCAAACTCTACCAAAATCTAAGTTTTTGTAGGCTTTAATATTTATATCAATGGATTTTTCTTTTGTTTGATCCACCATTTGAAATAAAAGTGACGGTTCCCATAATATTTTCTCACTGTCTCCAAAGATATATCCTGCGCTCAATAAAAATTTCCTCAGATTATCACTTTCATATTCTGTATAAATCGTTCTTCTAGTCTCAATCGCATTCTTCACTGTAGCATGTGCATAAAAATCTAAATAATTATAGGATGCGCCAATGTCAACATTGAAATAAGAATCTTTTTGCACCACCGTACCATTAATGATTGGATCAAAATCACCAGATTGCCTGAACTCCGTTTCGTCTAGTTGACTTTGAATTAAGCCTGCACTCATTCCGAAAGACAATTGGTTTAAATCAATTTCATCTCTGGAAAACATTAAATGATAAGCATATGTAAACTTAATACCCTTCTGGGAATGATAACCGTTCTTATCATTAAACAAAATAATACCAGCTCCCGCTTTTTCTCCTACTCTCCCGTTAAAACTAAGTGTTTGCAATTCCGGAGCATCTTGCTGATCAAACCACTGCTTTCGACCAGTCAGCCTAATTTTAGCACAGTTTGCCGCACCAGCCATTGAAGGATGTATTAAATAGTAATTGTCCGATAAATAGTCTGAATATACAGGAATACCTTCCTGTGAAAAAGAATAATGTGATATAAAAAGTAATACAGATAAAATTTTAATTCGATAATACATTGAAATACTTTTTAGTGAATTAAATAATTCAAGATCATATTTAAAGGTAAAGAAAACGGTCAAATTTTTAATCTAAAAATTAAAATAAAGTTAATTTATTCATTAAAAATTCAAATATAGTTATTCATAGAAAATAACTTTAGTAAATTTGTAAAAATTTCCAAAGACATGAACAAAGTTACCATAAAAGAGACACAAAACCCAACTATATTAAAGTTTGAATTTCAAGATTTTATAACACAAAACCAAAGTTTTGAATTTAAAAATATTGACGAAGCAAAAACATCTCCACTTGCACAACAATTATTTTATTTGCCTTTTGTAAAAACAGTTTACATTTCCGGGAATTTCATAGCAATCGAAAAATACAATATTGTAGAATGGGAAGATGTAAAGGAGGCCGTAGCAGAACAAATCGAGAAATTTGTCACCAATGGCGGAACGATCATTACTGTTGACGAAAATAAAACGAAAAAACAGCCCGTTACGGTTTATGGCGAATCAACACCAAATCCATCTGCATTAAAATTTGTAGTGAGTAGAATGCTAACTAAAAACGCTATAGAATTCAAAAACATTGATCAAACTGCTGCTTCACCATTAGCAAAAGAACTTTTCAAATTTCCGTATGTAAAAGAAATATTTATTGATGAAAACTATATTTCAGTAATCAAATATGAAATCAATGAATGGCAAGAAATAACCTTAGAATTAAGAAGTTTTATCAAAGAATATATTGAAAACGGCGGAACTGTTTTGGATGAAAATTATGTGGCCACAGTCATTGCAGAAGAAAGTACAAAATCAAAAGATTTTGACAATCTGGATACCACGTCACAACAAATTATTAACATATTAGAAGAATATGTAAAACCAGCAGTACAGGCTGATGGTGGAAATATAGCTTTTGACTCTTACAATGAAAATGATAAGATCGTAAAAGTGATCTTACAAGGTGCTTGTAGTGGTTGTCCTTCGTCAACTTTTACTTTAAAAAGCGGTATCGAAAACATGTTAAAAAGTATGCTGAATGATGAAAGCATCAAAGTCGAAGCTATCAATGCCTAAATAAAAAACCATACACTGCTGATATTCTTACTGTTACATTAAAATTTTATCATTTTTAAATTGAAAATTTAAAAAAAATTGGTAAATTTATGTTTAACTATAACAAATAGAAATCATGTCAATATTAAAAGTAATTGAAATCCTTTCAAACTCAGAAATAAGTTGGGAGGATGCAGCTCGAAAAGGAGTTACTAAGGCTGCTAAATCAATAAAACACATTCGTTCTATCTATGTTCACGAGCCAAGTGCAACAATTAATGAGGGTGTCATTACAGAATTTAGAGTGAATCTAAAATTGACTTTCGAACTAGAATAAGGCAATTAAAAACAAAAATAAAGCGTTTCACTTGAGATGCTTTATTTTTGTTTAAAAATCACCTCCCGCGTTTCGTTCAAATCATTACCGTCACGGATAAATATTATAAGCACAACAAGAGATAAAATATTCATGCTAAACAATTTAGGATAAAACTTACTTATTTATTACCCGGCCATAAATGCAATAAATTAGAAAGCTAAGAATCCTTAATAAATAGGAAAACGAGAGTTGCTCCAGTCAACATCGTATATAAGCAAAGCGTTAGCATGTTGTAAAAAAGTCAGTACAGTATTAATTTAGTTTTACTAGAGCGCAAAAACTCACACTATCCTTTCTAAATTCCAGACAACCAAACTAAGAAAACTATTATATCCTGTACCAATGATTATCTGGATCGTGCCAAATACTGATTATCAGCAAATTATTAATGATTTAATAAAGTAATCATAGGAAAAATTGATTACTATTGTAAGACTAATCAAATAAAAACACCATGGGACTATCTTCTTTTTTAAAAAAATTATTTGGCACTGCCAAAGAAACTGCCACTGAATTAGTGGACAAAGCAGAAACAACTTTCGAACAAGCAAAACAAACGGCATCGCCTTATCTAGAAAAAGCAGAGACTTTCGCAGAAGAAACATTTGAAAAAGCGAAAGAGACTGCAATACCTTATCTTGAAAAGGCAGAAGTTTTTGCCGAAGACACTTTCGAAAAAATAAAAGAAACAGCTGCACCACTTTTAGAGAAAGTAGAAAATTTTACGGGCCATACTAAAGAAGTGATAACCGAACATTCAGAGAAAACAAAAGACGCTCTTGATAATATAGTAGATAATGTAAAAGAAAAAGCTGGTACAACTGCTGACAAAGTAGAAAATTTAACTAGTGAAGCCAAAACCGGCATTTCAGATACTATAGAAACCGTAAAAGAAAAAGCCGATACAACTGCTGACAAAATGGAAAATTTAGTCCATGAAACCAAAACTGATATTTCAGATACTATAGAAACCGTAAAAGAAAAAGCTGATACAACTGCTGACAAAGTAGAAAATTTAGTCCCTGAAGCTAAAATTGATCTTTCAAATACTATAGAAACCGTAAAAGAAAAAGCCGATACAGCTGCTGACAAAATGGAAAATTTAGTCCATGAAACCAAAACTACTACTTCCGATACTATTGAAAACGTAAAAGAAAAAACTGATTTAGATGAAGAAACCAAAAAAAATACTAAAGAAATTATAAATAAAATAGAAGAAGACGCTGATTAATTTATTGAAAAAAAATTTATTCGTATTTTTGTCTTTCAAACTTAACCTTCTCCTATGAGAAGGTTTTTTAGTATACAAAAAATGAATTTAAATCCCGATCAACTTACTACTTACGCCAACACTTTTCTAAAAGTATTAATTGACTATTCTCCAAAATTGATTTCTGCCTTTATTATTCTATTTGCCGGTCTTTATATTATTAGACTCATCAATAGATTCATTCGAAGAATAATGGTAAAAAAAAATTTAGACCCCACACTGACGCGCTTTCTAGCTGACATTCTCCTGTGGGTATTAAGAGTCATCTTATTTGTATCTTTTATTTCCAAACTAGGAATCGAAACCTCTTCATTTGTAGCCATACTTGGTGCTATGGGACTTGCAGTAGGTTTATCACTACAGGGATCCCTATCTAACTTTGCAGGAGGAATGCTAATTATTGTATTCAAACCTTTTAGAGTCAATGATACAATCGAAGCCCAAGGAGTAACTGGGACGGTTAGCGAAATACAAATATTTGTGACCAAATTAATAACAGCAAACAATCAAACCATTTTTGTTCCTAATGGCTCTTTATCAAATGGCAACATTATCAATTATTCACTACAAAAAATCAGAAGAGCTGATTTGACCATTGCTATTTCCTATGATACAGACATCAAAAAAGTGAAAGATATTATTACTGGTGTTTTAAAAAACAATCCAAAAGTGTTGCAAATACCTGCTGCCGAGGTTTCTGTAAAAAATCTGACCGATAGTGCTATTCAATTAGCAGTAAGGCCATGGGCAACAAATGAAGATTTTTGGGGCGTTTATGCGGATACATTGGAAAATTGCAAACAAGCTTTTGACGTAGCGGGAATTGTTATTCAGCCTTTTGTAAAAGAGTCGTCTAAAACTACTGATCCCTTACTGTAAAAATTGATTTATTCCAAAATATAATTTATTTCTTTGGAGCAGTAATCATAAAATCTTTTAGGTAATACGGTTCAAAATAAGCGAGATCAACCGTGTCGTTTATTTTGAATTTTTCATAACTCAATGAACTCATTTCTTTAGCGGAGGGATAGGTAATATTCTCTAAGAAAACATAATTATCTTTAGTCAACACGGACTTACATTTTTCTGCACAATCTCCAACAAAATAAACTGTTTCGTGCAAATTATCAAACGAATTTTCAGTGATAATTTCGGCAAGAACTTCCCGTTTTCGTTCTAAATTAGGTGTAAAAATTGAACTGTAGACTTCCATTCTTCTCGCATCAATCATAGGAATGATTAATCCGCTTGAAATAGTCACTTGAGAGGCCAATGCCTGTAAGGTGTCTACTGCAATCAATGGAATATCCAATGCAAAACAAAGCCCCTTAGCTGCTGAAACTCCGATTCGCAATCCTGTGTAGGACCCCGGGCCTTGACTTACAGCGATGGCTGACAAATCGTTGAGGGTAATTCCAGCTTCTTTTATAATTTCTTCAATAAAAACATGGAGTCGTTCTGCATGAGAATATCCTTCTTCAGCAATTTCTTTATAAACAATTGTTTTCCCTTCTTTGGCTAGAGCTACAGAACAGTTTTTAGTTGCCGTTTCAATATTTAATATGTATTTCAATTTCAGATTTTATTTTAACATGAAAATCACAATTCTAAAAGTAAAGTTTAGAATTGTGATTCTCAAAATGTTATTAATACTGGCTATTTTTTGCTTACTCCTTTTTCTTTATCCGTTAGCAATGCTACTCTGTCTCCTGAATTCAGATCCTTAGTTACTGTGGAATATGGTCCCGTAATGACCACATCTCCTTTTTTAAGACCTATTAAAACCTCAATATTTGTGTCGTCTTGAATTCCGGTTTTAATGATTCTAATTTTGGCTTTATCTCCCACTTTTACAAATACACATTCGAATTTTTTATCACTTTTTGGAGCAGCTCCTTTTTGCTCTTCATTAGGATCTACTACTACAATTTCTTTTACAGCTGCGGTATCTGATTTTACAACTACCGAACTAATTGGCACAGATAATACATTGCTTTTTGTTTCCGTAATAATATCCACTGTTGCAGTCATTCCAGGTCTGAACGGGGAATAAGTATCGGGTTTACCTTCTAATAAATCTTCGTAGGATTCTTTAAGAATTCTAATTTTAACTTTAAAATTAGTTACCTGATCTGCTGTCAATGCAGAACTTGCCGAATTAGATATACTGGTTACAATCCCCTTGAATTGTTTTTTTAAATAAGCGTCAACTTCTACATTGGCTTCATCCCCCACTTTAATTTTTACAATATCATTCTCATTAACATCTACTTCAACTTCCATATTATTCAAGTTGGCCACTCTTAGAATCTCTGTTCCTGTCATTTGTTGGGTTCCTAAAACGCGCTCCCCTAATTCTACGTTTAACATTGAAATAGTTCCATCTGCAGGAGCGTAAATGGTAGTACGCCCTAAATTATCTTTGGCTTCACTTACAGTTGCAGAAGCACTTTGAACATTAAAATACGCGGTTTGCTTAGCTGCTTTTGCAACCTCATAAGCAGCCAATGCTTTGTCCCAATCTGCTTTTGAAATAATTCCCTTATCAAATAAGGTTTTGTTTCTATCGTAATTAGATTTAGATTCTTTAAAAGAAGCATCTGCTTGACTTAAGTTTGCTCTAGTTCCAGATAAATTGGACACCGAACGATTGTACCCCGAAGTGTATAAATCTGGATTTATCTTAACCAATAAATCTCCTTTTTTTACTACTTGTCCTTCTTTTACATTCAAAGAAATAATCTCTCCAGACACTTCTGATGAAATTTTTACTTCAATTTCTGGTTGAATTTTCCCTGTCGCCGAAACAGTTTCAACAATCGTTGTAGGTATAACTTGAGCTATTTCTATTTCTGTTCCTTTATCTTTGTTACCAATAACACCCGATTTTGAAAGTATTACAAGGCCTGCAATGACTACTATTGCTCCGCCTATTAAAATATAAATTGTTTTCTTAGACATAATAAATTAGTTTTTGATAAGAGGAATTCCAAAATAGAATTCTAATATTTTGATTTTGAAAATATAATCGTACTTGGTTCTAATAACTTCTGATTGCGCATTGGTCAATAAGGTCTGGGATTGGTTAAAATCAAATGAATTCATCAAACCCACATCGTATCTTTCTTTCGCATAATTGTACGCCCCCAGCCTTGCATCTAGTGCAACAACTGATGATTCATAAGCATTAAGCGCTCCTTTTGCATCCGTAAACGCAGTAAAAACATTTCTTTGCAAATCTAAATCCTGTTGTTCAACGGCTATTTTTGATCGTTCTAAACTTACCTTAGCACGCTCCACATTGTTGCGCACTGAAAATCCATTGAAAATTGGGACTGATAATTGTGCTCCAAAAGACTGTCCTTTATTGTCTCCAAACTGATTGAAAAATGGCGCTGAATTTCTTGTACCAATTATATTTCCCATAGCATCAAATACTGGAACATCGGCATACGAGACCCGACTATTAAAACTATAAAAACCTTGTAAAGTAGGCTGAAAAGCTCCTTTTGCGATTTCTACGTCTTTTTTGGCAATCTCTAAATTAGCTCTCGCAATTTTTAATTCTGTTCTATTTTCTACCGCTTTGTTGTAAATAGCAGCTGGAGTTTGAACCATGATATTATTTTCATCCCGGATATTTGTATCATCAATTACATCAAAATTTTCAAAATCTTTTAACTGTAACAATTGAGCCAAACTTAATTTAGAAATCAACAACGCATTTTCTGCATTAATAACGTTTTGATTATTAGAGGCCACGGTAGCGCGAACATCTAATAAATCCCCTCTAGGAATTGATCCAGCTTTAACCAATTCTTCTGAACGTGCATATTGCTTTTCATTGATCCCTAATTGTTCTTTTTGTACTTTTAAATTTTCTTTGTTAAAAAGTATTTGCAAAAAAGCATTGGCAACATTTAAGGCAATATCTTCTTGCATTTTCAACAATTGGTATTTGGCAGCTATTATAGAAAGATTGGCTCTACGAAGTGTATTTTGATTTTGTAGCCCTTTGTAGATATCTACCCCTACATTAGCACCCGCTGAAGTAAACTGAGTAGTTTGATTCCGTAAAAGCCCTGTAGTAATATCTTGGTTTAAACCGATATTCCAAGAATGAGAAGCACTTGCATTAAGAGAAGGAAGAAAATTTCCGATGGCTCCTTTTTTATCGATTAGTGCAGTCTTTGAATCCAATTCGGATTGTTTAATCGAAATATTATTTTGCAAAGCATATTTAACACATTCGTCTAAAGTCCACATTTTGGTTTGTGCCTGCATTGTTACGGAACAAATTAAAATGATAACTAAACTAAAAAAACTTCTTTTTTTCATATATTTTTGAATAAAAGTGCAGCATAACTGCAAAACAAATTTAACTTTTTCTATTAAAGATTTATGAAATAATAGGAACTATTTTATCTACAAATCAACTATAAAACAATTAGACATTAGAACTTCGCATTTGTTACAAAAATTCATAAAAAAAGAATTGTTTTCCTAATTTTGCCTGACTTAACTAAAACAAAATGTATAAATTTTCATCTTCTCTATTTATAATTCTTACTACCCTAGTACTAACCAGTTGCGCTACATCCAACAAAATTGAGGCTTTAAAACCTGAGCCAGATGATGCTACACCTTTAGTGTATGATAACCTTGCCTCCTTTGTTAACATGCCCATTAGTATTAAACTTAAAGATATTGAAAATCAAACCAACTCAATACTCACTGGACTCATATATGAGGACAGCAATATTGAAGACGACAATATTGAAATAAAAGTTTGGAAAATGGCGCCCATTACAATAAAAAATGATGCTAGTACAAAAAGCGAAAAAATAAGAACCGTTTTACCATTAAAAGCTACCATTAAATATAGAATTGGCACAAAAAAAATGGGTATCGAAATGTATGATACCAGAGAATTCAACCTCAATGGTGTTGTTACTTTAGTAAGCGATGTGGCTTTGATAAATTGGAAATTAGATACTAAAACAGAACTAAAATCATTAGACTGGAACGAAAGTCCTACCATGGCAGTTTTTGGGAAAAATGTTCCAGTTACCTATTTAATTAATCCTGGCATAAAACTTTTCAAATCGAAAATTGAAAAGAAAATTGACGATGCTATTGCAAAAGCTATGGATTTTAAACCTACTGTTTTGACAGCTTTAGAAAAAATTTGCGTTCCTTTTCTCATGAATGACAATTATGAAAGCTGGTTTCGAATTGTACCAATTGAAATTTACTCAACCAATGCCAAACTTAAAAATGATACTTTCGTAATAGAAATGGGTATGAAGTGTAACATGGAAACATTCATCGGCAAACAACCAGAATCCAAATTCAACCCATCCAAAATTGTCTTAAAACCCGTAGCTAAAATTCCCGAGGAAATTACCGCAAATATTATCGCTGTTTCGAGCTATCATGAAGCCTCAAAAATCATGAGCAAGAATTTTGTCGGACAGGAATTTGGGTCTGGCTCTAAAAAAGTCAAAGTACAAAATGTGGCAATCTGGCACAAAAAAGGAAAAATGATAATTGCTTTAGACGTATTAGGATCTGTAAACGGAACACTATATTTGACCGGTTTTCCACAATATAACGACAAAACTAAAGAAATATTTTTTGACCAATTGGATTATGTTTTGGATACCAAAAATAAATTGATACGAACGGCAAATTGGCTTGCACAAGGTTTAGTACTCAAAAAAATACAACAAAACTGTCGCTACTCCATAAAACCAAACCTCGAAGAGGGCCAAAAAAATATAATGATTTATTTGAAAAATTATTCGCCCATGCAGGGTGTTTTTATAAATGGAAAAATGGAAGAGATTCAATTCCAAAAAATCCAATTAACAAATCAAGCAATTCTAGCTTTTATAAAAGTAAAAGGCATTGTGAATATATCCGTAAATGGATTACAATAGATTTTTTCTACATCCAGAAATTCAAAGATTATTAACTTGATTTATTCTTTTTCATTTTATAAATAGCATACCCAATTCCCGCAACAAGAATATATGGAATGACCATTAGATAAACAATTCCATCATTGACAGCTGCAGCTGTTACTGTATTGTCTTTACTTGTTAATGCTGCGCGACACATGGCACATTGTGCTTTTGCGGTCATTGAAAACAAGCTACAAAACAGTACAGAAAAGTAAACAAACACGGTTCTCATTGTTTTTACTCTTGATTCTGAACAATTGGTTTTAATATACATAATAAGGTGAAATCATTAAATAAACAACCACTCCGGTCACAGCAACATACAACCAAATAGGAAAAGTGATTCTGGCAATTTTTTTATGCCTATCAAAATTTTGTGCCAATGCTCTAACATATGTTATCAAGACCATAGGAATAATGGCAATAGATAAAATAATATGGGTAATTAAAATCAGTAAATAAACAATTCTTAAGGATCCTATACTTAATTTTTCTGAGTCCTCCAATATAAGATTATGATTTGAATCTCCAAACACAGCTGAAACCGAAGTCATATGATAAGCAACATACATTACAAGAAAAGCAATTGATAGCGCGATAGCACTTGTCATCAACCTTTCATGAAGTGCTCTTTTACCATTCTTAATCGCAATTACCGCCCCAATTAGCAAAACTGCAGTAATGCCATTGGTTGTTGCATAAATAGGAGGCAAAAAAGAAAGAGGTTCCACATCATATCCAAGGTCTTTTAACTTTACGCCAAAAAGAATAGCAACAGCTACCGGTATTATTACGGATACTGCTATTATTAACTTGCTGAATTTTTGTTCTAAAGAAATGTTTTCCATTTTATTCTTTTAATAAAATATTAATGTCTTGCTGGATGTTTCTCACCCCTTTTTTATCTAACCCATCATAATATAAAATTGGATTTCCATATTCATCATTTCTACAACGAATATTTCCATTTTTATCAATCAAGGCAAACAAACCTGAATGTTCAAACCCTCCTGCCACTTTTTTATTTTCTCCTGCATATAAATTAAACCCTTTGTTGGCTAGATTAAAAATATAGGCTTTATCTCCTGTAAGAAAATTCCAATTTGATGATTTTACGCCTAATAGCTTTGCATGCTCTTTTAATACTTCTGACGTGTCATGCTCTGGATCTATAGTTATAGAAACAATTTCAAAATTAGGATTGCCAAAAAAAGTTTTTTCAAGAACCAACAGACTTTCATTCATTTTTGGGCATATTGTAGGACAGGTTGCAAAGAAAAACTCTAAGACGTACACTTTACCTTTATAAGTTTCATTATTAACTTTCTTATTATCTTGATTTAATAATTCAAATTTAGGTGCTGGACCTATCTTAATTAACAAATCATCTTCTGCAGTTTTTGGATTGACTCTGTCGAGCCGCTCTCCTTGAACTACTTTGTCGTTTTTAATCCTATCTACTATTTTTGGAACTGCATAAATACCAAAGATCAAAATGATAAAAGAAATTCCTATGTATGATTTATTTTTAAACATATAATATAAAAATTAAATTTGTCTTGTAGCATTATTATTTTTTTTGAGAGCTGCACGGTATTCATAAAGAATTACTTTAAAATCATCTAACATTTCATTACTCAATTCTGCTGGATGAAATGTATTATAGCCCTCTTTGGTATTCTTTACTAACTTTCTTCCTCGAAGATTTCGTTTTTTATCAATAATATAGACCTTAGGAGTTCCCAACTTATCATCTAAGTTCTCAACCAATTTTAATTGAGCATAATAAGTATTAATCTCTTGAGGAGAGGCGAAGATAAAACGCCATTGGGCAACATCCGTAAAAGCAGACAAAGCATCAACTACTTTTTTAGCATCTTTTTCAGTTCCGGTTGGGCAAATTACCACAAACTGAACATCTTTGAATTCATGATACCTCTGGTAAATTTTTTGATTTAAATTGAAAAGATTTCCTCGGTTTTTTAAAAGCTCCGTTCCAGAAAATCCCAGAATAGTTACTTTACCATTCAAACTAACTTTTTTACCGTCTAAAGAGTGCCAATTTCCAAAATCTGCAGTGTTAGGTGTGACCGTTGGCAATTTAGTAAATCCATTTACCCCAGAAGCGAAAAAAAGATAGGCTACGATAGGTAAAATAAAAAGAACGAAAAGAACAATATTTTTTTTCATTGTAATGCTACTATTTAAAGTACAAAAATAAAAAAAGGTACGCAATGCGTACCCTTTTATTGAATTAATATCTTGTTAAAAATTCCATTTAATGGTAGAATTCTTAAAAACCTCATAAATATAATCCCCTTCAGTCAAAAGAATAAAGAGTAAATATAAAATCAGAAAAATTACTGGAAAAACAACTGCACTTCTTAAAGTACTTTTTTCACCTTCCATGTGCATAAATGCCCATACAATGTAATATGCTTTAAAAATAGTAAGAGCATAGAATATCCAATTAAGTAAATTCATACTTAAAAAATCATTCATGAAAAGAAAATCTGGTTTCAATATCCCCAAATAGACTTCTACTACTGTAACGGCAGATAATATTCCGAAAACTTTCCAGATTCTACCTATGTTAGATACGTGTTCGTGTGACATGATAATTACTTTTTGAAATTAAACTAGATAGAAAACTGTGAATACAAATACCCAAACTAAATCGACAAAGTGCCAATAAAGCCCTACTTTTTCTACCATTTCATAACTCTTTCTTTTTTCATACGTCCCAATTAATACATTGAAAAATATAATAATATTAATTATGACTCCTGAAAAAACGTGAAATCCGTGAAATCCAGTGATAAAGAAAAAGAAGTCAGCAAATAATTTACTTCCATATTCGTTTCTTTGCAAATTAGCCCCTTCAACAACATAATGTGCCTGACTCAATCGTGCTTCAGATTCTACTCTTGAAAGAATTGTTTTTCTCTTTTCTTTGGTTATTACCTCGGTTCTGATCAAAAGTTCTGGATGTGCTTTAAAACCCGCTTGCACTTCAGCTACAGAGTACGATGGTAAAGCAGGTTCACTCATGAACCATCTCCCTTTATTTGGTGTCAATTGTTCTCTTTCTTCCGGTAGAGTTGCAGCAAAATCAGCCAAAGCTACTCGATGTCCTTCTTTATCCACAAATTGAAGCAAACTACCTCCTTTTGTTTCAATAGCGCCATATTCGCCTTTGATGAAATTTTTCCATTCCCATGCTTGAGATCCTACGAAAATCAAACCTCCGATAATGGTTAAAAACATGTAAAGAACTACCTTGTTCTTTTTCATTTGATGCCCTGCATCAACGGCCAAAACCATTGTTACAGATGAAAAAATCAAAATAAAAGTCATTAATGCCACATAATACATCGGAGCAGATACTCCGTGCATGAATGGAAAATGTGTAAACACTTCATCCGCTAACGGCCATGTTTCAATAAATTTAAATCGTGAAAAACCATACGCCGCTAGAAATCCAGAGAACGTTAAAGCATCTGATACGATAAAAAACCACATCATTAATTTGCCATAACTTGCTCCCATTGGCTCATTGCCGCCTCCCCAAGTTTTTTCTTCACTATTTGCAGTAGTAACTGTCGCTTCCATAAAAGTTATTCGTTAAAAAGTTCCCAAATTTACGTTTTTTTCTTATTTAAAGAAATATAAAAACAAAAACAAATAAACCCACAATATGTCCAGAAAGTGCCAGTACATTGCACCTAGTTCAATTCCAAGGGTTTGAGATGAATTGTATTTTTGTTTAAAATGATTATAAATTATAATCAGAAGTGAAATCACGCCACCAGCTAGGTGAAACAAGTGCACAACGGTTACAACATATAAAAAAGTAGTGGTGATTGAACTTCCACTTCCGGTGAAATAATAACCATTATCTACTATTTGACCAAAACCTACAAACTGTAAAATTACAAAAATTATTCCCAATGCTAAGGTAGCTAAAAGAAGCTTTGTAGTACCAGTTTGATTGTTTTTTTGAATCGCTTTTTTTGCCAAATGAAAAGTGATACTGCATCCTATAATTGCAATTGTACTGTAATAAAATGCTGTTGGCAATTGAAAGTCCTTCAACCAATCTGCTCTGGATTTACTTACCACAAAAGCACTTGTAAGTCCCGCGAACATCATGGTCATACTTACCATGGCGAACAATAAAATCAATTTGTAGGACCTTGCCGTTCTCGATTTTTGTTCAGCTGCTGTCATTATCATCTCCATAACTATCTTAAAAATTTATCAACTATATAAACTAACTGTAATAATGTAATATAAGAAACACTGACTAACATTAAAGTCCTTGCTGCTTTTGCAGTTCTTAATTTGTACAAGCGAATGGAATAAAACAACATCCATAGTCCAAGTAAAAATACAACAATTGCGGCAATTGGCGTTATATACAACCGTCCTGTGTATCCTAAAACAGGTAAAAGCGATGCTAAAATAAGCCAAACTGTATATAAAATAATCTGCAAAGCCGTGCCTTTGTCTTTCTTACCTGTGGGCAACATAAAGAAACCCGCTTTCTCATAGTCTTCATACAAAAACCAACCAATCGCCCAAAAATGAGGGAATTGCCAAAAAAACTGTATTAGAAATAAGGTTCCCGCTTCTATCCCAAACTCACCTGTCGCCGCAACCCAACCCAACATAAAAGGAATAGCTCCTGGAAAAGCACCCACAAAAACAGATAATGAAGTCATCGTTTTTAATGGGGTATAGACACTTGTATATAAAAATATTGAAATAGCGCCAAACATAGCGGTTTTAGGATTGATCGTATAAAGTAATGCAAGTCCTATCAATGTTAAAAGGCTCGCTATAATTAACGCTGTCATTCTAGACATCCTCCCTGCCGGAACGGGACGATTTTTCGTTCGATCCATTAAGGCATCTAAATCTTTTTCGATAACCTGATTAAAAGCATTGGAAGCACCCACCATACAATATCCCCCAATAGCCAACTTTAACAACACCATCCAATCCAGAGAATGGAAGTCATAAATTCCAAGTATAAATCCTGCAATAGAAGAAAACACGACACTAATAGCAAGTCGAGCTTTAGTGATTTCTCTGAAATCAATGTAAACAGATTTTAATGAAACAGTACTTTGTGTTGCGTTCAATGCTAAAGATTATTTGCTTTGTAAAAACTTTTGCAAAAGTAGGGTATCAAAAGGGATTTGACAAAAAACAATTCATAAAAAAAAATACAAAACAAAAATAAAAATTAATAATCAAAATACCAATTAAAGATATCTGCCCTTAACCCCAAAGTAAACCAATTCGTACTTTCTCTAAAAGTAGTTGCCGTATTTTTGGTTGGGTCAAAACTTCTATAAATAAAACTACCAAAAAGTTTTAAATTTGTTGTTGGATTTATCAGATATCCCCCTTGTAAATCAGCAATAAAAACTGCCGTTTTATTTCCCTGACCCACTTTTACACCACTATCAAAAGGTCTGTTTTCATCATAATCTTTATAGATATTTCCTCCATAATTGAAATTATCTTGTGTTGTATCAAAATCCAATCCTCGAGTTCCGGTAGTCAATTTTACATCAGTAAAATACCGCCCTTTATGATAACGGGCTATGGCGATTAATTCCTTAAAATTTCCTCCCCATTGATGTCCTATACTTTGATTGTTGTGCCCATAATTAGTGATCGGCATACTATGAGAATAGACATAGGGACGGACATGATTGTACTCTAATTGCACTAGTAAATTATCCACCTTGAAAGCATTGTAATACTTGACGCCTAGCTGATAGCCATATTTGTTTTTCCAACTATTGTCTCTTTTCTTGACATCACCAAGAGAAAATTCATCTAGAATAAATTGTCCGTGTAAATTAATTTGATTGCTCCATTTGTATTTATAGGTCAACCCTAAAATCGCATTTCCGCTTCTCGCGGAAGATGCAAACTCAACAGAGCGATAAAAAACAATTGGATTCACAAAACTTACATCAAAACCTCTGTCATTAGTATTCGTCCAAATCACCGACTCAAAAAAGCCAAGATTCAATCTATTCGAAACATTCCAACTCAAATAGTGATTTGCCATAAACTTAGTAGCGTAGGTTCGTTCCAATGTTACTTCGGGACGAACATCTTTGAGCCACATATAAGTATTGGTATATTTAATTTTCCAGAAATTCGTATTCAATTTAAAGTACGGATAGGGACTGGCGCCATCACTTTCTAACAAAGAACGGTAACCATCGCCTATAAAATTCCTCCCATAACCCAGCTGTAAATCAATATATTTACTAGGAGCAAACGTCAAATTGGCTTCTGCCAAAGGGAAATCATAGGCATCCGTTTTAAAATCTTTTGCAATTCCAATACCAGGGATAATTGCAGGATTTCCCCCCGCAGGTCTAATGGATTCGGCATAACGATTGTAGTAGTCCGAAAAACGGCCTTGACTTTCAAAAACAGTTGTGGTAAAATTCAGCGTTTTTCCTAAACCGCCGCGAAAATTAATGCCCCGTGTATTCACATAGGTATAGGACGCTTCACTTTTTGATGCTTTCCCAACTTGTACATCAAAAATAGGATTCAGTGTAAACCAGTAGCCTTCCCCTTGAATTTCTACAGTATTTTCATTCCATAACTTTCTCGCCCACCAACTTGAGGCCTTCTTTTTTAACTTCTCATTGACTCCTTTCAGGTCATAATACTTTGATACCTCAGCATACGTGTAGGGTTTAGAAGCTGTATGATTGTTGCTTCCCATCTGATTTAATGAAGCATCAAATTGCGCATAATAGCTATGCGAGAAAGGAACATTTAAATGACTTTCTAATTCAGGACTATTGAATTTCTTATAAACAATACTATCCAGCTCTGTTAGCTTTTTAGTATTGTTTGGTATGATTTCGGCTTGTGCCAATGTTTCAGCAACTACTTCCGCTCTGCTTTTCAATGGGATCGAAATTGCCATTGTAAATCTCGCATAGGTTGGTTTTCCGTTATACGTTGAAGGTTGTATTTTGGGAAATTCACTAAAAACTCTTTTCGTTTCTTCTATCAATTTCTCCTCAATGGCATCCACATAAATCACTTTAAAAAAACCCTCGCCGTTTACCTCAAAAAGTACTTTTACATTACCCTGGAAACCATTTTCTTTTAAATGCTCTGCAACTTCAAAATTTGCAAAAACAAAATCCTGTACTTGATCGTAAAAGCAATTCTCCAATACTTTAGACTGCACGTTCACACAATTGGAAAAAACAGGAAAACGTTCTGCAGAATTACCGGATTGTACCGTTACACTTGTTATTTCCTGAGCAGAAATAAAAAAGGAATACAACAGCAAAAGCAATGTGAACAATCCTTTTTTCATGCTTAATTTCTTTTTCAAATTAATATTCATTATCTAAATTTTGACCATCAGCAATCCTTTTTGCCCCGGAGGTTCCTATTCGTTTTACACCCAACTGAATCATCGCAACAGCTTCTTCATACGTTCTGACTCCCCCTGCAGCTTTCACCGGAAGAGGACATGCATTTTCAAGCATCATCATTATTGCTGAAATAGTAGCTCCATTTGGTAAATTATTCTCCGTTTTATAAAATCCTGTTGAGGACTTCACAAAAACCTTAGAAAAAAACTCTTGTTCGAAATTAGAAACAATTACATTTTTTATCAAACTTGATAATTGAATAATTTCTTTATCATTAAGTGCCGCTACTTCAATAATCCACTTTACTACTTTATTATTAGATAACCCTAATTGAGTACATTTTAAGATTTCTTCTTTTATTATATCAGTTTTACCATCTTTGAAAGCTTCATAATTGCAAACAAAATCCAAATCATCGGCACCATCTTGAATCGCATTAAGGGCTTCTTTAAGTTTATCTTCAACTGAAGATTTGCCTTCAGGAAAATCAATCACAGTTCCAATCTGTAGAATCGAATTAGCTTTTGTTATCATATTTTTAGCAATTGAAACCATTTCAGGACGAATCATAATCAGTTTAAAATGCTCCTCAATAGCTTCCTGAACGAATCCCTGAGCAACAAGACTATTTTGCGTTTCATTCATACCCGCTTGCTCCGCAGTTTTTAAATAGGTGGAATCTAAATATTGCCTGATATTCATAGCGTTTTTTGATTTCTTAATTTTACCAAATTATAACACACAAAAATACATTTTATCCGAACATAACTTTCATATAAAACTCTTCTATTTGATTTATTTAGAACTATGACAAATATTTGACTTAGTTTATAAAAAACACATCCTAAACAACAGTCTTACGTACATAAATATTGCCTTTGTAAAACACCCAAAAACAAAAAATCCCACCGAAGTGGGACTTTATATATTTTTTGAGAGTTATCTTTGCTTAGTATTCAGTCCAAATAAAATCACAACTCCTGCAGCTAAGGTTGCTCCAGACAAATTTGCTAAAACATCAAAAACATCTGCATGTCTGGTTTTGGTTAACATCTCCTGCGCAATTTCAATTCCAATGCCAAAAATAACAGAAAACAGAAACGAAACCATTAAGGGTTTTAAACCATTTATTGCATTCGACCGACTTTTTAAGACCAAGAAACAAAGCATTGTCAATACAAAATGAAAAAAAGCATGGACAAATTTGTCTAAATTTGCAACATTTCCCAAAGGGACATTATTCAATTGTACCAAACAAAAAAAAGCAATTGTTCCGGCCCATAGTATAGCAGCCCAAAAATAGAATTGTTTAAGCACCTATTAATTCTTTATACGAATCGCTGGAAAGTAACCCATCGACTTCATCCAAATTTGCTATTTTAATTTTGATCATCCATCCAGCACCATATGGATCTGAATTCACACTTTCAGGAGTACTCTCTAAAGTATCATTGAAAGCAATAATTTCACCTGCAATAGGAAGAAATAAATCTGAAACTGTCTTAACGGCCTCTACTGTTCCAAAAACTTCATCTTTCTCTAATGTTTGGTCTAACGTTTCTACCTCAACATATACAATATCCCCTAATTCTTTTTGTGCAAAATCAGTGATCCCTACTGTTGCGATATCGCCGTCAATACTAATCCATTCGTGATCTTTAGTGTACTTTAAATTTGCTGGTATGTTCATCTAAATTGTAATTGATAATTATTAATTGAAATTCTCTGTGACAAATGTAACAATCTTCTGTTCAAATCTGGTTTAGATTTTGAAAAATTAATTTCCAAAATTATACCTTAGCGTAAATCCAGATCGAACATTGGTCAACGGAAAAGAAGTCGAAATTACCGCTTTCGAAAAAGAATGATCGTAATAAAAAATAGCCGTCAGATTTTTACTGAAAGCATAATCAGCCGTTAATTTTACAGACCATATATTTTGTCCACCTGCCAGTTGATTGTTATTATAATCTAAATACCGAACAATAGTTTGATTGTTACGATAGGACACATCTCCTTTCAAATTGATATCACTTTTTATTATTCCTGTTGGATTATCCGCAAGACGTGAAGAGAAAATCACATCTTTAAATCGATATCCCATTCCCACTATATATTCAATTCCTTTTACTTCTGTCAATAAATTATTGTCAAAACTCATGGACAAAGCCCTGTCTTTTTTAATTTCGGTGAGTACTTTTAAAGAGCTTTTTAATTCAAAATCCATTCTTAACAACGGACTGAATTGTTCTACTAAGTTAATATTTGACATAATCGTCTGATTGTAAAAATTACCGTTTGCATCTACTCCATCTGGTGCATTATCATATTCAAAATTCGATCTAAAGGCGTTTATAGTATATGATGCTCGATAATTGTGTTGCAAGGAGAAGCGTTTAAAATTCTTTTTGAAAACACCATAACGCATCAATCCATTGTATTTTATCGCCCAGTTCGGTATTGGAAAACTTCTAAAAATCCCCAAGGAAACATTGGATGCATCACCTCCTGAATAGGCTGCTAAAAAGGCCGGTAACAATACGGCTTGATTATTTTTGCCGTATCCCAATGGAAAGCCTTCGGCATCTCGATTGTTAAGATTGTTTATGTCGATTCCTCTTTCAGTTGCCAAGCGATTTGCCACGGTAAGTCGGTTCATTCTAAAATCATCAAAAGCTGCTGAGCTATTTTCATCACTCACGGAGAAAGACGTTTTAATCAAAACTGCCGAAATAGAGAAAATACCGGTATTGTAGGGCGATCGGGCATTGTAAACTCCATTTGAAACATCGTATTGTTCTGAAAAATTTTCAGAAAAAGCCCTGTCTAATGTCAGATCAATTTTTAGATCCGGAAACAAATCAACATTAGCTGTAGCTTTAAATAATTTATTGGTTACCTGAGAGAAGTTTTGATTGAAGTCCGGATAATTCGTTAACCATCCATTTTTAGCTGCTTCGTAACGCACATCATCTTGACTTCCAAATATAAACCCTAATGACGGTCTTGAAGAACCCAAGAATCCAACACCGGGAGTATATCCTGGTAAAATCGTACCGCTGTTGTGGGTATAATTCATTTGAATATTCTTAACACTGGTCAAAATTCCAATTAAACCATCAAAAAAAGGATTGTTCTTTGGAATTTGAGTCGCGTTATTATTCACTATTTTTTCACCTGGTTTTGGGGCTGCTACTTTTGGTTTCGGAACCGTTTTATTGGTGTTTTTTGTTACTCCTAAATACTTATACAACAGTTCCATATTGAATGCTGCACTCAGATTGTTGGAACTTGCATTTTGAATGGTATTCCCCAAATTATAATCATTCCCATCAATTTGTATTTGAGACAGTGCATTAGAGGTACGTTGCCAGCTGTAGTCCCCGGTATACGAATAATTTGCTTTTACGAAACTGAATAAAGGAATTTTATTAATTGGAATTTCATAATTTAAAACCAATTGTTGCATGTGCTGGTTTGGATCACCAATATCCCAATAACTGTCCCAAATGGTAAAGCTATCAATAGGCTCATTATCTGCATTCAAATAATTTTTAACAATATTACTCGAGGAAGCTGTATAATTTAATTTCAATGATTTAGTCAAATTATAATTGAAGCCGTATTGATAATTAAAAGCGAAATTTCTGCGGTATAAAGGATCCAGACCTATCCCTACAACTTCAACTTGTCTAAATTGTTGGCGGTTGTATTGTCTGATAATGGTACTGTTAAATGAAATATTTGACGGCAAATAGTTGAAATTTAAATCACTTAAAAGCTTCCAATAATTGCTTTTTTTCATGAATTTCGATTTCTTGAACGGCTCCACTGCTTTAGGTTTAAAAGTGTATGCATAATCCACCGATGAATTCACTTGCTGATCTACATAATCTTCAATTTCAAAATCATGTCGTTCTACTTCATTGAAAGACTGCGAGAATGTGAAATTTTCCGGGTCGTAAACACGTTGTTTCTGTTCTGGTTGACGTTCTTTTCGTACACCAATAAAGTTTATACTCTTGCGCTTTGTGTAATCAACGGCTCTACTGGTAATATTGTCCTTTTGATTTTGATCCACAGTATTCTCAAGTAATAGTTTTAATTTAATATCTTGATTGAAAGGGTCGTATTCTGGAGTTATGGTTTCTTCGCCAATAGCGTAATTAAATGGCAAATTAACCCCCCATTTTTGAGGCAATAATTTTCCAAGGTTTACATTTGTTACAATACTGTATTGTTCCGTATCCTCCCGACTTCTTTCGTTTGGTCCTTGTTCTAGCGATCCAAAACCAATAGTGCTTTTTCTGCCAGAAGCTGAAACAGTCGCAAAATCAGCTAAATTTGAATCCACATTTAAAACCGCCGCCATTCCGCCTTGGTTGTCCATATCCGCCAAGCGAAGCTCATTAAACCAAACCTCCCCTTTTATATCGTTGCGAAGGTCACTGTTTTTCAAACCTACCATTAGTGTTCTCACTAAGCCAAAGTTAGGATTTCCTTTTATCCCTAACTTTAAAGTAGTACTGCCGTCTCCATCTGGCATACTGGGATCAGTGTCTGGATAATAAATACCGTCTAATGGCAATGTACTTTGATCTACACTCATTGCTAAAATCTTCAATTTAGTCAATAATGCCAAAGACAAATCAATTTCATTCTCTTCTGGCCAAACTGCTTCAGCACTCAAAGGAGAACAATCAGCATTGGATCCAGATGAAGGAATGGTTACTTTTAAAGGAATCTCAATTTGATAGAAATTTTGGGTGAAATCATTTCCAAAACGAATAAAACCTACCATTTGATTGTCTTGAAGTGCGATTTCGCCCGTTAAAGATTCCGCGTGTAAAAACATTTTCAATTTCTTGAATTGCCGCATATCAATACTTACATTTTTAAAAACAGCTCTGGAATCTTCTGGTTCTAATCCGTCTCCGGAAACTCTTAATGCCAGGGATTGCTCATTCTGATTGATAACCGTATTATTATTGTATAATTGCTCTCTCTGTACACCTGGCGGAGTAATATAATTCACAGGACATCTTTCGTTATTTTCCTGAACGTTCACGGCCAAAACATCTAAATTAGTGTTGTCATCCGCACTATTTGTATCATTAAAATCAAGGGTATTGGTATACCTTCTCCATTCTCCACGCACTAAATCCAAGGCTCCAAAACGAACCGTCACTTCGTCATTAAAACCTGTCATGAACATTCTCATAAAACGGATGGATCTAAAATCAGAAATGTTTCCAATAACATTTTCTGGCTGAGAAACCGGAATTTTAAACTGTAACCATCTGGCTTCAGTGGTAGAACCATCTGGCAGGGACACCTGCGTGTTTCTTATATCAGTAATATAATTTTGTCCAATACTCATTCCGGGTTGTACATCAATACTATATTCATAGTAAGCATTGATAGTATTCATCGTATTGTCCCTGTTTATATCTTCCACATCAGGAACTGTTGATGATCCTCTGTTAGGATCATTAATATCCACGGCGGAGTTACCATCGGTACCATTATACATTTTATAACGGTCTAAGATACCTCCTGATGCATTCAAATAAAAAGTATAATCATCTGCTGCAGGATCTAGTTCTGATGCGAAATTAGTATACACGGATCCTTCATTTGCATTAGCCAAACCATCCAACCCAATATCTTGATTCCTTCTATTCTCAGCATTGGTGTCAAAAGCATAAATCAATGATTGAGAAGCAGGAACATCACCCCACAGCGGTCTTGGATTTACTAATATCTGGCCAGGACCAAGTCCATTCTCATATTGTTTTCTTCCATCTTTTAAGACATCCTCCGCTATTTCCCCTAAATTGAAATATATTTTTCCAGTATTTGATTGAGGAGCCTGACCATTTCCAACGTACGGGTCTAACACCCAAAACTGAATGTATTCCACATTTCCTTGTTCAAAATTTGTAGAATTTAACGAACGCATAATCCCTCCAAAATTTTCTGCTGGGTTTAAAGCTCCATTTGGATTATTGTTATAGGGTCCCCGATCAGATGGGTAATAACTCAGATCTAACGTATTTATAATTTGCGATTGACCTTGTGCAATATCCGTCAAAGGATACAATTCCTCACTAAAAATTCTTCGGGTTTTATTGAAAGACAAATCTTCATTAGAGATTCCAACGGGCTTTTGCGTATAAAAAACAGGGTCAATAGAATACCATGCTAATCTGGCTCTTTTGAATCCATAGCTCAAATCATTAGCGCTAGCATTAAAATCATATGTACTTGTAGCGTTTCTATCGGGTGTTGATGCCAGACTCCAAGAATAAGGAGAACGCATATCGATGGTAGATTGGGAACCTTCAAAATCATCTACATAAATGGTAGATTCTCCCTGAAACTGATCTGCTTTTGGTGAATCTGGTTTCAAAAAGGCTATTTCCCCTCGTACCGAAAGATTCGAAGGCACATCAGTATCAATATTTGGTAATTTATTTACCAAACGGGTTAGGAAAGGAACTTCGGTAGAGAAATTAGTATTGAATCCAAAAATGGTATTGTTTACGGATTCCTGCCCAAAGCTTGATTTTTGTGTAAACGGTCGTTCAGACATTTTTAAGAATGTACCCCCAACCACAAAGTTTTCGGAAATTTTATGCTCTACATTTAACCCCATAAATCTTCTGGTTTGTTGACCAAAAACAGAATTGTTTTCTAATGACACTTCAATAGGTGTATTTGATGCTTGCAATGAGGGGTCCAAAATTTGAACGCGGCCTAACTGATAATTGACGCTGTAATCAATTCCTTCCACTAAAACTCTTCCAGCCGCAGTAACTACTACTGATCCTTGAGGAACATTGAATGCGCCAATTGGAATTCCGTCGCTACCAGTCGATTTGTATTTTCCTCTCAATAGAAATTTATTTTTATCGCTGTCCTGCAAAGCGCCAGATTGGGTATTACGGTACATGTTACGAAACACGTATTTCTTCTGATTTTCATTATAAGTACTAACATTGTTATAATTTTCTGCTGAACCCGTATTAGACAATTTAGAAAATAATAGTTCCCCAAAAGGTTCTTTAGTGGTGAATATTATTCTTCCGTTTTGCGCATCTATTGTCAAACCCGGTAGGAAATCAAAAAAACCATCTCCACCGGTTTGCGGATCATTATTATAATTTAATTTATCTAAATTAAATACTTTCAACAAAGGGGTTTCGGCAACTTCATTTTCTTTGGCAGGATTTGCTGGAAAAGGAATTCCTGCAACTTCCGTAATGTAATTTAATGGTGAAGGATCTGTATAAAGAATGTTAAACCTAAAATCTTCTTGTTTCAATTGATAGCCACCTTGAATCTGATAAATATTTTTCATCATCAGGTTCCAGACTGGATTTTTTACGTTGGTCAAATTGCTTTTCAACATTTTCAAGACTAAACTTTGTGAAATAATTGCTTGGTTTGAGGGAGTATTTCCTGTTACCACGGTTGCATCTACGCCATCGTTACCAAATTCTCCCACCTGATACACTTTGTCTCCTATCGTATATTGATAGGCAACTGCTAAAACCTCATCGTTAGCCAATCGTTGTTGCAATGAAATATACCCTAATTGCGAATTGAAAGTATATTCATTCGGATTCAATTTTCTGGCGTTTTCTAATTTAGAATAATCCTGCCCCTCACTGACAGTGACGTTAAACCCCGAATTTGCAGTTACTATTTCACGAATATTACGATTCAGCAAACCTGCTCCCGTAAGTATTTGAGAGGGATCATAATCATTATTAGAGTTGTCCGTAGGAGAATCTAAAGGATTGTTAAAAATTCCTGATGAAGGGTCTAAAACTACCACTTCATTATCAGGTAATCCAGACAATTGCCCTTCCCCTAAATCCTGAAGCGCAATAATATTTCTTAAATTATTATTGGTCGTTGTAACGCGGTTTTGTTTGTTGGTTACCCAAATTTCGATTCTCGAGATTTGAACCCTACTATCAACAAAGGGATAATTTACCAGTGATTTATCGTACCTACTTCTAAAATATTGGGAAAGGAAAAAATGCCTGTCACTATCATAATCTAGAGCAAACATCTCGAAATCCTCTATTGTTCCACCGCCTTGAGCAATTAAACTTTTAGTTTGTGATTTTTGTTCCGAAAAAACGCCAGTTATAGTTGTTTTCCCAAATTGTAGTTGCGTTTTTACACCAAATAAACTTTGAGCTCCTCTTATTAGAGAACTATTTAGTGGCATACTCACATTTCCTACTTCAATTTTTTGAATAATATCATCTTCTGAAGGAGCGTAATCTAATTTAATTAAATTTTGAAAAGCAAATGTAGACTGGGTGTCGTAATTTGCATTAACATTAAGTCGTGTACCCACTTTCCCCATCAGACTCATACTGATCCTTTGATCAAAATCGAAAGATAGCGTAGACCTATTTCTTGGCGAAAAGGATGGATTATCTTGTTTTGTGTACCGCATTCCCAAATCCATTTCTACGGATCCTGTAGGCTTCACATCAATAGTATTACTTCCAAAAATAGATTCAAAAAGACCCGATTTTACATAATATCTGGGCAACAAATCCCTTTTAGCCAGTTCGCTACCTTCTTTTTTTCCATCAATAGCATCTACTTTTTTCTTGAAGTAATCTCGCATGGATTCTTTCAAAACAAGATTTTCGTATTCTTTTGGAGTTAAAATTATAGGATAATTAATAGAAAACCCATCTACGGAATTCGTATAAACATAACGATCCGTAACAGGATCATACGTGTAAGCCGAAAGAATACTTTGAGGGTTTTTTAGTTGAAGTTTCCCAATGGAAAAACCAGTTTTAACGGTATCCTGAGCTGTCTCTTTTACTTGTGCCTGCGACACTAATCCACAAAATAAAACAAGCAAAAAAATACAAATTTTATGCATACAACTCGTTTTCTTAAATACCTATTAGAGGTTCTTTAACGCTTTTTTGATAATTGATTCTACAGAAGCATCTGGATCTTCTTGGACTATTTTTTCAATAAGTTTTTCGGAAGTTTTTCGTACAAACCCAAGGACTTCCAGAGCAGATAACGCTTCATCTCGATTTGTATTGCTCTGTGACATAGAAACTTCATCTAAATCATATAATTTTAATACTTTTTCCTTTAAATCAAGTATTACTCTTTGAGCTGTTTTACTGCCTATTCCTTTTATAGATTGAATAATAATTACATCTGCAGATGCAATTGCATTAGTAATTTGTTTTGGATCTAATGAGGAAAGCATGGTTCTAGCTATACTCGCTCCTATCCCGGAAACAGATAATAAGAGCCTGAAAATTTCTCTTTCTGACTTTTCCATAAAACCAAAAAGTGTATGCGCATCTTCTTTTATCTGAAGATGCGTATAGACTTTTATTAAATCTGTGTCTGGTAGTAAGGAATACGTATGTAAAGAAATATTCACATGGTAGCCAACGCCTCCACAATCAATAATTATTTGCGTGGGTGATTTCTCTACTAATTTACCTTGTAAATGTGCTATCATGAAGTGTTAATATATTTCCAAATATAACAAAATTAGCATACGGTTAAATTAAATTCATAATTTTAACTACGCTTCTTGCCTACAGACTATTAAATTAAATTTGTTTTGCTTTTTTCATTTCTTTTTCCTGAGCATCAATCACCGCAATAGCAGCCATATTCACCATTTCCTCAACGCTTGCGCCCAATTGAAATATGTGGACAGGTTTACCCATTCCTAGCATAATAGGGCCTATTGAATCAACTTTATTCAATTCTTTCAAAAGCTTATACGTAATGTTTGCTGATTCTAAATTTGGAAAAATTAAAGTGTTTACTTTTTTACCTGCTAATTTTGAAAAAGGAAATTTTGCTTTCAACATTTCTGGGTTCAACGCAAAATCTGCTTGAAGCTCTCCATCAATAATCATCTCCGGATGATTTTTATGTAAATAAGCCACCGCTTCTCTTACTTTGGCTGCACTTTCACTTGTAGACGATCCAAAATTAGAAAATGATATCATTGCAATCACTGGTTCTACCCCAAACATTTTGGCTGTTTTAGCCGTCATGATGGCAATCTTAGCTAAATCATCTGCTGATGGGTTGATGTTTATAGCGGTATCTGACAAAAACATGGGCCCACGAGCAGTCATCATCATGTTAGTAGTAGCTATAATAGAAGCTCCTGGCGCTTTTTCGATGAGTTGCAACATGGGTTTAACAACAGATGGATAACTTCTTGAGTGTCCTGTTACCAGTGCATCTGCTTCCCCTTCATTAACCATCATTGCGGCAAAGTAGTTTCTTTCTCGCATTAATTTTTGCGCATCTAAAAAAGAAATCCCACGTCTTTGTCTGGAAGACCAATACGTTGTAGCAAACTTATTTCTTCTCCCTTCTTCCTCTTTTATTTTAGGATCAATAATTTGAACATCCGCATCAAAACCAATTTCTTCTTTTAGTTCCAATATAATTTCTTTATTCCCTAATAAAATTGGAAAACCAATTCCCTCTTCCTGTACAATTTGAGCCGCTTTAAGCACATCTAAATGGTCTGCTTCAGCAAAAACAATTTTCTTAGGATCCATCTTTGCTCGGTTTGTAATCAAACGAACCATTTTATTATCATTCCCTAGACGATCCAAGAGTTCTTCTTCGTATTTTTTCCAATCCGTAATAGGGTTCAATGCTACACCGGAATCCATTGCTGCTTTAGCTACAGCCGGAGCCACAATAGTAATTAACCTTGGGTCAAAAGGTTTTGGGATAATATACTCCCTACCGAAATTTAATTTTGTAGCACCATAAGCCACATTTACTTGCTCCGGAACTGATTCTTTAGTCAACAAAGCCAGCGCTTTGACAGCGGCCATTTTCATGGCTTCGTTTATTTTGGTTGCACGAACATCAAGTGCCCCTCTAAAAATATAAGGAAATCCAAGAACATTATTCACCTGATTGGGAAAATCCGACCGACCCGTTGCCATAATCACATCTTTACGGGTTGCAATAGCAAGGTTATAATCAATTTCTGGATCTGGATTAGCCATTGCAAAAACAATGGGATTATCAGCCATTCCAAGTAACATTTGTGGAGACATAATATCTCCTGTGGACAAGCCTAAAAAAACATCTGCATCAACCAAGGCTTCTTGCAAGGTCATAGCCGGAATATCTTTGGCATATTTTTGTTGCAGTTCAGATAGTTTAGGATTGTCTTTTGTCAATAATCCTTTGCTATTAAACATGAAAATATTTTCAATTTTAACCCCTAATAAAACATACAAATCAGAACAAGCCAGTGCTGCTGAACCTGCTCCTGAAACTACTAATTTTACATCCTCAGCTTTTTTATTCGCCAATTCTAATGCATTCAATAATGCAGCCGAAGATATGATAGCCGTACCGTGCTGATCATCATGCATTACTGGAATATTCAACTCTTCTACTAGCCGTCTTTCAATTTCAAAAGATTCAGGTGCTTTAATATCTTCTAAATTAATTCCACCAAAAGTAGGTGCTATGTTTTTTACAGTCTGAATAAATTCTTCAATATCCTTAGTGCCAATTTCAATATCAAATACATCTATATCTGCAAAAATTTTAAACAACAACCCTTTACCTTCCATTACTGGTTTAGAAGCTTCTGGACCAATATCACCCAATCCTAAAACGGCAGTACCGTTTGTAATCACAGCAACTAAATTTCCTTTTGCAGTATATTTATAAACGTTGTTTACGTCTTTTGCAATTTCTAAACAGGGTTCAGCGACACCAGGGGAATAGGCCAAAGATAAATCTCTTTGCGTTGCATATTTCTTTGTAGGAACTACTTGAATTTTACCAGGAGTTGGCTTTGCGTGGTATAATAATGCTTCTCTTCTTTTGCTATTTTTGTCCATTGTTTTTAGATTTTATTCTAGTTGACAAAGATATAAGACTTGCTTTAAAAAGGAAGCTTTTATACTATTCTTTTATAAAAATAGACATGTATTGACAAACAAAAACAGCTACAAAAAATTTGTAGCTGTTTTAATTCTTAAGGTATTCCGCTTTTATTGTGTTATGTAGGAGTTTAAATGTTCAATTGTGTCTTTTTGTAAATCAATTATTGCTTTGACTACATCACTAATGGAGATGATTCCAATTACAATACTATTCTCTAAAACGGGCAAATGCCGAACTCGTTTTGTACTCATTAACTCCATACAGTAGTCTAAATTATCTGAGGGACTTACTGTCACGACATCTGTTTCCATGATTTCATGTACAAAGGCCTTCTTTGAACTCTTGGCCTTTAGGACAATTTTTCTAGCATAATCCCTTTCCGATAAAACTCCTTTCAGGACAGTATCTTCAATGATAAGAATAGCTCCGATATTTTTTTCGCTCATCACTGTCAGTGCTTCATATACAGTGTCAGTGGAAAGTATGGAATATACTTCCTTTCCTTTGGTGCTTAAAATTTGATTAACAGTCATAATAGGTTCATTTAGTGAATTATAAAGTTAAAAAAAATATGCATTCAAACCACAAAAAAATATTTTTTCAGCATTAAAATAAATCATCTGGTGAAATTAACGCTTCCAATTTAACTTTTAATTTCGCATCCAAAATCTGCAAACCATATTGGTAGGAGGCATTTACCCAACCAAACCCTTCCTTAGCGATGTAATCAAATTTAGTTCCCACATTACCATATTCGGCAAAAACTTTATGAGAGCTTATTTCCAGATCAAATTTTTCAGGAATCGTACCGTTGTAGTCCACTGCATTTTTAGTGATCAACCACAACCACCTGTACACCATTTCCTGTGCCTTATCTAAATAATTGTACTTTATCAATCCTTCCCACAACAACATTTGGTGTGGCGCCCAACCAAACGGATAATCCCATTGCCGTTGTGGTGCATCTTTAGATACATGCATCACACTCGCCTTAGTACTTCCGGTAATACCTCCCTTTTTTATAAATTGAGGCAAAACTATTTCCACTAATTTTTTAGCCTGGTATTCATTACACAACCCAGCCCATAAAGGGAAAAATGTTGAGGCAGCTTCAAATGGTAACTGTTTTTCGTGTACAAAATCATAATCAAAATACATACTTGACTGCTCATTCCAACACAATTCGTCGATTTTATTTTTTCTGAAAAGTGCTTTTTGTTGCCATTCTTCCGAAGTATGCATTACAGCTCCCACTTGGAAAGCATTATTGAAATACTCTTTTATCAAATAAGCAATATCGTTTTCATATTTATAAAGAAAACTATTGACGTCTACCGAGTTTAAATTGGCACACGTATTTATAAGCCTATCGGTTGTGTCATGGCCACTTTCTCTCAAGCTACGGTCATGAACGAAATACATATCAAGATCAGCATCAACAAGAGTTCGGTTTAAATATTGTTTTTCAAACTCTCGAATTGGCAAATTGTATTTTTTAGCATACGGCTCTAAAATATCATCAAAATGACCAGGTTCCACTTCAAATGGCATTCCTACCCCGTCCGCTTTATATCGATTTAAACCTGTTGGTGTCAATCGTTTTCCCTGAACCATCCAAACGGAATTGTATTCCAAGATTACTGTTTCTAAATGACTTCTCAACCATTCTAAACTGGGCACTTTCTTTTTTACAATTGCGATTAACAATGAAGAATACAATGGTGGCTGCGTTCTTGTTAAGTAATAACTTCTATTCGCATTTAGAATCTTACCGTAATGTATGATTTGATATTTAAAGTTTTCGGCGATAGACATTGCTTTTTCCAGTTGATTGTCAATAATTAAACCAACCCCAATAAAATAGCTATCCCATCCGTACATTTCGTTAAATCTTCCGCCGGGAACCACAAAAGGTACTCCTTGTAAACTGTATATTTTTTGCTCTAAAGCTAAAGCCAGAATACCTGGTTTAGTATTTAAAGTCTCCACATATTCCATCGAAAAATTTTCGGGCAAAATCCCTACTTTAAAATTCTGAAGTTCTTTTTCTAATTCCTGAAAATAGGCAACACCTTGCTTGTCTTTTGCCGAAACATAAAGTGTAGGAACCTCGTTGTTCGTTTTCTCGTCCTTAAGAATTTGCTCTAAACCTTTTCTATCAATAGTTCTGGTCAATTCATTCCAATAGTCTTCTCTAATTTTCCTCGAAATTCGGTGTACTGGATTCTCTTGAATCCGACTTAAATCAACTTCTCCTAATGCAGAATTCGTATTCTTGAGCTGCGCTAATTCCTGCAATAAATTGGACAAATGATACGTCCCAACAATAACCTCTTCTTGTTTGGTAATTTCGTCAACCAAAACAAATTTTTTAGGGCCATTGTCATCTTTCGTTATTTTTTTATCCTGATCTGTATCCTCTTGAAGCAATAGTTCCTGGAATACTTTGTCTATGTTGAGTACGAATTTCATTGTTTAGTAGTAAGTTTTTTTAAAATAAAGAAAGAAACGAGTAAGAGCGCCATTGGAATTAAGGTATAATAAAATGCATTTTCCGGGCCTTCGTTTTTAAATAAATAACCAATAACTCTAGAACCCAAAGTACCACCAAGCGCAGAGAAAACGACAATTAAACCAGTCATGGAACTGTGGAGTTTTTTAGGCAAAGCACTTAATACCACAGAATTTAAAAGTGGATAAATAGGTGCAATAAAAAGTCCTACTAATGGAAATGCAAATCCTATCAAGGGAATATCACCAAGGGAATTGATCTCTTTGACATCTAATCCAACAGCTTTAGGAAGTACGAAAATTACAATAAGCATTGCTGCTACAATACAGCAACTAAGTACCCAAATCCAATTGACTTTTTTAGTAATAACACCAGCCACTAGTCTTCCCACAGCTAATGAAATGGCCAAAATACTCGCCATCATAATACTAATATTCTCCGGAAGATGCAATACTTTGCTATTGAAAGTAGGCAACCAAGACATGATTCCCTGCTCAATCATTACAAACAAGAACGCACTGATTACAAAAACAATGGTTAACAGTTTTGCGAATAATTTGAACATTTCTTTGAAATCATCTGCTAAATCAACTCCTGGAATTTCGGTTTTGTTTTCGAATTTAGTAAAAAATAAAAAAACAAAAGACACTAATGAAATTCCCGCCAATAACCAATACACGTTTAACCATGAATCCGGATTTGTTTCGGAGTTGAAAGCTGGAAATAAAAAATACGCCAATGCAATCCCTATCATAAACACCCCTTCGATACTGCTCATTAAGCTATTGTGCTCCTGCTGATTCTCTGTTATGGTTCCTATAAGCGAATACACCGATACTTTTATTAACGCAAATGAAACGCCAACGGTAGCAAAAAGTAATTTTGCCGTTCCAAAAGAATTCCCAAAATACATACTAATGCACGCTACTGAAACCAAAGCCAGACCAATAAGCATGGCGCGCTTGTAGCCTATTCTGGGTAAAAAAGAAGCGATTAAAAAAGAAACTATGGCAATAGGCAAATCTTTGAAAGCTTCCAAAACACTGGCTTGCAGTTCATCTACTCCATAATTTTTTTGTGCCTTAAGGATCACAATTCCTACGCTGTTCAGCAATATGGCAAATACAAAGTAATTGAGATACATGGCAATTTTAACCGTACTTTTCTTCATGTTATATTTCTTAATTAATTGTCTAATTATTATTTACAATCCCTTTAGGTAGGACACGCTTAATTTTAATGTTCTGATACTCCCTTATTTTATGAATCAGATCTAAAAAATAATAGTGCTTTTCAGACCGTTTTCAGTATGATCAATAGTAAACCCATTGGTTTGAAGGTTTGCTTTTAGGTGCGCAACTGTAGCGCCATTTACCCATTTGATATCTATAATTTCAGCTACAGTATCATTAATTTCTACTTGACCTGAAAATGCATTCGAAGTATTTCTTAACCGAATTAGGTCTAGCTGTTTACTAACAACTCCTGTTTTCAATCCCTGCTCAATATCCAACATCGTCAATGTGGTGCGATTAATTTCTTTATGTCCGGCACTACCGCCATTATCTGCGGCTTCATAATTATTTTTACCAGCAAAAATATCCAAATACCAAACCTGCGGTATCCCTGGCATAAACATTTGAATGGCTCTTGCAAGAAGTAGCTTTTGTTCGTCTTCCCCTAATGCACTAAAAAAGGTAGCATTTATTTGATAATAAGAAATTTTATTCCCGGATGGATCGTAAAGATTCTTTACACGCCCCCCTCGTTCCATGATTTTATTCATGATACTTTCAATCTCGGTGTCTTCTAATAAACCTTTATTATAAACACCATTTACGGCCTTGCCTTTCAAGTCCAAAACAGGTATGCCATCATGGCAACCAAGCATGTTTACTGTTTTATATCCTTTAGCAATAATTTCCTTAGCCCAACTTAATAAGGCTTTACTGTTTTTATTTTCGATGGTATGAATCGTTAAACCCGGTAAGAAAAAGTCATAGATATAATACCCTTCATTAGCTACCTCATCATGTAAATGCAAACCATATTCTGCATGGATCTCAGGCAGTAACATTAAATTATTTTGCGCTGCTATTTTCCTAATACGCTCTAAATAATCCCAAGTCCCTGGTTTATTAAAAAAATTAGATTCCCCTACTTGTTTATGCAAATAGGCAAAAGCGTCTAATCGAAGAATATTACAACCATAACCGTTTAATTTTTTTAGAGTCTCTTCATAAAAATCCCATACTAAAGGCGAAGCACCATTCACATCCATTTGTCCTAAATAGGAACGCTTTTGTTGTATAATTTGTAAAATTTCTGATTTCCAAGGAGTGCATTCTTTAAAATCAACGGTCTCTAAATCTTGATCATCCTTAATTGCGGCATTAATTAAGGCAACAATAAACTGTCTTTTCTCTTCCGTTATCCCTTTTAAATTTTGCAAATCACCTACAGCAATTGGATTATAGGTTATTTGTTGATAAAAAGTATTCCAATACGGCTGTTCTGTACCATCTGGGAAACGTACTTTCAAGATAGGCAAACCTAACTTTCGCATAAACAATTTATGGAGAAACTCTGGTTTTGGTATTACAATTCCATCTTCATTCAGTACCCCGTTTCCGTCCCAGAATTCGTTCCAATTTATAAAAAAATCTTTAAATTTAGATTCATTACCGTATTGTAACATGTCTTTAAACTGAGGAGAAGCTACAGAAAGATGATTTAATACGATATCAAATTTTAATTTTATATTGAGCTCTTTTAAATCAAGTAAATCTTTTGGGTCTACTAAATCTTTATTTATATCATAATCAATAATAGAAAAACCTCTATCTAAATCGCTATTAAAAAAAGTGGGCAAAACATACAACAAAGAAAAAACATCTTTGAATTCAGCCATTTTAAGCATGCTTACAGTATCCGTTAATTTTTCTCCAATACTATCCGGATAAATATTGAGCATAACACCATTACTGATCTTTTTATTATTTTCTTGCATCGTATTTTATAAAAGTTTAGAAAGGATATTGATGTTATCCGGCAGTCGTCCTACATTTTGCAATTTCAAAGCCGCCAATTTTAAAGCGATGTCCAAACATTCATCAATTGATTTTTCCTTAATATAAGCAAATAAAAATCCGGACCAGAAAGCATCGCCTGCCCCAGTGGAGTCCATAACTTTATCAATTTTTATGGCTGGCATTTGTATAATATCTTTTCCTCTTTGAGATAGTTTCACCCCTTTGCTTCCTAATGTTAAGCAAACGGTGTCTACTCCTTGATGGTGAAAAAACTCAAATATCTCTTCATGTGGAAGCTCCTTCTCAAAAAGACGTAGCATATCATCCTCGCTAATTTTTATCAATGGATTGAACTTACAATACGCATTGATCACTTTAAAAGCCTTCTTTCTACTTTTCCATAGCTTTCTTGCATAGTTGACATCAATACTTAGCTTACAACCTAAATCGTAAGCTTCTTGTGCTTTCTTTAAGATCGTTTTTTGTGCAGGATTTTTACTTAATGCAAAACAAGTGGTATGGAAAATCTTAGTATTGGATAGTATTTCCGTTGAAATTTGTTCCTCATCAATACAACAATCCGCGGAACGGTACGGAATGAAATCTGGGGTTCCCTGAGACCTTGAAACAAAAATCACACTTGTTGATTTATTATCCAGGACTTTAAGGTGGTTTGTATTCACTCCAACACTCGCTAAACGTTCCGAAATATAGGATCCAAAACCATCGTTCCCAACAGTTGCAACCATTATAGTATTCAATCCTAATCGTGTTGAATTCATAGCAACATTAGTAGGTGAGCCTCCTAAATACCTATGATAATCTCTAGTATCATTAATAAGAACATCTTCTTGATGCCCAATAAAATCTACCAGTACTTCACCAACACAAAGGATATCGATTGTATCGCTATTATTATTTATTGTATTATACACTTTACTTGGTTTTTTTTATTTTTATTAATAATGTGCACATCGCAGCAATAAGTAATAATACACCCGCAAAACTAATCGCCTGACGAGGGTCATTATCTAAAAAATTCTTTAAAATATAACCAAAAGATAGGTTTTGGATAATCATTGGAATAACAATCATCATATTAATAATCCCCATATAAACACCATAACGCTCTTTTGGAATAACTGCAACAACCATTAGATAGGGAATCCCCATCATACTTGCCCAAGCAATACCGTAGCCAATAATCACCGCAAAAAATACATATTGATTTTGTACCATTGGAAAAAACAATAAAGAAATTGCGCCTAATAAAAGGCAAACAAAATGAATCATTTTTGCACCGTGTTTTTTAGCTAATATCGCTAAATAAAAGGCTATTGAAAACGTAACTATAAATCCAAAAGCGCCAATTAAACCATTCCATTCTACCGCTTTTTCATAGCCAACTGGATTCTTGGGGGTAACATTCCATACTGATAAGGCAATACTTTTTGAATTATTTTGCCAATAACACATCATGGCATACCACTGAAACAAATAAACCAAAAATAGCTGCCACATCACCATTGGCATTTCTAAAACTGCTTTATAGATATCGATAAAAGGGGAAAAAAACTTTAATGGTTCTGATTTTAAAATGGCTATTTCTTCTGCTGTTGGTGGGATTTCTTTAGTTTTGTTCATACTCCACCAAATGGACGTTATCGACAGTATTGCTCCGAGAAAAAAAGATGCATAAATCCACGTTGGCAACGCTCCTGTATAACCCACAAAAACAAGTGGAAATAGAAATAGTGAAATATAGGATAGAAACTGTCCGAAACCAGTAAAAAAACTCTGAGCCTGAAAACCTATAGGCTGTTGTTCTTCGTCTAATGTGTCAGCAATAAAAGCGCGATACGGCTCCATGGCAGTATTGTTACCAACATCTAGAATCCACAACAAACCAGCAGCCATCCATAAGGAACTGCTGAACGGGAACAAAAATAAAGCGATACTACAGACCATGGCGCCAATAAAAAAATACGGTTTCCGTCTTCCCCATCGCGGATGCCAAGTCTTGTCACTCATTGCTCCAATTATGGGTTGTATCAATAAGCCCGTTAACGGACCTGCAAGATTGAGTATCGGAATTTGATCCGGACTGGCGTGCAGAAAATCATATATAGGGTTTACGGCACTTTGTTGCAAACCAAAACTGTATTGTATCCCAAAAAAACCAACATTCATATTGATTATCTGCCAAAAACTCAATTTTACTTTTAAATTCATTCTAGGTAGTTAATTTGTTAATTATTTCTAAAATTAATTTTAAAATTGCCAATTAAATACAGAATGAAAACAAAAACGTTTTCGGAAGACCCGAAAACGTTTTCGATAATTTAAATCCCCTAAAAAATTTGCTCTTATTTTGAAGTAAATGGAATAATTATTTTAGTTTCCCATTGTAGCTCCTCGCCTCCATTAAAGGGATTCGACAAGAAATGTTCCAAAACTTTATTTTCCAATTTAAGATTGTGCTCTTTTGCGTAATCCATTAAGGCAAACCAGGCTCTGTCTGAGGTCCTGAAATTCCCGTAATAAGTAGCTTTTAATCCTTTGACTGCTGGTAAGGTTTTGAATTTCACACTATCATCTGTAACAATTTTAGTGTTTTTATCAATTGGGAAGCAATAATTAAAATCGATTGTTTCTTTATCTAGGTTCCAATTTGTAATCTCCAAATATGGTTTGCCTCTTATTACAATTTTGTTATGCAATAAAAAGCCAGTAATGTCCGCATCATTGGCAATCATATTTTGTGCTTTCTCCTGTAGAACACTTTTCAGGCTGACATAAGCAACAAATGTTTCTTCTGAGGAACCTTCTCCATCAATTCTGACTTTAAAATTTTTCAAATGCTCGCTTAACCCTTTCTTAAAATCAGTTATTTTTCTGATTTGTTCTTGTTTAAATTCAGTACTAAAAAAGGGAGCAGTTAGTTTATTAAACCAACTATGATTTGCATCTTTAATGCCAACACTCACTTTTGTCACGGAGTCATTAATAGAAGTTATGTTCCAGGTATATTCCATTTGAACTTTCCCTTTTTTCATTTCTTGCTTGATAAAGTCAAAGTTCCTTTTTTCTATCAGGGTGTAATTTTCTTTTTCTTTCATCAACTGAAGGTTAGACCATTCCTGAACCCCTTGAAAAACAGTTCCGGTAGCTGCTTTTACTTTAAACGTAATACAATAATCTGTCTCTTTTATTAAAAGATACCAAATTAAAAATAATGAGAACAAAACACTTAATGCTATTGTAATTTTTTTCCTAACTCTCATTTCTATTTACTCATCTTTAATTTTCCAACAATAAAATCTCCTATAGTCTTTCCGTGATCAATGCCGTTTACAATTGCTGATTTATAATGAATCCCGCCATAAAGTCGACTCATCGCTGCTTCCTTAGCAGCGGCATCAAAGGATACGAATTTTCTTTTTGGCAATCCAAATTGCAATTCAGTATCATCTGTATATGCAAAATTTTCTCCAAAAACAGATGTCAAAATAGAAGAAGAGCACATTGAAATTACCGAATGTCCGCTTGTGTATTCTGGAAATGGTGGCGTTTGCAGCAAAGGCTTCCAATTCTCATCAATATTTTGATTAATTACTGTTTCGGGACGTACTGCATTACTTTTAAATTTTTCATTCCAACAGCTAATGAATCCGTCAAAAATTCCGATTGAGGTTTTTGTATAAGCAAGAACCGTTTTAGCAAAATCCGCATTCGATTTTTTGCATGAAATTTTCACAATACCCATCCAATGGCCTCCGGGTGTAATCTTCTTTTTAGCGAACATCATGTGACCTTGGCTAACCGAAACATACGGATTACAATCCCAAAATTGAGCAATTTTAATTTCCTCTGAATTGTCTCCTTTTTTGGTCATTTCTTTACTGATGTCATAGACTTCCTGTACTTCCTTAAAAAAAGAGGATTTTTTATCCAATGAAAATACAAAAGCCTGAATTGGTTTAAATTGAGAGGCTGAATCAAGAACCATAGTTCTAATTTCGCCCCAATGCGGTTCAACAGCATCCATATAGGCCGGTGGAGTAGGCTGCCATCTCCCGGGCTGATTGGCATAAACAGAAAACTTAGACATAGTTCTGGTTTGTTTGTAATTATCCTTTCCCATCCATACCTTGATACGTTCTGCAACTTTTAGTCCGTAGGCTTTCGAAACTTCGAATTCGTCTTCGTTTTCATCACTCCATTTTTGGTATAAACTATCCCTGAACTTCTCTATAATTTCTTCTGAAAAAACTAATTGTTTACTCAACTCCATGTGCGCAACGAGTGCTGCTACTGGCTGGTTTACGCCACTTTTAGGATCCAGCTTTGGTATAGAATCTAAACCATTCAATTGATTTTGAAGACTGGAATAAGCTTTATTATTTTGAGCCATCACTTCATAAGCCGCAACATTTGGATATACAAAAATCCTACTGGCAACAGGTGGCGAAAAAATATCATGAATCATAATCTGAGTCACGTTATCCATTGCTGCATGATAATCATCTGTACTAACTGCGATAGACTTATTCTTATTACACGAAATAAAAAGAAGGCTAAATACCGCAATACTCATAACTTTGGTTTTCATTTTATTTAAATTTTGTAAGTTGTTTATACTCTCTTATTCCTTTACTGAAGGCATTTCATACAATTCCGCTTTGTTATTATTTATAGTAACTAATAAATATTTTTTGCCTTTGAAATTAATAATATTCAAATGTTTAACTGCCTTTTGGGCTAAATTGATCCCAATTTGATTTCCTAAAAATATTGTTTTTTCACTTTTAATTAAAGCACCAGAAAACCCGTCAAATCTACTGTGATAAGGAGAAACACCAAAATAATTTCCTGCTGCAAAAACTTCTTCTTTTGAGTCTGAATCAAAATTAGCCTTTACAAAACTCATAATTGGCGCCACTTGCATTTTATTGGCAAAAGCCACAAAAGTAAATTTTCCGTTGTCATTTCTCATATACCCGGATTTCAAATTATGCACTTCAAACAATTGCCCTTTTTCAAGCATTTTTGGATCAAATACTTCTTCCAGTGTTTTTCCGGCAAATGATTTGTAACTATTGAATTTCTTTTTTAACATGCCGCTAAATTGCTCAGCCAATTCGTCGAGGCCTAATGTAGTGTAATATTTGCCGTTTTTTTCTATTGCGACAATCGTTTCAAAGGTTTCATTTTTGTCAAAATCATCATAATACATTTTCATAGGAAACTCTTGTGATGCTTTAAATTTAGAATTCTTACCCCAGTTCCCTATTAAATAATCCATATCGCCATCATGATCGATATCAAAAGCAATTATTGATTGCCACAATCCATTATTTTTTTCTGGAAAAACGGTTTCCGTCACATTAGTGAATTTTCCGTTTTTATTAGCAAAAAAAGTAGGCTTCATCCATTCTCCTATCACAATTAAATCTGTTTTTCCGTCGTTGTTAAAATCCGTAAAAACGGCATCTGTAACCATTCCTATTTTTGAAAAAACGTTACTATCCACTATTGTGAACACCCCTTTGTTATTGTTTAACATATAACAATCCGGCATGCTCCCAAATCTATTGTTTATTGAATTATTCCCTATAAAAATATCGAGATCCCCATCTTTATCATAATCAAATGCTTTCACCACTGATGCATTTTGGGCCAGCTTAGTTAAAGTGGTTTTTATAAGTTGATTGCCTTTAGTTACATACAATCGGCTTTGTAAATTAGACGCATTTTCACCACCACCCGAGGCAACATACAAATCATTTACTTTGTCATTATTAAAATCCCCTATTACAGCGGAAGCATCTTCAAAAACCGAATCCTGTTCGATTTCAGCAACTCTTTTTTTAGCAAAACCATTTGAATTTTGAATATAAATTACTGCTTTTTTATCCTTAGAACCACCAAAAAAAATATCGTCTTTTCCATCTCCATTTAAATCCCCTACTGCAGTAGCCGGACTGCGGTCAGAACGTTGATACGGAATTAATTTTTGAGCTAAGAAATCAATATAATCATTTTCTTGATGTATAAAATCAATGCCAAATCCCGTTTCTACCTTTTTAAAAATGGGCAATACCGTTGGATGTAATTTTCTATAATCAAAAACCTTTCTGTCCTGATTTGGCTTTATGGTAAGGGTTTGGTTTACCTTAACATTTTTTAAAGTCTGAAATGTTTTATCCGGCCATATCACTACGAGAGAATCTATCTTGCTTGTTCTACCGTATCCAAAATGAAGTATTGGCTCTGATGAGGATTGAAATCCTCGGGTAGTTTGCAATTCCTTAAATTGTTTTTTTCCTTTAGAATAAGAAATCACTTTTGCTCCAATTCCGAATGTGTTTTTACCTGTAAAACGCAATTTTAATTTTAAGTAGTTTGCCTTTTTATTAGTGGTATTTATATAAATGGAAGCAACTGCATTTGTATTATTGGTAATAACATCCAGATCACCATCATTATCAATATCTGCATATCCGCTTCCGTTAGAAATTATTGAATCATTTTCTATCCAATCCTTTGATCGGTTTTTAAATTGCAAATCGGCCGCCCCCTGAAAAACATAATTGGTTACATTTCCCTTTGGCATTCTCTTTAAAGCTTCTTTATCTAATAATTTTGTAGTATTAATTTTACTTTTAATTTGATCATTTGAATAGTATTTTACATAATCCAAATCGTTAGGCCGTTTTGGAATTCCGTTTGAAACGAATATATCCTGTTCGCCATCTTGATCATAATCGCCAAATAAAACACTCCAGCTCCAATCCGTAGCTGCTACCCCACTTAATAAAGCAGTCTCTGTAAAATGATTACCTCCTTGATTCAACTGCAGCATATTCCTGCTGTATTGGTAATGATAACCTAGTTTTTCGGTTCTCATTTTTAACATTTGAGAATTATCATCCCCTAACGAAGATTTTAACACTTTTTCATCTTCCGGAAGCATGTCTAAAGTAAGGATATCTGGAAAACCATCATGATTAACATCTGCCACATCCACACCCATCGAGAACCTGCTAGTATGCCCAAAATAGTGTTTCAAGCTTTCAGTAAAAGTTCCATCTCCATTATTCAAATAATAATAATCATCTTCATGAAAATCATTCCCTACGTAAATATCCGGATACCCATCCAAATTAAAATCGGAAACTGCCAATCCTAAACCGTACCCATTGGCACCTCCAAAAATTCCTGCCTGTTCACTTACGTCTACAAATTTTCCATTATCGTTCCGAAATAATTTATCGCCGCACTCGTAACTTCTTTTATTTCTGGTATCAGCGTTTCCAAAAGACAATTCAGAGTGAACAGCATGATTCAATAAATACATGTCTAAATCCCCATCTAAATCATAATCAAAGAAAGCGGCTGAAGAACTGTAGTTGTCCAAATCTAATCCATATTCAGCAGCACTTTCGGTAAATGTATTGTCCTTATTATTTATGAACAATTCATTTTGACCTTCAAAACCATTGATCCCTACAACAGCACAAACATAAATATCCAAATATCCATCTCCATTCACATCGGCCATTACCGTTCCCGTATTCCAATCGCTTTGGCTTTCCACCCCTGCTTTTACAGAAATGTCTTCAAATTTATTATTCCCTTTGTTTAAGTATAATTTATTTTTTCCTTGATTTGAAGTAAAATAAATATCTACTAAGCCATCATTGTTAATGTCTCCCAGCGATACCCCTCCTCCATTGTAATAATAGAGATAATCTAAAATAGAGATATTCTTAGACGGATCAAGCTGATTGTTGAACGTAATATTACTTTTCTCAGAAGACAATTTTTCGAATAATTGCATTTCTTTTTTGGAACAACCAATAAACAGTAATGATGCCAGTCCTATTCTAAAAAAATTATTCATTGCGTCTAAATATTTTGGGAACATTATCATTTACAACTGCTATAATTGAAACCTTTTTATTTTTATCTTTTATCATTTTGAATTGCTTAACCTCACCTTTAATAAAGAAACCAGATTGGTTATACGGTACCCAAGAAAAACTGCCTTTTTTATTTCCTAGCAATACACTACCATAATTAGCGTCTAATCTGGAAAACTGGGGCTTGAACTCATATTGATTGCCTCCCAAGATCAAATCCATTATTCCATCGTTATTTACATCCATCGTACAAATTGTATTGACAGAGGACAATTGAACTTCTTTTGGAAGCATTTTTATTTCGAACTTACCGTTGCCTTTATTTATTGCAATGATACTTTCTTGAAGAGTAACCGTTTTTTGTATTGAATTGCTAACTATTTCTTTAGAAAATAATTCCTGGAATGTCTTCTTCGAATAATCCGCATAGCTCAAATTTTTCTTTTTAATGGATGGAATTTGCCGGGCTACTTCTTGTTTTAAATTGATTGGTAGATCCTTACCGTTTATTGATCGCGTGGCAATCTGCTCGATAGTTCCATTATTATCAAAATCATTTGTAAATAATTTCAATGGATTTCCATTGGTTGGTTTGTAGGGCGTATTGGTTCCTCTATTGCCAAGAATCAAATCTTTTTTTCCGTCATTATTTAAGTCTACACAACTTACCGTATTCCAAAAACCTTTATATCCGGTAAGATTTGACTTGTATTCTGCTAATCGACGCCCTGTATTTTTAAAAATCATTGGTGCTGTCCAATCGCCCACTAAAATCAAATCTTTTTTAGAATCGTTATCAATATCTTCCCAGATTGCATCGGTAATCATTCCAAACGAGTTAATCTTGAACCCTTTTTTATCAATAACATTCGAAAAATTCCCTTTTCCGTCATTTTCTAACAATAAATGCTTCGGATCAATTCCATAAACACCCGGAACGCTTCGGCTTCCGATGAACACATCTATATCACCATCATTATCAAAGTCATGTGGGGCAATTACAGAAACGTTGTTGTTTGTAGTTGGAATATTGGTTTTGGTTTTAATAAAAACACCTTTCCCATTATTCAAATACAATCTATTTTTATAATTGGCCTGATTCGCTTTCTCGTTGCCACCGGATCCAACTAACAGATCCATATCACCATCATTATCGGCATCAAAAAAACTGGCTGCAGTATCTTCAAAAGTAGCATCCGCCTCTAAATCTTTTTGAATAGTAACAGCATACTTTCCATTACCATTATTCAAATATATTTTACCCGCTTGTCCTTTGGCACCTCCTACAAAAACATCTTCATTACCATCCCCATTCAGGTCACCTACTGCCAGAGCAGGTCCTTCTTGCGAAAGCATTTTTGAGATCAAACCTTCATGATCAAAATCAACAAAATCATTTTCTTTATGGGTTATAAATTGACTTTTACTTTCCGTAAAAAAGGGTTTAAATTTAACAACATTAGGAGTATAGTTTAATTTAGCATTGGCAATATCTAAATGTATTGTTGAATTATTGGTAATCTTTTTAACCGATTGGAATTTATCATTCGGCCAAATCACGTGTAGTGAATCTATTTTTTTGGTCCCTATTCCAAAAGTCATTACATAATCAACCGAAGACTGAAAACCTCTGGAAGGAATCAACTCTTGCCTGAGAATTTCAGTACCGGAATAAAGCTGTACAACACTCCCTACTGCAAATTTATTTTGTTTTTCTCCTTTTAGTTTGACCTTTACATAATGATTATTCTTATTTTTCTCCGAATTATTTCGATAAACAAATGCTTCTATGTTAACATTGTTAACAATTAGATCTAAATCTCCATCATTATCTAAATCTGCATACGCAGCTCCATTAGAAAAACTAGGAGTGTCCAGTCCCCACTTTTTAGCTTCATTAGTAAACGTTATATTTTTATTGTTGTGAAAAGCATAATTAGGTATTGGCGTACTTGGCATTTTACTAATAATAGTTTCAATTTCATCTTTCTTGCCCGTAACCACCATTTTTTGCATAAATTCATTGGCAAAGAAATCTACAAAATCCTGATTGGTTAAATCATTATAAATCCCATTGCATACATAAATATCTTTATACCCGTCATTATCCATGTCAAATAAAAGAGCACCCCAACTCCAATCTGTTTTTGCAACACCAGCATAATTTGCTACTTCAAGAAATTGATTGTTTCCATTATTAATTTGCAATGTATTTTGCATGTATTGATAATAGAAATCCATATTTATTTTTCGAGTAAATAAATCATAGTTTTCAAAATTAGTGGTTGTTTTAAGACGTTCGTCAGACTCGGGTAACATGTCCGTAACAAAAATATCTGCTTTCCCATCGTTGTTAACATCGGCCATATCAGCCCCCATGGAAGATTGACTAATGTGCGATGTCCATCCCTTGATTTGTTCGGTAAAAGTGCCATTTTTATTATTTATATATAAATAATCTCTTTCATAAAAATCATTGGAAATGTAAATATCAGGATATAAATCTCCGTTTACATCTCCTACTGTAACCCCTAGTCCAAAACCGATTAAACTTCCATAAATACCGGATTCTTCACTTACATCTACAAATTTCCCGTTATCGTTGCGCATTAATTTGTCACCTCCACCTTTTAATATTTCGGCTACATCCCAATCTTTATCCCTTAAATCCCTTTTATTGGAGTAATTAAGGCTGCTTACAGGAATAAAACTGTTGTTTAAAATATAAACGTCTAAATCACCATCTTTATCATAATCAAAAAATGCAGCATGTGTTGTAATTCCAGTATCTGCAAGATTGTATTGTTCGGCTTTATCTGTAAATGTCAAGTTGCCGTTATTAATAAAAAGTTGGCTTTTTCGTATCGAGTTAATATTGTTACCAGCGTTACAAACATATATATCCAGTAATCCATCTCCATTAAGATCAACCATAACCACGCCTGTCGACCATGATTTATTTCCTTCGACACCTGCTTTTTTGGAAATATCTTCGAATTTGAAATTTCCTTTATTTAAATAAAGTTTGTTAGCTCCTAGATTTGAAGTAAAATATACATCCGGAAGACCGTCATTATTAATATCCCCAATAGCGACACCACCGCCATTATAAAAGTTCCTGTACTTGAAGATATTCATATCCGCGCCATTCTTAACTTCATTAATGAAATTAATTCCGGTTTGGGAAGCTTCTAGTTTAGAGAATAAGGCATTTTTATTTTCTAAATTTTCTTTGGAACAATTGGAAAAAAAGAGAATAATAAAGGGTAATAATACAAAACGATTGGACATATTATATTGCAGCATTTTAGTTAGGTAATTGCGTTGGTAAGAATTGCCTAATTTATATAATATTGATAGAAAAAAGAAAAAAAATAGGTATAAAATAAAGAGGGTAATAAATACCCTCTTTATGACTAACTCAAAAATAATTAATAGTAAACAATTTTTAGTACCCTGGGTTTTGCTTCAAGTTGGCATTAAACAAGGCATCAGCTGGAATTGGGAATAATATATATCTTACATCTGAGACGTAAGGTTTCAATTCTCTTGCCGCCAAGAATTTACCGAAACGAATCATATCGTTTCTTCTCCATCCTTCAAACCATAATTCTTTTCCTCTTTCAGTATAAATAGCCTCTAAAGTGGTCGGCACAGTTCCTGCAACTTTAGTTCTAGTAACTAACTGTGTTAATTTTACTAAATCATTAGTTCCAGTTCCACCTCTAAGAATTGCTTCTGCTTTCATTAGCAAAGCATCTGAATAACGCATGAATACAAAATCATTTTCAGGTGTTCCTACATTCGCAGCATCTGGAATGTATTTTTGAGCTCTAATCCCTGCTGACTCTAGAGTAGCGCCACCAGTAATTAAGGTTACAGCAGCCGTGTAAATAAGCGGCTGACCTAATTGGTTATTAGAAGCGTTTCTAATTCTATCACGCACAATTTGAACCCCACCTGGCTTGTACATTTGACCAATTTGAAATCCAACTGGGTTACCAAAATTAGCGATAACATTTTCTCCACTGTATTTAATACGCTCATCATTAGGATTAAATTTATTGTAGTATTCCGCTACAGTTGAAAAACCATTCCATCCATCTGGAGTTTGATTGTAGTGCATTGACATTCTCCAATGGTATTGAATTCCTCCACCAGCACCACCTCTAATATTTTTAGAAGAAAACAAAATTTCAGGCGAAGAATTATTATCTGGTTTAAAATTATCCCAATAATTAGATGCTAAATTACTATTAATAGCATTAACATGCTCAATTACTTTGTTCATATCAGCAGCCGCAAAAGTATAAGGACCCGCAGCTGAAGTGCCAGTAAAAACTCCTTTATTCAAATATAATTTAGCCAATAAGAAATTAGCAGCATCTTTATTTGCAATACTTGCATCTCCTGCTGTTCTTGCAGGTAATTGCGAAAGCACTGCTTCTAATTCAGCAATTACAAATGTTGTAGCTTCAACTCTTGTCCAAACTTTTGGATCATCAGTCAATAAAGAACCTACTTCTCTGTAGGGTACTTGACCAAATAAATCAATTACATTATAATAATAAAATGCTCTTAAAAAACGAGCCTGAGAAACTTCTGAAGGTTTACCATTTTCTATAACCAAATTACAATTGTATACTTGCGATAATAAAGCATTCCAGGCATTTCTAACTTCATTATGGTCTGGTGCCCATGTGTGAACGTGAATTTGTCTCCAAGTAGCATTATCATCCCAGTCACCACCTCTTGTAGGTCCGACTAAAGCATCTGTTGACATCTCATCAAGAGCAAACATTTGTCCTTGAGTTTGAAAACCTCTTAATCCTTCATAAGCACTAATCAATAATGAAGCAGTATTAACTGTTCCACCTTTCCCACTCTCTATGACTACACCGTCTAGTACTTCCTCATCTAAATTCGTACAACTTACACCAAAAACAATTGTACCGGCGAATAAGATGCTTTTTATAATATTTATTCTTTTCATTGTTCTTTTAAATTAAAATGTTACGTTAAGTCCAACAGCTACACTTTTTTCTCTTGGATAGGATAAATATTCCATACCCGCAGAAGGCACCCCATTCAAAGTTTTATCAGTATCCACCTCTGGATCAGATCCTGAATAATTTGTAATAATAAATAAATTATTACCATTCACATACAAACGAGCGGATTTAATTTTGAATCTTTCCAAAGAAGATCCTTTGAAAGTGTATCCTAAAGTTAAATTCCCCATTCTTAAGAAATCTCCCTTTTCTAAATATTTCGTTGAAGGCGAATTAGGATCACCTTGAGACTGAGCAGACGTAGCAGCTTCTTGAGTTACGTTTCTACCACCCAGAAAAGCACCTTTAAAGAAATACGCATTCGTTGTATTGTTGTAAATATAATGACCAAAAGCACCATAAAAAGAAGCACTTGCATCAAAACCTTTATAAGCTAAGTTGGTAGAAAAACCAACATTGATTTTTGGTAAAGGTTGCTTGTCTAATATTGATTTAGCAGCAGTACCTAAACCAGTATCATTTCCAGCCGCATCAGCATAAATAGAATTACCGCCTGCATCATAACCTCTCCATTCATACAAATAGTAAGAATAAATTGGTTTGTTGTTTGTTACTACTTGCGCATAAGCTCCTGACAATCCTTGTCCATTTAATCCTCCTGTTGATAAAAATCCAGTGAAATTTGTCATTTCATTTTTCAAAAATGATGCATTCCCAGAAACGTCCCAAGTTAAATCTTCGGTATCAATCACTTTATAATTCAATGAAACCTCAACACCTTTATTAATTAAGTTACCCGGTAAGTTTTTGAAACGTGGAGAGGGTGGACCTGGCTGAGTTGATGCAGCAGGTATTGGGAAAATTAAATCTTTAGTATCTCTTTGAAAATAATCTACCGAACCTGTCAATCTATTATTAAGAAACTCAAAATCAGCACCTACACCATATGATTTAGTAGTCTCCCATCTTAAATCTTCATTTGCATTACTATCAACATTTAAAGTACCGTTCAATCCATACGCTCCTCTTGCTATAGCAGAGTTAGGTGCAAATTCCTGATTTCCAGTAATACCGTAATTTCCTCTAATTTTAAAATCATTTACCAATCCTTCTTTACCTTCAACAACTTTGTAAGCAACACCTACAGAAGGAAAATAATCATATTTGTTATTAATCCCTAATTTAGTAGAACCGTCCGCACGTAAAGTACCGGTAAGGATTAATTTTTTATACAATGTAGCATTTATTCTTCCAAAATACGACTGTAATTCTACTCTATTTCTGTATGAATTAACCCTGTATTCGTTTTGCAAACCTCCTTCAATATTGTCAATCAAGTTTGTTTGTTCAACATTGTAACCTTTTCCAGTTGATGTATTACCATCAGCCGTATAATCATAATAAGAATATCCAACTAAAGCATCCAAATTAAAATTCTCACTAAAGTCATTGTTGTAATTTAATGTATGCTCAAATGTTTTGTTGAATTTATTTTGATTTGATATAGAAGCATTACCTCTTTTAACTTCTGTAGGTATTCCATTTATCCCTGTCCCTGGAACAGTTGCTATAAATTGATCCCCTTGAATATCAATTGTTGGTAACAATTGACTTTTTCTGCTAGAAGTTGAACTTTCAATACCAAATAAGAATTGGTATTTCAATTTACTATTGATTTTCCAAGTTGTGTTGATACTCCCTAATAATTTATTAGTATTAGTGAAATCTTTATACGAATTCAATAGTTGAACTGGATTCAAATAGGTATTACTAACTACATTATAAGAACCATTTGCATTATAAATAGGCAACGTTGGGTTCCAATATAAAGCTGTACCAACAACATTACCAATAAAACCAGCATTGTTTGACAATAGAGTCGCTTCATCTTTCAAAGAAGCATATATAATTCTTGACTCTACTTTTACAGCTCCTCCAAAGAAATCATTAGCATTGTATAATGAAGCACTATACTTATCTAAACCTGTATTTTTAACAATACCATCTGTGTTAGATGCACCGAATGAAACTCTAGTATTAGAATTTTCAGTTGTTTTACTAAAAGACAAATCATGATTCATGGTAAAACCAGAACGCAAAACTGCATCTTTCCAATCGTAAGATCTAGAAAGTTTATCATCACCACCAGCTCCAACAAATTCATCCGCACTCATCACACCAAAATCACCTGAGATCTTACTGAACTGTACAGAAGTACTATAAGCCAATTGTGGTTCTTTAGACTTCCCTTTTTTAGTAGTAATTACAATAACTCCATTAGCTCCACGAGAACCATAGATAGCAGTAGAAGATGCATCTTTCAATACAGTCATGCTTTCAATATCATTTTGATTCACAAAATTTAATGGATTTCTTGCAGATGAAGAACCTAATAAATCAGCACCACCAGCAGAAACATTACCTCCGTCCAATGGTACACCATCAATAACGATTAACGGCCCATTTCCAGAACGGATGGAAGAATTACCACGCACTCTGATCGAAACTCCTGCACCCGGCTCACCACTGGATTGTGTAACCTGAACACCAGCAACCTTACCTCTTAATAATTGAGCAGGTGATGGTGAAGCCACATTATCAAAATCTTTTGCGCCAATTTGATCTACAGCCCCAGTTGCATCTTTCTTTCTTACAGAACCGTAACCAATAACAACTACCTCTTTCAATTCAGCCGAATCTTCTTTTAATTCTACATTAATTGTACTTTTTCCAGCCACATTTATCTCTTGAGATTTAAGACCAATGTAACTAAAAACTAAAACTGCGTTTGAGCCAACATTCTTGATAGTAAATTTTCCATCGAAATCAGTTTGCGCTCCATTTGTTGTTCCTTTTACTATGATAGAAGCCCCTGGAAGCGGACCACTAGCATCAGATACTGTACCGGACACATCTTGCGAATATGTCAAACTTGTACAAAGCATCGTTAGAAACACCATTAAGCCTTTAATTAGACTATTTTTCATACGTAATAAATAAGTTGGTTAATAATTTGTTTAAATGGTTTGTTTAAATATTAACATCAAACATAATTATAATTTTATGATAATATTAAGATATTAACAAACTATAACGTTTTCGTTGCGTCGAAAACGTTTTCGATTTTAAAATTAATACTTTAAAAAATTAATAGTAAAATTATATTAAACACAAAAAAAATGGAATAAATATCACATTCTTATGGTTTCACAGCTTTTAAACCACAAAATCAATTGCATATTAATCAATAAAAAAGCTTATTGTAATATAAGATTGCGAATTATTCATCGTAATAAAGCTTTTTACTAAAAATCAACAATCCAGACCTCACCCATTGAAATAGCAATCAATACATTTCAAGTTATTTTTTATCAATCTTTTAAACGTAATACTATTGCGTTAACATAACGTGCAATTAAGAAAATTTAACACTTCTTAAAATAAAAATTTGGAGAAAATAACTTATAATTTATATAATGATTTAATACAATTATTTTTTATTATTACTAATGGTATTTAATTTGTCTTTTGGGGAAAGAATAAATGATATAATGTTTGAAAGTCATCCCAATATTGTGTCGAAATGACAAAACACTTAAATTACATTCTAAAAAAGCTTGACGCAAGTAGTGGAAAGAGTTCTTGTTTTTATTGTATTAAAAAAACATAAAATATAAAAATGGAGTTAAGAGATTCCTAACTAATATTTACAACTGTTTTTGGGCAAAAAATTCCAGATAAAGTAATCCAGATGATTATTAAAGAAGCATAGGATCCTGAATCAGGCTAAAAGTGAAATAAAAAGCCCCGAATACAAATAAAAATATTTAGAAATAAATTGTCATTTATATTCGGGGCAAAAAAATTAAGCTATTACTTTATTAGTATCGTTTTATTATCCGTTCCAAGTCCAATAATTTTCAGCGACTTCCATTGTTTTGGCAATAGTCCTTTGTTATATTTTAACCCCAAATCGGTTTGTTCCACACCGCCAAAACCATAAATTACAGCTTGAAGCATTGCACCAGCACCTGTAGCAAAATAGGGATTATTACTATTCGACGATTCTGAAAATACGCCAAAAGGAGGACGACTGTTTGGTAAGTAGGATTTAACAAAATAACTATAGGCTTTATCGCTATCACCCAATCTAGCATACAGTACTGACAAAACTCCCGAAGCCATGGCTGGACCATCTTTTTTATCAATTTTTTCGGCATAGTATTCTAAATCTCTTTTAATTTGCTCCTTTTCGGTGATCACATGTAAAGGATACGCTAATAAGTTAACATCCGCTTGTTTAATAATTTGCCCTTGATACCCTTTATAATTTTGAGTTATACCGTTCAGGGTATGAATTACTAATTTTTCTGAAACCTCTTTCCAGTTGGGATTGATTGGTTCGTTCAAGATTGTTGCTGCTTTAATTGTGTTTTTCAAGGATTCAATTGCTGAAGCATTAGTAAAAGCATTGTCATCTATATGTTGTGCATACTCATCAGCTCCAACTACATTTAAAATTGAATAACTCCCATCTTGATTTTTCACTACGCGACTTATCCAGAAATCAGCCGTTTCTTTCAACACAGCCCATTCTTTTCTTAACCAAGATTTATCCTGAGTATACGCGTAATAATTCCAAAAAGCTATCGAAACATCAGCCGTTATGTGTTGTTCAAAAATACCTGTTAATGCCCAGGTAGGCGTGGCTTCTTCGCCTGTATCATCTGATTCCCAAGGATACATTGCTCCCTTGTAGCCATAAATAAATGCTTTTTGTTTTGCTTTTTGCAAGCGGTCAGAACGGTAATCCAAACACGACTTTGCCATATCGGGTTGCAACGCTAAAAGTGTCGGATACATCCAAAGTTCCGTATCCCAAAAAATATGTCCGTTATATCCTTGCGAAGACAAGCCCATTGGTGCAATACTCTGTCTGGTATCAGAACGGATGTACGAGTATAAATTATATAAAGCAAAACGCACGCGCTGTTGTGCATCGAGTTCGCCTTCTATTTGAATGTCCCCCGTTTTCCATAATTCAGCCCAAGCTTGTTTATGTCGGCTCAATAATTTATCGATTCCTTCCTGTAATGCGTAAATGGGTTGTCGTTCGGATTCGTTTAAAGGATCCGTAACATCTTTTGAAGTACAAATTCCTCCTGCTATAGCAAATCGATATTTTTTACCTTTTAGCAACTTTTTAGTAAAACCAACTTCTTGACCACTTTGTTTTAAAGTTTCACTTTCCCCATCAAAAAGAAAAGTTGTTGAAGCAGCTACTGTATATTTTCCAGTCAATGTTTTAGCCGTTGTTCCAAAGACGGGCATTAAATACTGATTGTCTTTTAAAACACGATACTGACTTTTAGCCTCTTTCAATTCATCCGGAACTGACATGTAATTATTAGCTATAATTTCTATGTCTTTAGTAGGAGTAATTTCTACAATTGCCATTGCTGAAAAAGGCACAGCTCTATTCGCCAAAATCGTGTAATTGATGGTAGCTAAATCCTTAAATGAAAATGAGGTCGTGCTTGTCCCCTCTTTCATCGAGACTACTTGGCTCCAATTATCAATATTATCGGATTTGATTTCCTGATTGTTAATATTCAAATGCAGGTTTAAAAATTCTATACCCCGAACAATTCTACTGATTCCATTTTCAGGACTTCCGTCATAAACTCCATTCAAAATAATTTCTTTAGTCTTAAGAGGGGTATCATCCGTAACAATCCCTATTTGACCATTTGCCATAGCTACACCAAAATAATTTTCTCTAGAATTTGCGAATAAATGCCATTCATCTGATTTGGCTTGACCCATAACAATTGGACCTACCAAAAGCATGAAAAACAAACTTTTAAATGTTGAAATCATAATTGTATTTTTTTAAAATATTTTCAAACATATATAATTTATTTGTTAAAATATTAAATAGTTCCATATTGTAGCCCGAATAGAAATCGAAAACGTTTTCGGCTTATCGAAAACGTTTTTGATACTTGGAAGTGTAAAAATTACAAAATAGTATTCTATTTTTATGAAGATACTATAATAATAAACTCTTTTTTAAATGAAGTTCACAAACAAAATAGTACTGACTTTTCTTTTTCTAGGAACTGTGTTAATGGTGTTTTCTTGCAAAAAAGAGGAAGAGCATAAACACATCACTATCAACACCTCTGAAAAAATAGTACCTGATCCCTCAAAAAAATACAAAGAACCTTTTCGCCCGCAATTTCATTTCTCTCCTGAAAAAAAATGGATGAATGATCCTAATGGAATGGTTTTTTACAAAGGAGTCTATCATTTGTTTTACCAATATTTTCCAAATGATATTGTATGGGGACCTATGCATTGGGGACATGCCACAAGCACTGATCTCATACATTGGACCAATAAAAAAATTGCCTTGTACCCCGATAAATTAGGGATGATATTTTCAGGAAGTGCCATTGTAGATCTACACAACACTTCGGGTCTGGGGACAAAAGAGAATCCGCCAATGATTGCTATTTTTACTTATCACGATATGGAAAGTGAAAAAACTGGAAAAAAAAATTACCAAACTCAAGGATTAGCATATAGTTTGGATGCTGGAGAAACTTGGTTAAAATACACCGGAAATCCAATCATTGGAAATATTGACACAAAAGATTTTAGAGATCCTAAAGTGTTTTGGAATCCCGAAACTAATCTTTGGAATCTGGTTTTAGTCGCAGGGGATCATGCCCAATTTTTTACTTCAACAAATTTAATTAACTGGAAATTTGAAAGTGATTTTGGCAAAAACATCGGTGCTCATGGCGGCGTTTGGGAATGTCCCGATATTTTTAAATTAAAAGTTACCGATTCCAATGAGGAAAAGTGGGTTTTATTAATAAGTATTAATCCAGGCGCACCCAATGGCGGTTCCGGAACACAATATTTTGTTGGGGATTTTGATGGGAAAAGTTTCAAAACGTCTCAAAAAGAGATTAAATGGATTGATTACGGAACTGATAATTACGCTGGCGTTACCTATAACAATATGCCTAATGCGGAGCGAATTTTTATAGGCTGGATGAGTAACTGGATGTATGCCAGGAACACCCCAACAAAAAACTGGAGAAGCGCCATGACATTACCCAGAGAACTTTCTCTTTCGAAAATAAATAAACATTACGTACTAAGAAATACGCCTATAAAACAATTTAAAAAACAAGTAGTCGCAGCATATTCCAAAGATTTAATTGCTATTGAAGCCAATCAAAAAATTACTTTTAATTACAACTCACTCAATCAATCTGAAATACAATTTAAAGCTACTACAAGTAATTTAAAACTAGTTTTTTTCAACGATCTCAAGGATTCCTTAGTACTGGATTATGACTCCATAACAAACATATTTTCTATTGACAGACGCCATTCGGGAATAGTAAATTTTGAAAAAAATTTTGGGAAAGAAATTCATAAAACGGCATTGTCAAATAGTAACTCGGAAACTATGGATTACCAAATTATTTTGGATTGGTCATCTATTGAAATTTTTCTGAACGGAGGACAGTATAGCTTCACCGAACAAATTTTTCCTAAAAAGCCCTACACGCATTTAAAGATTCAATCCGATTCGAAACAAGATCTTACAAATTTTAGAATAAGCAAAATAAAAGGAATTTGGAGAGATTAATCCTATTTCCCATTTTAAAAACTAACCAAAAATAACCAAAAACATGAATAACGTCCGAAATTGGTCTCTTACCGTTGCAGTAGCGGGATTTTTATTTGGCTTTGATACCGTAGTTATATCCGGAGCTAATCTACCCATCAAAGAATTATGGCATACCACACCCTTATTTCATGGAATCTTCATTATGTCAATGGCCTTATGGGGAACTGTTTTAGGCGCATTATTTGGCGGAATCCCCTGTGATAGACTAGGCCGAAAAAAGACTCTTTTTTGGATTGGGATCTTATTTTTAGTCTCCGCCTTAGGTTCAGCACTTGCGCCTGATCCTTACACATTTTCCTTCTTTCGGTTTATTGGAGGGATTGGCGTGGGTGCCTCATCCGTAGCTGCTCCAATATATATATCGGAAATATCAAGTGCTAAAAACAGAGGAAAACTAGTAGCTCTTTTTCAATTTAATATTGTATTTGGAATCTTAATTGCGTTTTTTTCTAATTATTTATTCGAAGGTGTTGGTGGTATAAATGATTGGCGCTGGATGATTGGAATTGTTGCCTTACCAGCGTTGATTTACAGCATTATAGTATTGCAAATTCCAGACAGTCCGCGTTGGCTAATCTTAAAAAAGAGAGATGATGCTGCGGGGTTAAAAGTTTTAGAAATGATTTACGACAAACAAGAAGCGCTTCAGAATTTCAATGAAATAAAAAAAGATGTTGTTGATGCTACAGTGAAAGCTACTATCTTTTCAAATAAATACAAATGGCCCGTAATTCTGGCTTTTCTATTGGCTTTTTTTAATCAATTATCAGGCATCAATTTTATCTTATATTATGCTCCCGAAATACTAGAAATGGCAGGATTGGCCTCAAAAGAATCTTTATTGAATTCTATTCTGATTGGTGCAACAAACTTAATATTTACTATTCTTGGTATGCGATTAATTGACGTTCTGGGAAGAAAACAGCTGATGCTAATAGGTTCTATTGGATACATTGCGAGTTTAGGAATGGTTGCTTTAGCATTTTATAATAATTTAGGCGCTATTATTTTAATGCTATCCATCTTATTATTTATTGCTTCTCATGCCATTGGACAAGGTGCTGTAATTTGGGTTTTCATCTCTGAAATATTCCCAAATAATGTTCGTGCCAATGGCCAATCTTTTGGGACAGGAATCCACTGGATTTTCGCCGCTTTAATTACGTTAGCGGGGCCAGTAGTTATTGATTTATTCAAAGCTAATCCTTGGCCAATATTTGCCTTCTTTGCCTTTATGATGGTGCTACAATTGGTATTTGTACTATTTATGATGCCCGAAACTAAAGGATTATCCCTAGAAGAATTAGAACATAAAATGCTTAACCATGAATAATATCAAAAAACTCAATGTTGTTTGTTTTGGAGAAGTATTGTTTGATGTTTTTCCAACCCATAAAAAAATTGGCGGAGCCCCATTGAATGTGGCACTCCGATTAGCTTCGTTGGGAGTAGACGCTCAAATTATAAGTCGGATTGGCTCTGATGAAATTGGTTCTGAATTATTGCACTTTATCAAAAAAAACGGAATCCCTACCAACACCATTCAAATTGACCCCGTTTATTCTACAGGTGAAGTTATCGTAGCATTAAATGAAAAAGGGTCGGCATCCTATACCATAAACGCTCCTGTAGCTTGGGATAAAATAGCCTGCAATCCGGAAATCGAAAATATAGTGAAAAAAGCAGACGCTTTCGTATACGGAAGCCTTGTGTGCAGGGATTTAATTTCATTTAACACTTTATTAGAATTAATCCATTACGCAAAATATAAAATATTTGACGTCAATTTACGTGCGCCTTTTTATTCCAAAGACATCCTGATGCGATTAATGTTACAATCGGATTTTATTAAATTTAATGATGATGAATTGTATGAGATAAGTGCTTTTCTTAACTCACCATACCATTCGTTAGAACAAAATATACTTTTTATAGCGGAACACACTAACACAAAACACATTTGTGTAACCAAAGGAAGTCATGGGGCGGTGTTGTATTACAATGAAAAAATGTATTACAACAGTGGTTACAAAATTGATGTGATAGATACTGTAGGGTCTGGAGATTCTTTTTTAGCAGGACTACTAAGTAAATTATTAAATAATGAGGACCCGCAAAACGCAATTGAATTTGCATGTGCATTAGGTGCACTTGTAGCAAAAAACGAAGGAGCCAACCCCAGAATAACAAATAAAATCATTCTTGAATTTATGAATCCAATAAAAAAACTATCATTCCAATAATTTAAATTCATGACACTGTAATTTACAAAAATTACTACACTGCTACTACTACATCTTTTGGGTTATTTACCCTGTAATTCCATGATGGCACAAAAAACAACTTTTGCAATAGAAAAAAATGGTGGAAAGAAGCCGTTGCGTATCAAATATATCCTAGGAGTTTTAAAGACTGTGACGGCAATGGAGTTGGAGATTTAAAAGGGATCATTTCTAAACTGGACTATGTGAAAAGCTTAGGGATTGATGCAGTTTGGTTGAATCCTATTTATACATCCCCAAACGATGATAACGGCTATGACATTAGCAATTATAGGGAGATCCTGAAGGATTTCGGCACAATGGAAGATTTTGATCTTTTATTAAAAGAGATGCACAAACGAAACCTTAAACTCATCATGGATTTAGTAGTTAATCATAGTAGCGATGAGCACGAATGGTTCAAACAATCCAGAAGCTCCAGAAACAATAAATACCGCGATTATTACCATTGGTGGCCTGCCGAAAAGGGAAAACCACCTTATAGATGGAGCTTTTTTGATGTAAACAGTGACGCTTGGAAATATGATGCCCAAACGAATTCCTATTATCTTCATTATTTTTCTCAGAAACAACCAGATTTAAATTGGGAAAATCCAAACGTTAGAAATGAAGTCTATGACATCATGAAATTTTGGTTGGACAAAGGGATTGACGGCTTTAGAATGGACGCTTTTCAGTTTACTTCCAAAGATACCACTTGGCAAGAATTACCAAAAGGATATGAAAAAAATATTATAAAACACTATGGAGTTGGTCCCAACTTGCATAACTATTTACAAGAAATGAATACAGAAGTTTTTAGCAAATACGATATTATGACAGTTGCTGAAGGCGCAGGAAGTTCTCCAGAAGATGCTCTACTTTTTGTAGATCCCGATCGTAATGAATTGAATATCGCTTATCATTTTGAAAGTGTTGATTCTGGTAAACATTTGAATGATTTTGGCCTTGCAAAGTACAAAGCTATCTTCTCGCGATATGATCACGCCTTTAAGGACAAAGGATGGCTCTCTATTTTTCTTGGCAACCACGATCAACCCAGAATGGTGAGCAAGTTTGGTAATGACAATTCTGAATTTCGAGAAATATCTTCCAAAATGCTTTCTACTTTTATAATGTCCATGCGAGGAACTCCCTATTACTATTATGGTGATGAGTTAGGAATGACAAACATCCGATTCGACTCCATAAAAGATTACACTGATGTGGACACTCGGAACAAATATATTAGTTTAAAAAACAAAGGTGGCGATTTACAAAGTTTTTTACAAGGACAGAAGCAAACATCAAGAGAAAACGGAAGAACCCCAATGCAATGGGATAGAAATAAAAATGCAAGATTTACCACCGGAATACCCTGGTTAAAAGTAAATCAAAATTACAATACCATTTCTGTTAATACTCAAGAAAAAGATCCAAATTCAGTCTTGAATTATTTTAGAAAACTAGTACAATTACGCAAACAAAATCCAACACTTGTGTATGGAAAATATACATTATTAGACAAAGAGAATCCTAATATATTTGCCTATATGAGAGAACTGGACGGGAAAAAATTATTAGTTTTATTAAATTTCACGGACAAAATCAGTACGTACAACATTGGGTTTTCTATGGCACGATCTAAAATAATTTTAGACAACTATACTGGAATTAAAAAATTAAAAAACAATGTTTTACGCCCTTACGAGGCCATTATTACAGCGCTATAATTCTAATAAAAAACAAAAAATTATATACAATTAGCTAATTTATAATTAAACTGTTTCTTGAAAATTGATTTGCAATAAATAAATTGTAAATTCGTTTTTAAGAAACAGTTTTTTGCTATTGCCAACCGTGTACTCAACCATGAATAACCCCACTCTAAAAGAAATTGCATCGCAGCTCGGAATCTCAATAACTACCGTTTCAAAAGCATTGAAAGGATATTCAGATGTCAGTCAACAAACAAAGAATGCCGTTGTTGATTTAGCCAATAAGTTGAATTATACCCCTAACAGTTTTGCGGTAAATTTAAGAACAAAAGAGTCTAAGACTATCGGACTAATCATTCCCACTGTTGTGCACCATTTTTTCTCAAATGTTATTGAAGGAATACTAGAAGAAGCAGAGAAAAGAAATTACATGGTTATTATTTTACAATCCAACGAAAAACTTGATCTGGAAAAGAAACAAATTAATCTTTTGTTGAATAAACGAGTCGATGGTATTTTAATCTCTTTATCTAATGAAACTGGAGAGTTTGATCATTTAAAAGCGATTCTATCAAACGATACTGCGTTAGTACTTTTTGACAAAATCGCAAAAATCGTTAACTGTTCTAAAGTCAGCATTAATGATAAAAAGGCAGCTTATGACGCTGTGTGTTATTTAATAAAAAAAGGATATAAAAAAATCGCACATTTTAGAGGTTCCTATTTACCTCAAAACGCTATAGACCGCTTTCTTGGATATAAAAAAGCATTAGAAGACAATGACATTCCTTATAATCCATCTTTAGTTTTTGTATGTGAAAATAATATGGATTTTGAGGATGGATATGAAAACGCAAAAAAAGTAGTTGCGGAACATCCCGAAATCGATGCTATTTTTGCTGTGACAGATTTAGTTGCCATTGGTGTTATAAAATACCTAAATGAAGTAGGCATTGCTATTCCTGGGCAAATTGCCGTTTTTGGTTTTAGCAATTGGTTTATGTCAAGTGTAATAAGTCCACAACTATCAACTGTAGACCAGCCTGGATTTGAAATTGGAAGAAAATCAGCAGAAATTCTATTTGATGAGATTAATTTAAAAAGACAAAATAAGCCCATTGCTTTTAAATCCATACAATTAGAAACCAATATTATAGAAAGAGCGTCTACTTAGCAATTTCTTATGCACCATTTACCACTAATTGTTTTATAGCTATTTCGCTTTTATGTTTTTTTTAAATAAATTCAAATGAAGCGTATTTATAACTAAAAAATATTAATTCGTTTATTTTAATAATTACAAAAAAATATTAGATAAAATTCAATATCTTGGTAAAAATTATCGTATCGTTTTATTCTTTTTAAAACTAATTTTATTAAAACACTAGCTTTTAAATAAAATAGTGGAATTAAAATTACGTTTTAGTTTATCTAAACAAGTACACATTCAATTCATGAAAGACATTACTCTTAAAGAAATCGCAATCAAATTAGGCATTTCTATAACAACAGTATCTAAGGCTTTAAAAAATTATCCCGATGTAAGTGAGAAAACAAAAAATGCAGTGATTGAACTTGCTCAAAAACTACATTACACACCCAATAGCTTTGCTGTAAATTTAAGAACTAAAGAGTCTAAAACAATCGGTTTGATTATTCCAGAAGTAGTCCATCACTTTTTTTCTAATGTAGTAAATGCTATAATTGATGAAGCTGAAAAAAATGGTTATTTGGTTATCATCTTACAGTCAAATGAAACTTTGGCTTTAGAAAAAAAACAAGTTGAATTACTGATTAATAAAAGAGTTGATGGTATCATTATGTCACTATCTAATGAGTCAAACAATGATGATCATATTAAGGAAATAGTAAATAGAAAAATTCCTTTCGTGATGTTTGACAAAATTGCAAAACTCACTAAATGTTCAAAAGTTATTATAGATGATCAAAGAGCGGCCTTTAATGCTGTACAGCATTTAATCGACAATGGATGCAAGAAAATCGCGCATATTCGCGGCCCTTTAAACCCTCAGAATGCAATCGATCGTTATATTGGTTACAAAAAAGCATTAGAAAAAAACAGCATTCCCTTCGATACAAAATTGGTTTATACATGTGAAAACGTAACTTTTGAAGAAGGAAGATTTTTTGCAAAACAAATCATAAAAGAGCATCCGGACGTAGATGGCATTTTTGCTATAACAGATTTAGTTGCTGTTGGAGTTTTGTCATATTGTAACGACAACCAAATAAAAGTACCAAATCAAGTAGCAGTAATTGGCTTCAGTAATTGGTTTATGTCAAAAGTTCTCACACCAAAATTAAGCACTGTAGACCAACCAAGCCATGAAATGGGAATTGAAGCTTTCAAGTTATTATTGGAAGAAATGAATTGTCATAAAGAAGGAATCCCTTTTATTCCAAGAACAATAGAATTAGAAACTAATGTAATCATTAGAGAATCTTCTTTGAGAAATAATTCTTTTTCTAAAAACCTGCTTTAACTGTAGCGTTATTTAAGAAAATCAATGTTTCTTTTTATTCCTTGAAACTTAGCTCTTTTCAAAGGCGAATTTTTAAATATTACTCTAAATGTTTCTTCCGTAATTTCGTTCCATTCCTTTTTTGACATGGAAAGTAAAGCGGGATTAGGGTTAAATAAAGGTTCATTGTTTACTTTGGAAAATTTATTCCAAGGGCATACATCTTGACAAACATCACAGCCAAAGGCCCATTCATCAAATTTACCTTTCATCTCTAGAGGAATATTATCTTTTAATTCAATTGTAAAATAGGAAATACATTTGCTGCCGTCAACTACATAAGGAGCTACGATTGCCTGTGTTGGACAAGCATCAATACAAGCAGTACAAGTACCGCAATGATCCGTTGTAGAATTATCATATTCCAATTCTAAATCGATAATTAATTCCGCTATAAAATAAAAAGAACCTACTTTTTGAGTCAACAAATTAGTGTTTTTCCCTATCCAGCCCAACCCACTCTTGGCAGCCCAAGCTTTATCCAAAACGGGTGCAGAATCAACAAAAGCACGTCCTGAAACCTCTCCAATTGTGGTTTTAATTACACCTAATAATTCGTTTAATTTTTCTTTAATCACAAAATGGTAATCCTGACCGAAGGCATATTTTGAAATTTTATAAGAATCAGAATTTTGAACTTCCTGCGGATAATAATTTAGCAAAAGCGACACAACACTTTTCGCATCATCAACCAATAACGTTGGATTAAGGCGTTTATCAAAATGATTTTCCATATACGCCATTTGACCGTTTCTGTTGTTACTCAACCAATTTTCTAACCGTGGAGCTTCTTGTTCCAAAAACCCAGCCTTGGATATACCACAAGATAAGAAACCAAGACGTTTCGCTTCGGATTTGATAAATTGTGTATATTTAATTTTATTGTTTATAATTAGAAATAGAATTTATAATGAAGTATTCTTAGTAATTATGTCACATTTAATCCAAATTATTGATACAGTACAGAACGAACTCAATACCTAACTTTACTTAAAATAAACCTCCTTGAATATTGGTGTTTATTTTCCCCAAGTGCTTATACGCTTTATCAGTAACTTCTCTGCCTCGTGGTGTTCGCATTATAAATCCTTCTTGAATAAGGAACGGTTCATAGACCTCCTCGATAGTTTCGCTGCTTTCGGATACAGCTGTCGCTAAAGTAGATAAACCAACTGGCCCGCCCTTAAATTTATCAATAATCGTGTTAAGTATTTTATTATCCATTTCATCCAGACCATGAGCGTCTACATTGAGTGCTTTTAGAGCATAACGCGCAATTTCTATATCTATGGTACCATTTCCTTTAATTTGAGCAAAATCGCGCACACGACGCAATAAAGCGTTAGCAATACGTGGGGTACCTCTACTTCTACCCGCAATTTCTACAGCAGCTTGCAATGATATTGGCATTTTAAAAATTGCAGCGCTTCTTTCTACGATTGAGGTCAGCAACTCAGTTGTATAATATTGTAAACGGGAAGATATTCCAAAACGAGCTCTCATAGGAGCCGTTAACAAACCGGAACGTGTAGTGGCGCCAATTAAAGTGAACGGATTGAGATTGATTTGAACCGTCCTTGCATTTGGTCCGGATTCAATCATGATATCAATTTTAAAATCCTCCATGGCAGAGTATAAATATTCTTCAACAATAGGACTCAAGCGATGAATTTCGTCGATAAACAAAACATCTCTTTCTTCAAGATTAGTCAACAAACCTGCTAAATCCCCAGGCTTATCTAAAACTGGGCCGGAAGTAATTTTGATGCCAACTTGTAATTCATTTGCAAGAATATTAGCCAAAGTAGTTTTTCCAAGTCCTGGAGGACCATGAAAAAGAGTGTGGTCAAGTGCTTCATTACGTTGATTTGCCGCTTGAACAAAAACTTTAAGGTTTTCTAATATTTGATCTTGACCGGCAAAATCATCAAAAGAAAGCGGTCTTAATTTTTTTTCAAGATCAAGTTCTTCGGAATTGTAGCCATGGGATGTTGGGTCTAAATTTTCATTCATGCAACAAAGATAGCAAAGCAATTTTGAATATTAAATACTCGAAATATTAAAAAACACAAAAGAATCAAACTATGATAATCAAACAAAAAAAGCCTCTGCTTTCGCAGAGGCTTTTGTATATGTTAGTGGTGTAAAACTTCTTCACCCTCTTTCATCGGTACATTTTGAGGTACAAAATCCACATCATGTGCTGGATTACTGTAATCATAAGGCCAACGGTGTACATGAGGAATCTCACCTGGCCAGTTACCATGTATGTGTTCAACTGGTGCTGTCCATTCTAAAGTGTTAGATTTCCAAGGATTCATGACCGATTTTTTACCGTAAAAAATACTACTGAAAAAATTATACAAGAAAACCAATTGAAATACTCCACCAATTAATGCAAATGTAGTAATCAAAACATTCACGTTTTGTAAATCATCAAATAATGGGAAGTTTGTATTAGTATAATAACGTCTTGGCAAACCTGCTAAACCAATGAAATGCATTGGAAAGAAAACTCCATATGCACAAATTGCTGTTACCCAAAAGTGAACATATCCAAGATTTTTATTAAGCATTCTTCCAAACATTCTTGGGAACCAGTGGTAAATACCAGCAAACATACCGTAAAGAGCAGAAATACCCATTACTAAGTGAAAGTGAGCTACTACAAAGTAAGTATCGTGTACATTAATATCTAAGGTGCTGTCTCCAAGAATAATTCCAGTTAAACCACCTGTAATAAAAGTAGAAACTAAACCAATTGAAAACAACATAGCTGGATTCAATTGTAAATTTCCTTTCCAAAGTGTTGTAATATAATTAAACGCTTTTACGGCTGATGGGATAGCAATCAATAATGTCGTAAAGGTAAATACAGATCCTAAGAATGGGTTCATCCCCGAGATGAACATATGGTGCCCCCAAACTATAGTCGATAAAAATGCAATTGCAATAATTGACATGATCATCGCTCTGTAACCAAAAATTGGTTTACGAGAGTTTGTAGCAATCACTTCTGATGTAATCCCTAAAGCCGGTAATAATACAATATAAACTTCAGGATGACCTAAAAACCAAAATAAATGCTCAAACAATACTGGTGAACCACCTTGATAATGCAAAACTTCACCTGCAATATAAATATCAGACAAAAAGAATGAAGTACCAAAACTCCTATCAAAAATCAACAATAAAGCGGCAGACAAAAGAACAGGAAAGGATACAATACCAATAATTGCTGTAACAAAGAAAGCCCAAATTGTCAATGGTAATCTTGTCATAGACATGCCTTTTGTTCTTAAATTAATAACTGTAACTACATAATTTAGAGATCCCATTAAAGAAGATGCAATAAATATAGCCATAGAAACTAACCATAATGTCATTCCCATACCTGATCCAGGAATTGCTTGTGGTAAAGCACTTAAGGGAGGATAAATAGTCCACCCAGATGACGCAGGACCTGCTTCAACGAAAAGGGAACCAATCATGATTATACTTGACAAAAAGAACAACCAATATGATATCATATTCATAAAACCGGATGCCATATCCCTAGCACCAATTTGAAGTGGTATTAATAAGTTACTAAACGTACCACTCAAAGCGGCAGTTAACACGAAAAATACCATAATGGTTCCGTGAATGGTAACTAATGCAAGATAAATATCATTTGCCATCACTCCATTAGGAGCAAATTTATCACCTAATAAAATATTAAATATTCGGAATGATTCTTCTGGCCATGCTAATTGCATTCTAAATAGCATAGACATCCCAACTCCTATAATTCCCATAAAAATACCTGTAATAAGATACTGTTTGGCAATCATTTTGTGATCAATACTAAAGATATATTTAGTAATAAAAGTGTCTTTATGGTGATGTTCGTGTTCGTGATCCATTGCGTGATCGTGACCTTCTGCTGACATATATGTATACTTTAAATTTTCTTAATAATTATTTCATCGCCATTACAGCAACTCCTGCAGTATCTTTTACTTTTGTTGAGTCTGTAGGTGTTGCACCATCTGTTGCAGCTGGCGCAGCCATAGCAGCTTTTACTTCATTTACAATAGTAGACTTATCCTTTAACCAGGCCTTGTAATCCTCAGGTGTATCAACAATGATTTTCATTTGCATGTTATAATGTGATGCACCACAAATTTTATTACAAAGCAACAAATAATCAAAAGTATACGGATCTAAAGCAGTTTCTCCTTTGGCAACAAGATCAATACTTTTCTTAGCTCTAAGAGCATTGATATTAGCTACTTTTTCAACCATAAAAGGCAACTCTCTATATTCTGCAGTGGTATAAATAGGCTCAAAAGCAAATTGAGTAACCATCCCGGGAACACAATTCATTTGTGCTCTAAAATGTGGCATGTAAGCCGAATGTAAAACATCCTGAGAACGCATTTTAAAAAGAATTTTTTTTCCTTTAGGTATGTGCAATTCAGTCACAACAATATCATCTTGCGCATAAGGATCTGATAAATCAACACCAACTGCGTTAGCGCCTTCAATATAGCGCACATTAGCTTTCCCTAAAACATTATCGTCACCTGAATATCTTGCTTTCCAGTTAAACTGTTGTGCATACAATTCGATAACTACAGTATCTTCATCTTCATCAACAAACATAATGTTTGTCCAAGCATAAAGACCATACAAAATTAATCCTGCCAAAACAACTGCAGGAATAACACTCCAAATAGCCTCTAGCTTATTATTATCAGCAAAATAAAGTGCTTTTTGATCTTTTTTTCCTCTGTATTTGAAAGCAAAATAATGCAATAAAACTTGCGTGATAGCCTGAACTATAAAAATCAAAACCCAAGTAATATTCATCAAATTATCAACTTCAGCACCATGAGCCGAAGCTGGGGTATGAAGAACAAGAGGACCCCATTTAAACAATCCGTAAATTGAAAAAATATAAATAAAAGCTAAAAAACCAAACATTAAATAACCTTGAACGTTATTGTCATTATCTGTAGCTATTTCTGTACTATCTGAATTAGATCCAACTTGCGTCAGATCAAATATTTTAGTCAATTGCCATAAAGCAACAGCTAATAAAACTAAAACTATGATTACCAACAAACTTGTCATCTGTTTTTTCTTTAAATATTAATAATGAAAATGTTTACTTTCTTCTATGAAAGGATTTCTTTTTGCTAACAAAGGAACTTTTGTCAATGCTGTAAATACAACATAAATAAATAATCCAAGAAAGAAAAGAACAGAAGCTATTTCTGATATCCCAATAAACCATCTGTCACCAACGGTTCCAGGCATAATCATATTAAAAAAGTCAATATAATGTCCTGCTAGTATTACAACTCCAGCCATAACTAGTACCCAAGTAATTCTTTTGAAATCCGTATTAATCAATATTAATAGTGGAAATACAAAATTCATAACTACTGCACCAAAAAATGGAAGATTATACAATTCTATTCTGGTAATAAAGTAAGTTACTTCTTCGGGAATATTAGCATACCAGATCAACATGTATTGTGAGAACCATAAATAGGTCCAAAAAACACTAAACCCGAACATAAACTTAGCTAAATCATGAATATGACTAGTATTTACATACTCTAAAACCCCTTTTGACTTCAAATACAAAGTAACTAAAGCAATCGTAGTTATAGCACTTACAAAGAAGCTTGCAAAAACATACCATCCAAATAAAGTACTAAACCAGTGCGGATCGATAGACATGATCCAGTCCCATGACATAATAGATTCAGACACTATAAAAAACACAAGAAACATTGCCGAAAGCTTAAAGTTCTTTTTGTAATTTAAATTATCATTTGCTTCATCTTGAGCCAAACAATTTTTTCTAGAGTAATAACGGTATAGATTCCATCCAATTAAAAATATAGCAGCTCTAATTATCCAAAAAGGAAAATTTAAGTACCCTGCTTTGTTGGCTATCAATTTATCTGCAGCAACTACTTCAGGATCTAACCATATAAAAAGGTGATTCAAATGAAATCCACACAATAATAATACAATAAAAAAGATAATTGATCCAACCGGTAAATAAGCCGTTATTCCTTGCATTACTCTAAATAAAACTGGAGACCATCCTGCCTGTGCAACTTGCTGAATAGCATAAAAAACTAAAACACCAAGAGAAACTAACATGAAGAAAATACAAGCAACATACAAAGCAGACCAAGGCTTATTTTGTAATTGATGTAGCACATGTGTTAAATGTTCGGTATGTTCTGCCTCTTCACTAACAACATGACCTTCTTTTTGAATATCAGCTTCAGCATGTGCTGGTTCAACTACAACCGCCGTTGCAATTTTAGTGGTATCATCTGTAGGAGTAACTGCAGTAGCTACCTCCACTTTTGCATCTTCACTAGCTTCATTGTGATTACTCGTCGCCTCATGCGAACCCACAGAAGGCTCGGATGCTTCGTGTTTAGCTTCACCATGGGCACCATGACTTTCGGCAGCAAGAAGCTTTTCAACATCTTGAATATCTTTAGGTGCAGTTAAAAAACCATATCCAATTCCTAATATACCCACGGCCATTAAGATGAAAGAAAGAGTTTTTAATTTACTTGAAAATGTATACATATCTATTACGATCAGTTTGTTCAACAATTATAATTCGCTTTTTAGTTTCAGAACATAGTCAGTTACTAACCAACGTTCTTGGGCACTCAACTGGTTTGCATGTGAACCCATTGAATTCAAACCATAAGTTATAACATAAAAAATACTGCCTTCAGTAATAACTCTATCTTTATAACTAGGAACACCTAGAAATTTTTCTCTTTCTACTAACTTCCCTTTACCGTTTCCAGAAGCACCATGACAACTGATACAATAAATTTCAAAAAGCTCCTTACCTTTCTCTGGATTTCTATTTAAAGAATCCAAAGGAGATTTAAGATTAGCTTTCGCCGCCTCATATCCTGCAGTAGAATTTTCATATTCAAAAGGCTCAAAGCCTCTATTAACTGACCCCTCAGCAGGAAGTTGACCTTCTTTGCCGTTTTTAAATGCATTCGACTCAGCATAGGTTTCATACCCTACTGACTCATACATATTTGGAAAATACTGATAGTTTGGTGCCGCATTATTATGGCATGATGAAACTAAAATAGTGATACCAAATAAAAGTGTTATTTTATATACGCTTTTCATATCTATAATTAATGCTTATCGATTACTTTAACTTCTACAGCTCCCGTGCTTTGGAAAAAAGAAATTAATTCTTCTTCATTGTCATTTACAGCAACTTCCATTAAAAAGTGGTCATCTGTAGTTCTTACATCAGGATTTTCTGCTTCTTTAAATGGCCATAACTTACTTCTCATATAAAAAGTAATAACCATCAAATGCGCAGCAAAAAATACCGTAAGTTCAAACATGATAGGAACAAACGCTGGCATGTTTTCAATATAACTAAAACTTGGTTTTCCACCAATATCTTGCGGCCAATCCTGAATCATTATATAATTCATCATCGCTGTGGCTACCGAAATACCTACACAACCATAAAGGAAAGCACAAATTGCTAATCTTGTAGGTGCAATTCCCATAGCTTTATCCAATCCGTGTACTGGGAATGGAGTAAAAACTTCTTCAATATGATGATGAGCTGCTCTGGTTTTTTTAACCGCATCCATCAAAATATCATCGTCATTATAAATGGCGTATATTACTTTATTACTCATGATGTGAATCTTTATTTGCTTCTCTTTCTCGTTTGTAATTATCTCCTGTTCCTTTTAATATTGTTTTTACCTCTGCTTGTGCTATAACAGGGAATGTTCTTGAATACAATAAGAATAGTACAAAGAAGAAACCTATTGTTCCAATGAAAATTCCAATATCAACAAATGTAGGGGAAAACATTGTCCAAGATGACGGTAAATAATCTCTATGTAAAGAAGTAACAATAATTACAAATCTCTCAAACCACATTCCAATATTTACAACAATCGAAATTATAAACGAGAACATGATACTTGTTCTTAATTTTTTAAACCACATGAACTGTGGAGAAAAAACATTACAGGTCATCATCGACCAATATGCCCACCAATAAGGTCCAGTAGCCCTGTTAAGGAATGCATATTGTTCATATTCGACACCTGAATACCAGGCAACAAATAATTCAGTTATGTAAGCCACACCTACGATAGAACCTGTAATCATAATAACAATATTCATCAACTCAATGTGTTGAACTGTTATGTAAGCTTCCAGATTAGATACTTTTCTCATAATAATCAACAACGTATTAACCATTGCAAAACCTGAGAAAACCGCACCAGCAACAAAGTATGGAGGAAAAATTGTAGTATGCCATCCAGGAATAACAGAGGTTGCAAAGTCCATTGATACAATCGTATGTACCGAAAGTACCAGTGGTGTAGCTAATCCTGCAAGAACCAAAGATACTTCTTCAAAACGCTGCCAGTCTTTTGCTCTACCGCTCCATCCAAAACTCAATATAGAATATACTCGTTTGTTGAAAGGAGTAATTGCTCTGTCTCTCAACATCGCAAAATCAGGAAGCAAACCAGTCCACCAGAAAACCAATGAAACAGAAAGATACGTTGATATTGCAAATACATCCCAAAGCAATGGCGAGTTAAAGTTTACCCAAAGAGAACCAAATTGATTCGGAATTGGTAAAACCCAATACGCTAACCATGGACGACCCATGTGAATGATTGGAAATAAACCTGCTTGAATAACAGAGAAAATTGTCATAGCTTCAGCAGAACGGTTAATAGCCATTCTCCAACGCTGACGAAAAAGTAACAATACAGCAGAAATAAGAGTTCCTGCATGACCAATACCTACCCACCAAACAAAGTTGGTAATATCCCAAGCCCATCCAACAGTTTTATTTAAACCCCATGTTCCAATACCTGTAGATACAGTGTAAATGATACAACCCAATCCCCAAAGGAAGGCTATTAATGCAATTGAAAATACAATCCACCAATGTTTATTTGCTTTACCTTCAACAGGGGCAGCTACATCTACAGTTACATCGTGATAAGATTTATCACCTATAACTAAGGGTTTTCTAATGGTTGCTTCGTAGTGAGACGACATAATCCTTTATATTGATTCTTAATTAATTATTTTTGTACTAGGTATTTCTAACTTTAACGTGGTATATCACATTTGGTTTTGTTCCAACATGCTCCAATAAATGATACATTCTTTCGTCAGCAGCTAATTTAGTCACTTCCGCTTCTTTATCATTTACATCTCCAAAAATCATTGCTCCTGTAGAACAAGCATTAGAACATGCAGTTTGGAATTCACCATCAACGATCGCTCTTCCTTCTCTTTTCGCTTTTAAAATTGTAGCTTGTGTCATTTGAATACACATAGAACATTTTTCCATAACACCACGAGAACGAACATTCACGTCTGGATTCAACACCATACGCCCTAAATCATCGTTCATGTTGTAATCGAATTCACTGTTTTTGTTATACAAGAACCAGTTAAAACGACGTACTTTATACGGACAGTTGTTAGCACAGTAACGCGTACCCACACATCTGTTATAAGCCATGTGATTTTGACCTTGACGAGAATGTGAAGTTGCAGCAACTGGACAAACCGTTTCACAAGGTGCATGATTACAATGCTGACACATTACCGGTTGAAAAGAAACCTGTGGGTTGTCACCCGCTTTTTCCATTTCGTTGAATGTAGATAATGAACTTGATAAACCTGCGATATTTTCTTTTCTTTCGTTATCACCTTCAAAAGTACTTTCAGAAGAATAATACCTATCAATACGCAACCAGTGCATATCACGGCTTCTTCTCACTTCAGATTTCCCTACAACAGGAACGTTGTTTTCTGCATGACATGCAATTACACAAGCACCACAACCCGTACAAGCATTCAAATCGATAGAAAGATTAAAATGATGTCCTACTGAACGATCAAAAGAACTCCATAAATCTACTTTTGTTGCCTCCACTTCTTTATGATCCAATGAAACCATTGGTTGTTCATTCCAAATGTGAGCCTCTTTTGTATTGAAAATTTCTAAAGAAGTTTCTTTAATAATATCTCCTCTACCCATCAACGTTTTCTGACCTTGAACACAAGCAAACTCATGTTCCCCTCCAGCTTTTACCAATGTTACAGATTGCACATTATTGAAACCTTTATATAAAGAGTAAGCATTTAAACCTACCATCATTTCTTCTTTCAAAGCCGCTTTACGACCATAACCCAATGCTAAACCTACAGTTCCAACCGCTTGACCAGGTTGAACGATTACTGGAACATTTTCTAATTTAACGCCATCAGCAGTTGTAATAGTAGCATAACTACCGTTTAAACCACCATTAGCAACAATTTCATTAGAAAGTTCATATTTCTTTGCATCAGCATTCGAAACTGTAACATAATTATCCCAAGATACTCTTGTAATTGGATCCGGAAACTCTTGCAACCAAGGGTTGTTAGCCTGCTGACCATCACCCATACCCGTTTTCGTATACAAAACTAGTTCTAATCCTTCAGTTACTTTTGCATTTGCCAAAGCATTTGCAGCAGCACTATAATCAGCACCACCTGAAGTGGCAGCTGGAATAACTCCAACATAAACACCATCATGCAGCACTTTATTCCATGAAGAACCTGCTATTATTGTTGCAGAAGTAGCTTTAACATAATCGTAGAATGTCCCTGAAAGCCCATTTAAAGACAATAAAACATCTTGAAATTGTTTGGTATCAAAAAGAGGACGAATTGTAGGCTGTGTTATACCATAAGTACCTTTTGTAATACTTACATCATTCCATGATTCTAAATAATGAGGAACAGCAGCTGCAATAGTACTTACTAAAGCAGTTTCATCTTCTTTTAAAGAAAATGCCACTGATGTTTTTACTTTTTTAAGTCCTTCAACAAAAGAAGCACTATCCGCTAGAGTATAAACTGGATTAACACCACTCATCATCAAAGTATGAACGCTTCCAGCTTTCATATCATTAATTAATTGAGCAACTTTTGCATTGGAACCTTTTCTAATTTGTCTAACTCCTAAAGTACTGAAAGCTTCACTTGCCAACACTTGGTTGATAGCCAAAACTAACAACTGAGCATTTTTATCTTGAATACCCGATACCAATACTCCTTTTGAACCAGCAGCTTTCAATTGTTGAGCTGCTTTTGTAACTTCAGCTTTAAATTTATCTTCTAAACGTACAGCAACAGAAGAACCCGTTACAATATTATATACATGAACTAATGCTTGTTTTTGATTAGCCGTAGACATTGGCACACGTTTATCAGCAGCAGCACCGGACAAAGTCATGTTTGCTTCTAATTGAAAATGGCGCGACATCATTCCTGCTTTTGGAATTCTTCCTTTAGCATAACCGGAATCAAATCCTCCACCTTGCCAGTCTCCAAGAAAATCAGCTCCAACAGAAACAATAAGAGATGCTTTAGAAAAATCGTAATCTACCAAAGCTCTTTCTCCATAAACTGCCTCAAAAGCATCTAATGCTTCAGATTCAGATACCGCATCATAAACAACGTGTTTAGCATTTGGATTTTTACCGATAAACTCAGCAATCAATTTTTCTGTAGACGGACTAGCCAATGTGTTTGTAAGAAGTACCACTTGTCCGCCTTTTGCGGCAGCATCAACAATACTTGATTTAATTTTAGAATCAACAGCCGACCATATTGAATTTTTACCTTCCATTTTTGGCTGCTTCAAACGCATGCTATCATATAAAGATAAAATAGACGCATGAATTCTCGCATTCGCACTAAACTTAGCCCCCTGAATAGTATTATTATCTATTTTAATAGGACGCCCTTCGCGGGTTTTTACCAATAAATTAGCAAAATCAAATCCATCAAAAACAGAAGTAGCGTAATAATCCGCAACTCCAGGAATGATTTGTTCTGGCTGAAGTACATAAGGTATTGACTTGTTCACAGGACCTTCGCAAGCAGCAAGCGTAGCTGCAGCTGTACTAAAACCTACGTACTTTAAAAAATCACGACGTGATGTTGACGAAGATGACAATGCGTCATTATTTCCTAAGAATTCATCCGTAGGAATCTCTTCAACAAATTCGTTATTTTTAAGCGCCTCAACAATAGAACTATTTTTGTCTAGTTCTTCAACACTTTTCCAGTATTTTTTGTTTGATGACATATATAAATATTAAAATCTTAATAATTTGATTAATAATGGCATTTACCACATTCTAAACCTCCCATTTGCGCAGCAGTCAATTTGTCTACTCCGTATTTCTTAGAAAGCTCATCATGAATTTTAGCATAGTATTCATTGCCTTCCATTTTAACTTCTGTTTTTCTATGGCAATCTATACACCAACCCATTGTTAATGGAGCGAATTGCTTTTGAATTTCATATTCCTGAACTGGTCCGTGACAGGTTTGACATTCAATACCCGCAACAGTTACGTGTTGCGAATGATTAAAGTATACAAAATCAGGTAAGTTATGTATGCGAACCCATTTCACAGGTTGCGTTTTACCAGTATAACTTTGCGTTGTTTTATCCCAACCAACTGCAGTATATAATTTCTGTATTTGCTCATCATAGAACGCCTTACTGTATTCTGGAGTAGCAGTAGTTTCAGCCACTTCAGCAATGTTTTTATGACAGTTCATACAAACATTCAAAGAAGGAATACCAGCATTTTTACTAACTCTCGCAGCAGAGTGACAATACTTACAGTTAATCTCATTATCTCCAGCATGGATTCTGTGCGAATAATGAATTGGCTGTATTGGCTCGTAATTTTGATCTACGCCAATTTGCATTAAAAACCCATAAACAAAATAGGCACTTGCTAAAAGCAAAAACACCGCAGTCACCAATACTAAAAATTGATTTCTCACAAACGACTTCCAAATAGGAGTGGTAGGAGTTTTTGGAGCTATTTCAATACCATTCGCTTTCGCAACTTTAGTTAAGACATTATTTACCAAAAACAACATTACAACCAGAATAACCATGACAAGTGCCAAAGCACCTAATATGATATTATTAGACATCCCGCTATCCGCAGGTGCAGTTCCAGGAACCGCAGTAGTTCCTGCAGCAGCTACAGGAGCCTCCGCTTTAGGCTCTGATGTATAAGCAATGATATTGTCTATATCGCCATCCGTAAGTTGCGGAAAAGCAGACATCACTGCCTTATTATTTTCCTCAAATACTTTAACCGCCTGAGCGTCTCCAGATTTAATTAATTCCGAACTGTTACGAACCCATTTATGAAGCCATGAAGCATCATATTTAGCAGCAATACCCCTAAGAGCAGGACCTGTTGCTTTCGCATCAAGTTTGTGACATGCCGCACAGTTTGCATTAAAAAGCTCCTTACCCTTTACTGGGTCCGCACTTTGTGTAGTAGCGGAAGCATCCGGAGCAGCATCTGTAGCTGCAGGAGTAGCTTCTTGAGCAAATGAAGTAAAGGAAAAAGATAGCATTAAAGCTATGCTAAAAAATAATTTCCTTGAGATCGAATTATGGTTACCCACCTTTTTCATATAGTATAATGATTATCTACTAAAAATTGGCACAGTTTTTTCTAATTGACTTATAAAAACTGATCCTTTATTTTAAAACTCCGACAAAAATACGACTTAAGAACTATTCTCAAAACCTTAAAATAGTCTTAATTTCAATTTATATCTATTCTAAATAACATTTGCTATTTGCTATCAATCATTAAATATTACTTTTGCATAAAAACAATCACATTATGAGAATTTTAGCCCTTCGTAAAGCATTTTATATCTCTATTACAATCTGTTTTTCCTTCTTCAAGGCGAGTGGACAAGATGGAAAAATTACAGTAAAACAAGACAAAAAATTTGAACAATTATTAACTGAAAAGAGAAAAACAAATCTTTCAAATGCTGTTAATGACGGATATAAAATTCAAATTTTCAGTGGAGAAAGCGAAAAAGCAAAAAATACACTGAATGAATTCAGACAAGAATTTAACAGCATTGATGGCACCATTATATTCAACACACCTAATTATAAAGTTTGGGTTGGAAATTTCAATACACGAATTGAAGCGGAACGAAACTTAATAGAAATTAAAAAAAGGTATCCTAATGTACATTTGATAAGACCAAGTAAATAAAGATGAATGAACAACAAATAAAAAAGCAACTCAAATAGAGTTGCTTTTTTATTTTTAAACATCATTGAAAAACCAGAAGTTTTAGAGGCATGTTTAAAATTCCTTATAGAAACTTAGCAAAACTAAGACTACACCATTTCATTAAAAATTAATTTTGCGTCTACATATCAATTTTTAATTAACCAATCAATAACCAATATTAAAAACACCCCATACCGTGATAACATATTGAATTACTCACTTTATATTCAAACAGCTACCATCAAAGACCTTTTACCCGCTAATACATACTATTTACACACCCAAAAGCTAAATTTCAATTTCAAAAATAGACAAATTAAGGCCGAGTTTATCTAGAAAATTCTCCAATTGTTCATATAGTTTACTACCAGCTAAAATAAAAAAATCCCGACGAATCGGGATTTTAATTATAACATTTTGAAATTCTATTTCAATTTCTTTTTTACTGCAACCTCATGGTACGATTCGATGACATCTCTTTCTTCGATGTCGTTGTAACCTTTTACTTGAATACCACAATCGTATCCTTTAGCAACTTCTCTTACATCGTCTTTGAAACGTTTCAGTGCTAAAAGCTCTCCTGTAAAGACAACCACTCCTTCTCTAATGATTCTCATTTTGGCATTCTTAACAATTTTACCATCCATAACCATACTTCCCGCAATAGAACCAACTTTAGAAATTTTAAATATCTCTCTGATCTCTGCAGTACCCAGAATTTCTTCTTTCATTTCCGGAGCTAACATGCCTTCCATTGCATCTTTCAAGTCATCAATTGCAGCATAGATAATAGAGTAATAACGAATATCAATTTCTTCTTTGTCCGCTAATTGTCTTGCATTTCCAGCAGGACGAACATTAAATCCGATAATAATCGCATCTGAAGCAGAAGCCAACATAACATCAGTTTCTGTAATTGCTCCAACACCTTTATGTATGATATTAATTTGAATTTCTTCCGTAGATAATTTAGAGAATGAATCTGATAACGCTTCAACAGAACCATCCACATCCCCTTTAAGGATAATGTTCAATTCTTTAAATTGACCCAATGCAATTCTACGTCCAATTTCATCCAATGTAATATGTCGTTGTGTACGTACGGATTGTTCACGCATCAATTGAGAACGTTTAGAAGCAATTTGTTTAGCCTCTTTTTCATCTTCAAAAATATTGAATTTATCACCCGCTGTTGCTGCTCCATCAAGACCTAGAACTGAAACTGGAGTCGAAGGACCCGCAACAGTTACTATATTTCCTCTTTCATCATGCATGGCTTTAATTTTACCATGATGCTTCCCAGCCAACATATAATCTCCAATTTTTAAAGTTCCATTTTGAACTAAAATAGTAGAAACATATCCTTTTCCTTTATCAAGGAACGCCTCGACAACAGTTCCAGAGGCCGCTTTATTTGGATTGGATTTCAAATCTAAAAGTTCTGCTTCTAACAATACTTTTTCTAATAATTCTTTAACACCTGTTCCTACTTTCGCAGAAATATCATGTGATTGAATTTTTCCACCCCAATCTTCAACAAGTAAATTCATACTTGCTAATCTTTCTTTTACTTTTTCAGGATTAGCATTTGGCTTATCAATTTTATTGATCGCAAATATAATAGGAACTCCAGCTGCTTGCGCATGGCTAATCGCTTCTTTGGTTTGCGGCATGATGTCATCATCAGCAGCAATCACAATAATAGCAATATCCGTAACTTGAGCACCACGCGCACGCATCGCCGTAAAGGCCTCGTGACCTGGTGTGTCTAAAAATGCAATTTTTTGCCCGTTATCCAATGTTACTCCATAGGCACCAATGTGCTGTGTTATTCCTCCAGACTCTCCTGCAATTACGTTTTCTTTACGAATGTAATCTAGTAACGATGTTTTACCGTGATCGACGTGACCCATTACCGTTACAATTGGCGCTCTGAAAACTAAATCTTCTTCTCTGTCTTCAACTACCTGAATTGCTTCTTCAATGTCTACAGTGATAAATTCAACTTCATAACCAAATTCATCAGCAACAATAGTCAAGGTTTCCGCGTCAAGACGTTGGTTCATGGTAACCATGATCCCAAGAGACATACAAGTTCCAATCACTTTTGTAATCGGCACATCCATCATGATCGCAATTTCACCTACCGTAACAAATTCAGTAACCTTAATAGTTTTACTTCCTTCATCAATAGCTCTTTGCTCTTCATCCGATTTCTGACGGTGTGTATCTCTTTTATCTCTTCTGTATTTAGCCGCTTTAGATTTCCCACCTTTACCTTGTAGTTTTTCTAAAGTCTCTCTAATTTGATTTTTAACTTCCTCTTCTGTAGGCTCCACTTTTGCAACAATCGCAGGTCTGTTTCCTTTTACAAAACCAGGTCTTGCACTTCTGTTTGCATTGAATCCTCCTCCACCTACATTAGGTGTAATTTTATTAGGATTTGGCGCACCAGGAACTCCCGGCACTGCAGGCGGCCTAGGAGCACCTGGCTTTGGAGCAATCCTTTTACGCTTGTTTTTATTTGCATTGGCTGCCGCCGATCCTGGAGCACCCGGTTTATTCGGAGTGATTTTCGGCTCTTCTTTTTTCTTTTTTGGTTTGTTGAATTGAGATAAATCTATTATCTGACCTGTCAAAGTAGTACCCGATAGCTTTTGATATTGCGTAGTGATGGTCTCATCAACAGGCGCTTCATCAGCTTTAACTGCTTCGGTTTTTGCGACCTCTTTTGGCTCTGCAACAACTTCTTTTACAATCTCTGGCTTGACTTCTTTAATCCCTACAACAGGTTTCGGTACATTTTTGTCTGAAACAGGTTTTTCAGTTAACGGCTTTTCCATTAATGGCTTCTCCGCTGAAACTTCTTTTGAAACAGCTTCTACTTCGGGTGCTTTAGCAACTGGAGCTTCCACTTTTTCTGCTACTTTTATTGGCGTAATAATTGAAGGTTTCTTAGGGCTAAGATCAATCTTACCTACCTGAACAGGACCTGCTATAACCGCTCGCGCTTTTATAACCTCTTGTTGCTTAAGTCGCTCTTCTTCGATTTTACGTTTGTCTTCGATTTCTTTCTCTCGTTCTAAACGCAAAGCCTCTTTCTCTTTTCTCTTCTCTTCACCAACTTCTTTAGAAGCTTCTTTATTCCCTTTGTCACCTGCAAATTGACCGCACAAGACATTGTATACATCATCAGAAATTTTTGTGTTTGGATTTGCTTCAATAGCAATCCCTTTATCTTTTAGATAATCCACAGCTCTTTCCAAAGAAATATTCAATTCCCTTAAAACTTTGTTTATTCTAATAATTCTCTCTTCAGACATAAAACCTTTTTATTATTACCTTTTTTGTTATTCCTCACTTTACTCCCAACTCGATACCTACCGAGCAAGAATTAATTGTAAAGTGGCATGTTTATCGTTGAAGACACATTGACTAACTGTCAAATTCTTCTTTCAATATTCTCATTACATCCAGAATAGTTTCCTCTTCCAGGTCTGTTCTTCTTACTAAATCTTCTACATCTTGTTTTAAAATACTTTTCGCAGTATCCAACCCAATTTTTGCAAATTCTTCAATAACCCAGTCTTCGATTTCATCCGAAAACTCAGTTAATTCAACATCATCCTCATCAGCGGTTGCACCAGCAACATCACCTTCACGAATAACATCTAATTCATAGCCCGTCAATAAACCAGCTAATTTAATATTGTGTCCACCACGACCAATTGCCTTTGAAACTTCTTCAAGCTTCAAGAAAACCTCTGCTCTTTTAGTATCTTCATTGATTTTAATCGAAGAAACTTTAGCAGGACTTAATGCTCTTGTGATAAACAACTGTATGTTACTGGTATAATTAATAACATCTATATTTTCATTCCCTAATTCACGAACAATTCCATGTATCCTTGAGCCTTTCATACCTACACAAGCTCCAACAGGATCAATCCGATCGTCATAAGAATCTACGGCTACTTTTGCTTTTTCACCTGGAATTCTCACGACTTTTTTAACCATGATCAAACCGTCGAACACTTCCGGAATTTCTTGTTCAAATAATTTTTCTAAAAACTTCTCAGAAGTTCTAGACATAATAATTTGAGGTTTATTACCTTTCAATTCAACACTTTCAATTATTCCCCTTACATTATCTCCCTTTCGGAAAAAGTCAGAAGGTATTTGTTTTTCTTTTGGCAAAATAATTTCATTCCCTTCATCGTCCACTAAAATAACAACTCTTGGACGCACATGATGCACTTCAGCTGTGTAAATATCGCCAATTAAATCTTTAAATTGCTTGTAAAGATTTGTGTTGTCATGTTCATGAATTTTTGAAATTAAGTTTTGACGCAACGCTAGAATCGCTCTTCTACCTAAATCAATTAATTTCACTTCTTCGGAAACCTCTTCACCAATTTCGAAGTCAGGCTCTATTTTTCTGGCTTCAGTCAATGTAATCTCAAGGTGATCAAAATCCAAATCTTCATCAGCAACGATCACTCTTCTTTGCCATATCTCCATATCTCCTTTGTCAGGATTTATAATGATATCAAAATTATCATCTGAACCGTATTTTTTCTTCAATGCATTTCTAAATACATCTTCTAAAATTGCCATAAGCGTTACACGATCAATAAGTTTATCATCTTTAAACTCTGAGAATGAATCGATTAATGCTAAATTTTCCATGCGAATTCTTTAATTAAAATGTTACTGTAACAATTGCTTCTTTTATATCCACGTAAGGCAACTTAAGTTCTTTTTGAACTGTTTCCTTTCCTTTTCCAATTTTTTTAGGCTCTCTTGCTTTCCAAGACAAAATTACAAAATCATCATTAGCTTCCACTAATTCAGCTTCAATTATTTCTGTTCCAGTTTTCACAATCAAAGTTCGCCCTACATTTTTCTTGTACTGCCTTACTAATTTTAATGCTGAGCCTACACCTACTGAGGCTACTTCTAAAGAGTAATCTTGTTCCTCACGATCCAAGCTATTGTCTATAAAACGGCTCACATCAATACAATCTTGAAGCGCCACTCCATTATCACCATCCAAAGCCACAATAACCTTGAAAGCATCAGTGACAGTAAGGTCTATCAAAAAGACTGATGGCTTTTCTAAAAGGCATTCTGCCAATAACGAGTTTACTTTTTCTTTAAATGTCATATTTTTATAAAAAGAGGGGACATTTAGTCCCCTCATTATCTAGATTTTAATAAATAACGGTGCAAATATAGTGTTTTTTTTTATAAATTAAAATAATCGATTGCTGTAAAATAATTTCTTATCTTTATTATAGCATTAAAATAACAGTTTTCATATAATTTAACACTTTCTAACGATGAAACGCATTTTAGTCCCCACCGATTTTTCTGAACACGCTGAAAACGCACTAAAAACAGCCGCCATAATTGCAAAAAAAAATAAAGGCGAAATTTTTCTATTGCATTTATTAGAACTTCCAAACCAGATGAACGACGCGATTGTAAATGGCAGTAGCATTCCTGAAGTAATGCTTTTCATCAAAAAAGCAAACGAAACACTTCAAAAAATCAAAGAGCAATCCTATTTAGACGGAATTTCCGTAATCGCATCTGTACAATTTGAAAGAGCGTTTAATGGCATCCTAGGTTTTAATAAAAAAAATAAAATTGACTTAATCGTTATGGGATCTCACGGCACTTCAGGTATTGAAGAAATTCTTATTGGCTCTAATACCGAAAAAGTGGTGCGACTATCCGATGTCCCTGTTTTAGTAATAAAAAACGATGTAAAAGAATTAAAATTTAAAAATTTTGTATTTGCCTCCGATTTTTCAAAAGAAATAGAAAAGCCATTTAAAAAAATGATAGAGTTTGTTACCATTTTTGACGCCAATCTTTTTTTAGTAATGATTTGCACGCCCAATAGCTTTAAGACCACTCTTGCTGCTGAAAAAACAATGAGTAAATTTATCGCTCAACACACTATTGAAAACTACTCTTTACACATATTTAATGATGCCAATATTGAAAACGGAATCACCAATTTTGCAAAAACAATCGATGCCGATTTAATTGGACTTTGCACACATGGTAGAACCGGATTAGCTCATTTTTTTAATGGAAGTGTTAGTGAAGACCTAGCCAATCACATTCCTCGACCTGTCATTACATTCAAAATTTAACTTATCTCCAGAGTCAATACAACAGAGAAAACCTGCGCTCCTTAGACCTTAAAACCTCACCTAACTCCGAAAAAATATTGCATAAAAAAAGCCCTCAAAAATTGAGGGCTTTAAGTTGGTCTACAAGGACTCGAACCTTGAACGACTGCACCAAAAACAGTTGTGTTACCATTACACCATAGACCAGCATTGCTGCTAAGCGAGTGCAAATTTAAAATAAATTTTAGTTTGCGCAAACTTTTTTTGCCTTTTTATGAAAAAAAAATTGTCTAAATCAAATTTAATTTCAAAAACAAAATAAAACCCTTTACAATCAGTGCGTTACTGAAGTGTAATACTTTTCCAGAAAATAATGTTAATGGTAGGACGGTTAAACAAAAAAACATTTTCTTTGTAACTTACAATTCAATTAAATTTTAGTACATGGAGAAAGTAGCATTCAATTTCAATAAATGGAATACAATTATTGGTTGGCTTACATTTGGAATCGCATTATTAACCTACACTTTGACTGTTGAGCCCACCATGAGTTTTTGGGATTGTGGCGAATACATTGCCACCGCTGCTAAATTAGAAGTAGGACACCCACCGGGCGCTCCATTGTATCAGATGATTGGAGCTTTTTTTGCGATGTTTGCTTTTGATGAAACAAAAATTGCTTTAATGGTCAATATGATGTCCGTATTTTCGAGTGCATTTACCATTTTGTTTTTGTTTTGGTCTTCATCGATGCTCTTAAAAAAATTGGTTTCTCGATTTTCAGAAATAAATAAGAACAATGAAATTGTAATATTAGGAAGTTCATTTGTAGGTGCTTTGGCTTACACATTCTCGGATAGTTTCTGGTACAACGCCGTAGAAGCCGAAGTTTATGCCATGGCTTCATTATTGATCGCTTTATTATTTTGGCTGGGATTACGCTGGGAGCAAGAAATGAATGCTCCAAGAGGAAATAAATGGTTATTAATCATTTCTCTTGTGGTTGGACTTTCATTTGGCGTACACTTCATGGCTTTACTAACAATTCCAGCAATAGGTTTTATGTATTTTTTTAAAAACTATAAAGTGGTTACTATCAAGAATTTTCTAATTGCAAATCTTGTAGTAATTGCTATTTTACTTTTTATCTTCAAATTACTTCTTCCTATGACTATGGGATTTTTTGGTAAAACAGAGGTTTTCATGGTAAATAGTTTGGGATTACCATTTGATTCTGGGACAATATTTGTCGGACTACTGCTAATAGCTTTCTTTTATTTTGGATTAAAATACACCAAACAAAAAGGGCTGGTACTTTACAATACTATCATACTTTGTATTTTATTTATTCTAATTGGTTTCTCCACATGGATGATGCTACCTATTAGAGCAAATGCAAATACGGTAATTAACGAAAACAAACCCTCTGATGCTAGGGAGGTCCTGGCCTATTACAACAGAGAACAATATGGTGTAAATCCATTGTTCTATGGCCCACAATATACTGAAGGCTTTGCCGGTTTAGATGAAAAAACACCTTATATGGATAAGGCGCCCAATTATGAAAGAGACTACAAAACTGGTACATATGTAATTGTAAATAATTTCAAAAATGCGGATCAAAATACAGACGACAATCACAAAACTATTTTACCAAGAATGTGGAGTGGCGATCATATTGAAAACTATATGAATTTCACGAATCCTCCTGAATTCAGATTAAACCCTAATTATCCATACGAAGATGATTTAGCCAAATATGGGATAGATCCAAGCCAATTAAGTGAGGAAGATTACAATAAAGCGATTGCTCAATTGAAAAATGAAACCGAAAAAACGGTTAATGAATTCAGACAAGCCTACGCTCAGAAACAAATTGACAATGAAGGTTATATAAAATTTCTTAAGAGCTATGGTGATTACTTAATAGTTGACAAACCAACAACAGCTGACAATCTTGGCTTTATGACTGAATACCAGTTTGGCTACATGTATTGGAGATATCTAATGTGGAATTTTGTGGGGCGTCAAAATGATGTTCAAGGCAGGTATGATTATTTAGATGGTAACTGGCTTAGCGGAATATCATTTATAGACGAACTGCATTTAGGAAGTCAAGAAAATCTGCCATCGGATGTGTTAAACAATAAAGGTCGAAACGTATATTTCTTCTTGCCCTTTATTCTTGGACTTATCGGCTTAATGTACCATGCGAATAAAGATTTAAAAAGCTTCTATGTACTACTCGCTTTATTCCTTTTTACAGGAATAGCGTTGAAAATCTACTTGAACGAAAGACCCTTTGAACCGAGAGAAAGGGATTATGCCCTAGTAGGTTCCTTTTATGTATTTGCCATTTGGATAGGCTTTGGTGTTTATGCATTGTACGAAAGTGCCACAAAATATTTAGCTCCAAAAATTGCAGGTCCAATAATAATTGCAGCAAGTTTGTTAGCTGCACCGGTACTTATGGCAGCTCAAAACTGGGATGATCATGATCGTTCTGGGAAATATACTGCCGTAGCTATGGCAAAAGCGTATCTTACTTCATGTGATCCTGATGCCATATTATTTACCATTGGTGACAACGATACCTTCCCACTTTGGTATGCGCAGGAAATTGAAAAAGTGAGAACAGATGTCAAAATTGTGAACACTAGTTTATTCATGACAGACTGGTATATCGACCAAATGAAGACTAAAACCTACGAATCAGATCCTTTGCCTATTTCGTTTACACACGATCAATATGTGGGAGATAAGCTGGACTATGTAGCGCACATTCCTAAAGTTGAAACCCGTTGGGATATAAAGGATTTTATAGATTTTATAAAAAACCCAAAATCAACTGTAGAAATGCAAAACGGACAAACCATTCATTTTTACCCTACCAATAAAATTAGAATTCCAGTAGACAAAAATATTATTATTAAAAACAAAGTGGTCTCTGCTAAATACAATGATTCCATAGTTCCCTATATTGACATAGATATAAAAGGCAATGCGTTGTATAAAAACAGATTAATGATGCTGGATATCGTTGCCAATAACAATTGGAAACGCCCTATTTATTTCAGTGGAGGCGCTTTTGACAACGAAGATTATATCTGGATGAAAGAATACCTTCAACTCGAAGGAATGGTATACAAATTAGTACCTGTAAGAACAATAATCCCTAAAGATGGAGGTCCGCTTGAAATGGGACAAATAGACTCTGACAAAATGTTTGCCAAGGTTATGAAATGGGATTGGGGAAATAGTGAGAGCAGTACAATATATCACGATCCGGAGACCCGAAGAAATAGTATAAATTATCGTTCTTACCTTTCCAGATTAATGAATCAATTGATTATTGAAGGTAAAATAGACAAAGCAAAAATTATAATCGATTTGGCTATGACAAAAATGCCTTTGGACTACTTCGGTTATTACTCGTTAGTTGAGCCTTTTGCAGGAGGATATTATAAGATTAATGAGAAAGCAAAAGCACATCGACTGCTAGAAAAACTAATAGGTAAATATCAGGAAAACCTCAATTATTATGGCAATCTTAAATCTTCAGAACAAAGCAGTATTGCAACGCCTATCATAATAGATCTTGAGCGTTACAGAAGTCTGCTGCAAGTCATGAAAGAAAATGGCGATATCGATTTTTACAACAAGAATAAAACAACATTCAATACGTACATCAAAATGTTTGAACGTTTTGGACGTGAAAAAGAGTAATTTTAAATACCAATTAGAAAAGATAGCGATTTTGAAAAAATGTCGCTGTCTTTTTTTATTTTAAAAAGGAAAAATGAAATTCTACTGGATAAAGACGCATTGGATCATCAAAAAAATATTCTCTAATTATACCTGGGATGTTTCCAAAGGCCAAAATACGGTATATCTCACATTTGATGACGGCCCTATTCCAGAAGTTACTACATGGGTGTTAGACGAATTAAAAAAATACGACTTAAAAGCTACTTTTTTTTGTATTGGAGAAAACATTAAAAAAAACCCCGATTTATTCAAAAAAATAATCTGCGAAGGCCATGCTATAGGCAACCATACCTTCAATCATCTAAATGGTTGGAAAACGCCAACTGGAGCTTATATTGAAAATACACAACTGTGCAAAGAAGTAATAGAACAAACTGTCAATTCTAATCTAAAAACTAAAATTTTTCGTCCACCTTACGGCAAATTAAAAACCGCACAATCCATAGCACTGCGGAAATTAGGATACCAAATAATTATGTGGGATGTGCTTAGCGCTGATTTTGACACCACTATTCCAAAAGAACAATGCTTGCAGAATGTGATAACAAATGTAAAGCCAGGAAGTATTATCGTTTTTCACGATAGTCTAAAAGCATTCAAAAATCTGGAATACGTACTGCCAAAAACTCTTGAATTTTTAAAAGAAAAAAATTATACTTGTGCCGTTTTGTAACCTGCAGAGCCAATTTTACAATTGTTCCTGAACAATTCCAATTAAAGTATTGGCATCTAACTCCCCAGACTGTCTCCAGATCATTTGACCTTGTTTGTAAATCATCAAAGTAGGCAAACCTTTGATTCGTAAAGCATCTGCTAATTCTTGATTTTTATCCACATCAATTTTAATAACTTTTGCTTTATCACCAAGAGCAGCTGCTACATCTCTGATAACAGGATGCATTGAAACGGAAGATTCATTCCATTCTGTGTAGAAATCAATTAACACAGGTACTTGAGTATTTATAAGTTCTCCAAATTTTGACATAAACCAAAAATTTAATTTTTTAAATTCACTAAAAAGAGATATTTATTTTACAAATGTAGCATTTTAAACGTATTCAGCCACATTAACACCTTTTTTTAGTTCAATGACTGTTATTTCCGGCATAATACCTACTCTGCCTGGATATGCATGAAATCCAAATCCTCTATTTACATAAACGTATCTTCCGAGGTTTTCATATAATCCAGCCCATTGTTTGTAAACATATTGCGCTAAACTCCATTTGAAATAACCTGGGATTTCAATACCAAATTGCATTCCATGTGTATGACCGGAAAGTGTGAGGTGATAATGTTTATCGTCATGTTGCACTACATGCTCCCAGTGCGAGGGATCATGACTCATCAAAATCTTGAAATCTTCTTTCTTTAACTGCCCTGAAGCTTTAGTTAAATCTCCTGCCTGTTTGAAGTTATGTCCCCAGTTTTCGACGCCTACCAATGCAATTTTAGCATCTCCCTTTTCAATAAATGTATGTTCATTCAATAATAAATTAAAGCCTATTTCCCCATACAAATTTTTTATAGCTTTAAAATTGGCCTCTTTTGCTGCTTCTGTTGGCCATGTAATGTATTCACCATAATCGTGATTCCCCAGTACGGAATATTTACCATAATCGTGTTTTTTAATCCTATTGAATGTCTCTATCCACGGGTGCATTTCCTTCGCGTCAGTGTTCACAATATCACCCGTAAATAAGATAAGATCCGAATTTTGCTCATTAACTAAATCAATCGCATAATTAATTTTATCCGGATTATCAAAACTTCCGCTGTGAACATCTGATATTTGAGTAATAGTAAAACCATCGAAAGCATCCGGTAAATCAGGAAAAAAAATCTGTTGCTTGATTACTTTATAATTGTATTTTCCTATAGTCACTCCGTAAATTAAAGATAAAAAGGGAACTGCCGCTAATCCCAACCCTATTTGACTAACAAATTTTCTTCTGGAATTCAAAAAATCTGAACCTTTGTCATAATTAACAAAGAATTTAACGGTTCCAGTTGCTAACCTAAAAATATCTTCTCCTATTAATACAAGAGTTAAAATTAATTTTGGAACATAAACTATCAATAACAGCCCCATAACAACCATCATTTCTTTGGTCTGACCCTTACTTCGGTCAAACTGCATCAAAGAATAAACAATGTATATTAAAACGAGTAGGCTTGCTAGCTGAATTGAAAATAATACTGGTCTTGATTTTATCAAAGTTTTCAGTACTTGAAAAGTATATAGTTCAACAATAAGAAGGATTAAAGAAAGAAATACGATACGGAAGATCATTTTAAAAAAATTTTACACAAAATAACAAAACAATTAATTAAAACAGATTCTAATTAATTAAAATTTAACTCTTGACCGTCCTATTATAAACCCACATCCTCTTTTAAATAATATAAATTAAATAGTGTAATGGTAAATTATAATTCAATAAACAGCATTAATTAGTGTGATAATTAATGCTGTTTTTTGAATGATAATTATTACTATTTTATAACCAATGTCATGTTAGGAGTTATCATACTATCTGTAAGCATCGTAGAGGAATAACGTTGCGCATATACTTCTACATAATCATTGGTATTCAACTCTACTAAAGCGTTTAATGGTAATACCACTATATCACTGGCAACAGTACCACGCCCATAAATCTTGTATTGAGTAACAACAGCAGTGTTTTTGGCTATATAAATAATATACGTGCCTGGATTTGTAACTTGAAAAGATATAGAACCCGTTACTTGAAAAAATCGTTTCTTTTTTCCTAAATATGTAAGTCGATTGTTTAAGCCTGAGGTAGAAAATCTAAATAAATTTGTTGAAGCCGAGACCCCTTGTACTTTTATAATATTACTTGGATTAGCCGTATTAAAATTTGTTCCAGCACCAGAACCAACTGGATAATCGACAGAAAACTCTCCCACAGCGGTAGCATCTGTCTCGTTGGGTATACCGGCACTACGGACATTCCAGCTATTGTTAAAATTATACCCCGAATAACTCCCGGTAGTGTAGCCGCTTACATACTTCCCAGACGTTACTGTACCTGTAAACACTACTGTCTCCATAACAGCATCCCCAGTTATAGTTGGATTAGATGAAACGTCAAATCCAATAGATGTTCCCGTCACCTCACTGAAACCACCTTGTTTTTGTACTAACCCAAAGGTTCCTTGTAATTTTTCATAAGTCCCTGAATTATTACTAAACCAAGCTACATTACTTATCAATAATTTACTAATACTATCATACGTGATTCCTGAAGCGTTCCCTACAAATTGAACAATACTTACAAATACCAATCCAAATCCAGTTACACTACCTACGTTAGAACACCCTCCCACGATAGCATCTCTAAGAATCAGATTTTGTGCTGCCGTACCACTTAAATTAAAGGCTTTTCCTCCTCCTGTAACTTGAATTGTTACATTTCTAATACTTCCTCCTGAGGCTCCATCAAAAAGATTTCCTGAAGTTCTGATCAACTTATCTTCATTTGCATCCAAACCAGAAACATAGGAGTTATTTAAGTCTATTGGTAAATCTAGTGTTATAGCTCCATTTATTTCATAATACGTACTCACATCCAAAAGATATTTAGTATTTCCTCCAGCTGCTTTCTCTGCTGCTAAAACGGTAGCTAAAACATCAGTAGATTTTATACGTTTAAATTTTAATCGGTCACTTGTACCACTATTTAAAACATTCCATAGGGATAAGGTTGAATTGAAGTGATAAAAAGACTTTAAAGTGGTATCATACACCATTAAGCCATCTGCTGGAGAAACTATAGCAATTCTTTCTGCTGTGGTCATCCTTGGTGTCAACATCCCTTGGGTTGTGGAGGACACATCCAATATTGAACTGGCATGAGGCGCAGTCGTACCAATTCCTACTTGCCCAAACATGTTTGTCGTTATTGTCATACAAAATAACAAACAGGCTTGAACTACCCTTTTAGCAAAGTAATGTTTTTTCATAATAAATAAATTAAATGATTGGAGACAAATACTGGTATTAACAACAGTACTATAATTCAAATTTAATCCTTTTATCGGTTAAATATGTTTTTAGTCGATAAAAATGGCTGTTTTTAGGTTAATATGTTTATAATCTTACAGTTTTAAACATCCTAAAAGTACATCTGTTTTCATTTGTAATTATTTTCCTGTTTATAAGATTAGAGAGATGGATTGCTTAAAGTCGTTTACATTAAGTGTAGCCCCTTTTTTCTCTTAATTTGGTTAAAAAAAACCTTCAAAAGAAATATTTGATTCCTTCACTCCTTTATCTGGCAAGTTTTGTACTTTTGAAAACTTTATCAAAATCCCAATTTATGTCACAACAAAAACGCCTCTTTCTTTTAGATGCCTATGCGTTAATCTTTCGAGGATATTACGCTTTCATAAAAAATCCAAGAATCAATTCTAAAGGAATGGACACATCCGCCATTATGGGATTTATGAATTCTTTAATGGATGTTATTAAAAGAGAGAAACCAGATCATTTAGCTGTTGCTTTTGACAATGGTGGAAGCCAACTTAGAAATGAAATATTTCCTGAATATAAAGCCCACCGTGATGCTACACCTGAAGCTATAAAAATTGCCATTCCTTATATCCAAGATTTACTTAAAGCCATGCACATTCCTATAATTGAAGTCAAGGGCTATGAAGCAGACGACTTAATTGGGACTATTGCAAAACAAGCCGAAAAAGAAAATTATAAGGTTTTTATGGTTACACCTGATAAAGATTTTGCACAACTGGTTTCCGAAAATATTTTCATGTACAAACCTGCTCGAATGGGTAACGGAATAGAAATCTGGGGAATTCCGGAAGTTCTAGCCAAATTTGATATTGAAAGACCAGATCAAGTAATCGACTTTTTAGGAATGATGGGTGATGCTGCCGATAATATCCCAGGGCTACCTGGTGTAGGCGAAGTAACCGCTAAGAAACTTTTGAAAGAATTTGGAACCATGGAAAATCTTTTAGCCAATACGGATAAGCTAAAAGGAAAAATGAGAGAAAATATTGAAGCCAATAAAGACAAAGGGTTGTTGTCTAAAACTCTGGCTACAATTTTACTGGATTGCCCCGTTATTTTTGATGAGAAAGATTATGAATTATCAACTCCTGATGTCGAAAAAACGGATGCCCTTTTCAACGAATTGGAATTTCGAAGAATGGCGGAACAATTTGATGCCATATTTAAAAAAGGGATTACCCCAGCAGGCAGTACTACCATCGACGAAACAAAATTACACAAAAAAACTGCCCCTAAAAACGAAGAACAGTTCGACCTTTTTGGAAGTGCCATTCAGGACGATTCATCTGATGAAGCGCGCCATCAATTTTATAATAATTTAGAAAACACTGCTCATTCATACCAGATAATCCAAGGAGATTTAGGGTTAAAATTACTATTGCAAAACTTACAAAACCAATCATCGGTATGTTTTGATACCGAAACCACTGGACTAGATGCTTTACATGCTGAATTGGTAGGAATCTCTTTTTCGTATGAAAAAGGAAAAGGATTTTACATTCCTTTTCCCGAAAACCAACAAGAAGCACAAACTTTAATCGAGAAATTCATTCCTTTCTTCGAAAATGAAAATATTGAAAAAATAGGGCAAAATTTAAAATATGATTTGAAAATTCTGTCCAATTACAATGTTACCGTTAAAGGAAAATTATTCGATACCATGATTGCCCATTATCTGATCAATCCAGATATGCGTCATAATATGGATATTTTATCGGAAACGTATTTAAAATATTCGCCCCAATCCATTGAAACTTTAATTGGTAAAAAAGGAAAAAACCAGAAATCAATGCGTGATGTTGAACTAGAAGAAATTAAAGAGTATGCCGTTGAAGATGCTGATGTAACCTTACAACTTAGGGAAATTTTTACTTTAGAATTAGACAAAACTGGAACCAAAAAACTTTTTGAGGAAATCGAAATCCCACTGGTAAACGTTTTGGCAGATATGGAAAAAGAAGGCATTCGCGTGGATGTTGATTTCTTAAAATCACTGTCAAAAACATTAGATGATGATATCAAAATTCTAGAAGCAAACATATTTGAAACTGCTGGCGAGAAATTCAATTTAGCCTCCCCAAAACAATTGGGTGCTGTTTTATTTGACAAATTAAAAATTGGCGGGGCTAAACAAAAGAAAACCAAAACAGGACAATATGCTACTGGAGAAGAAATCTTGAGTTATTTAGCTACTGATAATCCTATAGTAAAAGACATTCTGGATTGGCGACAATTGATTAAGTTACAAAACACGTATGTTGACGCACTACCCAATCAAGTAGATAAAATTACCCAGCGCATTCACACTGATTACATGCAAACCGTGGCAGCAACTGGACGCCTGAGTTCGAACAATCCCAACTTGCAGAATATTCCGATCCGTACTGAAAGAGGAAGACAGATCCGGAAAGCATTTGTAGCCCGAGATGAAAATCACACTATTGTTTCTGCCGATTATTCTCAGATAGAATTGCGAATTATTGCTGCTCTAAGCGGGGAAGAAAACATGATTGCCGCCTTCCAAAATCATGAAGACATTCACAAATCTACTGCTTCAAAAGTATTTAATGTTCCATTGGAAGAAGTGACCCGCGAGCAACGAAGTCATGCCAAAACGGTAAATTTCGGAATTATATATGGGGTTTCGGCTTTTGGATTGAGCAATCAAACGAACTTATCTCGCAAAGAGAGCGCTGATTTAATTGAGGCGTATTATCAAACCTATCCAAGATTAAAATCTTACATTCAGGAACAAATAGATTTTGCAAGAGAGAACGGATATGTGCAAACAATCCTTGGGCGTCGCCGCTATTTAAAAGATATCAACTCACAAAACGCCATTGTTCGTGGCGGTGCAGAACGAAACGCGGTCAACGCCCCGATACAAGGAAGCGCTGCTGATATCATCAAAATTGCGATGATTAACATTCATCAAAAACTCACATCTGAAAGCTGGAAAAGTAAAATGCTGTTGCAGGTTCACGATGAGCTTGTTTTCGATGTACACAATTCGGAACTCGAAAAAATCAAACCAATGATTAAACACGAAATGGAACATGCCTTCACACTTGCAGTTCCTTTAGACGTTGATTTAGGAGCAGGAAAAGACTGGCTGGAAGCGCATTAAAATTATCTTTTATTCTATCCAAAAAAAAATCTCTAATCGTTCAAAAACGATTAGAGATTTTTTTGTAGTTATAGAAAATGAGTTGCTACAATTTTCTTGTTGACTCTCTTTCTTTCAATTTAGTTTTAATGACAACGGTTTCATAAGGAACATGCTCTTCTTTAGATTCTAACCTGTCGATAAGCAATTTAGCGGCTACTTCTCCTATTTCGATTCCGTGCTGACTTACCGTCGTTAAACTGGGAGACAATCTACGGGAAGCAAGAATCCCATCGGCAAAACCAATAATTGAAATATCCTCAGGCACTTTATATCCTTTTTTAAGTGCAATACGTAAAGCGGCAACAGAATCATTTTCTTCCAAAGCAAAAATGCCATCTATTTTATTTTCAAAAACTTTTTCGATTTTATCTTTTAAATCCTCTTCGGAGTCCGTTCTTAAAATAATATCATTATTAACTGAAATATTATTATTATTTAATGCTTTTAGATACCCCTCGACTCTTAGTTTTCCAACACTTAGATTATCAATAGAGGATAACAAGGCAATATTTTTACACCCTAAATCAATTAAATGTTGGGTAGAATTTAATGCTGAATCAAAATCATTAACTATTACTTTGTCACAATCGACACCATCGGCAATTCGATCAAACATAACAATTGGGGTTCCATCATTAATGATTGCCGAAAAATGGTCGTAATCGTGATTTTTTTGGGCTTCTTCAGAAACAGAAACAATAAATCCATCAATCGTTCCGTTACTCAGCATTTCCAGCGTATGCGCCTCTTTCTCTGACGATTCGTTAGAGATACACATTATAACATTGTATCCTTTTTCATCTGCTACTTTTTCGATACCACTAAATACTTTAGCAAAAAAAGAATTTAGAATATTTGGTATAATAACTCCTATAGTTTTTGTTTTTCTGTTTTTAAGATTCAGACCAATAACGTTAGGTTTGTAGTTTTTGAGTTTTGCGTATTCTTTAATTTTAACTTTAGTTAACTCACTAATCTCCGGACTATCGTTAAGTGCTTTCGAAACTGTTGAGACCGAAACATTAAGTTCTTTTGCTATTTGTTTTAATGTAGCTTTAGCTTTCATAAATTTAAAATATTAACGAGGGGAAGAGGAGACTATATGGTAATTATACAAACTATTTCAACAATTCTATAATAATAACCATTAAAATTAAACCAACTTTACATTTCAATTAATTGAAAATCAATACCTAAGACGTGGTTTTTTATTATTATATTTGTAATCCTAATTCATCAATCGCAAATATACATATTAAATCATTAATCAGAAAGAATACAACTATTAACCTTTTAAATGTTTAGATTATGAAAAATGTAGTTTCGATTCAAGAAGTAAAACCATCTTTCACAAACAGAAGGAGCTTCCTGAAAATTAGTGGCCTCACACTTGTGGGCACAAGTTTATTGTTAGCGGGCTGTAATGATGACGATTATGAGGATGATCAAGCAAATCAGTTTCCCGGAGTAAGAAATGGAGTTTTTGATTTAGGCGGTGGAGATTTTGGTGTCCTAACCTATGCTTATGCACTAGAACAGCTAGAAGCCGATTTTTATACTAAAGTAGTAAACGCTTCTGGATTCACAACGAATTTCACAGCACAAGATCAAGCAGTTCTTACTGATTTGTATCGTCATGAAGTCATTCACAGAGAGTTTTTCAAGACTGCCTTAACAGGGGCTTTACCGGATCCAAACACTCAATTACTACCCACCTTAGCTTTTGATTATGGAACCTTAAATTTCAGCAACCGCACACAAGTTTTAGCTACGGCAAAAGCCTTGGAAGATACCGGAGTCGCTGCATATAACGGCGCTGGAAAATTAATCAAAAGTCCTGATTACTTACTATTAGCAGGAAAAATAGTTTCTGTTGAAGCAAGACACGCCTCGGCGATCAGAAGTTTAATCAATCCGAATTCAAAAGATTTTGCCGGAGATGATGTTATAAATGTCACTACAGGACTAGACGTAGCAAGTAACCCATCACAAGTAATTCCTGTAGCTGGTGGATTTATCACAACAAATTTTACTGCACAGTATTTACCATAAACTTTTAAATTTAGAAATTATGAACATATTAAAATTTATAGAATCTCTTGCAGATGAAAATATATTGCAAACGAAGGGCTCCAGAAGAGAAAGTTTAGGACAATTCAGTACATTAGGAAAAAACTTAGCATTAGCAGCCATTCCATTCGGATTAGCATCAGTATCAACTTCAGCATATGCGGCCGATATCTCGCCAACTCCTAGTACACCCATTGGGGCTTTGCAGCTTGCTTTAACACTAGAATATCTTGAAAAGGAATTTTATCAGATGGCATTAGATTCTGGTGTAATCCCTTTACTTGAAAATTTAGGGCGTGATAGAAAAGTTTTTGAACAAATTTCTAAACATGAAAACAGCCATGTTACGTTTCTAATTAACGGCCTGGGTGGCACTGCAAGTGCAAATTTCGTACCTAAACCTACTTTTGATTTTACCGTTGGTGGCGCTTTCAAACCCTTTACAGATTACCCAACTTTTCTTGCCTTGGCCCAAGCTTTTGAAGACACAGGCGTAAGAGCTTATAAAGGTCAGGCCGGAAATCTAATTTCTACCCCAGATTTACTTACAGCTGCATTACAGATTCACTCTGTTGAAGCCAGACATGCCTCAGAAGTAAGAAGACTCAGAGGATTAAAAGGATGGATTTCAGGAAATCAAAGAGGAGCAGGTATGCCCGCTGCAACACAAGCAGTATATGATGGTGAAGAAGTTACAGTTCAAGCCGGATATAATACAGCTGCTTTATTTGGTGCGGATGCAGGTTCTGAATCTTATGATGAACCTTTGACAACAGCTCAAGCGGTAGCAATAGCAAATATATTTATTGTATAAAATTGAATTCCCTTACTATCAAAACCATTTGAATCCTAAATTCAGATGGTTTTTTTGTGTAAGACTTTATTTATCATCGTTTTAATTAAAATTAATCTAGCATTTTCATCCAAAAATAAATCTATAGATATATAGTTAAAATTATCTTTTACAGGTGTTTGTATTTAAAATAAATAATTGTACTTTTGCAACCCCTTTATTGGGGATGGAATGTTTAATTAAAAATATATTATGGACGCATTAAGCTACAAGACACAATCAGCAAGCAAAGCCACTGTTACAAAAGAGTGGATTGTTGTAGATGCTGATGGTCATAACTTAGGTCGTCTTGCTTCAAAAGTCGCTATGATTTTGAGAGGTAAGTACAAACCAAGTTACACACCACACGTGGACTGCGGAGATAACGTTATCGTTATCAACTCAGAAAAAATCAACCTTACAGGTAACAAAATGGATGAAAAAACTTACATCCGTCACACTGGTTACCCAGGAGGTCAAAGAACTTTAACTGCTAAAGTATTGCAAGCAAAAAACCCTGCATTACTAGTAGAAAAAGCAATAAAAGGGATGTTACCAAAAAACAAAATTGGCGCGGAACTTTTTAGAAATTTAAATGTTGTTGTAGGATCAGAGCACAAACAAGGCGCACAAAAACCTAGAACAGTTAACCTTAACGATCTTAAGTAATGGGAGTTATTCACAAAATCGGTAGAAGAAAAACCGCTGTTGCACGTGTTTATGTTTCGGAAGGAACAGGAGTAATCGTTGTAAACAAAAAACCATTCGAAACTTATTTCCCAACAGCAACTTTACAGTACAAAGTGTTACAACCGATGTCTATGACAGAAAATGTAAGCAACTTTGACGTAAAAGTGAACGTTTACGGAGGTGGTTCAACTGGTCAAGCAGAAGCTGTAAGAATGGCATTGGCACGCGTTATGTGTGAAGTAAATGCTGAAAACAGAGCTATCTTGAAACCAGAAGGTTTATTGACAAGAGATCCAAGAATGGTTGAACGTAAGAAATTCGGCCAGAAGAAAGCTCGTAAGAGATTCCAATTCTCTAAACGTTAATAGTACCTGTCTTGTTCAAATAGGACAAGACATTGTCAATTATTTATTGAAATTAAAAAAAACAGTTGTTGTTGCTCTCCTACCGAGGTAGGAAATAGTTTAGCATCTAAATGTATAAAGCCGAGAAATCGCCATTTATGCATTGCTAATCAACAGAACGTAAACTAGAACAAAATGGCAAACAAAGTAGAAGTAAAAGAATTACTAGAAGCAGGTGTTCACTTCGGACACATGACTAGAAAATGGGATCCAAACATGGCTCCTTACATTTATATGGAGCGTAATGGTATTCACATTATCAATCTATATAAAACTGCAGCAAAAATTGAAGAAGCGAATGAAGCTTTGAAAAAAATCGCTGCATCAGGTAGAAAAATATTATTCGTTGCTACCAAAAAACAAGCAAAAGACATCGTTGCTGAAAAAGCAAAAGCTGCAAACATGCCTTACATTACTGAAAGATGGCCTGGTGGAATGCTAACTAACTTCGTAACTATCCGTAAAGCTGTTAAAAAAATGGCTACTATTGATAAAATGAAGAAAGATGGTACCTTCATGACCCTTTCTAAAAAAGAGCGTTTACAAGTGGATCGTCTTCGTGCTAAATTAGAGAAAAACTTAGGTTCAATCGCTGACATGTCTAGACTACCAGCTGCATTGTTCGTAGTTGATATCAAAGCGGAACACATTGCAATAAAAGAAGCTCAAAAATTAAACATTCCAGTTTTCGCAATGGTGGATACCAATTCTGACCCAAGAGAGGTTGAATTTGTAATCCCATCTAACGATGATGCTTCTAAATCAATTGATAAAATTTTATCTTTAGTTACGGCTGCAATTGTTGAAGGACTTTCTGATAGAGGTTCTGACAAAGAAGGCGAAGCTACTGCTGAAGTTGTTGCTCCTGCTGCTGAAGCGGTAGAAGTTGTTGCTCCTGCTGTAGAAGTTGCTGCTCCAACTGCAACTGAAGAATAGATTAACATTTAATTCCAAGTTTTAAATTCCTCTCCATAAAAAATTAGAAACCTAAAGTTTATAATTTAATAAAATTGGAAATTGGATTTAACACTTGGAATTTTTTACTTTTAACCTTAAAAAATAATACATATGGCAACAATTACTGCTGCAGACGTAAATAAATTAAGAACAATCACTGGTGCAGGAATGATGGACTGCAAAAAAGCTTTGGTTGAAGCAGACGGAGATTTCGATTTAGCGATCGAAAACTTACGTAAAAAAGGACAAAAAGTAGCTGCTAATCGTTCAGATAGAGAATCTACTGAAGGTGCTGCAATTGCTGTTGTAAATGCTGACAAAACTGCTGGAGTTGTGATCACATTAAATTGTGAAACCGACTTCGTAGGGATGAATGAAAACTTTGTAAAAATGGCTACTGAAATGGCTAATTTAGCATTGAATTTTGACACTAAAGAAGCATTTTTAGCAGCTGATTTCAACGGAATCACTGTTGCTGACAAATTAATCGAGCAAACTGGAGTTATCGGTGAAAAACTAGAGATAAGAACTTTCGAAAAATTAGAAGGTGCTTTCATCGGGTCTTACATTCACTCTGGAAACAAAATTGCTACTTTAGTTAGTCTATCTGCAAAAATTGAAGGTGCTGATGAAGTATCAAGAAACATTGCCATGCAAGCTGCAGCTATGTCACCTATCGCATTAGACGAAACTGGTGTTGACGCTGACACTATAGCAAAAGAAATAGAAATTGCTAAAGATATCCTGCGTCAAGAAGGAAAACCTGAAGCAATGTTAGACAATATTGCTAAAGGTAAATTGGCTCGTTTCTTTAAAGATAATACTTTAGTAAACCAAGATTATATTAAAGACAATAAAATGAGCGTTGCTGCTTATGCTAAATCTTTAGATAAAGATCTTATCGTTACCGGTTTCAAAAGAGCTGCTTTAGGATAATCTTTCTAAAATCGTTTCAGGTTTCTAAATTTATTTTAAATTCTGATTACAAATATAAAATCCCATTTTGTTGTAAAAACAAGATGGGATTTTTTTATTATCTAAAAAATAAATTAAAACACTAAATTTGAGTACTAATTATTTTTTATGTTCAAAACCAAAAAAGAACTTGTATTCGTTATCCTAGCCGGAATCTTTATCACTAATGCTGTTGTCGCCGAATTGATTGGTGGAAAATTGATACAAATAGGCCCTTTCGTTATGAGTATTGGGATTTTACCTTGGCCAATCGTTTTTCTAACTACCGATTTAATCAATGAATATTTTGGAGAAAAAGGTGTAAAAAAACTATCTTATATTACGGCTTGTTTAATAGGCTATGCTTTTATCATATTACTTTTAGCCATAATTGTTCCCGCGGCAAAAGGAATTAGTCCTGTAAATGATTCTCAGTTTTATGCCGTATTTGGTCAAAGTATGTGGATTATTGCCGGTAGTATTATTGCATTTTTAGTTTCCCAATTGATTGATGTTAGCGTATTCTGGTTTTTCAAAAACAGGACAGGAGAACGAAAAATATGGCTACGAACAACCGGTTCTACAGTAGTTTCACAATTATTTGATTCCTTTATTGTGTTAGGAATTGCTTTTTGGCTCCCCGGAAAAATCAATTTTGATACTTTTTTAAGTTCGGCACTGATTGGCTATACATTCAAACTAGGAATCGCTATTTTACTGACTCCATTAATATATTTAGGTCACTATTTAATTAAAAAATATTTATCCGAAGAAACAGAATAATTATGGAAGACAAATCAAGATGTAAATGGAGTGTTGGAACTACTATTTACGAAAAATACCATGATGAAGAATGGGGAATTCCGGTTTATGACGATCAAAAATTATTTGAGTTTTTAATCCTCGAAACCTTTCAGGCGGGATTGAGTTGGATAACCATCTTAAAAAAGAGAGAAAACTTCAAAGTAGCTTTTGATGATTTTGACTATAAAAAAGTAGCCCTTTATACCGAAGATAAAATCGAGGAATTGTTGCAAAACGCTGGAATCATTCGCAATCAATTAAAAATCAGATCGGCAGTTTCAAATGCAGTTGCCTTTATGAAAGTACAAGAAGAATTTGGTAGTTTCAGTAAATACATTTGGGAATTCACCGATGGAAAACCAATAAATAACAATCGACAATCGCTAAAAGAAGTTCCTGCCACTACTCCACTTTCGGACGCAATCAGTAAAGATTTGAAAAAACGTGGGTTTAAATTCGTAGGTTCTACAGTGGTTTATGCGCACATGCAAGCCACTGGAATGGTTGATGATCACGTAGCTGATTGCTGGAAAAAACAGTGACTTTTTAAAAACTAATAACAAAACGAGTTCGAAAAGTTTTATTTTTTTTCGAAATTTAAGAATCTCGTATTAAATAATATCCTATTTTTGCTCCACACTTTAGGGGTGTCTACAATATTGTAGGCTGAGAATTACCCTCTGAACCTGATCTAGTTCATACTAGCGTAGGGAAAAGTAAGATGACTTCCTAGTACATTTATGTACCCTTGTAGCCATTCCTAAAGTATAACTGTATACTAAATTCAAAAGGAATGGAGCTTAAAATCAACAATCAAACGAAACAATTTACAACTGACAGTCTAACTGTTCAGGCACTTCTTGACTTGGAAATTCCCATCAAACAAAAAGGAATCGCCGTAGCCATTAACAATACCGTGATTCCAAAATCCAACTGGAATTCCCATCCCATACAAGAAACCGACGACATTCTCATCATCTCCGCAACTCAAGGAGGCTAATTGGGCTGCTCGGGCGGGCTATCCATTTCAAGTCCGCAGTTGCAATCCTATAAAACATAATCTTAGTCTAAGCTTCCTTACGGTCGCTTCACTCATCCTTGTTTTATGTGGCTTTCCACTTTACGGGCTTTCCATTACTATCCCTAGCAGAAGGCGAACACTCCTAAAATATAAAATTCAAACAAATGAATAACGAAGAAAAAATTTCAAGAACTCCTTTCCCAAACTCTACAAAAATTTACGTAGACGGAATCCTTCATCCCATAAAAGTAGCGATGCGAGAAATTGCATTGGCTGATACTAAAATGTCAAACGGCAGAATAGAAAAAAATCCTCCGGTAACCGTTTACGATACTTCCGGTCCCTTCACCGACCCAAATATTGAAATTGACATTCGAAAAGGTTTGCCCCGCATTCGGGAACAATGGATTCAAGACCGAAATGATGTAGAAGAACTGACTGAAATCTCTTCCGAATATGGAAAAAAACGTTTGAATGACGAAAAATTGAACGAATTGCGTTTTGAATATTTGCACAAACCCATGCGGGCCAAAAAAGGAGCCAACGTATCTCAATTGTATTATGCAAAACAGGGAATTATCACGCCCGAAATGGAATACATCGCCATTCGTGAAAACCAACGCTTGGAGCTGATAAACGACCAAACCAAGGCGATGCAATGCCAACACGGCGGAAACAGTTTTGGCGCCAACACGCCAAAATCCAAGATCACACCTGAATTTGTCCGCAGTGAAGTAGCCAGAGGCCGCGCCATTATCCCAAATAACATTAACCATCCAGAAAGTGAACCGATGATTGTGGGACGCAACTTCTTGGTGAAAATTAATGCGAACATTGGGAACAGCGCCGTAACCTCAACGATCGAAGAAGAAGTGGAAAAAGCAGTTTGGGCTTGCCGTTGGGGAGCTGACACGATTATGGATTTATCAACAGGTAAAAACATTCACGAAACCAGAGAATGGATTATTCGAAATTCTCCCGTGCCAATTGGAACCGTGCCTATCTACCAAGCTTTGGAAAAAGTAAATGGAGTTGCTGAAGATTTGACTTGGGAAGTCTATCGTGATACGTTAATCGAACAAGCAGAACAGGGTGTTTCTTATTTCACTATTCATGCCGGTGTTTTATTGCGTTACATCCATTTAACTGCTGACCGCGTTACCGGAATTGTTTCCCGTGGTGGTTCTATCATGGCAAAATGGTGTTTGTTTCACCACAAAGAAAATTTCCTTTACACTCATTTCGAGGAGATTTGCGAAATCATGAAACAGTATGACGTAGCCTTTTCATTAGGAGATGGTTTACGCCCTGGTTCTATTGCCGATGCAAATGATGCAGCTCAATTTGCCGAATTGGAAACACTTGGTGAGCTGACAAAAATTGCTTGGAAACACGATGTTCAGGTATTTATTGAAGGTCCCGGTCATGTACCGATGCACCTAATTAAAGAAAATATGGACAAGCAACTGGAACACTGTGACGAAGCTCCTTTTTATACTTTAGGCCCATTGACAACGGATATTGCCCCGGGCTATGACCACATCACTTCCGCCATTGGTGCTGCAATGATAGGTTGGTACGGTTGTGCGATGTTATGCTACGTGACACCAAAAGAACACCTCGGTTTACCCAACAAAAAAGACGTTAAAGACGGTGTTATCACGTATAAGATTTCGGCTCATGCCGCTGATTTGGCCAAAGGTCATCCGGGATCGCAATACCGTGACAATGCCTTGAGCAAAGCGCGCTTTGAATTCCGTTGGGAAGACCAATTCAACTTGTCATTAGATCCTGATACAGCCCGTGAATTCCATGATGAAACCTTGCCGGCAGATGGTGCCAAAGTGGCTCATTTCTGCTCGATGTGTGGACCCAAATTCTGCTCAATGAAAATCTCGCAGGAAATCCGTGATGTTGCAGAAGCTGAAAAAGGGATGCAAGAGAAGTCGCAAGAATTTGTAAAAAGTGGAAAGGAAATTTATATCTAAAAAATAGAGGAAAGAAGAAAGAGAAAAGACTATGATCGTAATCACAAATCCAATTCCTATCCGTAATGAAATCAGCACTATTCATTCACTTTTCGATAATGGACTGGAGTTGCTTCACATTCGGAAACCAAAATTTTGTACAGCAGAAATGAAAGCTTTCATATCGGAAATAAAATCGGATTATAGAAAAAATTTGGTTTTAAACAGTCATCATCAACTGGCTTCGACATCTGGAATACATCGCATTCATTTTACAGAAAAAAGGAGAATCGAAACATCCGAGGAAAGTTTAAAAAAATGGAAAGAAAAAGGATTTTCACTCTCCACTTCCGTCCATAACATGGCTGATTTTGAACAACTATCCACTGTTTTTGATTACGCTCTTTTTGGACCGGTTTTCGAAAGTATTTCTAAAACAAAGTACGCTTCGGCTATTGATTTTAAAAAAGAATTGGAACACAGAAAGAATAACACAACTGCATTGATTGCAATAGGTGGAATTACCTCTGAGAGAATCAAAACCGCATTAGTATATGGTTTTGATGCTGTGGCGCTTTTAGGTACCATTTGGAACAGTAAACATCCAGTCAAAAATTTTAAACTATGTCAGAAAACAGACCTTACGTATTAACAATTGCAGGCTTTGATCCGTCTGGAGGTGCAGGGGTTTTGGCAGACATCAAAACATTCGAGCAACATCACGTCTATGGTTTTGCATTGAATACAGGCAACACCATTCAAACCGAAAGGGAGTTCTTCGAAATGCACTGGACTGACCAAGCTTTTGTATTGAGATCACTAGACAAATTGTTTAAAAACTATACTATCAAAGCAGTAAAAATTGGAATTGTTCCTTCACTCGACTACTTAAAAGAAATTGTTTTTTTGATAAAAAAGCTTTCGCCAAAAACAAAAATAATTTGGGATACCGTTTTAAAATCGACGACCAATTTCAATTTTTTAATCCTCGAAAACCAGAACAGTTTAATTGAAATACTCCGAGAAATTGATTTGATTACACCCAATTATAATGAAATTGTACAACTGTCTTCTGAAGAAATTAATGCAGAAAGAATTGCGATAACCCTTTCAAAACACTGCGCCGTGTTACTAAAAGGCGGTCATAATCCTGCAGCAATAGGCATTGATTATTTATATACCAGTAAGGAAATCTTTAGGCTTAAGCCAAATAATACTTTAGTTTTCGAAAAACATGGTTCCGGTTGCGTATTAGCATCCGCTATTACAGCCAATTTAGCTCTGGAACAAGACCTAAAAACAGCTTGCATCAATGCCAAAAAATATATAGAAACGTACTTAGAATCCAACCCAACTAAATTAGGATACCATCATGCATAATAGGTTACACTACATTTCGCAGGGAAACACAGTCGAAGAACAATTATATAACATCCACAAAGCGTTGGATAATGGTTGTGATTGGATACAATTGCGGTTCAAAAAAAATTATTCAGATGATGCCTTCATTTTAGCGGAAGCCGTAAAAATGTTATGCAAAGAATATTTGGCGACTTTTATCATCAATGACAATGTCCATTTAGCGAAACAATTGGATGCTGATGGAGTCCATTTGGGTTTGAGTGACATGAAGGTCGAAGAAGCCCGAGTACTTTTAGGAAAAACAAAAATCATTGGAGGAACTGCAAATACTTTTGATGAAGTACTCCAAAGAACAGCCGAAAACTGTGATTATATTGGTCTGGGTCCATACCAATTCACAACTACCAAACAAAATTTAAGTCCAATTTTAGGATTGGAAGGCTATCGTTCGATTATCAAACAAATGAAAACAAAAAATATTCAAATTCCCATTTATGCCATTGGAGGCATCACACTAGAAAATGTAGAGAGCTTAATGGAAACCGGAATTTATGGTATTGCCGTTTCTGGTTTGATTACGCAAACCGAAAATCCATTCCAACTTATCAATCAACTTAACGACAACTTATATGGTACCATTTAAAATAGGAGACAAAACCTTTCAATCCCGCTTATTTTTAGGCACAGGGAAATTTGGTTCCAATCAACAGATGGAAGAAGCCATTTTAGCCTCTGGAAGCGAGTTAGTAACCGTCGCATTAAAACGTGTGGATTTAGAAACCGAAACCGATGCTCTTTTATCCCATTTGAAACATCCGCTGATTAATTTGTTACCCAATACTTCTGGCGCTCGAAATGCTAAAGAAGCCATTTTGGCAGCACAATTAGCTCGGGAGGCATTAGAAACCAATTGGCTTAAACTGGAAATTCATCCCGATCCAAAATATTTGATGCCCGATGCGATCGAAACCTTAAAAGCTACAGAGGCATTAGCCAAATTAGGATTTATCGTTTTGCCTTATATCCATGCGGATCCCGTTTTGTGTAAACGACTAGAAGACGCAGGGACTTCGGCGGTGATGCCTTTGGGTTCACCAATTGGCAGTAACAAAGGATTAAAAACTATCGATTTTTTGGAAATTATTATCGAACAAAGTAGAGTTCCCGTAATTGTTGATGCCGGCATTGGCGCACCATCCGATGCTGCAAAAGCGATGGAACTTGGGGCTGATGCTGTTTTGGTAAACACAGCCATTGCCGTTGCCGGAAACCCTATATTAATGGCCGAAGCTTTTAGAGAAGCCGTTATTGCAGGTCGAAAAGCCTTCGAAGCGCAATTAGCGCAAAAAGCAAATCGTGCAATGGCCTCAAGTCCTTTGACAGCGTTTTTGTATGAGTAATCCTCTCCCCAACCCCCTCCAAAGGAGAGGAAGCCGAAACTGAACACCAAAAATGATGATCACTAAATAACCAACATAAACAATGAAAACATTTAAAGCGGTTTTTGACAATTACGATTGGGATACTATTAAATCTAAAATATACAGTACTACTTCCTTAGAAGTCGAACAGGCTTTGGCCAAAAGCAAACGCAATCTAGATGATTTTTTGGCATTGATTTCACCGGCTGCCCTCCCTTATTTAGAGCAAATGGCACAGCTGGCACAGAAATTAACCCAAAAAAGATTTGGCAAAACAATTCAGATGTATGCTCCTTTGTATTTAAGCAACGAATGCCAAAATATTTGTACCTATTGTGGTTTTAGTTTAGATAACAAAATCAAACGAAAAACGCTTACCGAAAATGAAATCACGCTAGAAATCGAGGTCTTGAAAAAAGCGGGATTCGATCATGTTTTACTAGTGACTGGCGAAGCAAATCATACCGTAAACATTCATTATTTTCTAAAGGCAATTGCACAAATAAAAAATAATTTTTCAACCATTTCAGCCGAAGTACAACCTTTGTCAACAGAAGAATACGTGCAATTACATGAAGGCGGTGTCTATTCGATTTTAGTATATCAGGAAAGCTACCATCGTGATGTTTACAAACAGTATCATACCAAAGGAAAAAAATCCAATTTTGATTTTCGTTTAGAAACACCAGACAGAGTAGGGACTGCAGGAATTCATAAAATAGGATTGGGTGTTTTATTAGGATTGGAAGATTGGCGCACGGACAGTTTTTTTAATGCCTTGCATTTGGATTATTTACAGAAAACCTATTGGCAAACTAAATACGCCGTTTCTTTCCCCAGATTACGACCGGCGGAAGGAGTTATTGCGCCTAATTTTATCATGGAGGATGCTGATTTGACCCAACTCATTTGTGCCTATCGCTTGTGGAATGAAGATTTAGAAATCTCTATGTCTACCCGAGAGAACGAAAAATTTCGAGATAATAGTATTGCAATTGGTATCACCAGTATGAGTGCCGGTTCTAAAACTAATCCTGGCGGTTATGCAGTTGATCCACAATCCTTGGAGCAATTTGAAATCAGTGATGAACGATCTGCTGCCGAGATTGCAAAAGTTATTTCCAGCAAAGGATACGAACCCGTTTGGAAAGATTGGGATAAAATATACAATCAAATGTCATAAAGTCTTAATGTCGAAAGAACTCAACTTACTTTTTATCTTCTTTTGACTTTCAACTTTATGACTTTCAACTTTAAGACTAAAAAAATGAGTATCATTCAAGATTTTTTACGCTACAACCGCCAGATGATGTTGCCGGAAATAGGCGATTCGGGGCAGGAAAAACTCAAGAAAGCCAAAGTTTTAGTACTTGGCGCAGGCGGATTGGGTTGTCCAATTTTACACTATATGGCAACCGCTGGAGTGGGAACCATAGGAATTGTGGATTTTGACACCATAGAATTGCACAACTTGCACCGTCAAATTTTATATATGGAGCAGCACGTTGGGAAATCAAAAGCACTTACAGCCAAATGTGTTTTAGAAACGTTAAATCCATTGATTCATATTGTTGCTTTTGAAGAAAAATTAACCGTTGAAAACGCCGCACAAATCATCATGGATTTTGATGTAATTGTTGATGGCTGTGATAATTTTGAAACCCGTTATCTGTTAAATGACACCTGCGTAAAACTAGGAAAATCATTAATATATGGCAGCATTTTGAAATTTGAGGGACAAATGGCCGTTTTCAACCATAATGGAACTAAAAATCTACGTGATTTATTCCCAGAACCACCAAATCCAAAAGACGTTCCCAATTGTAATTCGAATGGTGTATTGGGTACGCTTCCAGGAATTATCGGAACTATGATGGCGCATGAAACGTTGAAACTGATTCTGGAATTACCTACTTTAGAAAATGAATTGGTGCTTTACAATACTTTAGATTGGAGTTTTACTAAACTGAAGTTTTAAAACGGTTGCCTTTTTAATATTTCCATAAAATCACCTCTTTCAATTTCTCTACAACCCAGACTTTCGAGATGCGGATTATACACCTGACAATCTAATAATTGATAATTGGCTTTCATTAATTCGTTTACCAAAGCGATGAAAGCTACTTTTGAAGCATTGGAAACTGTAGAAAACATACTTTCTCCACAGAAAACATGACCTAAATCGATACCATAAAGTCCGCCTACTAATTTTTCGTTTTGCCAAACCTCTACTGATTTAGCACTACCTAATTCGTGTAGTTTACAATAAGCTTCAATCATATCATTGGTAATCCAAGTCCCGTTTTGACCCTCGCGTTTTATGTTTTGACAATTAGAGATTACGGTTCTAAAATTCTGGTTGAACGTAACCTTGAACATATTTCTATTGAGTATGTTACGCATACTCTTAGAAACAATCAATTCATCCAAAAACAAAACCATTCTGGGATTAGGGGACCACCATGTAATGGGCTCTCCATCTTCAAACCATGGAAAAATTCCACTTTTATAAGCAAGCCTCAAACGCTCTGGCGACAAGTCTCCTCCAAGAGCGAGAATACCCGCAGCATTAGTCTGAGAAACTGGAGGAAAGAATAGTGCTGCAGTTAAATAATACATTCTTTATTAAAAAATAAACCCGACAGCTATTATAACTGTCGGGGTGTTAACTATTATGAATAAAAATCAAATGATTAAAATGGCAAATCGTCTGCTTCTTCTTCGTTTAAATTTGTAGCTGGAGCAAATGCTTCGGCAGCTGGCATTGGAGGCATTTGCGCATTAGGTGCATCAGCCGCAACTCTTTCTACTCTCCATCCTTGAATTGCATTGAAATATTTAGTCACACCTTGTGGATCTACCCATTCGCGGCCTCTTAAATTGATAGAAACTTTTACCGCTTCACCTACTTTAAAACTATTCAATAAATCACATTTATCTTGTACAAATTCCACTAAAATATGTTGCGGATATTGTTCTTCTGTTGTTACTACAAGCTCTCTTTTTAAGAAACTACCGTTTCCTACATTTTTAGCATCCCCAAGCATTTTAATTTTTCCTGTAACTTCCATCTTCGTTATTTTTTATTGTTATTTATGTTATTTTTTTGCTAAAAGCACTTTCCAAGCAGACAAAACATCATTGTCATTCAAATATTTTTTTGCTTCTAAGTGCACTTTTTCTGGGTCATCAGAACTTAAAACTCCTTTTACAGCAAAATTCTGGTGTACAAATATACTAACTTCTTCCATTGTAGGCAAGGCTTCTATATTCCCTAACCTACCTAAATCATTCCCATTAAAAATCGGACTTTCTTTTATAAAACTGGGTATCGCATCAACCCCAATTCCTAATGTCGATAGAGGTTTTGGGACTTCAAAAAGTCCTTGATTTGATCTGGAATACCAGTTACCGCCTAATCTGGAAACCAAATCTATTTTATACTGGTCAATTACTCCGTTTTCGTCTAAAACCGCTTCATCAATATGAATTCTCACCACTTCACAAAGTATTAAATTTCCCGCTCCTCCTTCACTTCCCAAAGGAATAATCTGGGTGACTTTACATTCAAATTGCACTGGAGATTCTTTTACCCTGAAGGGCTTTACCACATCAGAAGCAATGGGCGTCAAACCTGATTTTACAAACTCATTTACACCAGCGGCGTACTCTGTACTTGCAAGAGATGTTTGTTGTACCATATCATAATTCACCACATTAATGACCACTTCACGTGTAGCTTCGGCATTGATCAAAGTGTGTTTAATTGAATTATCACGAACGCGTCTGGCCGGTGAAAATATTAAAATTGGAGGATTGGCGCTGAACACATTAAAGAAACTAAAAGGCGATACATTTGGATTTCCTTGTGCATCCATAGTACTGGCAAAAGCAATAGGTCTCGGCCCTACTGAACTTTGCAGATACCCCTGCAATTGTGCCGTTTCAATACTTTTAGGATCTATTGTAATCATATATTTTTGATTTATTACTATAAGACACAAAAGTAGACAAATCAATTAAGTTTTAGAAGTAGTAGACGAAATTAGAATACAATTTTAGGTGTATTTATTCTAAAAAAAAATCTTTGATTAAAACTAAAATACTACAGCCTTTATTTCGTTATATTTATAATTCAAATTTTCATTTATGCAGTTTTCTGAAAGAAGAAATACAACCCGTTGGATTATAATTTTTGCCTCTTTTTTAATAATTTCATTAATTCTTTGGAATACTTATACTTTTTTTCAAATCTTCAAAAACGAAGAACGATTAAAAATGAATCTTTGGGCACAAGCCCAAAAAACACTTATTAACGCTGACGAAAACACTGATGTTGAACTTCCGCTCCAAATTTTTAGTGATAACACCTCGATTCCTATTATCCTTACAGAAAATGACCGCATTATAAACACCGTCAATATTGATGAGGTTATTGTGAAAAACAAACAAAAAGCTATTGCTTTTTTATCCGATTTAAAAAATGAAAATGAGCCCATTGTTATTGAATATGTTTCGGGAAAATTTCAAAAATTATACTATGGAAACTCCGCTTTACTCAATAAATTAAAGTACTACCCTATTGCTTTAGTGCTTATCATTGTACTTTTTGGGGGGTTAGTTTACAATTTTTATCGAAGTACCAAAATGGCCACCCAAAACAAACTTTGGGCAGGAATGGCCAAAGAAACCGCACACCAGATTGGAACGCCGCTCTCTTCATTGATTGGCTGGGTTGAACTCCTGAAATCCGAAGATGTAGCTGAAAGCACTACTTTTGAAATCGAAAAAGACATTGAACGCTTGCAAACCATAACCGATCGTTTTTCGAAAATAGGTTCCGAACCAAAATTAGAAAACAGAGATATCATTCAAGAGACCCTTCAGTCTTACGACTATTTGCAATCCCGGTTTTCCAAACAAATTGAGTTCTCATTCCATGCACCAAAATCACCTATTATGGTATTACTCAATCCTACTTTACACAGTTGGACTATTGAAAATTTAGTAAAAAACGCTATTGATGCGATGAAAGGAAAAGGGAAATTAGCGCTAAGAATTGAACCTGTAGGTGATTATGTAAACATAAATGTTTCTGATTCAGGAGCCGGGATTCAGAAAAAACAATTCAAAACCATCTTTGAACCCGGTTTCACCACTAAAAAAAGGGGCTGGGGATTGGGTCTTTCATTGACTCAACGAATCGTAAAGGAGTACCACAAAGGAACCATCAAGGTACTGGATTCCGAAATTGGAAAAGGAACAACGATGCAAGTGAGTTTTAAAAAAAGTAATTTAGTTTAAAAAAATCACAACCAAGTTACGCTAGAAAACATCGTTTTCCGAACCATTTTAGACTTACTTAAATAGTTTTGCACAAACAACGCATGTTCTTTAGCTTGCGCCAAAGCTTTACTTATCGATTTTTTTATCGATGCCACACTTGCTGCATTTTCTGTACCAACTGAACCAATGCTATAAATTTCGTTTTGACATTTAGCCAGTTTATCCACTGGTATTTCAATCATACTACTAATTTCAGTATCCGAAAAAACAGGGTTAAACTTATTGTTTCTGTAGTGAATAAAATCATTCAATAACACAACGGCATCATTCATTTCATTTACAATAGAATTTAACTTTTCTATATTGGTGTTTTTTCGCAAATGCATAAACTGTCTCTTTTTACCCTCGTACCGTTCTACAATCATCGTGTTTTTCAATCCGTTTTTTTCAATTCTATCCGCTGCGGCCAACAATTGATCAACTTCTGACAAGGCGTTGTATTTGATAATTTCTTTTTCAAAATCAAAATATTTCTTGCTTTTATTCATTTGGATTTTTCCCTCATAAAACTCCTGATTGGTAACAGGGTAATTCAAAAATTGCCAGACATAGTCAAATGGGATATGAGAGGCAATTATTGTAGTAGGTTCTGCTTTGAAATACAGATTATTCAGTTTTTTTGAAAACTGACCATTGTTTACATAACCCGATCCCCAAGTGGGATCAAAAACATACCATTTTTTATCAATTCTTGCAGCAGTCCAAGCATGAGCCAAATTTCCCACCTTGCCGTTTTGCTTCGTATACCCTTGAATTATATAGGACTGAATTCCGATTTTTTCAGAAAGTGCATTCAAAACTTCAGCATAATGTATACAGACGCCTCTTTTGGTTTTTAAAGTCCTTGCGATTTTCTCTTGTGTTGATTCCTGAAAATTTACTGCATACATATTGGCAACATTATAGCTAATATTGGATGACGTCCAATAAAAAGCAGCTCTGATTTTATCCGTATCGGTTTTAAAATTTAGAGTAATGTATGTAGCGATTGCATCTATAGAATTAGTTGAATTAGCAGGAATAGCAGCCATTTTTGCATCGACCGCAGCATAAGCAGGACTAACTTGACCATAACTAAATAAAGAGAAAAAGAGAAAAAGGAGTACGCAACTATTTTTCATAGTATCGGTTTAGAATCTATAAATTAGAAAAGGGAATAGGTAAAAACCTATTCCCTTTTCTAAACGAAAACCATACCAATTTATTTTATTTGCGTACTTATCACAAATTGGCTTTGATCCGTTCTGCCAAAGCTTCAAATTCATCTTTGGTTAACGATACTTTATTTTGAAAACGCATTTCGTCCATTTCATTCAAGGGAATCAAATGAATGTGAGCATGAGGGACTTCAAGACCTATAACTGCCATCCCGATTCGTTTACACGGAATAGTTTTTTCAAGAGCTACAGCTATTTTTTTTGAAAACTGCATCAACCCAAGGTATAACTCATTTTCTATCTCAAAAAACTTATCAATTTCTTTTTTTGGAATACACAGTGTGTGCCCTTTTGCATTTGGATTTACATCCAAAAAAGCCAAAAAATCATCATTCTCGGCAATTTTATAACACGGAATTTCTCCGTTTATGATTTTTGAAAATACACTACTCATGAGTCAAGTTTTTAGATAATCACTTTTAAAATAATATATAAAGAAACAGCAGATCCTGATCCCTACTATTAGAGACCAAATACTAATGCCAAATAGTACCTTTAATCTCTTGTAATTTCTAAAATCTCAAATTTTAAAACGCCGTTAGGAACTGTGATTTCGGCAAATTCACCTACAGATTTCCCTAACAACCCTTTCCCTATTGGGGAAGTTACTGAGATTTTTCCCGTTTTTAGATCCGCTTCACTTTCGGCTACTAATGTGTATTTCATTTCCATTCCATTGGTTTGGTTTTTGATTTTCACATTGGACAATACTAATACTTTAGAAACATCCAGATGCGTTTCATCAATCAACCTGGCGTTAGAATGTACTTCTTCCAATTTCGCAATACGCATTTCCAGCATGCCTTGTGCTTCCTTAGCCGCATCATATTCGGCATTCTCAGAAAGATCGCCTTTATCTCTTGCTTCAGCTATATCCGCGGATGCTTTTGGACGCATTACGCTCTTTAAATAATCCAATTCTTCTCTTAATTTTTTCAATCCTTCTGCGGTGTAATACGATACTGCGCTCATAATTTCTTCCTTTATATAAATAGAAAAAATCCCATCAGGACGGGATTTCTTTCCACAAAGATACTATTATTATTTTTTCGTCTATAAATATATGTTAATCATATATAATTCAAAGTTAAATAAATTAAATTTGTTTCACTAATACTTTGACACTATTTTAAAATGAAAAAATGTGCCCTGCTTTTCTTTATCATTCCTTACTTTTTTTCGTGTAGTGATTCCGGTTTTGACAACACCAATCCGTTTGTGCCTAATTACAGCTTTACTACAGACGTTAATATGAATTTGCCGGCATATTCAAATCTTAAATTTGTTAGTAATGCGGTTTATATTTCTGGAATAGGTGCTCGGGGTGTTATTATTTTCAATACTGGAAGCGGATACAATGCTTTTGATGCCGCTTGTCCTAATCAGGCTATAAGTGCCTGTTCTACTATGACCATAAATGGGATAAATGCCATTTGCGGATGTGACAGCAAGGAATACAGTTTATTTACTGGCCAAGGCGATTTACAATATCCTATGAAGCAATATCGGGTTCAAGTCAATGGAAATGTGCTTCGAGTTTATAATTAAAAGGAGGGCCTATAACACAAAAAAACAGTAGTAAAACGGAACTTACTACTGGGTAAAAAAGCACTTTTATTTTTCTTAATCCTGTATTGTTTTTTCCAGGACCAGACATTGTTGCTACAATAACATCCTAAAACTTCAATGTCAATCCAGCAAGGAAATTAATTCCCGCTTGCGGATAATAATACGGATACACATCATACATATAACCATTGGAAATGTATTTTTTGTCAAAGAAGTTATTCACTAAACCCGTCAACACAATTTCTTTGAAGATCGTTTTAGGGGTAAAAGAGTAGGCAATATTTAAATCATTCACAAAATAATCCGCCAACTTTGCAGCCGGTAATTCAATATTATTCATGTACTGTTCCCCGACGAATTTTTGCAACCATGAAATATGAAGATGCTCCACTGGCGTATAGACCAAAATATTTCCTGCAATAATCGATGGTGAATATGCGATATCCGTTGTCCCATAATTTTGCCCTTCTACTGCTAAATTCGTATTTTTATTAGCACTCAAAGTAAAATTAGGACGAATAATCAATTGATTTGTCAACGCTATTGTAGCATCTACTTCCAGTCCTAAACGGTAACTTTTTTCACTATTGGAACGTATTGGAGCGCCTACATCGTCTAAACTTCCTGTCAAAATCAATTGATCTTTATAGGCCATATAATACACATTCGAGTTGAATTGTACTTTCTCTGCAACATATCGCCACCCCAGTTCAAAGTCATTCAATTTTTCCGGCTTTACGTTTCCGCCTTCATAATCACTCCTATTTGGTTCACGATTGGCTCTGGCATAAGACAAATACACCGAATTTCCAGAATTGATCGTATAGGTTAATCCCGCTTTAGGGTTAAAGAAATTAAAAGTATCATCCACAAGTGTTGGTTGAACGCCATTGGCTTTGTAATTGACTGATCTATATTGCAAATCTCCAAACAAACTTAGCTGTTCCGTGATTTGGTAATTGGCTTTTGCAAAAATATTTCCGTCCGTTTTAGTGGCATAATCATCGTAATACCGATCTCCTAACTCACTCTGCGAAGCTAATCGTGCCCAAATCACTTTACCAAAGTGACTGCCTTCATACTTATTCCATCCGCCACCAAAAATCACATCCAGTTGATCACTCTTATAATTAGCCGAAAATGTCGTTCCATAAAAGTCATTATCCAACCATTTTTGACGAATCAAGTCCGTCGTTGTTACTGCGCCTGCGGGCTGCAATCCATAATTAGGAAAATCAGCGTCTTCCTTATAATTTTCAAAGAATCCTTTTCCTTTGATGTAATGCAAAGCAAAATTAGTACTCCAGTTTTCAGATATTTTTTCGTTCCAATGCAACTGAGCGTGATCTTGCTGGTAATTATCGGTTTCATTGTCATAAAAACGAGCCTTTCCTTGTTCATCCGTAAAAGCTCCTGCTGAATTAAACGTCCTATCATTATTCAGCATTTCTCCATCAATTCCGTTCCATGATTGATACGTTTTCTCTTTTCCTCCAAAAACCAAGGCTTTTATCAAAGTAGTTTTCCCTACATAAGTTCCTTGCAGAAAATAAGATTTCAAATCTGACGCTCCACGATCCACATATCCATCTGAATTTAAAGCAGACAACCTTCCCGCGATTTCGAAATGATCATTCATTAGACCTGTACTGAATTTTATAGTATGTTTTCTGGTATTAAAGCTTCCATACGAGTTTGAGATTTCCCCAGAACTTTCTTTGGAAAAATTATCAGTTAGCATATTTAAACTCGCCCCGAAAGCGCCTGCTCCATTAGTCGAAGTTCCTACGCCGCGTTGTAATTGCAAACTCTCCAACGAGGAGGCAAAATCTGGCATATTTACCCAATACGTTCCATGGCTTTCCGAGTCATTATACGGAATTCCGTTGATGGTAACGTTTACACGGGTGGCATCGCTACCCCGAACTCGGATTCCGGTGTACCCCACACCATTTCCAGCATCTGAAGTGGTGACTACAGAAGGTAGGTAATTCATCAGAATTGGAATATCTTGTCCTAAATTTCGGAATTTGATATCCTTTTTGTCCAAATTACTGAAACTAACTGGTGTTTTTGTAGTAACCCGTACTGCCGAAACTAAGACTTCATCGAGTTGGTTTAACTTGGTTGTGTCTTTGACTTGCGAAAATGTAAAAAGTGAAAAGTGAAAAATAAAAAGTATAAAAAGTACTCGAATTGATCTTTCTTGGCTCTTGGCTCTTAGCTCTTGGCTCTTTTTCTTAAATAAAATATTCATCCGTAAAAAAAATTACGAATAAAAGGGGGAATTATTCTTTTGTTAAATTAAAAAATGGTTGCTTTCTATGAAAAATAAAGTAGTTACATCCTATTTATTTATCATTTTTTCCCTTGACAACATTACTTGTCCAGGTTCTTTGGGTATAATCTCAGCTCGTTATTTAGAGCACCCCTTTGAGACAACGCAAAAGTAGTTTTTTTTGTTTAAAGTTTAAAATTTAAAAAAATAAAAGTAAAAAGGACTTACTCTACATTTGGTCTCTTCCTGTTTTTCTTAACCTCAGACACATTTTTTTTGTCCTTTATTCGCTTTCTAATAACAGACTTAGGAATTCTCGTGGGTTTTCTTTCTTTGGGAATTACCAATGCATTTTTGAGGAGTTCTAAAAAACGTTTGATTACAATTTCTTTATTTCTAAACTGACTGCGATCTTCGTCACAATTTAAGATTAAAACAGAATCAACTGTCAATCTAGAATACAATTTGGTTTCCACCAAGCGTTTTTCCTCTTCCGTTAAAGCCTGAGAATGTTGCAAATCAAAACTCAACACCACTTTCGAGGAAACTTTATTTACGTTCTGACCACCAGCTCCACTGCTGCGAACGGCTTTAAAACTTAATTCAGTTATGATTTTTTCAATTTCCATTGATGTTGCTTTTTTTTGTAAAATTATTTAGATTGATGTGCGGGTTTTAATAAATCATTCACCGTTTTTACCGGATTAAAAGTAATTAAAGGCACCTCAACAAATATTGTGAGCCACTTTGCCATGGCACCGTTCCACAAACCAGGTAATTCATAAGCTTTACTATTTTTTCCTAATGTACTTTTCTCCACAATAAAACCACTATTATGATCCACAAATTGTGATAAATCAAACTTCTCCTTTTTATAATTTTTGATACCACAAACTAGATCAACCGGATTGAAATGTGTGGCAGCATGGAGAATCCTCTTTTGATTGTCATTAGACAAATCAACTTGAAAACTTTCTACAATTTGTAATGATACGAGACCATGACTATCTCTGACCCAAAAAGGACCACCACCTGGTTCACCCTCGTTTTTCACCATACCACAAACCCGAATTGGCTTGTTTAAAATTGATTTTACCTCAGAGACCTTACTCTCAAAACTATAGTTATAAAAACCATCAGAAACTTTGATATTCAATTTTTCTTCTATAAAAAGAATTATTTCATCTATCAACTCTTGCTCTATCGACAAGGTATCTAAACTATGTAAATAATTAAAGACCTGTTGTTGTATTTCTATTAAAGTCCCCGCCAAAGCCTTTTTGTACAAAGCTATTTTTTTGCTATTATTTTGAATTACATTGTCAATATTTTTAATAAATACAATATCCGCATCCAAATCATTTAGATTTTCGATCAAAGCCCCATGCCCTCCTGGTCTAAAAACCAACTCTCCCTTTTCGTTCCTAAACGGTTTATTTTTAAGATTTACTGTAAGTGTATCCGTTTTTTTATTCTGGTACGAATAACTAACAGCGATTGCGGTTTCAGATTGAACTTCAATTTTAGATTTAATATTTTTAATAATATTTTCAAAATGCTTTTGATGCGATTCTGAAACCGTAAAATGCAAATGAGAACTGTTATTCGAACTCGAATAATGAGCACATTCGTGTAAATGTTCCTCAATGGGAGTTGCTATATGAGTTTTGTATTTATGAAAAGGAAGAATTCCCTTTGGTTTGTTGGCAAAATCAAAATAATCGGATGACAACAGCAATTTTATGAAATAATAATTTTTTAAACTAGGATCCATAACATCAAAATCAGCAAAATCGGTTCTCAATTGCAGGTCTATTGCTTCATAAAAAGGGAATTTTTCCATTCCTACAATGAAAACAGAAAGTTTGTTTGCCTGTTTTCGGTTGATGTAAGCATTTATGGTTTCATTCTCTACATCAAAATCTACCAGAAATTCAATTAGAAATTTAAACATTCTACTGGCAGCTCCTGATGCTGGAACGAATTTTTTTAATTTCAAATTTAACTTTTGAAGGTCAAAAAAAAGTGCTTTTTCTTGAAAATCCTTCTCAGAAAATTTTAAAATTCCATTAAATAACTTTGCCGGACTCACTAAATCTGTTTTAGGCATTCCGTGTTCAAAAAAATACAATTGTTTTTGAATATTTTTTAATGGAATTCCATGATCATTGATCTGTACAAAATCAACTGAAGAAAACCCACAATCTTTTGCAAGGGATAACTCCTCAATAATAGAAATTGCTTTTTTAAGTCTCAAATCCTTGTCGCCAGAAAGCGTAATAAAGGGTTTGTTATTATCAATTAAAGATTGTTTAAAGACCGCAAAAACAGATTCTCTCCCTTCTGCTTTATCTCTTAAATCATCTTTTTTCCAAGGCACATCGATATCTGTCAGAAAAAATAAATCATATTCATGTTCGCAAGCGGCAATCTCTAATAAAGGATCACAATAATTATAATATACCTCCGAAAAAACTTTAGTAACCATGAGATTAGTATCACAAAAAAGAAATTTATTAGCGGTCAGTGCGCGTTCATTTTCCAATTTGGTCTGGCCATAAGCTATAGGTAACATGTCACCTATAACACATACCTGCTCAGCTGTGTCCCATTTCTCTTGCAAATATTCTCGTGCAAATTCCGGAACCCATTCAGTTTTATAATACTCAGCAAGTTGCCTGGCTAATGTTGTTTTTCCGGTACTTTCGGGACCAAATAATACTATTTTGATTATTTTTTTAGTTCCGTTACTGTGCTGTCTGAGATTTTCTTCCATTCTAAATAGCCAAAAATGGCAACTACTGTAAATACTAGATACTGAAAACTGGTAAAAGTATAGCCTTTTGCAAAATATAATGGAATGGAAATTACATCCCCAATAATCCAAAATACCCAATTTTCGACTTTCCTTTTAGCCATGAGCCACATTCCTACGAAGAAAATTCCCGTAATAAAGGTATCAACATAGGCATACCAAGTAGTAAATTTCCCAAAATAATGATAAACCGAAACTACAAAGGCAACCGTAAATATAAAAAGAATTATGGCAATTCGTTTTTCTGATCTTGAAATTTTTGAAATTGGAAATTCATCATTCTCCCCTTTTTTTCGCGACCAATGGTACCAACCATATATACTCATCACAAAATAATACCCATTGATCATCATATCACCCCATAGTGTCCATTTCCAAAGCAAGTAAACAAAAATTAAGGTACTGACTAATCCTGTTGGAAAAACTAAAATATTATCTTTTTTAGCAAACCATACACTCAATAAACCAAAAATTACAGCTACAATTTCCAGAACGATATCTAATGTAGGGTAAGTTGCATATTGAGAAAAAAAGTATTCTATCATTATTATCTATTAAAAAAATTATTGTTGCTTTCAAATGCAGTCCCTATTACAACCAAATCAGCTCCTGCATTATGAGCATTATGAATTCCTTGCAAATCTACAATACCGCCTCCAACAACTAACGGGATTTTAATATTTTGAGCTACTTGTTTAATCATTTTGAAAGGGACTGCTTGTTTTGCTCCGCTTCCCGCCTCAAGATAAATCAACTTATTCCCAAGCATTTCTCCTGCTTGGGCGGTTTGAATGACATAATCAATATCATTACGATCTAATGGTTTGGTTTTGCTAATGCGTACAACTGCCGGTTCATTCCCGCTTTCGATTAAAATATAGCCCGTTGAAATTACTTCTAAATCTGTTTTTTTCAAAATCGGAACCGCATTTACCTGATGTTCTATTAAATAGTCGGGGTTTCTTCCTGATATTAAAGACAGGAATAAAATCGCATCGGCTCTATCTGAAATCTGTGATGGATTCCCCGGAAAAAGAACGATTGGCAAATCACAACTTTGTTTAATTTGTACAATTAATTCATCTAAAATAGTAGTGGTAACCAAGCTTCCGCCAATGAAAATATGCGTTGCTGGCGAATAATTGATTTTTGAAATTAAAACGGTTAAATTCTCCCAAACAATTTTATCAGGATCAAGAAGTATGGCCAATAGTTTTTGGCTTTCGACTTTTGATTGGATGATTTCATTATAAATATTTGTCATTTTTGGTACGCAGATGAGGCTAATTTTACAGATTATTAATTTTCAAATGCATAAACCAATATAAAATTTTCTATTTCTTCAAAATAAATTTCAAAATTTTTAATAAAACCATTAAAGTCTAGTTCCGCTTTGGTTATCAAATCATTTGTTTTAAAGGTTTTAACCTTAATATGATCCTTAAAACTAATTCCTTGCTCATTTCTAATTTTAAAGACCGCTTCTTTGGCACCCCAAATAACCGTCAATTTCTTAATGAAATCTTGATTTTCTTCAGGTTTTAAATACGAAAATTCTGAATCTACAAATTTATTGGCAATTCGAATGATTTTTTCCCGCTGCAATTCGATATCGATTCCTACCGTTCGAGCACTTACAATAATTGCTGAAAAATTATGGGAATGCGTAATCGAGATGTGCTTACCATCATGTAAGTGGGGTTTACCAAACGTGTCATAATACAAATCATGATCCGTATAACTGGCTTGTTGCAATAACTTTCGGACACTAAGAAAAGCGCGTTGGTGCATTTGGGATTTCATTCCATCAAGTCGGATCCGATTACTATCATTTAGCACAACTTGGCCAAATAATTCTTCGAATGTTTCGGTGATTTTCCAAATTAGAATTTGGGTAGATGGATTGAAGTATATGGTTTTAAAAAGCGGCATCGTATACTGGTTTCGTTTTTTAGCCCCGGTAGCAGCGCCATCCTTTTTTAAGCATTTTTGCGTAAAAAAAAGATATAGCAAATAACGGGAATAGCTCCTGAAACTGAAACAAGTTCAGTTTTGAAAAATTATTTACTTAATGTTCAAAAGATTAGCGTATTAAACAATTCACAATTATTTTAGAATCTCGTTAAATTATAAAGTTAATGCGTAAATTTGCAAAAAATATACAATTACAAATATACAATAAATGAGTACAGCAACTATGCCTTATGTGGCTTTCAAAGTAAAAGACATTTCTCTAGCGGCCTGGGGAAGAAAAGAAATTGAATTAGCAGAAGCTGAAATGCCGGGTTTAATGGCGCTTCGTGCGGAATACAAAAACGAACAACCACTTGCTGGTGCTCGTATTGCAGGATGTTTACACATGACGATTCAGACTGCGGTTTTGATTGAAACTTTAATCGCTCTTGGTGCTGAGGTGACTTGGAGCTCTTGTAACATTTTCTCTACACAAGATCAAGCTGCCGCTGCAATAGCTGCTGCAGGAATTCAGGTGTATGCTTGGAAAGGGTTAAACGAACCTGATTTTGATTGGTGTATTGAACAAACATTATTCTTTGGCGAGGACAGAAAACCATTAAACATGATTCTTGATGATGGAGGCGATTTGACAAACATGGTGATTGATCGTTACCCGGAATTAGTTGCCGGAATCAAAGGATTGTCTGAAGAGACTACAACTGGAGTTCACAGATTGTATGAAAGAGTAAAAGCAGGAACGTTACCAATGCCTGCTATTAATGTAAATGACTCGGTTACTAAATCGAAATTTGACAATAAATACGGCTGTAAAGAATCTGCAGTTGATGCCGTTCGTCGTGCAACTGATATTATGCTTGCTGCAAAAAGAGTAATCGTTTGCGGGTACGGTGACGTAGGTAAAGGTACTGCTGCTTCTTTTAGAGGTGCCGGTTCTATTGTTACTGTGACTGAAATTGACCCAATTTGTGCGCTTCAAGCTGCAATGGATGGTTTTGAAGTAAAAAAATTAGATACCGTTATTGCTACTGCTGATATCATCATTACCACTACTGGAAATAAAGATATCGTTTTGGGTTCTCATTTCGAAAAAATGAAAGATAAAACTATCGTTTGTAACATCGGACATTTTGACAACGAAATTGATATGGCTTGGTTAAATACAAACCATGGTGCATCAAAAATTGAAATCAAACCACAAGTAGACAAATATACGATTGCCGGAAAAGACATTCTTATCCTTGCCGAAGGTCGTTTAGTGAATCTAGGTTGTGCTACAGGTCACCCAAGTTTTGTAATGAGTAACTCATTCACAAACCAAACGCTAGCTCAAATCGAATTGTGGAAAAACAGCGCGGCATACAACAACGAAGTGTACATGTTACCAAAACATTTAGATGAGAAAGTAGCCATGTTACACCTTGCTAAATTAGGTGTTGAATTAGAAACCTTACGCGTGGATCAAGCAGATTATATTGGAGTTCCAGTTGAAGGGCCATTCAAACCGGAATATTACAGATACTAGATTACTGATTTTAAATTAGCGATTTATGCTTTCATATTTAAGAACCCTTGCAAAAATGCAAGGGTTCTTTGTTTTAATACACTACCTCACCTAACCTTTTTTTAGTAGTAAGAAACCCAATCTAAAAGATTTATCTGTAGTTTAACAATGCCCAACCTCATCTAATTTTTAAATTATTACCTACAAACAAAGCTTCGATTGGCATCATAATGAAAACACCGCTATTATTTACTAATAAACCAACAAAGAAATCATTATAATGTAAGTTTATGGTATATTTGAGAGAATTATTTTTTTTCAGTAAATTAAACTTACTAAAAAGTCACATTTACAAAACCACAAAAAGAAACAATCTTAACCATAAAATTATGAATACGTATACTATTATTGCCCAACTTGTAATCGCATTGTCTGTAGGTTATGTTTGGATTTTTAGGTTTGACAACATCGTTAAGGAATTCAAACAATACGGTTTATCGGATTTGACAAGAAACGCAGTGGGTGCGACAAAAATAGCCTTATCAACTTTGTTAATAACAGGGATTTGGTTTCCTGAATTAGTTTTTATACCAGCACTTATAATGGCTTTGCTGATGGTAAGCGCACAATTTTTTCATTTCAAAGCAAAGAACCCTTGGTCTAAACATTTCCCCTCTTTATTCCTTTTGGCATTATCCCTTTTTGTTGCACTATACGCTTCCAAATAATCAAAATATGAATTTTTTAAATGCACTCATTTTCTTTTCAGCAATCTCTTTTCTCATCTATGGAATCGCTTATTTCACCTCTACCAGTATGAAAAATGAATTCAAACGTTTTGGTCTTGAAAAGTTTGGAACATTAACTGCTATTTTAGAATTAACGGGTGCTTTAGGCTTATTTATAGGTGTCGAGAATCAAACAATTTTGATTCTTGCTTCTGGAGGGCTAGCTTTACTGATGTTACTTGGTGTATGCGTAAGAATAAAGATGAAAGACTCTCTATTGGTTTCCTTACCTGCCTTTTTCTACTTTGTGTTGAATCTCTATATTTTATACAGAACCTTAGAATAAATTAATACTAGGCTTCTCTTACTAATTACTGACGAGTTTTACAATACACTGATAATAAACATCACTCTACTTTATTTCAATTAAGATATCAAACCATTTCAATACTACAACAATCTACAGCTATACTGTAAATCACAATATGAATTTTAAAAACAAAAAACCCGTTTCTTTCGAAACGGGTTTTTTAATAATTGAGAAAATCAATTATGCTTCAACTTCAAATGGAAGGATTGAAACGTATGATTTATTATCTCTTTTCTTTTGGAAGAAAACAACTCCATCTACTCTTGCGTGTAGGGTGTGATCTTTACTAATGTAAACATTTGCACCTGGATTATGTTTTGAACCTCTTTGTCTTACGATGATGTTCCCAGCAATAGCAGCTTGACCACCAAAAATCTTAACACCTAAACGTTTTGATTCTGATTCTCTACCATTCTTAGAACTACCGACACCTTTCTTGTGAGCCATGACGTATTAGTTTTATTTTGTTATTATTCTTGTGTATCTTCTTTTTTAGCTTTAGCTACTTTTTTCTTAGGAGCTTCTACTTCTTCTGTAGTTGCTTCAACAGCTGCCTTTTTAGGAGCTGCTTTTTTAGCACCAACACCAGTAATACCTTCAATTACAATTTGAGTAAGATATTGTCTATGACCGTTTCTCTTTTTGTATCCTTTTCTTCTTTTCTTTTTGAAAACGATAACTTTATCTCCTTTTAAGTGTTGTAACACTTTAGCTTCTACTGAAGCACCTTCTATAGCTGGGGCGCCTAAAGTGATAGTTCCGTTATCATCTAATAAAAGAACTTTGTCAAAAGTAACTTTTGAACCTTCCTCATTAGTCAAACGGTGAACATAAACCTTTAAGTCTTTGCTTACTTTGAATTGTTGCCCTGCTATCTCTACGATTGCATACATACTGAATTGTTTTAATAATTTTTAAGGTTGCAAATATACAATTAAATATTTAACCTGCAATTTGTAGACCGAAAAATATTTTTAACTACTAAACACTTGATTTTCTTCGCTTTTGCAACCCATAAATAAAAAACCAGACTGAACGGTTGTTAAAGTTTCATTCTGTTGTATTTTTGATGTAACAAAAAAATGACAAATACTACTTACATTTATATCAACAAAATTATTAACCTTATGAAAAATTCATTAATGGCTTTAGGTGCTTTGTTTATGCTAGGTGGAGTCGCTTCAGCGCAGAAAGTAGCTTTTGAGGAATACAAATTAGAAAATGGCTTGCATGTGATTTTACACAACGATCCATCTGCTCCTACTGTTATTACCTCCGTAATGTACCATGTGGGTGCTAAAGACGAAAATCCGGAAAGAACTGGTTTCGCTCACTTTTTTGAACATTTGCTATTCGAAGGAACAGAAAACATCAAACGTGGCGAATGGTTTAAGATTGTAACTGGAAATGGCGGTGTAAACAATGCCAATACTACTGACGATAGAACGTATTACTATGAAGTCTTCCCTTCTAATAACCTGGAATTAGGGTTGTGGATGGAAGCAGAAAGAATGCTTCACCCAGTTATCAATCAAATTGGAGTGGATACTCAAAATGAAGTAGTAAAAGAAGAGAAAAGACTGCGTGTAGACAATCAGCCTTATGGAAACTTTTTAGCAGAAGTAAAAAAGAATATTTTTACAAAGCACCCGTATCGTTGGGCAACTATTGGTTCTATGAGCCATTTAGACGCTGCTACTTTAGAGGAATTTCAGGCTTTCAATAAGAAATTTTACATTCCCAATAATGCGGTTTTAATTGTTGCCGGTGACTTCAAAAAAGAACAAGCCAAAGAATGGATTCAAAAATATTTTGGCCCAATCAAAAAAGGAGCTGCTATTCAAAGAGAAACATTTGTTGAAGAACCGATTACTCAAACGATAAAAGCTAAATTTGAAGATGCTAACATCCAAATACCTGCGATCGTTGCTGCCTACAGAACTCCATCGATGAAAACGAGGGATGCTAGAGTTCTGGACATGATTTCTTCTATTCTAAGTGATGGAAAAAGCTCCAGATTATACAAAAAAATAGTAGACGACAAGAAAATGGCCTTACAAATTGGTGCTTTTAGCAACAATCAAGAAGATTATGGCAGTTATATCATTTACGGTTTGCCTCAAGCTCCAAACACTACTGAAAATATTCTTGCCGAAATTGACTCTGAAATTGTGAAACTACAAACAGAATTGATTTCCGAAAAAGACTTACAAAAATTACAGAATAAATTTGAAAATCAATATGTAAACAGCAATTCTACTATTGACGGTATTGCAGACAACTTGGCTTCCTACCATTTATTATACGGTGATGTAAACTTAATCAACACCGAAATTGAAATGTATCATTCTATCACTCGGGAAGAAATCAGAGATATTGCTAAGAAATATTTAAATCCAAACCAACGATTAGTTTTGGATTACGTGCCATCTAAAGACAAAGCTCAAAACTAAGATATATCATTATGAAAAAATCAATATTAATTTTATCAAGCTTGTTCTTAACAATAAGTATGCAAGGACAAATCATCCCTCAGCCAAAACCAGGAGTCGCTCCGTCTATAAAAATCGGAAAGCCGGTAACCTTTGAATTAAAAAATGGTTTAAAAGTTATGGTTGTTGAAAACCATAAATTACCAAGAGTTTCCTTCAGCCTTACACTAGACAATGATCCGTACGCAGAAGGTGACAAGAAAGGGGTTGCAGATATGACGAGTACCTTAATTGGCAGTGGGACCACTAAAATTTCTAAAACGGCTTTCAATGAAGAAGTCGATTTCTTAGGTGCAACTATCAATTTTAGTTCGAATGGCGCTTCAGCAAGTGCCTTGTCTAAATACTCTGGAAGGGTTTTAGAATTACTCGCTGATGGAGCATTAAATCCAAACTTTACTCAAGAAGAATTTGATAAAGAAAAAACAAAACTTATTGAAGGCTTAAAAGCCAATGAAAAAAGTGTTTCAGCGGTAGCCGCCAGAGTTGTTGATGTTTTGACCTTTGGGAAAAATCATCCTTCTGGTGAATACTTAAGCGAAGCCACCTTGAAAAACGTAACTCTTGCAGATGTAAAATCGAATTACAACACTTATTTTGTTCCAAGTAACGCTTACCTGATTATTGTAGGTGATGTTAAATTTAATGAAACAAAAAAAATGGTAGAGAAATTCTTTGGATCATGGAAAAAAGCAACTGCTCCTTCTATCTCGTATAACGATCCAAAAGATGTTTCCGCTTCACAAATCAACTTTATTGATATGCCAAACGCAGTTCAATCAGAAGTTGCTGCAGTGAACCTTGTAAACTTAAAAATGACTGATCCTGATTATTTTGCGGTTTTGATCGCAAACCAAATTCTTGGTGGCGACTTCAACAGTTACATCAATATGAATTTAAGAGAAGCTCACGGATGGACCTACGGCGCAAGAACAAGCATCTATGGAGACAAACGTATTTCTACTTTCAATGCTTCAACACAAGTTCGTAATGCCGTAACAGACAGTACCGTTGTTGAAATTCTGAAAGAATTTAAAAAAATCAGAACGGAAAAAGTGACAGATGAAATGCTAGCCAGTGTAAAAGCAGGCTATATTGGTCGATTTGTAATGCAAATTGAGAAACCACAAACGGTAGCGGGATACGCCTTGAGAATTCAAACACAAAGCTTACCTAGTGATTTCTATGAAAATTACATTAAAAACATCAGTGCGGTAACCGCAGAAGATGTTTTAAGAGTCTCTAACAAATATTTCTTAGCGGATAACAGCAGAATTGTAATTGTTGGAAAAGCGGCTGATGTAGCGCCTAGTTTAGAAAAATTAAAACTACCTGTTTTATATTTTGACAAATACGGAAATCCAACTGCGAAACCTGAGTTAAAAAAATCGGTTCCAGCGGGTGTAACTGCAAAAAGCGTGATTGACAATTACCTTAAAGCCATTGGTGGAGAAAAAGCCGCTTTAGGAGTAAAAACAATTGTAATGAACGGAACTACTACTATTCCTCAAGCACCATCTCCATTAAATTTTACTTCAAAAATTGATGCTAAAGGAAAACTTATGGTTGAATTGGCCATGGGAACCATGAGCTTAATGAAACAAGTGGTCAATGAAAAAGAGGCTTATGTAATGCAACAAGGACAACGCCAAAACATAGAAGGAACGATGCTTACTGATATGAAAGCTAGCGCAACGACTTTCGAAGAATTATCGCTTTCTAAAAAACAAGGATTAACTTTAGAAACTATTGAGTCTGTAAATGGAAAAGACGCTTATGTTGTTAAAAACGGAAAAACTACTTTATATTATGACGTAACTTCTGGTTTAAAACTGGCCGAATCTAAAGTTGTAGAACAAGGAGGCAAAAGCATCACACAAACTATTAACTACGGCGATTACAAAGAAGTGAAAGGAGTTAAAGTTCCTTTTAATATCATCCAAAATGTAGGTTTTGAATTAGATATAAAAATGTCTGATGTAAAAATAAACGAAGGCGTTACGGATGCTGATTTCCAATAATAAAAATTAGAATTCTTGAATAAGGGCTGTCTTTTTAGGCAGCCCTTATTGTTTTTAGAAAATAGTGAATTTACTAAATTCCCGTGTCCAAAACCTATTTCTTGGCCGATAGATATACTCCAATCAAAATTATAAAAGCACCAAAGAACTGAACTGGCGTCAGCATTTCATTGTCTAACAATCCCCAGCAAAAAGCAACAACAGGAATCAAATACGTAACCGATGTCGCAAAAACAGGTGAAGACATTTGAATGAGTTTAAAAAAAAGAATATTGGCAATTCCAGTTCCTACAACGCCCAGAACCATTATAAACAAAACCGATTCCTGCACATTTACATCCTGTATCACTTCAAAGAAACCAGAAAAAAACAAGATTAGGGAGGCCGGAAAAAACAATACCATAAAATTACCGGTAGTAATACTTAGCGGACTTAGATCATGCAGGTACTTCTTGATTAAATTCACATTGACAGCATAGCATATCGAAGCTATTAAAACCAAAATGGCGTAGTAATAATTTTGTTCCGGGTGATGAATAGCTCCATTTAAAATTAACAAAGCGCTTCCTATAAGACCGATTAGAATTCCAAAAATTTGATTTTTTTTGAATTGCAATCCAAAAACCAAAGCTCCTAAAATTAGTGTATTCAAAGGAGTCAAAGAATTCAATATAGAACTCACAGAACTATCAATTTCAGTTTGAGCAATTGCAAACAAGTAAGCTGGTACAAATGTGCCAAACAAAGAGGTTAAGGCTATGTATTTCCACTTAAACCTCGGGATTTTAGTTAAACTTTTAAATCCTATCACTATTAAAAAAACAGCCGCAAAAATAATTCGTAAGGACCCCAGTTGCAAAGCCGTTAAACCTATCAAACCTTTTTTTATTAAAATAAATGAGCTTCCCCAAACTAAGGCAAGAACCATCAAGTACACCCATTTTAATTGCTTCGATTCCATGAAAATAATTTTACCTCAAAATTGTAATTATTTTATGAATTAGAACTCCTTTTTTTAATTAATTTTGTAAAACATTAAGAACCTATAATCTTAAAAACCCACATTATAATGAATTTCAAAAAATCAATACTAACTTTAAGTCTTATAAGTGTTTTATTTGTAGGCTGTAAAGAAAAAATAACAGATACGGTTTCAAAAGAAACAGCTGAATCAACAGTTCCAAAAATTAAAAAAGACATCGCAAAAGCCAATCTACAAACCGCTAGTTTCACCGTTGAAGGAATGACTTGTGCCATTGGTTGTGCTAAAACCATTCAGGAAGATTTGAAAACATTGGAAGGTGTTCAAAAAGCAACAGTAGATTTTGACACAAAATTAGCTACCGTCACTTTTGACAAAACAGTTCAAACTCCAGAAAAACTGACTACTGTTGTCGAAGCTGCTGCAGATGGCAAGACGTACAAAGTATCAAAAATGAAGTCCTAATTCAAACTTTTATATTTTCATAAAAAAGCATTTGCGTAAACCGAATGCTTTTTTTTATGAAATATTATTTCCACTTTAGGGTTTCCATAAGCCGCTGCATGTCATTTTTGATATAACTTGCTGCCGGCATAATAGAATCATAATTGGGTTTTGCATAAAAATAAACGGAGCCTGTCACAAAGTGTTTGGTACTATCCGTAACATAAAATTGTGAACTTGTTGCCGCATTTCCCTCTACTTGATAAAACATTCCGTAGACTTTTTTGTCAGGATTCAAATACGGTTGCTCCAGAATATCATCGGCTTTTATCACGTGCTCATATGTCAGTTTTTGCGCATCACGCAAAAGTGCATTAATGTTTTCCGTCACCGGTTTATAAGTGAGATAAATAGTCGCTTTCATTTTTGGATACGTAATGGTAAAACCACAATCTTTTTCTTTTTTAATAACAGCATCCGAGTTCATTTCGAAAGCGAAAGGACATTCGTTTGCGAAATTTACATATTTGGCCTCTGGATAATCCAATCGCAAATAGCTTGAGGGCTTTGGTAACACATCATCTTTACAACTAAAGATCAAAAACGACGTTATTACTATTACCAAAAAAGTGATTGTTTTTTTAAACATTTGCATTCTAAATTTATTTAATCTTTTATTTTTTATAAGAAACACATTCCACACTGAATCCCCAAGTTTCGGTGGAGTTACAGGTGAATTATTCAATCGTTACTTTTATTTGCTTCACTCTTTTCTGATCAACTTCTTCTACTGTAAAAAGGCAATTTTCGAAAACAATTTTTTGATTTTTTTTAGGGAAATTTCCTAAAATTTCAAGTATAAAACCTGCCAGCGTTTCGGCTTCTCCTTTTTTGATTTCGAATAATTCTTCATCGACATCAATAATTCTATAAAAATCCTTAAGGTTTATTTTTCCTTCAAAAAGATAGTTTCTATCATCAATTTGAGAAAAATTAATATTCTCGTCGTCAAATTCATCACTGATGTCACCTACAATTTCTTCAATCACATCTTCAAGCGAAACCAATCCTGACGTCCCTCCATATTCATCAACTACAATCGCGAGGTGGCTTTTCATGCCCTGAAAATCTTTCAGCAGATTATCTAATTTTTTATTTTCAGGTACAAAGAAAGGTTCTCTCAACAATGATTTCCAGTCAAAATCATTCGTGTTAATATGTGGCAGCAAATCTTTTACAAATAAAACACCCTCAATCTGATCTATATTGTCCCGATATACCGGAATTCTTGAATATCCTTTTTCTATAATTTTAGGACAAATAACGGCAAACGATTCGTCTATTTCTAAAGCAAAAATATCGATTCGAGGGCTCATCACTTGTCTCGTATCTGTATTACCAAAACTTACAATTCCTTCTAATATTTTTTGTTCTTCGGTGGACGTTTCATCAGAAGCGGTTAGTTCTAAGGCTTGAGATAATTGATCGACGGAGAAATTTGTTTTTTGTTTACCTAATTTGTTATGCAAATAAATAGTGGCGACCCGCATGGGTAAACTTATTGGAGACAATATTTTATCCAGAAAAGCAATTGGATAGACCACTAATTTGGCGAATTTTACATTATTTCTACTGGCATACACTTTGGGCAGAACCTCTCCAAATAACAAAATCAAAAATGTCACTACTAATACCTCTACAATAAATTTTAAAAAAGGCGACACTATAACTGAAAAAACATTTTCTCCCAAAAAAGAAAACAATAATATTATAGAAATATTCATAAAATTATTTGCCACAAGGAGCGTTGCCAATAGTTTTTTGGGCTTTCCCAATAGTTCCGAAATAATTTTCCCTTTGGAGTTATTTTCTTGTACTGTTTCATCGATGTCTTTTTGTGACAACGAAAACAAGGCTACCTCAGCTCCTGATATTAGTGCGGAACAAAACAGTAAAACGGCAATTCCTGTAAAGCCTAATACTACATTAGTATCAATAGCATGCGCAAAAAATAAACTGGGCTCTGGGTCCAAATTAGTTAAGATTAATTAAACAATCAAAATGGCAAGTCATTAATAGGCAAGACATTATTTTCCGGATCAAAATTAGTGTTTTTCGGAATATCAGCTGCAGGAATTTGTTTGTTGTTTTCACTATCTTTTTTGGTTGTAAGAAAAGTGAATTCGGTTACCTGAATTTCGGTAGTATGTTTCGTACTGCCATCCTCTGATTGCCATTGACGGGATTTAATGCGTCCTTCCACATATATTTTATCTCCTTTAGAAAGGTATTTTTCACAAAGTTCCGCCGCTTTATTGCGTACTACCAGATTATGCCACTCTGTGGAAGTGATTTTTTCATTAGTAGTTTTGTTGATGTACACTTCGTTTGTTGCCAACTGAAATCTTCCAATACAATTGCCTCCATCAAAATAATGCATTTTGACTTCGTCGCCTAGAAAACCGATTAGCATAACTTTATTTAATGTTCCGTTCATTGTTAGGATTTGGTATTTATATCAAAGATACATTTTTTTGTAAACGCTATAAATCCTTTTCTATAAAATTATGAATCACAATTGGGAAAGGAAAAGTTCTCAAAGTTCCAGCATCAATTCCGTTTTCAATTGTACCTTGTACCTTTACTTTCCAAAACTTGATGTGTAAATGCTGGTGTGATAATTTATGTACGATACTTTTTTCGTTGAATTCTAGCATACTTACCAAAGTATTATTTTTAAAATAATCCCTTTGAACGGATTCACTAACAAATTCAAAATCTTCTTCCTTTTCGGTTTCGATCAAAGGGAATTCATAGAGATTGTGCCAAATCCCCTTACCTGTTCTTTTCTGTATAATTGTATCCCCCATTTCATCGGCAACAACTAAATAATTAAAGTATCGGTTTCTCACTTTTAGTTTTTTGGACTTTACAGGCAACTGATCAACTTTGTTTTTTTGCAAAGCGGCACAACTTTCGTTGAAAACACAAATGTCGCAATTCGGACTTTTAGGAACGCATTGCAAAGCGCCAAATTCCATAATGGCCTGATTGAAAGTAGCCGGATTATATTCGCTCCATTTGGATCCGCCTCGGGTGTCTTTTGGCATCAGTTCGAAAGCCAAAGCAAAGAATTCTTTTTTGGCGGAAGCCTGAGCAATATCAGTTTCAATATCGAAATAACGTGATAAAACTCGAAATACGTTTCCATCCACCACGGGGACGGCTTCATTATAGGAGAAAGAAGCAATGGCGGCTGCAGTATATTCTCCTACTCCTTTTAATTGCAACAAGTCACTATAAGTCCCTGGGAAAATTCCTGATAAATTAAAAGCAATATGTTGTGCGGTTTTATGTAAGTTTCGGGCTCTGGAATAATACCCTAATCCTTGCCAAAGTTTTAAAACTTGTTCTTCATTGGCTTTGGCCAAATCAAAAACGGTAGGAAAGGCGGTTGTAAAAGATAAAAAATAAGGCATACCTTGTGCAACCCGCGTCTGTTGCAACATAATTTCAGAGAGCCAAATAGGGTATGGATTGGTCGTGTTTCGCCAAGGTAAATCACGTTTATTTTGTAAATACCATTGTATTAGCGTATTAGAGAAAATCATATTTTAATTATTTGTTAGCAAAAGTAAAAGTTTATGTAATTAAAATTTAATGAATTAGCTTGAATAATTGTTTTTTAAATTCCTATATTTGCAAACTCAAAAAAATAGTACAACATTATAAATAGGAAAGAAAATGACGAAAGCAGATATCGTAGCAAAAATTTCAGAAAAGTTAGGTCTTGAAAAAGGAGATGTACAGGCAACTGTAGAGACTTTTATGAATGAAGTAAAAAATTCATTAGAAACTGGAGACAATGTTTATTTAAGAGGTTTTGGAAGTTTCATAGTAAAAACTAGAGCGGAGAAAACAGGAAGAAATATTTCCAAAAATACTACAATAAAAATCCCTGCGCACAACATTCCTGCATTCAAACCTGCAAAAGTTTTTGTAGAAGGAGTGAAAATAAATAACGAAGCAAAATAAAAATATTAATTAATCATAAAATCGACAAGATATGCCAAGTGGTAAAAAAAGAAAGAGACATAAGGTAGCAACGCACAAACGCAAGAAAAGAGCGAGAGCTAACCGTCACAAAAAGAAAAAGTAGTTTTAAACTACTTTTTTCTTTTTAAACGTTCATTGAAATTGAGAAAAAGAAAACTAGAACAAAGAAGAAAGAATTAAGACTTATAAATCTTGCTTCTTGTCTCTTTAATTTCTATGTCTTTTCCTCCCCGGGTTCAATACCTGTTAAAATATTGTTTAATCCATTTGTTCGCTTTAGCGAATAGATAAAAAATTTACAGTGTGAATAAAGAATTAATCATTAGATCTAGTTCTGAAGCCGTAGATTTTGCCTTATTAAAAGATGGAAAACTAATTGAATTACACAAAGAAGAAGAAAAAAGCAACTTCCAGGTTGGTGATATTTTTATTGCTAAAATCAGGAAACCAGTTGCTGGATTAAATGCTGCTTTTGTAAATGTAGGCTTCGAGAAAGATGCCTTTTTACATTATCATGATTTAGGTCCAAATTTAGCTTCCCAACTGAAATTCATAAAACTTGTAAGCACAGGTAAATTAAAAGATTTCTCCCTAAAAACCTTTCAGTTTGAAAAAGAAATAGACAAAGATGGTACCATAACTGATGTTTTGAGTGCCAATCAATCTGTTTTAGTACAAGTCGTCAAAGAACCTATATCTACCAAAGGACCAAGAATAAGCGCTGAGCTTTCTCTTGCCGGAAGATTTATAGTTTTAGTTCCGTTTTCTGACCGTGTTTCTATTTCACAAAAAATAGAAGACAAAAAAGAAAAAGAACGCTTGAAACGATTAGTACAATCCATCAAACCAAAAGGATTTGGTGTTATTGTTCGCACAGTAGCCGAAGGCAAAAATACAGCCGAATTAGAAAAAGATTTGCAGAACCTGCTAAGCAGATGGACTGCAATGTGTAAAAAATTACCAACTGCTCATCATCCATCAAAAGTATTGGGAGAACTCAACAGAGCCTCTTCGATATTAAGAGATGTATTTAATGATACCTTTAGCGGTATTCAAATTGATGATGAAGAGTTGTACAACCAAACAAAGGATTATTTGCAAGAAATTGCACCATCTAAACAATCAATCGTTAAGTTTTATCAATCAAAAGACACACCTATTTTTGAGAAATACAACATAGAGAGACAAATCAAAACTTCTTTTGGAAAAACAGTATCCATGAGTAAAGGGGCGTATCTTATTATCGAACATACTGAAGCTTTGCACGTCATCGATGTAAACAGCGGAAATCGTTCTAATAAAGCCACCAACCAGGAAGATACCGCCATGGAAGTGAATATGATTGCAGCTGCCGAAATCGCAAGACAATTACGTCTTCGTGATATGGGCGGAATCATCGTAGTCGATTTTATCGATATGTCAAATCCTGAAAATCGTAAAGTCCTGTTCGATTTCTTAAAAGAAGAAATGAGCGACGATAAAGCGAAACATAAGATCTTACCTCCTAGTAAATTTGGGTTAGTTCAAATTACAAGACAAAGAGTACGACCAGAAGTAAATATTAAAACTAGAGAAGAAGATCCAAACAATGAAAGTGGCGAAATTGAAGCGCCAATTCAAATCATTGATAAAATCGCTTTTGATCTAGAAAGAGTATTAAAAAATCATAAAGATGTTGTACTAAATGTACATCCCTTTGTGGCCGCATACCTTACCAAAGGTTTTCCATCATTACGTTCAAAATGGTTTCTTGAACATAAAAAATGGGTGAAAATTATACCTCGTGATGCTTACACGTATTTAGAATATCATTTCTATGACAAAAAAGAAAATGCTGTCATAGAATAAATTACAAACTCCTCAAGAAATTGAGGAGTTTTTTTTTGCCTTTTTTTAGAATTTTAAGGAGCTAATCCAGCTATCCGTTACAATCTTTTTAGTCCTGAACTTGTTTCAGTATCCTGAAACAAGTTCAGGACTAAAAAGGATTTCTTCTGCTATCTGGGCTAGGCATTTACGTTAACAGAATTACTTCCTTCTCTCCACAAAAAATCGCTTCATCAACTCCGAAGCTTCATTAGCCAAAACACCTTTCACAACAGTGGTTTTAGGATGCAAATGCGTTCCCATTTTTACAAAACCGCGATTTTCATCACTGGCTCCATACACAATTTTAGAAATCTGACTCCAATACAAAGCACCGGCACACATCTGGCACGGTTCTAATGTCACATAAAGCGTACAACCTATTAAATATTTTCCGCCGAGATAATTCGCAGCAGCAGTAATGGATTGCATTTCGGCGTGGGCCGTAACGTCATGGAGTAATTCGGTAAGGTTATGACCTCGAGCAATGACTTTATTATCAATGACAATGATAGCGCCAACAGGAATTTCTTCTTTATCAAAAGCCATTTGGGCTTCCTGCAGCGCCTTTTTCATAAAATATTCGTCGGTGAAAGGATTTATCATAAATACAAAAATAGGGCTTTACAATTTGTTTTTTAGTACATTTAAATATTGAAATTTAAAAATGGAAAGAAAGTACAAAATAGCGATTCCCGAACCTTGTAGCGAAAACTGGGATAAAATGACTACAAACGAAAACGGTCGTTTTTGCTTAAGTTGTTCCAAGTCGGTCATCGATTTTACAACTATGTTGCCTCATGAAGTACAGCATTTTTTCATTCAAAATCAAAACGAAAATATCTGCGGAAGATTTAAAAAATCTCAGTTAGAAACTGTAACAATTCATATTCCAGACAGAATTTTATATGCCCAAACCCATTTTCATAAAATGTTTTTACTGGCTTTGTTTATCGCAATGGGAACCACACTATTTAGTTGTAAAAATGAAAATGGTAAAAAGCAAAAAATTGATAAAATAGAGATTGTTAAAGATACGAGCGAAATTAAAACTATTGGTGTTGGTAATTTATTACCTCCACAATCAAATGATTCGTTGAATCATAAATTACAACCCACATCAAAAGCAAATCAAGTAAAATTTAAAAAGCCTAAAACTATTAAATGTGGAGAAGTAACATCTAAAAAAGAAGAAGAAACAAAAAATGAAACAAGCGTTATCTACGAAGATAATACTATCTATGGCGGCCTAGGAATTAGCGTTTATCCAGATTATATAGGTGGCATGTCTAAGTTTTATTCTTTTGTTAAAGATAATTACCACTTATCTAAAAAAGTAAAAGAAGTAGGAGAAATTCAAGCTTCTTTCGTAATTGAAAAAGATGGAAAATTAAACAATGTGAAAATTATTAAAGGAATAAGAGTTATAAGCAGTGAGGAATTATCTAGAGTTTTAAAATCTTCTCCAAAATGGTATCCTGGAGAAGAGAATGGTAAAAAAAGAAATTGTGAATTTCAATTATCACTTACAATTATACCAGACACCATTAAAAAGTCTTTTTTTAGAACCAAAATTATAACGAAGATTGACACTTTACAAATTAAACGAATTACTAAGTACGAAAACGACATGTTCTAACATTAAAAATGTAATTTTGTTTTTTTGCAAATAATGAAAAATAGCCTTCTCTCTAATATCAACAACCCAACCGATTTACGCCTGCTTGATGAAACCCAACTTTCTCAAGTCGCTCAAGAATTACGGGATTTCATTATCGAAATTGTGGCGGTAAAAGAAGGCCATCTTGGCGCAAGCCTAGGCGTTATCGAATTGACTATTGCATTACATTACGTTTTTGACACACCAAACGATTTATTAATTTGGGATGTAGGACATCAAGCCTACGGACATAAAATACTAACGGGAAGAAGAGAAAGCTTTCATACCAATAGGCGACTCGGCGGTATTTCCGGTTTCCCAAAAAGAAGTGAAAGTATTTACGATGCCTTTGGTGTAGGCCACTCCTCTACTTCCATTTCGGCAGCTTTGGGAATGGCAATTGCTTCTAATTTGAAAGGCGATTTCAACAAACAACACATTGCTGTAATTGGCGACGCTTCCATAGCCTCAGGAATGGCTTTTGAAGGCTTAAATCACGCCGGAGTTACTGATGCAAACTTATTGGTGATTCTCAACGATAACGCCATCGGAATTGATCCAAGCGTAGGTGCTTTGAAACAATACCTCACTGCCGTAAAAGAAGGAAAAAATCCGAGGCAAAACAACATGATTAAATCCTTAAATTTTAACTATTCAGGTCCAATAGACGGTCATAATATTTTTGCCGTTGTTAAAGAATTAAAACGTTTGCAAAAAATAAAAGGACCAAAATTTCTTCATATCATTACCACCAAAGGAAAAGGACTGCTACAAGCCGAAGAAGACCAGGTAAAATACCATGCTCCCGGAAAATTTGACGCTGTAACTGGAGAAATCCACATTAAATCAGAAGAAAATTTACCTCCAAAATATCAGGATGTTTTTGGCTTGACCGTATTGGACTTGGCTAGAAAAAACGAAAAAATAATCGGGATTACACCTGCAATGCCCTCCGGAAGTTCGTTGAAATTCATGATGGATGCGTTTCCTAATCGTGCTTTTGACGTGGGAATCGCCGAGCAACATGCTGTTACATTGGCAGCTGGAATGGCAACTCAAGGAATGGTTGTTTTTTGTAACATTTACTCCACTTTTTTACAAAGAGGGTACGATCAGATCATACACGATGTCGCTTTACAAAATCTTTCGGTAATTTTTTGTCTGGACAGAGCCGGTTTAGTGGGAGAAGATGGCGCAACGCATCACGGTGTTTTCGATTTAGCTTATTTGCGCTGCATTCCTAACATGATAGTCTATGCTCCAATAAATGAGATAGCCTTACAAAACATTCTATACACTGCACAGTTGGGCTTAAACCAACCTATTGCAATTCGTTATCCTAGAGGGCGCGGCATCATTGTAGATTGGCAAAATAAGCACCTAGGCAACTATAAAAAAATAGAAATTGGCAAAGCACATTGTGTGAAAGAAGGTGCGATAGTGGCCGTTTTATCAAATGGTACAATTGGCAACAATGTTACTTTGGCAATAGCTAAAACAAACCATCCAGAAACTATTGCGCATTATGACTTCCCTTTTGTCAAACCTTTAGATAAAAACATGTTATGTGAAATTTTAAAAAAATTTAAAAACATAATCACCATAGAAGACGGTGTTGTAAAAGGTGGTTTCGGAAGTGCAGTTCTCGAGTTTGCCGCTGAAAACAATTATACCACAAGAATAATCGCTCTTGGCATTCCTGATGAATTCATTGAACATGGATCTGTAGCTGAATTACAACAATACTGTAAAATTGACGTTAAAAGTCTTGAAATACTTTTTTCAAGCTATTAAATAATTATCTAGAATGCTTAAATATAACTACTCCAAAATGAAATTATTAACCTACACAACACTAGTATTCATAATCTCTTTTTATTGTTCATCCCAAGAAACAGCACCAACACCTTTAACCGTAACACTTAATCCTGTTACATCGATCTCACCCGAAAACAAACCATTAAGGGTAGCCCTAAAAATACAAACCAGACCAGCGTTTATTCCATTATCTCATTGGACTAAAAAAAATAGCTTGGCCTTTGACATTTCAGAAGTTGCTTTTGTCAACTGGAGCGCTGGGGGAACAAGTTCCATTTCTGGATTATTTAAAGGTAAATTTCATAGAGTCTACAACCGAAGCAATTATATTTGGGCAAATGAGCTTTTAATACGATATGGCTTAAACAAACAAGAGCGCACCGAAGTAAGAAAAACCGATGATGCCATACAATTAAACTCTACATTTGGTTACCGTCAAGACACTTTATCCAATTGGTACCATTCTGCAAAATTTAATTTCAACACCCAGTTTACCAATGGATATGCCTATCCAAACACCGAAAAAGCGATATCTAAACCTTTTGCACCTGCTTATATTTTCATGGGAATTGGTGCCGAAAATGTAAACAAAGAAAAGAAAAGAACATTTTATATATCCCCTTTCACTTTTAAAACCACCTTGGTTTTAGATCAAACATTAGCCAATCAAGGTGCATTTGGAGTACCTAAAGCTACCTATGATCTGGATGGAAATTTGCTTATTGAAGGAGAAAAATCAAAAATGGAATTGGGTATATTAGCTACTGGTCATATTAAAAAAGAAATTTTTAAGAATATCCATTTAGAAAATCGCTTAAGCTTGTATTCCGATTATGTAAATCGTTTTGGTAATATTGATGTGGATTATGATCTTCAAGTTGAGCTCGTGGTTAACCAATATGTAAAAGCTAATATTGGAGCACATGTTATTTATGATGATGATATCAAATCAAAAAGAGAAATTGCAGGCATACAAGTAACCGAAGGTCCAAAAATGCAAGTACGACAGGCTATTGGTGTTGGAATTGAATATGTTTTTTAAAAACAAAAAGGCCTGAAAAATCCCAGGCCTTTATAATATACTCTTTTTTTAATTTATAATTATTTTCTCCGTGTAATTTAAACCTTCTCCAGTAATTTCAAGTATATAAATTCCTGAATTCAGTTGGCTTAAATTAAAAGTCTTTTCATTATTAAACTCCTGTTTAAAAGCTTTATAGACGAGCCTTCCATTACTATCTACCACTTTAACATCTACATTTCCTGAAAAGTTATTAATTCGCACCGTAATATCTCCCTTAGATGGATTTGGAAAAACTTTCATTACATTGTCATTATCAAAATCAGCAACAGCTAGAGAACAATTAGCCCCATTAGCCGGCCTAGTGTAATCTTCTACTTGATCATTTCCTTTATTTCGATCTCCTGCAGATGCATTGACGCCTAAACCTCTTGAAGCAAATACTTCCCAAATCATGCAAAAATCCTTTCCGCCAGTAATGGCCTGATCCGCTGCTATAATCGCATCTCTTGCATCTATAAAAGAAGGACTGCAAGGTTGTAACTTAATCCCATCCAATACAATTTGCATTAACTTATTATTTCCTCCCAAACCGGAGTATTTATTGTTATCAAATCCATACTTATTGATATAAGCCCATGATAAATCCCATAACATTGTAGCCCAAACTGATCCTACTCCATGAACCGAAGTTTGTTCAACATTATCGCTGTCTAAAAATTGATAATTATTGGTAAAATTATAAGTCATCGGATTAATAGCTCTATCGGTTGAATATGGATAGTCTCTGATCCCTTTACCATCTGTAGGTTCCGATGAAACAAAGGTTCCAATTCCTCTTTTGGCTCCACTGAAATCACCTGGTTTTATTTGCATCATTAATGCAAACCAATCAGACCATCCTTCTCCCATCTGATCTGTATTATTCAAACAACTAGAGTTATTAGGTCCTCCAGCTAAACGAATTGAAATTCCATGGCCATACTCATGCGCAATAATACCGTTGTCAAAATCCCCGTCGGTATTTATAAACGGAGAAGATTCTGTTTGTATTTTTACATTTACAGCCTGCGTTCGCATTTGATTCAAAATATTTTCTCCAATGGAACTGCTGATACTAATTGCAGGGATTATAATTGTTGCATCAGCACCGGACATAGTTAAGTCACCATCTACGTTATTTACAACAACAACAGCTATAGCACCTGCATTTTGAGCTGCTTTTACTTTGATCGCAAAACTACAGTTCCCTCTTCTTAAAATTACTATTTTTCCATTCATCTCAGCTCCATTAGAAGGAGTGACGCACGCCTCTGATGTAGTGCCAGAACTATCAAGGTACAGTACCAAATCTGATTGTAAAAAATCTGGTGCAACTGGCAAAGCAACACGTCCAGGATTAAAAGAATTTTGCCTTGCTACATAGCTTCCTGCCAGACTTATGGGTGAAGTAATAATTAATGGCTTAATTACAGGTCCTCTATTCCACAAAAACATTTGCATCCTCCCTCTATTACCATCTATTGGAGCTGAAAAATTAGCATTATTCAAACTCATTGGTACAGCCAATGATCCGTCTTGTGCTTCAGCATTTACATAATCCCCTGCTTTTCCACCACGCTCATAATTGTTGTCTTGAAAATTTCCATTTGCTTCATTAAAACCATATTGATACCAAACATCATGCATCACATTATTCATATAAAATAAATTGGTATTTGCCGCATCTATGTAGGTAGACGCATCAACATTGGTACCTTTATAAGGAAAGTCAAACTGTAGCGATTGTCCTCCATCAGGACTGGATCCATTATTTAAGTTATCCCCAGCAAAATCATCTTTAGCCCACACATTATTCCCCCTTGTTATGGTATATTCTGCACCAGCTGCTCCGTTAATATCATGCCATCCAAAAGGAGACGCTTTACTATCCGAAGGGTTGGAAACAAGTTGAAAAGGGCCATGTATCGGGCTTTCAAAATTAAATGGAATGACACGGTATGAACCTCCAGTAGCAACAGAGGAAGATCCTGAATAAATTTGCTTATACGTATTCCCCAAATATTTAGTTGTTGAATTATCTGCTTTGGTAGTGTAAGCCTTATTCTTATCAAAACTACAAGAAATTACAAAATCATTTTTCTCTAACATTTTTCCAGTCAGCGCATCTATCCTCACACTCCAAATATGATCATGGGTACGGGTATGGATTGTGAAATCCCAAGCTAAAATCAATTTATTATCTTTTGCTTGATGGTAAACTAAATTTGCAGTAACAGGCTCTTCTGTTCCCCAACCATTACTTAATTTAAATCTATTCCGTTCTGAATTTTCTAAAACAGTAAATGGATTTATTGCCTTAATTCCTAAATAAAAATATGCATTAGCTAAAGCATCTGAAACTGATAGCGACGGTTTTTTTGCATTAACTTTATTTGAAACATCCTCAACTATCCTTTTCTTAACATCTATTACTTTACTACTCTTTACAGAAAAATTTGAAACCGCTCTGAATATTTCAATTCCCTCATAACGTTGGATTACATAACAGTTTTCTATTCCAGAACTGGTAGATCCACCTTCGCTTTGAATAATCCAATCGTTGAAATCACGATTTGATATACTACTTTTAGCCTGAGGTGTACTTAAATAATTTTGAATTATTTCTTTATTAGATTGAGAAAAAACCAATAATGGCAGCACAATAAGTATAGAAAGTAAAGTTTTTTTCATAAATTTCAATCATTTAGCAATATCCTTAGTTAAAAGAACAAACTTAATTATTTTTATTTAATAGTACAATTGAATCTAAAAACGTTTAATTTTTAACAGCGGTAATTGTTTTATAGAACAATAAAGCATTCCCATCAGTCAGCAAAGAGATAAAATGACAAATATGAAGTAATCTTCCGTAAAGGTCTTCTTTCTCCAAGTGATGCTTCTCCGGTAACATTTTAAGAATTAAGGCATCATAATTAGATGCATTGCCGTTGAATTTGTTGTTAAATGCTGTTATATATTTATCCAACAAGGTTTGAATAATTTGATACCCCACAATCTCTTTCTCTATAACTTCGCGGCTTTGATAAATATTATTAACACTAATCTTTATTATATCATCCATTTGAGCTTTGTACTTGCTTTTGTCCATTATAGCGAATGGAAACTTTCCGTTAAGAATTAATACTTCATTTTCGATAAAAACTTTAACGGCATCATTAATTAAACTACCGATTGCCAAAGCGCGCAAATAACTTATTCGGTCTTCCTTGGTTTCTAAAGTCTTGTATTTAGATGTATCAATACTGTCTTTTACCAATTTAATTAAATACTCCAAAGCAAAATCTTCGGAAACCAATCCTAAATTGATCCCGTCTTCAAAATCAATAATGGTATAACAAATATCATCGGCTGCTTCGACTAAATAAGCCAAAGGATGTCTTTCAAAACCAATGTTGTCTCCCGATTTATTTGGAATCAAACCCATATCAGATGCAACATCTTGAAAAAAGGCTTTATCAGTTTGAAAGAAACCGTATTTCTTATCCGCAATAGCTGCGGTAGGCTTTTTCGGCAGACTTTCTTTTGGATATTTCATAAAAGCACCTAGAGTCGCATAGGAAATTCTAAGTCCGCCGTCAATTCCGGGACGACTAGCCGTCAAAACCGAAAAGCCATTGGCATTCCCTTCAAAATCAATTAAATCCTGCCACTCTTTGGCTGTAAGTTGATCTTTATATTTTTGCCCGTTTCCAATGGAAAAATATTCCCCGATTGCTTTTTCACCAGAATGTCCAAAAGGAGGATTGCCAATATCATGCGCCAAGGATGCTGCTGCTACTATAGCTCCAAAATCATTCATGTGATAGCCATGAACTTCTTTCAAGTATGGGTATTTTTCAATTATTTTTTTACCAACCAATCGTCCCAAAGAACGCCCCACAACTGAAACTTCTAAACTATGCGTCAATCTGGTATGCACAAAATCAGTTTTTGATAACGGGATAACTTGTGTTTTATCCTGTAAACTTCTAAAAGCGGACGAGAAGATGATACGATCATAATCAACCTCAAACCCCAAACGGGTATCGTCTTGTTCTACACGCAATCTTTTGCCTTTGTCGCCCTGACGTTTTAATGATAAAAGTTGTTCCCAGTTCATTATGATTTATAATTTCAGATTAATGAATTTTGATTTCCGATTTAAAAGAATCAAAAATACATTTTATTTTAAGATTTTACACAGCAATTAAAATTCTCTTAAACCAAAAATTCCAATGAATTTCCGCATTATCAAATAGCCAGTGCTGTACTGTGCTTGATTTCTCCCATCACAAAAACGCTTTGCGTATTCCCGATATTTTCGATAGTAGACAGTTTATTCATCACAAAATCTTGATAACTGGACATATCTTCGACCAGAATTTTCAACATAAAATCATAATCGCCTGCAATGTTGTAGCATTCGATAATTTCAGGAAGGGCTACGATATCTTTCACAAAATTACTACCCACATTTTTGGCGTGTTCTTTGAGCCGAACATTACAAAATACGGTCATTCCAAGATTCAATTTTTTCTTGTCCAATAAGGCAACATATTTCATTATATAGCCATCCCGTTCCAGTCTTTTTATCCTTTCATAGACTGGTGTAACCGTCAGAAATAGTTTACTGGCCAACTCCTTTGTATTGATATTGGAGTTTTCCTGCAGGTGTTTTAAAATTTGTAAATCAATGTTATCGATATTTTCCATAGTATTTTTTACTGTTAAAAATCATTTTAAAAGTTTCATTCAGAACTAAAACCTGCATTACATCTATATAACACTTTTATTCACTGAAATAATGTGCTAATTTAAGTTTAAATATCCAATACAATAACTTTGCATAGTAAAAAATACTGTAAATAATGAAAACAAATAATTTAGGTTATCCAAGAATTGGCAGCAACAGAGAATTAAAAAAAGCCTGTGAATCGTATTGGGCAGGAAAAATTACTGTAGCAGAACTTTTAACTGTAGGCACAACAATCCGTAAGGAAAACTGGCAATTACAAGCCGAGGCCGGAATCGATTTAATTCCTTCCAATGACTTTTCGTTTTACGACCAAGTATTGGATTTATCACTTACATTGGGTGTTATTCCAAAACGGTATCAAGAGTTAGCCAAAACAAACTCCACTATCGATTTGTATTTTGCCATGGCCAGAGGCTCTCAAAAAGAAGGACAGGATGTAGTGGCAATGGAAATGACAAAATGGTTTGACACCAATTACCATTATATCGTACCGGAATTTACAAAAGACCAAGAATTTAAATTATTCTCCGAAAAAATAATCGACGAATTCAAAGAAGCCAGCGCTTTAGGAATCAAAACAAAGCCGGTACTTATAGGTCCTGTAACGTATCTACTCCTTGGAAAAGAAAAAGAACAAGGCTTCCATAGAATGGACCTTATCGATAAATTACTTCCAGTATATTTTGAAATTTTACAAAAATTAGAAGATCAAAATGTAGAATGGATTCAATTTGACGAACCTTTTTTGGCTTTGAATCTAACGGATAAAGAAAGAAGCGCTATCACTTATGTGTATACCGAAATCAACAAACACTTCCCTAAAATCAAATTAATTCTGGCGAACTATTTTGATTGTTTTGGAGAAAATCTTAAAACCGTTCTTGCATTACCTGTGCACACTTTACATTTGGATTTGGTGCGTTGTCATTCGCAATTGGATGACATTCTAGAATCAGGACAATTGTCTAATACTGTAAGTCTTTCGCTTGGTGTTGTCGATGGTCGAAATATTTGGAAAAATGATTTCAAAAAATCGGTAGCCCTTATCAAGAAAGCGACTGATGCACTTGGCGAAAACAGAATCTTAATTGCGCCATCGTGCTCGCTGATTCACTCGCCCTGTGATTTGGATTTAGAAACTAATGATACTACGCTGACTCCCGAAATCAAACAATGGCTGGCTTTCGCCAAACAAAAAATTGAAGAAGTCGTTCTGCTCCAAAATTTCGCTTCAGGTGAGATAACCCTTGGTGATTCTGTTCTATTTCAAGAAAACACTATCGCCAACGAAAACCGAAAAACATCAAGGTTAATCCATAATGATGCGGTGAAAAATCGGGTTGCCAGCATTACAACTGGTGATGACCAAAGACAAAATCCATTTTCAGTACGCAGAAAAAAGCAAATAGACGTATTGAATCTTCCGTTATTCCCAACTACAACCATTGGCTCATTTCCGCAAACTACCGAAGTGCGCAGCTGGAGAGCAAAGCTCAAAAAAGGCGAATTAAGCCAACAACTATATGATGATTTACTCCAAAAAGAAACCGAAGAAACGATTCGCTTTCAGGAAGAAACAGGCATTGACGTATTGGTTCACGGAGAATTTGAACGCAATGATATGGTGGAATATTTTGGAGAGCAACTAGACGGATTTACGTTTACCAAAAACGGCTGGGTACAAAGTTATGGCAGCCGTTGTGTAAAGCCACCCGTTATTTATGGTGATGTATCGCGTCCCAACCCAATGACGGTGAAATGGTCGTCCTTTGCGCAATCGCTGACGCCAAAATGGGTAAAAGGAATGCTTACTGGTCCTGTGACTATTTTGCAGTGGTCGTTTGTCCGCAACGATCAGCCGCGCTCGGAAACCTGTACCCAAATTGCATTGGCGATTAGAGATGAAGTAGTCGATTTAGAAAATGCAGGAATAAAAATCATTCAAATTGACGAACCCGCCATTCGAGAAGGATTACCTTTACGCAAAGAAGAATGGGCAACCTATTTGGATTGGGCTGTAAAAGCCTTTAGAATTTCGGCCAGTGGCGTAAAAGATGACACTCAGATTCATACGCACATGTGTTACAGCGAATTCAACGACATTATTCAAAATATTGCCGATATGGATGCCGATGTAATCACCATAGAATGTTCGCGTTCGCAAATGGAATTACTGGATGCTTTTGCCGATTTTAATTATCCAAACGAAATAGGGCCAGGCGTATATGATATACATTCGCCTCGCGTGCCTTCCAGTTCCGAAATGGTTAAATTATTAGAAAAAGCGTCGGCGGTGATTCCTGTAGACCAGCTTTGGGTCAATCCGGATTGTGGTTTAAAAACCCGCCATTGGGACGAAACCAAAAAGGCTTTGATCGAAATGGTAGCCGCTGCTCAAGAAATGAGAATTGCTGTCGCAAACATTGCAATCGTTTAACAACCTGACTTCAGGTAAGCACTAAAATAAAAACCTAGTAAATGCTCGATTTACTAGGTTTTGTTTTAAAAAAACAATCGGGTTCTATTTAAACAAATTATCCAAAAGCGAAAACATTAGTTGATTATTTTCTTTAATAAATGTAGTATTACTTACGATCTCATCATAGGTTTGAACATACGTGTCTTTTACTAATTCTGATCTTTCATGAAAAGCCATTTGTTTCATAGCGGCATCCGTTACTTCCAAATGGAATTGAAGTCCCAATACTTGATCATTATATAAAAAAGCTTGATTCGCACAGGCTTCTGATTCCATTAAACGAATCGCATTTTCAGGAATTGAAAACGTTTCTCCGTGCCAGTGAAAAACAGAAAATGATTTTGGATAACCATTCAGTATCGCAACATTTGAATCTAAAATTAAAACAGGAAACCAGCCAATTTCTTTTTGTTCATTATCCGTAATTTTTCCTCCTAACACATTTGAAATTAATTGCGCTCCCAGACAGATTCCGATTTTTTTTTTCGCCGGTCAATTGCGGATTTGACGAATGCTTTTTCGTCTTTTAGCCAAGGGAATTTGGCTTCGTCATGAATACTCATGGGTCCGCCCAAGATAATCAGAGCGTCTATCGTATCAAGATCCGGAAATTTAGGATTGTGGTATAATGTAGTATACGAAAGGGAATGCCCGTGCTCTTGAATCCAATTCTCTATACAACCCAGACCTTCAAAAGGAACGTGCTGTAAGCAATGGATATTTAATTTTTTACTCATACTGTCTTGTGCAGGTTTTCTACAAAATTAATGAATCATTACCTTCAGAACTAGAATTATACTCCAATTTCATCCGATGGAACAAACATTTTCATTTTCTCGACAAACTCGTGTTTTTTTACCACATACGTTGCGGATAAAGTATCGTGTAAACCCCTTTCTGTTTTACCAAGAAATGAAAATGGGTCCATAGGATTGAGGCGGGATACCGTTCGTATCATAAAGTTTTTGGTATTGGGTTTGGAACCATCAACTCGTACTACAATAGTTTTGGTGAAATACTTAGCGAAGGTTCTGGAGAAGTACATTTCCGTAAATACATAGTAAAAAAACAAAATAATAAGTCCAAAGAACAAATTTTCAATCAAACTTAGTGATTTAAGCCAGTTCGATGCCCCATAACTGTTTGTTGTATCTCCAATTATATTAATGGTAGCAACAATACTTATTGCTATAATATAAATAATCAATACATCAATAAGGAAATTCAGGAAACGCTGGCTTCTGGAAGCTAATAAATCATCTGTAACAGTAAATTTTTTATTTTCCATAATAGTTAGCATGAAAATGATTATTTATAATGACAACCATCTCAAATATAGTAAATTAATTCTAAAATATTACTTACAAACTTCATTATTATAAGCATGTTAATCTAAGTGACATAATGCTAATAACTACTCCCTATTTATTTAAATTACTTAAGATTTCTAATTAAAGTAAAAAAACATGAACCATCTTCTAGAATATTTCTTTAGTCTAGTTTTGTTCCAATAACAATTTTAAAACCAATACTATCTTTATCTATAAATTGTCCTATAACTGGTTTACTGAAAACAGATTGTGATACACCTTCTACTTTAGTATAACCTTGAGATTTGAGAAAATCATTAATTTGATTTGCATATTTAAATGCTTCAGAATCTCCCATTACAGATGATATATCAATGGGTTCATTCTTTTTTTTTAAAATTCCCAAGAGTTGATTTTGTGTTTTGTCATCTAAGTTCCGAGGAACAGCTCCTATATTGACTTGATTAGCAGTTATACCTCCACTTTGGTTATTACTTATAACACTAACTGTTGGATTATTATTATTATTATTATTATTTAATTTTTCATATTTATTAATCTTTTTCTGTTCCTTTAATATATTAGACTTAGCATTATTAACCAATTGTTTTGCGATTACTTGAGAAGTACTAAATGCTTCTTTTTTTATTGTTACAGCAGTGTCAAAAGTTTGAACATTCTCATTATTTATTTTTTTCTCTGGCTCTAAAGTAAGAAAATTTGATTTAAATGTATACCTGTTAAATACAAGTAATAAAATTATTGCAATTAAAATTAATATTACTGTAAAAGTCATTTTTGAATGCTCTGCAATTAAATCCCAAAATGTTCTTCCTCTGTTATTTTGATTTGTCATAATTATATATAAAATTATTTTAAATACTTATTCTTTTTTTAATACAAATACCTTAGCCCCGATTGAAGTGGAAATCCTTTTTGTTTTTTCTTTAAAAATAAAAAGATTGCAACGAAAAGCGGGAAATAGCTACAAAAAAAGCAGCTATCATTACAATAACTGCTTAAAATTTCTTCTTCGTCAATAGGACAAAAAATTTATTTATTACTTATTTTCTATCAAAAATCAAAAATCGTTAATCATCATTCTGAAATCCTTAACTCCCACACATTTCACAATCTTCCGGCCCTGCGTTTTTAGAAAGTTCAATCATGGCTCTGTATTCTTCGGCGGTCATTTCTACCGCTTCCCTTACTACAGCGATCGGTTGCTCTTTAATTTCGATTGGCTCTGCTTTTTTATCATTGTTTAATGTAAATTTAATCGCATCCACCGCAGCTTTTGTTCTTAAATAGTACATTCCCGTTTTCAATCCAGATTGCCAAGCATAGAAATGCATCGATGTTAATTTAGAATAATTGGCATTTTGCATAAATAAGTTCAACGATTGCGATTGATCCACAAAATAACCACGTTGACGGGACATATCAATAATGTCTTTCATGGACATTTCCCACACTGTTTTGTACAATTCTTTCAAGTCTTGCGGAATATTCAGGTCTTGAACTGAACCGTTATTTCGCATTAATTCTTGTTTCAATGTTTCATTCCACAAACCACGCTCCACTAAATCGTGCAACAAGTGTTTGTTTACCACAATAAATTCTCCCGAAAGGACTCTTCGGGTGTAAATATTAGAAGTATAGGGTTCGAATGCTTCGTTGTTCCCCAAAATTTGTGATGTAGAAGCCGTTGGCATTGGCGCAACTAACAACGAGTTTCTCACTCCGTGTTCCATCACTTCTTTTCGCAAGGAAGCCCAGTCCCAACGACCAGACAATTCCTCATCTTTCATTCCCCACAAATTGTATTGGAATTCTCCTTGAGAAATTGGCGAACCTTCAAAAGTGGAATAAGGACCTTCTTCTTTGGCCATTTCCATTGAAGCGGTTACCGCAGCAAAGTATAATGTTTCAAAAATTTCCTGATTTAGTTTTTTAGCTTCGTCGCTCGTAAACGGCAAACGCAACATAATGAAAGCATCGGCTAATCCTTGTACTCCAAGACCAATTGGCCTGTGGCGTTTATTCGAATTTTCTCCTTCAATTACCGGATAATAATTCCTATCGATTACTTTATTCAAGTTTCTAGTTACCCGTTTTGTAACGGTATACATCAATTCATGGTCAAACTTCCCATTAGAAACAAACATCGGCAAGGAAAGAGAGGCTAGATTACAAACTGCAATTTCATCTTTGGATGTAAATTCCATAATCTCGGTACACAAATTCGAAGAACGAATCGTACCCAGATTTTTTTGGTTTGATTTTCTATTAACGGCATCTTTATACAACATGTAAGGCGTTCCAGTTTCGATTTGCGATTCTAGAATTTTCTCCCAAAGTTCATGCGCTTTAATGGTTTTTCTACCTTTTCCACGTTTCTCATAATCAATATACATGGCTTCAAATTCTTCGCCATACACATCATACAATCCCGGACATTCGTTAGGACACATCAACGTCCAATAACTGTCTTCCTGTACTCGTTTCATAAACAAATCCGAAGTCCACATGGCGAAGAATAAATCTCTGGCGCGCATTTCTTCTTTTCCGGTATTCTTTTTCAAATCTAAGAATTCAAAAATATCCGCATGCCAAGTTTCGATATAAATAGCAAAACTTCCTTTGCGTTTTCCACCACCTTGATCTACATAACGTGCCGTATCATTAAAAACACGCAACATAGGAACAATTCCGTTTGACGTTCCGTTTGTTCCACGTATGTAAGAACCTGTAGCTCTTACGTTATGAATAGAAAGCCCAACTCCACCTGCTGATTGGGAGATTTTGGCCGTTTGTTTCAACGTATCATAAATCCCGTCAATACTATCATCTTGCATCGCCAGAAGGAAACAGGAAGACATTTGTGGTTTTGGAGTACCTGCATTGAATAATGTAGGCGTTGCATGCGTAAAGAATTTTTTCGACATTAAGTCATACGTCTCAATCACTGAATCTAGATCATCTAAGTGAATCCCAACCGAAACACGCATCAACATGTGTTGCGGACGCTCTACTATTTTGCCGTTTATTTTTAGCAAATAGGATCTTTCCAAGGTTTTAAAACCAAAATAATCATAATTAAAATCTCTGTTATATATCACATGTGAATCCAAAAATTCAGCATTTTTCATAATCACTTGGTGCACTTCTTCAGATAACAAAGGTGCATCTTGTCCATTTCTCGGGTTTACATAATGAAACATATCGTTCATTGTTTCCGAAAATGATTTTTTAGTATTGGAATGCAAATTCGAAATTGCAATTCGCGCAGCCAATTGTGCATAATCAGGATGCGCAATAGTCATTGACGCTGCTGTTTCGGCTGCTAAATTATCTAATTCTGACGTAGAAACTCCATCATAAAGCCCTTCAATTACTCGCATTGCGACTTTCACGGCATCAACCAAATCATTCAAACCGTAACATAGTTTTTTAATTCTATCTGTGATTTTGTCGAACATTACAGGCTCTTTACGGCCGTCTCTTTTTACTACGTACATACTTTTGTTTGTTTTCAAAACAGAAAATCCCTTTGCTGTTTTTCGTTATTTGTATTATTTTTTTGGAGCTATTTCTAGCTATCCATTGCAATCTTTCTAGTCCTGAACTTGTTTCAGGATCCTGAAACAAGTTCAGGACTAGAAAGGATTTTCATTACTATCTGGGCTATTAGAACAGAAGCACGAAGAAATCTAAGGATTCAGGACTCAAATTTTAAAAATCGGCGTCAAAGGATATTTTTTGAGCATCCCCATCCGTATTCATCACACCCGCTTTTTGATATTCAGCCACTTTCTTTTCAAAAAAATTGGTTTTCCCTTGAAGCGAAATCATATCCATAAAGTCAAAAGGATTCGAAGTATTATACTCTCTTTCGCAACCTAATTCGACCAACAATCTATCAGCAACAAATTCTAAATACTGTGTCATTAACACCGCATTCATACCTATCAAACTCACAGGAAGCGATTCAGTAATAAACTCTCTCTCTATATTTAAAGCATCAACAATAATACTTCTAATTCTTTCTTTTGGCACTTTATTCACCAAGTGGTGGTTGTGCAAATGCACGGCAAAATCACAATGAACCCCTTCATCACGAGAAATCAATTCGTTAGAAAATGTCAATCCTGGCATTAATCCACGTTTTTTTAACCAATAAATAGAACAAAATGCGCCCGAAAAGAAAATTCCTTCCACGGCTGCAAAAGCGATTAAACGCTCCGCAAATGAATCGGATTCAATCCATTGCAAAGCCCAGTCCGCTTTTTTCTTAATCGCCGGAAAAACTTCTAAAGCATTGAACAATTCATCTTTCTCTGCTTCATCTTTCACATAGGTATCAATCAATAACGAATAGGTTTCGCTATGAATGTTTTCCATCATGATTTGAAAACCATAGAAGAATTTTGCTTCAGCATATTGTACTTCATTAACAAAATTTTCAGCTAAATTTTCATTTACAATTCCATCCGAGGCTGCAAAAAAAGCAAGAATGTGCTTGATGAAATATTTCTCATCACTATTCAGTTTATTATTCCAGTCATGTAAATCCTGTGACAAATCGATTTCTTCAGCAGTCCAGAAACTGGCTTCCATACTTTTATAAAATTCCCAAATATCATGGTGTTTGATAGGAAAAATCACGAAACGATTCTTGTTTTCTTGTAAAATTGGTTCAACTTGCGTCATTGGGTGGGTATATTTTTTTGAGATTTTAACGAAATTTTGTGCTTTTTGAGAGATACAAAGATTGTGAAATATTGCCGAAGTTAAAAGCCAAACTTATTCACAATCCCCTCTAGTTTTTAACAAATAGAAAATATAGTGTGCTTTTTATAAAAATATCAAAAACATTAAAAATCAATGCTTTGAAAATTAAAAACGAATTAAAAACACCGTAAAATATAGGCATTTTATAATATAAAACTAATGAATATTTAATTTTATGTAAATTATTTTTTCATGTCTTGGGCAACTTTTTCAAGCTCTGCATACCAGTCTTCGCCAAACCTTCTAACCAAGGCCTCTTTTACAAACTTGTAAACCGGAACTTCAAGTTCTTGACCTAAAGAACAAGCCGGATCACAAATATCCCATTTGTCATAATTGACAGCCGCAAACTCGGTAAAATCTTTTATCCGAACTGGATACAAATGACAAGAAACCGGTTTTTTCCAGTCAATTATTCCTTGATTGTATGCTTGTTCAATTCCACATAAGGCTGTTTTACCATCAAAAATAACATACGCGCAATCTTTATTGTCAATTAGCGGTGTTTCAAGATCACCATCGGTTCCTGTTACCCACGTTCCTTGAGCTTCAATAGCAGCAATTCCCTGCTTTCGTAAAAAAGGCTTGACTTTTGGGTAAATAGATTCAAGAATTAAAGTTTCCTCAAGACTCAATGGTGCGCCAGCGTCGCCGTCTACGCAGCAAGCGCCTTTACATGCAGTCAAATTGCAAACAAAATCTTTTTCGAGTAAGTCTTCTGAGACGATGGTTTTACCTAGTTGAAACATTATTTTGGGATACTGAGATTATAAAGTACAAAGGTACTTAAACTAAGACAGAACCTGTCTGTTAAATGTTGAATTTTATGTAAGTCGAAACAAATCTAGTATCCAGTTTTTTTGTTCGACATAACCAATAATAGCAGAGTATGAATCAAAAAAAAACCTGTTTTATTAGCATCTCCACTCCTATTCATTTATTAAATTCTTTTTCGCATTAGAAATGACTCCATAAATTCGAAGCTATCACAACGAAAAAGCTATTTCAATTATTCCGTCGGCTTTTCCTCCGTTTTTAGAAGCCAGAGGACGGCTTTAAAATCTGAAAATTACACGAGTGACAATCTCAAAAACAATGACTTTCAATTTATCTCAAACAACACTATTTTAAAGATTATAGATCAATATGTAATCTTTAAAATAGTGTTTATGTATTTAAAGTCTCCATTCCCATTTGACAAATCCACATATATATTATTGTTTTTGTCTATAGTCATACCTCTTATACTCCCCATGTTACCTTCTAATTTAAAAGATACTATTGCACCAGTTGGTGTAATTTTACTGATTTCTTCAAATGTACTTGTCGTATATAAATTGCCTTTACTATCACATATTAATGAATTCGAGCCAAAACGATCCGAAGAAGAAAAGGAACTATTTCTTCCTTCGAGATCTATTTTATTTATGTACAAGTAATTTCCAATATAATAATTTCCAAAAGAATCAATAGTAAAGTCTCCAATTCCAGCATAACTAGCAAACTCCGAAATATTACCATTTGCGTCAATTTTTTTTAACTTCGCATAATTACCATCACTTACAAATAAAACTCCAGTCTTTTTATCAAAAACCAAGTCTGCAACAAAAAAATTAACTTTTTTAAAAACGGTAACATTCCCGTTCACATCAATTTTATTAATGGTTGTTTGAAAATTTTCTGGTAATAAAGCAAACAAATCCCCATTTGAATCAAAAGCCATAGAAGAATAAGACCCCGTAACAAAAGCAGAAACAGCTCCAGAAGTACTTATTTTATAGATGCCATCATTTGCGGATAAAAACAAATTACCAGCGTTGTCAAATATCATATCCTGTACAAAAGAAGTAATTGCACTAGTATTTGCCGAATAAGAAGCTACACTTACATTTAGAGCAGTTGGCGTCCATTTTCCATATAAAGTAAAGTCGCTATTTATTGGGTTTTCACTTCTAAATTTTAGCTGAAATTTAGTATCATAATACCATCCCGCAAAAGCAAACCCTTTATTTACGGGCGTTATTTCTTTAATAACCGAACCTGAAGTAACTGTAATGGCAGAAATATCACTCCCTCCATTTGAATTAAAACTCACCGTGTATTGTGTTTCATCTGGCTTTGAACAGCTAACTAGAAAAAACAAGGAGATTACAATTAATGAAATTCTTTTTTTCATTTTTATTTTTTTTTAAAAATAAGCATTTTAAATACGTATTTTAAATATTTCAAAAAAAATGTAAAAAACTATGTTTAGAAGAATTTAGATCTCTTAAACCTAAAAATGAATTCCCATAAATTCTTATCTTTACAAGCAAAAAAATTATGTTTGAAATCGATTTTAGGGAAATAATTACGGTTGGAATGGTGCTTTTTGCAGTAATTGATATTGTGGGATCGATCCCGATAATTGTTGATTTAAGAACTAAACATGGACATATTGAATCTGAAAAAGCTTCTATTGTTGCTGGTATCATTATGATTGTTTTTCTTTTTGCAGGTGAAGAACTTTTAAAATTAATTGGTATTGATGTGAATTCTTTTGCCGTGGCAGGCTCCTTCGTTTTATTCTTTCTAGCGCTGGAAATGATTTTGGGAATTCGGATTTATCGTGACGAGGAAGCAAGTTCCGCCTCTATTGTTCCCTTGGCGTTTCCTTTGATCGCCGGAGCAGGAACCATGACAACTTTACTTTCTTTACGGTCTCAGTTTTACACCATAAACATAGTTATTGCGATTGTATTAAATATTATTCTGGTATACATTGTCTTAAAATCATCCTCTAAAATCGAAAAAATGCTAGGTGAGAACGGACTTGGAGTAATTAGAAAGACTTTTGGGGTTGTACTGCTTGCTATTGCTGTTAAATTATTCGCTGCGAATGTTAAAGGTTTGTTTGTCTAAAATAAATTTTCATAAATTTACCCCTAATTTAATGTCATAAAAACAATTAGATTCTTTGGGGTTACCACTTTAATATAAAAAACACCTCAACTATCTGCTACTCTCAAAACAAAAACAATAACGAATTATGAAAATTTTCACTAACATATTGGTATTTTTAGCAATCGCTTTAATCCTCTTTAATGTTACTTTGCTAGATTTTAGAAATCCATTCCAAGGAGAAAGTGTCGTTGCTTTTATTGGAATTGCAGCTTCCTTTTGTGCTGTAATGATTCTTTTAATCTTTAAAATTTCAAAAAGAATTGAAGAAAAAACCAACGAAAAGTAGTTGTTGTCTTTGAAAAATTTATTTTAAGCAATGGCAATGCAGGAATATCATGTTCCATTATTTTGTATTCGTCTAAAAATATATTTTTAAGTGATGAAAATTTGCTTTTTAACAGTATAAACAGCCTAACTCCATTTAGCAGTACTCAACAATGCTTACGCGATTTCTCCAAAAACAATACGCTCTTTTTTATAAAAGAAATACATCAAACAACTTTTAGAAAGTTATCCTCAAATTCCAGATTAAAAAATTCTGAAAACTGAAGGGCACCATGTGCAATTCTCAGCTATCACAAACAAGAATTCCTATCGCATAAATAATCTTCATAAGCAATAGATAAATTGATACCGTATTCTGAACCAAGTCAAAAAACCCTTCCTAAGAAACAAACCACTCAATTGAAAAATAGTACCACAAAGTTATATAAGGAATATATGTGACCGGAACTTTAGCTGGCTGGAGAGGCCATCTCATTATTGCTGCCGGAAAATATCCCTGCGGTTGTAACAAAACTTATTAAATCGTGGACTAACGGTATGCTAACTCGTCCAGACAACAGTTAAAGGTAAAGAGAATTTCATTCTTAAAAATTTCTAAAAAAATAGTGTTAGGTTTACATTTTCAATACACTTTTTTATGTTATCATTTTTATTGGGCTTAACAAGACTCATCGTTTTTATTGTATTTATTTCCTTTTTCTCGGTTCTTTTCTATTTAATGAGTTTCTTTTGTAGCGAGGAAGCGAATACTAAAAGGGCACTTGGACTGCGTGATTTTTTAATACGAGTATCTAATTCCATTTTAGGCATTCGCACCATAATTTACGGAGAAAAACCTAACATACAAGGACTTATCGTAGCCAATCATCGTTCTTATTTTGACCCAATCGTTATCGTAAATGAAATACATGCTTTTCCTGTAGGAAAGAAAGAAGTCGCCTCATGGCCTGTTATTGGGTATATCTGTAAAATATCTGGTGTTGTATTTGTCAATAGAGCGTGCTCAAAAAGCAGACAAGAAACTGCCGAAAATATTAGAGAAGTTCTTGCTAAGGGATATTCCATCATTAATTTTCCGGAAGGCACAACAGCTGTTTTGCCTACGACTGTTGATTTTAATTACGGTTCCTTTGTGATGGCCACTAAGATTAAATCTGCGGTTATTCCTATTGCCATTGATTATAAAGAAAAAACGGATGCTTTTGTGGGAGACGATACTTTTATTCCGCATTTTATTAAATGCTTCGGAAAATGGACTACCGAAATTAAAATAACTTTCTTCCCACCTATTTATTCTGAAGATGCAACCTATTTATTAACTACGTCTAAGAAAATGATAGACGAAGAACTGATTCGGTATAGAAAAGAGTGGGACAATGAAAATTAGGTGCTTTAAACGAATGTCTTCCTGCACTGTTACTTCTTATTAATAGCCTTAATCATCGCATCTTCTTTCAATACAATCTCATAGTAATAGCTTTCTCCATACAATTGTCTGGCAAATTCAGCCGCCAAATATCGTTTTACCAATGATTTGCTTCTTCCAAAATTTAAATCCAAACCATTCTCGAAAATAAATTTTTGAAACAAATTAAAATACAAATCAGTTTGATTCATTTTAATTTTGAATTGATCAAAAGACAATCCTTTAAAAGTGCTTCTGTTTTTATCTAATTGTTCGAAAACAAAATTACCCACGATTCCCGATTGCAATAAATAAGCGGTACTTTCATTCCCATGCTCTACTTCAAGCGGCACAAAAACATCAGGAACAATTCCGCCGCCACCGTATACAACTTTACCCTTTTTAGTCCTGAATTTTATAGTATCCGAAACTTTTATACTGTCTTTTTCATACAATTCTCCATTTCCAAAACGTGCTTCTGATTCTTTAAAATACGCTTCGTTTCCTTTTGAATAGGGCTTTTGAATCGAGCGACCTGTTGGCGTGTAATACCTCGCTATTGTCAATCGAACGGCTGATCCGTCTGCAAAACCCATTTCTCGTTGTACCAATCCTTTTCCAAAAGAACGACGTCCTACAATAGTTCCCCGATCATTATCCTGAATGGCGCCCGCAAGGATTTCGCTGGCAGAAGCGCTATTTTCATTAATTAATACAAATACATTTCCGTTTTCAAAACTGCCTTTCTGGGTTGCAAATGTTTTGTCTGTGTTCCCATTTTTATTTTTGGTAAAAACAATCAACTGCTTATCCATCAAAAATTCATCGGCAATAGCAATAGCCTCTTCCATATAGCCTCCGCCATTATCCCGAACATCAATTACCAGCGATTTGGCACCTTGTTGCTTGAGTTTAGTTAAACCCTCCATAAACTCCCTGTAGGTAGTTTCGGCAAATCTATTTATTTTTATATAACCTGTGGTACCACTCAGAAGCAAAGCGACATCAACACTTTTTAAAGGAATGACATCCCGTATTATTTGTATTTTTAATTTTTTCCTTTCCGATTTTCTGTAAATGATAAGCTCAATATTAGAACCCACCGCTCCTTTTAATTTAGAATACAAACTGTCATTTGGTAATTTTCGTCCAAATAATTTAGTTTTATCAGCATACAAAATGCGATCCCCTGCCTTTATCCCTGCTTTTGCCGAAGGGCCGTCAGCAACTGGTTTTATTACCGCAACAGAATCCTTGTACATGTAAAAATTCACACCAATTCCAACAAAATTTCCTTTCATACTTTCAATAACTTCAAGCTGTTCGCTTGGTGGTATGTAAACAGAATGTGGGTCTAATTTTGCCAAAATATTATCAACGGTAAGATTTACAATAGAATCGGTATTGACATTATCTACGTATTCATTATCAATAAAATCAATCAGTTTATTGAGTTTACTTTTCGAATTATTTTTGACTAAATAATCCGCGGTATTGGGAAAATTCAACATTCCACCCAAGACAACACCCAAAGCAAGTGTTGAGAAAATAAGAATGGGCAAATATTTAGTATTAACGTTCATTTATTCTTCTAAAATTGAAATATGCTCCACTTCTATTCCGGCTTTTATCAAGAACTGAATTCCTGAATCATCCCGGTATCCATTATGATACACCACTCTTTTTATTCCGGATTGATGAATCAATTTACTGCACTCTTTACAAGGTGAAAGCGTAATATACAATGTTGCTCCCTCACAGGATTGTGTGGATCGAGCTACTTTTAGAATCGCATTTGCTTCAGCGTGTAAAACATCCCAACGCGTTAATCCTTCTTCATCTTCACAACAATTTTCAAAACCAGATGGTGTTCCGTTATATCCGTCAGAGATTATCATTCTATCTCGCACAATAATTGCACCAACTTGTTTGCGTTTGCAATACGACAGTAAACTCCATTCTTTTGCAATTCTAAGGTACGCTTTATCGTATTTATTTAATTTTTTTTCGCTCATTTTATCTAATCCAAATTTCACTTTCAACTATCAATGGTATTACAACTCCTATTATAAATGCTGACATTACTAAAGTCCAATCTCGTTTTGAGAATCTAAAAACCGTCTGAACAATATAGGACAAAATTAAAACCACAAAAACCACTACAATCTGTGCCGCTTCTATCCCTAATGCAAATTCTGACAGCGGCAATACTTTAGAGGTTGCATCACCACCAAGAATCGATTTAAAATAGTTTGAAAAACCCAATCCATGGATTATTCCAAAAAAAAGGGTGATAAAAAAAACCACATTTATACTTTCTTTCTTGTTTGATTTTCCCGCTGTAAAAATATTAAACAACGCTGTTATTAAAATCGTTATTGGAATTAACAATTCAATCACATTTACTTTTACTGCAATTATTCCATAAACGGAAAGCAACAAAGCCATCGTGTGCCCTATGGTAAAAAGTGTCACCAAAAGTACTATTCGCTTCCAATCCTTAAAAGAGAAAGGAATCGCTAATGCTATTAAAAATAAAACATGGTCGTACGCATGAATATCTAAAACGTGTTTTAATCCTATTTGAAAGTAAATCCAAAATTCTGACATCAGTACTGTATTAAGTTGTTATTGGGGTTGTAAACTTACGATTAATTTTGAAAATGATTGATTTGATTCTTTAATAAATGCAATTCAACAGTGTTCTAATGGCCCGAAAAAATATAAAAAAATTAAAATCATTAATTTAAAAATAGATTTATCTTTGTAAGATAAAAAACCAATAATTATGTCATTTTCAGATTTATTTGATAGCGAATTCAAACAAAGAAATAAAGGTCATTTTTCAGCAATTGTTCGTGTAGCACTTGCTGACGATAAGTTTGCTCCAGAAGAAAAACTATTTTTAGACAAACTGGCTGTTCGATTAGAAATTTCTAGTGCAGAGTACGAAGAGATTTTAGAAAACCCATTAAAGTATCCTATAAACCCTCCTTATTTACATGAACAAAGACTAGAACGTTTGTTTGATTTAGCAAGAATGGTTCATGTTGATCATCAATTAGGGGACACACAAGAATTATTATTACGGAAAATTGGGGTTGCACTTGGCTTTAATGCTGAAAATGTAGATTACATCATACACAAAGCACTTAAATTAGTAGATAGAAAAGTAGATTTAGATACTTTCCTTTTCGAAATGCAAAACATGAACAAGTAATTATAAAGTATAAAAAAAGCTCTCAGACTTCTGAGAGCTTTTTTATTAAATTTGAATTTTAGTATTTGCTTAATTTAGCGTTATGCATAAATTCTTCTGCTTTTTCCACCATGTTGTAGCTTCCACAAAAGAACGGCACCCGTTCATGCAATTCGGCTGGTTCAATTTCCATGATTCTATTAAATCCGTCAGAAGCTTTTCCTCCGGCTTGTTCTGCAATAAAAGCTAATGGATTGCATTCATACAATAATCGCAATTTCCCTTTTGGTGCTTTTGAACTCGTAGGATATAAATAAATTCCCCCTTTAATCATATTTCTATGGATATCAGAAACCAGACTACCTATGTATCTTGAAGTATAAGGCCTATCTCCTTCTTCTAATTGACAATATTTTATATAATCCTTAACTCCTTGAGGAAAGTGAACATAATTGCCTTCATTGATAGAATAAATATGACCGTCAGTTGGAAATTTCATTTTTGGGTGCGATAAATAAAAAGTACCAATGGCTGGATTCAACGTAAATCCGTTCACTCCGTGCCCAGTTGTATAAACCAGCATCGTCGAGGTTCCGTAAATCACATATCCTGCCGCAACCTGATTGATTCCTGGCTGCAAAAAATCCTCGATTGTAACAGGAGTACCTATGGGAGTGATTCTTCTGTAAACCGAAAATATTGTTCCTACCGAAACATTCACATCAATATTTGAGGAACCGTCAAGCGGATCCATTAGCACGACGTACTTATTATTATGGCTGTTGTCGCTTCCTTCTACGGTGATGAAATCATCATTTTCTTCAGAGGCAATACCACAAACTATTTCGCGATTGATCAATGTTTGTATAAAAACTTCATTTGCATAAACATCGAGTTTTTGCTGATCTTCTCCTTGAATGTTTTGTTCTCCAGCAGCCCCAACAATATCCACTAATCCTGCCTTGTTTACTTTATAATTGACCACTTTAGCAGCGAGTCGGATAGAGTTAATGATACGGGATAATTCGCCTGACGAATATTGAAAAGCGTTTTGATTTTCAATGATAAATTCTCCTAGTGTTTTGTTGCGTTCTTCCATTACGAAATCGATGTAGTTATTTTGAAGTCACAAATATCGTTTTTTTTGTGAAAATGATTTGAATAAAATTTACTTAGTTTATCAGTATTGTATATTTGCTGATTAAAGCTCTGAATTACTACGTAAAAATGCTGTTTTATCGTATTTTAGAATCATTAAAATAAAAATTTATGAAATGAGCATTCCAGAAGGTTGATAGAAACCCTGAAAAATATGCTAATTTCCTAATCAAACAAAAAAATAAAACTACATATGAATATTAGAAGAGGTAATGCCAATGATATGAAAGCTGTTCTAGGACTTATCCAAGAATTAGCCCTGTTTGAAAAAGAACCAGATGCGGTCCTTGTCACTGTAGATGATTTAATTCGAGATGGTTTTGGCGCTACTCCCCTATTTTATGTTTTTGTAGCTGAAGTGGAAGAGGAGATTGTAGGCATTGCATTGTATTATTACCGCTTTTCAACTTGGAAAGGAAAAACAATCCATTTGGAAGATTTAGTGGTAAAAGACAAAATGCGTGGAACCGGATTGGGATATGCTTTATATTCAGAAATTATAAAACAAGGCAAAAAAGATCAGGTGCGAAGAGTAGAATGGAATGTATTGGACTGGAATACTCCAGCAATTGAATTTTATGAAAAATCTGGCGCTAAAGTGCTTCGAGACTGGTATGTTGTGCAAATGGATGAAATAGGAATCAACCATTTTGTGGAGAATAAATTAAAATAACGGATTAAAGAATGATTTTTGTTTAAAACTATGAGAGTATTCAAATTTGGAGGAGCTTCTGTAAAAGATGCCGCAGGAATTAAAAACGTGTATGACGTTTTGCAAAAAGTGGGCTATGAAGATGTATTGTTAGTAGTTTCTGCTATGGGGAAAACGACAAATGCACTGGAAGTAGTCATAAAAAACTATTTCGATAAATCAGCGGAATTAAATTCATCTGTACAGGAAGTAAAAAAATACCACAATCAAATTTTAATGGATTTGTTTGAGGATGAAAAAAACGAAGTTTTTACAGCCGTAAACACTCAATTTACAGATTTAGAATATTTCTTGACACATAATAAATCCCCTAATTATAATTTTGTTTACGACCAGATAGTAAGTTATGGTGAATTAATTTCGACAACTATTCTCAGTCATTTTATGAATTTCATGGGAATAAAAACACAATGGCTAGATGTTCGCAACTTTATAAAAACAGATGCTAATTACAGAGATGCCGAAGTTGACTGGGAATTGACACAGAAAAACATTGCCAAAAACGTAAAACGCAAAACATTAAATATTACGCAAGGTTTTTTAGGTTCTGATGAAAATAATTTTACCACCACTTTGGGCCGAGAAGGATCTGATTATACTGCTGCTATTTTTGCCTATTGCCTGAATGCCGAAAGTGTAACCATCTGGAAAGATGTACCCGGAGTAATGAATGCCGACCCGAGATATTTTGAAAACGCAAGTTTATTAAATCAGATTTCGTATCGCGAAGCCATTGAATTAGCTTTTTACGGAGCAACGGTTATCCACCCAAAAACATTGCAACCTTTACAAAAAAAGGAAATTCCTCTCTATGTAAAATCATTTATAAATCCATTATTGAAAGGAACAAGTGTCTCTAAAGGTGTTGATTTAGAACCATATTTACCCTGTTTTATCGTCAAAAGAAACCAGCTTTTGATTTCGCTTTCTTCAATAGATTTCTCTTTTATTATGGAAGAAAACATCAGTGAAATTTTTGCGTTATTTCATCAATTCAAAATAAAAGTAAACTTAATTCAGAATTCAGCGATTAGTTTTTCGGTGTGTGTAGAGGATAAATTTAACCATTTCAAAGCGTTGAACGCTATTTTGTCTAAAAAATTCAAAGTTGAATTTGACGAAAATGTGACTTTGTATACCATTCGACATTTCAATGATACCGCTACTCAAACTGTAGAAGAAAACAAAGTCGTTTTATTGAAGCAAGTCAGTCGTGAAACCATGCAAGTGATCACTAAAGAAGTGTAAGCGCTGTTTATAACACCCTAAAATGGGAATCAATACAATTTGATTCCCATTTTTTATAGTTTTAAAAGACAAAATCTAGAGCTCTAAACTAGAATATCGTAATTTCCTTTTTAACGGATTTTCTGATTGATGGATTTGGTAATTATCAAATTATAAATACTACTTTTGACACTTTCGAGTTATAGTATTTATGTTGAAACCATTCCTTTTTTGGATTCTAATAAGCAGCTTTTCTGGGCTCCACGCACAGGAAATTAATTCGTTATACAAAACCAAAAAAATCCTTCCTTCCCGGGATACTATTTATATTGAAAAAGAAAGTATTAACCCCAGTTTTTTCAAATTGCTGGATACCAATGGCAAACTCATTGACACCACTTTATTTAAAATAAATTTCGAGAAAGGAACTTTAATTTTAAAGGAAAACAGCACTTCAAATGCTGATTCGCTTACGATACAGTATTTGAAATTTCCGGAGATGCTGACCAAAGAATACCGCATTTATGATCCAAGTCGAGTAGTTAGTAATGAGGCTGGATCTGAAAAATTATACACAATTGAAGATAAAAATTTAAAGAAAAACATTCCTTTTGACGGATTGAATACTTCGGGTAGTATTACTCGGGGTGTGACTATCGGAAACAATCAAAATGCCGTTTTGAACTCCAATTTAGACTTGCAAATCACAGGGAAAATTTCTGAAAAAGTGAGCTTAAGGGCCTCCATTCAGGACAGCAATATTCCGTTACAAGATGGAGGGTATTCCCAAAAACTAGATCAGTTTGACAATATTTTCATGGAATTATTCAGCAACGATTGGAACATTCGAGCAGGTGATATTTTTCTGGAAAACAATAAAACTCAGTTTTTGACTTTTAACAAAAAAGTACAAGGATTAGCCACTTCCTTCAACTTTGGTACAGACCAAAACAAAACGAATGTGTTTGCCTCAGCAGCATTAGTTCGAGGACAATATGCAAAAACTGATATTGCAGGACAAGAAGGCAATCAGGGTCCTTATAAATTAAAGGGCCAAAATGGAGAACTGTACGTTCTTGTTATTTCAGGTTCAGAACGAGTTTATGTAAATGGTATTTTACTGAAACGGGGTGAAAATAACGACTACACTATTGATTACAATGCTGGTGAAATTATTTTCACTCCTCTTTTTACGATTACTTCCGAAATGCGTATTGCCATAGAATACCAATATTCAGATCGAAATTACACCCGCTTTGTAACCTATGCTGGTGCAACACATGAAAATAATAAGTGGCGTTTTGGTGGGTATTTATATTCAGAAAACGACTTGAAAAACCAGCCCCTTCAACAAAATTTATCTCAAGAGCAAGCCCAAATATTAATCAGTTCAGGAGATAATCCAGATTTAATGGTTGCTCCATCAGCTTACCTTGATACCTACTCTGAGAACAAAGTCCTGTATCGAAAAACATTTTTAAATTCCGTTGAAATTTATGAATATTCTAATGACGCGCAACAAGAATTATTCAATGTAAGATTTACTTTAGTAGGAAACAATAATGGAAATTATATTTTAAAAAATTCGGCGACTCTCACTCGAGTATATGAATACATAGCCGCTATAAATGGAACTTCTCAGGGTAATTACGAACCCATAATACAACTTGTTGCACCTACGAAAGTACAAGTGGCTACTTTTTTGGGGAAATACAGTCCTTCTGAGAAAACAGCTGTCGATTTTGAAATTGGCATCAGTAATAACGATAGCAATTTATTTTCACCCATTGATGATGCCAATAATAAAGGTCTGGCTGGAAAAATCAACGCAAAGCAACGGCTTTTTTCAAAAAAATGGCAAATGGATGCTTTCACAAATTATCAATTTATTCAGGAAAATTTCAGATCAGTGGAGCGGCTTTACAATATTGAATTTGATAGGGACTGGAATTTAGGAACTGCTGGTATTGGAAACCAAAGTCTATTGGTTTCTGGGCTACAACTGGATTTAAATCCAAAATCCAACACTAGAAATAAAGGGCTATTATTGTATCAATTTGAAAAACTGGATTTCTCAGAGAATTTTTCGGGAAACCGACATGTTTTAAATGGTTTATTTCGAATAAAAAATTGGACCTTTCAAAATCAAGGGAGTTATCTAAAAAGCAGCAGTACTTTTCTATGGTCAAATTTTTTAAGAAACCACTCTCAAATACGGTATCATTTTAATAAAAACTGGATTGGTTCCAGCTTAAGATTAGAAGACAACCGAGAGAAAAATAAAACGACAAATCAGTTTTCGGCTTTGAGCCAAAAATTCACGGAATTTGGGTTTTTTACCGGACGCGGGGACAGCACCAACGTTTTTATAGAATTGGGATATCTTCGACGAACCAACGACAGTTTGCAAAATGGTATGATCCAACGGGTAAATTCCTCTCAAACGTTCACCGTTAAATCTAAATTGATTCAGAACAATAAAAGTGATTTATCCGTTTATGCTAACTACCGTATATTGGATTTTGTGAATACTACCCGAAAAAGGGAGTCTACCTTAAATTCCAGAATAGTTTACACGGATCGTTTTTTTAATCAATTGATTCAAAGCTCCACAGTTTATGAAACCAATTCCGGTAGCATTCCACAGCAGGAGTTCACCTATCTGGAAGTTTCCATTGGGCAAGGTGTTTATACTTGGAATGACTACAATAGCAATGGCATTCAGGAATTACAGGAGTTTGAAGTAGCTCCATTTATCGATCAGGCAAAATTCATCAGAGTATTTTTGCCAAATCGGATTTACATCAAAACACATCAGAATAAGTTTTCGCAATCTGTGACATTAAACCCCAATCAATGGCAAAATGAAAAAGGATTAAAGAAAATACTCTCGTACTTCTATAATCAAACTGCTTTTATAATAGACCGAAAAAACAGGAGTGATGATAATAATTTTGAATTGAATCCGTTTAGTGGCTCCAATGAGAATGTATTAGGATTAAATTCCAGTTTAAGGAATAGTTTGTTTTATAATCGAGGGAAACAAAATCATTCCACAACCTATTCTTACTTAGAAAATAAAACAAAAAACCTATTGTCAATAGGTTCTCAAGAAGCTACCAACAATTCACATCAAGTACAGTATAACCATTTGTTCCAAAAAAATTGGTTGTTTGGATTTTTCGCGAAAACAATCCAAACGGCTATTCAATCCGAGAATTTTCCAGAAAAGAATTACGCCATCAACGGTTATCAAGTGGCGCCAAAAATCAGTTATCTTTTTTCCAAGAACACCAGTTGGGACCTCTTTTATGAACTGCAAAACAAAGAAAATCAAATTGGAATTTCAGAAATGCTACAACAAAACCGCCTTGGAACAGCTTTTTCTTATGCAAATATTAAAAAATTCACTATGAACGGAGAGCTTTCTTTTTATCAAAATAAATTTATAGGAAATGAATTTTCTTCGGTTGGATTTCAGATGTTGGAGGGATTGCAAACAGGTCAAAACTTAACCTGGAGATTACTTTTGCAAAAAAACATCACGCAGTTTTTAGACATAAACTTAAATTATCAAGGTAGAAAAAGCGAATCGACCTCTGCTATTCATACTGGAAACATACAAGTGAGAGCTTACTTTTAACTACATAATTTAATAGTTTGGTAATACCCTCGCAATATGAGAAACGGGTACATTGCCTAACTTTAATGTTAAAATAACGAACTTAATTACCGCGCATGGATTTTAAATCGACCCAAAAGACAATATTAATTACACCTTTAAATTGGGGCTTAGGTCACGCTACACGATGCATTCCCATAATTAAGGCTTTAGTAGAAAATAATTTCACTCCCATAATTGCATCTGATGGTATTGCTTTGACCTTACTACAAAAAGAATTTCCTAATGTACAAACGTTAGAACTTCCCTCTTACCAAATAGAATATGCTAAGAAAGGAAAAAATTTCAAATGGAAATTATTAAAAAACGGTGCGAAAACAATTAAAGCAATTTGGCAAGAAAAGAAAATAGTTGAAAACTGGGTTGAAAAATATGCTATTGACGGCATTATTTCAGACAATAGATTGGGCGTTATTAGCAAGAAGGTCCCCTCCGTTTTCATGACACACCAATTGAATGTGATGACAGGAAACACCACCTGGTTGACCAGTAAAGTACACCAGCATATTATAAAAAAATATGCCGAATGCTGGGTTCCAGATCTTGCGGGTTCAATAAATTTAACAGGGAAATTGGGGCACACAGATGATCCAAACATAAACATTAAATACCTTGGCCCATTGAGCCGTCTGGAAAAAAAATTAGTCCCAAAAAAATATGATCTGCTAATTATTCTTTCCGGACCTGAACCGCAACGTGGGATCTTAGAGAATCATTTAAAAAACGAAATAACTCAATTCAAAGGGAGTGTGATTTTTATAGAAGGCAATATAGAATGTGAGCAAAAAACTACAGTGAAAGAAAATGTAACCTATTATAACTTCATGAACTCAACTGAGCTAGAACAAGCTTTTAACGAAAGTGAAATGGTACTTTGTCGTTCTGGCTACACTACAATCATGGATTTAGCACAATTGAGAAAAAAAGCTTTTTTCATACCGACTCCAGGTCAATATGAACAAGAATATTTAGCTAAAAAATTGAAAAAAGAAGGTCTGGTCCCTTATGCAAACCAAAATGATTTTAAAATGGAGAATATTCAAGAAATTCAGGATTATAAAGGTCTTCCTCGATTAGACTTTAAAATTGACTGGAGTGATTTGTTCCGAGTTTTTGAAAAAAAACAGCATTTTGTTTAAAAAAATAAAAAAACCGATTCGAATGAATCGGTTTTTTTATAATACCATTTTTACTATTAGATAATTTTCTGTATCGGCTTTACTTTTTCAAGGGTAAAAGAAAATTCGGAACCAACACCAAATGTACTGTCTACATAAATTTTCTCGTCATGTGCTTCAATAATGTGTTTCACTATAGATAATCCCAAGCCAGAACCACCTTCTGTTCTCGCGCCACTTTTATCCACTCTATAAAAACGCTCAAAAAGTCTTGGGATATTCTTTTTCTCGATTCCTTCTCCATTATCAGTTACTCTAACAATGACTTTTTCATCGGTCAAATCCTCTATACTTACCTCAGTTGATCCCTTAAATTTACCATATTTAATTGAATTTACAATCAAGTTCATCACAACTTGTTGGATTTTTTCCTGATCTCCAACTACCCTAATGGGCTTGTAATATTTCATATCAAACATTAACAAGATATCTTTCTTAGAGGCCTTCATTTCTAGTAAATCAAACACATTTTGAACGAGTTTAACAATGTCAAATTCAGCTATCTCTAAATTCAAATCCCCTATTTCGAGTTTAGTAATCATATCTAAATCCTGCACAATGTATATGAGTCTTTCTACTCCTTTTTCAGCTCGCTCCAGATATTTTTTTCGTATTATTTTATCGTTCATAGCTCCATCAATAAGCGTTGATAAATATCCCTGAACCATAAAAAGCGGTGTTTTGAGTTCGTGAGAAACATTCCCTAGAAATTCTCTTCTATACTCTTCACGCACTTTTAAGGTTTCTATCTCAAGTTTTTTGTCTGTTGCAAACTTCTTAACTTCACGAGTAAGGGTTGCCATATCAGTTGTTATGGGCTGGTTTCTAAAGGTACTGGATTCCAACAAAGAAACATCGTCGTATATTTTTTTTACTTTTTTGTAAATAAAACGCTCCACACGATATTGTATTACAATAAATGAAAAAGATGCGATTGAAATAGCAAAAATCAAGCAAAATTGATAGGAAAAAGAGAAAAACAAATAGGTCAGATAACCAACTAATCCTGTAGAAAAAAGAGTAATATAAAGTGCTGATTTAACAGCAAACCGATATGTTTTTTTAAAATTTATTGTCATTTATACCTCAAACTTATACCCTACACCCTTTATTGTTTTGAATAATTCTTCTCCTATTTTTTCTCGTAATTTTCGGATATGAACATCGATGGTTCTTCCGCCTACTACTACTTCATTACCCCAAACCTTATCTAGAATTTCATCACGTTTAAATACTTTCCCTGGTTTTGAAGCGAGCAGATAGAATAATTCAAATTCTTTTCTTGGTAATGCAATCTCAATATTATCTTTTACTATTTTATATTCTTCTCTATTTATTTCGATTCCGCCTACATTAAGAGTTTCACTATTTTGCTCTTTCTCTTTCAATCGACGCAACAAGGCTTTTACTTTGCTGACTAATAATTTAGGTTTAATTGGTTTAGTAATGTAATCATCAGCTCCTGCATCAAAACCCGCAACTTGAGAGTAGTCTTCGCTTCTGGCAGTCAAGAATGTTATCAACACATTACTGAGTTCCGGAATTTTACGAATACTCTCACAAGCCTCCATCCCATCCATTTCTGGCATCATAACATCCATTATAATAAGGTCTGGAATTTCTTTTTTAGCTTTGGCTATAGCCTCTTTCCCGTTGGCCGCTGTAAAGATTTGATATCCTTCCTGAGAGAGGTTGTATCCTACAATTTCTAAGATATCCGGTTCGTCGTCTACTAATAGAATCTTCGTGTGTTTTTTCTTCATAAAGCGCCAAAATTGTTTTTGAATTGTAAATGTAATAATAAAAGAGCCATCGAAAAGGCCTTAACAGTAATTTAATATTGAGCCTATTATACAGTCCAAAACAAAACACAAACGTAACAAGTCAGTAACTTACATTTTACATTTCAAGCGTTACTTTGCAAAAAAATTTAAACCAAATGAAATTCAAATTATTGTTTTTAACGTTATTTATAACTGCTATTTCTTTTTCACAGAATAAAGGAACAATAGCTGGAATCTTGACAGACAAAAATGCTAACAATCAATCATTGCCATTTGCAAATGTTCTTATTAAAGGAACAACTAATGGAACCAATACAGATATTGATGGAAAATACTCCATTACAGCAGCACCTGGAAATTATACCATCCAATTTAGTTTCGTAGGATATGAATCTGTTGAAGTTTCCGTAACGGTAGTAGCGAATCAAACAGTAACCTTAAATCAAGCACTAGGTTCTGCAGGATATAAGTTAGAAGACGTAGTAGTAAGAGCTACTGTAAGCAGAGAAAAAGAAACAGCCTTACTACTTGACCAAAAAAATGCGGTTGTAATTAAACAAAGTATCGGCGCACAGGAAATGGCCCGTAAAGGAGTTAGTGATGTAGAAGAAGGTTTGACAAAAATTACCGGAATTACTAAAGTAGACGGAAGAGGATTGTTCATTAGAGGGCTTGAAGACCGTTATAATAATTTATTGATAAATGATTTACAATCTCCTTCAAATAGTCCTTTCAAAAAAATTATCCCTTTAGACTTATTTCCTACAGATGTAGTAGGCGTTTTGAATATCTATAAAACTTTCAATCCTAATATCTCTGGAGATTTCGCCGGTGCGACAATTAACATTGAAACTCCTCAACCTAAAAACATCACGAAATTAAATATTGGTTTTGGTTACACTACTAATAATAATCTTAAAGATTTTTTACTTTCAAGTGATGCAAATTCAACTAAGGGAACTTTAGGAATGATAGGCAATGATCGGACACTTCCTAGCGTGTTTGGAAATACACCAGGGGGAAAAAGCCTTACTCCAACTGAATATGAAAATGGATTCGGGAAAAAATCATGGGATGTTGATAACACACAAAGTCCATTGAATTCTAGCATTGGGTTTTTACATGCTCAAAAATTCACTCTTAAAAATGAAAAAAACATAAGTTACATTATGTCTTTTAATTTTGATAATAAATACTCTTTTAGAGAAGGTGTTGATCGCACTTTTAATCTCGGACAAGGAAATTACGACAACAATTTATACAATACACAGTACAGTTACCAGACTACTCTTTCTGGGTTAGCCGGAATGAAATACAAAACAAATCGTTTGAATCTAAACTTTAATACATTTTTAATCAAAGCGACTGAAAGTAAAATCCAAGATCAGTTAGGATACACAAATAGTTTAGCTAATCAAACGAATAACCTTATTCGAATGAACCAGTATGAAGAATCTAATTATTGGAACACTCAATTGTACGGAGATTACAAATTAAGCGAAGACGGAAAACACAGTATTAAAGCGGGAGGTTCTTATGTAAAGACTTCTTTTCAACAACCCGACAGAAAATTTATTACTGGTATTAAAGTCAACGATAATGACATCAACATGTCTTATGGTGGAAACAATTTGAACCGTCAATTTCTTGATGTAAAAGGAAACTTTTATTACTCTTCACTTTTAGAATATAATTTAAAATTTGGAGAAAATGAAAAACCTAATGTATTATCTATCGGATACAATAGTTCCCTTAATGATATGCAATCTACATATCGTTTCTTTTCAGGAAGAAGAAATATAGAGAAAAACTACACTGCTAACTTGAGTACCATTAGTGAAAATATAAATGATGATATTAATAATGGAATACTGTATGTGCAAGAAGAATCAAATGGAGATTATAAGGTAAAATTGAATCAATTCATCAATGCAGGGTATTTCAATTTATTTATGAAATTTGGTGAAAAATGGGATTTAAACGCAGGAATTAGAGGAGAAAGTTCCGTACGTGAAATAAAATACAGAGAACAAGGAGATCCTTTTGGGAATGCTTTTCGCAAAAAAACAGCTGACAGACTTGACATCTTACCGTCTGTTAATGCAAAAAGAATTTTAAATGAGAACAGTAACTTAAGACTTTCATTAGCAAAAACAATCACACGGCCAGTTGCAATGGAATTGTTACCAATAAATTACATTAATGCAGATGGAACATCAGAAAGCGGAAATCCAGATTTAAAGGATAGTGAAAACTATAATGCTGATTTCAAATATGAATTATTCCCAAATAATAAAGAACTGTTCGCTGTAGGAGTTTTTGGAAAAGTAATAAACAATCCAATCGAGAGAGTTTTCAAACCAACTGCCAACAGTGGCGGACAAATTACTACATTCAAAAACTCAGAACAAGCAGTTATTTTTGGAGCGGAGATTGAAATGCTTTTTCAATTAAGCCGAATTAACGAATCCCTTTCTAACTTCTCATTGGGCTTTAATACGTCATTGATGAGTACTGATGTAAAAGTAGATCCTACAAAACAAGGAAACGAATTGGAAAACAGTACAAACCGAAAATTGCAAGGTGCATCAAGTTGGTTAATCAATTCCGATTTAAAATATGATTTTGTTTTAAGAAAAGATTGGAAAAATTCAATGACCTTAGTCTATAATGTATACGGAGATAGAATTTTTGCAGTAGGTTCATCAGGAATTGATCACATTTATGAAAAATCATTTAGCAAATTAGATTTCATCTGGACGAACTCCATTTCTAAAAATATTGAACTTAAATTTGGAATAGATAATATTTTAAATCCAAGTTACCGAAAAGAACTAGGAAGCAAAAGCTCACTAAAAATCACAGAAGATTCTTTAGTACTAAAAGAATTTAAAAAAGGAGTCGGGTTTTCTGTTAACATAGGATATACATTTTAAATAATAATAAAAAAGAGCTATATAGCTCTTTTTTTATTTACATAAGTAACGTAAAATTTACATGAAATTGATTGTTATATAATACTTTAATAACAATTCCATAATCAATACACAAGGTACTCTCTGTACTTTTGACAACAATAAATAACACAAAAACTATAATTCTAAAATCATTAAAAATGAAAAAATTAGTATTCAGCCTAGCCTTATTAAGTTTAGTTTTTACAAGCTGTACTTCAAGTGACGACGATGTAACTACTACCCCTCCAACAGCTACAGGTGATATTACAGGTGATATTACAGCATCCAAAATATACACTAAAGGTACTTACGCATTAAGTGGTACAGTTAGAGTAAAAAGTGGCGCTACACTAACTTTTGAAGCAGGTTCAGTAGTAACTGCCGATGCATCAAATGGAACTGACGCTTTATTAATTGAAAACGGTGGAAAATTAAATATTTCAGGTACAGCTGCTGAACCAGTAGTATTTACAGAAAAATCTAAAACCGCAGGTTCTTGGGGTGGTATAATAATGTTTGGTGATGCTCCTATTGTTTCAGGAAAAACAGCTGACGGAACGCCTATCACTACTGCAACATCTGAGGATGGTACTAACATTGTTTATGGAGGCACAAATCCAACTCACAATGGTGGTTCATTGAAATACGTTAGAGTAGAATACGCAGGTAAAAAAATCCTTGACGGAAATTCTGAAATGAATGGTTTCTCATTTTATTCAGTGGGATCTGGAACAGTTTTAGAAAATTTAGTTTCTTACAAAGGAGCTGATGATGGATTTGAATTTTACGGAGGAACAGTAAGTGCTAAAAACCTAATTTCTTACGGAAACACAGATGATTCATTTGACTGGCAAGATGGATGGCAAGGCCAAGCAAATACCAACTGGTATGCGTATCAAACTGGAGCTGGAAATTTTGGAATGGAAATCGAATCAAAAAGTGTAAATAATGCATTTTTTCCTAAAGTATCAAATATTACTTTAAGAAGAGCTGCAGGAACAGTTACAGAGGCAGGAAATCCTCTTGAAGTAGATGCAATCCAATTTAAAAAAGAAGGAAATGGAGAATATTCTAATGTAGTAATTTCTGGATATACATCTACAAATGCAACTTCAGTAAGAATTCAAGATGCTGCGACAAACACCAATCAAGTTCTTACAGGTAAAATAAAAATGTTAAATGTTAAAATTGCAGACAATACTTCTTTATGGGGGGCTGGCGCAGCAACTTTCACAGTAACATTTTTACCGGCAAACTATACAACAAGTGCATCAGCATCCGGAGCTGTATTGACTCCTGGTGCTTGGGCTATTGTTGATGGCGTTAATTTACTAGGAAATTTGTAATAAACTCTAATATTTCATATTAAACATCCTGAGCAATCAGGATGTTTTTTTTTGGTATGCTTTTTGAAATATATTTTGTATATTTACTATACAAACTAATCTGATGGCAAAAAACTACTTTTATATTATTACAGTATTGGTTATTTTATTTTCTCTAAGCCTTAGTGCTCAGGAATCGAAGCAACAACCAAGAACACAAGAAACCGCCACAATTGAAGGTTTAAGCTTGTACCCGAACCCCGTGTATAATGGGAAAGTCTACATTTCTACAAAAAATGACTTAGATAAAGAAATAATTATCTTTGATGTTTTAGGAAAGAAAGTACTTCAAACAATGTTAAGCTCAAAAGAACTTAATGTTTCTAATTTATCTTCTGGTGTTTACATCATAAAAATCAATGAAAAGGAAGCATCGGCTACGCGGAAATTAATCATACGATGATATTCTAAAGATACAACACATAAGCTTCAATTTTAATTGGGGCTTTTTTTATGTCTTTAACTTACTAAATCAATACCTACATTAAAGCATATACAATCCTGCTATTGGTTTGCCTATAAAATTTTGTTTACTTTTGCAAAAAAAATCTTGATCACATCTTTAGATATATTTGCTCTTTCCAGTCAAAAACAGTTTGAGAAAATTGCCTTAAAAGTGTTTCGTTTCCAGTATGAAAAGAACTTAGTCTATCAAGAATTTTGTAATTTATTAAAAACAGATCCTCATAAGGTAAAATCTTTACAGCAGATTCCATTTTTACCGATTCAGTTCTTTAAGAGTCATCAAGTGATTTCCAATAGCAATCCCATTCAAGAAATTTTCACCAGCAGTGGCACAACCGGAATGATTACCAGCAAACACATCGTCACTGATGTTTCCTTGTATGAAGAGAGCTACCGCAAAGGATTTTCCCAATTTTATGGCAACATTGAAGATTATGTTGTTTTGGCTTTGCTTCCTTCCTATCTGGAAAGAGAAGGTTCTTCCTTAATTTATATGGTCAAGGACTTAATTGAACTTTCCAATCATCCCGAAAGTGGATTTTACCTGCACAACCATGACGAACTGATTGCCAAGCTTATCACTTTAGACCAAGCGGGACAAAATGTGATTCTTATTGGAGTAACATTTGCCTTATTAGACTTAATTGAAAAACATCAGTTTCAATTGTTGCATACTATCATTATGGAAACGGGAGGTATGAAAGGCAAACGTAAAGAAATGATTCGAGAAGAATTGCACGAACAGTTGTGTAAAGGATTTGGCGTCTCAGCCATACATTCTGAATATGGAATGACCGAATTGCTTTCACAAGCCTATTCTTTAGGAAACGGCGTATTTGAATGCCCTTCTTGGATACAAATCCTGGTTCGTGACACTGAAGATGCTTTGACCTATATTCAAGACGGAAAAACAGGCGGAATCAACGTGATTGATTTGGCTAATATCAATTCTTGTTCGTTCATTGCCACGCAAGATTTGGGCAAAAAAAATCCCAACAACTCTTTCGAGGTATTGGGACGTTTTGATAATTCTGATATTCGAGGTTGCAACTTGATGGTTTTGTAAACGTTGATATGGTAATTTGTTTATTTGGTCAACCAAATTAAACCACTCTCACCACAAAATAATTTTTCTTTCCACTTTGCAACAATACAAACTGATTGTTGATTAAATCTTTTGTGGAAAGCACAAAATCTTCTGCCACTTTTTCTTTATTTACTGAAATAGAATTCGCTGTCAAAGCGCGTCTAGCTTCGCCATTCGATTTTAGAAATCCTGTTTTTTCGTTTAGAACGTCAACAATATTGATTCCCGATTCAATTTCATTTCTACTAATTTCCGTTTGAGGAACACCATCAAAAACATCCAAGAAAGTCGCTTCGTCCAATTGTTTCAAATCATCTGAAGTAGAATTGCCGAACAAAATATTCGATGCTTTTATCGCATTTTCTAAATCTTCGGCTGAATGAACAAAAACTGTAAGCTCTTCAGCCAATCTTCTTTGCAACACTCTTAAATGTGGAGCCGTTTTATGTTCTTCAATTAATGCAGCTATTGTTGCAGCATCTAAGAAAGTAAAAATCTTAATGTATTTTTCTGCATCAACATCGGTCGTATTCAACCAAAACTGGTAAAATTTATAAACCGAAGTTTTATCTGCGGTTAACCAAACATTTCCGCCTTCGGATTTTCCAAATTTAGAACCATCAGCTTTTGTTATCAAAGGACAAGTCATTGCGTATGCTTTAGCCTCTTCACCTACATTCATACGACGGACTAATTCAGTTCCTGTTGTAATATTTCCCCATTGGTCAGAACCTCCCATTTGCAACAAACAATTGTATTCTTTGTGCAGATGGTAAAAATCATACCCTTGAATCAATTGGTACGTAAACTCCGTAAAGGACATTCCTTCGCCTTCACCGGACAATCTTTTCTTTACAGAATCTTTGGCCATCATGTAGTTTACTGTGATTCGTTTACCCACGTCACGAGCGAAATTAATGAATGATAAATTCTTCATCCAATCATAATTATTTACCAGAACTGGCGCATTTATTTCATTCGAATCAAAATCTAAAAAACGAGATAAAACACTTTTTATTCCCTCTACATTATGATTCAAAGTCGCTTCATCCAAGAGATTTCTCTCATCTGATTTCCCAGATGGATCACCAATCATTCCTGTAGCTCCACCAACCAATGCAATAGGTTTATGTCCGAAATTTTTCAAGTGAACCAAAAGAATTATAGGCACTAAGCTTCCAATATGTAAGGAATCGGATGTTGGGTCAAATCCTATGTAAGCCGTTGTCATTTCTTTTAGAAGTTGCTCTTCGGTTCCAGGCATGATGTCGTGAACTAAGCCGCGCCATTGTAATTCGGAAATAATATTTTTCATTTTATAAAAATCAATTTTCACAAAGATAGCTTTAATTGCATAATTTGAAAATCTATCGGTCTAAAAATCGAACAATCTAATTATCTTTACCAAATGATTTTAGTCACAGGAGGAACCGGTTTAGTAGGCGCACATCTATTGCTTCATTTAATGGAGAAAGGAGAAAAAGCACGTGCCATTTATCGAAGTGTCGCTTCCATAGAGAAAACAAGATCCCTATTCGTTATCTATAAAAAAGAACTGCTATTTGATCAAATTGAATGGGTTCCCGCAGATATTACCGAAGTTCCTTCGTTAGAAATTGCGTTTCAAAATATTGACACCGTGTACCATTGCGCCGCTTTGATCTCTTTTGACCCAAAAGACGAAGATATATTGCGAAAAACAAACATTGAAGGCACAGCGAATATTGTGAATTTCTGTGTTTCCTATAAAATAAAAAAATTGTGTTTTGTAAGTTCTATAGCCACTTTGGGCGATTTACTACCTCACGAAAAATTCATTACCGAAGAAACCGAATGGAATCCGGAAAAGCCACATAGTGATTACGCCATTTCTAAATATGGTGCCGAAATGGAAATCTGGCGTGGACAACAAGAAGGTTTAGATGTAATCATTGTAAATCCAGGCGTTATTCTCGGACCCGGTTATAGAGAACAAGGAAGTGGACAACTTTTTACAAAAGTAAAAAACGGATTGAAATTTTATACGTTGGGTTCAACGGGATTTGTTGCCGTTACTGATGTTGTTCGAATCGCACATCAATTAATGCAAAGTGAAATTAAGAATGAACGCTTTACCCTGATTGCAGAAAATAGTATTTTCCGTGATATTCTCAATACTATGGCCGATTCATTAAATGTGAAAAGACCTGAAATTCATGCAAAGCCCTTTTTTACGGAAATACTTTGGAGATTGGATTGGTTTTCGTCTATTATTTCACAAAGAAAGACAGGATTATTCCAAGCCACTGCTAAAGCTTCGTATTCAAAAAATACCTATTCTAACCACAAGATTAAAGAAACGCTAAAAATAGATTTTACAGACATTCACCAGTATATAAAAGAAATTTCACACCTTTGATTTGATTTATCCTATTTCAATTTTGTGGTATCTCTGACCATTATAACTGGTTTTTTCTTTTTTTGAACAGCCGGCTTCTTTTTCTTTTTTTCCAAAACAATTAAAGAATCCAATCCTTTTTTTCTAGTATCCAGTCTTTTTGTAATTTGATCAAACATCAATTTGTATTCCTCAAAATCGGCCGCGTAATACACATTACTTTTGGCAAACTGAAGGCTGTCTATTTTATATTTTTTATAAATAAAATCTCTTGGATTAATTTTAAAAGTATCTAATGAGGCGGGATTTTGATACTTTATAGCCTCCAAAATTGATAAATCATACATAATATCAACCATAACATCCTTCTCGATAAGACGTACCGGTTTTTGGACTACTTTGTCCTTGCAGCTTATTAAAAGAGTCAGTAACGCTAAAAATGTTATAACTTTTCTCATTGGTCAAATTTTTATCGGTCGAACAACAAACGTTTCCCAGCACGAATATCCTTCACTTTAAAAGCAGTGTAGACTAATTGTCCGTTTACAAAAGTATGCGTAATCCTAGATTTAAAAGTAAAACCTTCAAATGGAGACCAACCACATTTAGCCAAAATATTTTCTTTTTTCACGCTCCACGGCAAACCCGAATTTACAATCACCAAATCCGCATAATATCCTTCTTTAATAAAACCACGCTTTTCTATTTTAAAAATTTTGGCTGGATTGTGACACATTTTTTCTACAATCTTTTCAATACTTATTTTTCCTTGATGATACGCTTCAAACATAGCAACCACAGCATGTTGTACTAATGGACCACCAGAAGGCGCCTTCAAATACGATTGTTTTTTTTCTTCTAATGTATGTGGCGCATGATCTGTTGCAATTACATCAATTCTATCATCCAGTAAAGCTTCCCAAAGTACTTTTCTATCATTTACTGTTTTTACAGCGGGGTTCCATTTAATTAAATTCCCTTTAGTGGCATAATCGTCGTTAGTAAACCACAAATGATGTACACAAACTTCAGCAGTAATTTTCTTGTCCTCTAATGGAATTTTGTTTGTAAACAAATCCATTTCTTTGGCAGTCGAAAGATGAAAAATATGCAAACGAGCTCCTGTTTTTTTAGCCAACGCCACCGCTTTAGAAGAGGAAATATAACAAGCTTCCTCGCTTCGGATCAGGTGGTGAACAGTAACTGGGACATCCTCTCCAAATTCAGCTTTGTATTTTTCTAAATTACTCTTGACAGTCGCTTCGTCTTCACAATGCACCGCAATAAGCATCGGTGTACTTGAAAATATTTTTTCTAGAGTAGCTTCATTGTCAACTAACATATTGCCTGTTGAGGAGCCTAAAAATATTTTTATTCCGGCAACATTCTTGGGATTTGTTTTTAGAACTTCCTCTAAATTATCATTGGTAGCTCCCATCATAAAGGAATAATTAGCATAGGACTTTTGTGCTGCCAATACGTATTTTTCTTCCAGTATTTCCTGCGTAACCGCATTTGGAATCGTGTTGGGCTGTTCAATGTAGGACGTAATTCCTCCTGCAACTGCCGCTTTAGATTCTGATTCAATATCCCCTTTATAGGTAAGTCCTGGTTCTCTAAAATGTACTTGATCATCAATTGCACCCGGCATCAAATAATTACCCTCGGCGTCAATGATTATACATTCAGAAGATTTAGCACTGATACTTTCTGAAATTTCAACAATTAAGTCATTCTCAATTAATACGTCACCTTCAAAAATCACACCCTCATTTACTATTTTGGCATTCTTAATTAAAACCCTGTTCATCCTATCTTTTTCTTATAATGTGTTGAATATTCTTTTTAATCTAAGTGCAATAACACCAAAAACAGCTTCAATAATTATCGAATTGCTCATCTTGGATTGCCCTTTGGTTCTGTCGGTAAAAATAATTGGGACTTCCGAAATTTGAAATTTTTTACAATACGTCCTGTATTTCATTTCTATTTGAAAGGCATAACCTACAAATTTTATATCTTTTAACTTTATATCTTCTAAAACTTTTCTTTTGTAACAAACAAAACCAGCGGTAGCATCATGAATTTTCATTCCAGTAACCATGCGTACGTATACTGATGCAAAATAGGACATTAACACGCGGCTTAATGGCCAGTTTACCACATTTACTCCAGTAACGTATCGAGACCCAATTGCTAGGTCAGCATCCCCAAAATGACAAGCGCTATATAATTTTTCTAAATCGTTTGGATTGTGAGAAAAATCGGCGTCCATTTCGAAAATATATTCATATTTATGCTTCAATGCCCACCTAAAGCCGTGTACATAAGCCGTTCCCAGACCTGATTTTTTGTTTCTTTTTTCCAAAAATAATCTGCCCTCAAATTCTGACTGAAGCAAAACTACCTTGTCAGCGGTGCGATCCGGAGAATTATCATCAATAATTAGAACATGAAAAGGTTTATGTTGCGAAAGCACTGATCGAATAATGCTTTCAATATTTTCAATTTCGTTATAGGTAGGAATTATAACAATACAATCATTCATGTTTTCAACTAATTTCCCAGCAAAAGTAAACTTTTTATGCCATTTCATCCTTATTAAAATTATAATAAAAAGAATGATATAAAAAATTAGTAATTTTGCACCGTTATGATCGAAACTATACTTCATCCAAGAATAACAGAGAGCAAAGACTGGGCTACTGCCCTTTTTGTTTTATCATTTGCTATTATTGCAATTACTAAATCTGTTTTCGAAAATAGATTTGGGGATTTTGCAAATCTGTTTTTTTCTAATAAATATACCAATGTTTATAGAGATAGCAGCCATTTAAAAAGTACGTTTACGGTATCTTTATTTTTTGTTCAAGTTATTTCACTTGCTTTCTTCATTCAAATTTCGCTCAGCTATTTTGGTTATGCCTCAAAAACGGATTGGCTCCTGTACATTCAGATATTTACCTTTCTGGTTTTCTTCATTTTATCTAAATATTTGGTAGAAAAAATAATTGCCACATCCTTTAATATTGAAGAGTTTATGGAGCATTTTAACCTCCAAAAGGTAACTTACAGAACCTATATTGGGTTATTGATACTGCCTTTAAATATAATTTTGTTTTATTACGACTCAATTTCAAGAAATATTCCCTTAATTATCATATCTATAATTCTTATAATCAATACATTAACTTATTTTATTTTAATAAAAAATTATAGAAATTTAATATTCGGTAAGTTGTTTTATTTTATTTTATATCTTTGCGCTCTCGAAATAGCTCCCTATTATTTTATGTATTACTGGTTTACGAAAGGGAGTGCTTAGAAAAAGTTAAAATATGAAAGTGAAAACAATTTTGGTGTCACAACCCGAGCCTAAGGTGGAAAATTCACCTTACTTTGAACTTCAACAAAAGCATAAAGTAAAAATTGATTTCAGGCCTTTTATTCACGTTGAAGGAGTTAATGCAAAAGAGATTAGACTTCAAAAGATTGATCTCAACCATTACACTGCCATTATCTTAACGAGTAAAAATGCTGTTGACCACTTTTTCAGAGTAGCCGATGAAATGCGTTTTAAAGTTCCGGAAGGATTAAAATATTTCTGTCAATCAGAAGCAATCGCTTTTTACCTGCAAAAATATGTAGTCTACAGAAAACGTAAAATTTACGTTGGACCTAAAGATTTTGCAGATTTATCTCCATTGATAAAAAAATACAAAGACGAAAAGTTCTTGTTACCTGCTTCAGACCAATTAAATGCTGATGCGCCCATAACGTTAAATGCATTAAAAGTAGACTGGACACCTGCCATTTTTTACAAAACGGTAATGAGTGATCTATCGGATCTAGCTGATGTATATTATGATGTTTTGGCTTTCTTTAGCCCAACTGGAATAAAATCACTATTTATGAACTTCCCGGACTTCGAACAAAACAACACTCGAATTGCAGTTTTTGGAAGCACAACTCAAAAAGAAGCATTAGATCACGGCTTGAGAGTAGATATTCTTGCCCCAACACCTGCAACACCTTCCATGACAATGGCTTTAGAAAAATACATTACTGAAGCGAATAAAGGAAAATAAAAAATACTTTCTGATACAATTACCATAGCCATTCACAACCTGAATGGCTTTTTTATGGCCCTAAATATAAAATTGCGTTCTGTTTCTTTATCGGGTATTAATGATCCGTATAAATTCTATTAACAGTTCAAGCGCAGTCGATAATTTTTTTAGTATCTAGACTGCGCTCAATGTAACAAAAAACACAATAAATAATGGATTAAATCATTTTTTAATTAAATTTGATTTACAATGTAAATAAATTTTCTTATTTTAGTTTAAAACAACAACTTATGAAAATCAATTCGCTAGTAGTAGAAATAGACGGTATCGATAAAGAAATCTTACGCGACTTGATGGAAGATGCCCGAAAGCCAATTCTTCAGATCGCCAACAAAATAGGGATTTCAGGAGCTGCGATTCACCAGCGTTTGCGAAAACTAGAACAGTCTGGCGTTATTTCGGGATCAAAATTTACGGTAAACAATAAAATTCTAGGCTACAACACCATGGCTTTCGTTGGGATTTATCTGGACAAAGCAGCTCGAAATCCAGAAGCAGTACGTGATTTAAAAAAAATTCCGGAAGTATTAGAGTGCCATTATACCACTGGAAACTGGTCAATATTAATCAAGATTATTTGTAGAGATAATGAACATTTAATGCATTTGCTCAACACCAAGATTCAAGCGATAGAAGGCGTTTCCAGAACAGAAACTTTTATTTCTTTAGACCAACAAATTGAAAGACAAATTCAACTGTAGGTTTTTGGTTGAATCAGTTAATCGTCGATATGCTAATTACCAAAAAATCCGTCTTGTTTTTTACACGAGACGGATTTGTATTTTCAAGCGAATATCTAATTTCTTCTTCCACCCATATAAATCGAAACATAATACAAGAGTGTGGCAATAGATCCTAAAGCGGCCACTACATAAGTTCTGGCAGCCCACTTCAAGGAATCTTTAGCTCCAGCATGTTCTTGTGGCGTCAGCATTCTTTTGTTTTCTAACCACGCCAAAGCCCGATTACTAGCATCATATTCGACCGGCAAAGTGACTATAGAAAACAAAGTAGTTGCTGCAAAAATGATAATCCCCACCAGTAGTAATTGTGGAAAAGTCTTCATCATCAAGATTCCTCCTAGCAAAATCCACTGCATGTACGTAGAAGCTACATTTACCACAGGCACTAATTTAGAGCGCATGGTTAGCCACTGATACCCGACGGCATGTTGCACGGCATGTCCACATTCATGCGCCGCAACAGCTGCCGCAGCCGCATTTCTTTGATTATAGACCGCTTCACTTAAATTCACTGTTTTGTCTGCTGGATTGTAATGATCCGTTAAACGTCCTGGTGTAGAGATTACTCGTACATCACGAATACCGTTATCGGCAAGCATTTTCTCGGCGATTTCTGCGCCAGACATTCCGTTTTGCAATTGTAATTTAGAATAATGTTCAAATTTACTTTTTAGTCTTGAACTAACTAACCAGCTGAAAAGCATAATTGCTCCGGCAAGAATCAAATAACCCATTCCCATATTTTTGTTTTTTAATTGTATTGTTTAAAGTTATAAAAGAAACATCAAAATCTGAACCAATTTTTTACAATGTCAATTTGGCATTCCTGAAATAGAACGCGAATAACACAGTTGAAACAAATTTTATGGATTGAAATAAAAAAATCCAAATTCTAAATATAGAATTTGGATTTTTTTATATTATATAGAGACGCACCGTAGAGATGCACTGCAGTGCGTCTCTACAACAAACGTTATCCCACCAAATTAATAATTTTTCCCGGAACAATAATCACCTTGTTTGGCGTTTTTCCTTCTAATTGTTTGATGGTTCTTTCGTCTTTCATTACGATTTCCTCGATTTGTTCCTTGGTTAAATCCAAAGGCAAAACCATTGTGAAACGCATTTTCCCATTAAAAGAAACGGGATATTCTTTGCTGCTTTCTACCAAATGTGCTGGTTCAAATATTGGAAAATCAACTGTCGCAATAGAACCTGTATTTCCTAACAACGACCATAATTCCTCAGCAATATGCGGTGCATAAGGCGAAATCACAATTGCTAATGGTTCCAGAATTGTACGTGAATGACAGCTTTGAGTAGACAATTCATTCACACAAATCATAAACTGAGAAACTGATGTATTGAAAGAAAAACTCTCAATATCTTCCGCTACTTTTTTGATGGTTTTGTGCAATGATTTTAAGTTGTCTTTGGTTGGCGCATCATTGGTCACAATCAAACCATTTTCATCAAAATACAAACGACACAGTTTTTTCAAAAATCCAAATACGCCCGAAATTCCTGCCGTGTTCCAAGGTTTCGCTTGTTCCAATGGCCCTAAGAACATTTCATACAAACGCAACGTATCAGCTCCGTATTCGTTACAAATATCATCTGGCGTAACTACATTGTACTTCGATTTCGACATTTTTTCGACATCGCGACCTACAATATATTTTCCGTTTTCTTCTGTAATAAATTCTGCATTTGCATAATCCTCTCTCCAGCTTTTGAATCTCTCAATATCTAATTCGTCAGAAGTGTTAACCATTGAAACATCAGCATGTTTTGGCCATAAACAAATATCCCCCACAGTGTTGATAACATCTCCGCCTGGAAAATTACGCCTTAATGTCTTTACATAAAACTGTCTAGCAGATTCTATTTCTTCTAAATCACCTTTAATAATTTTATCATATTTTGACTTAGTCATAAAGAAAGAAGCCATCTTTTCTATCATTCTATTGCCTTCGTCTTTTATATATAAAGATTCGGTAGCCCACGAAAACTGATAAACAAAAGCACTCATCCCCAAAATCATTCCCTGATTAATCAGTTTTTTGAATGGTTCTTCGGTAGGTGCAAAACCTTTGTCTTTTAGGAATTTGTTCCAAAAACGAGAATACAATAAATGTCCGGTGGCGTGTTCGCTTCCGCCAATGTATAAATCAACGCTCTCCCAATATGCCAGGGCGTCTTTGCTCGCAAACTCATTCTCATTATGCGCATCCATATACCGCATCCAGTACCATGAACTTCCCGCCCAACCTGGCATCGTGTTCAATTCAAGAGGATGAATTGTTTTATTGTCGACTAAATCCGTACTAACTACTGAATTCGTGTCTGTATTCCAAGCCCAAACCAAAGCGTTTCCTAAGGGCGGTAAACCATCTTCGGTTGGTAGGTATTTCTCTACTTCTGGCAAAATGATTGGCAAATGTTGCGCATCAATCATTTGCGGCAATCCATTAACATAATATACCGGAAACGGCTCTCCCCAATACCGCTGGCGAGAGAAAACGGCATCACGCAAACGGTAATTCGTTTTTCCTTTTCCTTGGTTTAGTTTTTCTAATTCTTCTATCGCTTTTTTAGTGGCTTCTTTGTACGTCAATCCGTTTAGGAAATCCGAATTAGCAATAATCACATTGTCTTTCGAACCGTATGCAACCTCAGAAATATCCACATTTGCAAAAATGTTTTTGATTTCCTGCATTCCGTTTTGACCTTTGAAGAAATTCGCAAAAGCAAAATCTCTTTCGTCGCCACAAGGAACCGCCATAACCGCGCCTGTTCCATAACCTGCCAAAACATAATCCCCAATCCAAACCGGAATTGGCTCTTTGGTAAAAGGATGTTCCGCATACGCTCCGGTGAATACTCCTGAAATGGTCTTTACATCAGCCATACGTTCTCTTTCGGATCGTTTTGACGTTTTTTCTATATACGCTTCTACTGCTGCTTTTTGTTCCGGAGTGGTGATTTGTGCTACCAATTCGTGTTCCGGAGCCAAAGTCATGAACGTAACTCCAAAAATCGTATCAGGACGGGTTGTAAACACATCGATATATTGTTGCTCACTTTCGACTTTCGACTTTTTACTTTCGACTTTAAAAGAAACTGTCGCCCCAACGGATTTTCCAATCCAGTTTCTTTGGCTTTCTTTGATGCTTTCGCTCCAATCGATATCGTTCAAACCTAGCAACAAACGTTCCGCATAAGCTGAAATTCGCATGCTCCATTGGGTCATTTTCTTGCGAACAACCGTAAAACCGCCACGTTCTGAAACGCCATTTACAATTTCGTCATTCGCCAACACTGTTCCTAATCCAGGACACCAGTTGACCTCAGTCTCGGCTAAATAAGTCAATCTGTATTGCAATAAAATCCGCTCTTGTTGTTCCTTTACGAAAGAACACCAGTCTTCTGCTGAAAAAGCTTCAATAGTATCATCGCAGACCGCATTAACAGTTGCGTTCCCTTCCGTTGAAAAAATGGAAACCAAAGTCGAAATATCTTCGGCTTTGTCGCTGTTTTTATTGTACCAAGAATTGAATAATTGAATAAAAATCCATTGGGTGTGTTTGTAATAATCCGGATTTGACGTGCGCACTTCTCTACTCCAATCGAAAGAGAATCCAATTTTGTCCAATTGCTTTCTGTAACCGGCAATTTTATTTCCTTCCTTATCGGTTCCTCCATCAATATTTACTGAAGTAGTATCCTCAGGACGTTGCCCCGTTTGTATGGCATATTGTTCCGCTGGCAATCCAAAACTGTCGTAGCCCATGGGATGCAACACATTAAAACCCTGATGTCTTTTGTATCTGGAATACACATCTGAGGCAATATATCCCAATGGATGTCCTACGTGCAATCCCGCTCCAGATGGATACGGAAACATATCAAGTACGTAATATTTAGGCTTTTCTGAGTTATTTTCGGCTTTAAACGTTTCGTTTTCTAACCAATATTGCTGCCATTTGGCCTCTATTTCGTTCGGATTGTATTTCATTCTACTTTCTTAATTGTTTTTTAATGGAGTCATGCTTTAACACACTCAAGTCTTTTAGCTATTTATTTTTACTCATTCAGGGTTTGGAACGCTGAATGGGTTGTGAAATTTCAGGTCGCAAATTTACGTTTATTGTACTAAAGTTGAAACTTTGAGCGTTATTAACTTTAAATAAAGAAATTCTTTGTTATTTTTACCCAATAATTTCAGTAAACTATGAGTTCTTCTTTTGATAATTTCCAAAAACGTCGCTTAATTTCCTCTTATTTTTCAGTAGTGCTAAGTGTATTCTTAGTTTTATTTCTATTGGGAATGTTGGGTCTTTTCATTATAAATTCTAAAAAATTGGCGAATGATTTCAAGGAAAATATTGCCATGACTGTTTTTTTCAAAAACGAAGCCAATGACAGTATTGTAAAAAGTTTTGGAACTGAATTAAAATCAAGTCCTTTTGTTAAATCTTCTAATTACGTGACCAAAGAAGCTGCCGCCAAAGAACATACCGACATTATTGGTGAAGATTTCATGGAGTTTTTAGGTGAAAATCCTTTGCAAAATTCTTATGATATTCATTTAAAAGGGGACTATGTGGTTAAAGACAGTATCACAAAAATTGAAACGGGCTTACGTAAAAACACCATGATTTCAGATATTGTTTATGACAAACAATTAGTAAACTTAGTGAATGACAATATCAAAAAAGTGAGTATGTGGATTTTAATAATCAGCGGATTCTTAGCTGTCATAGCCGTGTTACTTATTAATAGCTCTTTGCGTTTATCAATTCACTCCAATCGATTTATCATAAAAACCATGCAAATGGTAGGTGCAACAAAGTCATTTATCAGAAAACCTTTTGTAATGCGCAGTATAAAATTAGGAATGATTGGCGCAGCTTTGGCTGTTATAGCGCTAATTGGCGTATTAATTTATGTGGAAACCAGTTTCCCGAATCTTGGAATTTTAGAAGACAAAACTTTAATCGGTTTGGTCCTATTGGCAGTTTTAGGAATTGGAGTACTGATCACTTGGTTGAGTACGTATTTTGCAACACAACGCTTCTTGAATTTAAGAACTGACGATTTATACTAATTTTTATTCGTTGATTTCGTTCTTTGATTAACACAAATTCTCACCATTCCGCTTTTTAAATCAATCTCTCAAAATGAATAATAACGAACAAAACCCAGAATTTCTTTTTGACAAAATAAATTATAAAATTCTATTAATCGGAATTGGAGTAATTGCATTAGGCTTTATTCTAATGTCTGGCGGAGGGAGTGATGATCCAACCATATTTAGTGAGGATATCTTTAATTTCAGACGCATTCGATTGGCTCCTACTACTGTACTAATCGGTTTTGGCATTACTGTTTATGCGATTCTTAAAAATCCAAAAAAAGCATAAATGAATACATTACAGGCTTTTTTAATTGCTGTTATAGAGGGATTAACAGAATATCTTCCTGTTTCCTCGACGGCTCACATGGTTTTTTTAAGTTCTTATTTTGGAATTCAAACGGATGATTTTGTAAAACTTTTTCAAGTTTCCATTCAATTTGGAGCCATCCTAGCGGTTGTGGCGTTGTATTGGAAGAAATTTTTCGATTTCTCGAAGTTCAACTTTTATATTAAACTCATTTGTGCTGTAATTCCTGCTTTGGTTTTAGGGAAATTATTTGATGATAAGATTGAAGCAGTTCTGGGAGATCCAATTCCTATAGCGATTGTGTTAATTTTAGGTGGTATAATTCTGCTTTTTATTGACAGTCGCTTTCAAAGCCCTACTGTTATTCAAGAAGAAGATATCACTATAAAAAAAGCCGTGATTATTGGTTTCTGGCAATGTTTAGCGATGATGCCCGGAACAAGTCGGTCTGCTGCGTCCATAATTGGCGGTATGCAACAAGGGTTAACGCGTCATGCAGCTGCAGAATTCTCTTTTTTCTTGGCAGTCCCAACAATGATGGCAGTAACATGCTACTCCGTATTCTTAAAGACATACGAAACTTCACAAATGAAAGGCTATGAATTAATTTTAAAGTCAAACGAAAACATACAATTATTCCTGATTGGTAATGTCGTTGCTTTTATCGTTGCCATTATAGCTATTAAATTCTTTATTGAAATCATTAAAAAATACGGATTCAAACCTTGGGGATGGTACCGCATAATAGTAGGTGTATTTCTATTGATTTACTTTTCATATTTTAAATAAATTCCTTTGAAGACAGCTGAAGATTTCCAAAACGGACAAATTTTACTAATTGATAAACCTTTAAATTGGACTTCTTTTCAGGCAGTTAATAAATTGAAATGGGCTTTGATTAGCAAACTCAATCTCCCAAAAAAGTTTAAGATTGGCCATGCAGGAACTCTAGATCCACTAGCGACAGGATTGCTATTAGTTTGTACAGGTAAATTCACTAAAAGAATTACAGAACTTCAGGGTCAAGCCAAAGAATATACCGGGACATTTTATATTGGAGCCACTACACCGTCTTATGATTTAGAAACCGAAATTGATCAAACATTTCCAACGGAGCATATTGATAAGGCTTTAATTCATAAAACAGTTGAACAGTTTTTAGGCGAAATTGATCAAAAACCACCCATTTACTCTGCTATAAAAAAAGATGGTGTACGTCTTTACGAGCATGCCAGAGCAGGAGAAACTGTGGAGATAGCGAGCCGAAAAACAACAATACATGAATTTGAAATTACCAGAATCGCAGTACCGGAAGTCGACTTTAGAGTAGTTTGCAGCAAAGGAACTTACATTCGTTCTCTGGCTTTTGATTTTGGACACGCCATGAACTCCGGCTCTCATTTAACCGCTTTGCGTAGAACTAAAATTGGAGATTACAATGTGACTGCAGCAATTGACTTAACTCTATTCGAAGAAAATTTGGTTCCCCATTTGTAATCACAAAACAAAAACACATGACAAATAAATACTAATTTGAATTTGCAATGTGTTTTTTCTAAAATTAAAGTAGTTTTGAACCATACTCTCTTTCTTAACGGTATTGGATTAATAATGCGATATGCTTTCTCCTCCAAATAGCAAATACGATAAGTAATCATACACTCTTTCAAATAGCTTTTTCATAACGATGTTTTTTTAATTGTTAAACAATATTTAAACACCATAATAAAAGTAAATCAAATGGCAAATCTGGCTGGCGATTACTAATTTAATACTTTTTTTTGACATACAAATAAAAAAACACAAAAAACATATATACAATGCTTTGACAAACAGAAGATTACTTATTTATATAGTGCTTTTGGTATGATTAACATTTTGGTAAAACAACAATAACTTAAAGTTAAAATCAATTTAATAATCGTTTCTAGCATCAATAACGCACCCATGTGAACGAATTAAATTTTATATGATATACATTCCAACACTTAATTGAGGACGTTACTTAGAGTACAAAAAATGGCTTTTGTATTTTATCGGCTAGCAAACATTTTAAAATTCTATTCTTCCAAACTAACCATAAGACTGAGCAATTCATTCTGCGTGCTTAGTCCTTTATCTTGTAAATACCATAATTGCAAGTTCGTTTTAGCCGTTTCATCGATACTGCCAAATTCTTTTTTATAGGTATTAATTAAATCGGTAGCTCCGCTGGGCCTTGGTCCCCACTTACCAAGAACACTTCCTGTTTCTTTATCAACCACTATTACTATTGGGATTGACTTCTTTTTATTAGTCAAAAACAATTTCATCAATTCCTCATTTTCATCGCGCAGTACAATTTTAAGATCTATTTTACCAGAATCAACCGCCATTTTATTCATAATTGGCAAAAGCTGCGCCGCATCTCCACACCACCCTTCAGAAATAACTAACCAAATGTATTCTCTTTTTAAGTTTTGCAATTGCCGCACATTGTCCTCCGTAATTTTCATCGTTTTATCTAACCGATTCATTCGGGTTTCATTTAATGCACTGTACTGTTGTAAATCTTCTGATTGTTCATTACCTGTTGACTTTCCTTCAAGCAGTAAATCTGAAATTAATTTTCGATACTCTAAATAGGAATGACTGTTAAACAACGCTTTAGCTATTGGAACTTTCATAATTAATTATTTGTTTTCACAAAGTTACCATAAAATTGGAGCATAAATAAGACATATATCACTTTCAATTGAGCAAAAAGAGTAATTTTATACCAAATAGGTAAGATGGATTTAAAAACAAAATCGATTGGACTGGTCCTTTCCGGTGGAGGCTCTAAAGGTCTAGCACATGCCGGAGTCATAAAATTTTTAGAAGAACAAAACATTCACCCTTCACAAATGGCGGGAACAAGTGCTGGCTCAATCGTAGGAGCCTTGTATGCTTGGGGGAAAACACCCGAAGAAATTTTAGAGTTTTTTAAATCAATCTATCTGTTTCACTGGAAACACCTAACGTTTAAAAAAGCAGGTTTAATTGATTCCGAATCCTTCCGGAGTTATTTTCATAGTATTTTTAATGATGCCGTTTTAGGTGATTTGAAAATTCCCATTCAGATTACGGCAACCGATATGGTTCGCGGAAAACTAAAGATATTTGGTCCAAAAACAAAAATAGTTGATGCGATCTTAGCTTCATCAGCATTTCCAGGAATTTTATCTCCTTATGCGATAGAAGGAAGTGTATACAGTGACGGCGGCATATTAAACCACTTTCCCACGGATATTTTACAAGGCCAATGCGATACTGTAATTGGGGTTTATGTAAGTCCGATACAAAAAATTGAAGCAAAAGATTTGAATTCAATCAAAGCGGTGACCACCCGAGCTTTTGATATTCTTTCAGCAAATTCTAATATACATAAATTCAATATCTGTGATTGGGTGATAGAACCAAAAGATTTATGTCTCTACAGCACCTTTGAAACCAGCAAAGTTAAGATGGATGCCGTTTTCAACATTGGCTATGAAGCCGCAAAAAAATCGTTCGAAAAACTTACTTTATAAACTTTAAGCAAGGTTATTGTAAAAAAAAAGAATATTCTATATTTGCACCAATCAACTCAACACACACATGAAATACAAAAGAATTCTTCTGAAACTAAGTGGCGAAGCTTTAATGGGCGACTTGCAATACGGAATTGACCCAAAAAGACTCGCTGAGTATGCTGACGAAATCAAGCAAATTCATGAAAAAGGAGTAGAAATAGCCATTGTAATTGGTGGTGGAAATATTTTTAGAGGAGTTGCAGGAGCCAGCGCAGGAATGGATAGAGTGCAAGGGGATTACATGGGCATGTTGGCCACTGTGATCAACGGAATGGCGTTACAAGGGGCGCTTGAAGAAAAAGGAATGAAAACCCGTTTACAAACAGCGCTAAAAATGGAATCTATCGCGGAACCATACATCAAAAGAAGAGCGGATCGCCATCTCGAAAAAGGAAGAATCGTAATCTTTGGGGCTGGAACTGGAAATCCTTATTTCACTACAGATACTGCAGCCGTTTTACGAGGTATAGAAATTAATGCTAATGTGATCCTAAAAGGAACTCGTGTGGATGGCATTTATGATTCGGATCCTGAGAAAAATGAATCTGCGGTGAAATTTGACCACATTACCTTTGACGATGTTCTAAAAAAAGGATTGAATGTGATGGATACCACTGCATTTACGCTAAGCCAGGAAAATAAATTACCAATCGTGGTTTTCGATATGAATACAGTAGGCAACCTACTGAAAATATGTGAAGGAGAAAATATAGGAACCGTAGTAAATATATAGTTAATGGTTCTTGGTTTTAGCTGTTGGATTTCTCCAAATTTCTAAAACCCAAAACCCAAAACCTTAAAAAATGACTGAAGAAATAGAATTTATATTAGATAGCACCAAGGAATCCATGACCGGTTCTATTGCGCATTTAGAGAAAGAATTTTTGAATATACGCGCCGGAAAGGCATCTCCAGCTATGCTAGGAAGTGTTTTTGTTGATTATTATGGCTCTGCAACACCGCTGTCACAAGTGTCAAAAATCAGTGTTCCTGATGCCAGAACAATTACCTTACAGCCTTTTGAAAAAAATATGCTACACGTAATTGAAAAAGCAATTATGGTGGCTAACATTGGTTTTAATCCAATGAATAACGGTGATGTAATTATCATCAGTGTTCCCGCACTGACGGAAGAGAGAAGACGCGATCTTGCCAAACAAGCCAAAGTAGAAGCTGAAGATGCTAAAGTGGGTATTAGAAATGCAAGAAAAGATGCTAATACTGATATTAAAAAACTAGAAAAAGAAGGGACCTCCGAAGACATTTGCAAAAGTGCCGAAGAAGAAGTTCAAAACTTAACCAATAGTTACATCCGGAAAATAGATGAACTTTTAGTGGTGAAAGAAGCCGAAATCATGAAGGTTTAATTCCCTTTCAATTATATTAAAATTCGTTGGCTAAATTAAGTGCAGCCAAAATTTTTGATGAATTTATAATTGATTTTCACAACAATGAACACGATACTGCAACGGGCTCATTGTTGTGAAAATCGAAATCATTCTAATCAATTGCTCGTCAGTAGTTCCTGTGAAATCGGTAATTTCTTTACTAGATAAATCCAAATCCATAACGCCGTTCAATTGACCCAACTTTTTATGAATATACAATAATGGACATCCTAACTTAGCCAACACAGAAAGTTAAGAAATAATCTTAATTTTAACCTACGAAACAAGTCCGCAAAATTTATGACAAGACTTTTAAAGAAAAAGCTGGCCAATTGAGTTATGAAAGAACCAATATATCAGAACTCGCCCGAGAGTTAGGAATAACAGCATCACAGTTGTATAAATGGCGCAAAGAGTTAGAGGAGTTTGGAAAAGGAAGTTTTCCTGGAAAAGGAAATTAAAACTGACTCCCGAGCAAGAAAAAATTCATGAACTGGAGAAAAGACTCAGAGATGCCGAGTTAGAGCGAGATATATTAAAAAAAGCAATCGGCATTTTTTCCAAGAGCGGTCGATGATTTATAGTTTCATTAAAAACAATGAACAACTATTCCCGATTGAAAAAATGTGCAAAGTTCTACAAGTGAGTAGTGGAAGTTATTACCGATGAAAAAAAAAAATCACAGCAAGACAATAACTGAAAATTGCCATAAAAAAGCAGATAACATTGATTTATCTTGAATCCAAGCAACGATATGGAAGTCCTAGAATAACATTAGAACTTCATAGTTTTGGTTATAAAATTTCAAGACTCGAGAGCTTTCCTTGAACAGGCGAAGTAATTACTGTAGAAAATATATGAAACCGTTAGGCTTGCGAAGTAAATTAAGCAACAAATTCAAAGTAACGACCATCTCAAATCACAATTATTTAATCGTTGAAAATATATTAACAGAGGGTTTGTTGTGAAAATGCCATCAAAAGCTTGGGTTTTGGATGTCACCTATATTCAAAGCAAGGAGGAATTTGTATACTTGACAACTATTATGAATTTATACGACAGAAGAGTTATAGGTTGGAGTTTGAGCGATGGAACAGTACATATGAAACTATGCTTAGTGCTTGAAAAATAGCGATTAAAAACCGAAATATTAAGGAAGGCTTGATTTTTCATTCTGACAGAGGTGTCCAATATTCCAGCAAGAAGTTTGTAAATGTTCTTGATTCCTATAAAAAAACAATCCGTAGTATGAGCCACAAAGGAAATTGTTGGGACAATGCAGTAGCGGAAAGCTTTTTTAAATCCTTAAAAACTGAATTGATTTATGGATACAAACTGATTTCTAAAAAACAAATGAAACTGAAAATATTTGAATACATTAAAATTTGATACAACAGAAAAAGGAGACACTCTGCTTTGAATTATGCAACTATTGAAGAATTTAACAATCAAATTAATTACAAAAGTTTAGCTTAACTTAATGTGCAGTTTTTATTTACATATCCAGTATTAAGTGTAATGGATTTTTTGCTTTCGAAAAATATTGAATTTAAAAAACTGTAACCAATAACTACCGATTCAACCACCAAATACTTCCATTTAAAACGGCGGCAAAACTTACCCAAGCCAAATACGGAATAAACAAATAGCCCGCAATTTTATTGATTTTGGCAAATTGAACGTACGTTTCAAAAATCATCAACCACAATACAATAATTTCTAATCCGGCTAACATTGGGTTGTGTAAACCAAAGAATAAATACGACCACAATGCATTTAATGCCAATTGTATGGCAAAGAAAATTAACGCCTTTTGTACGACTTCTTTTTCTATTTCAATTCGGTTCCAAACTAATCCAGCAGCCACACCCATCATCACATACAGCATACTCCAAACTGGCGCAAAAACCCAATTAGGTGGATTAAAACTTGGTTTTACTAAAGTTGGATACCACGTTGTAATGGCAGAACGGGTAACTATTCCAGAGAAATAACCAATCGCAAGACACGTGACAACAACAGCTAAAATTCGGGTGATTTTATTCATTTTTATATTTTTCTAATGTGAGCCAAATTTACTCAAATCTTTGTAACGATTTACCAACTAAACGAATAAACAAATAACCCAAAAAAAGTATCTTTGTATAAATTTTTAAAATTCATGATTTCAGCAAACGATTTTATTTCATCAAAATACACAACTTCTATTGAAAACGGCAATTTTCAATGGAGCGCACCCAGTAATATTGCTCTTGTAAAATACTGGGGGAAAAAGGACAATCAAATTCCTGCAAATCCCTCTGTGAGTTTTACGTTGAATAATTGTAAAACGATTACTAAATTGGCTTACGCCAAAAAACAAAATGATGGTCTATTTTCTTTTGATTTACTTTTTGAAGGGAAACCCAAAGAAGATTTCAAACCAAAAATTCAAAAATTTCTGGAACGGATCGAAGTCTATTTGCCTTTTTTAAAAGACTACCATTTTACAATTGACACCGAGAATACTTTTCCGCACAGTTCCGGAATTGCTTCATCAGCATCAGGAATGGCAGCTTTAGCAATGAACTTCATGAGTCTAGAAAAAGCGTTAAACCCTGCAATGACACAGGAATATTTCTATCAGAAAGCATCTTTATTAGCACGTTTAGGTTCCGGAAGCGCTTGCAGAAGTGTAAAAGGACAGGTTGTAGTTTGGGGAAATCATGCAAAAATCTTCGAAAGTTCGGATTTATTTGGGGTAGAATTTCCAAATGTCATTCATGCTAATTTCAAGAATTTTCAAGATACTATTTTACTGGTTGACAAAGGAGAGAAACAAGTTTCGAGTACAATCGGACATGACTTAATGCACAACCATCCATTTGCGGAAAGGCGATTTGCACAAGCACATGAAAATTTAGACCAACTAATTTCAGTTTTTAAAACTGGAAATCTGGAACAATTTATCAAAATCGTAGAAAGCGAAGCTTTGACGTTACATGCTATGATGATGACCTCAACACCTTATTTTATATTAATGAAACCAAATACTTTGGAGATCATTAATGCCATTTGGAAATTCAGAAATGAATCCAAAATCCTTGTTTGTTTCACACTGGATGCTGGAGCAAACGTACATGTATTGTATCCATATAATAGTAAAGAAAAAGTGTTACAATTTATTAAAGACGAATTAGTTGGCTATTGCCAAAATGGTCAGTATCTTTGTGACGAAATTGGAAACGGAGCTTTGCAGTATTAATTTATTTTTTCACTATCTTTAATTTTTAAAGAACTGAAATCATGGATATCCAAACAGAGAAATTAGAATTGATAAAATTGCTGTTAGAAACTGACGACACGAGCATAATTACAGCTGTTAAAAACATTTTCAACTCACAAAAAAAAGACGTCTGGAAAGAATTATCTCCTGAACAACAAGAAGAAATTGATCTTGAAATTCAAGAAGCAAATCGTGGAGATAAAGTTGATTTATAAAAATTTAAGTTTTACAATATAATTACCGACCCCAAATTGTTAATTACAATCTAATATGAAAGGACCTTTATTTTATTCAAAAATATTACTCTTTGGAGAATACGGAATCATTCGTGACTCAAAAGGACTATCTATCCCCTATAACTTTTATAATGGTGCACTGAAAAGAGATGAAAATCCATCTGAAGAAGCGATTAAATCAAATGGGAATTTGAGACGTTTTGTGACCTATTTAGAAACGTTACAAAACGAGCAGCCGGATTTAGTAACTTTTGATTTAGACACATTGAAAAATGATGTAGAAACCGGAATGTATTTTGATTCCAGTATCCCACAAGGGTATGGAGTAGGAAGTAGTGGTGCACTTGTCGCAGCTATTTATGATAAATATGCACATCATAAAATCACGGTTTTAGAGAATTTGACTCGTGAAAAATTATTACAACTCAAGAATATATTTTCTCAGATGGAGAGTTTTTTCCACGGAAAAAGTTCTGGTTTAGACCCATTAAACAGTTATTTAAGCATCCCGATTCTGATTAATTCTAAAGACAATATAGAAGCAACTGGAATTCCAACACAAAGCTTTGACGGAAAAGGTGCAGTATTCTTGCTGGATTCAGGAATTGTAGGTGAAACAGCACCTATGGTGAATATTTTCATGGAGAACCTAAAAGACAAAGGATTTCGTGCCATGTTAAAAAATCAATTTGTAAAATACACGGATGCTTGTGTGGAAAATTTCCTAGGCGGTGATATGAAATCATTGTTTATGAACACTAAAAAATTATCAAAAGTAGTTTTGAATAACTTCAAACCAATGATTCCCGAACAGTTTCACGGAATTTGGCAACAAGGCATTGACAGCAATGATTATTATTTAAAACTATGTGGCTCTGGTGGAGGTGGTTATATCCTGGGTTTTACAGAAGACATAGAGAAAGCCAGAATTTCATTGAAAGAGTATAAGCTAGAAGTAGTGTATCAATTTTAAAAAATTTATTTTTCAGACCTTACAAAAAAAATCTAAAGCAGCATCCTGATCCTTGGAAGCGCATTCTTAAAATAAATCTAAATGTTAAGCAGGCAACACAAACTTCTTATAATGAAAATTGCAAGTTTGTTCTCTGTTGTTAGAGGCTATAACATTCCTATTATTATATTGGCACAATATCTTTCCGCCATATTTATTCTTGCTCCCGAAAAAAGAGCGTTGGACATTCTGCTCGATTTAAACTTATTTATTCTGGTTTTTGCCTCTTCATTGACCATCGCTTCAGGGTATATTATCAATAATTTTTATGACAGTCAAAAAGATTTAATTAATCGCCCTAATAAATCAATGCTAGATCGATTGGTAAGTCAAGAGACAAAACTGAATGTCTATTTCGTCCTGAATTTCATAGTCGCTTTAATGGCTTTATTTGTTTCTTGGCGCGTCTTTCTATTTTTTTCAGGGTATATATTTTTCATCTGGTATTATTCCCATAAAATAAAAAAATATCCTATAATAGGAAATTTAACTGCCGCTTTACTGGCTGTCCTGCCTTTTTTTGCAATATTATTGTATTTTTATACTCGGATTCCTTTTGAAGACATTGAAAATTACAAAAGACAATTAGGTGTAATTTTTTCTCATGCCCTGTTTTTATTCTTATTATTGTTGATTCGAGAAATGATTAAAGATTTAGAAAATCTCAAAGGAGATCTGGCTAATGATTACAAAACAATACCTATTGTTTATGGTGAAGAAATTTCAAAAAAAACCATTACAGCACTGACTATTTTTACCCTTTTTCCAGTTTATGCTTTAATCGATATTTATGATGTGGGCTACATGGATATTTATTTTTATTCCTGCCTCATAATCTTGATTTTCTTCTTGCTCTATTTGTGGAAATCAAACACTAAGCCTCAGTTTTTATTGCTTCATAATATCCTTAAATTCCTTATTGTGGCTGGTGTTTTTTGTATTGTATTGATAAATCCTAGTGTATTGTGGCATGGAAAGAGATTATTGATGATTGGATAAACTCCGTCTTCTTCAAAATCATTATACCTCCACAACAATTTCCTAAAGAACAACTAATGTCCTCCATGACAACATACTACAATGTCACAGCCTCTTTTTTATCTTTATGATAAAGAGAAAAAAAATAGTATAATATAGAACATGCAAAATTTAGCACTACAAAATAGCTCCAAAAAACGAAACATAAACTTACTAATTATGGTATTAATTAGATAGTTAGCGTTTTTATAATTGGCAGTTATTGATTGTCAATTATATAAATAGTATCTTTGCACAAATTATTGAATATTATGAATAAGAAGGAAGGCAATGATAAGAAAAGTGGTCCAAGAGCGAATAGCGCAAGACCCAGTTCAAATAAGCCAAAACCTGCCATGCAGAAGCGCGCTCAAGGGCCGAAAAAAGTTAAAGTAGTTACTAAAATTGCCGATATTGCTACTGATAAAGTAGAGAAAAAACCAAATCAAGCACCAAAGAGACCGAAAGTAAAGGACGAAATTCGTTTGAATAAATACATCGCTAATTCTGGTGCGTGCTCGCGTCGTGATGCTGATATCTACATTCAATCTGGTACGGTGAAAGTAAACGGGATTCCAGTCACAGAAATGGGATACATGGTTAAACCAGGAGATGTTGTAAATTTTGACGGTTCTACTTTGACACCAGAGAAAAAAGTTTACATCTTACTGAACAAACCAAAAAACTTTACCACCGCAATGGATGAAGGTCAGGAGTATCGTAATGTATTGGAACTGGTAAAAGGCTCCACCACTGCAAAAATTGGAGCAGTTGGGAGAATGGATAAGAATACCACTGGATTACTATTGTTTACAAACGATACCGATATGATTCGTAAGTTTACGTTACCAAGCCAAAAATCATCTAAAATTTACCAAGTTTCATTAGATAAAAATTTGAAATTTGAGGATTTAGAAAAAATAAACAAAGGACTTACTCTTGATGGGCACCGTGTTTTTGTAGAAGACGTAAGTTACATTGATGGAGAAGCAAAAAGTGAAATTGGGTTGCAATTAAGATCGTCTAACGTAAAAGTTGTCCGCAACATTTTTGAACATTTCAGTTATGATGTATTGCGAATTGACAGGGTTTCTTTCGCTGGTTTAACCAAAAAGAATTTACCAAGAGGAAACTGGAGATTACTTACAGAACAAGAAATTATCAATTTGAAGAACGTCTAATATCTCTTTGTAATTATAAAAAATAAAATCCCTTTTCGCTTAAAGCAAAAGGGATTTTTTAATTAAAAATAAATCCTAATTAATATGACCCCAGAAAAACTACAGTCTATTGCCTTCAAATGGGTTGAAACTTTCAACAATAAAGAATTAGAAAAACTACTGTCATTGTACGACGAAGATGCCGTTCATTTTAGTCCAAAACTAAAAATTTACAAACCCGATACAAACGGATTTGTAATAGGTAAAGAGGCTTTACGTCACTGGTGGCAAGATGCCTTTGCTCGTTTACCCAGTTTGAATTATCGACTTAAATCACTTACTGCAAATGGAGACCGTGTTTTCATGGAATACACCCGAACGGTTACTGGCGAAGAGGATTTACTTGTTGCGGAAGTATTAGACATCAAAGAAAATAAAATAATTGCTTCTCGAGTCTATCATGGATAAATTTACGAGTTTACTTTCAAAAAAATAAAGTAGCTTTACAGCTGTTATAAATTTAAAAACTATGAAAAAACCATTATCCTTATTATTTGTTTTTCTGTTTTCATTATTGTTGATCAACTGTAAAAAAGACGAAAATACACTCGATTTTTCAACTTTGACCAAAAACTATTTTGACAATAAAAATGCAATGAACCCTTTGGATGCGACTCAAAGTGGTCAAAACGAATACAACGATCAGCTGCAATTTGAAATGACGGACAGTTTTAGAAAATCACAAGAATCGTTTTTCAACAAATACCAAACCGCTATAAAAACTGTTGATTTAGAAGACTTATCTGATGAAGAAAAAAACAGCTATGAAATCATCAAATGGGAAGTTGAAATTGGAAAAGACCTCTTAAAACAGCCCACGAATCTTCTGCCAGTTCATCAGTTTTGGGGAACGCACTTGACTATGGGACAATTTGCCGGAGGAACCAGCGCACAGCCTTTTAAAACGGAAAAGGACTATACCAATTTTCTAAAAAGAATGGACAAATACGCGGTATGGATCGATTCGGCAATGGTATACATGAAAAAAGGTTTGGAGCAAGGTGTTGTTTTACCAAAAGCGTTAACACTAAAGTTGATTCCACAGTTTGCAGAAATGGCTACACCAAAAATAGAAGATAACTTATTCTACTCAGCTATAAAACTAATGCCTGCCTCATTTCCTGAAGGGGTTAAAGAAGACTTAACCGCTCAATACACTTTGACAATCAACACCAAGTTGATCCCTCAATACAAGAAGATGGCGGAGTTTCTAACCACAGAATACCTCCCTGCCTCCAGAACCACCAGCGGAATAGGAAGTCTACCTTTTGGGAAAGAACTATATGCTACTTATGTAAAACAATGGACCACCACCGAGATGACTCCAGAGGAAATTCATCAATTGGGATTAAAAGAAGTAGCCCGATTGAATGCCGAAATGGAAAAAGTTAAAACTCAAGTAGGCTTCAAAGGCACTTTATTAGCATTCTTTGAAGAAGTTAGAAATAAAAAAGAATTAAAATCTTTCACTACGCCAGAAGAAGTTATTGCAAACTTCCAAAGCATTTATACCCGTATCAAGCCAAACGTAGATAAATTATTTGCACTGCAACCCAAAACAAAATTTGAAATTAGACGAACGGAAGCTTTTCGAGAAAAAACAGCAAGTGCTGAATACAATCAAGGTACCGCTGATGGTTCCCGTCCCGGCATTTTTTATGTTCCAATACCAGATGTGAGCAATTATAATCTGTATGGAGATGAAGATCTATTTTTACACGAAGCCATTCCTGGACATCACTTTCAAATTTCCTTACAACAAGAAAATGAGAGTCTGCCTGATTTCAGAAAATTCAATTGGTTTGGTGCGTATGGAGAAGGCTGGGCTTTATATACTGAAAGTTTGGGTAAAGAGCTTGGACTGTATCAAGATCCGTATCAATATTTTGGAATGCTAGGTAATGAAATGCACCGAGCGGTTCGATTAGTCGTTGATACTGGATTACATTCCAAAGGATGGACCAGAGAACAAGCTATCAAATATTCGTTAGCCAATGAAGCTGAAAGTGAAGCGAGTATTATTCCTGAAATCGAACGCTATATGGCCATTCCGGGACAAGCATTGTCCTATAAAATTGGTCAGTTGAAAATTATGGAGCTTCGTAAAAAAGCAGAAGCTAAAATGGGCTCCAAATTTGATATTAAAAAATTCCATGAAAAAGTATTGGAATCCGGAGTAATGCCTTTAGCTTTATTGGAAAAGAAAATTAATGAATGGATAGAAAGTAAATAAATTTCACCAATAGATATAAAAAAAGCTTCTCAATTGAGAAGCTTTTTTTGTGCGGATAATAGGACTCGAACCTACACGCCTTGCGGCACCAGATCCTAAGTCTGGCATGTCTACCAATTTCACCATATCCGCGCAATTGTGGGTGCAAAGATAAACATAACTTCCAATTTTCAAAGTAAATTTGACAAAAATATTCATACTCTTTTTTGTACTTTTGAAATTACAATTAAATTCAAATAATGGAAAATATTAAAACATACATTCAAGAACACAAAGACCGCTTTGTCAATGAGTTAATCGAATTGTTGAAAATTCCATCCGTGAGTGCTGATCCAGCGTATTCACATGATGTTTTTGAAACAGCAGCTGCCGTTAAAGCTAGTTTAGAAAAAGCCGGTTGTGATTTGGTTGAAATCTGCGATACTCCAGGATATCCAATTGTCTATGCTGAAAAAATAATTGACCCTTCATTGCCTACGGTTTTAGTGTACGGACATTATGATGTTCAACCCCCAGATCCAATAGATTTATGGACTTCACCTCCCTTTGAGCCGGTAATCAAAAAAACAGAAATTCATCCAGAAGGCGCTATTTTTGCCCGTGGATCTTGTGATGACAAAGGCCAAATGTACATGCATGTAAAAGCATTGGAATACATGGTTCAATCGAATACTTTGCCTTGTAACGTGAAATTCATGATTGAAGGCGAAGAAGAAATTGGCTCTAAAAGCTTGAGTTGGTTCGTGGAACGCAATCAGGAAAAACTAAAAAATGACGTGATTTTAATTTCGGATACCGGAATGATTTCTAATCAGCAACCATCGATTACAACCGGATTACGTGGATTAAGCTATGTAGAAGTAGAAATTACGGGACCAAACCGTGATTTACATTCTGGATTATATGGCGGTGCTGTCGCCAATCCAATCAATGTTTTAGCTAAAATGATTGCTTCTCTTCATGATGAAAACAACCACATTACCATACCCGGTTTCTATGATCATGTAGCAGAATTATCTCTGGAAGAAAGAGCTGAAATGGCTAAAGCACCCTTCAATTTAGAAAACTACAAAAAAGCATTAGACTTAAATGATATTTATGGTGAAAGCGGCTACACCACAAACGAAAGAAATTCCATTCGCCCTACACTGGACGTCAACGGAATCTGGGGTGGTTACACCGGAGAAGGTGCCAAAACGGTTATTGCCAGCAAAGCTTTCGCTAAAATCTCGATGCGTTTGGTTCCAAATCAAGACTGGGAGCAAATCACCGAACTTTTCACGAAACACTTCACAAGCCTTGCTCCTGCTGGCGTTACCGTAAAAGTTAAACCGCATCATGGCGGTCAAGGATATGTAACCCCCACAGACAGCATTGGCTACAAAGCTGCAAACATGGCCTATACAGAAACCTTTGGCGTACCCGCAATTCCAGTGCGTTCCGGAGGAAGTATTCCTATCGTCGCGCTATTCGAAAAAGAACTGAAAAGTAAGACTATTCTAATGGGATTTGGTCTGGACAGTGATGCGATTCACTCGCCAAACGAACATTTCGGAATCTTCAATTACCTGAAAGGAATTGAAACCATTCCGTTATTTTACAAATATTTCGTGGAGTTATCTAAATAAATTTCTTCGATACAGAATAAAATCCGTTCAGCAATGAGCGGTTTTTTTTTGGGTATTTCCCGCTGAAAATAGCGGGTCAGGCTCTCCGTTCTCAATCTTTTTCTTTTTTTAAACAAAAAAATAAAAAGGATTTTCACTCCCATCCTTAACGCAAACCGCTGATTGCCATAATATTTTTTCTTTAAAACTTGTTTATTCTAATTTTTACTCTACATTTGTAGAGCAAACTCTATTTTCGTAGAACAAAAACATTTTATGCGACAAACTGTTATTGTAATCGGCTTGGTATTATTGGTTTTTGGTTGCAAAACCAATCAAATGAAAAATAAACGTAGAGAAGGACTTTGGATTGAACAATATGCACAGGATAGTTCCCACTATAAATCAATTGGGAAATACCGAAAAGGAGATCCCGTAAAAAAATGGAGTTATTACTTAAATGGTAAAATCATAAAAAGAGAAAAATACAAAGACAACACTTGCAGTACCACTTTTTATCATAAAAATCGAAAAATACAGTCCAAAGGAAAAACAAAAATGGAAATCAGCGACAAGTACGCGCATTGGTTTTATTTTGGCGACTGGAACTTCTTTAATGAAGATGGAAAACTAACAACGATAAAGAAATATAATAACGGGGAATCATTTTCCGAAATAGAAATTAAATAAACATGCAACAACTAACGAACGCCGAAGAACAAGTAATGGAACACCTTTGGAAACTTGAGAAAGCCTTCATGAAAGACTTGCTGGAAGCCTACCCAAAACCAAAACCGGCTACCACAACCATCGCTACTTTATTAAAAAGAATGATCGACAAGCAATTTGTAGCCTACAGAGAGTTTGGGAACTCACGAGAATATTATCCTTTGGTTAAAAAAACCGACTATTTCTCGAAACACGTTAACGGATTGATTAGTAATTTTTTCAACAATTCAGCATCACAATTTGCATCTTTCTTTACCACCGAAACCAATTTATCGCAAACGGAACTGGAAGAACTCAAGAAAATAATAGACAGTGAAATTCAAAAAAAGAAAAAATGAGCGACTTTCTGATCAAATCGACAATTACTTTATTCGTATTATTGACAGTGTATTATTTGTTTTTAGAAAAAGAAAAAATACACGTATTCAATAGGTTTTACCTGTTATTCAGCCTTGTTTTCTCGATGGTGATTCCCTTTATAACCATAGAAGTGATTCAGAAAATAGCACAACCTACCGTCAATCCGGGAAATATCCAACTACTGCAAGGAAGCGCAGTAGTACTGGAAGAAACTAACTATCTGGCAATAGGATTATGGAGTTTGTATGCTGTAGTAACACTCCTTTTGGTAATACGTTTTATCAGCAATATCATTAAGATTTCTTCAAAACTGAAGTCGAATACGCCAATTGACTATAAGAATGCCCAATTGATTTTGGTGCCTGAAAAAACACTGCCGCATACTTTTCTGAACACGATTTTCATCAACGAAATGAAATACAACAACCGTGAAATTGAAGCTGAATTGTACACCCACGAACTCACACATGTATCCCAAAAACACACTTTGGATATTTTATTCATCGAACTATTAAAAACCGTTTTTTGGTTCAACCCCATTTTTATTTTTTACAAAAAAGCCATACAACTCAACCACGAATTTCTTGCCGATGAGAAAGTAGTGACCTCCTATAACAATGTTCCGTTCTACCAATCTTTATTACTATCAAAGACAAACGCGAACCCAACTTTTTACTTGGCCAGTAATTTGAACTATTTAATAACTAAAAAACGATTACTCATGATGACAAAAACCACATCAAAAACAGAAGCTTTATTAAAAAAAGTAATGCTCATGCCGATAGTAGCTACATTATTATTTTTACTGTGTACTAAAGTCGTTGCGCAGGAAAAAACTGAACCTCTCACTGCTGACCAACCCAAAAAAGCACAAACAGATGATGAAAGAAAAGATGCTTATTATTCTGGCGTTAGAGTCATAATCCATGACCTTATCAATAACAAAAAAATTGATAAAAAATATGAAGATTTAACTTTAGAAGAAAAAAGAAAATGTTTTTTCTATGTACCTAATGCATTTCAAAAAAAATCTCCAAACGAAAAAGAGTTGGAAAACTTCAAAGATTCTAAGAAATATGCCATATGGGTGGATGGTAAACACGAACCAAATGCTCATTTGAATAATTTCAAACCGACTGATATTGCTTTTTTTCAAGGAAGTAGCGTTTCAAAAAATGCTAGAAGTAAAAAATTCTCGCAAGCCTTTCAATATAATTTTTACACACATAATTATTTTGATAAAAATTTAAAAAACTCGCATAAGAAATTCTCCGGAGAGAAAGTAGAAGTTACACTTTCAAATAATAAAAATGTCAGACCTATAAGAACCAAATAGTTAAAGAATCAATTGATTTACAAAAGCCAAATTTATGTTTCCTGAATCAGCTTCACAATTTACCTCTTTCTTTACTACCGAAACAAATTTGTCTCAAACGGAACTGGAAGAACTCAAGAAAATAATAGACAGTGAAATTCAAAAAAAGAAAAAATGAGCGACTTTCTAATCAAATCGACAATTACTTTATTCGTGCTACTGGCGGTGTATTATTTGTTTTTGGAAAAAGAAAAAATACACGTTTTCAATAGGTTATACTTGTTGTTCAGCCTTGTCTTCTCGATGGTGATTCCATTCATAACTATCGAAGTCATTCAGGAAATAGCACAACCTACAGTCAATCCTGGAAATATCCAACTACTGCAAGGAAGCGCTGTAATCATGGAGGAAACTAACTATCTGGCAATAGGATTATGGAGCTTGTATGCTGTAGTAACACTCCTTTTGGTAATACGTTTTATCAGTAATATAATCAAGATTTCGTCTAAAATGAAGTCGAATACAGCAATTGATTACAAAAATGCTAAATTGATTTTGGTTCCCGAAAAAACGTTGCCACACACTTTCTTGAATACGATTTTGATCAACGAAACGGAATACAATAACCATCAAATTGAAGCTGAATTGTACACACACGAACTCACGCAAGTAACTCAAAAACATACCTTGGATATTTTATTCATCGAACTATTGAAAACCGTTTTTTGGTTCAACCCCATTTTTATTTTTTACAAAAAAGCCATACAACTCAACCACGAATTTCTTGCCGATGAGAAAGTAGTGACCTCCTATAACAACGTTCCGTTTTATCAATCTTTATTACTATCAAAAGCGAACGAGAACCAAACTTTTTACTTGGCCAGTAATTTGAATTATTTAATAACTAAAAAACGATTACTCATGATGACAAAAACCACATCAAAAACAGAAGCTTTATTAAAAAAAGCAATGCTAATTCCTGTCTTAACTGCCTTATTGTTTTTATTGTGTACGAAAGTTGTTGCGCAAGAAACCAATGTAAAAAAAGAAACTACTCCTAAAAAATCTGAAAATTTAATTAAAACGTATTACGACAAAACTACTTTTAAAATCAAAGATGAAAAAGGAAAGGTTGCCAGCGAAAAAAAATACAATGAACTAACCCCTGTAGAAAAGAGAGCTATACCTTCTATCTTGTCAAAGCAAAAAGAATTGCCTACAAACGAGGAACTTCTGGGGATTTTAAGTAAAGGGGCTCCTGAAGTAATTGAAATAGACACGTACGATCTTGAAAATCAGTTTGTCCAAAAAGGGGAAAATGAGGTCTACAATACTGCTGGAATAACCGAAAAACCAGATTTCCCGGGCGGAATTATGGAGTTTTACAAATTTGTCGGCAATAATTTTAAAACTCCAGGACAACCTAATTTAAAAGGAAAAGTATACATCACCTTTATAGTAGAAAAAGACGGCAGCTTAAGCGATATAAAAAACATACGAGATATTGGTTTTGGAACCGGTGACGAAGCCATACGTGTTTTGACAATATGCCCGAAATGGATTCCCGGAAAAATGAACGGCGTTCCTGTGAGAGTAATGTATAGCTTACCTATAACGATTCAATCTGGAAAGGCGTAATTGTAAAAAAATAAATCCGCTTTAAAAGAAGCGGATTTATCAAACTCACGTTATGCCACTCTGAGATGGCTGGAAATTCGTAACCGCTCAATTTTCGGCTTAGCAGAAAGTTGATGCGAAACGGTAATTCCATTAAATTCCAGCTAGCTCAAAATGGCTGTTAGCTACCGTAATTTATTTTGTTATTATGTTCTCAATATTTGATTCGACATACTCTTCAAGATCTTGTGAATTTTCAATTCCAATTACTCTTCTAAGTCTATTGTTTTTTAGTTTTATATCTAAAAATTCTCTTCCAAATCTTTGTTTAACCTTGATAAACTTTATATCGTCAAATAAAATTTCGCTCTGATTTGACCTAAGTAGATTTAGAATGAAAATGACAAAATGTACTATTCCAATAAATAAACCTGTCCAAAGTAAGAATTGATCGCTTGTTTTCAAGTATCTCCAAACAGAAATTGTTCCATAAATTGTCCAAATACCTGAACTGAATAATTGAATTCTGTTTAGTTTCCTTGAATTGTCCGAAATTTTGACCTTGTCGGCTTCAAAGGAAATTTCACCTTTTTTTAGTTTAAATGTCTCTGTCATTTTTTTCTTATTATGGTTGCTAACTTTATGCCACTTTGAAATGGCTGGAAGTTCGTAAACACTCAGTTTTCGGCTTAAAAAAAACTTGATGCGAAACGGTAATTCCACTAAATTCCAGCTAGCTCAAAATGGTTGTCGTGTACTATACCTTTTTATTAGTTTCTAGGTTTTACCAAACATTCTACAAAAGCATTTTTTATACTTTTATTTAAATCTCTCATGTTTTTAAATTGACTGACATTTACTTTCTCAAGTATCTCTTCTTCAATGCTTTCTGGAAGCTCTTTATTAAAGTGAATTTTAAAATTTTTAATAATTGATTTTATTCTAAAATCTACGAATTTCTGCTTATCTCTATGAAATAATAGAGTAAAATATCCTTTATAATCAAATCTAGAACGTAATTCTGGAGAAATAATTTTCGTAAAATACTCCTTGCTAATATTTGAGGTAAAAATTATAATGAAACCATTTAAGTCAATTTCCTCACTTAAAGAACTCGACATCTTTCCATTTTCTAGGACGTCGAGAAAATAATTAAAAAGTGTAGAATTTGATTTTTCAAATTCATCGATTAGAATTAATCCAATATCTGAATTTTTAACTCGTATAAAAATTTCACCTTCTTCACTTCCAATATATCCTCGTGGACTACCTATTAGAGAATTTAAAGAATTATCACTACTATAATTCCCGAAATTTATTTTTGCAAGTTTGCCTTTTCCCCCTAAACACTTATGAATGGCTCTAGCAACTTCTGTTTTTCCAACTCCAGAATCTCCCATTAAAAAAAGAGATAATATTTTATGTTCACCTAGCTTATTAAAAACTCTAAAGTTTGTTATTAATTTAGAAAAATCATCTTTAAATTTTTCATGTCCGTAAATTTCATAGGAAAAAGCTTTTAAGAAAGAATATACTTCTTCATTACTAATATCTATTATTTTTTTGTGTATTAAAGGTTTTTCAAACTTAATTTCATCTTCATCCGTCACAATTATTCCCTCAACAATTTCTAAATCATTAAATTCAAAGAAACAAAATCGAAGCTCATATTCGAAAAGTTTTTTATTTTCTTTATCTGAAATGAAAGTAATATTTTCATTGAAGTAGGGAAATAGGCTTTCAGCATTGTACTGTAAAGAATTAAGTCCCGAGAGTGATGAAATATCGACAATTTGATTGATTTCACTCACATCATTAGCAAGTTCAAAATTACGCATGTATTCAGTTACACTAACAATATTAAAACCTTCTTTCTCTTTATTTTTTTTTAAATAAACGAAGTAATTCTTATCATAAAATAAAAGTTCTTGTATCATTCAAAATTATTTTGGAAAGTTTACATTCTGAACAATAGCTAATAAATCAATATAGTGGTATTCTTTGTCGCTTTGCTCTGAGCTTGTAAATAAAAAGTTATTATTATTTGTTTGCGTTTGATATTGGCTATCCTGAATCTCATCATTTGCAGGACTATTTAATATATTTTGCATTGAACCTAATTCTTGGAAAAAATCTAAAGAATTTTTTAAAGCTTCGATTTTAATTTTTCCTTTATATAAACCAACTATTGAAACTTTTCCAATAAATAAATCATTTACGCTGTAAGAACTTTCAAACTCACTTTCAAAAGTAAGTGGAATTTTTACCAATACTGCTTCTTCGGAATCTATCACCTTTCATTTTATAAGCATAATCTTTAAACATCGAGTTGAATAAATTATTTATATCAAATCCATTTGCCCCTGGAATATTCATTCCTTTGAAAGACCCACTTGTAAAAAGTTTTACTGTTCTCAACTCAGGTTCGTTCTCTAGAGATAAATTTACATTGTCAATTTTTATTAATTGTCCTTCTTCTAAATTACTAAAGTCATGAGTTCGTTCGCTACGCTCAATTATTTCACTTAAAATTATCGATTTGGTTGTTTTAATTTCAAACGTTTCTAAAACTTTTTGAGAATCAGACTTTGAATTTTTGTTCGATGCTTCAGCATCAATATTAAAAAAGTTTAAAAAATTAACTCCTAATTTTCCTTTATAATCAACATCTTTCTGGTCTGTAGAATCAGTTTGTTTTTCACGATTTAAAGCTATTACATTACTAAGCATCATCTTTATTTCGTATACTTTTGGAAAATTTATGTAATAAATATTAAAAATCATATTTGAGTTATTTGAGTTTTTTTTGCGATTCTGAAGCGGTATTGCTCACAACTTTTGTATAAACGCTACAAAACTTCGTCCATACACCTAAATCTTGTTAGATTGGCGAAGGCCTGCCTTACCTTGCGATTTCCAAATGTAATCAAATTTTCTTACAATTTAGTAAATAAACGGTGCGTCATTGGAATGCGTTGCGTGAGGGATGGCAGCGAAAATCCTTTATGTTTTTTCTTTAAAAACATAAAGATTGCAGCGAACAGCCCGACCCGAAGTTGCGAGGAGGAACGACGAAGCAATTTGAGGGTCACGCCCATACTTCGGCTACGCTCAGCATAAATAAAGAATTTTAAAAAACAAATCCGCTTCAAATGAAGCGGATTTATCAAACTAAAAATCTAAAAAAACTACTAACTAAACTCTTTATCCGGATTGTATCCTAAATACGACATGGATTGTTCTTTGAAAACAACACCATATTCTTCTAATTCTTTCAAAATAGGCACATAGACTTCTTTACGAATAGGCAGTTGCACTCCCGGAGTCGTGATTTTACCATTCAGTATTAATAAAGTTGCCATGGCAACGGGTAAACCCACTGTTTTTGCCATCGCAGTATACGTCTGATCGTCGCCAATACAAACCATTTTGGAATCTATTTGTTCTTTTTTGCCATGTATTTCGTATCCAAATTTATGATACATGACAATCATATCTTTATCTTTAGGTTGAAGTGTCCAACTGTCACTGAGTATTTTCTCTAAAATTTGTGCCGGAGTAGCATTCTTCAATCCTACTTTTTTATCCCGATTGAACAAATCTAATTCTAACAATTTGTCCCACATGATATCATCTTGGTCAATCTTGAGAATCAAACGCGTTTTAATTTCTACAGAATCCGTAGGATGATACGGCAAGAAAGAATTCACAAATTCTCGATAACTCATATTCTCAGAATCTTCCATAAAATAACTATCATCTGTCATTCCTAACTGGACAAACATATTCCAAGCTTTAGAGAAACCAACCCTGCGAATCGTTCCTCTATATAACGTAAGTACATTATCTAAACCATAAACACTGCGATATTTCAAGGAATCCCGATTCGAATAGGCTTCAAATCGCCCATATCCTTCTACATCCAGAAACTCAGTTCTGCGGAATAAATTACAGTACGGTATGTATTTATAAGTTCCCTCTTGAATAAATTTGGCAGCGCCACCCTGTCCAGCGAGAACTACATTGCGTGGTGCCCAAGTAAATTTATAATTCCAAAGATTAGTATCGGATTCTGGAGCGACAAGTCCGCCACAAAAAGATTCAAACAAGAGCATCTCGCCTCCTTTTTCTTTAATCTCATCAATCACTTTCATGGCACTCATGTGGTCAATTCCAGGATCGAGCCCGATTTCATTCATGAAAATCAGATTGTTTTCTTTGGCTGCAGCATCTAATTCCTGCATGGCATCACTTACGTAGGAAGCGGTAACCAAATGTTTTTTGTAAACAATACAATCCTTAGCTACCTCAATATGCAAATGAGCCGGCAACATTGAAATAACAATATCAGCAATTTGAATCGCTTTTCTTCTTTGGTCTTTATCAATAATATCTAAAGCAATCGCTGTTGCATTGACATGATTATTTGTTTTTTTTTGTGCTAAAGCCAATGACAAATCACCAATAACAAGATGTAGATTCTCTTTTTCTGATTTGCCTAAAAGATATTGAATCAAAGAGGAAGCTGATCTTCCTGCTCCAATAATCAAAATTGTTCTCATTTTTACATATTTATAACACAAACATACGAAATTGTTGTATTCATAACAAACTGTTTTGATTTATTTTAAGATGAAATAAAAAATCTACCAAAAAATCCTCTACTAAACTGAAAGTAATTTTTCAAAACGTTTTTAAATCGAGAGAATATGAAATACTTTTACAAGAAAAAAATGGACAAAAAGATTCTTTCAACTGGAACAATTATAGGGATGATTGCTATAATTCTTGGTGCTTTTGGCGCGCATGCCCTAAAAAAAGTACTGTCTATTGAACAATTATCTACTTTTGAAACCGGAGTGCGCTACCAAATGTACCATGCGCTGCTTTTATTGTGTATTGGACTACTGAAAGACATACCCGAAAAAACCAAAAAAGTAATCTATTTTTTAGTTCTTTTTGGTGTTATTCTATTCTCTGGGTCTATTTATTTATTAGCAATAAATCAGCTTACTACTTTCGATTTTAAAGCAATTGGATTTCTAACACCCATTGGTGGTCTCCTATTAATACTGGCTTGGGGTGTTTTACTAATAACATTACTAAATAAAAAAAGCACAAAATCAGAAGAAGTAAAGGCTAACTGAAATATAATTTCTACTTTTGCACTCTATAAAAAAAGTAACTACACAACAATTAATTTATGGACAATAACACACTTTTCACGCAATCGATTTCGTTAAAAGAATTAGGAATTGAAAATGCAAAAATTCATTACCAGTTATCCCCTGAAGAATTACACGACATAACAATTAAATTAGGGCAAGGAACAGAAAGCTCAACCGGGGCATTAGCTGTAAATACAGGAGAGTATACTGGCCGTTCGCCACAAGACCGATATATAGTAAAAGATAGCATAAGTGAGAATCATGTATGGTGGGGGAAAGTAAATATTCCATTTGAACCAGCTGCATTTGAATCTTTATACAATAAAGTCACTGCGCATTTATCCAACAAAGAAATTTACGTAAGAGATTCTTATGTATGCTCTGATCCAAATTATAGATTAAATGTTCGTGTCATCACAGAGACTCCTTGGGCAAATTTATTTTGTTACAATATGTTTTTAAGACCCGAACAGGAGGAATTAACGAATTTCAGCCCAGAATGGACTTTATTGTGTGTACCAAGCTTTATGGCGGACCCAGCTTTAGACGGAACACGTCAAAGTAATTTTGCTATTCTTGACTTTACAAGGAAGGTAGTTTTAATTGGAGGTACTGGCTATACTGGAGAAATGAAAAAAGGAATTTTTTCTGCTTTGAATTTCATTTTACCAGTTTTCAAAAATACGCTGCCCATGCATTGTAGTGCGAATGTGGGAGAAAACGCGGATACTGCCATTTTCTTTGGATTATCAGGAACTGGAAAAACAACTTTATCTGCCGATCCTAACAGAAAGCTAATTGGTGATGACGAACATGGTTGGACCAATGAAAACACGGTTTTTAACTTTGAAGGTGGATGCTATGCAAAAGTCATAAACCTTACTGAAGAAAATGAACCAGATATTTTTAGAGCTATTAAAAAAGGCGCCATATTAGAAAATGTAATTTTTAAAGAAGGAACAACTGAGGTAGATTTTGAAGATGTATCCATAACTCAGAATACTCGTGTAAGTTATCCAATATACCATATTGATAATATTCAGCCTGGTTCAATTGGGGAAAACCCAAAAAACATATTTTTTTTAACCGCAGATTCATTCGGAATATTACCTCCAATATCTAAACTAACTCCTGGACAAGCCGCCTATCATTTTATATCCGGATATACCGCAAAAGTAGCTGGAACTGAGGCTGGAATTACAGAACCGCAACCTAATTTTTCGGCTTGTTTTGGCGCACCATTTATGCCATTACACCCAACAAAATATGCTGAGATGTTGAGTAAAAAAATGAAAGACGCCAATGTAAAAGTTTGGTTAATCAATACGGGTTGGACGGGTGGTCCATACGGAATAGGAAGCCGAATGAAATTAAAATACACACGAGCTATGATTACAGCTGCATTAAACGGAGAACTGGACGATGTAGCTTACGAAAACCACCAAGTATTTGGAATTGCAAAACCACAAACGTGTCCAAATGTACCTAGCGAAATATTAAATCCTAGAAATACATGGGAAGACCCTGAACTATACGACATAAAAGCAGTAGAATTAGCTGAAAAATTCAAAGCAAACTTTACCAAATTTGAAGAATTTGCCAATGCCGAAATCATGGCAGGAGCACCATTAGCCTAGGTTACTATTAATTCAAGAAACTACAGCGCCACTCTTTACGAGTGGCGCTGTTTTTATAGCTAAAAAGCTAATTAAAATCAAATCAAGTATTTATACCAATATTCATTTTTTGGCGTTAAATTTGTAATCATCAATCACCCGAGCTAGAATAGCGAACTGGCGAAGCAATCAAAAAAATCAATCATGTTAAAACAATTTTTTACCCTCTGTTCTGGAGCTGACAAGGACCTTCTTGAAGGTTGTTCCGAAGGCGAACAAACCAAGTATGTTGGTATTGGCGCCACCGTACTCTTTACTGCGGTCATGGCTTTTCTTGCCAGTTCATATGCGCTGTTTACTGTTTTTGACAGTATGTATCCCGCAATCGCATTTGGCGTTGTTTGGAGTTTGCTTATCTTTAATTTAGATCGCTTTATTGTTTCCACTATTCGAAAAAGAGACCAATTTGGAAGTGAATTTCTACAGGCTACTCCTCGTATTATTTTAGCAATAATCATTGCGATAGTGATTTCGAAACCATTGGAAATTAAAATCTTCGAAAAAGAAATCAATACCGTTTTATTGAAAGAGAAAAATGCCATGGCTTTGAATAACAAAAAAGAAATGGCGAATTATTTCAAATCGGATTTAGACAAAAACAAAGCTGAAATAACCGGTTTAAAATCGGAAATTGCCAAAAAAGAAAAAGAGGTCAATACACTCTATGAAACTTACATTACGGAAGCTGAAGGAACTGCAGGAACTAAAAAATTAGGCAAAGGACCCGTTTTTAAAGAAAAAATTGCCAAACATGATTTGGCCAAAAAAGAATTGGACACTTTACAGAAGACCAACTTGGCTAAAATTACTGAAATGGAGAAAAACACCAAAATCCTGCAAACCGATTTAGATAAGAAAATTACCGAAACCCAGCCTATTATAGATGGATTTGATGGTTTAATGGCTAGAATCAATGCTTTGGATAAATTACCTTGGTTGCCCTCCTTTTTTATTATGCTCTTGTTTCTAGCCATTGAAACGTCTCCTATTATTGCCAAATTGCTTTCTCCAAAAGGCGAATATGATTATAAACTGGAAGATCTGGAAACAGCATTAAAAGCAACAATCGAACAAGACAAATACCAACGTACTTTATTGGTGAAAACTAGCGCAACGATGCACGACAAAGTCTACGGAGATATTGCTGACGATAAAAAACTTTATGATTTACAGCGAAAAAATGCTACCGATTTATTAGAATTACAATCCAATAATTTTGTAGAAAAGCAGAAAAGAACGCTTTAAGTCAAAGGTCGAAAGTCCTAACGTCAAAAGGGAAAATATCTTTTGACGTTAAGACTTTCGACTTTAAGACTAATTACATATAACTCAAAATTTCTTTTTTGAAAGCGTCATATTCGCCTTGTAAAATTAATCCGTTATCCAGTAATTTTTTATAATTCTGTAATTTTTCAAAAAGTTCATCTTGTGACAAATCGCTTAAAGATTTGTCTTTAGATGGCACTGCTACCTCTTGGAATTCTTGATTTTCAGCAATGAAATTGGGTTGTGAAACAGGCATTATTTCAGCAAAATTAGTCACTTCTTCCGTTTCCATTTCCTCGATAATCTCCACTTCTTCTGCTAGTGAAACCGGAACTTCATCCATCATGGTGGCATTCAATACAGACCCAATTTTCAAGATATCCAATTGCTCTTTAGCGTAGGTGAAAATTTTTCGGGCTTGGATCTTAGGAATATAATCAATCGAAACCTCCATATTGGTTCTAGTTGTAAATGAAAATTCAGAACCCAGAATATTTTCTTTCACAAAAGTGCCTTCAATCTCGTCCCAAGTGTAATCAATGAAATTCATTGAAAGTCCCAGGTTTTTAGGTTGACATATAATAATTCTTTTATTCGTCATCACAATACTATCCGGCAAAACGGTAATCGCTGGTTTTTTTTGAACAGCGATATACCCTATTTCTTCATTCTTCATCAATAAATCACTCAATTTAGAAGCGATTTTTTCAATAGCTTTTGGGTCTTGTTCTTCGTTTAAAAATTTCTTAAATTGTTCTTTCATGTGATATGCTGAGTTAATTTCAGTAGCTATTTATAATTTTTATTCTGAATTTCTTCGCAAAAGTAATGCCTAATTTTCTAATTCTTGAATTTCACTCTGCAATTTCTTTGTTAAACTTTTGAGAACCAAACCATAGGAATGATCAATCAATTCTTTGACAAGCGCATCCGAAACTGATGCATTTATCGCAATTGTATTCCAATGGGTTTTACTCATGTGAAAACCCGGTTGAATAGCATCGTGTTCAGCGCGCAATTCCTCCGCGTACTCCGGATCACATTTTAAATTAACGGATGGCTCCCCTTTTTCCCACTGATTTAAAGACGACAACGCAAACATTTTTCCGCCCACTTTAAAAACTAGTGTATCTTCATCAAACGGAAAATGCTCCGTCACTCCTTTTTTAGACAAACAATATTCGTAATAGGTTTCTAAGTTCATTTATGAAATTATTTTTTCATCATTTAAAATAGCATACAAAACTGGCTTACTGGGACTCGCATCATTCTCAAAAGATGCGATTTGTAAATTCAGCAAATAACCTCCGTCTTTAACTTCGTCAGATACAAAAATCATTTCGGTAATCGTGCAATCCAATCGTGCATCTGCATTTAGATTGTTAACATCTTTTACATTCCAAAAAGCTTTGTGTGCCAATAATTTTCCATCATCTTTTTCTTTATCGACACTTGGCAAATCAATTAATAAATGTTTAATTCCGCTTTCGCGGATGAAACGCGCAGCATCTTCCTCCAGAAAAGGCGGGTTCGTATTCGAATATTTTAAAGATTTTTTTATTTTAAAATTCGGAAGTGTTCTTATAATTAGAGCTTCAGAAGTTTTTCCACTCAAACTTTTTTCAATCTGACTTTTTGTTATCACCAAATCTTCTCCTTGTATTTCTGGGACAACCGAAATCAATTCTGCCAAAAAGAAAAACTGTTTCAGCGATTGATTAATACTATAAAACTCCCGCGTAATGTGTCCCAAACATTCGGTATGAGTTCCGTGTCCGTGTGGATTGAAGAAAATAGTATTGAAATTAGTAGACGATTTTCCTTCCGAAACTTTGCCTATCCAATCCCCAAAAACCACGGGCTCAATTTCCGGTTTATTAATATACCATGCAATTGGATTTTCATCTGTATTCGTCAATGAAATCGAAATATCAATGGGTTTTGATAAATCGACTTCAATGGTGTGGCTGTTATGTTGAATTGTTGCTAACACAAATTATGTTTTACACCACTCAGACGCTAAAGCACAAAGATTAGTATCAAACTTTGCGTAAAACTTTGCGACCTTTGCGGTTAAGTTACTCTTCCAAATTTAAGTAAAACAAATCACTTGCAATTCCATCTGTCAAAAACTTTCCTTTCGGTGTTGGCTTCAAGATATTGTTTTTGATAAAAACTAAATCATCATCAAGGAATTTCTGAGATTGTTTGTTTAAATATTCCAAATACTCACTTCCAAACTCCTTTTCAATTCTATCTAAAGAAACGCCCCAAATCGTTCGCAAACCCGTCATAACATATTCGTTGTATCGATCCGTAATTGAAAGAAATTCTCTTTCGTTTGGCAGTTTATTTTCTTGAATGGATTTCAAATAAATCGAATTATTCGAAATATTCCAACTCCTCGAAATACCATCATAACTGTGCGCCGAAGGACCAATTCCAAGGTATTTTTTCCCCAACCAATACGCCGAATTATTTTTGGAAAAATATTTTTCCTTTCCAAAATTAGATAATTCATAATGAATAAAATTATTGGCTTCAAGGGTTTCTACCAAAATAGCAAAATGTTCTTGGGTGGCTTCATCATTAGGAGCCGCAATTTTTCCGATTTGAATGAGTTTTTTCAAAGCGGTTTTGGGTTCCACTGTCAAGGCATAACTTGAGATATGCGGAATCCCAAAACTCAAAGCTATTTCTATATTTTTTTTCCATTTTTCATTGCTCATTCCTGGAATTCCATAAATCAAATCAAGGGAAATATTGTCAAAATATTTGGTGGCTTCTTCCAAACATTTTTTGGCTTCCGCCGAATTATGAGCTCTGTTCATCAGTTGTAAGTCTTCTTCAAAAAAAGACTGAATCCCAATGCTTAATCGGTTAATTTTACTTTTAGACAATTCGATTATTCGTTCACTTGACAAATCATCTGGATTGGCTTCCAGTGTAATTTCAGGATTTTCTGAAACAGAATAATTTTTACACACTTCTGTTATCAGGAAATTAATTTCTTTTGAGGTCAAAACACTTGGTGTTCCTCCGCCAAAATAAATGGTTTCGACTTCTTCATTCTCAAACTCACTTTTGCGCATTTGAATTTCTTTGGCAATTGCCAATACCATTTCTTCTTTCTTCTTCATAGAGGTTGAAAAATGAAAGTCGCAGTAATGACACGCCTGCTTGCAAAAAGGGATATGGATGTATATTCCGCTCATTTATTAGTATTCAGTTTTAAGAAAGTGGTCGGTGGTCCGTTTTTTAGTATCCAGTCTTGAGAAAGTGTTCAGTTAGCAGTTATTTAGTAATCACATATGTACTGAATATTAATCACTACTTTTTAACTCGTTCTTCGTTTTGTTTAACAAAAGCATCCCATCCAGTATAGCTTTTCTCTCCAACTACTTTCCCTGAATTGAAAAAATGACAAACTGCAGCAGCCAATCCATCAGTTGAATCCAGATTTTTGGGTAATTCTTTTAACCCTAAAAGTTGCTGTAGCATTTTGGCAACTTGCTCTTTACTGGCGTTTCCGTTTCCTGTAATTGCCATTTTTATTTTCTTGGGTTCGTATTCAGTAATAGGGATATCTCTTGAAAGTCCTGCTGCCATAGCTACACCTTGTGCGCGTCCTAACTTCAACATCGATTGTACGTTTTTACCAAAGAAAGGTGCTTCAATTGCAATTTCGTCTGGATTGTGTGTATCAATCAACTCAATCGTACGTTCAAAAATGATTTTCAATTTTTGATAGTGATTATCGTATTTGGACAATTGCAATTCGTTCAGTTGCAAAAACTCCATTTTTTTATTGACAATTTTTATCAATCCAAAACCCATAATCGTTGTTCCCGGGTCAATTCCTAATATGATGCGTTCGTTTGCCAATTTTAATTTGTTATTTTGCAGTAATGATTACAATTCCACACAAAACTAAGCAATTCCTCGTACTTCTAATCAAACTTTTGATTGTGGGCGGTGCGTTTTATTTTATTTACAATCAATTAGCCAATAACGACAAACTGAATTGGCAAAATTTCATCGTTTTATTCCAGAAAAACCAGTCCATTGGCGGAATTGCGTTTATTTTGCTATTGAGTGTTTTGAATCGGTTTTTTGAAATCTTGAAATGGCAAAACTTAGTCGCATTTATCCATAAAATCTCTTTGGGAGCAGCAACCAAACAAGTTCTCGGCGCATTAACCGCGGGACTTTTTACACCGAATGGAGTTGGAGAATATGCCGGAAAAGCGTTATTTTTTGATAAATCAAACACTAAAAAAGTGATTTTCTTGAACCTGATTTGCAACGGAATCCAAATGATATTGACCGTTATTTTTGGAATTTTCGGGTTGTTGTATTTCAATGCGCAGTACAATGTGATTACCACAAAAACGGTAGCACTGCTTTTTGGAATTCTAATACTCCTTTTCATTGTTTTATTTTCGGTCAAAAAAATCACTATAAAAGGGTATTCTATCGAAAAACTGATTCATAAGATTAATGAAATTCCAAAATCAATTCATCAAAAAAACATCTTTTTAGGCATTTGCCGTTTTTTGGTTTTTTCGCACCAATATTACTTTTTGTTTCTGGCTTTTGATGTTGACTTACCTTATTTAATAGCTATTGCTACGATTACAAGCGTTTATTTTCTAGCGTCCTCTTTACCCACTTTTCAGTTTTTGGACTTTGCTGTAAAAGGAAGTGTGGCGGTTTATTTCTTCGGAATTCTTGGCGTAAACGAATGGATAGTGATTTTTATAACCACACTTATGTGGTTTCTGAATGTAGTTCTGCCTGTAATGATTGGCAGTTATTATGTTTTGAATTTTAAAACTAAAAATCCAATATGATTTTTGTTTTGTGCTTCGTTATAATTCTGTATTGCGTTGCGATTACCTTCTTGATTTATGGTTTCAACAAAGTAAATGCTATAGATTATATTGGCTTAACGCCAAAAACAAAATTCTCCATTATCATTCCTTTCCGGAATGAAGCGGAGAATTTACCTGTTTTATTAGAAAGCTTGTCGAAATTGAATTATCCAATGGAATTATTTGAAGTGATTTTGGTCGATGATGAATCGGAAGAAGCCTTCAAAACTAAATATTTAAAATTTAAAGTTTCGATTATAAAGAACATTCGGGTTACGAATTCACCCAAGAAAGATGCCATTGTAACAGCAATGCAAATCGTAAATACGGACTGGATTATCACCACCGATGCGGATTGTGTGATCAGTAAAAACTGGTTATTGGCATTCGATAATTATATTCAACTTCATGATGTTGCTATGATTGCGGGCGCGGTAACGTATAATTGTAGCAATTCATTTCTACATCATTTCCAGCAATTGGATTTGGCTAGTTTACAAGGAGCAACAATAGGAAGTTTTGGAATTAAAAAAGGATTTATGTGTAATGGTGCAAATTTTGCCTACACGAAGTCCTTCTTTCAGGAACTAAATGCCTTTAATGGAAATGATGGGATTGCCACCGGCGATGATGTTTTCCTGTTGCAAAAAGCGATTGCGAAATCCCCTGAAAAAGTACATTATCTAAAATCTCAAAACAATATTGTCCTCACAAAACCACTGGACAATTGGAAACCATTATTTTACCAACGCGTTCGATGGGCATCTAAAACAAGCTCGTATCAAAGTAATTTCGGAAAAGGACTGGGTCTGTTAGTTTTTGCAGGAAATCTGAGTTGGATATTTATTCTTGGGTCTTGGTTCTTCGATTTAACTGCTTTTCAGAATGTATTTTTAGTATTTACTTTAAAATTTTCAGTCGATACTATTTTGATATACAAAACCAATTGTTTTCTAACCAAAACCCAAATACAGCATTTATTTTTGAGCAGTCTGTTATATCCTTTTTTTAGTGTGAGCGTGGCTTTGTATTCGTTGTTTGGAAAATACGAATGGAAAGGTAGACGATTTTAGATTGTAGATTTTTGATTTAACGCATGTTTAAAAAACTAAAACAGTCCGTTTTCAGCTTATAATTATTGGAGATATCTAAAGGTTTACTGAAATCAAAAATCTTTATCCGAGCCAAAAGTAATTAATAACGCAATCTGAAATCAAAAATCGTTAATCTTCATTCGGAAATCCTTTTTAATAACTACTCCACTTTAAGAATGACCGGAAGAATAAATTGTGTTTTTACGGGAATACCACGCTTGATCGCTGGATTTATTTTTGGGAAACCAACCAAACGGGCTTTCAGAATACTGTCAATCTTGATTCTGTCGTAGGTTACGGAATCTTTAGGGAATTGAGGTTCAAATTGCAGGGTTGCATTAGGAAAAACAGTAACCTTTACTTCAATCGTATCCAGTTCAGGATAGAGAACAGAAAGGGTGTCAATGCTCAATTTCTCTTGAATCAGCTGCGTTAAAACCTCAAAAAAACAGTGTTGGCGTTGTTTTTTATCATCTATTTTTTCACAATCTACAACCGATGGATATTCATCGACTTCTTTCCAATTGATGGATTTCAGTTCCTTTTGCAACAATTCTTTTTCCGATGGAATTTGCTTGTCAAAGTATTGACAGGAATTAAAAAATATAAATACTAAAAAGAGGTAATGCTGCTTCAAGGTTTTGTTTTTGAATTGGACTAATATTCTATAAAAATACAATTTTTTTTTTGAGATGCTTTCGAAAGCAAATAATCTTCGTAGTTTTCAGCAAACCATTTCTTTTTGTTTTCGGCAGCAATTTCCTTTTGATCTGGATCCAGAGCCGCTAATTGATTTGAAAAAACAGCAATCTAACTCATAAAATTATAAAATTCGTCTTTGGTCAAGACTGCATTGGGATTTGATTTTTTATCAAAAAATTCAAAAAAATCTATCAAACTCTCTCTTACAAAAATTCTATACTTTTACTCAATTCTCGTTGTAAATAGTTTCCTTTAAAAGCGCATGATTACTATTTACAATTTTTTCTTGGCCATTTACAGTCCGAAAAGAAAAAAAGAAAAAGAACATAATCGAAAAGAAAAAACTTAATTTAATACCTTTTATAAACTTGCTAAGTGTTGCTTTTCTGTTTTCAAAATTAGTAAAAAATAAATTTATGGATGTACTGCTTTTGGTTCTTGGTTTTATGTGTATGATTTTAGGGGTTTTTGGCAGTTTTTTACCGGTTTTACCTGGGCCAAGTGTGAGTTGGGTTGGGCTGGTATTACTGTATTTTACGAAGGCTGTTCCAGCAAATTATTGGATATTAGGCATTGCATTCTTAATCACTGTAATCATATCGGTTTTAGATTATGTGATTCCCGCAAAGGGAACCAAAAAATTTGGCGGAAGCACGTATGGCATCTGGGGAACAAACATCGGTCTGATTATTGGAATTCTTGCTCCAGTACCTTTTGGGTTCATTATCGGTCCTTTTGTTGGTGCGTTGATAGGCGAACTTATTTATGATTTTAAAGACCACAACAGGGCTTTTAAAGCGGCCGCAGGTTCCTTTGCGGGGTTTCTAGCTTCCAGTTTTATGAAATTTGTGGTTTGCGTAATGTATTTGGGATTGTTTGTGTGGATTGTATGGAACTATAAATCTCAGTTGTTTTAATGTACCTTTAGTTTTAGAACTATATTTAACAAAAAAAGCTTTTCTATTACGAAAAGCTTCTTATTACTGGCGGTCTGGACGGGACTCGAACCCGCGACCCCATGCGTGACAGGCATGTATTCTAACCAACTGAACTACCAAACCAGTATTTTAATCTATAACATTTGAAGCCGTTAATCCAGCTTCTTGAATCGAACCCGTCTCGTCCTAAAAAACGAGATGACTGGCATGTATTCTAACCAACTGAACTATCAAACCTGCTTTATTTTTAAATCAAAAAAGCTATCCACCAGAGTGGAAAGCTTTTCATTGGTCTAACTACTAAACCCGCTACGAGTTACAAATTCGTAGCAAACAACACAACTAACGTTAAAAACCTTATGGGGCAAAAAAGCCTTTCTGTTACGAAAGGCTTTCCCCAATATTGCGGTCTGGACGGGACTCGAACCCGCGACCCCATGCGTGACAGGCATGTATTCTAACCAACTGAACTACCAAACCTCTGCGTTATTGCGGTGGCAAAGATACAATAGATTTCCGTTTACGCAAGCGTTTTATAAAAAAATAATTGATAAAATTTCGCCCTACTACCCAAAGTTTTGTTTTTCAACCAAGTATGTCATCACTATTTTTTCGAAATTTTCCGCTACACTCACCGGAATGTACTTTATTCGGTTTTGAGAACACGTTAAAGCCAACTTACTGAAGTAATTTTCTACCTGTTTTTCGTATTCTTCTTTTACATTATCGGCAAAAACGGCTACCTCTTCTCCTGTTTCCACATCAATAAACTTTCTGGGAGCATTATCAAAGTCGAAATTCAATTCTGTTTTATTATCGACAACATGAAACAAAACCACTTTATGCTTGTTGTGTTTCAAATGTTGCAACGCATCAAACAACGCTTGCTCATTACCGGACTGAAACATATCCGTAAATAATATGATCATCGAACGACGGTGGATATTTTCGGTTATTTGATGTAAGAATGTAATCGTATCCGTATTTTTTTGAACTTTTGGTTGCTGTAAAAGCCCTTCAAGCGCATTCAAAATCATTCGATGGTGGCGATCACTTCCTTTCTCTGGCGCATAATACTCGTATGTATCTGAGAACACACTTAGCCCTACAGCATCGCGTTGCTTCTTTAAAAGGTTCATTAAAACCGCCGAAGCCAAAACCGAAAAACCAATCTTATTTTCAAAAAAATTCTGACTCTCTTTCAGTTTAGGATAATGCATCGAGGAAGAATTATCTATAATGATATGACACCGTAAGTTAGTCTCTTCCTCAAAACGTTTTGCGTACAAACGATCCGTTCTGGCAAACAACTTCCAATCGATATGCTTTGTACTTTCGCCTACATTATACACTTTGTGCTCGGCAAATTCAGCCGAAAACCCATGAAACGGACTTTTATGCATTCCTGAAATAAAACCCTCCACCACCTGATGGGCCAGCAACTCCAAATGCTGAAAACTGGAAATTTTCTCTATTTGCGATTCAATCTTCATATTCCAAATATATTAAAAGATTGAACGATTTAAAAATTTAAAAATTGAAAAGAATCTAGAACTACATCAGATTCACTGATTTTAAAATTGTTGTTTTAATTCGAGAATTTGTAGTGCTTTTTTATATGCCTGATTGAAACGCTGTAAATCCTACAAAAAAAGGCCTGACTTTCGCCAAACCTTTTATTTGAATCCTTTCAGATTCTATATAAATCATAATCTACCGATTACAACAAAGCGTCTAAACTATCCGCGTAGGTTTGTTTTGGAGCAACTCCTACTTGCTTTCCTACTACTTCTCCGTTATGAAAAACCAATACCGTTGGAATGTTTCTTACTCCGTATTTAGCTGCAAATTCTTGGTTTGCATCTACATCTACTTTTCCAACAACAACTTTCCCTTCGTATTCAGTACTTAATTCATCAATGATTGGCCCAACCATTCTACAAGGTCCACACCATGCTGCCCAAAAATCGACCATTACCGGTTTATCTGATTTCAAAACTACTTCTTCAAAAGTAGCATCTGTTATTGCTAATGCCATAATTATTTATTTAAAGTTTATTAGTTGAACATCTTAAAGTTTCAAACTAGCTTACAAATTTATACATTAAAAACAAATCAAACACTATTCTCAAATTAGTTTTGATTATAAGTGTATTGTCAATTGTTATTTATAATAAATTACCAGCTATTTCCTGCTATTCGTTTCATTTTTTTTACAACTTAATCGCGTCCAAAACCTAGACCGGGTTGCAAAAGGATTTCTACTTCTATCAGAGTTATGGCATTATACTCTAATTTAACTTAAAGTTTATCTGCATTTTCTCTAGCTCTACGAGCAATTCATTGGAGATCTTGATTTTCAATTTCCTGCTTGGCATCGTTAACTTGGTTACCACTTTAATTTCTTCGACTTCTTCCACTTTTGCTTCAATATTTATCTCTGGAAGTTGAAGCGCTTCCATTTCAGAATCTTCATTTTCGTCAACAAAAGCCACCTCTTCGTTTTCTATTTCAACAGGAGCAACAGTAACGAGTCGTTTTGTTTTTTCCAGTTCCATAATTTCAAATGAAACCGTATTATCTCCTTTATTCTCTTGAAAAAGGTGGCTCAATTTATGAATAAAATCATTTTCTAAATCCTTAATATTTAACAATAATATTAATTTTTTAGCAAAAGCCTCTAACACATCTTGCAACTGCTTTACTTCCACAAATTGTAATCTTGGCTCTCCTTTTTTGCCAGTATCTCGGTCTGTCCAGCCCTCTTTAACCATCACTTTCATAAAGGTGAAATTATTTTGAATAAAGAAATGACGGAACTTTAAATATTCCTCCCCAAAAATTCGGAATTCATAACTTTCGTCATACCCTTCTAATGAAAACATACCCCAACCTTTGCCGTTTTTAGCCACACGATGTTGCACATTATTAATAATCCCCCCAAATGCAAGGTTTTTATTGACGTGCAACTCCATATTTTTCAATGCTTCTAGCTTGGCATTACAAAAATATTTCATTTCAAATTTGTAATCGTCCAGCGGATGTCCCGAAATATAAATCCCAACAACCTCTTTTTCTTTGGCGAGTTTTTCCATCGTGCTCCAATCCTCACACGGTGGCACAACAGGCTCTTCGATTTGGACTTCGCTAGTATCACCAAACAAACTTACTTGCGATGAATTTTCATTTTCCTGATACTTCGATCCATACCGAATCGCTTTCTCATAAAAAGTAATTCCATCGCCATCATCATGAAAATATTGCGCTCGTGTTGTTCCTAAAAACGAATCAAAACCACCAGCCAAAACCAGATTCTCCAACGCTTTTTTATTCGCTGCACGCAAATCAATACGTTTGGTCAAATCAAAAATCGATTTGTATCGTCCGTCTTTTCTATTCTCCACAATCGTAGCCACTGCTCCTGAACCTACTCCTTTTACAGCTCCCATCCCAAAACGTACCGCATAATCGTCATTTACGGTAAACTTATAAAACGATTCATTCACATCAGGCCCTAAAACCTGCAGTCCCATACGTTTGCACTCTTCCATAAAAAACGAAACCTGCTTGATATCGCTCATATTATTAGATAAAACCGCAGCCATATATTCGGCGGGATAATTCGCTTTCAAAAATGCCGTTTGGTAGGCAATCCAAGCATAACAAGTCGAGTGCGATTTATTAAAAGCATATTCCGCAAAGGCTTCCCAGTCTTTCCAAATTTTCTCTAGCTTATCTTCGGGATGCCCTTTGGCGGCAGCCTGACTGATAAATTTAGGTTTCATTTTATCCAAAACATCTTTTTGCTTTTTACCCATCGCTTTACGCAAAACGTCGGCATCCCCTTTGGAGAAATCCGCCAGTTTTTGGGACAAAAGCATTACCTGTTCCTGGTAAACGGTAATTCCGTACGTATCTTTTAGCAATTCTTCACAGGCATCAAGATCATAAATAATTTCCTCTTCACCATTTTTTCGCTTGACGAAACTCGGAATATAAGCAATCGGTCCCGGACGATACAATGCATTCATCGCAATCAAATCGGGAAAAACCGTAGGTTTCAATTCCTTCATGTATTTCTGCATTCCAGCACTTTCATACTGGAAAATTCCGACTGTTTCACCCCGTTGAAAAAGCTCGTACGTCTTTAAATCATCAATAGGAAATTCATCTGGATTAAGGTCAATGTTACTCCTATATTTTACTAATTTGACGGTATCTTTTATCAAAGTCAGGGTTTTCAAACCCAAGAAGTCCATCTTCAACAAACCGGCACTTTCCACGACCGAGTTGTCAAATTGCGTCACATACAAATCGGAATCTTTGGCAGTAACCACTGGAACAAAATTCGTGATATCGCTTGGCGTAATAATCACCCCACAAGCGTGAATACCTGTATTTCTTAGATTTCCTTCTAAAACTTTGGCCTGCTGAATAGTTTCTCCACCCAAATCACTTTCATTCGCAAGACCTATTAATTCTTTTATTTTATCGTATTCTTCCGGACGAACGGCCTTCTTTATAACATCTTCTTTTTCATTCAAAAATCGCGCTAAATTCCACTTGGACGGCATCATCCCCGGAATCAATTTTGCTATTTTATCGGCTTCAAATAAAGGTAAATCCAAAACACGAGCGGTATCTCGAATCGCCGATTTTGTTGCCATTTTACCATAGGTAATAATTTGCGCCACTTGTTTCGAGCCGTATTTCCGGATCACATAATCCATCACGCTGCTGCGTCCTTCATCATCAAAATCGATATCAATATCGGGAAGTGACACACGATCGGGATTCAGGAAACGCTCAAAAAGCAGGTTGTACATTAACGGGTCGATATTCGTGATTTTTAAACAATACGCCACCACCGATCCCGCCGCGGATCCCCGACCAGGTCCCACAGAAACGCCCATACTTCTTGCCTCGGCAATTAAATCCTGTACAATCAGGAAATATCCCGGATACCCGGAATTGGATATCGTCAATAATTCAAAATCCAGTCGTTCCTGAATTTCTTCAGTAATTACGGGATACCTGCGATTGGCACCTTCAAAAGTCAAATGCCTCAAATACGCATTTTCACCTCTAACTCCGCCGTCTAATATGTCTTCAGGATTATTAAATTCAATAGGGATTTCAAATTTTGGCAATAAAACTTCCCGTGCCAAATCGAAAATTTCAATTTTATCCACAATCTCCGAAATATTCGAAATCGCTTCAGGCAGATTATTGAAGAGTTGTTTCATTTCGTCTCCCGACTTGAAATAATATTCCTGATTGGGCAATCCATACCGATACCCACGACCACGACCTATGGGTGTAGTTTGCTTTTCACCGTCACGCACACAAAGCAAAATATCATGTGCATTTGAATTTTCTTTGTCTATATAAAAGGTATTGTTTGTCGCTATAATCTTGACATCATGCTTCCTTGCTAATGAAATTAAAGACGCATTCACCCGATTTTCATCTTCCTGATTGTGACGCATCACCTCAATGTAAAAATCTTCCTTAAATTCATTTTTCCACCAAATCAAGGCCTCTTCGGCTTGGTTTTCACCAATGTTCAAAATCTTACTTGGGATTTCACCATTCAAGTTACCAGACAAAACAATAATATCTTCTTTGAATTCCTGAATGACTTTCCTGTCGATTCTTGGCACATAATAAAACCCCTCGGTATAAGCGATGGAAGACATTTTAGCCAAATTATGATAGCCTTTTTTGGTCTTCGCCAAAAGTACTATTTGGTACCCATTGTCTTTAACCGACTTGTTTTTATGGTCTTCACAAACAAAGAACTCGCAACCTACAATTGGTTTCATCGTAACTTCGGTAGGTTCTTCACCATTTGCGATAGCGGCTTTATTCTTGGTTTCAACCGCTTTATTATGATATAAAATATCACGGACAAAATGGAAAGCACCCATCAAATTCGCATGATCCGTCATGGCAACCGCAGGCATTTTTTGTTGCGCCGCCGCTTTTACCAATGCCGCAATACTAATGGTCGATTGCAATACCGAAAATTGCGTATGGTTGTGTAAGTGTACAAAAGGCGTATCAATAAGTACCTTTTTATTCTCAGAAATCGCTGCTCTGGAAACCGCAGGCGCTTGCTTTTCTCCAAACTGCTGACGAATTTTATCCGACGCTTCCTTAAGATTAATATGTTTTAAACCAATGAGTGTAATCTCACTTGGATTTTTATTTTGAAAATCTTTAAAATAACCAATTTCAACATCGAGTTCTTCCTTAGTGAAAATATCTCGACGAATTAACTCCAAGAAACAACGCGTGGTTGCTTCCACATCGGCCGTTGCGTTGTGCGCTTCACCGAAGGGTTTATTAAAAAGATAAGAGTGCAATTCGGTTAAGGTCGGCAATTTAAATTTACCGCCTCGACCTCCTGGCAATCGCAATAAGGAAGCAGTAACTTCGGTACACGTATCCAAAATAGGCATCGAACTCATTTGGCTTTCCACTCCCATTCTATAAAACTCACACCCCATAATATTGATGTCAAAACCTAAATTTTGACCCACAATAAATTTGGCTTTGCCTAATGCAATATTGAATTTTTCTAAAACTTCTGACAACGAAATTCCGTCGGCTTCCGCCAATTCCGTAGAAATACCGTGAATTCGTTCCGCATCATACGGAATATTAAATCCTTCGGGCTTCACCAAATAATCCTGGTGCTCGATGAGTTTTCCCATATCGTCGTGCAACTGCCAAGCGATTTGAATACAACGGGGCCAGTTATCCGTATCTGAAATGGGTGCGCCCCAACGCTTAGGTAATCCTGTAGTTTCGGTATCGAATATTAAGTACATAATCCCCTCCCCAGCCCTTCCGGGAGGAAAGGGTGCCTAAATCCATAGATTCAGACCGTGTATTTAACTGGTTTTAAACACTTTAAAATTAGTAAAAAATGCAAAAAATGAATTTCAAATTTAGTCTTTTTTTGGAGAAAGAATGCAGGATTTTATAAACACCTATCAATAATTTTTATTCTTTACTTTTTGCACAAACCATTAAAGAAATTGCCAAATACGGAATGTCTTTTAGGATAAAAAAATCAGTTACTGGAAAACCTTCTACGATTTTAAAAACACCCGGAGTGGTTGCCAAAAAACTTAAAGTTGTAACAAATATAATAGCCGAAGCCAGACCAGCATACATTCCGATTTTTTTATTAAAAAAAGAAAGTATTAGCCCGATTCCAGTTACAACCTCAAAAACCCCAATTATATTAGAAACTGTTTGTACAGACATTAGTTTATACATCCAACCCATGGCAAAATGATTTTGGACCAAACCTTTTATGGCTCCAGCTTCGAGAGCCGTAAACTTAAAAAGTCCCACCCAAATTAAAATGATTACTGTTCCCAAAACTCCAAGTCTGTATGCGATTTGATTTAAATGCATGATATTATTTTTAATTTTTTATACTATTCAAAATTAGCGATCTTCATTTAAAATAATTGTCAGGTACTTGTCATAAATGGACAATTTATAAAAAATAAATACCTTCAATTTCATTTAATTCTATTCTAAAAAACAAAAAATTACATTTTTTGGATGTCGTAGTATTTCTTTAAAAAAAAAATACTGAAATACAACTATAAAACATACCATTTATTAATAGAACTACCTCGAAAAGCAACTCCAACAAAAGTCAAATAGCGGAATACAATAAAAAAAAATCGGTTTTAACTCTATTAAATTAAAAATTAATAAATATAATAGCTTTTTAGGAGCTTATTTTAACTATTTGATAAATATCAAAAACAGCAAGAAATTAATATTTTATTTTATCTAAATAAAAACTGTACTAATAAAAAAGAAACCTAAAAGATAAAAAACCATCCAAGAAATACCTTAATACGATTTTGGGTATCGTATATAATGAAATATTAAAATTTACAGCCTTATTTCTTTTTTTAGATTTGTTTTCATTGTTACAACTTTATGCGAATAATTGGGTTGTAAAAAAGAAATACACTTAAAAATATTTAAAATGAGTACTACATTATTTGACAAAGTATGGGATTCACACGTGGTCCGAAAAATTGAAGATGGACCAGACGTATTCTTCATTGACCGTCATTTCATCCATGAAGTTACTAGTCCTGTAGCTTTTTTAGGTTTAAAAGAAAGAGGAATATCTGTCTTGTATCCAGAGCGCACTTTTGCCACTGCCGACCATAATACGCCCACTATAAACCAACACTTACCGGTTGAGGATGCATTATCTGCCAATCAGCTAAAAGCATTGGAAGAAAACGCTAAAGAATATGGCATCAGCCATTGGGGACTAGGTAATATAAAAAACGGAATTGTTCACGTAGTAGGCCCTGAAAACGGAATCACTTTACCTGGAGCAACGATTGTTTGTGGAGATTCACATACCTCTACCCATGGTGCTTTTGGTGCTATTGCCTTTGGAATTGGAACTTCTGAGGTTGAGATGGTTCTTTCTACACAATGTATCATGCAACCGAAACCTAAAAAAATGCGTATTAACGTAACTGGTGAACTCCAATTTGGAGTTACTCCAAAAGACGTTGCACTTTATATTATATCAAAATTATCCACTTCAGGCGCCACCGGCTATTTTGTAGAATATGCAGGGGAAGTTTTTGAAAACATGACGATGGAAGGACGCATGACCGTTTGTAATTTAAGCATCGAGATGGGGGCTCGCGGAGGAATGATTGCACCGGACCAAACCACTTTTGATTATTTACAAGGGCGTTTATTTGCTCCAAAAGGAACTGATTGGGATACTGCAGTTGCCTACTGGAAAACATTAAAAACAGATGCTGATGCAAAATTCGACGAGGAAATTACTTTTTCAGCCTTAGATATCGAACCAATGATTACGTATGGAACAAATCCCGGAATGGGATTAGGGATTTCTAAGAGCATACCTAATACACAAGACGTAGAAGGTGGTGACGAAACCTACCTAAAATCATTAGACTATATGGGATTCCAAGAAGGGGAAGCCATGATAGGAAAACAAATCGATTATGTATTCTTAGGGAGTTGTACGAATGGTCGTATTGAGGATTTTAGAGCTTTTGCTTCTATTGTTAAAGGACGACAAAAAGCAGATAATGTTACCGCTTGGCTCGTTCCGGGATCTCATGTTGTAGAAGCACAAATTAAAGAAGAAGGAATTCTTGCTATTTTAACAGAATCCGGTTTTGTATTGCGTCAGCCTGGCTGTTCTGCTTGTTTGGCCATGAATGACGACAAAGTTCCTGCCGGAAAATATGCCGTCAGCACTTCGAATAGAAACTTTGAAGGACGTCAAGGCCCCGGATCAAGAACCTTATTAGCTAGTCCGTTTATGGCTGCAGCTGCAGCGGTGACAGGTGTTTTGACAGATCCCCGCGAACTTATTTAAAAAAAATCCATTAAGCTGACTATATTTGATTCGCTTCGTTTATTCGTTTTGCTCGAGTCCTATTTATGTTAGCTTTCAAACTTTATAGCATCTATTTAAACCGTTAGCGACTAAAGATTTATTTTCAAAAACAGAAATTAAAAATCAGAAATCGTTAATTAACAATTAAAATCAAATGGCTTACGATAAATTCAATGTGCTTACAAGTAGCGCAGTACCGCTTTCTATAGAAAATGTAGATACGGATCAAATCATTCCTGCTCGGTTTCTAAAAGCAACCGAACGCCTGGGTTTTGGCGACAACCTCTTCCGGGACTGGAGATACAATGGAGACAATACCCCAAAAGAAGATTTCGTTTTGAATAATCCAATCTACAGTGGAAAAATCCTTGTTGGGGGCAGAAACTTCGGTTCAGGTTCCTCAAGAGAACATGCTGCTTGGGCGGTTTATGATTATGGGTTTAGAGCCGTTGTTTCTAGTTTTTTTGCTGATATTTTTAGAAATAATTGTTTAAACGTTGGCGTTTTACCTGTTCAAGTCAGTGCTGAATTTGCAGCTACAATTTTCAAAGCGATTGAAGCAGATCCAAAATCAGAAATAGAAATAAACCTTCCAAAACAAACCATAACTATTAAAGCAACCGGAGAGGTAGATTCTTTTGCTATTTCTGGTTACAAAAAAGATAATATGATTAATGGTTTTGATGATATTGATTATTTACAAAATATAAAATCAGAGGTAGTGGAATTTGCCAATCAACTTCCTTATTAAAAAATAATCCTAAAATGCAGTTACTAAAGATTTTTTGGGGATTCCCCCAGGAGTAATTCTTTTAGTTTTTTTATCAAAACAACACATCCCGATTTCAAATTTATGAAATCGAAATTGTATCCCATTTATAATGAAAAAAAGAAAAGTTGAAATAATGGACACGACGCTCCGTGATGGTGAACAAACCTCAGGAGTATCCTTTTCTGCTGCAGAAAAACTAACCATTGCGCAATTGTTGCTAGAAGAATTAAATATTGATAGAATCGAAATTGCTTCGGCTCGAGTGAGCGAAGGAGAATTTCAAGGTGTGAAAGGCATCATGACATGGGCTAAAGCTAAAGGATACAGTAACCGAATTGAAGTTTTAACTTTTGTTGACGGCGGCCTTTCTATAGAATGGATGAAAAAAACTGGTGCAAAGGTGCAGAATTTATTGACTAAAGGCTCTTTGAATCATTTGACTCATCAATTAAAAAAAACACCCGAACAACATTTCTCTGAAATTGCTCAAACAATAGCATTAGCTCAAAAAAATGATATTGCTACCAACGTCTATTTAGAAGACTGGAGTAACGGTATGCGTAATTCTCCAGAATATGTATTTCAGTTTTTAGAATTTTTGGTAACGCAACCTGTCAAAAGAATATTATTACCTGATACACTAGGCGTACTAATTCCGGCAGAAACTTTCGAATTTATTTCAAAAATAATTAAAAAATACCCCAATATTCATTTTGATTTTCATGCGCACAACGACTATGATTTAAGTATCGCCAATGTCATGGAAGCTGTAAAAGCAGGAATTCAAGGACTTCACGTCACGGTAAACGGAATGGGAGAACGGGCTGGAAATGCTCCGCTTGAAAGTACTGTTGCGGTAATCAACGACTTCTTGCCCGAAATAGAAATTAGTGTAAAAGAATCTTCTTTATATTCAGTGAGCAAGTTAGTGGAAACTTTTACTGGGTATAGAATTCCGGCAAACAAGCCTATCGTTGGTGACAATGTATTCACCCAAACTGCAGGTATTCATGCTGATGGCGACAACAAGAACAATCTATATTTCAATGACTTACTTCCGGAACGTTTTGGAAGAAAACGAAAATATGCTTTAGGAAAAACTTCTGGAAAAGCTAATATCGAAAAAAACCTTCAAGAGTTAGGTTTGCAATTAAACCCCGAAGATTTAAAATTAGTTACTCAAAGAATTATCGAATTAGGAGACAAAAAAGAAACCGTTACAAAAGAAGACTTACCCTATATTATCTCTGATGTTTTAGACAGCCAGACTTATCAAGAAAAAATTATTGTGGAGTCTTATGTGTTATCACACGCCAAAGGCTTGCGGCCCTCCACCACTTTGTGTTTAAAAATAGATGGAGAAATTATTGAAGAGCATGCCCAAGGAGACGGGCAATTCGATGCCTTTATGAATGCCTTGGCAAAAATATATAAAAGTAAAAATTTAGAATTGCCTAAATTAATTGACTACGCTGTACGAATCCCACCAGGCAGTAGCTCTGACGCCTTGTGTGAAACTATAATCACTTGGATTAATAATGGCAAAGAATTTAAAACTAGAGGACTGGACTCTGACCAAACAGTTGCTGCAATCATAGCAACCCAAAAAATGCTCAATGTAATTCCCGCGCCAGCTTTCTTCGAAGTAGAGATAGACCCGATTAAGACTGGGTTGAAATATTGAAATTAAAAATTAAAATCAAAACAAACACAACTGTATTGTATCCGGGTTCTCCTGTGTTTAGAGAGGGCCAGAAACGACAATAAAAATCTAAGCAATATGAAATTTAATATAGCCCTTTTAGCTGGAGACGGAATTGGACCCGAAGTAATTAATGAAGCCGTAAAAGTTTCGGATGCGATTGCTCAAAAATTTAAACATGAAATCACTTGGACGCCAGCGCTCACGGGAGCTTGTGCTATTGACGCTGTTGGAATTCCTTATCCTGACGAAACCCATGAAATCTGCATGAAAGCGGATGCTGTTTTGTTTGGAGCCATTGGCCATCCAAAATACGATAATGATCCAAGCGCCCCAATTCGTCCAGAACAAGGTTTATTGTTGATGCGTAAGAAACTGGGATTGTTTGCTAATGTACGCCCAACCTTTACATTTCCATCTTTGATTGACAATTCTCCTTTAAAGAGAGAACGCATTGAAGGAACTGATTTAATCTTCTTGAGAGAACTTACTGGAGGAATTTATTTTGGTGAAAAAGGAAGAAAAGATAATGGTGAAACCGCTTTTGATACGTGTACCTATACCAGATCTGAGGTAAAACGTTTGGCTAAGAAAGGTTTTGAACTAGCAATGACCCGTACTAAAAAATTATGTTGTGTAGATAAGGCCAATGTAATGGAGACATCTCGTTTGTGGAGAGAAACTGTACAAGCAATGGAAAAAGAGTATCCTGAAGTAACGGTGAGTTATGAATTCGTTGATGCGGTTGCCATGCGGTTGGTGCAATGGCCAAATTCATATGATGTCTTGATTACAGAAAATTTATTTGGTGATATATTAACAGATGAAGCTTCAGTAATATCGGGTTCCATGGGATTAATGCCATCTGCATCAGTAGGAGAACACACTTCATTGTACGAACCTATTCACGGATCGTATCCTCAAGCAACAGGCTTAAATATTGCCAATCCTCTAGCGACCATATTATCTGCTGCCATGATGTTTGAAGATGCTTTTGGATTAAAAGAAGAAGCAGCAGCCATACGACTAGTAGTCAACAAATCATTAGAACAAGGAATTGTAACAGAGGATTTAGCTGGAAAAGATGCAAAAGCATACAAAACTAGTGAAGTAGGCGACTGGTTAGTTGCTAATCTATAAATTTCCAAAGTTTTTTTGTTTAAAATTGAGTAATAGCTAAGATTACAACCTGAAAAACAACACTCCCTTTTAGCTTTTACTCGGCTTTAAATAAAATAATAAACAACAAAAAAGGCGTCAAAAAATTGACGCCTTTTTTTATACTTTAGAAAAAAATATTAATATCCTCCTCTGTTTCCACCACCACGGTTGTCTCCACCACGGCTGTTTCCACCACCATAACCACCACGTGATTCTCCACCACGACTGTTATTGTTAAAACTTCTTCTTTCACCTTCTGGTTTAGGCTCAGATTTGTTTACTACGATTGCACGTCCTTGAACAGTAGCTCCGTTCAATTCGTCAATTGCTTTTTGAGCTTCGTCATCATTTGGCATCTCAACAAAACCAAAACCTTTACTTCTTCCAGTAAATTTATCAGTAATAATTTTAACTGAATCAACTGCTCCGTAAGCCTCGAAAGACTCTCTTAAATCTGCTTCCTCAATACTGAATGGAAGACTTCCAACAAAAATATTCATATGTACTTATTTAAATAATACAACAAATGTAATGTATTTTTTTTTCTAATCTACTATATGTTAGCTTATTTATGATTTTATTTTAATTTGAAACAAAAAAACGAATCATTTAAATCGCCAAAATCAAGTGTTTTCAGAATCCCAATTCATATGATTTTCGGAACTGATGGACGTACCCGAAGCTTATCGCTTGAAAAAAAAATTTGTTAAAAATTAAAACAAGGTAGTCAAACGAATTTGTGTTTGTGTTTTTTTGCAATAAATCTGAAAGCCGGCTCTATGGCACACTTTAAGATCTCATACTTGGCAAGAACAATTTAACTACCCCAGCTACGACACCAATTTTACTACAATTATACATCATAACACAAACAATTGTCTTTAAATAGTTAATCCCTACAAGTTCCTTTTAAAACATTTCACAAATAGTCTTAAAAATTAAATCTTGGGAATTTCTGATTCTTTTTGTAGTGAACCATCTGTAAATTAAGCTAGCTTTAAGATTATGGTCGTAAAAAACATTTCCTTTCACGACCTGAAAGAAGTGCTATTAAAACCAGTCCCTTTCTGATAATAAATTACAGAAAAAACGCCACATTATGCTACAAATAATACTGCACAAAACGACACTTTTTGAACTGTCAAAAAAATTGTTATCGCAAAAATAATAGTTATTCAAAAAAAAGCATCTAAATCGATCTTATAATCATTCGTAAAGATTAAAACATTTATCGAATTAGCATTAATCAATAAAAAACGTATCTTTGCACCCTTAATTAATCGAGGTCGTGTACCTCACAATTTAATCACAAGATTATGTCAGTAAAAATTAGATTACAAAGACACGGTAAAAAAGGAAAACCTTTTTACTGGGTTGTAGCAGCTGATGCTCGCTCAAAAAGAGATGGTAAATACTTAGAAAAAATAGGTACTTACAATCCAAATACAAACCCAGCAACTATCGACTTAAACCTTGATAGTGCAGTAAAATGGTTGCACAATGGTGCTCAACCAACAGATACTGCTAAAGCAATTCTTTCTTACAAAGGTGCTTTATTGAAACATCACCTTGATGGTGGTATCCGCAAAGGTGCCTTAACTCAAGAACAAGCTGATGTAAAATTAAATGCTTGGTTAGATGCAAAATCTGGAAAAGTTGACGCTAAGAAAGACGGTTTGACAAAAGCACAAGCTGATGTTAAAGCTAAAGCTTTCAAAGCAGAACAAGATGTCAATGCAAAACGTTTAGCTGCAGCTGCACAAGCAGAAGCTGATGCTATTGCTGCTGCAACTCCAGCTGTTGAAGAAGAAGTTGCTGAAGTTGAAGCTGAAGAAGCTCCTGCTGCAGAAGAAAATAACGAAACAACTGAAGCATAATTTTAGAAGGCGAACATGCGTAAAGAAGATTGTTTCTACTTAGGTAAAATCGCTAAAAAATTTAGTTTCAAAGGAGAAGTTCTTGCCTATTTAGACACGGACGAACCGGAGTTATACGAAAACTTGGAATCAGTGTTTGTTGAATGCAACAAACACTTGGTTCCTTTTTTTATTGAAAGCAGCTCCCTGCACAAAAATGATTTTCTTAGAATTCGTTTTGAAGATATGAATACCGAAGAAGATGCCGATGCTATTATAGGTAACGCAATTTATCTTCCTTTAAATATGTTGCCAAAACTTACTGGCAACAAATTCTACTTCCATGAAGTAATTGATTTTGAAGTGGAAGACAAACGTCTTGGTGTTGTTGGAAAAATCCAATCGATAAATGACACTACTGCCCAACCTCTTTTTGAAGTTCTAAACGGCGATGTAGAAATTCTCATTCCTATGATTGACCATTTCCTTGTAAAAATTGACAGAGAAAACAAAAAAGTCATCATGGATCTACCCGAAGGACTCATTGAAATGTACCTATAATTAGTGTACCATAGTCCTTTTTAGTATTCCGTTCCTCAAAATCTAACCTGAACGCTAGCGAACAAGCGATTAAAATCAACACTCGTTAACAGACAATCTTAAATCTTCATGTTTTCATTCAAGCAATTCTCCATCCAACAAGATCGTTGTGCCATGAAAATTGGAACCGACGGTGTTTTACTTGGCGCCTGGACACCCATTAAAAACGATCCCTTTAGCATTTTAGATATTGGAGCCGGAACAGGTGTAATCGCTTTAATGCTTGCACAAAGAAGTAACGCGGAACAAATTGACGCTTTAGAAATCGACGACCAAGCTTACGAACAAGCTGTTGATAATTTTGAAAACTCTCCATGGAGCGATCGATTATTTTGTTTTCATGCCGGTTTGGATGAATTTGTAGAAGAACCAGAAGACGAATACGACTTAATTGTATCCAATCCTCCATTCTATACTGACGATTATAAATCTGAAAACGAAAAACGCGATTTAGCCCGTTTTGCAAATGCAATGCCTTTTGAAGATTTAATCGAAGCGGCCGCTTTACTACTTTCTGAAAACGGTATTTTCTCTGTCATAATTCCCTTTAAAGAAGAAAAAAACTTCTTGGCTATAGCCGCAGCATTCGAATTATATCCTTTAAAAATCACTCGTGTAAAAGGAACTCCAGCTACCGAAATTAAGCGCAGTTTATTGGCTTTTAGTCGAAATGAAAATACCAGTATAACAATAGATGAATTGATTATCGAAACTTCAAGACACCAATACACAACAGAATACATAGAATTGACAAAGGATTTTTATTTAAAGATGTAATGCACATTTAGAATTTAAATTCTTTTTTGTTTATCGTAACTTCTTCCTTTTCCAAATATTAAAAAAGAGACATAACGTTTTCAGGAATATATTTTTGATTATCCTACATCTATTTCTGTATCAATGTTTCGATTTCCGGACTTGATGGTCTTGGATCATCAGTACTGATGATTTTCCCGTTTTTTCCAAACAACACAAAACGCATAATAATACCTCCATTTATTTGTTTTTAACAATTCGTCTTTATCTGATTTTACAAGTAGAAAACTATTCTCTTTGTTAAGAATATCATCGTATTCAGCCATTGCTTTTTGCCCAGCAGTGTTACTTTTATCAATTGACAAAAATACAAAACCTTCATTTAGGTATTTTTAACCCCACTTTTAAAACCAGATTAACATAATTACTTCTAAATAGCAGAATATATTCTGAATTAATTCAACAGCGTCAAAAATAGTATTAAATTTAACATGGCATTACTAAAAAAGACACGAGCTTTTTTTATAATTTTAAAAAAATATAACATTTGTTAATGCTTTTGTTATATTTCTTTATGTAAATTTGCATCACATAAAAATCACCTAACCATGAGACCAGACTTATTTCAAGCTCCAGATTACTATAACTTAGACGATTTACTAACCGAAGAACACAAACTAGTGCGTGAATCTGCTCGTGCATGGGTAAAACGTGAAGTATCTCCTATTATAGAAGAATATGCTCAAAAGGCAGAATTCCCAAAACAAATTATTAAAGGTTTGGGCGAAATTGGTGGTTTTGGACCTTACATTCCGGAAGAATATGGTGGTGCAGGTTTAGACCAGATATCCTACGGTTTAATCATGCAGGAAATAGAACGCGGTGATTCTGGTGTTCGTTCCACTTCATCCGTACAATCATCTTTGGTGATGTATCCGATTTGGAAATACGGAAATGAAGAACAACGTAAAAAATACTTACCTAAGTTAGCTACGGGAGAATACATGGGCTGTTTTGGACTAACAGAACCTAATTACGGTTCAGATCCAGGAAGCATGATTACCAACTTTAAAGATATGGGCGACCATTATCTGCTGAATGGTGCTAAAATGTGGATTTCAAATGCGCCGTTTGCTGATATTGCCATAGTTTGGGCCAAAAATGAAGAAGGCAGAATTCACGGTTTAATCGTAGAACGCGGAATGGAAGGTTTTTCTACACCGGAAACACATAACAAATGGTCACTTCGTGCCTCCTCTACTGGAGAGCTAATTTTTGATAATGTCAAAGTTCCTAAGGAAAACTTATTACCTAATAAGTCTGGATTAGGAGCACCACTTGGCTGTCTTGATTCAGCACGTTATGGTATAGCTTGGGGGGCTATTGGCGCTGCCATGGATTGTTACGATACTGCTTTGCGATACGCCAAAGAAAGGATTCAGTTTGACAAACCAATCGCAGGAACGCAACTACAACAAAAAAAATTAGCCGAAATGATTACTGAAATCACAAAAGCCCAATTATTGACATGGAGATTAGGCGTTTTGAGAAATGAAGGAAAAGCAACTACAGCTCAGATTTCAATGGCCAAAAGAAACAATGTTGATATGGCAATACATATTGCACGGGAAGCCAGACAAATGTTAGGCGGAATGGGAATTACAGGAGAATATTCAATTATGCGCCACATGATGAATCTTGAATCTGTAATTACGTATGAAGGGACACACGACATCCACTTGTTAATTACAGGAATGGATATTACTGGAATTGCAGCCTTTAAATAGAATTAAACGACTATTAAAGTATTTGTAAAATTGATCGTAAAAGCTTCCTGGAAACAGGAAGCTTTTTTATATTTACATAAAAATATCACCTATGAATATTGATACAATCAACAATAGCATTCAGCCTCAGAAAGAGTTATTGTTACAACATTCCTTATATAAAAAAGTTAAAACCGTTGAAGACTTACAGTGTTTTCTGGAGAATCATATTTATGCGGTTTGGGATTTTATGTCCTTGTTAAAGGCATTGCAAGCCAAGTTAACCTGTACAACCACACCCTGGTTTGCCACAGAAAACCCTGAAACCAGATATCTGATAAACGAAATTGTACTTGCTGAAGAGACCGATTTGACATTAGATGGCCGACGATCAAGTCATTACGAGATGTACATTGAAGCGATGGAAGCTTGTAATGCGAATACCGCAGGAATAAAACAATTTCTGTCAGAAGTAGATTCCCTTAAAAACATATTTGTTGCCATTAAAAAAAGCAATCTACACCCTAACATTAAAGCTTTTCTAGATTTTACTTTTAGAGTTATTGAAGAAGGAAAATCACATGAAATTGCAGCTGCCTTTACTTTTGGAAGAGAAGATTTGATTCCGAGCATGTTCACTGAAATCCTAAAAAACTTTCAAGAAAATTTTCCTAAAACGGATTTGAGACAACTTATTTATTATTTCGAAAGACACATCGAATTGGATGCTGATGAACACGGTCCTATGGCAATGAAGATGATTACACAACTTTGTGGAACAGATGCGCAAAAATGGTCAGATGTTGAGGAAGTTTCGAAATTGGCTTTAGAAAAACGTATTGGTCTTTGGGATGCCATTGAAGAAACCATCATGATGAAAGTAGAATTAGCATAGAACTCACTCAAAAAAACGCAACTATTATTTAGAAATGAACTTTTATTTAATTTCTAAATAATGAAAAAAAATTCTAACCAATAGTTGCGTTCTTTTTACTACTTTTTAACTGTATTTGCAGTCCAGACAATTTCGTTACCGAAACAACTCCAAAATCAGCAATAAGGACTTCTGCGAGCACGTCTAACACAATACCATACTCATAAGAACAAAACACCAATCTTACAGCTACCTTGCATTTGTCCACAGTTACACAATTAGGCATAGTCTGTTTGTGAAACAAGTAGATTTCCTGAACAATTAAAGAAAAGTCTACTTAATAGCAATTCTATAAATACGTACTCTTTGAAAATTACAGTACAAACAGGACGGACTACGACAAACCTGCTTGTAGCAATAAACTTTCAGATCCGTTCTTCAAATTATGACTTGGTTACACTAATTGGTGTAACCAATCAGTACCAAAAACAAACCTTTTTCATTCTTCGAAAAAGAATTTCCTGAATTAATCCATAAAGCTATTGCACTTGTAAAAGAGATAAAACGAATGTAATTGTAGTTTCTATTCCAGATTATGGCTACACCTCTTTTGGTCAAGAATCAATAAATCAAATGAAAATTTCTACGGAAATTGATCCATATAATGCTTTTGCAAAATACTGCGATGACAACACGGTTGTATTTATAAATACAACAGATATCAACCAACAAGGCTTAGCCAATAAATCTTGTGACCCAAGACGGATTACATCCTTCTGAAGAAGCATATTCCTTATTTATAGAGCGTATTTTACAAAAAGCAGAAACTGCTTTAAATAATTAAAAATACCTTCTTTTAAAGAAGTATTTAATTTAGAAAAGAACTTACTTCGCTATTTTTTTTATCTTTATTTTTTAAAATTAATAAATGTCTTCCCAAGAACGATTAACAAGAGCTTACAAAGAGGCCCAAAGAATACCTTTTGACGATCAATCAAAATTTATTCTTTTCAGCGACTGCCACAGAAGTGACAACAGCTTTGCTGATGATTTTGCAAGCAATCGAAATGTCTATTTTCATGCAATGACTCAATATTATAACGATGGTTTTGCCTATTGTGAGCTGGGAGACGGTGATGAGTTATGGGAAAACATATTCTTTAAAACCATTTTTGAAGCACACAAAAACGTGTATCTTCTGCTAAAGAAATTCCACGACTCCAAAAGATACCATAAAATTTGGGGCAATCATGAGATGACTTTTCGAGATAAAGACCACGTAGAGAAAACGCTTACCACTTATACAAACACACAAAACGACACCATTGAACCTTTGTTTACCGGCATACAATGCCACGAAGCCCTTGTTTTAGTTCATCAGGAAACCCATCAAGAACTGTTTTTGACTCATGGCCATCAAGCCGATTTCATGAACTATATAGGATGGAAAATCAATCGATTTATGGTGCGTGTCTTGTGGAAACCTTTACAGATATGGGGAATTTCAGACCCTACAAGTCCCGCTAAGAATTATATAGAACGTATAAAAATCGAGCTGCGCATAAAAAAATGGATTGAGAAGAACAATCGCAAAATTACCATAGTGGGTCATACACACCGACCTAGTTTTTCATATCCAAATCAAAAATCAACGCCCTATTTTAATGACGGTAGCTGTGTACATCCCCGAAGTATAACCGGAATTGAGATTGTAAATGGAACGATCACATTGATCAAATGGTCAATAGAAACGAAAGAAAATGGCATTCTTCAAGTTGTTAAAGAAATACTTGAAGGCCCGACGAACCTTAAGGATTATAAATAATAAAAATGAGAATTTCTACTCACTTTTATTATCTAATTTTCAGGAGCTAACTCCAGTTCTAGTCCTTCTAAGCTTTCCGTGATGGGGATTTGACAACCCAAACGGCTGTTTGATTTTACATAAAATGCTTCCGAAAGCATGGCTTCTTCCTCCTCTCCCATTTCTGGTAATGTAACATTATTTAATACATAACACTGACAAGAAGCACACATGGCCATTCCGCCACAGGTGCCTTCTACCGGAAGTTCATAGGCTTTACACAATTCCATTATGTTCATGGCCATATCTGTAGGAGCTTGTAATTCATGTACTACTCCTTCACGATCTTTAATCTTTATTAATACATCCATTTTTTAAAACTTGGAATTGCTTGGTTAATCAATTGTATACTTTTGGAATGCGTATTGTTTGTGCGTGAGATTTGAGATTAAGAAGAGGACAGCTGGTGACAGGTATTTTTTTGTATTACAAAAATTACCACCTACACATAATTCTCAAAAAACGATGCTTTTAAGAAAAAACGCAACCATCTATTATATCGAGCAGCTTTTTTTATTAAAAGCGTCACGCCCAAAAAATTTATAGAATATTCACAACAGTTTCTATTTGTGGAGCAAACTTTTTGATGGTGGTTTCTACGCCAGCTCTCAATGTCATTTGGTTTACACTGCAGCTAGTACATGCTCCTTCGAGACGAACTTTTACGTGTTTATCGTCCTCGATGGAAATCAATGTGATGTCACCACCGTCAGAATTCAAAAAAGGTCTGATTTCTTCAAGTGCTTTTTGAACTTCTATTGTTAATTCTTCTGTTGTCATTTGCTTCATTTAAAGATTGTACAATTAGAAAATTGAAAGATTAAAAATCACTTTCAGTTTCTAATTTTTATTTTTTTACTGCTGAACAACCTGCCATGGTTGTTATTTTAACAGCCTCAGTTGCAGGTAAACTCTCGTTTCTGCTAATTACTTCCCGCACTATATTTCTGGTAATTTCTTCGAAAACAGTTTCAATAACGGAACCTGTTTGCATCGCTGCCGGACGACCGTAATCTCCTGCTTCACGAATAGATTGCACGATTGGCACTTCACCAAGGAACGGTACTTCTAAATCTTCTGCAAGATTTTTAGCCCCTTCTTTTCCAAAGATGTAATATTTATTTTCTGGTAATTCTTCGGGAGTAAAGAACGCCATGTTCTCAATAATTCCTAAAACAGGAACATTAATAGCTTCTGACAAGAACATGGAAACTCCTTTTTTAGCATCGGCCAAAGCGACTGCTTGAGGAGTACTCACGATGACAACACCTGTAATTGGTAATGATTGTACAATAGAAAGGTGAATATCTCCTGTTCCTGGAGGCAAATCAACTAACATAAAATCCAATTCTCCCCAATCTGCATCAAAAATCATTTGGTTTAACGCTTTTGAAGCCATTGGTCCTCTCCATATTACCGCTTGACTAGGTGCCGTGAAAAATCCAATCGAAAGAATTTTAACTTCGTAGCTCTCAACGGGTTTCATTTTTGATTTCCCATCGACTGTTACAGAAACAGGTTTTTCATTTTCTACATCAAACATGATTGGCATAGACGGCCCATAAATATCAGCATCCAGTATTCCTACTGAAAATCCCATTCTAGCTAGTGTTACTGCCAGATTTGCAGTTACAGTAGATTTTCCTACTCCACCTTTACCAGAAGCAACGCCTATGATATTTTTTATTCCTGGTATTGATTTCCCTTTGATTTCTGGTTTGTCTGGAACCTCAACTTTACTATTGATTTTGATTTTAGCATCCGGAGATACTAATTCAAGAATTGTTTTTTTGATATCGTCTTCAGCACGTTTTTTAATGTGCATCGCCGGTGTGTGCAATACTAAATCTACAACAACCTCATCGCCAAAAGTAATTACGTTTGCTATTGCGCCACTTTCAACCATATTTTTTCCTTCTCCAGCTATAGTAATCGTTTCTAAAGCTTTAAGAATATCTTTTCTGTCTAATTTCATTTTTAGTTTACTGTTTTCTATTGGCATTTTAATACCCGAATATTATCTTTATTTAAACTGATTTCAGATTACAAAGATACTATGAAAAGTTCTTATTATAAAAGATTTGCATCGCATTTATTGATGCGAAAATTGATACTGATTATAGGATAACTGGATGTTTATAGTATTAAAACACTCGTACAAAGGCTAAAATGGCATCTTATTATTCTAAACGAACTTCCGGTTGCCAAAAATGTTTTTCAAAGTCCATAATTTGATTATCAATAATAATTAACCCCTCATTTTCTAGTAATTGCTGCATGAGATTAGTTCCATCAAAATGAAGTTTACCTGTGAGTAATCCTTTTCTATTTACCACACGGTGCGCTGGAACATCCTCGAGACTGTGGGAGGCATTCATTGCCCAACCCACCATCCTGGCAGATCGAGCCGTACCTAATGCCTTTGCTATAGCTCCATACGAAGTAACTTTTCCATAAGGTATTTGTCGGACAACGGCGTATACCCGTTCAAAAAAATTATCATTGGACATAATTATGACTGTAATAAAAAGCGTGTATAAGTATTATATCCTCCAGAAAAACTACCTCAGATAATACCGTATAATATTGATTAAAGAAACTAATGATATAAAACCCGTTATGCTGCCAATAATAGTGTTCATATTGCGCAAGAAATAATCCGTTTTATCTTGAATTTTTTGAAAGAAAGTAATGTAACAATAAAACACCAAAAAAGAACCCAGTACTACTCCTGTTACAAAAACAAAAACATGAGTTGTATCAAAATAAAACAGATTGTATGACGCTAAAGTGACACTTACAAAAACATAATACGGAATGGGAAAAAAATTAAGAGCAGAAAGCAACATTCCAAGAAAAAAACGGGTGGAAGTACTCTTTTTTTTTATTTTACCTTTTCTCTTTTTTGGTGTTTTAGCAATTAACAAAAAATAGATGGTAAGCGCGGAAAAAATAGCAAAACCCACTTCACGAAGTAAAACAATAACATCTGGATGCTCTTTTATGAATTGGGCAAACAAGATGGCGAGCGTAGCCTGAAAGAAAATTATAAAAACGGCTCCTAGAACAAACCAATAAGCACTTCTTTTTCCTTCCTTGAGATTAACTTTAGCTGCTGTCATATTAATTAATCCCGGAGGCGTAATCCCTACAAAAGCCGTAATAAAACCCAAAAACAAGGAAATGATTAAATTCATAGACTTAGTACAAGTATCAAAAAAAGAAATCTATCTCAAATAGAAAACTATTCTTTAATTTTAAATCGAATATACGTAATTGCTTTATTAATTTCCAAATATTGTTTTTCATAAAAAGTCTGAAAAGCAGTTACCTCTTCCGGACTCCCTTCATTTACATAAACATTGTGATTGGCGTACAAAACTTCATGCCCCTCTCCATGCAACAATCCTAAAGTGTATCCATGCATGAACTCACTGTCTGTTTTCAAATTTACGATTCCCTCTTTTTTCAGAATTTTTTTATACAACTGTAAAAACTCTGAATTTGTCATTCTGTGTTTGGTTCGTTTGTATTTGATTTGCGGGTCCGGGAAAGTAATCCAGATTTCGTCTACCTCGTTTTCAGCAAAAATATGATTGATTAATTCAATCTGGGTTCTGATGAAAGCCACATTATACAATCCCGTTTCTACTGCAGTTTTAGCACCACGCCAGAAACGAGCGCCTTTTATATCAATACCCACAAAGTTTCTGTTAGGGTATCTTTCAGCAAGACCTACAGAATACTCCCCTTTTCCACATCCTAATTCAAGTATCAAAGGATTTTCATTTTTGAAGAATTCTGAATTCCATTTCCCTTTAAGTGGAAATAAATCCCCTACTACATCTTCTCTAGTTGGTTGAAAAACGTTATTGAATGTCTCGTTTTCTTTGAATCTTTTTAATTTATTTTTGCTTCCCACTTTTTCAAAATATTTCGGCAAAATTAAGGAAATATATAAGACCGAATGTGTAACAGGTAAAAAAATGAAAAAAATCATTCAAAAGAAACTTTTTCTCTACTACTTTCAAACAAAAAAAACTATTTAAAACCCCAATTACCAATAGTTTGCCGAAAATATTTTATAATAATCCTAAATAAAAGCCCTTTTTTACTACCTTTATACAAATCATGTTGCCATGAGAAGCTTCACTTTATTTGCTGTCTTTTTCTTGATTGGCTTATCAACAACCAAAGTTTATCCCAATAGCACCATTATTTCCTGTGGTAACAAAACTTATTTTGTAAAAACTACCTCACTAAAAAACTCAGAAAAATCGACAGTAATAATAGACAGCACAGTTATTAATCGGTTTTTTAAGAAATATCCCAATTTAAAAAAATACAAATCAGATGTTAATGCCTTGTATAAAAAAAGAAATTATAATTCCATCTGGTTTGATGGGAAAGGCGTTATAGAATTTGCCAATTTATTATATTCTAAAGTTAATCAACTTGAGGAAGAAGGCGTCAAATCCCGATTAGCCTATAAAGATAAAGTTGACGCTATCTTTAATCCCAAATTAGCTAACAGTCTAACCTTAACCGAAACGGAACTGTTATTATCCGCCATGTATCTTTTTTATGCAAAAAAAGTATATCAAGGTATTGACGTACAAAAAATAAGAGAAATTGGTTGGTTTTTACCTGTCAAAAACCTGTCGTATGTCAGCCTTTTAAATACTCTGTTAGCGGATCCTCAATTGTTAGATAAAAATGAGGAGCAATTCTTTGGACAATATTACAAACTCCGTGATGCTTTAAAAAAATACCGGCAAATAGAACAGAGTGGAACATGGAATTTAATAGGTACTGATTCCTTAATCCGAGAATACAAACCTGGAGACAACTCCAAAACCATCTCTCAAATCAGACAACGACTTGCTGTAATAGGAGATTTAAAACACGATTCCAACAGCAGTTCGTACGATGAGGAACTAATGGCAGGAATACAAAATTTCAAAAAAAGAAATGGGTATAAACCCGACTATAACATTACATCCAGTCACATTCAGCGGATGAATATTCCTATTGAAAATTACATCAAAACCATTATGCTAAACATGGAACGATGCCGATGGATTGCTCCAGAGCTTACCAAAGCTGAGCAGTACATTATTATTAACATTCCTTCCTTTAAACTAATTTTTAAAAGAAATGGAAAAAGCGAATTGGAGTCTGAAGTATTCGTGGGTGGAACCATGAATGAAACTGTAATTTTTAGTGGTAAGATTAGCCATATCGTATTCAGCCCATACTGGAATATCCCAACCAGCATTGTTCAAAGTGAGATAAAAACGGCAATGGCTCGCGACAAAAACTATCTGGTTTCTAATAATATGGAATGGAATAACGGTAGAGTAAGACAGAAACCCGGTCCAAAAAACCCTTTGGGTAAGGTTAAATTTATTTTTCCAAATTCAAATGATATTTACTTACACGACTCTCCATCTAAAAGTTTATTTGAATCGGAATACAGAGCCTATAGTCATGGATGTATTAACGTCAATAAGGCCCGAGAATTAGCCCACCTCATTTTAAAAAACAATCCCGATTGGCCCGTAGAACGCATTAATAATGCGATGGAAAGTGGCAAGGAAACTACTCACGTGCTAAAAAAGAAAATTCCAGTTCATATTGGATATTTCACCTCTTGGGTCAACGATTCTGGCGAAATTAATTTTTTTAATGATATTTATTTAAGAGACGAAAGCTTAGCCGAGATACTCTTTTCTGAAGATGTCAAATAAAAATACAGCCTTTGCAGTAATATTCTGATTACTGCTAAATCAATTTGCAAAAAAAGCAATAAAACAACTAGTTATTGTATCCATTCGACAATTTTGAATTTAAAAACAGGCTTAGCAACTGTTACTGCTATAAATAATCTTATTTATTTTATACTAAAAATCCTGTCTCATTTTTACACAAGACAGGATTCAAATTATTTCTTTAGCAAAAGAATGAATATTAGTATTACAATTCAAATGCTTTTTTAGGATTGTTGTCCATCAATAATTCCAATGGGTTTTCTAAAGCTTCTTTAACAGCCACTAAGAACCCAACTGATTCACGACCATCAATAATTCTGTGATCATAGGATAAAGCCACATACATCATCGGGTGAATTTCTACTTTGCCATTGACTGCAATCGGACGCTCAATAATATTGTGCATCCCAAGAATTCCTGATTGTGGTGGATTGATAATGGGCGTACTCAACATACTTCCAAAAACGCCACCGTTGGTAATCGTGAAAGTTCCTCCTGTCATATCATCAACAGTGATTTGTCCATCACGCGCTTTAATTGCCAAACGTTTAATATCCGCTTCTACACCACGGAACGTCAAGTTTTCAGCATTGCGAACTACAGGCACCATCAATCCTTTTGGTCCTGAAACCGCAATAGAAATATCGCAAAAGTCGAATGCAATCTTATGATCACCATCCATCATTGAGTTAACATCCGGGAATAATTTTAAAGCTCTAGTTACTGCTTTAGTAAAAAATGACATATATCCTAACCCAATTCCACCATGCTTTGCCTTAAACGCATCTTTGTATTCATTTCGAATCAAGTTGATTGGCGTCATGTTTACTTCGTTGAAAGTTGTTAACATGGCCGTTTCGTTTTTAGCAGCCACTAATCTTTCTGCTACTTTTCTGCGCAACATAGATAACTTAGTGCGCTCTGTCCCACGAGATCCACCTGTAGGAGTCCCCATTGAAGGTACTGCATTAACAGCATCATCTTTAGTAATTCTTCCGTCTTTTCCAGTTCCGGTTACTGAAGCTGCCGTTATATTTTTTTCATCTAATATTTTTCTTGCTGCTGGAGAAGGTGTTCCTGAAGCGTAAGTTGTAGTCGCTACTGGAGCTACTGGCACTGCTGCTTTTACTTCGACTTTTGGAGCTTCCTCTGTTTTTGAAGTTTCAACTACTGGCGCATCCCCGGTTGGTTTTACTCCATCGGTATCAATATGACAAACTACTGCTCCTACTGCTACTGCATCGCCTTCTTCTGCTTTTAAAGTAATGATCCCACTAGCTTCTGCAGGCAATTCTAATGTGGCTTTATCAGAATCTACCTCAGCAATCGCTTGGTCTTTCTCTACATAGTCTCCGTCTTTTACTAACCAAGTTGCAATTTCAACTTCCTTTATAGATTCCCCTGGTGATGGGACTTTCATTTCTAAAATCATCTTTTTTTTGTTTAAGGTTTGAATTGTTTAAAATTTAAAGTGTTGCAAATGCAATCTTAAATCTTAAACTTTAAACTATTTTTTTATCTGTATAAATTTTTATCAAAAACCATTCGTAAAGCATCGGCATGACGGCGTTTTGCTCGTGTATAACTTCCTGCTGCTGGAGCTGCATAGGCTTTTAATGATGCCAATCTCCATTTCACTAAATCGAAGTTCATTAGCATAAAACTGTAAGCACCCATATTCTTAGGTTCTTCTTGCGCCCAAACAAAATCATCAGCGTTTGGATATGTCGCTATAATTGCTTTTAATTGTTCTACTGGTAATGGAAACAATTGTTCGATTCTAACTACAGCAACATCATTTCTAGTCAGAATTTCTCTTTCGGCAATAATGTCATAATAGAATTTACCGGTGCAAAAAACTAGTGTTTTTACATCCGCTTTATTAACTATTGTATCATCAAAGGTTTCCTGAAAACTACCTGTTGCAAATTCTTCCACTGTAGAAACTACTCTTGGATCACGCAATAAACTCTTTGGTGTGAATACAATAAGTGGTTTACGGAATGTTGTTTTCATTTGTCTTCTCAACAAGTGAAAAAAGTTAGCTGGAGTTGTACAATCGGCAACATACATGTTATGTCTAGCGCAAAGTTGTAAATAACGCTCCATTCTAGCGGAAGAATGTTCCGCTCCTTGCCCTTCGTATCCGTGAGGCAATAGAAGAACAATTCCGTTTTGATTGTTCCATTTGTCTTCACCACAAGAAATGTATTGATCGATCATAATTTGGGCTCCATTACTGAAATCTCCAAATTGTGCTTCCCAGATGGTTAATGTGTTTGGATTTGTCAAAGCATATCCATAATCAAAACCTAACACACCGTATTCTGACAAAAGGGAATTGAAAATATTAAATTTCCCGGTTGCTCCTTCCAAAGTACTCAATAAGGTTACTTCTTCTTCTGAATCTTCTACTTTTACAACAGCATGACGGTGAGAGAAGGTACCTCGCTCAACATCTTGTCCGGAAATACGAACGTCATATCCTTCTTTCAAGAGTGACCCATACGCTAAATGTTCAGCCATGGCCCAATCCAGCTTATTGGTTTCGAAAAACATTGTTTTTCTGTCGTTGATCAGTTTTTGTATCTTGCTGATAAACTTTTTATCTGTCGGAAGATTACAAATTACATTTGCAACCTCAGTCAATCCTGCTGCAGGGAAAGTAGTGTCTACTTTTTTAAGCATTTCAACATCTGAAACTTGCTCAAACCCTTTCCATTCATTTTTCATAAATGGGGTAATGATAGTTAAATCTTTTTTACGGGATTCTTCTAAGTTAACCTCCAGATTAGATTTATATTCTTGCTCTAATCCTTTTACAAAAGTAGTATCAATCACTCCGTCTGCAAGCAACTTCTCCATGTAAATATCTCTTGGATTTTTGTGCTTTGCAATTATTTTATACAATACTGGTTGGGTAAAACGAGGTTCATCGCCTTCATTGTGCCCGTATTTTCTATATCCTAACAGGTCAATAAATACATCCCGACCAAATTCCATTCTGAAATCCAGTGCAAAAGATATTGCGTGTACTACTGCTTCAGCATCATCTGCATTTACGTGTAAAACTGGTGAAAGTGTTACTTTGGCAACATCCGTACAATATGTTGACGATCTTGCATCAAGGTAGTTTGTGGTGAAACCAACTTGATTATTGATTACAATATGGATTGTTCCTCCGGTTTTATACCCGTCAAGTTGTGCCATTTGTACAATTTCATACAAAATTCCCTGTCCAGCAATAGCAGCATCACCGTGAACGGCTATTGGCAATACTTTAGAGAAATCGTTAGGGAAATATTTATCTTGTTTTGCTCTCGTAATTCCTTCAATAACCGCTCCTACCGTTTCAAGATGCGAAGGATTTGGAGCTAAATTGATATTGATTTTTTTTCCAGTGCTCGTTACTTTATCAGCCGTCAGGCCTAAATGGTATTTTACGTCTCCATCAAAATATTCCTGATCATAATCTTTACCATCAAACTCTCCAAAAATGTCTTGAGTAGATTTGCCGAAAATATTTGCCAAAACATTCAAACGGCCACGATGTGCCATTCCCATTACAAATTGCTCTACTCCTTTTTCTGCAGCTTTTTCAATTAAAGCGTCCAAGGCCGGAATAATTGATTCACCACCTTCAAGAGAAAAACGTTTCTGACCCACGTATTTAGTGTGCAAAAAGTTTTCAAAAGAAACCGCTTGATTTAATTTATTAAGAATTGATTTTTTTTCGTCAGGAGAAAAATTAGGTTGATTATCATTAATCCCTAATTTTTTCTGGATCCACTCTACTACTTCTGGCTTACGAATATACATATACTCAACACCTATATGCTGACAGTATATTGTATCCAGGTGAGATATGATTTCCTGAAGTGTGCATGGCTGAATATTAATAACCTTAGCGGCATCAAAAACAGTGTTTAAATCCGCGGAAGAAAGTCCGAAATTAGTAATTTCTAATGTGGGTGATGTGGTACGTCTTTCTCTAACGGGATTTGTTTTGGTAAACAAATGCCCTCGAGAACGATACCCATCTATTAATTTTAATACATTAAATTCCTTTTGAAGCTTATCAGAGACCAAACTTACATCCGTATTATTAGAAGCAAAATTTGCAATTTGCGCTACATTGTTTTCCGCATTGTAAGTACTCATTCCAAAGTCAAAACCTTGAAAAAAACTTCTCCAACTTGGCTCCACGCTGTCTGGATTTTCTAAGTATTGATCGTATAATTGTGCGAAAAATTCGGTGTGTGCTGCGTTTAAAAATGAAAACCTATCCATAATATTTAGTGAATATACCTTTTTTGTTAAAATAGTTTGGCAAAAGTACGATAATACAATAAATTTATAATTTATTTTAAGATACTTTTACATTGAATATTGTTAAAAAACGAAAAACTTATGACAAAGAATTGCTTTTTAAATAATTTCAAAAGCTTTTTAGCTACACTAACATTGTTTTTTTCAAGTTGTCTTTTTGCACAACAAAATGATATGCAGCCAAAAATGGTAAATCAGTTCTGGCGGAATGTACAATTTGGAGGCGGAATTGGTTTAGGCTTTGGCTCTGGCTATACGGATATTGCATTAGCACCAAGCGCCATCTACAATTTCAATGAATATGTCGCTTTGGGTATTGGTTTACAGTATAAATATTTAAAGCAAAAAGACCTTTATGCTTCCCATCTGTATGGCGGCAGTGGTATAGGATTATTTAATCCCATTCCTGAAATCCAACTTTCAGCTGAACTGGAACAATTAAGGGTAAATGTCAATTTAGATGGATCCAATAGCAGTTCACAAGATTACTGGAACACCGGATTGTTTCTTGGCGCAGGATACAGATCCGGGAATGCTACAATTGGTGCCCGTTACAATGTTTTGACTGATAAAAATAATATTTATGGCAGTGCCTTTATGCCATTCATCAGAGTTTATTTTTAATTACATCCCATGAAAAAAACTTTTCAATTATTCTGTATTTTATTTATAAGCTACAGTTTTGCACAAAACGGTATTTTACAATCAGGACCTATGGTGGGGTATTGCGAAATGACCGAAGCAGTGATTTGGCTACAAACTAATAAAAAGGCCTCGGTAAAAATAGCTTATTTTACCATTGACAATCCTAGCAAAATTTTCTATTCTGATGTCTATTCTTCTTCAAAAGAAGCGGGCTTTACACATCACATTATCTTGGATCAATTGAGTCCCGGGAAAAAATATAAGTATACCGTTTTTATAAATGACAAGGAAATTATCTTGCCTTACGAAACTTCTTTTTCATCAAAAAAATTATGGGAATGGCGCGAAGACGCACCTGATTTTACAGTAGCCATTGGGAGTTGTTCCTATTTCAATGAAACTCCGTTAGACAGACCAGGAAAAGCCTATGGAAGTGAGTATGGGATTTTTGAAAGTATTGCTAAAAAAAATCCGGAAATTATGATTTGGAGTGGCGATAATATTTATTTAAGAGAAGCAGATTGGGATAGTAAAACTGGTGTTTATCATCGCTATACTCATTCTAGATCAATAAAAGAAATACAACCCCTGTTAGCAAAAACACAGAATTTTGCTATTTGGGATGACCATGATTTTGGTCCTGATGATAGTGATGGCAGTTTTTACAATAAATTTTTAACTCAAAAAGCATTTAAAGATTTCTGGGCAAATAAAAGTTACGGTATGAATCCTGAACAAAACGAAGGGATTTATTCGACCTTTAGCTGGGGTGATGCTCAATTTTTTTTATTGGATGATCGGTTTTTCAAGACTCCAAACAACAGAATTACCGGCGAAAGAACGGTTTTAGGAAATACACAATTAGAATGGCTGATTAATGCCTTAAGCTTTTCCAAAGCCAGTTTTAAAATAATTGTAATTGGCGGACAAGTATTAAATTCAGTAGCAGAAAAAGAAAACTATAGCAATTATCCTAAAGAGAAAGAACGATTGTTAAAAGAAATCCTTGATAATAAAATTAAGGGAGTCTTGTTTATAAGCGGTGACCGGCATTTCACTGAATTCTCTGAGGTTCCTCGAGACAATACCTATCCGTTGTACGACTGGACCGTTTCTCCCTTAACCTCTGGCGTCGCATCTGAAAATATATTACAGGAAAATAACATTTACAGAACGAAAGGCAGTTTGATTGCACAGCATAATTTTGGAACCCTTTCCTTTTTAGGTTCAAAAGAAAACCGTCAGATGAAATTGACTATTTATGATACGAAAGGAACTCCGTTATGGAATAAAACAATCTTAAAAAAAGAGTTGCAATAACTAATATTTGTTCCTAAACCACACTTTTTGCCATTCTCTTTTTAGTATTAAAAAAGCAACTTGTTCTGCCAGAAGTACTAAATCAGATCCATCTAACTTTTTTATTTCCTCTTCAGAAACATCAATTATGTAAAGTAAATTGAGGTATTCGGCAAATTTATATTGAATGAGCCGAAAGATTTTTTCATGCAGCAGCGCCTTTAATTCGTCAGGGGTGCTATTCAAAGAACAATCAATTGCTTCGTTAGCGAGATTGAAATCCTTGTTTATCTGTTCAATTAATTTTAAATATAAGTTTTCGTTCTCTGCTTCAGAGAGGAGTAAATCAGTATTCTTTGGAACTACAAACATTTGATTTCAGATTGTTGATTAACGAATTTAGATTTTAAGAAACTACTCTAAAAGTTTAATTTTTTTAAATTATACCGATTTTTGAAATCAACCATTTTTATCTGATGTAAACTTCTGGAATTAAAAATCTAAACTTTTCTTCCCATTAAATTTTCACCAAAAGCTTTCAGCATTTCTTTTTTATCGGCACCAATATTCATTTTATCTAAAGTATGGAAAGCCTTTAAAGTAAAATCCTGAATCGCATCCTGAGTTGCCTTTGATGCTCCAGAACTATTAAAAAGAACTTTCACTCTCTCTATTTTACTAGTATTATCTTCTGGCTGAATTGAAAACAAGCGTCTCAATTCCTGTGCTTCTTCAATATTTGAAAAGGCAACTGCTTTAAGATATAAATACGTTTTTTTATTTTCGATAATATCGCCTCCTACTTGTTTTCCAAAGGTTTCTGGATTCCCAAAAGCATCTAAGAAATCATCCTGTAATTGAAAAGCCAATCCTAAATTGAGTCCGAAATCATAAATCAAATTTGCATTTTCTTTAGAGGTCTCCGCAATAATTGCTCCCATTTTCATAGCTGCAGCGACTAAAACAGCCGTTTTATATTCAATCATTTTCAAGTATTCCGGAATGGTAACATCACTCCGCTCTTCAAAATCTACATCCCATTGTTGCCCTTCACAAACTTCGAGTGCCGTTTTGCTGAAGAGTTTGGCTAAATCTTTAAAAATAATTGGTTCGTACTGTTCGAAATATTGGTATGCTAAAATTAGCATCGCATCGCCTGATAAAATTCCAGTATTTAAATTCCACTTTTCATGTACCGTTTCTTTCCCTCTTCTTAAAGGAGCATCATCCATAATGTCATCATGAACCAATGAGAAATTATGAAATACTTCAACGGCCAAAGCCGCTGGCAACGCTTTTTTATAATCTGCATCAAAAACCTCTGCACTCATTAATGTAAGTACCGGCCGCATTCTTTTGCCACCAAGATCTAAAATGTAATGAATGGGTTCATATAAATTTCTAGGTTCTTTGGTCTCATATTGTGATTGCAAATAATCTGAAAGAAACTCTTGATATTGATAAATAGAATGCATAAATAAATTTTTTGGCTAATTTACAGTATTCAATTTGCATAACAAACTCCGTTTTACCATCAAATGTTAAATAAATCAAAAATACATGGGAAACTATTTTGGTATTCAAAGTTTCCGTCTTACATTTGCGCTCTGAATTTTTATTTACTGAAATAAACAAAATTATTTCAGTGACTGGGAAATAGAATTAATTCTTAATACTTCTAAAAATATGAAAACTAAATGGACAATTGACTCGAGCCAATCGGATGTTTTGATTAAAATGAGACATTCAATAATAGCTTATTTAGCCGGTAACATCAATAAATTTAAAGGACATATTGAAGTTGAAAATAACGAAATAGAAGACGCATCGATTGAATTCTCTTTGGATGTGAACAATAAGGATACAAAATTAGAGCAAATAGACACACATTTAAAAATGAACGATTTATTTGATGTGCATCAATATCCTATCATTAGCTTCAAGTCGACCTCGTTTGAAAAAGTAAACAAGAATATTAATTTTTTGAAAGGGAATTTAACCATCAAAAATATTACTAAAGTAGTGGAACTCGATGCAGAATTAATTGGCATTAACGCTTACAATGGCGATCAAAAAGCTGCTTTTGAAATAACAGGAAAAATTAATCGAAAAGATTTTGGCCTTACTGTTAATTCCTTCAATCAAACCAATGGTTTGGCATTGGGACAAGATATTAAACTGATTGCTAATCTAGAATTTACAGTTTAAAAAACACAGTTTAAAGTAAATGTTAAATAATTACAAATTTATTGGAAACTATTTTAGTGTTAAAAGTTTCCTATTTACATTTGCACTTCGTTTACCAAATTAATTTATTGAATTGGCCTTTAATTAAAACATACTGAAATCGTTTCAGCATAAAAAATGAAAGAGAAAATTATATCTAAAGCAAGCGAAATGTTCTTAAAACTAGGTTTTAAAAGCATTACTATGGATGATATTGCAGGTGAAATGTGTATTTCTAAAAAAACTATTTATAAATATTTTTGTAATAAAGAGTTACTTATTGAAGAAAGCACAACTACAATACACAAAGAAATTCATGAAATCATAGACAGTATTATTTCAAAAAACTACAATGCGATTGAAGAGAATTTTGAGATACGAAAGATGTTTAAAGAAATGTTTAAAGCGTCAGACACTTCTCCTATTTATCAATTAAAAAAACATTATCCTGAAATATATGAAAAGGTAATGTCTCGAGAAATTAATGAATGCAATGTTACTTTTGAACAAAATATTAAAAAAGGAATTCAACAGGGTTTGTACCGATCCTCTATCAATATTCAAAGCTACACACAATTTTATTACCATCTTATTTTCACCATAAAAGGAAATACGGTTTCTGAAAAAGAAGGTCAAAAAATAGAACTTGAAATTTTAGAGTACCATACAAGAGCCATGGCAACACCAGAAGGAATTATTGAACTTGAAAAAAACTTACTAAACTATACTATATAATGAAGAATACAATTTTAATAGTACTACTAGTTATCGGGCTATCAGTACAATCACAAAACGTCAGCAATATTGAGACACGCCCCATAAAAACCATTACACTAAAAGAGGCTATCAATTACGCTTTAGAAAACAAAGCAGATGCAAAAAAAGCTAAACTCAAAGTAGAGAACAGCGAATACCAAATCCAGGAAATTCGTTCTAGAGCGTTGCCTCAAATTTCAGCAAATGGAAATTTGACCTATAATCCTGTAATCCAAACAACCGTTATTGATGGAGCAGGATTTGGTGCTCCCGGAACAACCATTCAAGCCGCTTTTGGTCAAACATGGAATTCTACGGCTGGTGTTTCTTTGACACAAGCTATATTCGACCAAACGGTTTTCACAGGTTTGAAAGCTGCAAAATCTACTAGAGAATTTTACCAAATTAACGAACAATTAACCGAAGAACAAGTGATTGAGCGCGTTGCCAATAATTATTATCAGGTATATGTTCAAAGACAAAAACTAACCGTTATTGACAGTACCTACAAAAACACCACTAAAGTAAAAAACATTATTAAAGGTCAATTTGATAATGGTCTAGCCAAAAAAATAGATTTGGATCGCATTTTAGTAAAAATTTCAAACATCACTACACAACGCCAACAAGTTTTGAATGCCGTACAAATTCAAGAAAACGCACTTAAATTTTATATGGGAATGCCCATAGAAACGCAAATTGAGATTCCGCAAACTGCATTTGAAGTAAGTCCACAGTCCGTATCAGAAATTCCAAATACGGCAAACCGAACGGAATATTTGCTTTTGAAAAAACAAGAACAACTTCTAAGTTACCAGAAGAAAGCTGTTGAAGCGGGTTATTATCCAACATTATCATTAAACGCAGGATATAATTATATTGGTCAGGGACCCGTAATGCCTCTTGGAGGAAAACCATCTGACGGCGTATATTGGTCAGATTTCTCTTCTATTGGTTTGAATTTAAAAGTGCCCATTTTTACAGGATTTGGTACTCGTGCCAAAGTAAGACAAGCTGATATCGATTTACGATCCATAAAAGAAGACATCAACGATACAAAATTATCCCTTGACTTGGCATTCGCCAATGCAAAAACGCAAATCGACAATAGCTTAACTATCATTAATAATCAAAGAGAAAATGCACAATTAGCTAAAGAAGTTTTAGACAACACCAGAAACAATTATGTACAAGGATTAGCCTCATTAACTGATTTACTGGATGCAGAAAATTCATTGACAGAAGCACAAAACAACTATACCACAGCAATATTAGATTACAAATTAGCAGAAATACAATTAATCAAATCAAAAGGCGAATTAAAAACACTTATAAATAACTAAGAAAAATGAAAAAAAATATACTAATCATAGTAGCAATCGTAGCAGCTTTAGGCGTTATCGCATATACTTTAATGAATAACAAAAAAGACAACGAGGCAAAAACAGCCATTGTAGCTGAGAAAAATGCCAGCGTTTCAGTTAAAGTGGAAACGGTAAAAACTGAGGAAATTTCTCTTGATTTTTCTGCTAATGGTAATTTTGCACCACTTCAAGAACTGAGTTTTTCTGCCGAGAAACCAGGAAGAGTCGTACGTGTTTTAGTTAACGAAGGAGACAGAGTTCGAATTGGTCAGACTTTAGCAATTGTACGAAGCGAGCAAATTACAGCTGACTTGCAAACTGCACAGGCTTCTTATCAAAATGCATTGACCGATTACAGCCGTTTTGAAAATGCATTTAAAACTGGCGGTGTGACAAAACAACAATTGGATCAGGCTAAATTGAATTTGGTAACTTCAAAATCAAGATTACAACAAGCAAAAGTTAATATTGGCGATACCAATATCAAAGCGACAATTAACGGAATCGTAAACAAAAAATACATTGAACCAGGATCCGTTCTTGGCGCTGCAACGCAAATGTTTGACATTGTAAATGTTTCAAAATTGAAATTGAAAGTCAATGTTAACGAAAATCAAGTTGCAGGTTTAAAAGTAGGCAACACGATTACCGTAAAAGCAAGCGTGTATCCTGACGCTACATTCTCTGGAAAAATCACCTTCATCGCTCCAAAAGCAGATGCAACTTTGAACTTTCCGGTAGAAATAGAAATTGCTAATAATGCTTCAAATGATTTGAAAGCCGGAATGTACGGAACTGCTGAATTTGCTTCAAACCAACAAAAACAATCCTTGATGATTGTTCCTAGAAATGCTTTTGTAGGAAGTGTAAGCAGCAACGAAATATTTGTAATCGAAAATGGAACTGCTAAACTGAAAACGGTTACAGCAGGAAGAATCCTTGGTGATAAAGTAGAAATTTTAAACGGACTTTCTGATGGTGAAACTGTAATTGTTACAGGTCAAATCAACCTTCAAGACGGATCTAAAGTGGACGTTATAAAATAAGTCTTAAAGCCATAAAGAAACCGCTTAAAGCCTAAAGCTTAAACCCTAAAGCAAAGAAAAAAAAATGAAATTAGCAGAAATATCCATAAAACGTCCCTCATTAGTTATCGTATTATTTACGATTCTAACATTAGGAGGACTGTTCAGTTACAGCCAATTGGGCTACGAATTGATTCCAAAATTTGAAACCAATGTAATTACTGTTGCTACTATTTATCCTGGAGCGTCTCCAAGTGAGGTAGAAAACACGGTGACTAAAAAAATTGAAGATGCAATCGCATCCTTAGAAAATATTAAAAAAATAGACTCGAAGTCTTACGAAAGTTTGTCAACTGTTTCTATTACACTGACCTCTTCGGCTGATGTTAATATCTCTATGAACGATGCGCAACGTAAAATAAATGCTATTCTTAGTGATTTACCCGATGATGTTGAAACGCCTTCGTTGAGTAAATTTTCCTTAAGCGATTTACCAATTATGACTATTGGTGCCAACGGAAAAATGGATGAAGTTGCTTTTTACGATTTAATTGATAAAAAATTAGCACCCGTTATTTCTCGTGTAGAAGGTGTAGCGCAAGTAAATATTATCGGTGGACAAGAAAGAGAAATTCAAGTCAATCTTGATGCAGTAAAAATGCAAGGTTACGGACTTTCTGTTCCGCAAGTGCAACAATATATTTTATCTTCTAATTTGGATTTTCCAACAGGAAATATTCAAACTCGGGAGCAAAAAATATTAATTCGTTTGGCTGGAAAATATAAAAATGTCGACGAATTAAGAAACCTGGTGGTATCCTCTAAAAACGGAATTCAAGTTCGTTTACGCGATATTGCTGATGTTCAGGATACTCAAAAAATCACTGAAAAAGTAGCGCGTATCAATCAAAAAAGCGCTATTATTTTACAAATTATTAAACAATCGGATGCCAATGCGGTTGCGGTAAGTGAAGAATTGGTTAAAACAATTGCTAAACTGGAAACCGATTATAAAGCGAATGGTTTAAAATTAGAAATCGCTAAAGACAGTACCATTTTTACGCTCGAAGCTGCTGATGCTGTTGTGCACGATTTACTTATTGCAGTACTTTTAGTTGCGCTAGTGATGTTGTTTTTCTTGCACAGTATTAGAAACTCGTTGATTGTAATGGTTTCTATTCCTGCTTCCTTAATTGCTACTTTCATCGGAATTTATTTGATGGGATACACCTTAAACTTGATGAGTTTATTAGGCCTGTCTCTTGTTGTAGGTATTCTTGTGGATGATGCCATTGTGGTTCTGGAGAATATTTACAGGCACATGGAAATGGGTAAAAATAAAGTTCGTGCAGCCTATGATGGAACTGCAGAAATTGGTGGAACTGTAGTGTCAATTACTTTAGTAATTGTGGTGGTGTTTTTACCAATTGCAATGAGTACCGGATTGGTTTCTAATATTATTACACAATTCTGTGTAACGGTAATTATTTCAACCTTGTTGTCTTTAGTAGCTTCATTTACAATCATTCCGTGGTTGTCTTCCCGATATGGAAAATTAGAACACATTGAAGGAAAAAATCTTTTTGGAAAAATTATCCTTGGATTTGAAAGCTATTTAACTCGCTTTACAAATTGGGTTTCAAGATTATTGGAATGGTGTTTGGATCATTATTTCAAAACACTAGCTATAGTTTTAGTCATCTTTTTTGGATCGATGATTAGTTTATTTGGTGGTGGGTTTATTGGTGGAGAATTCTTCGCAGCGTCTGATAGTGGCGAGTTTTTAGTTCAAATAGAAATGCCAAAAGATGCTTCATTAGAGCAAACCAATTTCATGACGCAAAAAGCAGAAGCATTCTTGCAGAAAGAAGCATACGTTTTTAGTCAAATTACAACGGTTGGTCAAACCAGTGAAGGTCTTGGTGCTTCGCAAGCAACTGCTTACAAGTCTGAGATAAACGTTAAAATGGTTGGATTAGACAAACGGAATGAACCGGCAAATGTGTATGCTGCAAAAACAAAACGTAAATTAGAAAGAATATTAGTTGGAGCAAAAGTTAAAACGGTTCCGGTTGGTATTTTAGGAACTGCAGAAGATGCCACTTTAGGATTAATTGTAACGGGTCCAAATGTAGAAAGTGCCATGCAATTTGCAAAAGCAGCAGAAAAAGAATTACGTACTATTCCAGGAGCAACAGAAATCGAATTATCCGTAGAAGATGGAAATCCAGAAGTGAACGTAAAAGTAGACCGAGATAAAATGGCCGCTTTGGGATTGAGTTTGCAAACAATTGGTATGACCATGCAAACTGCTTTTAGCGGAAATACTGATGGTAGATTTAGAGCTGGTGAATACGAATACGACATCAATATTAAATACAATGCATTCGACAGAAAAAGCATCGCTGATGTAAATAATTTAATTTTTATAAATGATACTGGACAACAAATAAAACTGAATCAATTTGCAACTGTAACCGAAGGTTCTGGACCAAGTGAATTAGAACGAAGAGACAAATCGGCATCGGTAACTGTAAAAGGTCAGAATGTGGGTGTAGCTTCTGGAACAATTGTAACACAATGGCAAGAAAAAATTGAAAAATTGAAAAAACCAATAGGTGTCAATTACATTTGGGGTGGTGATCAGGAGAATCAAAGTGAAGGTTTTGGTACATTAGGAATTGCGTTACTAGCTGCGATTATCTTGGTTTACCTAGTAATGGTCTCGTTATACGATAGTTTTGTACATCCATTTGTGGTATTGTTTGCGATCCCGCTTTCATTTATTGGAGCAATGTTAGCTTTGGCTTTAACCAATAATACACTGAATATCTTTACTATTTTAGGTATCATCATGCTTATTGGTCTGGTTTGTAAAAATGCGATTATGCTTGTCGATTATACCAATCAAAGACGAAAAGCTGGTGAAACGGTTAGAACAGCATTAATTCAAGCGAATCATGCGCGTCTTCGTCCAATTTTGATGACAACTATCGCAATGGTATTTGGTATGTTCCCTATTGCACTAGCCTCTGGAGCTGGAGCCGAATGGAAAAACGGTTTGGCTTGGGTAATTATTGGGGGATTAATTTCCTCATTATTCTTAACTTTAGTGGTAGTTCCGGTAATTTACCAAATTATGGAAAAAGCCATCAATAGACTTTCTAAAGGAGAAAAAGTTGATTATGAAGCTGAAATGGTTGCTGATTACGTACACACCGAATTAAGCGAGGATGGATTTAATCCAAAACATACGGTATAAAACGTAATTGTTTTAAACAGAAAACCTGTTCATTTATTTGAACAGGTTTTTTTATGGTAAAAAATTTCAATAAGAATTCCATTTTAATAATGGCAACAACTGGCTTTTATACTTTTTTAATCACATAGGTCACAATTCCCCAAATAATTAATTGATTTTCTTCGGTGACTTTTATCGGAGAATAATTAGGATTTTCTGGCATCAGATACAAGCAGTCTTTCTCCAGTTGCATGCGTTTCACCGTAAACTCTCCATCGATAAAACAAATCGCAATTTTATTGTTCTGCGGTTCCAAACTTCGATCCACAACCAGAACATCTTTATCATTGATTCCAGCATCAATCATAGAATTCCCTTTGACCCTGATATAAAAAGTAGCTAATGGGTTTTCGCTCAGCTGTTTGTTCAAATCGATATTCATCTCCATAAAATCAGCTGCCGGCGATGGAAATCCAGCTGAAACCCCTTCGTTTATGAAAGGAATTCGTAATTCACTTTCAAAATCAGGCAGAAAGAAGGTTAATTTTTGATCTTTATCTTTATTTATTGGCATTTTATTTCGAGAATATCTTTAAAATTAGTGGTGTATTTTGGTGATAAATGATTCTGATTCATATTCCATGTCAAACCTAAATTTTGGGTAGCCAACTTTACTTTTTTATCTCCAATTTTGTTATTGAGGCTATCCATTACTTTCATCAGTACCAAATGTTTTGGGTTTTCCTCATCAAACAACTGCAGCTGTTTCTTGTCCTGATCAATCAATTCGGTTACGATAACACCCGCTTTCTTGAATTTTAAATGCTCATTTCCGTGGTGCAGTTTCTTTAACATTGCGATGGCAGCATTCGAAATCGTCAGCGTAGAATTTGACCCATACGGCAATGTAATCGCCATGTTAAAATAATATTTAGACGTTTGCACCGTATGTTTATCCACCACTAACATTACAATAATGGTATGACAGCAGGAGTTTTGTTTTCGCAATTTCTCTGCGCAAACCGCTGCAAAAGTAGCCACACGTTCGCGCAATAAATCAAAATCAGCAATTTGTTTGGGGAAACTTCGGGTCGTAGCAATACTTTTCTTTTGATCCACAATGGGATCTAAATCCAAAACTGATTTTCCTTCCAGTTCATATTTCAAACGCATGCCTATCACACCCATTTCTTTTTTGATCCAAGCCTCATGCTGTGGCTGAATAAAATCCAAAGCAGTTGCGATATTTCTGATCTTCATCTTTTTATTCATCCGATAACCAATACCCCAAACGTCTTCAATCTTTGTCCATTTTAAGGCTTTGATGCGTTTCTCATCACTGTCAATTACATACACCCCTTGCGTTCTTTCTTGAAACTTTTTGGCAATTTTATTGGCTACTTTTGATAATGCTTTCGTTGGTGCAAAACCAATACAAACGGGAATCCCCACCCATTTTTGTACACGGGTTTTCATCTGGATTCCATAATCGTGATAATCGGAAACAGTCAAACCATCAAAATTAAGGAAGGCTTCGTCGATGCTATAAATTTCTAGATTTGGTGTAAACTGCCCTAAAATAGCCATTACCCGATTGCTCAAATCACCATACAGCGCATAATTGGACGAAAATAATTGTACCTTTTTCTCTTTTACCAATTCTTTAATCTTAAATGCTGGCGCACCCATAGGAATCCCAGCGGCTTTAGCTTCATTGCTTCTGGAAATCACGCAACCGTCGTTATTTGACAATATTGCAACTGGTTTCCCGTTGAATTTCGGTTGAAAAACACGTTCGCAGGAAGCGTAAAAATTGTTACAATCGACTAAAGCATACATGTTACAAAATTACTCAATATCAATTGATACGAGTTCGTAACAAAAGTTAATTTTAAGCACTGTTGATAAGTAGTTTTACATAAAAATATTTTTAAACAGTAAATGATTACTCTTTTATCGAAATGATTTCTTCGTCGAGACCACCAAGAAAAATACTGAACAAACTAAAAAAGTATATTAAAAAAAATATAACTCTCGCTTTTTAATGAAATTATTTTTTATTTTAGGCATCATTAAAATACTGATTAATAGTAAATTAAGCTGTCAAAACCCATTCCTGTTCTACAATCACAACTCCATCATTCAAAAATTTGGCATACTACTTGAATATATCTTATCAAATAAGCATAAAAAAGCGAAAGCCGAAAAGCTGAAGAGTAGGCAAAATTCAAAATAGATGTATCATGAAAAAAATTACCTTTTTAGTAGCTAGTATCTTCGTTTTTGGAGGTAATGTAGCAAACGCAGCAGAGAAAATCGATTTTTCTGTAGAAAGAAGATCTCCAGTAGATTTTAGAGACGCCGACCCAATTGTGTTCACAGAAAGAGGAATTGAGTTCTTCATATTCCCTGACGGACAATTTGATTTTAATACACGCCCTTCAACTGGTTCAAATGACGGTATGTTTTATAAATCAAGTAAAAAAAAGGGTTTTAATACAACGTACGGTGCACCGGCAAATAACAGGAACGGAAATTATGGCGTAAAAGTAGAACACGACAATATGGGCAGAGTAAGACGTATTGGAAATGTGTTTATTAACTATGACTCAAATGATAGAATAAAACGAGTAGGTTCCGTTTATATGACCTACAACCGTTATGCTTTGGAACGAGTAGGTGGTTTAGAAATTATCTACAACCGTCGTGGTCAAATTGTTGATGTTGTTGGATCCGTAAAAGGTGGCAGGGATTATGAATACAGCCAAAACAACAACTGGAACAACGATTATGGGAACAACCAAAACTCGAATGATGATGATTCCTACTATTACAGAACAAATGGTACGAAAACTAAAATCGAGGACACTAGAGTATCCGGAGACGTAGCCATCAGAATAGACAGAAGATAGTTAGTTAGTTATATAAATGGTTTATTTAAAATTCCTGCTGGTACTCGTATCAGCGGGAATTTTTTTTGAAAGTACTACCTAAAGTTTTTTTACAACATTTATTTTAACACTGATTTCAGTTCCTGGCGGTATCGCGAAGCGCTTTTGCCCGTGAATTCTTTAAAAGATTTATTGAAATAACTAAAATTATTGAAACCACTTTCATAGCAAATCTCGGTGATGCTGATGGGTTTCTCAGCCAGCAGTTTCGAGGCGTGAACCAAGCGATACTCATTCACAAATTTGGTGAAAGTTTTGTTAGTTATCTTTTTAAAATACCTGCAAAAAGAAGGTTCTGTCATACTGACCAATTCCGATACTTCTTCCAGCGTAATATGCTCCTGGAAATTATCTTTTACGTAATTAAAAACAGCATTGATGCGGTCATTATCCTGCATTTGCATTTCGATCGAAAATCCATCGGCATTTAAAACAGTGGCTTCTTTTGATAATTCCAATTCATTCAAAATACTCAACATCGTCAACAATCGTTCAAACTGCGACTGTTGTTCCATCGATTCTATTTTCTTCCCAATATTTTTTTTGGTTTCACCGTGAAAAGCAATTCCGGCTTTGGCTTGGCTAAAAAGATTCCGAATATTCGTCATCTCGGAAATATCAAAAAATCCATTACCCAAGAAATCCGGTTTCATTTGGATCACCGTTTCGTTTTTGTTTCCGGTTTCTTCATTGGTAAACCCACAATGCGGCAGATTACTCCCTATCAGAATCAAATCCCCATCGGTATAATACGAAATGTGACTTCCAATCTGACGTTTTCCGGAACCTCCATTAACAAAAACAAGTTCAATTTCAGGATGATAATGCCACAAGTGCGCTTTGCTGTTAGCGTTTTCGATATACTTCGAAAAGTAAAAAGAACTCCCAAAGGATGGAGCAATAATTTCAAAAGCTGGAGGTATAATTTTCATACGGATCCGTATTTAGAATTCCCACAAATTTATGAAAAATAGATACTCAATTAACTTTTTTAACCTTAATCGATTTCGTAAAAGGTAAAATAGCACACAAATTAGAAAACTGAGTACTACTCATACTGAATAGCTTAGACTAATTTAGCCACAGATAAGTATCATTATAAATCTAAAAAATTACAAGTATGAAAAATATTTTAAAATTTAGTTTAGTGTTAGCCACAGTAGTATTGACTGCCGTACAAGCACATGCAGTAAACACAGATTTTTCACTGGATTTAATAAAAGAAGAAGGAAAAACGGTACGTTTTAGTTTGAAAGAGATTAAGAAAATTGATTTGTCTATTTATGACACCAATGACAGTTTAATCTATCAGGAAAAAGTTACTTCTGAAGATAACATCAACAGAACCTATGATTTGACTGCTTTACCAGACGGAATCTACTTCTTGAAAGCAGAAAGCGATCTTAAAATTTCAAAGTATAAAATTGAAGTCGTGGGTAATAAAGCAAAATTATCAGCGGATGCTATTTCTGAAGTATACAAACCCGTTTTTGTAAACAAAAATGGAATTGTTACCCTGAATATTTTAAACTTGGAAAAAGCACCTGTTACTGTTGCCATTTACAACTCCGATCAAACCGAAGTGTACAATGAAACTTTGGCTGCTGATCTTTATGTGGGTAAAACATTTGACTTGAGTAGCGCTCAAAACGGTAAATATACGTTTGAAATAACGTATAATGGTAAAACATTTAGCGAAACAGTTGCTGCTAAATAGTGATTAAATAAATTGTAGTAATTATGAGGCTGTCTTTATCGGATAGCCTCTTTTTTTTGCTATAAACAGTCGGAACAACACTAAATATTTCCAATAATCTGGTCCATAACCCAACTCGTATGGGCTCCTGTCAAACCTGTTGAAGGATGTTTGCTATTCCCTAAAAGGGCTTCTCGCATGTGCTGAACATGATACAACTGAATATTTTCAGGATGATTAATGAACAACTCTGTTTGCCCTTGTTCGTTAGAAAGCACTACAGGATCGTTTTCAAATATGGAAAATGTTATTTTTCCTTTGCTCCCAAAAATCTCTACTTTATCTTCCCGATCATAGCACCCAAAGTTCCAACTACCAGTACCCGTAATCCCAGATTCATGCAACCAGCAAGCAGTTGCAGCATCTTTAGCAGAATACAATCCCTGTTGATTGAGACTTAATCCGGAAACCTCTTTTATATTTCCCAAAAGGTGAATGAATAAATCCAATCCATGACTCGCTAAATCATCAAAATAACCGCCTGTAGCAATAACTGCATCAGTCCGCCAATTGTAGTCTTCAGATATATCTTTAGCATTTGCCGGTTTGCTCAAATGCCATCTTATGTGCCTAATTTCACCAATGCTATTGGTATCAAGCCACGTTTTTATCTGTTCAAAACGAGGTAATGTACGGCGGTAATAGGCAACAAACAAAGGAATATTTTTTTCTTGAAAAGCATTATAAATGGCGAGACTGTCTTGGTAATTTGGCGCCAAAGGCTTTTCGATACAACAAATTTTACCAGCTTCGGCTACCTGAAGTCCATAAAATTTATGAACATCTGGAGGCGTGGCAATGTAAATCGCATCAATATCAGGATCATTAATCAAATCATCCGCATTGGTGTAATAGGTACTTATTCCGTGTCTTTCAGCATAATTTGCGGCTTTAACCGCATCTCTTCGCATCACTGCTACCACTTCAAAGCCAGCTGTTTTCTGGTAGGCAGGACCGCTTTTCAGTTCAGTAACATCACCACATCCCAATATTCCCCAACGGATTACTTTTGTACGTTCACTCATAATTACTGATTTTCATTGCTGCTAACAATTAAGCACTACTGCAAATGTTTCACATTATAATTAAACCATTGAGAAATTAAATTTCATTTAGATTTAACGCTACATGAAACTTAATTTCTTAATGGTTTGAAATAAATATTTTGAAGTAAATTTATCTGTTTATTGCTAAAGACATCGCTTTAACTTCATTTTTTTTAATTAAAAATAAAGTAATTTTCGTTTTAATCACAACCATCAATACTACAGCTGTCTCCATCGGTAGCATTTAATACCGTTACTTTTGAATCAAACTTACCTTCTTCCCATGCTTTCTCTAATGTTTTCACAAATGTCTCAACATGTTGCGCTCCCGAAATTGCATATTTATTATCGAAAACAAAAAATGGAACCCCTCGCACACCGATTGATTGTGCATCTGTAATGTCCTGCTGTACTTCTTTTGTAAAAGCATCAGACTGCAATACTACATCAATAGCTTCATCTGTTAGTCCTACTGCCTTACCCAAAGCTTTTAAGGTATTCAAATCATTAATGTTCTTGCCATCGGTTAAATACGCTTTAAACAATAATTCTTCTAAGTCATTGGCCCGATTATGTTTTTTAGCCAAATGTAACAATCGATGCGCATTCAAAGAATTGGCTAAAATAGATTTCTCAAAATGAAAATCCAATCCTGAATTTTTAGCATTTTCGGTCATACTATCTAGCATATTTTGTGCCCAATCCGTATCTTTTCTATATTTTTCTGCTAAATGTTCTACCATATTGTCCTCCGGAGACGCTATAAAACCAGCGTCTAGCTGAAAACTTTTCCATTCAATTTCAACGGCATCTTTATGGTTAAAAAGTTCCAAAGCGCCTTCTATTCTCCTTTTTCCTATATAACAATACGGACACATGATATCCGACCAGATTTGTATTTTTAATGTATTTGCCATCTTCTTGTATTTAAAATTTATACTATACACAAAAATAATCAATTCAATTTGGAGCTTTTTGAGTTTTAGTATTTAATTATAGATACTTGAATAGTAAATATTTATTAGAATCAAGAAAGCACTTTTAAACCAAAAAAACCATCAAAATTACTCTTGATGGTTTTCTGTATATTTTAAAACTTTGGTTTATGCCAATAAATCCAAAACAAATGAAGGGAACAACCCTAATGCGATATTCAATACAATTGCTATAACGGCAACGGCATAAATAATAACCGGAGTTCCTTTTCGTTCTTCATTTGGTTCTTTGGTGTACATCGCCAAAATTAATTTGAAGTAATACCCAACACTAATAATAGAGTTTATCACTGCTACGATTACTAAAGCCAAGTAACCCGCTTGAATCGTTTGATTAAACAAAACCAACTTAGCAAAGAATCCCGCAAAAATTGGAATCCCAGCCATAGAAAGTAACGCTGCCGTAAGAATGGCTGCTAACAATGGATTGGTTTTTCCCAAACCATGGAAATTTACAACATCTTCATTGTCTCTATTTTTACAAACATATAAAATCACACTAAAAGCAGCAATTCCAGACAAAGAATACGCGGAGGCATAATACAACAAACTACCTGCTGATGTAGTCAGACTCAATAAAGTCATCAACATGAAGCCCGCATGGGAAACCCCTGAAAAAGCCAACATACGTTTCACATTCGTTTGTCTTAAAGCCATAATATTACCAACGGTCATCGAAGCCATAGCAATCACCACCACAATAGTTTTGAATGACTCAGAAATATCGGCATTCATTACTGATAATAATTTGTACAAAGTCGCCATAGCAACTACTTTCGCTAAAGTACTCATCAATGCCGTTGTCAACGCTGGAGAACCTTCGTAAACGTCCGGTGCCCAAAAATGAAATGGAACTGCAGCCACTTTAAACAACATTCCAATTGTTACCAATACAATTCCGATTGGGAACCAGATTGGCAATTCAGCTGATTGTGATAATTCACTGATTTCAGTAACATCAAAACTTCCCATGGCTCCGTAAATTAAACAGATACCAAACAGAATGATTCCCGAAGCAAAAGATCCCATTAAGAAATACTTCATTCCCGCTTCGTTACTTTTTAAATTCATACGATCACTTGCGGCAAGAATATAAAGCGCAATTGATAATACTTCGATTCCTAAAAAGAACATCGCTAAGTTTCCAAAAGAAACCATCGCTACCGCTCCTGCTAATAAAAATATTTTTATAGCAATAAAATCAGAAATTTTAGATTGGTGATTTTCATAAAAAACATGTCCTAAAGCCACCAAGAAAATAGTAAGTACAATAAATAAAGACGAAAAAGTACTTGAAAATTTACTGACAACAATCATGTTGTTATAGTAGCTTTCGGTTGAATTAAATTCAGATATAGTTAAACCCAACACTCCCAACAATCCAATGATTGTCATTGGAACGATGGCTTTTCTTAAATTAAAAATTTCAAATAAAAGGCATAAAACACCTAATCCTATTATAGCTATTAATGTATTCATTTTTTGATTGTTTGATTTGGGATTTACGAATTAGGATTTAAAAACCAACTAATTCTTTATATCTGAAACCTAATTTATTTGTATTAATAATATATTTTTTTGTACTAATTTTTTTACTTTGAACAGAATGATTTTTAATATCTCACAAAAATCTGAAATCAAAAATCGTTAATCTTCATTCTAAAATCAAAATCCTAATTTCTATTGATAACTTTAAGAATTTCTTCCAGACTTGGGGTAATCAAATCGGTAATTGGCTTTGGATACATCCCAAAAAAGAATAAGACACCTATTATTAGTACCAAAGTTATTCCTTCATTCACTGTTACATCAGCAAAAGGATTAGAATTGGTTTCACCTAACATTGCATGTTGAAACATTTTCAACATATAATATGCTCCTAAAACAATGGTTGTTCCTCCTAAAATGGCAAACCAAATGTTGATTTGTGAAAGACTGTATAAAACGGTGAATTCTCCAATAAAGTTAAAAGTAGTTGGCAAGGCAACAGATGCTAATACCAAAATTAAAAACATCGAAGTGAATTTTGGTGCTTGCGTACGAATACCGCCCATTTCAGCAATGGTTCTAGTTTCGTATCTTCTAAAAATAATTTCAGCTACATAAAATAATCCCACAACTACAAATCCGTGTGCAATCATTTGTAAAACTGCACCTCGCAATCCGTCTAATGTCAGAGTGTATGTTCCTGCTGCAATTAAACCAACGTGAGCCAAAGAAGAATACGCAAGTAATTTCTTTAAATCTTTTTGTTTCAATGCAACGATAGATCCGTAAATCACACCTGCAATTCCAAGTCCGATGAAAATATACATGTATTCTTTGGCTGCCAATGGCGCTAATGGCAATTGCCAACGGATAACACTGTACAATCCCATTTTTAGCATTATACCAGACAAAAGCATCGTACCAACAGTTGGTGCTTTTTGGTACACATTTGCTTGCCAAGTGTGAAAAGGAATCAATGGAATTTTAATGGCATACGCCAAGAAGAAAGCCAGGAATATCCACAATTGCTCAGTTGCCGATAAATCCAATTTGTATAAATCTTCTAATAAAAGACTCCCTGCCTTTTGGTACATGTAAACAAAAGCAACTAACATAAATAAAGAACCGGCTAGTGTATAGATAAAGAATTTAACTACCGCTTTTTTGCGTTCTTCTATGTCTCCGTTACCCCATATTAATGCGATGAAGTAAATAGGAATTAATGCTAATTCCCAGAAAATATAATACAATAATCCATCTGATGCCAAGAAAGTTCCAGCCATTGCAAATGACATAAACAAGATTAAAGCATAAAATGATTTTGAATTTTTATAGTCATTCCCAAAAGAGGAAAATATAATTATTGGAGTCAAAACTGTGGTCAACAAAAGCATCGCCATCGATAATCCATCTGCTTTTAGAGCAAAAGAAATATTGGGCTCAGTGATCCACTTACTGATGAAACTTATATTTTCACCTAAATTATAGTGATTTAATAATACAATAGAAGCGCCTGCAGCAGCTAACCCAAAGAACAAAGCCACTTTTGAAGCCAGTTTATCGCCTGCAAGAAAAGTTGCAAACGCACCAACCAAAAGTATAATTAATATTAGAGATACATTCATGATATATGATTATTGAGCTAAAAATAAATAAGAAACAATGGCACAAAGCCCTAATACGAAAGCAAAAAGATAAAGACCAATGCTTCCATTTTGTATTTTCTTTCCTTGGTAACTTATTTCGTTGGTAACTTTTCCGAATCCAAAAACTAAAGCTGACAAACCTGTTTCTACAGTGTCTCTGAAAAAACGAGACAAGAAATTAATCGGTTTAACAAAAATAGCGTCATAAAATTCATCCACATAATATTTATTGTACAGTACTTTAGAAAATCCTGTGATGGCAGCATCTTCTGTTGGAACTGTATTTTGTTTGATGTATTTGGCGTAAGCCATAACAATTCCTACTAATCCACCCACAACAGCAATGGCCATCAAGATATATTCAGTAGTGCCTAAATGGTGTTCAGCGGTTGCTAATTTTGGTAAAATAGGAGTCAAATAGTTATTCAACCAACTGTTTCCTGGCAAACTGATTAACCCACCGATAGTTGCCAAAATTGCTAAAACGATCAAAGGAATAGTAATTAAAGAAGGACTTTCATGCAAATGATGTTTTTGTTCTGCTGTTCCCCTGAATTCTTGGAAGAACGTTAAAAACATCAAACGAAACATATAGAAAGCAGTCATTATAGAAGCAACCGAAGCCACAATCCATAACGGAATGTTATGATGAAAAGCCACTAATAAAATTTCGTCTTTTGAGAAAAAACCGGAAAACAATGGAACTCCGGAAATGGCTAAAGAAGCAATAAGCATAGTTGCAAAAGTTATTGGCATCGCTTTTTTCAAGCCACCCATCTTGCGCATGTCTTGTTCCCCGTGCAACGCATGAATTACAGAACCTGAACCCAAGAACAAACAAGCTTTAAAGAAAGCGTGTGTGATTACATGAAAAACGGCTACTTCATAAGCACCTAAACCTAGAGCTAAGAACATTAATCCTAATTGAGAAACGGTAGAGTAAGCCAATACTTTCTTGATATCATTTTGAACCAATCCAATGGTTGCAGCAACTAAAGCAGTAACGGCTCCAACAATTGCAATTATCAATTGTACATCCGGAGTCAAATCAAACAAGAAATTCAATCTGGTAATCATAAAAATTCCTGCAGTTACCATCGTAGCGGCGTGAATCAATGCTGAAACCGGTGTTGGACCTGCCATCGCATCTGGTAACCATGTATACAATGGAATTTGTGCCGATTTACCACAAGCTCCAATGAATAAAGCGAAAGCAGCAACTGAAAGCCAATACATATCAAGATCCGTGGCACCAGCGATAGCCGTTTTTAAAGTAGCGTAATCTAAAGTCGAGAATAAATTTCCAAGAATGAAAATTCCAACTAGCAATCCTAAATCACCAATACGGTTCATGATGAATGCTTTCTTGGCTGCATCATTAAATTCTTGGTTTTTATGCCAAAATCCAATTAACAAATACGAACAAAGACCTACGCCTTCCCAACCGATGAACATTACTAATAAGTTACTTCCTATTACCAATGTGATCATGAAGAATATAAACAGATTCAAATACGCGAAAAACTTGTGCATATTTTCATCATCGTGCATGTAACTGATCGAATACAAATGAATCAAAGACCCAATTCCAGTTACGAAAAGCAACCACAAAATGGACAATTGGTCCAATTGAAATCCAAAATCAACTTTGAAAGTACTGATTTGGATCCAGTCAAAAAGAGCAATATGAATTCCTTCTGGTTGGGCCGCAATTCCACTGAAGAAATAAGCAGTCGCAATAAAAGAAACCACTACTGAAAGCGTTCCAATTATTCCCGACAGTGATTTTCCAAGGCTTTTGCCAAAGAAAACATTGATTAAAAATCCTAAAAAAGGAGCAAGAACTAAAACTAAAGCTATATTGGTATTCATTTCCATTTATCCTTTTAGGTTTTTTAAATTATCGATAGTAATTGAACCTAAATTTCTAAAGATAGAAACTAGAATTGCCAATCCTACCGCAACTTCTGCCGCGGCAACAGCCATCGAAAAGAAAACAAAAACTTGTCCTTGCGCATCTTGATGATAGGTTGAAAATGCTACAAACAATAAGTTTACTGCATTCAGCATAATTTCAATTGACATAAATACGATAATGGCATTTCGTCTGTACAACACTCCGAAAACACCAATACAAAAAAGTATTACGCTTAGGAATATATAATTTTCAATACCAATGTGGTTTAAAATATTGTTCATTTTATTTTTGCAATTTTTCTTTTTTAGACAATAACACTGTTCCAATCATAGCAACCAAAAGCAATATAGATGCAAATTCAAACGGAACCATATATTCATTCAATAGTATTTTTCCCAATACTTTTATAGACTGATAATCTTCGCCAGTAGTTACGTATTCTCCAACAATCGGTTTTGAATTTATAAAAATGGCTAACAAAACCAAACAAATCAAACAAAAAGAAACAATAGCACCAAGACGCGTAATTCGAGGTCGGTGCACTTCTTTTTCCTCATTTAAATTCATCAACATGATGGTGAATAAAAACAAAATCATAATCGCTCCAGAATACACAATAATGTGCACTATCGCTAAAAATTGAGAATTCAATAATAGATAATGACCAGCTATCGAAAAGAAACAAATCACCAAATAAATAGCACTGTGAATCGGATTTCTACTAAAAATTGTCAAAAATGCCGTTGACAAAGTTATCGCTGATAAAACACAAAAAATAATAAGTATCGTAGACATTAGTTAGCGTTTTTAAGTTGAGCGTTTTTCATTGCCATTTCCAACGGCATGACCAATTTGTCTTTTCCAAAGATAAAATCTTCTCTTTCATAACTGGAAGGAACCAATACTTTAGAAGTCGTCAGGTAAATAGCATCTTTCGGACAAGCCTCCTCACACAACCCACAAAAAATACAACGCAACATATTAATTTCATATATCGACGCATATTTTTCTTCTCTGTACAAATGTTTTTCATCTGCTCTGCGCTCTTCTGCTTTCATCGTAATGGCTTCGGCAGGACAGGACAGCGCACACAAACCACAAGCTGTACAATTCTCACGACCTTCCTCGTCGCGTTTCAACATGTGCTGACCACGATACACTGGACTCATTTCACGTACTTGCTCCGGGTATTGAATCGTTACTTTTCTGGTGAACAAATGCTGAATCGTAATTATCAAACCTTTGACAATCGCAATAAGATACATTCTTTCCCAAAAAGTCATCTCCTTGTTAGAGACTAGCTTTTTTCTTCCCGATAAGGATATACTTTCTATTGACATTTTTTATTTTTATTTGAAGCTTAATCCTGCTATTCGCTATTATTAATGTTTATTTTTTAAATTCTAATTTTTGTAACCAATTTTATTCCTTTCTATTTTATTGTCTTGTTTTTCCATCAATTCATCCAAATAAGTAAAAACCAATTCAATATTTTTATCATGATTCGTCAACTTCTTTTTTATTTCTTCGATTTCTAATTTTACACTTAGATTGTTGTTTATAAACTCCCGCAAACTTACAAATATCTCTATTATTTTGATACTCATTTGAGTTGCTCTTTCGCTTTTCACAACATTAGACAACTGCAATATTCCATGTTCTGTAAATACATAAGGCTACGAACCTCCTAAAACTTGTCTTGAAGGTATCGCATTTTGTGATACCATTAAATCAACCTCAATTTCATTAAGCCTAAACATAAAATGCTCAGGAAACTTATCGATGTTACGATTAACTTGTTGTCGTAATCTTTTTGGGGAGACATCATACAAATCAGCTAAATCTCTATCTAGCATAACTTTTAGGTTTCTAATAAAATAAATTTTATTAGTTATTACCTGTTTGGTATAATGATCTCATCCATATTAAAAGACAATCTTAGTTAAAAATCAATTAATTGTAATCCATTTCCGAAGGGGTTGCAAATTGCAACCCCTTCGGAAATGGATTACAATTATAATTATATATTATTCATTTCTAAATGATCGCAAATTGCGACATCTTGAATTTTCACTTGTTTTATACAATCTTAAAATCCTAAATAAGTAGCAATTTCTGCTCTCAAAATTACAATTCCGGTGATGATAATATTGATGATCGCCAATGGAATTAATATCCTCCAACCCAAGTGCATCAGTTGATCGTATCTGAATCTTGGAATAGTCCAGCGAACCCACATATAGAAAAAGATAAATCCACATAATTTGATAAATAAAGCGCCAAATCCTAAAACATTGGCAATATTCACTCCCCAATTTTCAACAACCCAACTCATTCCAGGATAATTATAGCCTCCAAAGAATAAAACCGCCAAAATTGTAGAGGAAATAAACATATTCGCATATTCAGCAAATAAATAAAAACCCATTTTCATCGATGAATATTCGGTGTGATATCCTCCAATAAGTTCCGTTTCGCATTCCGCTAAGTCAAAAGGCGTTCTGTTTGATTCGGCAAAAGCACAAATTAAAAATATAATAAAAGACAACGGTTGGTAAAACACATTCCAATTCATTCCTGCTTGCTGTTCGGAGATCTCTCGTAAACTCAACGTTCCAGTCATCATCAATAAAGCAATTATGGATAATCCCATCGCAACTTCATAAGACACCATTTGCGATGCAGCACGGACCGCACCAATCAAAGAGAACTTATTATTAGATGCCCAACCCCCAATCATAATTCCATAAACACCCACGGAAACAACGCCAAAAAAGTACAACAATCCAATATTTAAATCTGTAGCCTGCAGTAAGATATCTCTTCCAAACAAATGCAACCGGTCTCCCCAAGGAATTACGGCGCTTGTCATTAATGCGGTACTCATTGCAATTGCCGGACCTACAAAAAATAAAAATCGGTTCGGAGTGTTTGGCTCAAATTCTTCTTTCGAAAATAATTTTAAACCATCTGCAAGTGGTTGCAACAATCCAAAAGGACCGGCTCTGTTAGGTCCAACACGATCTTGAAGCCAAGCGGCCACTTTTCGTTCTGCCCAAGTGGAATACATTGCCATCAACATTGTCAAAGCAAAAACTGCAACAATGATGACACTTTTTTCTATGATAATAGTACTATCCATTATTACCCAAGCTTTTTTGATTAATAATGTCTTCTTCGGTCAATGGAATTTCGGCCATGCTTATTTTCTTACGGTCTTCTTCTCTACCTAAAAGGATATGATCTTCGGTAGCGATTTCCACTTTTTGTAATTTTCTGTTGTATTTATTTTGGTTGATCACTGAATCTTTTTCGAATGCTCTTGGCCCTTCAATAGTCCAATCGGCAATATCTTTGTGGTCAAAACGACAACCATTACAAATAAATTCATCTACTTCATGGTACTCATCTTTTCTACCGGTAACCCGTTGAATTTCGTCACCAAACATCCAAACGGTAGTTTTTCCAGAGCAAGTAGGGCAATCTCTGTGTGCATCATAAGGTTTACTGAACCAAACTCTAGATTTAAATCGAAACGTTTTGTCTGTTAAAGCACCTACAGGACACACGTCAATCATATTTCCAGAAAACTCATTATCAACCGCTTTTGAGATACAAGTCGAGATATTCGAATGATCGCCTCTATCCATTACCCCGTGAACACGATCATCAGTCAATTGATCCGCCACCATTACACAACGGTAACAAAGAATACAGCGGTTCATATGCAATTGAATATTTGGACCTATATTTTCGGGCTCAAATGTTCTTTTTTCTTCGATAAAACGAGTTTCTGATTTCCCGTGCTCAAAGCTTAAATTTTGCAAATCACATTCGCCAGCTTGATCACAAACCGGACAATCTAATGGGTGATTGATCAATAAAAACTCAGTTACTGATTTTCTTGCTTCTTGAACTCTCGGTGAAGATTTACTGTTCACTTCCATTCCGTCCATACAGCCGGTTACACAAGATGCCATTAATTTAGGCATTGGTCTTGGATCAGCTTCACTTCCTTTGGCAACTTCCACTAAACAACAACGGCATTTTCCACCGCTTCCTTTTAGTTTAGAATAATAGCACATTGCTGGCGGAACTACTTCTCCACCTATCATCCTTGCTGCTTGAAGGATTGTGGTTCCTGGTTCTACTTCTATTGACTGTCCGTCTATTGTTACTTTCATTTCTTATCTTGTTTAAATTTTCAAGTTAAAAGTTTCAAGTTGTTAAACTTAAAATATTGTTTTGAAATTCCTTGCAATTTTTAATTATCGAAGTGTTTATTATATAATTTTACAACTTCTTCGAACTGATTTAGTTTATAATATTTATCAGAATCTATCCATTTTTGATTTAAATCTGGATAATCTACTATTTGTTTAGACAATCCTTTTCTTAAATTTAAAGGATTTATTTCAACCAATTTTCCTCCCTTTAGTAAATAAAGTTGTTCACTAATCAAAATTCCTAATGCACCACCTGAATTATTTAGATATACTTTATAATAAGATAATTTTCCCTTTATAATTTCGTGATAAAAATAATTATGATTTGCAATACTAACAAATTTATAATCTCCAGAATTTGTCTTTGAAATAAAAAAAGAATTGATCTCGTTTGGTTTAAATTTTAATTTTTCACCATTGTTAGTTATTATTTTTATTTTATTTCTAACCGTTTGAGGGTCAAATTTTTCAGAATTAAATAAATTTACAAAAATATCAAAGTCACATTTTATCGTATCATTTTTTATTGTCACATAATAACCTTTATAATTTTGCCCATAAATACTAAAATTTAAAATTATAATAACAAAAACCATTAATAACTTTTTCATATTTAGTTTTATACTGTTACTTTAGAAACTAAATGCTTTACTTTTTCAAAAGGCTCAGCAACAAAATGATCTCTATTTTTAATTTTTTCCGGGAAACGGATATGGTATTCAAATTCCTCTCTAAAGTGACGAATTGCAGCTGCCACTGGCCAAGCCGCCGCATCACCTAATGGACAAATTGTATTTCCTTCAATTTTACTTTGAATGCTCAACAGCAAATCGATATCTTCTTCACGACCATGACCGTTTTCTATTCGATGCAATACTTTTTCCATCCAGCCTGTACCTTCACGACAAGGGGAACATTGTCCACAACTTTCATGATGGTAAAAACGAGAGAAATTCCAAGTATTACGAACGATGCAAGACGTATCGTTGTATACGATAAACCCACCTGATCCTAACATAGAACCCGTTGCAAATCCTCCGTCACTTAACGATTCGTAGGACATCAAACGATCTTCGCCAGCGGCAGTTTTATAAATTAAATGAGCAGGTAAAACGGGAACAGAACTTCCTCCCGGTACAAATGCTTTTAAAGGTCTGTCCGAACTCATTCCGCCTAAATATTCATCCGAATTCATGAATTCGTAAACACTTAAACCCATTTCAATTTCGTAAACACCTGGGTTTTTAATATGCCCTGAAGCCGAAATTAATTTGGTTCCTGTAGAACGTCCAATACCAATTTTGGCATATTCGGCGCCTGAATTATTAACAATCCAAGGCACTGCGGCGATCGTCTCTACGTTATTAACCACCGTTGGATTTGCCCAAAGTCCTGAAATAGCAGGAAAGGGTGGCTTGATACGAGGATTTCCTCTTTTACCTTCCAACGATTCAATCAACGCAGTTTCTTCACCACAAATGTAAGCTCCAGCACCACAATGAACATACAGTTCTAAATCGTAGCCTGAACCTAATATATTTTTACCCAGAAATCCAGCAGCTTTAGCTTCGTTAATGGCTCTTTCTAATATTTTATACACCCACATGTATTCTCCACGAATATAGATGTAGGAGAGGTTAGCTCCCAAAGCATAACTCGATGTAATCATTCCTTCAATCAATAAATGAGGAATAAATTCCATTAAATAACGGTCTTTAAAAGTTCCCGGTTCTGATTCATCTGCATTACAAACTAAATGTCTTGGTTTTCCTGATTTTTTATCAATAAAACTCCATTTCATTCCTGCGGGGAATCCTGCTCCACCACGACCACGCAACCCAGAAGTTTTCACCTCTTCAACTACTTCATCCGGTGTTAATGTTTTTATGGCTTTTTCTACTGAAGCATATCCTCCGTTTTGACGGTACACTTCATAGGTTTTAATTCCAGGAATATTTATTTTATCTAATAATATTTTTTGTGACATATTATTTATCGTGTACTATTATTGTATCGTTTTTGCAATCTGCAATTAATTGATCGATTTTTGCTGCCGTCAAATGCTCTTTATAAAAATCACCTAATTGCATCATTGGTGCGTATCCACAGGCCCCTAAACACTCGACGCCTCTAACTTCGAAGAGACCGTCTGCAGTGGGCTCACCCACTTTTACGCCTAATTTTTCACAGGTGTAATCCATTAAATCCTCGACTCCATTCAAACAACACGGAGACGTTTGACAAAATTCGAACATGTATTTTCCAACTGGTCTTTGGTTGTACATCGTATAAAACGAAACCACTTCGTAAACTTCAATTGGTTTTATCAAAAGGATTTCGGCTACTTTATTCATTAATTCAATACTCAACCAATTCTCGTGAGCATCTTGAACTTCATGTAAAACAGGCAATAATGCCGATTTTCTTTTGTCTTCAGGATAATGACTAATCAATTCATTGATGCGAGTCATCAATGTTTCGGTCATATTTATTTCTTGTTTGTGATACGTTCTTTCCATTTTTATTTTTTTTGCCACGAAGGCACAAAGTCACAAAGTTTTATTTTAAAATCTGAAATTGTTAATCAATAATCTGAAATCTTTATGCGTCTAATTCTCCAGCAATAACATTTAAACTTGACAAAATAACAATTGCGTCCGATAGCAATGCTCCTTTGATCATTTCTGGATACGCTTGATAGTAAATAAAACAAGGCCTGCGAAAATGCAGTCTGTAAGGCGTTCTACTTCCGTCAGTAACTAAATAAAAACCTAATTCACCGTTTCCGCCTTCTACAGGATGGTATATTTCGGCAACAGGAACAGGAATTTCTCCCATTACAATTTTGAAGTGATAAATTAATGATTCCATACTGGTGTAAACATCCTCTTTTGGCGGAAGGTAATAATCCGGAACATCGGCATGAAAGTCATTCCCTTCCGGCATTTTTGCTAATGCTTGACGAATGATGCTCAAACTTTCCCAAACTTCGGCATTACGAACACAAAAACGATCGTACGTATCACCTGATTTTCCAACAGGAATAATAAAATCAAAATCTTCATAAGAAGAATACGGTTGTGCCACACGAACATCATAATCAACACCCGCAGCACGTAAATTTGGACCTGTAAATCCGTATGCCATCGCTTGTTCGGCTGTTATAGCTCCAACATTAACCGTTCTGTCAATAAAAATTCTATTTCTTTCGAATAAGTTTTCAAATTCTTTCCAAGCTGCTGGAAATTCTTCTAAAAACACATCTAATTTTCTAAAAGCTTCTGGTGACCAATCTCTTTCGAAACCACCAATTCTTCCCATATTAGTAGTCAAACGAGCACCACAAATTTCTTCGTAGATTTCATACACTTTTTCTCTAAATTGGAACACATATAAAAATCCGGTATAAGCTCCGGTATCCACACCAAGGATTGAATTACAAATGATATGATCTGTTATTCTGGCCAATTCCATTACAATAACCCTTAAATATTGTGCTCTTTTAGGAACTTCAATATCTAATAATTTCTCTAATGTCATCCACCAACCCATATTGTTTATAGGCGATGAACAATAGTTCATTCTATCAGTAAGAGGCGTGATTTGATAAAATGGACGGTTTTCAGCAATTTTTTCGAAAGCTCTGTGAATGTAACCAATAGTTGGTTCCGCCTCTAGAATTCGTTCCCCATCCATCAACAAGATATTTTGAAAAATACCGTGTGTAGCCGGGTGCGTAGGTCCTAAATTCAGTATAGAAAGCTCGCTTCCGTCTTCGTTTAGTTGCTCCTTTATTCTTTTAGCATAGCGATGCTCTGGGGGTAATAATAGTTCTGACATTTAGTTAATGTGAAAAATTATAATAGTGAGTGTTTTTAATAATTGTCGGTTGTTCTTCCAAAGAAACGGTCATCTTTATCCGTTCTTCCGCTATCTTCCATTGGAAACTCTTTTCGCATTGGAAAAGAAATCATTTCATCCATATTCAAAATACGTTTCAATTGTGGATGACCAATAAAATTTATCCCATAAAAATCAAATGTTTCTCTTTCCATCCAATCTGAACTTAAGAAAATATTTGATATCGTTTTTATTTCTGGGTTTTCACCGTTAATAAATACCTTAATTTTAATTCTTTTACTTTCGTACCAATTGTGCAAATGATACACTACCGCAAATTGATGTTCCACATCATTGTCAGGATAGTGAATCCCACACAAATCAGTTAAAAAATGAAAACGCAATGTTGGGTCATTTTTCAAAAAAAGAATCACAGCCGTAATTTTATCGGAAGCGACTTCAAATGAAAATATATCTTTTTCCTGCTTGAATTCAAAAACAGCCGAATCAAATGTTTCAACTAGTTTTTCTTGGATTTGTATTGTTTCTAGCGCCATTATTTATTTGATATTATAAGAAGCCAATAATTCTTGGTATTCTGGAGAACTTCTTCTTCGTACAGATTCATTTCTCACTAATTCCTGTAATTTCATAACACCATCAACAATTTGCTCTGGTCTTGGAGGACAACCCGGAACATAAACATCTACCGGAATTACCTTATCAATTCCCTGCAAAACCGAATAGGTATCAAAAATTCCACCCGAACAAGCACAAGCCCCTACAGCGATTACCCAACGAGGTTCTGACATTTGCTCATAAACCTGACGCAATATAGGCGCCATTTTTTTAGAAATTGTTCCCATCACCATTAGCATATCCGCTTGACGAGGAGAGAAACTCACTCGCTCTGAACCAAAACGTGCTAAATCATAATGCGAAGCCATTGTAGCCATAAATTCAATCCCGCAACAAGAGGTAGCAAATGGCAAAGGCCATAATGAATTAGCACGAGCCATTCCCACAACATCATTCAGTTTTGTAGCGAAGAAACCTTCTCCAACAACACCTTCTGGAGGGGCAACCATATTTATTTTAGAATCGCTCATTTTTTATTATTTTGAATTATAAAATTTGGATTATAAATTACTAAAACATCATTTTAAATTTAGAACCCAGCTTTTAGAATAAATCTTTATTCCCACTCTAACGCTTTCTTTTTGATAATGTAGAAAAAACCTACCAAAAGTAATAACATAAAAATCACCATTTTAACCATCCCTTCCATTCCTAACTCTTTGAAATTGATTGCCCACGGGTACAGAAAAATTACCTCAACATCAAACAATACAAACAATATGGCAACCAGAAAATATTTAACTGAAAAAGGAATTCTAGCATTTCCTACTGATTCGATACCACATTCGAAGTTTTTATCTTTAATTTCAGAAGAACGTTTAGGCCCTAATTTACCTGAAATTAATATCGTTCCTACTACAAATCCTACAGCTAAAACAAACTGCATTAAAATAGGAATATAATTTAATTGATCGGATTGCATATTACGCGTTTTTTGAATGAAAATAAGCCACAAAGATACCTTTCAAATTATTAAATAACAATTAAAACTTAAAAATAGATCACAACTACAACGTTGTAAATTTACAATTTTTATTAATTATAAATAAGAGATATTTTTATCTTAAGATGTGTTTAACGTTTGTAAAAATTCATCAATCTTAAAAGGAAGGCTAATTTATTTCGAAAATAAAAAATTTAGAATAAAAAAAAACGTCCCGATATAAATCGGAACGTCTTTTAAACATTCGTAGGCAAAAAAAATAATTTTTTTATGCTTAGATAACTGCTACTTTCGCAGCAACTTTTCCTTTTCTTCCTTCTTCTTCTTCATAGCTAACTCTGTCACCTTCGCGCAATTCTTCCGCGTTGATTCCTGATGCATGAACAAAAATGTCTTTTCCTGTTTCTTCGTCTGTAATGAATCCGTAACCTTTAGATTCATTGAAAAATTTAACTGTACCTGTACGCATTGTAATAGTAATAATAATTTATAATGAGGCAAATGTAATATTTAATATAATACGAAATACCATCTTGTGTTTTTATTTTGCAAAAATATTGATATTCAACGTTTTCTAACAAATTTTATCGACAAACTGCAATTACATTACTCTTATATGAAGCTCTTTTAACTGCAAATCATCAATTGCAGATGGGGCATCTATCATGACATCTCTTCCTGAATTATTTTTTGGAAAAGCAATAAAGTCCCGTATGGTTTCCTGACCACCTAAAATCGCAACTAATCTATCCAATCCAAAAGCCAAACCACCGTGGGGCGGTGCGCCAAACTGGAATGCATCCATCAAGAACCCAAACTGGGCCTTGGCTTCTTCTTCGGTAAATCCTAAATACTTGAACATCAATTGTTGCGTAGCTTTATCGTGTATGCGTATCGAACCACCACCAATTTCGTTTCCATTCAAAACCATATCATACGCATTAGCACGCACTTCTCCCGGGTTAGTTTCTAACAAATGCATGTCTTCTGGCTTAGGAGAAGTAAAGGGGTGATGCATGGCATGGTAACGACCACTTTCCTCATCAAATTCTAATAACGGAAAGTCAACTACCCAAAGTGGCGCAAATTCCGCCGGATTTCGCAACCCTAATCGTGTCGCTACTTCCATACGCAACGCACTTAACTGTGTACGTGTTTTAGCCGCTGGACCAGAAAGTACAAGAATCATGTCGCCCGGTTGAGCTCCTGTAGTTTTTGCCCAATTACTTAAATCATCTTGATTGTAAAATTTATCTACTGATGATTTATAACTACCGTCTTCGTTGCATTTCACATACACCATTCCAGATGCACCTATTTGAGGACGTTTTACCCAGTCAATTAATCCATCAATTTCCTTACGGGTATAATTTCCAACTCCTGGTACTGCTATTCCTACCACTAATTCGGCAGTATTAAAAACCGAAAAATCTTTATGCTGTGCAAATTGGTTTAGTTCCCCAAACTCCATACCAAAACGAATATCTGGTTTGTCATTACCGTATGTTTTCATGGCATGTTCATAGGTCATTCTTGGGAATTTATCTACTTCGATACCTTTTATTTCTTTTAATAAATGTCTCGTCAGTCCTTCAAAAACATTCAAAATATCTTCTTGTTCCACGAAAGCCATTTCACAATCGATTTGCGTAAATTCAGGCTGTCTATCCGCGCGCAGGTCTTCATCACGGAAACATTTCACAATTTGAAAATATTTATCCATTCCACCCACCATCAATAACTGTTTAAAAGTTTGAGGCGATTGAGGCAAAGCATAAAACTGTCCTTCATTCATTCGAGAAGGCACCACAAAATCTCTAGCTCCTTCCGGAGTAGATTTGATCAAATAAGGTGTTTCTACTTCGCAAAAATCCAAATCCGAAAGATACTTACGCACTTCCATAGCAACTTTATGACGAAACATCAAACTGTTTTTCACCGGATTCCTTCTTATATCCAGGTAACGGTATTTCATTCGGATGTCTTCTCCGCCGTCTGTTTCATCCTCTATAGTAAAAGGGGGAGTAAGCGAAGCATTAAGAATTTTCAATTCTGTTACTAAAATTTCTATTTCACCTGTAGCTATATTTTTATTTTTGGCTTCACGCTCAATAACAGTTCCAGTCACCTGAATTACAAATTCACGACCAAGAGTTTTAGCCCGTTCAAAAACTGATTTTTCAGAACGACCTTCATCAAAAATCAATTGTGTAATTCCATAACGATCGCGTAAATCGACCCAGTTCATAAATCCCTTGTCACGTGATTTCTGAACCCATCCCGCTAGTGTAACTTCTGTATTAATGTGTGCAGCGTTCAACTCGCCACAATTATGACTTCTATACATGATCCAAATTTTAGATTATTTCGCCCTAAAGGCACGGTTGCAAATTTAGAACTAATTATGAAGAATGAATTGAGAAATACCAAATTTTAGTTATTCGTTTTTATATAAAGTTTATTCAAATGTTAAATTTCATTTCAACGTTACTAAATTGTTAACTAAAAGTTTTTTTATTGTAAAATACTTTATATATTTGTTAAGCTAATATGAATTTAAAAAACCAATAACATGAAAAAATATATAATCTTAACAGCCATTTTATTTTCAGGGGTGCTATTCGCACAAGAAAACAATCCAAAATTAGAAATCGTAGGACAAATGGTTAAAACAACCTACTTTTTTGAAAACGGAAAGATTCAACAAGAAGGATTCTTTAAAAACGGGAAACTTGAAGGAACATGGGTTTCTTATGATACAAATGGAAACAAAAAATCTGTAGGAAATTATCAAAATGGCACAAAAACTGGGAAATGGTTTTTCTGGAACGGAAACAACCTAAACGAAGTTGATTATTCTAACAGTAGAATTGCCTCAGTAAAAACATGGAAACAAGATGCATTGGTTAACAGGGACTAATAAAGCATTTATTAAAATACAAAAAAAGCTTTCGGTATGTCGAAGGCTTTTTTTGTGATTTATTGTTAAACTACACTTTAGAGTTTTTTCCCAAAGAAAAGGATGTAAGTTAAAGACAACTTGTAAACACATCGATCGTTCCTTTAAAATATGAATCGGGTATTAAAAAAACTTTACACGAATCTAAATTACTGGTATCAATTCACATTATACGCTACTATTAAATAAAAAGCGATGAATTCAATAGGAATTGAACGCATCGCTTTTTTTGAATCCAAGTTATTTACTACCAAAAGATAGTATAGAAAGCAGCAATAATCGAAAGTACAATCAACATCCCGACAGTAAAACCCGGTGACATTTTAAACATAGAACGGTCAATTTCCAATCCATTTGTTTTAACACCTCTAGCTGTTTCATACATACTAATACTGAACATTCCGATTACGCAAATCAAGAATACAAATCCCATTCGGTCAACAAAAGGAATCTCATAAACACCATCAGCATTTGGAACTGAAAAACCAGTTGAATGAAGGAACGATAAATCTACAAAAGCCGGCATAAATTTAAAGAGTATGGAAAACATAAACCCTCCAATTGTAGCAAACAAAGCCGCATTAGAAGTTGTTTTTTTCCAGAAGAATCCTAAAATAAACATGGCAAAAACTCCCGGACTTACAAATCCCGTATATTCCTGAATGTACTGAAATCCTCCTTTTTTATCAATTCCTAAAAAAGGCGCCACCATAACTGCAATTAACATCGCAACAACAATTGCTTTTTTACCCACATTTACTAATTTTTTTTCATCGGCATCAATGTTCAGTTTGGTTTTGTAAATATCCAAAGTGAAAATTGTAGCGATACTATTCGCTTTTCCAGCCAATGAAGCAACAATAGCGGCAGTCAAAGCAGCAAATGAAAGTCCTTTTAAACCTACCGGAAGTAAGTTTAACAAGACTGGGTAGGCACGATCAGGATTTACAGTGCCATCTTGCAGCATTTCAGTACCAAAATGTCCGTTTTGATACAATACAAAAGCCGCTATTCCGGGTAAAACAACAATTATAGGCATTAATAATTTTAAGAAAGCAGCGAACAAAATTCCATTTCTGGCAGTTTTTAAATCAGCACCCAATGCACGTTGTGTAATGTATTGATTGCAACCCCAATAATTTAAATTGATGATTAACATTCCTCCTATCAAAACTGACAATCCCGGTAAATCCATATAATTAGGATTCGTTTTTTCGAAAATCATATGAAAATGATCGTTCGCATGCGTAGTCATCAAATTGAAACCATTTATAACTCCTGAAGAACCAAATTCTTCGGCAACTAGATTCAATGCTAAATAAGTAGTTACTAATCCCCCCAGAATCAAAAAGAAAACCTGAATCACATCCGTATATCCAATCACTTTCATTCCGCCCAATGTGATCATTACTGCAAAAAAGGCCAAGAAAATCATACATAAAGTAATGTCTAATCCGGAGATACTGCTTATCGCCAAAGCTCCCAAATACAATATAGACGTTAGGTTTACCAAAACATATAAGAGCAACCAAAACACCGCCATAATCATAGCAACATTACTGTTATACCTTTGATTCAGGTATTGCGGCATGGTGAAAATTTTGTTTTTCAAATACACCGGAATAAAGAAAATGGCAACAATAATCAAGGTAAAAGCCGCCATCCATTCATAAGTTGCAATTGCAAGTCCCATTTTGAAACCGCTTCCACTCATTCCTATAAACTGCTCGGCACTAATATTACTGGCAATTAATGATGCGCCAATGGCCCACCAAGTGAGTGATCCTTCGGCTAAGAAATAATCTTTACTGCTCGTTTCTTCCTTCTTTTTCTTCCTGTAAATCCATATTCCATAACTGACGATCAGGATGAAATAGAAGAAAAAGACAATGTAATCTTGGATTGCTAAAGTTTGCATTGGTTAACTGTTTTTAGTTATTGGTTATTTATTTTTATAATGTACATTCGATTGCTCTCTTAAAACGGCAGCACTTTTCTCTGCTGTGATGTCTCTTTGCGATTCACCCATCATTTCGTAGCCTACCATAAATTTTTTTACGGTTGCAGAACGCAATAATGGCGGATAAAAGTGCATATGAAAATGCCATTCTGGATGTAATTCCCCATCAGTAGGCGCCTGATGTATTCCAGACGAATAAGGAAACGACGTCTCAAAAAGGTTGTCGTATTTGGTCGTCAATTGCTTTAAAGTCAAAGCAAAATCAGTTACTTCTGCTTCAGTAAATTCAGTTATTTTTCCAAGGTCACGCTTACTGACAATCATTGTTTCGTAGGGCCAAATCGCCCAAAAAGGTACTAGTGCCACAAAATGATCGTTTTCAATGACAATGCGTTCTTGTAACTTCAATTCTTCCTGTAAATAGTCCTGCAAAAGCGTTCTTTGATGTTCATCATAGTACCCTTTAAGACTATTTTGTGTTTTCTCCACTTCCGTTGGCAGGGAGGATTGTGCCCAGATTTGCCCGTGCGGATGAGGATTGCTGCATCCCATTACGCTTCCTTTGTTTTCAAAAATCTGAACATGATTAATATAGTCCAGATTACCTAAATCCAAGTATTCCTTTTGCCAGGTTTGTATGATGTTTTCAATTGCTTCTGTTGGCATTTCAGGCAATGTCAAATTGTGTTTTGGGGAAAAGCAAACCACTCGAGAAATTCCTCTTTCCGGTTTCGCTTTAAAAAAAGTCTCGTTTTTATTTTCTTCAAAAATAATTTCTTCTTGTTTTAAAGCGGCAAAATCATTTTCAAAAACAAAAGAACTTTCATAATCTGGATTGACCATTCCATTCGCTCGAACATTTCCCGGACACAAATAACATGTTGAGTCATACTCAGGCAATGCATCCGAAGTTACTGTTTCATTTTGTCCTTGCCAAGGTCGCTTAGCTCGATGCGGAGAAACTAAAACCCACTCATTTATTAACGGATTATAGCGTCTGTGGGGATCCTCGTTGATGTCAAAATTTTTCATGCTAATTAATGGTATAAAGTGATGTCCCGTTTCCGATTTTGACATCATAAATTTTTAATTCAATTCCAAAAGCCTCTTGATATAAATTAAAAAGTTTATTTTTTATAAGCTCTTCTTCCCCTTTTCGTATCAAATTTATCGTGCAACCACCAAAACCTCCACCCATCAATCGCGAACCTACTACTGCTGTTTCTTTTTTCAAGGTATTAACCAAAAAATCCAACTCAGCACAGCTTACTTCATAATCCGCAGACAAGCCTTCGTGTGTTTCAAACATTAACTGCCCTAAAGCTTCAATATTGCCATTATCTAAAGCTTTACAGGCTTGTATCACCCGACTGATTTCTTTAACAACAAAATGACTCCTTTTATATACATTCTCGGTCATTCTATTTTTTATACTCAAAACCTGCTCTTCAGTACACTCTCTAAAACTATTGATTTCCGGGAAATTATCCCTAATTATGGAAAGACCTTCCTCACATTCTTCCCGTCGGGTATTGTAAGCAGAGCTGAAGAGAGAATGTTTCACATTGCTATCGAATAAAACCAATGAAAAATCACTAAAATCAGCTTCATGGTACTCAAATTCTAAGGTTCTGCAATCAATCTTTATCACCTTATTTTCCAGACCCATTACGCTTGAAAACTGATCCATGATTCCACAATTGATTCCCACCCAATGTTCCGCTTTTTGCCCCATTAAAGCAATATCAATGGGTTTTATATTTAAATTAAATAGTTCATTTAAACCAAATAAAAAGCCACATTCTAAAGCTGCCGAAGAAGACAAACCAGATCCAACTGGAATATTACTGCTAAAAACGCAGTCAAAGCCTTCCAATTTAAAACCATGCATTTTCAATTGATTCAGAACCCCGCGGAAATAATTAGTCCAAACACTTTCTGTAGGTGTCTGTTCTTCATTAATATCAAACTCAAATTCGTCATTCAAATCTACCGCAACAATTTTAGCGTTATCCGAATTGTTTTTTTTAAAAGCAAAACAAATAATTTTATCAATCGCTGCGGGCAGAACAAAGCCATCGTTGTAATCAATATGTTCTCCTATAATATTAATTCGACCAGGAGAAAGCACTATTTTCCCCGGAGATGAACCAAAAATTTGTTGAAAAAAATCAGTTGTTTTTTGTATTAAAATATCATTCATTTTCCTTAAATTACTGTTATTTTGAAATTGTTAAAGTATTCAATTTTAAAAACTTACTTGCTATTTAGAGTACAATTTTATTTATTTAATAGATACTAAGGATAACTTACCACTCCTAAGCCCAGCACCATTTACTTCCAATTTTATAGCGCCAGCAGTTGTGGTCGATTTTACAAGCACGACAAGCTTTCCGCTAAAAAGTTTCATGGTTTCTTTATGAAACATTTCGAGTGAAGTAGCATCACCATTGCAGGCAGCTCGGTAAGTCCCCGCCCCTGAAACCTTAAATCTTAACTGATTAGTCGCCGTAGGACAAAGGATTCCCTTTCTATCAACTACGGATACCGTTACGAAAGATATATCCTCGCCATTGGCAGTGATAGTTTTCCTGTCAGCATCTAAAACAATTTGATAAGGCTTGCCGGCAGTACGTACTTCTTCTTCAGCAACCGCTTTACCATTGTCATCAAAAGCCACCACTTTTACCGTTCCTGGTTCATATTTTACATCCATCCACATTAAGCGGTAGCGATTCTGGGGAGTACTATTATTTTTTTTCTGCACTCCCATACTTTTGCCATTAATAAAAAGTTCCGCACTGTTGTAGCTGGTATATACAAAAACAGGAGTTATCTCTCCTTCACGCCCCTCCCAGTTCCAATGAGGCAAGATATGAAGGGTTGACTCCTTCGTATTCCAACGGCTGCGGTATAAATAATAGCGATCCTTAGGTAAACCCGCTAAATCATTAATTCCAAAATAAGAACTTCGAGACGGCCAGCTTTCATCATAAGGAGTAGGTTCGCCTAAATAATCAAACCCAGTCCAAACAAACTCGCCAATCACCCAAGGTTTATCATCCTGAAGTACAAAATCTTCATCGGGTACATTAGACCAGCTACAGGCCTCTAAATCATAAGAGGAAGACTGAAAATCTAGATATTGTTTCATTTTTTCCTGAACCACAGGGAATTTATAAATCCCTCTGGAGCTCACCGTTGACGCTGTTTCTGAACCTAAAATAAACCCTTGCGGAAATTTCGCAAAGGCCTCCTCATATAAGTGTACCCGATAATTCAATCCCGGAACATCTAGCACAGCGCCAAAACCAGATTCCATAGTCGCTTTTACCTGATCCATACCAACCGTTACCGGACGTGTTGGGTCTTCTCTATGAAATAGTTCCTGCAGCCATTTGGCGCGTTTTACACCCGCTTCTCCCCATTGATCCGGCACTTCATTTCCAGAACTCCACATCACAATAGAAGGATGGTTTCTTGTTGCCTGAACTAAATTTACGATGTCTTTTTCGGCATACTCCTCAAAAAAACGATGGTACCCATTTTCTACTTTTGGCAATACCCATTCATCAAAACTCTCCGCTAGAAACATAAAACCCATTTCATCCGCCAACTCCAATTGCTCGAAAGAAGGCATATTGTGCGAACTGCGAATCGCATTACAACCCATCTCCTTTAAAATCTTCATTTGCCTGCGCAAAGCAGCTTTATTTACGGCAACTCCGAGGGGACCAAGATCGTGATGCAAACAAACTCCTTTAAATTTGGTTATTTTTCCATTCAGACTAAAACCTTTATTGGGCTCGTATTTTATTTCTCGAATTCCAAAACGGGTTGAAATTTCATCTTTCAGTTCTTTTCCAACATACAATTGGGAAACCGCTTTATACAAATAAGGCGTTTCGGGACTCCATAATTTTGGTTTTTCTACTTTTATGTTTTGATCAAACTCCTTTCCAAATGGTATCGCCGACTCCTCTAAACTTAGTTCATTTCCTTCGGCATCAAAAATAGTAGTGATTAAACGAGTGTTCACTCCAGAAAATTTAGTCTTAATATTGACTTTGGCTGCTGTTGAACTTATAAAAGGTGTCGTTACAAACTGTCCCCATTGGTCAATGCTTTCGTTATTTTTTACAATAATGCTTACATTTCGATACAAACCGGCACCAGGATACCAGCGGGAAGCAAATTCTTTATTGGTTAGTTTTACGGACAATGTGTTGGCTCCTTCTTGTATAAATTGGGAAACATCAAAATAAAAATAACTATAGCCATACGCCCATTCACCTACTTTTTTTCCGTTTAAGTACACTTGAGGTTCGCTCATGGCACCTTCAAAAAGTAAAATTATTTTTTTCCCTTTTGAATCTTTAGGCAATGTAAATGTATTGCGGTACCAGGCTGTTCCAATATGCGGCAACGCCCCTGTTCGTCCCGTTTTTTCGGTAGCAACATTTTCTCCGTTTTGAACAATCGCAACCTTTTGTAGGTCTACATTTTTATCAAAAGGCCCGTAAATAGCCCAATCATGCGGAACGGTTACGGATTCCCATTTGGAATCATTAAATTTTACTGTATGCGCCTCTTCAAAATCACCTTTTTGAAATTTCCAATTCGCATCCAACGCTTTAACGGCTCGTGTTTGAGACAAAACCATTTGTGTAAATACTAAAAACACAACAAGAATACGTGTCAATTTCTTCATTTTTAAACCTATAAAATTATTCAATATTTATGCAATTAAATTTGTTCCTCTCTATTCTCCTGCTTCCGCAAAAGGCAGAATCAAAACTATTCTTTAAACGCATCCAAAGCTATTGACGGTTTTCCGTCAGACTCCCAAGCGCTCAGGGAATAACCGCTCCAACTTTTTTCTCCTTGTGGTTCCCAATAGATTACGCCAAGTCCTTTATTATTTGGTACCGCTTTGACTACTTTGATTGTTGCTGCTACCATTTCATACGTATTTTGCACTTTGTCATATTCGCCACCAACTTCTACAACCATCACTTCTTTATCATATCTGGCCACCATATCATTCAAATTATTGGCTAAATCCGCTATAGTTTCCGTGTAGTCTTTCTTGATCCAAAAAGGGTAGTACGACAGCCCTATTACATCATACTTTACATTATTTGCTTTGGCATTATCAAAAAACAATCTAAATTTTTCATTATTATTCCCTTCGTCAAGATGAACGATTACTTTAATTTTAGGATCAATCGCTTTTGTAGCTTCATAGCCTTTGTTAAGTAATTGTGCCAATTGATTCCAATTTTTAGTACTTCCTTCGGGCCACATCATACCTCCAGGAATTTCATTCCCTACTTGAACCCATTCCGGAGTAACTCCAGCTGATTTCAATGCACTCAAAACGTCAAAAGTATGATTGTAAACATCCACCATTAACTCCGGAAAAGTATGATTTTCCCAAGCTTTTGGTTTAAATTGTTTACCAGGATCGGCCCACGAATCGCTGTAATGAAAATCAATCATGATGCGCATTCCCATTTGCTGAGCTCGTAAAGCCGCGACAACCGTTTCCTCTTTGTTGCAGTGCCCACTGGCTTTATCATCATTTGGATTTACCCAAACACGCAAACGAATGGTATTTATCCCTCTGTCTTTCAACAATTGCAAACAATCTTTTTGTGAGCCATCAACATCGTAGAACCTGTATCCAGTGGCTTCCATTTGTGGCAACCACCCCACGTCAGCCCCTTTTGCAAAAACAGCTAACTTTGAATTTGAGTTTACAGTATTCATTTTCGAAGTACAGGATCCAAATAATAAGGCAAATCCAAATAATAGTCCGGCTAATTTTATTGTGTTTTTCATTATATTAATTATTAAAAACTTGAATTACAGGCAACACTTTTTTGTCAAAATCATAGAGGGCCTGATTTTCAAAAGACGACCCATTTGTAGCTTGATTCCCTTTGAAAGAAATCCATTCTCCGCCCCAATAAGCAAACCCCAAACCATATTCTGAAGTTTTTACACTGTTTTTTATAGCCAGGATGAAGTTTTTTTGTCCTTCGGGAGTGGCAGGATATCCTGACACTAATTGTGAATCTAACCCAACTATATTATTGGTCCAGTCATTATAACCCAATGTAAAAGGATAAGCTGTCTCAGCAATCAATACTTTTTTATTGAATGTTTTCCCCAGAGCATCAATCGTATTTTTTACCATAGCCACCTCTTTTCCATGCCACACTGGATAATAGGAGAACCCTATATAATCATAATCGATACTTTTCATTTTGGTAAAAAACCAGTTGGTATCTCCTGAATTTACACCTGCATAATGAATGATAATTTTGGCATTTGGCGCTTTAGCACGAATTGTAGCACTTGCAGTTGCTAATAAGGCCAGACATTGTGCTTCTTGATTAATTAAATGTCCTTGTGGCCACAGCAGTCCAGTATTAATTTCGTTTCCAATTTGAATAAAATCCGGATTAATTTCTGCAATGATTGTCGATGTGTAATTGGCAACAGCCGCTTTCAAATCCGTAAAGGATAAATTTTTCCATTCTGCTGGAGTCGTTTGATTTCCTGGATCTGCCCAAACATCAGAATAATGCACAGTCAGCCATACTTTCATACCCGCCTGTCTCCCGCGTTGTGCTAAAACTTTAACTTCAGCCATGCCTGAATGTGCATTTGTAGGATTTTTCCAAAGCCTAATTCTGATGGTATTACACCCTGCATTTTTTAAAGTTGTAATCATGTTTTCAGCTTGCAGGTTGTTGTATAAAACAACTCCCGAATTTTCAATTTCAGGCAAAAATGAAACATCTGCTGCTCTAATAAATAAATCTGCTACAACTGGTGGTGTAGTTACAGCCACAACCTCTGGATCATTGCTTGAGCATGAAAAAAGAATTCCGAGCAATAGTAACCCACCAAGTATTGATACCTGTCTTTTCATATTAAAGGGATTTGAATTTATAAACCGTTTTATGGTGATATAGATCCCCTTTTCTCAAAACTGAACTTGGAAAATACTCGTGATTGGGAGCGTCAGGAAAATTTTGTGTTTCAAAACAAATGCCGCTCACTATATGATAATCCATATTTTCTTTCCCTTTTAAAGTATTGAAGCAATTCCCTCCAACATAAATATGCACGGCCGGCTGGTTCGTATACACTGACATTTTCAGATTATTCCTTTTATTAAAAAGTGATGCCGAAAATTCTTTTTCTTTATTTAAAATAAATGTAGTATCAATTTTAGCAGGACATTTTCTAGCGGCAGTAAAATCAAACGGACAATTAGATACGTTCAAGAATCTTCCCGTAGGAATGTTCTTGCTTGTGGTTTCCAATATTCTTTGAGAATTAACTCTTACTTCTTGATCCAAAATTGTTGATTGATGGCCATCCAGATTAAAATAACTGTGATGGGTCAAATTTACTATCGTATCTTCCGTGGTGGTGGCCGTATACTCTACAATCAATTCATTTTCCTCTGATATTGTATAGGTCAATTCTACTGCTAAATCACCTGGATAATTTTCTTCTTGATCAGGACTGAGATAAGACAATGTAATTGATGGATTTATACCCGTATTTAAATTTTTTACTTTCCAAATTTTTTGGCTAAACCCTGACTTACCTCCATGTAGCGAATGCTCATTATTATTTTTATGCAACTGAAAAGCTTCCTTATTTAATAGAAATTTACCTTCGCTTATTCTCCCGGCGAACCTTCCTACAGTTGCTCCAAAATAAGGTGCACTTTCCAAATCAAATGATTCTATGTAGGCGTCCAAAGTTTCAAACCCTAAAACTACATCTACAAGTTCACCACTTTTTAAAGGAATTTTTAATGCAGTTAAGGTTGCACCATAATTAGTCACCTTCAATTGCATGCCACTTTTATTGGTTAACTGATGAAGAGATACCGCTTCACCATCTGGCATTAAACCAAATAATTCTACTATAGAATTAGCTTTAAAATGTGATATGTGTTTTATTTTCATAATTTGATTGTGAAATATGAATTCCAAATGTAAAATAATTATTAACAATAGCATACCAGTACCTACCAGTTTTTGTATCTTGCATAAAAAATCATTTCTTTATGAAAATCATTTCAATTCTAAATAATCTTGGAGTTCCTAAATACCGCCAAATAATTATTTCAGTCGAAAAGGCAATTGAAGTAGGCCAAATCTTAAAAGGCGATAAACTACCCTCAGTCAATAAAGTTTGCTTAGAATTCTCATTGTCACGCGATACGGTTTTACAAGCCTATGAAGAATTAAAGAAAAGAGGCATTATTTATGCCATTCCAGGCAAAGGATACTATATAAAAAGTATAGAAATCACTATAAAACAACGAATATTTTTACTTTTTGATGAATTGAATATCTTTAAGGAGGATATTTATAATTCGTTTCTGGAACACATTGGAAAGAATGTTCAGGTAGACATTTTCTTCCATCATTTTAACACTCCTGTTTTTCGAAAATTGATAAACGATAGTAACGGCATTTATACTAAATACATCATTATGCCTACTAATTTATCAGAAGCCGCTACAATCATAAAAACCCTACCAGTTAATGACGTTTATATATTAGATCAAACCAATCCAGATTTGAAATGTTTTCCCGCAGTGTACCAGAATTTTGTTAAGGACATCTATGACGGTTTACTGAAAGGAAAATCTAAACTTAACAAGTACGAAAAATTGATTATGATTTTTCCTGGATTTCGAGAGCCGTTGGGAATGAAAATTGGTTTTGAGAATTTTTGCAAGGACTTTGATTTCCATTATGAGATCATAACGGAGTTTAGCAATAGGGAAATAAAAAAAGGGGAAGTGTATATTATTCCGAACGATCGGGATTTAGTGCGTGTAATTGAAAAATCTAAACATCAGAAGCTACTATTAGGCAGCGATTACGGTATTATTTCATATAATGAAACCCCATTAAAAAAAGTAGTCGAGAATGGAATCACTACCATATCGACTAATTTTGAGGTGATGGGCAAAATTCTGGCTCAAATGATTTTAGAGGGTAAAAAAGAACAAATCGAGAATAAGAGTGCTTTGATTATCAGGAATTCGTTGTAATATAAAATCAAAAAAACCGCTTCTTTCGAAGCGGTTTTTGTACCCGGAGCCGGAGTCGAACCGGCACGGTTTCCCACAGGTGTTTGAGACCAGCGCGTCTACCAATTCCGCCATCCGGGCTTAGCTAGACATGAAATAACGACAGTTATTTCAACGCAATAAAAGAGGTGATTGTGTTTAAATCAACCATCAATTCCTTTAACACGGTGCAAATGTAAAAAATATTATTAAATGTTCTACTAAAAATACTTAATTTTTTCCTTTCAGAGTTGAATAAATTTTATAAATTTGCACCTCGGTAAAACGAAACACACTAACTAACTACAAAACAACAAATTAATGTCACACCTAGAACCAGAAGCTAAAATTTTTGCTTGTTCACAAAGTGTCTATCTTGCAGAAAAAATTGCTGAGAAATACGGAATTCCGTTAGGCAAAATCACCATGTCAAAATACAGCGACGGTGAATTTCAACCTTCTTATGAAGAGTCTATCAGAGGATTACGGGTTTTTATTGTCTGTTCTACTTTTCCAAATGCAGATAATTTAATGGAATTGTTATTAATGATTGACGCTGCAAAACGTGCTTCGGCCAGACACATAACGGCAGTAATTCCTTACTTTGGGTGGGCAAGACAAGATAGAAAAGACAAACCAAGAGTTCCGATAGGAGCTAAATTGACGGCAAAATTACTAGAAAGCGCTGGAGCTACACGAGTAATGACTATGGATTTGCATGCAGATCAAATTCAAGGATTTTTTGAAAAACCAGTAGATCACCTTTTTGCATCGACTATTTTCATACCGTATATAGAAAGTTTAGGGTTAGACAATTTAACGATTGCTTCACCAGATATGGGAGGTTCTAAAAGAGCCTATGCGTACTCAAAATTTTTAAATTCAGATGTGGTTATTTGCTACAAACAAAGAAAAGAAGCAAACGTTATAGATACCATGGAATTAATTGGTGATGTAAAAGGCAAAAATGTAATCTTAGTAGATGACATGATTGATACAGGAGGCACTTTGGCGAAAGCAGCTGATTTAATGATCGAAAAAGGAGCCTTAAGTGTAAGAGCAATTTGTACCCACGCCATTTTATCCGGCGGTGCTTACGAAAAAATAGAAAACTCGCAATTGAGCGAATTAATAGTTACCGATTCTATTCCTTTGAAAAAAGAGTCTAACAAAATAAGAGTGTTGAGTTGTGCGCCTCTTTTTGCTGAAGTCATGCACATGGTGCACCACAACAATTCCATTAGTGGAAAATTTATAATGTAAGACATAGCCGTAAAGTCAAATGTCTTAAAGTTTTAAAGTCATGCTGACAGCCTAAAGCTAAAAGCCAAACAAGTAATATTATTTAATAACTATATTTTTTTTACAATGAAATCGATTACAATTAAAGGATCAGAAAGAGAAAGCGTGGGCAAAGTTGCGACTAAAGCCTTACGTAATGCTGGATTGGTTCCTTGCGTATTATACGGAGGAAATCAGGCAGTTCATTTCTCAGCAGAAGTTATGGCTTTCAAAAACTTGGTTTACACTCCAAACGCTCATACAGTTGAGATCGATCTTGGTGAAGGAAAATCATTCAATGCCATTTTACAAGACATTCAGGTTCACCCGGTGTCTGACAAGATTTTACATATTGACTTCTTTCAATTATTTGATGACAAAGAAATCACTATGGAAGTTCCTGTAAAAGTAACTGGAACTTCTAAAGGAGTTCTTGCTGGTGGTGTTTTACGTTTGAATACTCGTAAACTTAAAGTTAAAGCTTTACCAAAAAATCTTCCAGATTTTATTGAAGCTGACATTACTCCACTTGAAATGGGAAACAAATTGTACGTTACTAAATTAGCGAACGACAACTACAAATTGATTCACCCAGACAACACTGTTGTTGCTCAAGTAAGAATCTCTCGTGCGGCTATGAAAGCAGCTCAAGAAGCAGCGAAAGCAGCGAAAGCTCCTGTAAAAGGAAAGAAAAAATAATATTTTTTCAATCATTCAAGAAAGCATCAGTTGTAAAACTGGTGCTTTTTTTTTGAATAGTAGCGAAAAATTAGGCTTTTTAGGAAATAGATTTCCCGCTGTCATTCCAATCTTTTTTGAGTCGAAAAAAATTGCCTCAAAAAAAGGATTTTCCCTTCCATCGGGGCTAATTAGATTTTATAGTTTTGTTCTTGGGAGTATTCCAAAAGATTGGCCACTTCGGCTACCCACAAAACATTTTCTAACACAAGTTTACTTAATTAACAGATTAAGTCTATTTTTGCAGCATGATAAAATGGATTTCAAATTTATTCTCATCAACAAAAACAGGCGACACTACACATTGTATGAAACCTGAGGTTCACGAACACCAAAAAAACAATATAGAAAGCGTGAGTAAGAAATTTCTAATAGTTGGACTCGGTAACATTGGCGCCGAATATGTAAACACAAGACACAACATCGGTTTTAAAATTGTCGATTTTCTAGCCCGAAAAGAAGGAATCAGTTTCGAAACTGTAAAACTGGGTGCTCTAGCCGAATATAAATTTAAAGGAAGAACTTTTTTTCTTTTAAAACCCAATACCTACATGAATTTGAGCGGCAAAGCCGTACAATACTGGATTGACAAGGAAAACATTCCTTTGGAAAACATTTTAGTCATCACAGACGATTTGAACCTTACCTTTGGAGCCATTCGCATCAAACCAAAAGGAAGCGACGGAGGACACAACGGATTAAAGAACATCAATCTGATCTTGAATACGCAAAACTACACGAGATTCCGTTTTGGGATCAGCGATGAATTCAAAAAAGGAAAACAAGTTGACTATGTCTTGGGAGACTGGGACGATACTGAAAAAGCAGCACTCCCGGAGCGATTAGAACTAGCTTCAGAAATTATAAAATCCTTTGGAACAGCCGGATTAGAAAACACTATGACCACATTTAACGGAAAATAACGAAAGAAAAACAACTCCTTCTTTCAACGTTATTTTCCACTATTTGATCACTATTTTCCTAACCTCTTTTCTGTCCCCATCAATTACCGTCAGGAAATAAAGACCTGGAGAAGCATTTTTTAATTGTATGTTTTCATTAAAACTAGGCTTGTTTTGAAATTCATTTTCAAAAAGGTTCCTTCCTAATAAATCATAGACCATTACCTTCACTTCTGCAGAGGATTTAGTGGTAAATTGAACATTAAAATTCCCTTTATTGGGATTTGGATACACCACAAAATCATTGATTTCAAAGTCTGGTGTTCCTAAAGTATATGTTTTGGTACAAATTGTTATTGATGCTGAGTCTATAGTTCCAACATCATTTTGATCTAAATCACGAACGCGTAAAGTCCAATTTCCTTGCGGACTTATCCCATTAAATGCAGATAACAATTCAAATGGCGCTACGGTCTGAACCGTAGCTACTCCACAATCAAGAGGAGTTCCTAAATCATCATAATTCAGCACTAAACTGCGACTTGAAGAACCACAACTTCTCTCAAATAACTTCACGACAGTTCCTTGTGGATTTACAACCTCTATTTGCACATCTGACAAAAAGGTATGCGTAAAAGCAACCGAAAAATTTACATCGGATATGACATCAGATGTAGCTGGTACGGTAATTGTTCGGGTGGCATACGTAGTAGATTCGGGTATTGGAAATGGGGTGGAAAAAGCATACGTACTACAAGAGGAAGCAACAGAATAACCAATTGCAAAAGATTTACTATTTAAAGCATAATAAATATTTGCTGTTGGCTCAATTAAAATTCTGCAATCTTTAGCCGTTACATTTGGAACCGTAATAATTTGCGAACCATCGTTGGGCGTATTAGAAGCCAACACCGTTGTAAAATTTAATCCTCCGTCAGTTGACAGTTTTATATTCACATTTGCTGAACCAATTAAAGTGCTGGAGTTATTTACACTCCAAGTCACCGTCTGAGTCGTTCCTGATAACCAACTTAAATTTTCGGTGTTTTGTGACGTTACTGCAAATGGGCCTACTGTCCCACTAACATTTACCACCATTTCATCCGTATTAGTTTGCGCTGTCCCAAGAGCTGCATTATCCCTGCCCGTTAATGTAAAAGTAAGTGTCCTTTCAATTGTAGAGACAGACTCCCAGGTCGTTGTAAGTTTGTTGGCCAAAACCGAAACAAAAGCAGGCATATAGCGCACCGGTGAACTACTGGGATAAAAAGATCTAAAATTAGGTCCATTGATTTTTGTAGGGGATGCAAAACTAAAATCACCGTCTTCATTTACTGAAGGATTTATAGTATTGACAGCCGTATCATTTTGTTCCCAACAATAAGTAACCACATCACCATTTACATCAGATCCAGTACCTTTCAAAATAAATGCAGTACCGTTAGGAATGGTATAATTTGGGCCCGCACTAATTGTTGGTGGGTCATTATTAATAACAGTACTCGTAGGACACGTTTTAGACAAAAGATTTTCTTGTATTTGCTTAATGCTTGCATAAGCAAAATAATCATCTGAATTGTTTTGAACATTATAGCCCGCAGTAATTCCTGCATATCCCATAATTGTTGAACCACTGCCTGGCTCCACATTAACCCCTGTACCCTCAATTTCAAAAGAAAACGTGTGATTTGCACCTAATTGATGCCCCATTTCATGTGCTACAAAATCAATATCAAAAGTGTCACCCTGAGGAATTGCATTACTGGGTGACGTAAAAGCACTTCCTTTTGCAGTGGGGTTATCCACCGTAGGATTTACACACACACAGCCTATACAACCGGCGTTTCCTCCACCACCATCCGCACCAAATAAATGGCCAATATCGTATCCGGAATTTGTAATTGTAGCGTTTAAATTGTCCTGTAATTCTAGGTTCCATTTTCCAGCTACTCCTTCTGTAGCATTCGAATAAGGATCAGTAGCAGCATTTGTGTAGATTATGAGATTATTATTGGCAATAATACTCAGTTTTACAGCTAAATCTTTATTAAAAACCCCGTTAACTCTTGTCATAGTAGCATTCATAGCCGCCAAAGCATTTGCAACAGTCCCTCCATGGAACGCAGTGTACTCGCCCGTACAAGATAAAGCCAGTCTTAAGGTTTTAAAAACTTTATTACTAGCAACAACTTTACTAGTCTTGTTTAACAATTGCTTGTTTAAAACGACATCTTCCGTATTACAAGCAAAAGGCAAACTCCCTCGGGCTCTGCTTTTAGAGTCAAAAAGCACATAAATAGCATTATCTTTTGTATAAGGTTCAATAAATTCAGAGCCACTTTCCCCTCTTAAAACCATAGTCTGTATTCCTTTTGGAGAGAAACTGAAATAAAGAGAGGCATTTCTATCTGTTATTCCAATACCATTATAGGCTCTTATATTAGGATGTTGGGCTTGCAATTCGGGTTCAAAATTTGAAGATTCCCAAACCAAAAATTTTTCTAAATCTCCTTTCCTGTTAGGGATAGTAATTTCAATTCTACTCTGTTTTCCTTTTTTATTATGGAGTGATTCTAAAGAATTTTGGAGTGCAATTGCATTCAAATTGAACAATAACTGATCGTCCACACTTGGTTTACCAGTCACTTTATCAGCAACGGCAACTTTATCTTGAGCAATTTTTTTCCAAAAAGAACCATCTTGAGCCTGAACTCCCGAAATGGAAAAAATAATTATAAAAAATAGTATAATTCTTTTCATAATTTCATGATATTTAAACCTCAAAATTAAAGTATTTATGTTAATCTAGGATTCAATTAATTGATATTTTAAACCAATTACAAGCAAATTCAATGATATTTAATTTTTAAATCCATTTTTCCTGTTTTTTCTTGAAATTCTCTTGAAAATCAATTGTTCATACGGCTACTTTTAAAATAGATATCTTAAATTCGCACTATTATAAAACACATGCTTTGAAGATTTTTCATTCTATCGACGATTTCACTTCCGCTAAAAAAACAATACTAACTTTAGGTACTTTTGACGGAGTTCATATTGGGCATAAAAAAATTCTGGAAAAAGTTATTCAATCCCAGAGTTTCGGGACAGAAAAAGACAAATACGAAAGCTTAGTGCTTACTTTTTTTCCTCATCCCAGAATGGTTTTACAAGAAAAATCAGATATAAAATTACTGAATACCATACCCGAAAAAATAGATTTATTGGAAAATATTGGTGTTCAAAATTTAATCATTCATCCCTTTGACGAAAAATTTTCAAGATTGACTGCCGAAGCATTTGTTCGTACAATTCTCGTAGATCGATTTCATATCCAAAAAATAATTATTGGTTACGACCATCGATTTGGAAGAAATCGCACCGCAAATATTGATGATCTTGTCGCTTTTGGAAAAAAATACGATTTTGATGTCGAACAAATATCGGCTCAAGAAATAAATGAGATATCGGTAAGTTCTACCAAAATCAGACATGCATTACGCGAAGGAGACATATCATTGGCCAACAAATATTTAGGATATGATTATCTTCTGACTGGAATAGTTGCTAAAGGAAAACAAATAGGAAGGACAATCGGTTTCCCTACGGCTAACTTAAAAATTGAAGAAGATTACAAACTAATCCCTCAAAATGGGGTTTATATTGTAAAAAGTACAATACATCAAAAAACAGTTTTTGGAATGATGAATATTGGGTTTAACCCCACTGTTGATGGCGAAAAACAATCCATCGAAATTCATTATTTTGATTTTAATTCTGATTTATACAACACCAAAATAAGCATCTCCATACTACAAAGAATTCGCTCAGAACAAAAATTCAAATCGGTTGATTTACTAAAAGAACAACTTGAAAAAGACAAGAAAACAGCACTTGCTTTCTTGAATAATTTTTGATTTTTTCATAAAAATTCCCTTTTTTTCTGTAAATTTGAAGATAGTATACTGTTTATAACAAATGTATCTTTTTTAAAATTTTAAAACTAGCTGTATGAAACTACCTAAAGAATTAGTAAACGGACTTATAATTTTCATAGGAATTGGCCTATATTTCTTATTAATGGAGCTTTTGGGTCTAGCGGACATTTATTTATTACGTTTGTTCAATGTACTGTTTGTATTCTATGGCACTTACAAAACGATAAAATCTAATTTCGCTGAAGGGAAAGTCGTATTAGTTTCTAATGCTGTTTCTGCTCTATTAACAGCCCTAACAGGAATTTTCTTGAGTATTATTGGTTTAATTGTTTACAGCTATGCCAAAGGTGGAGACGCATACGTTGGGTCATTATCAAAAACGTTCTTATTTGGAGGTGAACCATCTGTAATGACATATTCTATTTCTTTACTATTTGAAGGAATCGTATCCGCTGTAATCGTTACATTTATCCTTATGCTGTATTGGGACACCCGTTATGCTTCAGACAAACACGGCGCTGAATCATAGCTAAGCTTACTGATTCAGCTTTAATTTATTTATTCAAGGTCGCAAAAGGCTATTAACTTGTTCTTTGCGACCTTATTATTTTCTATCTTTTTAAAATCTGCTTTACTTTCATTAGAAATTAAAGTAGTGAATAGAGTAGTACTTCAGTAACTCATAAAATAGAGGAACGTCAGTTTACAACTAAACCAATTTAGTCATAAAAACTTCGCAACAGGCTTTTCAATACTATTCCATTGGTTCTTTAGAACAATTTGACTACTTTTGATGCATCATAAAATCGCATCAATGAGCATCACAAAACACGACTGGACGAAAGACGAGATTATCGCAATATATAACAAACCGATGATGGATTTACTTTATGAAGCAGCTTCAATTCATAGAGAGCATCATGATCCTAATGTGGTTCAGGTTTCAACTTTATTGTCTATAAAAACTGGCGGTTGCCCGGAGGATTGTGGGTATTGTCCACAAGCAGCAAGATATCACACTGAAATTGAAGGTAATGATTTAATGTCCGTTAGCCAAGTAAAAGCGCAAGCTTTACGCGCAAAATCGAGTGGATCTTCTCGCGTATGCATGGGAGCAGCATGGAGAAACGTAAAAGACGGCCCCGAGTTTGATCAAGTTCTGGAAATGGTTCGTACCATAAACAAGCTAGACATGGAAGTGTGCTGTACGCTTGGAATGATCACTGAAAATCAAGCACATCGGCTAGCCGAAGCCGGTTTATATGCTTATAATCATAATTTAGATACCTCTGAAGAATATTATAAAGAAGTGATTTCAACCCGCGGATTTGAAGACCGTTTGCAAACCATTGAGAATGTTCGTAAAACAAATGTTACAGTTTGCAGTGGCGGAATAATTGGAATGGGAGAAAGTATCGAAGATAGAGCCGGAATGCTTGTAGCACTTTCTACGTTAAATCCACAACCGGAATCAGTACCAATAAACGCATTGGTTGCTGTGGAGGGAACTCCAATGGAACAAGAAAAACCTGTTGAAATATGGGAAATGATACGTATGGTAGCCACTACTAGAATCATCATGCCGGAAACTCAAGTACGCTTATCAGCGGGTAGAATGAACATGAGCCGTGAAGGGCAGGCTATGTGTTTCTTTGCAGGTGCCAATTCTATTTTTGCAGGAGATAAATTACTGACTACTCCTAATCCTGATGTAAATGAGGACATGAAAATGTTTGAAATGTTAGGTTTAAATCCACAAAAACCTTTTACAAAAGTTTCTCAACCTCAAACCGTTGAAGCTTCTGATTCTCAATTTGCTCCATTAGGCGAAAAACCAAAATGGTCCAGACCAGGACATACAATCGATAGAAATCTTGAAGCATCAGGTAAATAAAAAACAAAAAAATTCTAACCATCTTGCCCAAACAAGATGGTTTTTTTATGCCTATTTTTTAATAAATTATTTTTTTGACGATGGAATGGCCATTTTTCAAAACTATCTTCGCTAGCATCACTTGATGATTAGTACCTAAACCAGATATAGAAAAATCCATTGCATTTATCTTGTTCTTTTGATATATGCTTCTTCCCGCTAAGGAGTATATCGAAACCTCATCTATCAACTCTTGTGTTGAATATATTTGTAATTGTTTGTTTTCACTCGAAACAAAAATTGAGTTTTCCTCTTTTATAAATTCATTTACTGCCAATGTTTTATCACTATAAATCAATTTAAAACGATTTTCAAATGTCCCTACTGTTGTGGTAAAAAGATAACTGCCTTTTGATAAGTCTACGATATTATTGTTTAATTTATCCTCAATAAAAATACTTTTATGTAAAAATAGTCCATCTATCTGGTCCATTTTAATTATGAATGTTCCTGCCAACATAGTGGTAAACCCTAATTTAATTTCATCTGTTTCTTCAAAAGGCAAAGCTCTTCCTTGAATTACTAAATTCTTATCTTGATTTATGGTATAAAAGTCTAGATACTGATTTCCATTAAAACTCTCTCCATCAAAAGAACTGTCAAAATCATTGGTTGCTCCACTTGCATATCCTATTAAAATTTGCTTAAAAGCGCCTTCATTGTTGTATAAATTCAACCAGATGCGATGTTTCTCCACCAAATCTGATTCTAGTTTTTTACTATTATTCGATTTAAAAAAATTTAAATTTTGTCCCACTAACCGCATACTATTATTAAATACAGCCATCCCTCCCCCATTGATACTGGTAACAAAAAAAGCCTGTCCAGATGCAATCTTGCCATCTGGTTTGCTGTTATTAACTCCAGAATTTGTCGCAGCACTCGTACCCACGCCACCTAATAAGTTATATACTGCATAATCATCCGATGTATATGTGTTTTTATTGATAGCCGTATTGTGCGTCCAGAGGTAAATAGTTCCGTCCAGGATTCCTTTGTTCGCATTTATGAACAAATCTGCACCAAGTGCACAAGGATAAGGATTACCTATCAGATTTGAGGTTTGCGTTGTGGCAATTGGAACTGATGTCAGCCCGTTGTTTGGAATTCCTGTAAACAAAGCTTCATAATTAGCAGAAACCGTTTTCGAAAAAGTTGCAGGACCACGTATAATGTATCCTTTACCTACAGTCATAACATTAGTTGGAATCTCCGGTAACCATGATTTTTTGGAAGCGTCAAAGGAATAAAATTTATCAGAAGGTGTGTCCGGGGAAACATCAATTAATTTTTGACTTGAAACAGGGGAAGACCAATAGGTATAATCCGCTAAAAGAATCGGCGTTGTTTTTCTTTTTAGTTGAATAATTCCAGAATTACTAACTTGATCTTCGGATTGATATAGCGCAGCATTATTTTCTAAAATTAATGTTCCTGAACCAGAGTAATCAAAGATTAAACTTAACGTTTGTCCATCAGGAATACGAACTGTATTATTTGAATTAATAGCACAAGAGCAAGAATTAAGAGAAGTAGTTGGATTGTAACTGGCATTAAAAATTAGTGTTTTTTCAGACGAAGGCAACCCGTTGCTCCAAGAAGTACCGTTCCAAATTGAACTATTTGTACACAGTTTAATTCGGGCTATTCTATGTTTAGTTATACCGGAAACAGAATTAAAATTTCCACCAATCATGACTTTATTATTTGGGGTAAAACAAATGCTATACAGTGTACTATTTAAATTCACTGAAAAAGTAGTATCATAAATTCCGTTTGCAAGCAATCGCACCATGCGTTTTACAGCAGTCCCATTGTACGTTCCAGAAAAAGTTCCTCCAATCAATAATCGATCATCAGGCTGAATCAAAATCGCTCTAATTTCTCCATTACTGAAACCAGCCCCCATTGCAAAAGTAGTATCCAAACTCCCGTCACGATTCAATCGGAGAATTCTTTTTGCGGAAACACCTTTATAGTTTAAAAATGTCCCCCCAACAATCAATTTATCATCAGATTGTAGCGCTACAGAATATATATTTTTATCAAAACCACTACCTATAGAAAACCCAGTATCTATACTTCCATCCGCATTCAAACGAACTATTCGATTAAAAGAAGACCCATTAAAAATAGAAAACTGGCCTCCTAAAACTATTTTCCCATCCGGTTGAACCAAAATGGCTTCTACTATAGCATCCGCTCCTGAACCGATATTAAAACTGGGATCTAATGTCCCATCAGAAAGCAAACGAACAATCCTATTCCTAAGGTTACCGTTATAATTTGTAAAATTTCCACTCACAATTATTTTGCCGTCAGGTTGCAAAGCCAAAGCATAAACTTGATTATTAAAACCCATTCCTGTGATGAAAGTAGCATCAATAGACCCGTCTGCCAAAGTTCTCACAATTCTGTTTTGGACCGTTCCATTATAATTTGTAAAAGCCCCTGCAAAAACAATTTTAGTATCTGCTTGTACAAGAGCCGTTTTTATTGAATTATTTGCGCCTGTACCCGAAACATTGAAAGACAAATCAAACACTCCATCTGGAGACAAACATGCTATTCTGCTGCAAATAGTTCCATTAAATTTAGTGAAATTTCCTAAAACCATGGTTTTATTATCGACTAAGGAAAGAACTTTATAAACCGAATTGTCAAAACCAACTCCAGCTGTAAGATACCCAATATCTAGAGCTCCCACAGCGTCAATTCTGGCAAGCCTCCCTTGATTTTGAGAATCAAAAACAGAAAACGAGCCGCCTATATACCAAAAATTCCCTAACTCATCTGCCAGTGTATTTACTGTACCCGTCTGAGGTCCCAAACCTATATCAAACGAAGGATTAATAACACCTTTAGAATCCAGTAAAACTAATTTATTGACGTTAGCTCCATTATATGTCCCACTAAAAGATCCGCCTAACATAATAGCGCCTGTCGAAGCTATGTTTATAATTTCAACCACTCCGCCATCAAATCCAGATCCAGATAATAAAGAAGCATCAATCGTTCCATTGGAATTCAACCTAATGATTCTATTAACAGTAACACCATTGTAGGTGTCAAAGCTACCACCAACTATTATCTTTCCATCGGGTTGCACGGCAAGTGCTGAAATATCATTATTAAAACCAGTCCCTTGTGTAAAAGTAGTATCCACAACTCCGTTTGCATTCAATCTAATTATTTTACTACAAGCTGTTGAATTAAAAGAAATAAATGATCCGCCCAGAATTATTTTTCCATCGCCTTGAATTTGAACTTCCTCGATCAATCCATTTGCGCCAATACCAGTTACAAATCCCGAATCTAAAGTTCCGTTAGGCAAAAGTCGTACTACCCTATTTTTACTCACATCATTGTATTTTGTAAAACTACCTACTATGATTATGTTTCCGTCCGATTGTAAAGCCATGGCATATATTATTCCAGAACTCGCCGCTATGGTTGTATCAAATGTAGTATCAACAGAACCATCACTATTTACCCGAATTAAGCGATTGGCCCATTTTCCATTACACAAGGTAAATGATCCTCCCAAAATAATTTTCCCATCGGGCTGTATAAGGGAACAGTATACCTTTCCATTTATTCCTGTGCCTAAATTGAAAGATGGGTCTTTGGATCCGTCTGATAATAACCGACATAAATAGGATGTTGAACTACCATTAAAATTTAAATAATCTCCGCCAACAATCAGTTTCCCATCAGTTTGTAGAGAAACTGTTCTCACGGCCCCATCAAAACCATCTCCTTGCAATCCGTCATCATAAGTATTGAATGTTGTATCAGTCTTTCCTTGTTGCGAAAAAGCAACATTGATTAAAAAGAAAACACAAAAGAAAGTGAAATATTGCCATTTAATTATTGGAAAAGGGTTGGTGGCTTTTGTCTGAGTTGCACCAAAATTCATAATTTTAGTAAGTGATTTTTTTTCATATTAACTGATTAAAATTGTTTGTATTTCTTACTAAAATTTACAAATAAGAAAATCTTAAAAATAACTTTTATAAATATATAAACAATCCTTTCTCATTACAATACCCACATTTAGTGATATTTACACTTATGCCTTAATATGAATTGCAACTGTTTTTTATGAAAAAATCCCATTCTGAATATACAGAATGGGATTTTGAAATCTATTTTAGATTCTTTTTAAAGTATAATTTTATTCGTTACCGTTTGACCATTTTGCAGAATCGTTTTCACTATTAAAGCTTGCTCACTTGATCCTAGATCTCGTACCATAAATTCGTTATTTTCAACATTCGTCTTTTTATAAATCTGCTTACCCAGTAAATCATAAATTAAAACCTTATCAATTATTCCTAATGCCGAATTGATTTTAATTTGCTTATTTTTTACTGATACCAAAACCGCTTGTTCAATCTTATCAAAATCTCCAAGACCTAATGTTTTATTTGTATAACGCAGTACAAAACGATCATTAAAAACTCCTTTTTCAGTTGTGAAATTATAATTTGAACTTTTTAAATCGTGAATTACTCCCATCACCTTGTCTTCCAGATATACATTTTGAGTGGTAAAAAGACCATCTTTTTGAGCTATTGCTATAGTAAAATTTCCTATTATAGTAGTTTTGTAGCCTAACACAACTTGATCGTTTTCATCAAACGGCAAAGCTCTTCCTTGAATTACAAGATTTTTATCATCTTGAACACTATAAAAATCAATAAATGTATTACCGTCAAAACTTACTCCGTCATATATTTTGTCATATTCATTGCTGGCTCCTGTTATATAGCCCAAAAGGGTTTGTTTAAAAGCGCCTTCACTATTAGTAAGATTCAACCACAATCTGTTTTTTTCAATTCCTCCGCTTTTTTGCTCTTTAGAGGTTAATTTAAAAAATTGTGTATTAACATTCCCCCCTAATCGCATACTATTCTTAAACGATATTTTACCTGATGCAAAAGTACTCGCAAAAAAACCTTGACCCGCAGCTATTTTCCCCATAGGGATAACAGGAACTGAGTTAAGGTCACTTGGTGCTTTAGAACGTGTGGCTACACCTCCTGTTAAATTGTATGAAGCATAATCATCCGAAGTGTAAAGATACTTATTACCACTTATAAATCTTTCTGTATTGTGGGTCCAAAAATAGAGTGTCCCACCTAATACTGTTCTATTCGCAAGTAAAAATTGATCGGCATCCAATGCAGAAGGATATGGATTTCCTATAAGATAGGAAGCTGCACTAGTAACCGTAACGGGAACCTCAACATCTCCATTGTGTGGCACCCCATCAAATATTACTTTAATTGGAGTTGGAGCTTTGGGAGCAAAGTTCTCTTCTGGTCCTCTTATGATATACCCAATCCCTTTGTCCATTGAATTTGAAGAATTTATCGAAACAAAATTATTCACACTTGCATCAAAATAATAGTATCTACCCGGGAGCGTTGTTGGTGAAACGGCAAAAAGTGTTTGCGGCGACACAGGAGTCGACCAATATGTGTAATCATACCTATCAACCTGAGTTACTGTTTCTCTTTCATATTTTATTTTTCCAACATTTATAACGTTATTTATTTGAACTAAACTTGCGTTATTCTTAAACTCTATGCTACCCCCCGATACAGTTAGGCCATTAGTCAACGTCATGGTTTTCCCGGTTGCAATAATAACATTTCCTGATTTTACTTCGCAAGAACAACCCACTAAATCCATATTAATATTAAAACTTCCTTGAAAAACAATTTTTTGATCAATCGTTGGTGGACCATTTGTCCAACTCCCATTATAAATTGCTTCTAACGGCAATGGATTGATCAATACATTAGGGGATGCGACTGACAAACAAGTACTATTTGCAACTGTAAAAGTATAATTTCCTGGAGCTAAACCTGTAATAGATTTAGAGACCCCTGTACCCGTACCTATTGAAGCTCCGTTTTGATATAATGTCCATGTGCCCGCAGCAGGCAAACCATTCAAGACAATACTTCCTGAGCCAATAACACAGGTGGGATGTATGGTAGTTTCTACTGCTGGAGCTAATGGTTTTGAAGGCTGTGCATTGATAACTATATTTGCTGAATCAGAAGAACCGCAACTGGAAAGCGAATATAGCTGAGATTGCGGAATAATTTGCGAGGCTTGATTTGTACTCTTCCACGATAATTGAGATAACGCCTGACCTGTATTTTCATAATATTCTAAAACGATATCATATTTTACACCTGCTGTAAGAGTTATCGTCCCTGTGTTTTCCGTTTCCGCATGGTTTGTCCAATTATTGATGATTTGTACTCCATTCACCCATAATCTGATTCCATCATCACTTTTTGTTATAAAAGTATAGTTTTCACTGTATAGCGGTTGTATTTGTCCTGACCACCTTACTGAAAAATTATCATTATTAATTAAACTATTCGGACTTCCACCCGCCCAATTAAAATTAACTGTACCATCAACATGTGTCAATACTGGCGTTCCTGTTAGTGTAATATTGTTAAAATACTCCCCTTTTAATCCATTAATTGAACCTACTACTGAATATGTATACGCCCCAGTAGAAAGTCCTGAAATTGTTGTACTTGTTCCAGTAGCTGTAGTTGTATTCCCTCCTGGAGTTCTAATTAGCGTCCAAGAACCAGAGGGCAGACCACTTAAAACTACATTGCCTGAAGAAATTGCACAATCTGGCTGGGTGACAGAACTTACTATTGGAATAGAAGGTGAAGGATTCACTTTTACTGTTATTGTACTTGTTTTCACACAAGACCCTGAACTTACACTATAGGTTATTATTGCACTCCCCGCTGAAGACCCGCTTGTTACCACCCCTGTTATTGGATTGACTGAAGCGACAGAGGTATTGCTACTGGTCCAGGTCCCTCCCGCCACGGTGGAGGTAAAAGTAGTTGTTTTTGAACCAGATGTACATATGTTTTGATTACCTGATAATGTTCCTGCACTTATGGGGCATCCAGTTAATGTAACATTATCAACGAAAAGCGTTCTAACTCCATTGCCCGTTGGATTTGAATCTTTGTAAATTGCGATCCAAACTACTTCATTATTATTAGCTGAAGCAGGCAAAGTAATACTTGTCTTTGTACCATTAGCATTTATAGTTGGAGTATATGAAGAAATAATAGTACTTGTTGTGCCGCCTGAATCCGGACTTACTAAGACGGAAAATGGGCCTATAGCGGTATTATCAGTACTGTTACAATAGGAAAAAGTCATGTTTTCATATCCAGTAGTGTTTACAACAAACAAAAAATAATTACCTGTATTCCAGCCGTTACCAGACAACGAATTACTTCCTCCACAAGCATTAATAGTGCTCAGTACTGCATTACTTACCCCACTTTGATAAATTTCTGGCACTCCAACAACATTATCGATATTTGGAACAACTCCATTTTCAAAATTAAATTGAAATAGAGTTGTTTGTCCATTAGATTCAATAGACAACAACATAAAAAAAACGAAAAAAAGTATTCTAGTATGTATTAAAAGTAATTTTTTATTCATGTGACATTGTTTTATATATCCTAATAACTAATTAAATATCATTTAATTTATTTATGCAACAAACAAAATTTGGTACACAAGATAGTTTTGGATTTTAAATAAACAACAATTTAATCGACGAATAACCCAAAAATCTGTTGAAAAACCTGTTTTAACAATTTAAAAACCTAGAAAATTACTCACAAAAATAAAATATTTACGCAGACTTACCCTACTTTAAAGAAATATTTGACCTTTAAAAGCGAGCTTCTCTCTATTTAAAGAAAAATAAATTCTTAACGATCTCTTGGAACAAGATAGATTTAAACCTTATTTTTGAATATAAATTTTAATGCTTTTAGAAATTCTTTTGCCCCTGCAACACTTATAAAACAAAAAAATGAACCCGATCTATACCGTAAAAGTGGCCATACCTAAAATAGAGCATTATTGTGCCTATCAGGAACGCTGTCACGAAGAAGTGGTTCAAAAATTGCGAAGTATGAAAATGGAATCTGATGAAATCGACACGATCATAGTGCATCTTATCTCCGAAAAATTCCTCAATGAAGAACGCTTCGCTTGTAGTTTTGCCAGAGGGAAACACCGTATTAAGTTCTGGGGTAAAATTAGAATCGTCAATGAATTAAAATTTAGAAAGATCACTCAATACAACATTAACCTGGCACTCAAAGAAATTACCATTGAAGAGTATGCATCAACTTTTCATGCGCTAGCAGAGAGACATTGGAAATTCATACGAGAACCCAATTTATTAAAAAAAAGAAAAAAATTCTGTGATTATTTGTTACGCAAAGGATTTGAAAGTAATTTGGTGTATGAGAAAGCAAAAGAGCTGGAGAATTTAAACAAAAACGACATGGATTTCTAAACCATTCCCTAATGTAAATGCGCTCTTTTTTACCGATTATAAACTCAAAAGTACACTCACTGCATTTCCGCCAAAACCTACTGCATTTATCAATACTTTACCGATGGGTCTCTTTTGTATTTGTGCTTCCGCAAAAGGAACTCCGATAAACGTGTTGTGCTGCATCATCAGTATTGCTAATTCCATACTTAATATTCCTGAAGCTCCAAAAGTGTGTCCTATTTTCCATTTATTGGTAGTCAACAAGGGAAGTGAGATACCAAAAACTTTCTGAATTGCTTTATACTCTGTCAAATCCCCTTTTATAGTTCCAGGAGCATGCATTACAATAACATCTACTTCGGATAAATTAGTGTTTTGTAAGGCCATTTTCATTGATCGCTGGAAACAAATCGCTTCTGTAGAAATAGAAATATTATGTTCCAGAATTTCAGTAGCGTACCCAATCCCTTCTATGTATGCTAATGCATTTTCGGTTTCACCCACTTCAAGACAACAAACTCCGGCACCTTCACCAAGAATCATCGTGTTCTGTTTTTTTTCTAAATCAAACGCACGATTTGGATACGCTGCCGCACTATTCGAATATATTTTTAAAGCACGCATTTGAGCAATCGTAAAATCAGTCAATGGCGCTTCACTACCACCAACCAGAAATTTATCTGCCATTCCTGCTCTAAGCCAAGCCACTCCGTTCAATACAGCATGCAAAGCTGTAGAGCACGTAATAGAATGAGAAATTTCCGGACCTGAACTTTGTAAATCATGCGCAACCCAGGAAGAAATATTCCCCAAAGTGGTCGTGGGAGAAGCCAACGTTTGTGCTTTTCCAGTTTCTAAATACTCCTGATAGTGTTTTTCGAATAAATCTGTTGCTCCTCTGGATGAACCAATATTGATTCCAAAAATATCCTTTGTAGTCCAGCCCGCTTTTTCCACTGCTATTCGCGAAGCCGCCATCGCGTACAAAACTGATTTGTCTAACGATTTGTATTTATGGTCTGACTCACTTATAGCATCTACACTTTGTTTTGAATCCGGATCCAGTTTAGCAACATACGTTTTTTTATGATCCAAAATTGATTCCGAAAAACAATGTTCATCATTGAGGTAATTTTTCCAAATAGCTTCAGGTGTATTTCCTAAAGGTGAGATGGACGCTATGGCTGTAATGGAAATTTTTTTAGACAAAGTACTACTGTTATTTAACCCCAAAGGTCGCAAAGTTTTTCCAAAAGTGACAGAGATGTTTGCAATCTTTCTAAACTTTACAGCAAAAATTACTTGCAGACAACACTACTTTACCTTAATTCTACAGGTCTTTTAATTCTTTTCGATTTTATATCTTAGAAAAATATACGACCTGCAACTAAACAATATCTAATGCATTTTCAACTACTTGATATATTTTTTGCAATTGCGCATCTGTTATAATGTAGGGAGGCAAAATGTAAACAATATTCCCTACTGGCCGCAAAATAACCCCGTTTTCAATAAAAAAATTATAGAGTGTATTGCGTAGGCTTCCGTAATAGCTGGCGACACTTTCGGTTTTTATTTCTAAAGCAAAAATGACTCCTAAAACACGAGTGACGGTTACTTTTGGATGGTTTTTTATATGTTGCTCAAAATCTAAATGGCGTTGATTGACCCGAACGATATTAGCCTGCATTTCAGTAGTTTGCAACAAGTCAAAACTTGCCAAAGCCGCCGCACAACCCGTTGGATTTGCAGTAAAGGTGTGCCCATGAAACAAGGCTTTATTAATATCGTCATCATAAAAAGCATCGAATAAATCCTGAGTAAAAGTAGTAATTGCCATAGGAATAGTCCCTCCGGTCAACGCTTTAGACAAGCACATCATATCCGGTTTTTCTACTAAATAATCCATTGCAAAAGTTTTACCTGTTTTTCCAAAGCCCGTCATAACTTCATCAGCAATAGTAAGCACTTTATTTCCCTGACAAATTCGCATCAATTGATCTAATGACTCCGGCTCATACATAACCATTCCAGCGGCTCCCTGGACCAATGGCTCAAAAATAAAAGCAGCGCAACTGTGCTTTTTTATAACCAATTGTAACGCATCATAACTTTCTTGTTCTTGTCCTTTTACAGGAACCGGAATCCGAACCACATCAATGAACATTCCCTGAAAAGCTTGGGTGTAAAATGAAATTCCGCTTGCCGCCATAGCCGCAAACGTGTCGCCATGAAAAGCATTTTCAAAAGCGATTATTGTAGTTCTCTTTTCTCCTTTATTATAAAAATACTGTAAAGCTACCTTAATTGCAACCTCAACTGCAGTAGAGCCATTATCAGAAAAAAATATTTTTTGTTGGTTTTTCGGTAAAATTTCCATCAATTTCTCCGCTACCAAAATAGCGGGTTCGTGTGTAAATCCGCCAAACAACACATGTTCTAATGTCGTGAGCTGTTTGTAAATCGCATCAGCAATAAAGGTATTCGAGTGTCCATAAGGATTCACCCACCAGGACGCAATTGCATCAATGTATTCTTTATCATTTTCGTCCCAAAGTAAAGCGCCCTTTCCTTTTTTGATGGCAATAGGCAATGCTGCCGTTTTGTGTTGGGTATACGGATGCCAAAGATATTGGCCATCTCTTTCTGTTAAGTTCATTTTATCTTAGATAAAAGAAGTAAAAAACAAGATAGAAGAATTCATACAATAGCGTATCCATACTTCCTGTTTCTTATTTCTTAATTTATAATTCCAATAGCTTTTCCCGGAACAATTCAGCATATTCTTTTATTACATTTTGGTCAAAATAAGGCTCTTGCTCTATTCGCCCAATACATTTTATGCCCGTTTTATTTAAAATTATATTCTCGGTCGCTTTATTTTCGTCGCCAGAAAATACAATTCCTGCTACCTTAATTTTTCGGTTTTGCAATCCTTCAATTGTCAATAACGTATGATTGATACTTCCCAAATAATGACGGGAAACCACAACCACTTTATAATCGGGTTGAATTAAATCAATAACACAGTCATTTGAATTCAACGGAACAAAAACACCTCCTGCACCTTCAACCACCAAGTGATTGTTCGTTTTGGGCTCTATAATCTCTTGTAAATTAATGGTAATTCGGTCTATTTCTGCTGCGAGATGCGGACTTGCTGGCGTCTTTAAAGCATAACTATTGGGGTGGATCACTGTTTTTTTATTGGACAAAAAAGATCTGATTTTATGGCTGTCCGAATTTTCTAAATCACCCGCTTGGATGGGTTTCCAATAATCAGCTTCTAAAGCTTCCGTTATAATGGCCGAGGTTATCGTTTTACCTACATCGGTTCCAATTCCTGTAATGAATAGTTTCATAAATTTTTCTGTTTCATAAAGATTCACTCCCTTAAAAATAGTTTCACTTTATTTTCTTGCAATAAATCAGCCCTCTTAAATTTAAATATTAACGATAATTTGCTTAATCCGTATCAACCTTGCGCTGTAAAAACAAAAGTACTCAACAAACTTAACACTTCCGAGATTTCTTCAGTTGAATTATAACTGTGTAAACAAAAACGCAGGCGTTCCTGCCCTTCAGGAACGGTTGGAGAAAGTATGGCTTTTACATCAAATCCTTTTTCCTGTAATTGACTGGCAATGGTTTTGACTTTCTCGTTTCCCGGAATAATCGCTGATTGTATTGCCGATTTGCTTCGCACAAAAAGCGGTTTTAAACTCAACGTATTTTTCTGCTGATTAAAAAAAACAATATTTTCTCTTAGTCTTAAAATTGGAGCCGAATCATTTTTTAAATGTTGGTACGCAATCAAAATTGTCGCAACAGCATGTGGTGAAAGTCCTGTGGTATACATAAAACTTCTGGCGAAATTTACTAAATAATTTCTCAATTCAACCGAACCCAAAATCGCGGCTCCGTGGCATCCCAATCCTTTTCCAAAAGTCATAATGCGGGCAAAAACATGATCTTGTAAGCCTAGCATTTTAACAAATCCTTCCCCTTTTGAACCAAAAACGCCCAAAGCATGCGCTTCATCAATAACTAAATAACACTCGTGTTTCGTAGACAATTGGGTCAGCTGTTCTAGATTAGGGCAATCTCCGTCCATTGAAAAAACAGATTCGGTGACGATATAAATAACCGTATCTGGATTCCGTACAATCAACTTTTCTAAATCTTCAAAATCATTGTGATTGAATTTATAGGCTTTGGCATTCGACAATTGAATTCCGTCTCGTATAGAAGCATGACACAATTCATCGTATAAAATTAAATCGCCTTTTTGGGGAACTGCACCAAAAAAACCAATATTAGCATCATAGCCCGAATTAAAAATTAATGCGGTTTCGGATTGATGAAACTGAGCAATGAAATCTTCTGTTTCTGGATACAGTTTATGATTACCTGACAATAATCGAGAACCTGTAGCTCCGTTTTGAATGATTTTAGTATTTATTAAATACTGATGCGTTTGATCAAAAATAGCTGCTGACTGAGATAAACCCAAGTAATCATTAGATGAAAAATCAATCGCTTTACTTGACAAAGGCAATTGTCGCAACGCATTATTCTGCTTTCGAAATGCCAGTTTAGCGGATAGATTTTTTGGAAAATGTTTCATAGTAGACAAAAATAGGCATCTTTTTCGGTTTCTGAATTTTGCTTCCATTTTGTTTGCTAATTTGTCTAAATAAATGAATTTTGGCACATTAATTCTAATTTCAGATGTCGTTTTAAAATTGATTAAAGTTAAATTGATTAAAAATTAACAATTGAAAAACAATACTAAAAAAAATAGTCCTAAAATTTTCCGAAAACGGTTTCGATTAATAAAATTCATAAAATTATGTTAAAAAAAACTTAAAATTAATATTGAAGATGTTAACTTATTAAATAGTTTTCTACTTTCGGCAAATATGAAACGAATTGCATCACTTTTCTTATTAGTAACGTTGTTTTACAACGTGATGGGATACTATCTGATGTTTGCTTATCAAGAGGAGCAAGCATGGGTATCTTCTATGGAAAAAAGACAGGATCCTGAGTTTCAAATAATCCAATTGAATGCAACTTTATATTCTTTTATTGAAGACACTGATTTTGAATACGTAAATGAAGATGTGATTATCAACAACAAAAGCTATCATATTTTCAAGAAAAGAATTCAAAACAATATCTTAAGCTTGTACTACTTGCGCAATTCTCACCAAGATGCTATAAGTCAGGATTTAAAAGACATTGTTGACAATCAATTATTCAACGGATCTTCATCAAAAGAGTCTCCAGTCAAAAAATTACTAAAATCTTTCCTTAAAGATTACGTAGCCAACACAGTCATTTGTATGTCTTTTTTAACCAAAAAAGAAACTGAGCTTGTTGCATTTAATAAAAATCCAAAAGAGTCTTTGCGCTCTGGATATTTCACTTTACCCTACACACCTCCGGATTTCGTTTAATTTATATTTTATACCAAAAACATTACAATACTGAATCCATAGTATTTAGTATTACTTTTTAAAATTAATATATCGCCTCTGGGTTCTGATATTAAAATTGATTAGTGTTAGCTACATTGGTATAAATTTACGGCGAGAAGTACCTTATTCCTTCAATAAAATCATTGATTCGCCAATCCAATTCAAATTATTATTTTATTTTTTTGCCAATTGTTTTAAACCATTAGGACTATCTCCTTTGGTTTAAAACCTGAAAACTTAGTAAACTCCGAGTGAAAAAATCATTCTGTTTACTTCAATATCATTTGTCGTAATTTTCAATAGTAGACTAAGTGTTAACGACAAAGAAAATGCACCCAAAGTAGGTATTCCTGCTCAAGGAGATGTGGCATTTGCAGATTACTCGATTACCGTGGGATTACCATCCCGATTTCAACAAGCAGTTTGCCTCATAGGCAGTGCCATAAGAATACCAAAAGATCTTTTAAAGTATAAAACTATTAACCGAAACCATTTTTTTAATGAAAAAATTTTACTTGAGTTGCCTGCTGTTGGCACCTTTATTTATGAATGCTCAAACAGAGATTGATGGAATCATGATGAGTAAAGGCAATTTTTGTTTTGGAACAGTATACCAATACAGTAGTTGGGACAAGTATTGGGAAGGAACATTTAAAAGAGAAAACCTCAATTTTGGCACCGTATCCACAACGTCAGTTGCTTTAATGGGCAACTATGGGGTTTCTGATAAATTGAATCTTATTTTTAGCCTACCTTACATAGAAACGACTGCCTCTGCAGGAACAATGGAAAGTCAAAAAGGATTACAGGATGTATCGCTTACGGTAAAATATATGCCGTTTGAAAAAACAATTGGAAACGCTACTTATGCTTTATATGCGCTTGGAGGACTTTCGGCTCCAGTATCTAATTACCCAGCTGATTATCTTCCATTAAGCTTGGGTTTACAGAGCAAGACGGCTTCTTTGCGATTAATGGGTGATTACCAAAGAGGCAATTTTTTCACAACTATATCAGGCGCTTATGTAAAAAGGGCTAATATTACCATTGACCGAAATGCCTATTACACTACCGAAATGCACTACACTAATGAAGTTAATATGCCAGATGCAATTTCGGTAAACTTTAGGATTGGATACCGCTCTAACAGATTAATAACGGAAGTGATTCTAGACAATTGGGTTACTCAATCTGGAGGATTTGACATTACTACCAACAACATGCCTTTTCCTAGCAATACTATGAATGCGTTAAAAATTGGCTTGAATACTAAATATACGCTCAAAAAAATACCAGCATTATCTATTATAGGAGGCTACAATTTTGTCACTGAAGGGAGAAATGTAGGGCAATCCAATACCTTTTATGGCGGTTTATTTTATGTTATTAATTTAAAAAAAACAACGCAACAAGATGAAAAATAAAATACAAAAAATAGCCTCAAATACTCTTTTGGTTTTATTACTTGCGTTACTCTACTCGTGTAGTGATGAGTTAACAGAACGCAACGAGCAATTTCCTCAATTGAATCCGACTAATTCTGATGTGCTTGCAGGGACTTGGAAAACATTCTTATTGACTTCAGCCGATGAGTTCTCACTTGACGCACCGGTAGCAGCTAATACCCCTGCATTTGCAAGAGAAATTAACGAGATTAAAAGTTACCAACAAAACATAACTCCGGAACAACACAAAATAATCAAATACTGGAGCGCCGGAGGGGTACTACGCTGGAATGAAATCATGAGAACATTAGTGGCCCGACACAATCGGCCTCCGTATCAAAATCAAGACGGAACATATCCTGCACCTTCCGGAGCAAATCCGTTTTCGAATCCGCAGTTTCCGTTTTCAAACCCTCCTTACGCTGCCAGAGCGTATGCGTATGTGAGTGCCGCACAATATGATGCGATGATTGCTACTTGGCACTATAAAAAACTATACAACAGAGCGGCACCTTTTACAGTTGATGCAACGTTACCCGTTTTAATCCCAAAAAGCACCTTGCCTTCGTATCCATCCGAAGATGCTGTTTTAGCAGGAGTAACTGTTGAACTGTTAAAATTATTATTCCCAACAGAAATCGCTTACATACAAGAAAAAGCAGAAGAGCAAAAAATATATCGCATTATTAGTGGTGCCAATGTTCGAAGTGATGTTGATGCTGGAATTATTTTAGGCAGAAAAATTGCCGCTAAGTTTATTGCCAGAGCAGCTGCGGATGGTGCTGGTGCAGCTATTGGCAATCCGGTTCTTTGGACACAACTGGAGACGCAAACCGCTTCCACTGGAGAAATACCATGGAAATCTCTAGATTTTCCAGCTAGACCACCGATGTTGCCAATGTTTGGTAAAGTAAAATCATTTTTAATGACTCCAGAAATGATTATCGCCAGCCGACCGGTCCCACCACCTCCCACGAAATCAGAACAATTTGCTAAAGAATTAGCTGAAGTAAAAACCAACAGTAAAAATGCTACTAGAAAAAACATGGAAATTGTTACCTTTTGGGCTGATGGCGTAGGTACGTACACACCGCCAGGCCACTGGAATGCTATTGCTGCTGAAGAATTTGTAGCCCAAAATTATAGTGAAGTACGATGGGCCAGAAATATGGCGTTATTGAATATTGCCATGATGGACGCGGCTATAAGTTGCTGGGATGCAAAATACTTTTATTTTAATCCAAGGCCTTGTCAAATGGATCCATCTATAAAGACATTAACCGGGATTCCAAATTTTCCTGCTTATGTATCAGGTCACTCTACCTTTAGTGGTGCTGCTTGTGCCGTTTTATCGCATATTATTCCTGCAAAGGCGAAAAGCTTTTCAACTATGGCTAAACAGGCCTCTGATTCGCGCTTATTAGGTGCTATTCATTACAGGAGTGATTGTGAAAAAGGACTTGAATTAGGTGAAAAAGTAGGTGGATTTGCTGTTGCAAGAGCCACAATAGATGGAGCGGAATAATTAAAATATAAGTTGATAATTTGTAAATGGTTTGTTTAAATACTTTTATCAGCTACAGCCTAACAGATGTTGGAAACCTGTTAGGCTTTTTTCAACAATTAAAAACATATTTTTTTATGAATAACTGATTTTAATCAACATCCTGACAAATTTAAAGCTAGACTAAATTATTTAATGACAAACCTGAACATCCTCAAAAATAATAAAATGAAACCCTCGATATTTGTTTTCACAGTCTTGTTTTTTACACTCCCAATGCTGGCTCAAATACCAATAGATTCCACAAAAATTAACAATCTTAACCCTGTAAAGGTTGAAACAGTTCGGATAAAACAGGATATTCTTCGACTTGCCCCAATACAAGGAACGTACATTTATTCTGGGAAGAAAAATGAAGTCATTGACATGACACAAAAAAATAGTGCACTGACGGAAAAATATGGACGGCAAATTTTCGCTAAAGTTCCAGGTGTTTTTGTATATGATATGGATGGCACAGGCAATCAAATGAACATTGCTGTTCGTGGTCTTGATCCACACCGCGGCTGGGAATTTAACATCCGTAAAGATGGAATCATTACCAACTCTGATATGTATGGCTATCCCGCAAGCCATTACAACATTCCCATGGAAGCCGTGGAGCGCATTGAATTACTAAGAGGAACGGGGTCTTTGCAATACGGCGCCCAGTTTGGCGGTATGCTTAATTACATTAGTAAACAACCAGACTCCACCAAAGCCTTTATTTTTGAAACTATTAATACAATTGGTTCTTATGGACTGGTTAGTACGTACAATGGAGCATCCGGTAAAATTGGAAAATTCAGATACAGTACTTGGATAAACAAAAAATGGATTACAGGTTATAGAGACAATAGTGATTCGCAGTATAATGCCGAAGCAATATCCTTTTTCTATGATCCTTCTAAGAAGCTACATTTCAAGTTAGAGTGGACTCATTCCAATTACGTCACTCATCTTGCTGGTCCGCTAACGGATGAACAGTTTAACCGTAACCCGAAAATGTCCACTCGATCCAGAAATTATTACAATCCTAATATTCATATACCATCAATGAAAATAGATTGGAAAATTGCTCCAAAAACACAATTACAGCTTACATCATCAGCTGTTCTCGGATCCAGAAACAGTGTGTTGTTTGACAAACCAGCAACTATTGATGATGCAGTTCAAGCATCAACACTTCAATACACGAATCGCCAAGTTGACATTGACCACTTCAATAGTTACACAACAGAACTTAGGGTACTCCATTCCTATAAATTTTTTAAATACACCAATACGTTTACAACAGGAATTCAGTTCATGAATAACGATTTGCACCGCCAACAGCAAGGCAAGGGAACAACTGGAACTGACTTTGACTTATCGTTAGTCACTCCGGGATGGGGAAGAGACCTTCATTTTAAAACGAATAACACTGCACTATTTATTGAAAATCGCTGGTTGTTCTCGAATAGATTTTCCGTTAACACAGGAGCACGAATAGAAAAGGGCGAAACCAAATTGACAGGAACTACCACATATTACTCAGATGCCGAGTTACCAAACTCCATCCAACATAATTTTCCCTTATTTGGTATAAGTGCACAATATGATCTAACCGAAAATATAAATCTTTATGGCGGTGCATCACAAGCGTACCGGCCTGTAATATTCAAAGATATTATTCCTACTTCTATTTATGAAGTCTCCGATAAAAATCTAAAAGATGCTTACGGTTATAATGCTGAAACTGGTTTTAGAGGCAAATGGAAGTCCTTAAAATGGGATGCAACCGTTTTTTACCTTCAGTACAATAATCGATTGGGAAGCATCGCACAAACCAACTCACAAGGCGATCTAATTATTTTTAAAACTAACATTGGAGATTCCAGAACCAAAGGAGTCGAATTATTTTTGCAAAAAGATTTCTATATAGGAAACCAAGCAAGTTTATCCATCTTTACTTCCTCTTCTTATATGGATGCGAAATATCAGGATGCAATTATAAAGTCCGGCACTACCAATACTAATGTTAGTGGAAATAAAGTAGAAAGTGTTCCAAACTGGATTAGTAGAAATGGATTTACTCTTACGTACGCTGTCGTTAGTCTTTCAGCCCTTTACAGTTACACTTCTGATAGTTTTGCTGACGCATTAAATACCGTTAAACCATCAATTAGTGGTGCCAGTGGCATAGTTCCTTCCTATCAATTACTCGATTTAAATTTGGCAATACAATTAACCGATAAAATTAAAGTTCAGATCAATGCTAACAATATCCTAGATAATCATTATTTCACAAAACGGCCTCAATTCTACCCAGGGCCAGGAATTTGGCCATCAGATGGAAGAACAGTTTCAGGCACCGTTTCCATAAAAATTTAAACAAAACTAAAAAGAATACATAGCATGATGCGTACATTCAACTTCTTTTATTTTAGATTTAGTAAAAAAATGGAAAAACACAGTGTCAATATGATGCGAATTGCTCTGGCAATAATTTACGTTTGGTTTGGTGCTTTAAAAATTTTCGGGATGAGTCCGGCTGGTGAATTAGTAGAGCAAACCGTTTATTGGTTTAAACCAGAAATATTCATTCCGGTTCTTGGTATTTGCGAAGTTCTTATAGGTCTTGGCTTGCTTATAAAACGTTGTATTCCTTATACTATCCCGCTATTATTAATGCACATGGCAGCTACATTTTTTCCCGTTTTTATTCTAAAAACAATCTGTTTTGATGCTTTTCCTTACTGCCCTACTTTGGCCGGGCAATATATAATCAAAAATCTTATTCTAATTTCTGGAGCCCTTGTGGTTGCAGGAAAATACAATGAAAAATATTATACAGAAATGAATTTCAAACAAACCCATTAACTAATCTTTGTTAATTTCGATAATTAATTATTGTTTTTAACTATTTAATTATTGTTTATCAATAATTTTATATATTTACAAGAAAAAAATATGAGAAAAATTATTATTTTAAATTGGGTTTTAAAAATCTTTATGGGATTATTAATCTTAGCTATCCCAATAGACGAATGCTTACGGTATAACATGACTAGCGAAGAAATAACTTTAATGTACAAGGAATCTATTTTCGGAAATTTTAGTCCTTATATAATGTTATTACAAATAGTGATCTTAATATTAGCGATACTTAATATTCAAAAAGGACTGCAAGCATTTATTAAAGAAGGGCTTTTTAATTTTAAAAGCTCAGAGAGATTTAAAAGAAGTGGGTATCTTTTGTTGCTAATAAGCGTTTTTGGAATCATAATTAGACTATTGAATATGAATCATTCGCCAGAAGACCAAATACTATCTGATATTATCATGTATTTATTACTACTTGCTATTGGCATTGGGCTATTAGCTTTTTCTGATGTTATTAAAAAAGGAAATATCATCGAGACGGAAAATAATCTAACAATATAACCATGTCTATTATAATCAACTTAGACATAATGCTCGCTATACGAAAGATGCGTTCTAATGAACTGGCGGATCGAATGGGAATTACAACCGCCAATCTTTCTATCTTAAAAACCGGAAAAGCAAAGGCGATTCGGTTTTCGACTTTAGAGCTAATTTGTGAAATTCTGGAATGTCAACCCGGAGATATTATTGAATATGTAAAAGAAACATAGTGAAAGAAAGAGCAATAATTTTTAAACCAAAAAAAAGCCTAACAATTCTGTTAGGCTTTTTTTTTATAATCTAAATTACTTTAGTCAACTAAAACAATAACTTTATTGTCTTTCATTTCAATTGTTCCTGAAGTGATTGCTAGCGCATAATTTTGATCATCTAGCTTCGTGAATTTACTTGCTACTTCTTTTGCGAAAGCGAAAGTAGTAGCTGTAATTTTCACGACACCTTTTCCTAAAATAGAAACGATGGGTGCGTGATTATTCAAAATTTGAAAGCTTCCATCGACTCCTGGCAATGTAACCGAAGTCACTTCTGCTGAAAATAATTTTGCTTCTGGTGATACTATTTCTAAAATCATAATTTTTTCAATTATGAATTATGAATTATGAATTATTTGAGGCTACCCAATTTATAATTTATAATTTATAATTCTTTTTAAGCTTCCGCTAACATTTTTTCTCCAGCTTCAATAGCTTCTTCAATAGTACCTTTAAGGTTAAAAGCTGATTCTGGTATGTGATCTAATTCACCATCAATAATCATATTAAATCCTTTGATAGTATCTTTAATGTCAACTAACACTCCTTTCAATCCTGTAAATTGCTCCGCAACGTGGAAAGGTTGAGATAAGAAACGTTGTACACGACGCGCTCTTGAAACGGCTAATTTATCTTCTTCAGATAATTCTTCCATACCAAGGATCGCGATAATATCTTGTAATTGTTTGTATTTTTGTAAAATTTCTTTTACTCTTTGTGCACAGTCATAATGCTCATCACCTAAAATTTGAGGCGTAAGGATTCTTGAAGTTGAATCCAATGGATCCACTGCAGGATAAATACCTAACTCAGCAATTTTACGAGACAATACTGTTGTTGCATCAAGGTGAGCAAAAGTTGTAGCCGGAGCCGGATCCGTTAAATCATCCGCAGGAACATAAACCGCTTGTACAGAAGTAATAGAACCTTTGTTTGTTGATGTAATACGCTCTTGCATCGCACCCATTTCAGTAGCCAATGTTGGTTGGTACCCTACCGCAGATGGCATACGACCTAAAAGTGCCGAAACCTCAGAACCTGCTTGTGTAAAACGGAAGATATTATCCACGAAGAACAATACATCTTTTCCTTGATCAGTTCCTGCTCCATCACGGAAATATTCTGCAATAGATAATCCAGAAAGTGCTACACGAGCACGAGCTCCTGGAGGCTCATTCATTTGACCGAAAACGAAAGTAGCTTTAGACTCTCTCATTCCTGGCATATCCACTTTAGATAAATCCCATCCTCCATTTTCCATAGAGTGCATGAATTCATCCCCGTATTTTATAATTCCTGACTCTAACATCTCACGAAGTAAGTCATTTCCTTCACGTGTTCTTTCTCCTACTCCTGCGAATACTGAAAGTCCACCGTGACCTTTTGCGATATTGTTAATCAACTCCTGAATCAATACTGTTTTACCAACTCCAGCACCACCGAACAATCCAATTTTACCCCCTTTTGAGTAAGGCTCAATTAAATCAATTACTTTAATACCTGTGAATAAAACTTCAGAAGAAGTAGATAAATCTTCGAATCTTGGTGCTTGTCTGTGAATAGACATCCCGTTTTCTCCTGTTTTTGGTAAGTTTCCTAAACCATCAATTGCATCTCCAATTACGTTGAATAAACGGCCATACACATCAGCACCAATTGGCATTTGGATAGGATTTCCTGTTCCAACTACTTCATAACCTCTACTCAAACCATCTGTTGAGTCCATCGAAATGGTACGTACGGTATTTTCACCAATGTGAGATTGTACTTCAAGTACCAATAAAGTACCATCTTTTTTTGTGATTTCTAACGAATCATAAATTTTTGGAAGTTCAACATCCTTACCGTTGAAAACTACGTCAACTACTGGTCCAATGATCTGGGCAACTTTTCCTATTACTTTTGACATTACTTATGTATTTATTAAATAGCTATTTAGGTTTATGAAATAATCCCAACCGATACGTATCGATTAAATGCTTTTTTCAGTGCGCAAAGATAATTTTTTAAAATATAAAATCAATAATTTTTTTTATAAAAAAAGGATATTTTTAATAGATAATCGAGAAAAGGCTTCGAATCAGATAAAATATGGCAATATCCTTAAAAACAAATAACCACCACGTCACAAAACGGATGGTTATTTTATTAAAAAAATATGATATAATTACTTAATAACAGCTGGATACTGAATTCCGTACAACCCTAGATCAACCCCTTTCAAGTTAGAACCATATTTAACGTTTATCGCCTCTATGAATTTATTAACAATCAATGCATAGCCTCTAGGGCTTGGATGAACTCCGTCTAAAGAAAAAGTTCCCCCAGTCACATAGGCAGCCGTCATGTGAAAAGTACCAAAACGAATTCCTCCGTTATTTAACTGATTTAAAATTGACGCGGCGTCAACAAAAGCCAACCCATTAGAATCAGCAGCAGCTTTTATCGTGACGTTATAGGCATCAGTAGCTAGTTTTATCTCCGAAACCTCTGAAGCAGTTAACACTCTATTATCCTGTAAAGGATACGTAACTCCAACGGTGTTAAAAGGAGCCGGAACTCCAGCTTGTGCCGTTCCAATTACAGTTCGCGTCGTAAGTAATATAAAATCTTTATTAGCAACATTTGCACCTCCATTGGCATGTCTTGCCTGCCCATAAAGACTTCCCATTAAACCTGCTTGACCCGCTGGAACACCCGCCGCAACTAATGCACCAGTAATTTGAGCACTATAGTTTACCAACGTTTCGTCTCTTATCAGCAAAGGGTTTGTAGCAGAAGCGGACAATGTTTTGATTCTGTTTCCAGCTCCTAAAGCGGTTAGAATCTGTTTTACAGGCCCCAACAACTGTGTGTTTAACTGCGTTGCTGTTGCTGCATCTAAAGGAACCGGATTATAAGGAACTGTCGTAAAAAACGGAAGATTATTGATATAGGGTAAATTTGCGACTACACCTTTTCTTCCTCCAACAGCCATTGCTGTTGCCAAAGCATTATAAGCCGCATTAAAAGTTCCCGCAGGAGTAATATCATTTCCTAAAACCGGATCCTGTGAAGTAGGCACACCGCCATTAGTAGCATATCCTAAAACATCATTTCCTCCAATAAACAAAGAGAAAAAGGTTGGATTTTGATCCGTAGCATCTTTAATCACACTAGACATTGCCGTTTTTGCAAATCGCCCAAAATATGGATTAGCTTGTCCGTAACCAGCAACTCCTAAATGTATCGCTTTTGCGCCTGGAACACCCATATTGTTATAAACTCCAGCAATGCTAGCGTTTACAGCTGTTCCTGAAACCCCAGAAACGCTTACAGGTCCTGCACCATTAAAATAAAACCGTGTTGGAAACTGAGCCATTTGATTTCCTCCAATTGAAAAACCTCCTCTATTGTCATCCGCCATAAATGGAGTAGTAAAAGCACCACCACCAACTAAAGCAAATTGTTCAGCCAAAATATTTGGGTATGAATTTTTTTGACCGGCTTTAAAAAGAGCCCCATCACTAAACCCTGCAGCAAATGAATCCCCTAAAGCCACATATTTAGAAAAATCTGCTGAACCAGCTGTTAATGGCTCTTCAACAATTACCTCTTCATCGTTATTACATGCTGCAAAGGTTAGCGAAATCAATAACAGCCATTTGAAATTTTTTATCATAATATATTTTTTAAAATTATTGCCCTTTTGAATTATGGATTGATTGTCCAAGAAGCAAACCATTGTTGTCCAATTGCACCAGCTCCAATTACTTGGATGTAATCTTTTCCGCCTATGTTAGTAGCCCCAACTTTAAGCACTGATTTCAATTTAGGAAATCCATAATTGATTTGAGCGTCTAAAACAGTGTTTTCAGGAACAATGCCATCAGCAAAAGAAGACTGCCATAAATATTCCGTATTGTATCTCGCATTAATATTGAAACCAAAATTTTCAAATAATTTAGCATTTCCAATAGACGCTTTCACCCTATGTTTTGGAGTATTAAAACCCGCAATAAAGCCAGGATCTTCTTCTTGATTAAAATTAAATTCAGCATAATTATAATTCACACCTAGTTCAAAATCTTTATATACTTTCTTAGATAACCCTACACCAAAACCTAAAGATGTAATTTTAGCAGTAGTATTTGTATATACTTGATACACTCTTCTGTCTCCATTGCTTAACGCTGAAAGCGTCCCTAAAGTTGCTGGATTGCCAAAATCAAAAGCCGTATCAACATCTCCATAATAAGGACTAATCACTCTTGAAGTATTCATGAAATTATTATAAATATTGTAATACCCATTGACATCAATAGACAAATCATTGTTGACAACAGAACGATACCCCAATTCTATCGCTTTAACCTCTTCTGGCTTTACCAACCCTACTCTTGCAACTTGCAACAAAGCTGCGGCTGCGGGAACATTCGTTGGATTTGCGGCTACGGCCGCACTAAACGCCTGAACAGAAGTCAAAGTATAGGAATTAGTATAGGCATTTTGACCTGTCAATGTTAACGTTGCAGGAACTCCTAACGCTTGTCCTGCAGCACTAACTCCTCTTACTTCCGTAAAACGATCTAAATTCTCCGGAGCAGAACCAATTAAAGCGAACGGACCCAAGTCTAGACCAATGTATTGATCTTGTGTTGTTGGATTTCTGAAGCCAGTTTGATAGGAAGCCCTAAAGTTATGTCTTTTAGATGCACCCGCTGAATACACCAAAGAGATACGAGGAGAAATATTCCCGTCGAAATTTTGACTTTTATCATACCGTGCCGACCCTGTGAATTTCAATCGGTCGTCCATGAATTTTTTAGTCAACTGCGTGTAAGCACCGTATTCATTATAACGTAGTGGACCATCAAAATCAGTAAAGATTGTTCCTTGTGAATTCATTTCATATTGTCTGAACGAACCTCCTAACTGAATCTCAGCAAATTTTATCAATTCTTTAAAGTTATAATTCACATCAGAATGATAAATTTTGGATTGATCAATAAATTTCGCCCCTTTTGTTAAATCTGGTTCTGCTATTGCAGTAGCCAAAGCGTTCTTAAATTGCGCAGAACCTGGCTCAAATCTCGGGCTTCCTGTTGGAGTTGGTAAAAAAGGCAAACCTGTTGGTTTTACATTATAATCTGCATAATTTCTAGCATTTGTAGCAGATTGTTGCGCATTAGTACCCAATACAGCTCCTGAGAGTTGATATGCAGTAGCGTAGTTTGTAAACCATTCTGTATCTGATTTTGCCGCTCTGTTAACATTCCAAGCCGCAAAACGCATATCATATGAATTACCTGCATCTTCATCAGTAATATATCCTCTTACAAAGAAATTTTTCCCTTTGACCTCTATCTTTGACTGCTGCATGAAGAAATCATTTAATGCATATCTATTAGCCCCTTGATAAATAGTACTACCTAAACCTAATTTGTGCTGTAAAATAATTTCTGTTTCACCTTCCCATGGCTTAAAGTGCAGAGAAAAATCTGCTTTTACACTTCTTACTTTATTATCATTTAAGTCTTGTTCACGATACCCCGTTCTACTTACTTGACCCACGTTCGTAATAAAAGTTGTAACTTCATCTCCGTATAAATTCAAGCCATCATAATTCTGATTGTTAGCATGGCCAACTGAACCACCTGTTACACTTCTTTGATCAGCAGCAATCCATTCTGTAGCTCTCAAAAAATTAAAATTTGCTTTAGCAGCAAAATGCTCACTAAAAGCAGTTGCAGCTCTTAATCCAAAATCAAAATAATCGTTTGTACCAGCTGCCTTTTGACTAGTTTGCCCGTACTTCACATACGTACTGATGCCCTGGTTTGTAAAAGGATTTTTACTATTCATGAATAAAATACCATTAAAAGCATTAGCACCATAAAGCGCTGAAGAAGCGCCAGGTAGCAACTCAACATTAGCAACATCAATATCAGAGAGTCCAATTAAATTTCCTAAAACAAAATTTAAGGCTGGAGATGAGTTATCCATGCCATCCACTAATTGCATAAAACGAGTATTTGCAACAGTAGAAAACCCTCTTGTATTAATCGATTTGAAGGAAATACTACTGGTGTTAAAATGCACCTCTTTAAGATTTTCTAAACCATCATAAAATGTAGGCGCTGTGGTACTTTTGATCTGTTGAATTCCCATTCTCTCAATAGTCACAGGAGATTCAATAACTCTTTCCGGAGTTCTTGAAGCAGAAACCACGATTTCATTTAGTTTATTCTCTTCGTCTAAAAGCTGAACGGTAATTTTTTGATTATTAGACACTACATTAATTTTTTGGGAAACATACCCTACGCTGGTGACCTCAATTATAAAAGGAGGTGTTTTTGAAGACTGTAAAGTAAAAGAACCATCCAGATCGGTAATTGTTCCAGAAGAATCTCCAACAATTTTAATATTGGCTCCAGGAATAGGTTGGTTGTTACTATCTGTAACAATACCTGAAATTGAGTTTTGAGCAAAAGTAAGGCTACAAAAAAACAATGACAAAAAAAGTAAATACACTCTCATTGGGTTATAATTTGTTGGTTTATGAAGCCAAAGTACAAATATTTTTAATATTAATAAAAAAGCGCCTGAAAAATTTCATATTTATCAGTTATTTTGCCCCATTTACACTTATTCTACATTTATATTTTATTGTTTAATGTTAAAAATTGTGCTAAAACAATAGAATATCACTATGCATGCATACAATAAATACATTTATCATAAAATAATTATTAATTTTTAGATATTTGACAAAAGTGAATACGATCCATAAATTTATCATTATTTTCACGTTTTACGGATTCTCCAAGAAAGATTATAGATCATAAAAAAAGCCCCGAAAGATTACTTTCGAGGCTTACAATTTTAATAGTAAAATAAATTTACTCTACAGTTACTGATTTTGCTAAATTACGTGGTTGATCCACATTACACCCGCGCATTACAGCAATATGATAGGACAAAAGCTGCAAGGGAATGGTAGTAATCAATGGGGAAAGCGCATCAGAAGTTTCTGGAATTTCAATAACATAATCTGCTAACTCGCGAACTTGTGTATCTCCCTTAGTGACTACAGCTATAATTTTTCCACTTCTGGATTTAATTTCTTGAATGTTACTTACAATTTTATCATAGTGGCCTTGTTTAGGCGCAATAACGACTACAGGCATATGTTCATCAATTAATGCGATTGGTCCGTGCTTCATTTCTGCTGCAGGATAGCCTTCGGCATGAATATAAGATATTTCTTTTAATTTTAAAGCTCCTTCCAATGCCACTGGAAAATTATAACCCCTTCCTAAATACAAACAATTTGGGGCATCTTTAAAAATTGCAGCAATTTCTTTAGCTCTGTCATTCGTTTCTAGGGCCTCCTTAACTTTTTCAGGAATAATTTCTAATTCTTGCAAATAACCATGAAAAGCAGAATTTGACAAGGTTCCTTTGGCTTTAGCCAAACGGAGCGCAATCATGGTCAAAACAGTAATTTGGGTAGTGAATGCTTTGGTAGAAGCAACACCAATTTCTGGACCTGCATGCGTATAGGCACCCGCATGAGTTTCTCTGGAAATAGAAGAACCCACTACATTACATACCCCAAAAACAAACGCACCACTTTCTTTAGCTAATTTAATAGCAGCCATAGTATCTGCGGTTTCTCCTGATTGAGAAATAGCAATAACGATATCTTTGGCATTTATAATTGGATTTCTATATCTAAATTCAGATGCATATTCTACTTCAACAGGAATTCTAGCGAATTCTTCAAAAATATATTCTGCCACTAAACCCGCGTGCCATGAAGTTCCACACGCAACAATTATAATTCTTTCGGCATTTAAAAATTTTTCTAAATTATCCTCAATACCTGCCATTTGGATAAGACCTTCATTAGCATGAAGTCTTCCACGATACGTATCTTTGATAACACTAGGTTGCTCATAAATCTCTTTCAACATAAAGTGATCGTAACCACCCTTTTCGATTTGCTCCAAATTCATTTGAAGTTCTTGAATAGTAGGATTAACTAAAGAATCATCTTTAATTTTACGAACTTTCATTTCTTTATGCAACCGAATATTCGCCATTTCACCATCTTCCAGATAAATAGCGTTAGAGGTATATTCAATAAAAGGGGATGCATCTGACGCAATAAAAAACTCTCCTTCTCCTACTCCTATTGCCAATGGACTGCCTAAACGGGCAGCCACAATTTCATTAGGGGTTTTTATATCAAAAACAGCAATTGCATACGCTCCTACTACTTGATTCAAAGCTACCTGAACAGCTTTTCCTAATTTTAAATTGTCTTTTTTCTGTACTTCTTCGATAAGATTAACCAACACTTCGGTATCCGTATCTGAATGAAAAATATACCCTCTTTTTATCAACTCTGCTTTTAAGGGTGCGTAATTCTCAATGATTCCATTATGAACAATCGCTAAGTCCCCCGAGTTCGAGATATGCGGATGTGAGTTTACGTCATTTGGAACACCGTGAGTTGCCCAACGTGTATGACCAATCCCTATGCTTCCATTAGTCGTAATCTCTTTTGAAGCTTTCTCCTCAAGATCTGAAACTTTTCCTTTTGTTTTAGATAGCTTCAGATTTTCACCATCGTATAACATTACTCCGGCACTGTCATAACCTCTATATTCGAGCCTTTTCAAGCCTTTAATTACAATAGGATACGCTTCTCTATATCCAATATATCCAACAATTCCACACATAGTCTTAGTTAATTAGGTTTTGTATAATAAATTTCAAGTTTTAATCTTTTCCCTTCTGGAACAGTAGATTTCCCGCTGTACATAATGGTCCCCAAAGGATTCATAACTGATGCTTTTGGTGCTTGTGATATAAAAGCATTTGGAGTTCTCACTCTATGAGAGGCAATTACGGCAATGTTTTCTGTAACTACTACACCTAATTTAACATTAATAGAATCTTTGTTATTTATCAGATTTCTTACCTGATTCGTAATTCTGATTTTATACGTTGATCCTTTTTTTGTGGTTGCATCTTTTTTTATAACACCTCCAAAAATATCTTTCGATTTCTTTGGATCAGCATTATTTGAAGTTACATCCAAATAGTAGTCAACAAGTGGTCGGTTATTACTATAGTCATATAAGTAAATTCGTTGTGGCTCATTGCTACCAGACATAGCATCGGTATCAATGTGAAAAACCAGATTAGCTTCATTTACTAATAACTTCTTACCATCCGCTGGGTTTCTTAAATCATCCAACTGATCTGAAACACCATTAGGACCTGTCAAGACTCCATTAGCATCATATCCTTTTACATCTTTTTTGTCAAAAAGCTCTAAAACAGATACCGTTCCTTCTCCTCCTTTTGTAAATAATTTATCATCTCCCTCAATTGTATTACCTGTATTTGGCAATGCATTGTAAGCAATTCCACTAGTACTAAAATCCGTATTTAATAAACTAACTGTATTACCTGTCATATTAAGCACTATCGTCTTTTTAACTCTGGTAGTTGCACCACCCGTCGTCGAAGCTAAATCCTCTTTATAGGTAATGGTGATTTTTCCTGCTTTAAAATTCAACATAGCTAAATTTCCAGCACTACTACCCGACTTTTCCATTTTAAAATAAAGTCCCCTAAAGTAATTTTTAAAAACATCATTCGAGGCTAATTTACCAGAATTAACACCATTGATAATCTTTGTTTTAAAATAATCTTTATTTAAGTTCAACTTCATACCCGGTGGGGTATAAACTGTTGATTTAACACTCGTTATTGAATCCGTAGTAACTACAACATGTTCTGCTGGATCAAAGAAAAACTGATTATTTTCAGCTGTATTTGAATTGTCATTTAATCGGTTCCCCACTTTTAAACTATTGAATTCCGTATTTTGATCGGTAAAATATTTCTGCGGTTGTTGAAATCCGCCGGCAGGATCTGAATCCCTCATAAAATAACCAGATTCATAAACACTCAATTGCATTTTAGCTTTTTCTGGACCATAAATAGAATCTAATATGTATACATGACTTCCATCCACATTGGTTTTTGTTTGAGAAGCATCCGTATAATAAGGGATTGTCAAAACCACGCTCTCTACAAAAGGATTTGTACCTGTAGACGTTTTTAATTCTGATAAAGTTAACTGAGTGCTAAAATTAGCCGTTGTTTCTCCAAAATTTGCATTAGCATAAATCCCTAATGGATTTATATCCAAATTATTTGATTGTATAGGCCCTGTTTTTTGATTGTAACCCGAGACACTGTAGGTTTCCTTGTTAAGATCAAAGTTGTTATCTCCTATTAAATCTCCTCCAATTCCATTATAATCTTTATCACAAGAATATAAAAAAACCACACTTACTACTATCAGTATTTTCTTAAAAAAAGAATTATTATACATATTTATTAAAAAAGTTTAATTTAAAGAACCTCGTTTCTGTAGAAATTAGTATACGCTTCTGCGAATGCATCTTTCGGGGCGAAAGGTAAAAAAGGTTTTCCTGAAGATTCTATAAATTTTGTTAAACTTGGCGAGAGGTTTTCTGATGCAATAATCACAGCATCAGAATGTTTAATAGTAGCTTTGATGATATTTTCATAGTCTGGCATTTCCAAATCAGCAATAGCATCTTCCGGAACACCGTCAAATTTAACTTTGTTAATCATTTCAACATTCAAAGTACCTTCAAAAGACTGACTGTAGACTGAAGTAACAATCTTGGTTTCAGAGAATAATGCTTCATTTTTGTAAAAATGTTTCATGTAAATTGGCAACATGGCCGCCATCCATCCATGAACGTGTATAATATCTGGAACCCAATTGAGTTTTTTTACAGTTTCAACCACTCCTTTTGCAAAGAAAATAGCACGTTCGTCATTATCCGGATACATCACACCTTCTTCATCAGCAAAAGTAGCTTTACGTTTGAAGTATTCATCATTATCAATAAAATAGACTTGTATTCTTTCTTTAGGAATAGAAGCCACCTTTATAATTAATGGCATATCCAAATCATTCACTACCAAATTCATCCCCGAAAGTCTGATTACCTCGTGTAATTGATGTCTTCTTTCGTTAATATTTCCATATCTGGGCATAAAAATTCTGATCTGTCCACCTTGATCATTAATCATCTTTGGGACGTCATAAGACATTAAAGAGACCTCGTTTTCAGCGAGATATGGCACCACTTCAGATGACACATATAATATCCTCTTATCTTTCATATTGTAATTTACTTAATTTATTGGCAATAAAAACCATGCAAAATTACAAAAATTTATGCAGTTATTAACTAAAATATTATGTTTGCAATTAATTTTAATAATACTGTCATGCATATTTTCTACGGAAAAGCATCTTTAGGAGACTATTTGAAATCAATAAAAACAATCCATTCTACTTTGGGATTCGTTCCCACCATGGGCGCTTTGCATCAAGGACATTTGGCTTTAATGCAAAAATCTTTATTGCAAAACGAAATTACAATTGTAAGTATTTTTGTAAATCCCACCCAATTCAATAATCCTGAAGATCTGGCAAAATACCCTAGGACATTGGAAGAAGATGTAAAAAAACTTACCGCTTTAGATCCAAATATCATTTTATATGCACCTACGGTTGACGACATTTATGACGGAAAACCTGTTTCAGAACCGTTTGATTTTGATGGTCTTGAAAATCAAATGGAAGGCAAATTCAGACCTGGCCACTTCAATGGAGTAGGTACAATAGTCAAACGTCTTTTTGAGATTATTGAACCTACCAATGCCTATTTTGGTGAAAAAGATTTTCAACAATTACAAATTGTAAAAAAAATGGTAGAGAAAAGCAATCTGAACGTAACTGTAATTGGTTGCCCTATTTACAGAGAATCTAATGGTCTAGCTATGAGTTCTAGAAATGAACGCTTATCAGTTCATGAAAGGGAAGAAGCAAGGATTATTTACAAAGTATTGACTGCTGTTCAAGACAAATTCTCAACAAACAGTAACTCTGAAATTACAGAATGGGTTCAAAAAACATTTGAAAATAATCCACATTTTACATTAGAATATTTCACCATTGCTGATGAAGCAACACTTCTAACAGACATTCTAAAAAATAAAAATAAAAAATATCGCGCATTTATTGCTGTATTGGTCAACAATATTCGTTTGATTGACACCATTTCATTAAATTAATTTACTTTTGTAGCATGCAAATTCAAGTATTAAAATCAAAAATTCACCGTGTTAAAGTAACTGGCGCCGATTTAAATTATATCGGAAGTATTACTATTGACGAATCATTACTAGACGCCTCTAATATTATAGAAGGTGAAAAAGTCTCCATTGTAAATATTAATAATGGAGAACGTTTTGAAACCTACGCCATCAAAGGAGAAAGAAATTCAGGAACAATAACACTCAACGGACCTGCCGCAAGAAAAGTTCAAAGAGACGACATCATAATTATCATTTCATACGCGACTATGGAATTTGAAGAAGCTAAAATCTTTAAACCTTGGGTTATTTTCCCAAATGAAAATGATAATTCTCTAACGTAAATTTTTAGAATTAAAACACCGCATTGAGATTTATACCGTAAATTTTATAAAACTAAGTTGATTTTTTTTACAAAAAAAGCTTTTTTCGCTTCAATTAGACAGCAGTAGGTTTTGCTGTTCCTGTTTTTAATAAAGGTAAATAATATACTTTACCGGCGTGTTGTCTAAAATTACTTACGCCTTTAAAACCACTACTTTTTTATTGAAAAATGAGTCCAAATACGATAGCATGAAAGTTAAAATACCAACAAAATAATGTCAAAAGTAAAAACAACTTTTTTTTGTCAAAACTGTGGTGCACAATATGCTAAATGGCAAGGACAGTGTAATTCTTGTAAAGAATGGAATACCATTGCGGAAGAAATCATTCAAAAACAAGAAAAAATAGCTTGGAAAAGTGAAACTACAGCAAGTAGTAAAGCACCAAAACCTTTGCGAATAGATGAAATAGATTCGGCGCAGGAAATCCGAATGGACACTACTGACGCAGAACTAAATCGTGTTTTGGGTGGAGGCATAGTCCCAGGCTCACTGATCCTTTTAGGCGGAGAACCCGGCATCGGAAAGAGCACTCTTTTGCTCCAAATTTCGTTAAAACTACCTTACAAGACCCTGTACGTTTCAGGCGAAGAAAGTCAGAAGCAAATAAAAATGCGTGCCGAAAGAATCACCCCAAGCGGAGACAATTGTTACATACTTACCGAAACTAAGACGCAAAATATCTTCAAGCAAATTGAAGCCATACAACCTGAAATCGTAATTATCGATTCTATTCAAACATTGCATACCGATTATATAGAATCTACTCCGGGGAGTATTTCACAAATCCGTGAAACCACAGCAGAGTTGATCAAATTTGCCAAAGAAACCAACATCCCAGTGATTCTTATTGGACATATTACCAAAGACGGAAACATTGCCGGACCAAAAATCCTGGAACACATGGTTGATACCGTTTTGCAATTTGAAGGCGACCGGAATCATGTATATCGAATTTTAAGGTCTTTGAAAAATCGTTTCGGCTCCACTGCCGAAATAGGAATTTATGAAATGCTGGGCAATGGTTTACGGGAAGTTTCTAATCCTTCAGAAATATTGATTTCGCACAAGGACGAGGAATTATCCGGAACCGCAATTGCTTCCACTCTGGAAGGCATGCGCCCATTAATGATTGAAATCCAGGCATTAGTTAGTACTGCGGTTTATGGCACACCACAACGCAGCACCACGGGTTACAATGCAAAAAGGCTCAATATGATTTTAGCTGTATTAGAAAAAAGAGCCGGTTTTAGGCTTGGAGCCAAAGACGTATTCCTTAACATAACAGGAGGAATTTCCGTAGATGATCCTGCGATAGATTTAGCGGTCGTAGCTGCCATTTTATCATCAAATGAGGATATTGCTGTGAATAAAGATTTCTGTTTTGCTGGCGAAGTGGGACTTTCGGGCGAAATTCGTCCGGTAAACCGGGTCGATCAACGCATCCAAGAGGCCGAAAAATTAGGTTTTTCGACCATTTTTGTATCCAAATACAACAAAATCGCATTGAAAAATACCGGAATCAAAATTCGATTGGTAGCCAAAATTGAAGATGTGGCGAGTGAATTGTTTGGGTGAAATTTATTTTAAAATTAATAAAATACTGCGTTTTTAAATCCTTATTAAAAACATAATTATTCTTATATACTACAAAAATTATTTGTAGTATACTTTTTGATTACACCACAAAAAAGAACTTATAACTTAAATTTAGGAAGGTGCTAATTAATTATTTTGTAAATTTATAATTGAATTTCTAATTAAACTTAGAAATCAAAAAGCACTTTTTTAAACTAAGTACTAAAAAATCTACACGGATGCTTTAGATATAATTATTCCTGAATATATAACCATGCGCTTAAAGCAAATAGTCTCCCTCATAAATTCAATTCTTAAATCAGAAATAAACTTTTTTAAAAACAAATATCTTTAACCTAACAAACAAAGACATGAAAAGACAAACTGGCATTTGGATAGACACCTCAAAGGCAATTATTATTACCCTTGAAGGTGGTAAAGATGAAAAAATTTCTGAAATAGACTCTGATGTTGAAAACAGTGTTTACCACGATAAGGAAGGAAACAAAGGAACTTTTTCCGGAGGTCATCATGGCAACAGTGAGTCAAAATTTGAAAATCGAAAAAAAGAACAACTTGATTTTTTTATAAAAGAAGTACTCGCTTATGTAAAAGGAGCTGATGAACTATTTGTGTTTGGACCTGCTGAAACAAAGATAAGACTGGAACAAAAAATTCAGGATGAAAAATTATTTGTTAACAAACTAAGAGCCGTTGAAACCGCAGACAAAATGACGGTAAATGAGATTGTAGCTAAAGTTAAAAAATTCTATATTTCATAATCCAATATTCCCTTACATCACGGTGCTGTCAGCATACACAAACTACTTTAACAATAATCTAAAACTACAACCACAAAACTGTTGTAGTTTTTTTGTTTTTAAAAATAAAAAAACACAAAAAAAAGCTAAATAATTTGAGAAAATGGTATTCCCCTTAGTTTTTGCTTTTCTTTACGAATACAAATCCATTGAAACAAGCTGACAAACTGTTTATGAGAACCGGAAAACAAAAAATAACACTTGCCGCAAAAATACTCTTGGTATTGTTTGCCATCTTGGGAAGTGCTTTTTACTTATTTAGAGACGCCGTCTTAAAGCAAACGATAGCTAAGGTTTCCCATGAAATGAAAATTGAGTACAATAGTACTTTCTTAATAAAAAAAGCATCTTTTGAAGGCATTTCGGGCCTGAATCTAACCGAAATAATTGTAGTACCAAAAAATGCCGATACCCTCTTTAAAATACAAAAATTAAAAACGAGTATCAATTTGTGGAGGTTGATTACGGGTGATTTGCAATTAGGAACTTTAGAAATAAAAAATGGCTTTGTACATCTGGTAAAAAAAGGAAAAACAGCAAACTACGATGCTTTCCTTAAAAAAGACAATCAAACAGAGGTACGTGACGAAAAAAGAGATTACGCTCAGTTTACCTATAGAATTATATCTAAAGTTCTAAATTTAGTACCAACCGATATGATCCTTGACAATCTGTCTTTTCGATTAAATGATAACGGAAAAAAAGCAACAATTAATTTTCAAAAATTACGACTAGTCAACAAACAACTCGAAACTTCAATAAAAGTACAAACCAACACCATCTCACAGCGCTGGAAAATTAAAGGCTTTGCCGATCCAAGAAATAAAAAAGCGGACATCCGATTTGTCAACATGGATACAGGCGCAATAAAAATGCCGTATTTAGACGAGCGTTTTAACTTGAAATCCAGCTTTGATTCTATCCGATTAAATATACAAAACATTGATAAAGATGGTAACGAATTGCATATTGATGGGTTTATGGCCATTGCGAATTTAAAAATCAACCATCCAAAAGTTGCTAGTAAAGATGTTTTTCTTAAAAACGCCAAATTTGATTACCGATTCTTATTAGGCTCTGATTTTATTTCTATTGACAGCAGCTCAACGGTTCAATTGAATAAAATAAAATTTCATCCCTATCTGGCTTACGAAACTAAAAAAGACACAATTTACAAACTCAAAGTAACCATCCCAAAAATGAAAGCGCAGGATTTCATCACATCACTGCCAGAGGGTTTGTTTACTCATTTTCAAGGCATGGAAGCCAGTGGTACTTTTGATTATAAACTGGATTTTGCGTTTAATCAAAACAAGCCCAATCAGCTGGTTTTTGACAGTAGATTAAAAAAAGAGAATCTAAAAATAACAAAATACGGGGAAGCCAATCTTAACAAACTTAATGGCGAATTTGTCTATCGGGCACTTATAAAAAATGTGTTACAACGTCCGGTTTTAATTGGCACAGCCAATCCAAGTTACTCGCCACTCGACCAAATTTCGCCCTATTTAAGAAAGTCGGTTTTAACAACTGAAGACCCATCGTTTTTTTCGCATCGTGGTTTTATAAATGAAGCTTTCAAGCAATCAATAGTAAAAAACATCCGAACCAAAAAATTCTCTCGTGGCGCCAGTACCATCAGCATGCAACTGGTAAAAAATGTTTTTCTGAGCCGAGAGAAAACGGTATCGCGTAAACTGGAAGAAATATTACTGGTTTATATTCTAGAAAACAATAGGATTGTGAGCAAGGAACGCATGCTCGAAGTCTATTTTAATATCATCGAATGGGGTCCAAATGTATATGGAATAGGTGAAGCGAGTCAGTTTTATTTTCAAAAAACACCTTCTGAATTATCGCTGAATGAATGCTTGTATCTCGCCAGAATTATTCCAAGTCCAAAAAAATTCATGTATCAGTTCAACGATCAAGGGATGCTAAAAGATTTTGCACTACAGCAAGAATCATTCTTAACGAATATTATGTTTCGAAGAGGACTTTTGGCTCCAGAAGACACTATTTACAAATCCTTACCCATACTGATTTCAGGACCTGCAAAATCTTTTATCAAATTCAAAGTACAAGATTCCACACAAATAAAAGTAGATTCCATAGCCGTTGATACCGAATTTGATCTTTAATTAAAAATAACCCTGTTAGCGTTTAGAACTCTTACAGGGTTTCTTAACTTACGGAGCCGGATCAGGAATCACAGCTTGCACTTCATCAATTGCCCTAAGAATTTCATCCGAAAGGGATACTTGAATCGTATCAATATTTTCTTTTAATTGTTCCAATGTTGTGGCACCAATTATCGTACTGGTTACAAACGATTGTTGTTCTATGAAGGCCAAAGACAACTCCGTTAAAGTCAAGCCGTTTTTCTTGGCGATTTCCTGATACAATCGGGTTGCTTCAGTACTTTGTGGGCTGTTGTATCTGGAATACTGAGGAAACAACTTGATTCTAGCGTTGGGATGATTTTCGCCAGTAAGGAATTTACCAGACAAGACTCCAAAAGCCATTGGAGAATATGCCAATAAACCTACATTTTCTCTCAGGCAAATTTCAGCGGAACCATTTTCAAAAAGTCTATTCAATAACGAATATGGATTTTGAATCGTTTTTACTCTTGGAAGATTATTGTATTTACTTTCCTCCAGAAAACGCATGATACCCCAAGGATTTTCATTAGAGAGTCCGATATGCTTTATTTTTCCTTCTTTGACAAAACCATCTAATGTTTCTAACACGTTGTGAATATTATCTTCCCAAGCATCATCCTGCACTTTGAAACCACGTTGTCCAAAATAATTAGTTTTACGTTCCGGCCAATGCAACTGGTACACATCAATATAATCCGTTTGTAAGCGAAGTAGGCTTTGATCCAATGCAAATTTGATACTGGCTGCTGAGAAATCTAATTTTTCTCTCATGTATTCAAAACTAGGATTGGGTCCTGCAATTTTAGATGCTAAAACTATTTCTTCCCTTTTACCCGTTTTTTTAAACCAGCTTCCTAGAATTTTCTCTGTACTCCCATAAGTTTCCTGACGACCTGGAACCGAATACATCTCAGCGGTATCAAAGAAATTGACTCCGTTTTCTAATGCATAATCCATTTGGGCATGACCATCCGTTTCCGTATTTTGCTGCCCAAAAGTCATAGTTCCCAGGCAAATTTTGCTGACTTTTACATCCGTATTAGGTAAAGTAGTGTATTTCATTTTTTAAGTTTAAAGTTTTAGAATGGTAAAGGTACAACGGTATGCTCCAAAAGAAAAAGGTTCAAAAGTTAAATAACTTTTGAACCTTTTACCTGTTGGATTTTGGATCCTTAATTTATGTCTTTCAGCATGTCAGCAATTTCGTCTAGTCTAGGCGTAAGAATAATTTCGATTCTACGGTTTTTTGCTTTTCCTTCTGCAGTTGAATTACTTCCCAATGGCGAGAATTCTCCTCTTCCGGCAGCGGTAAGGCTTTGCTTATTGATTTTTTTGTTTTCACTTAAAATTGCTACGATTGCCGTAGCTCTTTTAGTCGATAAATCCCAGTTATCCGCAATTGGGCCAGAAGCCGAAAAAGCATCATCATCGGTGTGACCTTCAATAAGTACTGAGATTTCCGGATTGTCACCCAAGACTTTACCTACTTCAATAACTGCTTTTTTCCCTTCGGATCCTACAGCCCAGCTTCCTGAATCGAAAAGTAGTTTATTCTCCATAGAAACGTATACTTTCCCATTTTTTTGTTCTACTGTCAACCCTTTTCCTTCAAAACTATTCAAAGCATTCGACAGCGTTTCTTTTAATTTTCTCATGCTGGCCTCTTTCGCTACAATCAAATTTTCTAATTCTTGTAAACGCTGTGCGCTTTTGCTCAAACGTTCTTGTTCTAATGCCAGTGCTTTCCCTTTTTCGTCTAATTGTTCCAGCAAATCACGGTTTTTCTTCATGTTGCTTTGCAAAGCATCTCCACTATTTTTTTCTAAAGCAGCATAGGAATCTTCTAGTACTTTCAATTTATTTTGAGCCGCTGTGTAATCTGCTTTCAATTTATTCAGCTCGGATTTTGATTTGCTTAAATCTGATGTCAAACCATCACGATCAAGTTCCAATTGATTCTTGGTTTTTAATAAATCCGTGTTTTCATCTGCCATGCTTCTGTTTTCTTTTTTTAAATCGGCAAACTTACTTTCTAAATCATTGTATATTTTCTTGGATACACAAGAAGTTGAAAGTGCCAATACTATTAATGCGATGGAAAAATTTTTAATCATTGTTTAGGGTCTATTTATATTATTTCTTTTGTTGTTCGGAAAGCAAGAGTTCAAGTTATACTTGAATGCCTTAGCCCCGATAATAGTGAAAATCCTTTTTTTAGTTTTTTAACAAGAGAAAAGATCATTTCACCAAATCAATATTTTTTTTGGTACTCAGTGAATTTCATTTGTAATGATTAGCGCAACCCGAGCGAAGCAAACTAACGAAGTGAATAACTCCTGGAATTATTACTCTATTTCTACCAAAACAGGGCAATGATCTGAATGCACGGCATCTGATAGAATAACGGCTCTTTTAAGTTTATGTTTTAACGAATCACTGACTAAATTATAATCGATACGCCAGCCCTTATTGTTCCCTCTGGCCCCAGCGCGGTAACTCCACCACGAATACTGATGTGGTTCACTGTTGAAATGGCGGAAACTATCTACAAATCCGGATTTCATAAAGCCATCGAGCCATGATCTTTCCTGTGGCAAAAATCCGGAAACAGTTTTGTTTCGTACCGGATCATGAATGTCAATTGCTTCGTGGCAAATGTTATAATCCCCACAAATTATCAGGTTTGGGATTTCTTTTTTTAACTCATTGATGTAATTCTGAAAATCATCCATGAACATGAATTTATGATCCAATCGCTGGATATTAGTTCCAGACGGCAAATACAAACTCATAACGGAGAAATCATCGAAATCCACCCGAAGGGTTCGTCCTTCGAAATCCATGTGTTGAATTCCGGTTCCATGAACTACCTTGTTTGGTTTGATTTTAGACAAAATGGCCACGCCACTATATCCTTTTTTGGTGGCTGAATAATAATATTGGTACGGGTAACCCGCCTTTGTGATATCGTCAACTGGGATCTGGTCTTCAGTAGCTTTAATCTCCTGCAGACAAATAATATCCGGATTGGCGTGTTGCAACCAGTCAATAAATCCTTTTGAAATAGCAGCTCTGATTCCGTTGACGTTGTATGAAATAATTCTCATTAAAGTATTTTTTAGTGTTTTTTTCAAAAAACGATTGTTTGCCCAAGGGTATCAGGAACGCACTTTTTATTTTATGGAAAAAATTTATAGTGTTAGTATGTGGGTTTCAAATGTAATAAAAAAGTAGAAGTTTGATTCATAAAAACAGAGAAAATGGAGTTTTTTGCTATCTTTGTTTCTTGCTCTAAAAAGAAAAAATTCATGGGTTTAGTAACCGCCAAAGAAGTTGCAAAAGCAATAAATGTTGATAAGTATGGAGCTCTTGGAACTTTTTCCGGATGGGTACTGATGAAGGTGTTGAAAATTTCTACCTTAAATAAAGTATACAATAGAAATAAACATCTTAAAGATGTTGCCTTTTTGAATGCAATATTAGATGATCTACAAATAAAATTCGAAATTCCGGAAGAAGATTTAAAACGTTTACCAAAAGAAGGTGCTTACATTACAATTTCAAACCACCCTTTAGGAGGAATTGATGGAGTTTTACTATTGAAATTAATGCTCGAAAGAGAGCCTAATTTCAAAATTATTGCCAATTTCCTTTTACACCGAATCCGGCCTGTAAAAAAATACATCATGCCCGTAAATCCTTTTGAAAATCATAAAGATTCTAAATCGAGTGTGGTAGGAATAAAAGAAACGTTTCGCCATTTGAGTGATGGGAAACCATTGGGTATTTTTCCTGCTGGAGAAGTTTCAACGTATAAAGACGGTAAACTAATGGTGGACAAACCATGGGAAGAAGGCGCAATAAGAGTAATTCGAAAAGCTCAAGTACCGGTTGTTCCCATTTATTTCCATGCTAAAAATAGCCGATTGTTTTATTTACTTTCTAAAATCAGCGGTACGTTTAGAACGGCAAAGCTGCCTTCGGAAGTATTTAGCCAGAAACACCGGGTCATAAAAGTACGCATTGGCAAAGCTATTTCAGTTAATGAACAAAACGAACACGTATCCCTAGAGGAATATTCTGAATTCTTGAGAAAGAAAACATACATGCTGGCCAATCCTTTCGAAAAAGAAAGTAAATTACTAACGACTCCCAATTTAAAACTTCCAAAAAGTCCAAAGAAAATTGTAACTCCTGCCAATAGCGAGAAAATGATTGCAGAAGTTGCCGCTGCAAGACATAGCGATTGCCGACTTTTACAAAGTAAAAATTACGAGGTGTTCTTTACTGAAGCAGCTAAAATTCCAAATATTCTTCACGAAATTGGGCGACTTAGAGAAATTACTTTCCGGGAAGTAGGCGAAGGAACAAACGAATCTATTGATTTAGACAAGCACGATCAATATTACCACCACTTGTTTTTATGGGATAATGAAGCCAATAAAATTGCAGGGGCTTACCGAATGGGCCTAGGCTCCCAAATTTATCCAAAATACGGAATAAATGGTTTTTACCTCAACGATCTTTTTCGTTTTGAACCAGAATTACATGATATGATGCACAAATCCATAGAAATGGGACGCGCTTTCATTATTAAGGAATACCAACAAAAACCCATGCCGCTATTCTTGCTTTGGAAAGGAATTATGCACACCACATTGCGTTATCCCGAGCATAAATTTTTATTAGGAGGCGTGAGCATCAGCAATCAATTTTCTGATTTCTCAAAATCGCTGATGATTGAATTCATGAAATCAAATTATTATGACCCGTACATTGCACAATACATTCATCCCAAAAAAGCGTACAAAGTAAAACTAAAAGACGCCGATAAAGATTTCATTTTTAATGAAACCGAATCGGATTTGAATAAGTTTGATAAGATTATTGATGAATTAGAACCCGGAAGTTTGCGTTTGCCTGTTTTGATAAAAAAATACATCAAACAAAATGCAAAAGTGGTTGCTTTTAATGTCGATCCGTTATTTAACAATGCCGTTGATGGACTAATGTACATCCGGATTGCAGACATTCCGGAAAGTACAATGAAACCGGTTATGGAAGAATTTCAGAAAGAATTGGAACGTAAACTGAGTGAAAAAGAAGATTGATCTCCAGATTTCAAATTATGTAAAAATCCCGATCATGTCGAGATTTTTTATGCTTTAAAACCAAGCTTTTTTACCTACTTGATACGTCTGGTAAAATTCTTCATCTGATTTTGTTAAATATAGTATCCCCTCAATTATTCCTAATAAACCAGTTACTGTTCCACAGGTACACAAACTAATCACCAACCATATAATTCCTTCGGTGGTATAGCCTAAAAGGAATTTGTGTATCCCAAAAGGACCTAAAAGAATAGCAAGTAGCCCTGCTGCTAGTTTTTTATTATCTTTTTGAACCGGTCGCGGAGTATTCCATTCTTCAATTTTCGGGTTTTCCATAAATAAATTGTTACGAGGTTATTTTCAGTAGTTAAAAATATAAAAATTATTGAAATGCGGCATCAATTGGTTCCCAAAGTTCGATTTTATTTCCTTCAAAATCCAGAATCCAACCAAATTTACCATACTCATAAGACTCCATATCCCCTATAATTGTTACACCTTCTGCAGCTAATTTTTGCAATAAATTTTCTAAATCGTAAACTCTAAAATTTTGCATGAATTGTTTTTCACTTGGCGCAAAATAAGTCGTGTCAGTTGCAAACGGTGACCATTGAGTAGAACAATCATTTCCTTCGCGGTCTTTCCACCAAAAAGTGGAACCGTATTCATCCGTTTTTAATCCCAAGTATTTTTCATACCAAGCGACCAGTTCTTTTGGATTTTTTGATTTAAAAAAAAAACCGCCGATTCCTGTAACCCGTTTCTCCTGCTCCACAACTTTGGCTTGACCAAAATACTTTGCTTTAATTTTATCCACAATCACTTGTGCCAAGCGTTCCTGACTCTCGAATGTCCAACCCGCAATATGCGGACTCAAAATCACATTCTTGGCTTCTAATAAATATTGAAAAGCTTCCGGTGTATTTTTATCCTGAAACAATGTTTCAAACGACAATTTTTCATATTCCAAAACATCCAAACCTGCTCCCAATATTTTATTGGATCGCATCGCAGCAACTAAATCTGCAGTGACAATATTCTTTCCTCGTGAGGTATTGAAAATCCAAAAAGGTTTTGAAAATCCATTAATAAAATCAGCATCAACCATTTTATCGGTTTCTGGAGTCCATGGAATATGCAAACTTACTACATCTGCTTCTTGCTGAAATTCCGCTAATGAAACCTGCTTTGCATTAGCGTCGCCTACATGTTCCTGAATGTCATAACACACTACTTTTACATCAAAACCACGTAGTTTTTTAGCAAACGATTTTCCCATGTTGCCGTAGCCAATAATCCCCACCGTTTTTCCATCGAGTTCATGACCCCGGTTGCTTTCACGGTTCCAATGTCCGGAGCGTATTTCGCTATCGGCCTGATTTAATTTATTAAAAAGAGATAAAATCATCCCTAAAGTATGTTCAGCCACAGCGTTTCGATTTCCTTCTGGAGCTGCGATAAGCGTAATGTTTTTAGCTGTTGCGTACTCACAGTCAATACTTTCTAATCCGGCACCCACTCTAGCAATAAATTGTAGATTAGTGGCTTTGTCGAGAAATGTTTTGTCAATTTTAAAACGACTCCGAATTACAATTCCTTGATACTCGTGGATTTTGGTTTCAATTTCTTCTTTTGAGGAGGTAAAATCACTTTGATTTATAAAACCGGAATGCTGCAATTGATCCCAAAGTAGGGAATGATTACTATCGATATGAAGGATTTTGATGTCCATAAATGTGCTTTTTTTAATACTTCAAATTAACAAAAAAATTATGGTTTATTATTTTATCAAAGGGAATTAGCACATAAAATCGTAAATTAGCTTCCTGAATTTTTTATTACAAAGCGAATAAATGAAATAAATGAAAAGTCAAAAATGAAATTAACCAAAACTTTTAACGCTTTTTTCGAGAGCGAAAAATCCGGGGGACTCTTATTGCTTTTTGCAACGCTTTTTTCTCTTACAGTCGCCAATTCAACCTTTCAAACTGAATATATAGCTTTATGGGAAACCAATATTGGCAGTCATTCCATAACGCATTGGATCAATGACGGATTAATGACTATATTCTTCCTTTTAATTGGTTTAGAGTTAGAACGTGAGATATATCAAGGAGAATTATCCAGTATTAAAAATGCGGCTCTACCTATTTTTGGAGCCTTGGGGGGAATGATTGTGCCTGCCGGAATCTTTTTACTATTGAATTTTGGAACAACTACACAAAATGGAGCTGGAATCCCTATGGCCACTGATATTGCTTTTGCCATTGGCATCCTGTCCCTTATAGGAAATCGTGTCCCTACATCGCTTAAAGTATTCTTAACAGCACTCGCCGTAATCGATGATTTAGGCGCTATTATGGTAATTGCCGTATTTTACACTGACACTATTGCTTATGTAAATTTAGGTATCGCTTTTGTCATTATGGGTGGCTTGTTTATCCTGAACCGAAGAAAAGTACACAGCCTTATTCCTTATCTGATTGGTGGTGGTGCGATGTGGTATTTTATGCTAAATTCAGGTGTGCACGCAACGATAACGGGAGTATTATTGGCCTTTGTAATTCCGTTTGGCGATGGAGGTAAAAAAACTTCTTCGTATCGATTGCAGCATTTTTTACACAAACCGGTAGCGTTTTTTATTCTTCCTTTGTTTGCCATAGCGAATACTTGTATCGCCATAAATTCAGATTGGCATGAAGGATTGAATCATTCCAACACCATTGGAATTATACTGGGTCTCGTGGTAGGAAAACCACTTGGAATCTGGTTGTTTTCATTCCTTGCTGTTGGTTTAGGAATTTGTAGCTTGCCTAAAGACCTAAAGTGGAGCAGCATTCTGGGTGCAGGAATGCTGGGCGGAATAGGTTTTACGATGTCCATTTTCATAACATTGCTTGCCTTTAAAAACGATGGTGAAGAAGTCATAACTTTTTCAAAAATTGCAATTTTGGTTGCTTCCTTTATTGCTGGAACCATTGGTTTTTTATGGTTGAAATTTACCCTTAAAAAAAGTTAACGCTTTAACTTTTAGTCAATTTTATGGCAGATACTTAGATAGAAAGTCATAATCGTACAGACATACAATTTTATAAAGGATTTATAAAACAGCCTTTATAAATTGTATTGTTATTTCCTAAAAAGTATATCCTATTCCAACATGTAAATAGGGAATATATTGATTTCTATTATAAGCACCATCTACATTCTGCACATTACCATTAACTGAATTCTCTTTCAAATACACCACGCGATAGCCAAATCCTACCGCAGTTTCGTACGTAAAATGATTTCCTATGGATCGTTTTAAACCCCAAGTGGGAACAATAGCTAAATCAGCTGTTTTGGTTACGTTATCTGCCAAATTAATCACAAACCAGTCCGGATGATAACTAGTCCTGATTGAAATATAATTGCCACTATTATTAGCTGTTTTTTTACCTTTTGAATTCCTTTTTTCCAGATTGTAGTAATATCTTGGTTCTATTGTTAATACCGGTTGTAAAATAAAACCAGCGCCATCGTAATGATCTCCAACAGTAAAATCCTTTTCAATACCAATTTCACTTCGTAATACGATGCTATTTGACAACTTGGTTTCATTATTAAACCAAATTCCAGTATGTACTCCAAATCCGGTTTGTATTCCAAAAATTGTTTTTTCAACGGGTACTTCTTGTGCGTTTGCATTTAAATTGAATGCTAAAATCAGGACAGCTAATACTTTTTTCATGTAGTCTGTTTTTATTTTTTACTCTTTAACTTGATTGCTGTTTACTTATTAGTCCAATAATCAACTACCGTCACTTTCTCTGGAGCTGGATTCAAAACAGACACAAAAGCTTTATGATCCGGATGAATCAAATATGCATCTCTATCGGCTTCACTATTAAAAGTCAACACAAAACAATGGGTCAACCCGTTATTCAAGTTCTCAGGACTGCTATTGATCCCCCATTCATACGCTTTGATTAATGGGATTTTATGTTCCAAATTTCCAAAAGCAGTTACTACTTTATCAATTGTAGCAGCATCTGTACCGGCTTTCCAACCAAACATAACGACATGCTTAAGCAATTGTTTCTGCTTGCTTTGTTGAGCGTTTATAGTATAACTTGAAATTAAAATAAGTATTAAAAGCAGTAGTTTTTTCATAGTAGTTTTTTTCAAATATAAGATTTATTTGAGTGTATATACAAATATGAAATATCAATATTTGCGAAGCGTAAGTAAAAAAATCCTGTAATTTAGAGATGTTTTCGCAATTTATATCACGAAGAATTTATGAAATTATAAGCTTATCCCTTGATTTGTTTCAACGACGTTTTAATTCCTCGTATTAAGGACGAACTAAATCCGTGCATTTCCATTTCGTTCAATCCGGCAATTGTACAGCCTTGTGGAGTGGTGACACGGTCAATTAATTGTTCCGGGTGTACTTTTTCTTCCAGCAGCATTTCGGCAGCGCCTTTTACGGTTTGTGCCGAGATCGCTAATGCGGTTTGCCAGTCAAATCCTATTTCGATTCCGGCTTGCATCGAAGCACGAATGTATCGCAATGCAAAAGCAGTTCCGCTTGCCGCAAGAACCGTTGCAGCATCCATTAATTTTTCGTCAATTATAGGAGCGGTTCCCAAACTCTGAAAAAGGGAAACTACATCTTGAGCCTTCTCTTTATCTTTTTCGTGAAACGCAATACAGGTAGCCGATGCGCCAAACTGTGCTGCAATATTGGGCATGATTCGGATGGCACTATTAACAGTACCTATTTTGTTTTGTAAATTTTCTATCGATAAGCCACTTACGGCTGAAGCAATAATTTTATTGGAAACTACCGGAAGGATTTCGGCTAAAACGGTAGCAACTTGGTACGGTTTTATGGTCAAAATAATGACATCGGCTTCCTGAATCTGGTGGATATTATTCGTAGAAACCGTAGCGCCTAATTTTTCAAGATATAGGATGCTGGATGTGTTTCTTCGGGTAATTGCGACTTGATTTTCTGGAGAAAATTTCAAGAGTCCTAGTGCGATAGAAACCCCTAAGTTTCCCCCGCCAATGATGTGTACTTTCATGCTGGTTGTGGTTTTCCTCTCCCCAACCCTCTCCAAAGGAGAAGGAGCCAATATATGGGAAAGTGTTAGTCTTTATTATATCTTTTAAATTCTTTTATATAAATTCGAATCTAATTTATTTTTTATTGTCTTATTTTTTATTCCGTTTTACTTTACAAAAAATTAAAATAACGTTTTCAAATTGTCTTACAATTTCTTTCCTCTTTGTTTTCTTCTTAGTCCTTTCTTAAAATCCTAAAATCATTTTTGCTATCGAAAAATAAATCAAAATTCCGCAAATATCATTACTGGTAGTGATGAATGGCCCTGTTGCTAACGCGGGGTCAATCCCAAATTTATCCAGTAATAATGGTATAAAAGTCCCTATTAACGAGGCAATAATGATTACTGACATCAATGCAATGGTCACAATAATCCCAATAATGAATTCGACATTCAACAGAAAATGACTTCCTAAAAATAATATCGTAGCCAGAATCACTCCGTTTAATAAACTCAGCGAAACTTCTTTTATCAATCTGTTAAATAGAGATCCGCTCAAAGTATTGTTTGCCAAACCTTGCACAATAATTGCCGATGATTGTACCCCAACATTTCCTGCCATTGCGGCTATAAGTGGTGTAAAAAAGAATAAATTACCGTGTTGAAGCATGGCTCCTTCAAACAACCCCAACACTCTTACGGTGATGAATCCCCCCAAAAGCGCCAAAACCAACCAAGGCAATCGTGCTTTTGTATGCTCAAAGATGCTGTCATCCGCTTCAACGTCCTGAGAGATACCCGCCGCTAATTGATAATCCTGATCGGCTTCGTCCTTGATTACGTCTACAATGTCGTCAATGGTGATTCGGCCCACTAATCGCCCTAATTCGTCTACTACCGGGATGGCTTCTAAATCGTATTTTTGCATGATTCGGGCCACCTCCACATCTTCGGTATCTACTTTTACGGAATTCAATTTTCGAATGTAAACATCACTTACCGGAGTTCTAGAAGAAGTGGTCAATAGATCCTTTAATGACAAACGCCCTTTCAAGCGGTCTTCATCATCCACCACATAAATCGAGTGGACTCTGGAGATGTTTTCGGCCTGAATTCGCATTTCTTTCACACAAGTAAGCACATTCCAATTTTCGTTGACCTTAACCAATTCCTTGTGCATGATTCCGCCAGCGGTATCTTCGTCATAACGCAATAAGTCCACAATATCTTTTGCATGCTCCACATCCAGAAGTTCGGATATTACTTCCGCTTTCAAATCTTGTGAAAGCTCTGCAATAATATCAGCGGCATCATTGGTTTCCAGCTCATCTAACTCTTCCGCAATTTCTTTTGGCGAAAGCCTGCTTAAAATATTCTCTCGCAAATCATCTTCTAGTTCCAGAAGAATTTCTGCGGTTTTTTCACTATCTAATACTTTAAAAATATAAGTCGCTTCATTAAAATCAAGCTCATCCAGAATTTCCGCAATATCAGCGTGGTGCATATCATTCAATAACACTTCCAGTTGCTGGTCGTTTTTATTTTGAATGAGTTGCTCTAATTCCTGAATTAATTCTTTGCTGATTTTAAACTCCATCGGCTTCTATTTTTTGGGTAAGTGCTATAAATTGCTCCACATTTAGTTGTTCTGGTCGAAGGTTGAAAATTTCATCTTCTCTCAAACTATCCGATAAATTTAATGTTTTTAAACTATTGCGTAACGTCTTGCGCCGTTGTTGAAAAGCTGTTTTTACTACGGTAAAAAACAATTTTTCACCGCAAGGCAAACTGTAATCCTTCTTTCTGCGCAAACGTAAAACACCTGATTTTACTTTTGGTGGCGGAATAAATACCGTTTCATCTACTGTAAATAAATACTCTGCATCATAAAAAGCCTGAACTAATACCGATAGAATTCCATAGGCTTTTGTTCCCTTTTTTTCACAAATGCGTTGTGCTACTTCTTTCTGGAACATTCCTGCAAATTCTGGAATTTGATCTCGGTATTCCAAGGCTCTAAATACTATTTGTGTCGAAATATTATATGGAAAATTACCAATTATTGCAAATTGTTTCCCTTCGAAAATATCGTTGATGTTGTATTTCAAGAAATCTTTAGAAATGATTCTGTCTTTTAATTTCGGATAATTTTGATCCAAATACGTCACTGATTCCGTATCGATTTCAATAACGTAGGTATTAACTGGTTTGTCTAACAAATATTTTGTTAAAACACCCATTCCAGGACCTATCTCTAATACATCATTATATCCTTCTAAGTTCAAGGTGTCAGCAATGTCTTTAGCAATGCTTTCGTCTTTCAAGAAATGTTGTCCGAGGTGTTTTTTGGCTGTTACTTTTTCCATGTTTGTTTCTTTTTTTGCCACGAAGGCACAAAGGCGTAAAGTGTTTTTATTTGTTTTTTTTAATTGGAAGTCGCAATTTCCCACTTCATGATTCATTATTCCCAAACTGAATATTGAATACTTTTTTAATAATCCGCTATCAATTCCAATTCTGTTCTAAAAGCAAGCATTTTGTCTCCAAATAACTTCAATCCTTCTTCACGAAAAGCCGGTGCATCTTCTTGGTAGTATTTCTCCAAAGTTTCTTTGCTCTCTGTGGCATATTGAACAGAATACGTTACGCCGCCCATTTCCTCTTCAATTAAAACGCGGACCATTCTTGCCGAAGAGAATTTCCCAGTAGCCAAAATTTCTGGAATGTGTTTGTGTTGCATCCAGATCATCCATTGGTCGTGCACGCTTTCGTGTATGTTTGTAGTAACGTTGTATAGTATCATTATGTAATTTTTAACTGTTGATTGGATTAATCGACGAGACAATTAACCGATTATCCTTTTTTATAAATTAGTATCGCCTCGTAATTGCCTGAATTTCTTTCTGGCTTCTACAAAATAAATACTGTCCTGATGATGAAACAATACCTTTTCATATAATGGCTTCGCTTTCTCTGATAACAATTGCTTGTTATAAATTTCTGCCGAAAAATACAATGCTTCGTCTACGTAAATTCCGTCAGCATGCTGGTCTATAATTATTTGGTACTGGCCTAAAGCCAAACCAAAATCACCTTGTTTTTCATATATTTTCCCTAATCGCAACAAAGTTACAGCCTCAATTTCTTGCCCTTTGTAGTTCTTTAAAATGCTTTGAAACTGTGCTATAGCTTCCTGATTTCTCTTTTGAAACCGCAAATAATCCCCTTTAGCAAATTGTTTAAGAGCCGTTTGCGACGTATCAGCAACAGTATTGTCATTAATCAAAAGAAAATATTCCAACGCATCATTAGCGATCAACTGTGTATTCGCTGATTTCAATTCCTTAAACTGTTTCAAAGCCCACGCAAAATCAGTTTTGAAATAACTCGTTTTAGCCGCTTTCAAACTGGCTTCATGCGCCACTACATCATTCTTTAAATCCATTTCAATTTGCGAATAATAGAGCAAAGCTTGGTTGAACTTTTCTTCATACAGTAAAATATCTGCCAACTCCATTTTGGCCTTCGCCATTTCATAATCATTCAATTGTAATTCCAGCGCTTTCTTGACTATTAACTTTCCTTCTTCTGGTTTTTTTAAGTTAAATGCCGTGAAGTGTGCCTGAATCAGCTGCAAAGATAAGGTAAAAGGACTTATCCCGAATTGTTTCAACAAATCGTCTAATGCCGTGCTGATGGCTGCAAAATCTTTTTCTGATGCTTTTTCAATTTTCATCGTTAGTACATAGGAATTCGCTTGGATAAGCAGTTCTAAATCTTGTGTGTTTTGCAATACAAACCCTAAGATTTCCTTTGCTGCATCCTCATTCTCTTCTTCAATTGCCAATTGTCCTAAATTTACAATCATAGCAAGCGATTCAGGATTGCGTTTGTAAATGGCTTTTTCCTGAATAAAGGCTTTTTCAAATTCTTTCTGTTGTACGTAAAACCAACTCAAATAATGATTCCAAAACAGATCTTGATTTCTCTGAGTTCTTACAATAAGCGCCTTTCGTAATATTTCATTGAAGTTAGCGTCACCTTCATCAACCATAAAACGAACCAGTTGATTTTGGATTCTAATGGAATTTTGAGGATTGGCATACGCCTCATCCAGAAACGTAGAAATCATCATTTCTATATTGGACAATTGACCGTAAAGCAATCCTATTTGATAATTAAAATTAAAATTAGGGTCAACTTCTACAGCAGTTTTATAGGATGTCAACGCATATTCGAGCAACACTTTTCTCTCAAAAGCGTTTGAAATTCCGTACACATCATTTGGATTTTTTTTGATACGATCTAGCGCCTGTTCGTAGTAAATTTTGGCTTTAACGTCATTTTTTTGCAACTGAAAATTGTATCCTAATTCTACCAGAAGATTCCCTTGGTTGTACTTCTCAAATAGTTCTTGAATGGCTTTTTGAGCACTCTCAAACTGTTGTAATTGCTGGTAACAATCAATTGTTCTTAGGAAATACTGTGAATTTTGTGGAATCTCTTGGAGCAACTCTTCGTAACTGATTTTTGCTTTTTCAAAATCGCCTTTATCATAATAATACTGCGCCAATTGTTCGTTTTGAGCAAACGCAAATAGCGATAAAAACAGGTGTATTAAGAGAACGATTTTTTTCATTTTTATCTGTTTTTCTAATTCAGATTTGGGTTTTAGAATACACATTCGTGTCTTTACTCATTTCCCTTTTTAATCCATTTTCCAACTTCCGGCGCCGTGTAATTTTCCATTTTGTTCAGCAATTCTTCCGCATCATCACTGACTAAAATCATCTTTTGATTGATTTCTTTTAAAAAACCGTTATCGACCATTTTTTGAATGAATTTCAATAATAAATCATAAAATCCATCAACGTTTAGAATCCCAATGGGTTTTTTATGAAGTCCGAGTTGCCCCCACGTCAGCATTTCGAAAAACTCCTCTAAAGTTCCAAATCCACCAGGCAGTGCAATTACGCCATCGCTTAATTCATTCATTTTGGTTTTTCTTTCGTGCATGCTTTCTACAATAATTAATTCGGTCAAATTATCGTGAGCCACCTCTTTAGACATCAAAAAACGAGGTAAAACACCAAATACGTTTCCGTTTTCACTCAAAACACCGTCAGCAACCGCACCCATTAAACCAACTTTTGCTCCACCGTAAACCAAATCAATGTGTTTCTTAGCCATTGTCTGTCCCAGTACTATCGCTTGAAGCTCATGATTTTTTTCATTCCCAAAACTGGAACCACAAAACACCGTAATTCTTTTCATCAACAAAATATTTTTCAGTAGTATTTTGACTAATTGATACTATCAAACCCACAATACGGACGTAAAACTTCTGGTATTACGATTCCTTCCGGAGTTTGGTAATTTTCTAAAATTCCAGCCAAAACTCTTGGCAAAGCCAATGAACTTCCGTTTAAAGTATGTGCTAATTGGTTTTTTCCGTCTTTGTCTTTGAAACGTAATTTCAAACGATTCGCTTGAAAAGTCTCAAAATTAGAAACCGAACTGATTTCTAACCAACGGTCTTGCGCGGTAGAAAACACTTCGAAATCATAGGTCAAAGCTGCTGTGAAACCCATATCGCCGCCACAAAGACGCAATATTCTATAGGGTAATTTCAATTCCTGAAGTATATTTTTAACGTGTTCCACCATTCCGTCCAAAGCTTCATACGATTTATCTGGATGCTCTACACGAACGATTTCCACTTTATCAAATTGATGCAAACGGTTTAATCCACGTACGTGAGCCCCATAAGAACCTGCTTCTCTACGGAAACATGGCGTGTACGCCGTAGTTAAAACTGGTAATTCATTTTCGTTCAGGATTACATCACGAAACAAATTCGTTACTGGAACCTCAGCCGTTGGAATTAAGTATAAATCATCTGTTTTATCATGGTACATCTGCCCTTCTTTGTCCGGCAATTGTCCCGTTCCATAAGCTGATGCTTCGTTTACCATATGTGGAACCTGAACTTCGTTATATCCGGCCGCGGTATTTTTATCCAAGAAATAATTGATTAAAGCGCGTTGTAACTTGGCTCCTTTTCCTTTATACACCGGAAATCCTGCTCCCGCTATTTTCACTCCCAATTCAAAATCAATGATATCGTATTTTTTTACCAGTTCCCAATGCGGTTGTGCGCCTTCGTGCAAAACTGGAATTTCCCCTTCTTCAAAAACGTTTAAGTTTTCCTCCGGTGTTTTCCCAACAGGAACACTATCAGCCGGAAGATTGGGTAACGTATATAATTTCTCTAAAAGTGTTGCGGCAAGTACATCCGCAGTTTCGGCTAATTTCTTGCTTTTTTCTTTTAATAAAACTGTTTTTTCTTTTAAGATTGCGGCTTTAGATTTCTCTCCAGCTTTCATCAATTCTCCAATATCTTTAGATAATTTATTAGATTCGGATAAAATTCCGTCTAACTCTACTTGCGTAGCGCGACGTTTTTCATCCAGTTGTACCACTTCTTCAACAACACTCGTAGCATCGATGTTTCTCTTTGCCAAAGCGGTGATTACTTTTTCTTGATTCTCTCTAATAAATGCGATTTGTAACATAGTTGATTTTTTTAACGCTAACTTTTATAATAATGAAAGCAAATTTAAGGAAATGTTTGGTAGAAATGAGGGAAAGTTTGTCCAAAAGTCGCAAGTCTTAATGCCTTAAAGTCAAATGCAGCGATTATTACCCGATTAGTATTGCATGTGATTTACAATCAATCGAATAAAGTCAGCAACCAACTAAACGCAATAAGAATGAGACTTTAAGACTTGCGACTTTTGACTTTAGATTAGTCTCTTTTAATCTCATGCCCTACAAATTCTTCTAAAGTGGCAAACATGTCGTCTACTGAAAGGACTTCGAAATCTGGGTGTGTTTTAAGAAAATCAGCATTCAACGTAACCAGATTTTCTTCTATTTCGAAAAAAGCGTCGTTGTTGAGTAAATCTCGAATAGGATTTACGCCTTCCAATTTTCCTTTTAGGAATTTATTCAGCTTAACACTGCTCATTAATTTTACTTTTTTGGATTGCTGTTGGAACAATTCCAACTGTTTTTCGGCGCCAATCAATGCCAAACCTTCTTCAATCAATTCGTTTAGTTCTTTATCCCAACCCGAATTGTGTACAAACTGAGCAAAATTTCCTTCGGTATATTGCGACGTATAATAATCTAAATAATAACTCATTATAGCATCCTCATGAATCAAATCATCGTTCACGCCTTCCTCACGCATTAAGTTGATTACCGAAATATTAGAGTGAATTACATCTTGGAGATTTTCACTGTTCATTGCAGTTTCTGAAATAATTATTCTACCGAATTCCATAGGTTTTGTATTTGAATATTTGCTGCAAATTTCCGTTAAATTAAAACAGAAATGAAATACAATGCGATTTATATGCTATCAGATTCATTACTATTCTTTTTCTGATTCATTTTTGTAACCAAAGCTTTCAAACGTGCAGCTTTTTCTTTTTTTTCTTCTTGAAGTTTAGTCTTTTTCCGATTTAGCAATTTGGTATGTAAAGCCTTATTTTTGGTGTTCTTTTCGGGTCCTTTTGGCATGATTTATACACTACTTTATTTACGGTTACAAATTTAAAAAAAGCCACATTAAAAATGCAGCTTTCCTAATTGATGTGTTATTGATAAAACTTTATTAAGTTAGTTTTTAATCTTTTGTTCAAAATCCACTTCCATTTGTGGCGGAATTCTTTTCTTTAAAAATAAAATCTGCCCTAAATGACTGGATTGATGTTCCATAACATGAAACCAACAGTATTGATTAGTCCAGTCATAACGAGGTTGCACCTTAGCAAACCAAGCATCATCTCTCTTTTTTAGCTCAGCTATCGTTTTTGCTCTAACTTCATTGTAAATACTTAAATAATACTGAATGTCATGACCTTTAAAAACATCTCGACCGCCCTCATCTAAATCTAAAGCTGCCTCCCATTTTTTCTTTTCTTCAGCATTAAAATCTCTGTTTTCAAAAGTAAAAACCTGATAATAGGCTTCTGCTGCAGCCAAATGCAATACTAAAGCCCCAATTCTATTTGCCTCTTTGTCATGCAAATAATCAGTTTCGTACTGGCTCATATTTTTTACTGCTTCCTCTACACGATCTTTCAGATCTTCAAGCATTGATATCATCGCTCCAATTTGCGGAGAAGCACCTTCAATATTTCCAATTTTTCCAGTTTCTTTAAATTTTATGCCACTCCCTTCCAGTAGCAAACTAGCAACACCGTCTTTTCTATCTTTTTCAGAAGTAATTTTATACTCTTTAACTTTAACCATTTGGTTATTTTCAATTCCTAAATTCCATTTTGGGATTTCATTATTTTTAGATTGCATTTCAAAACTTGAATTAGGAATTTGTACCGATACTAAAATTCCTTTATCGTTTTCAATATATAATTCAAATTTATCAAAATAGAATTTTCCATTATACATAGACAAACCACCAAAACTTAATGATTTTGAATTAGCGTCAATCTTTCCTTCAACGGTGTATGACTGCCACTCATTTGTTTTAATATGCCGATCACTCATATTATCAAAAAAACCACGTTCATCATCTCGTCTATCTACTCTAGCCCAAACACCTGCCCAAGCATTTGAATCTTGTGTATCGACTTTTACAAAAGCAACCACTTTAAATTTTTTGGGTGTTGCTGTCTGAACATCAATTGTTTGATTGAAAGAAGTCCACTCTCGAGAAACTTCTTTTTGAGTTTGGGAATGGGCAGAAAAGGTGCTTAAAAATAGTAACAGTATTGTTGTTGTTTTCATCTTATAAATTGTTAAATTTAATTATAGGCGCTTAGATTTAAAATACTTTAATAAAAAAAATGTAAATATAATACTATTTTCTAGAGTGCTATAAATTCCTATTCTTAAGTTTTTCAATCTTTCAGTATTGTTAATTAACTAAATATGCTTCTCTTAAAAAGTTGTCGCAATACGATTTCTTAGCCCCGATAGCAGTCAAAATCCTTTCTATTTTTCCTTTAAAAATAGAAAGATTGCAACGGATACCGGGAAATTGCTTCAAATAAAAATTCTATTGCTTATTTTTGCACTCAATAAAATTGAATCATGATACAGAATCCAAAAAGATATACCATTACAGCGGCATTGCCGTATACGAACGGACCGATTCACATTGGCCATTTGGCGGGTGTTTACGTGCCTTCGGATATATATTCCAGATATTTAAGATTGCAGGGAAGAGACGTTTTGTTTGTTTGCGGAAGCGACGAGCACGGCGTGGCGATTTCGATGAAAGCCAAAAAAGAAGGCATTACGCCACAGGAAGTAATCGACAAATATGATGGAATTATCCGCAAATCGTTCTCTGATTTTGGAATTTCGTTTGATAATTATTCCAGAACTTCAGCTAAAATCCATCATGACACGGCTTCGGAATTTTTTAAAAAGCTGTATGCTAAAGGTGATTTTATCGAAGAAGTAACCGAGCAATTGTATGATGCGAAAGCGGATCAGTTCTTGGCGGACCGTTTCGTGGTGGGAACTTGCCCAAAATGCGGCAACGAAGAAGCCTACGGCGATCAATGCGAAAAATGTGGCTCTACATTAAACGCAACGGATTTGATTAATCCAAAATCGACCATTACAGGAGAAACTCCGATTATGAAAGCAACGAAACACTGGTTTTTACCTTTGGACCGTTATGAAGATTTCTTGAAAGAATGGATTCTCGTAGGACATAAAAATGACTGGAAACCAAATGTTTACGGACAAGTAAAATCATGGATTGACGGCGGATTGGAACCTCGCGCAGTAACTCGGGACTTGGACTGGGGAATTGATGTTCCAGTTGAAGGTGCCGAAGGAAAAAAATTATACGTGTGGTTTGATGCGCCGATTGGCTACATTTCATCTACGAAAGAATGGGCGTTGCGCGAAGGAAAAGAGTGGGAACCCTACTGGAAAGATAAAGACACTAAACTGGTTCACTTCATTGGGAAAGACAATATTGTTTTCCATTGCATCATTTTCCCTGCGATGTTGAAAGCCGAAGGAAGCTATATTTTACCGGACAATGTACCTGCAAATGAGTTTTTGAACTTGGAAGGAAATAAACTATCTACGTCTAAAAACTGGGCGGTTTGGCTGCACGAATATTTAGAAGAATTCCCAAATCAGCAAGACGTGTTGCGTTATGCGTTGACCTCAAATGCACCGGAAACCAAAGATAATGATTTTACTTGGAAGGATTTTCAGGCAAGAAACAATAATGAATTGGTGGCCATTTACGGGAATTTCATTAATCGTGTGGTGGTGCTAACCAATAAATACTACAACGGAATTGTTCCTACGCCAAATGAACTTTCGGAAGTGGACGAAGCTACCTTAACCGAATTGAAAGCGCATCCTGCTGTGATTTCAAGTTCTCTGGAGCGTTACAGATTTCGTGAAGCGTTGAGCGAGTTGATGAATGTGGCTCGTTTAGGAAATAAATATTTAGCCGATGAAGAGCCTTGGAAAGTAATCAAAGACAATCCAGTGCGTGTGCAAACACAAATGTATGTGGCGTTGCAAATTGCTGCTGCGTTGAGTTCACTTTGCGAACCGTTCTTACCCTTTACAGCTACTAAATTATCAAGAATTCTAAAAATAGAAAGTCCGTTAAACTGGGATACTGTTGCCCAAAATTCTGATTTGATTCCAGCAGGACACCAAATTGGAGAAGCAGAATTATTGTTTGCCAAAATTGAAGACGAGGAAATCCAAAAACAAATTGACAAACTAGAAGCGACTAAAACAGCGAACAAAGCCGAAAACAAAGTGGCCGAACCACAGAAAGAAGCGATTCAATTTGAAGATTTTGCCAAAATGGACATTCGTGTAGGAACGATTCTGGAAGCGGAGAAAATGCCAAAAGCGAACAAACTTTTGATTTTGAAGGTAGATACCGGAATTGATGTTCGTACGATAGTTTCAGGAATTGCAGAGAGTTTCAAACCAGAAGACATTGTTGGAAAAAGAGTAACGGTTCTAGTGAATTTGGCTCCAAGAAATCTTCGTGGCGTAGAAAGCCAGGGAATGATTTTGATGACTACAAATGCAGAAGGCAAACTGGTTTTTGTAAATCCGGATGCTGATGGTGTTGCCAATGGAGAAACTATAAATTAAATAAATCACAAGCCTTTCAAAGATTTAAATATTGAAAGGGTTCAATGTTACATTATGAGCCTAAAAGTAATTGCGTTCGATGCCGATGATACCTTATGGATCAACGAGACCTATTTTGATGAAACAGAGAAAAAATTCTGCGGTTTGATGGAAGATTATCTTTCGCATCAGGGGATTTCACAAGAACTTTTCAAAGTGGAAATCGATAATCTGAAATTATACGGTTATGGAATCAAAGGTTATATACTTTCGATGATTGAAGCAGCGATGAATATTTCGAACAATACCATTCCTATTGAAATTATTGAAAAAATCATTCAGTACGGCAAAGAATTGCTGGAAAAACCTATTGTTCTATTGGATGGTGTGGAAGAGACCTTAGAAACATTACACGGAAAATACAAATTGGTTGTAGCTACTAAAGGTGATTTATTAGATCAACGCCGAAAATTACACAATTCTGGTTTGGGACATTATTTTCACCACATAGAGGTGATGTCAGACAAACAGGAAAAAGATTATTCCGATCTGATCAAACGATTAGAAATACAACCGGAGGAATTTTTCATGATTGGTAATTCTTTAAAGTCGGATGTTTTACCCGTTTTAGCAGTTGGAGGACACGCGGTACACATTCCGTTTCACACCACTTGGGCACACGAAAAAATTGACCATAAAGTAGAACACGAAAATTTTAGTGCTTTTGAAAAAATTACTCAAGTTTTAAAACAATTGGAATAAAACAGTTGAACAGGCACTTAAATTCTATATTAACACGTCTTTTAGCTAACAATTTCCTATTCAAAGAGTCCTTTCAATACTAAAATAAAAACACAAAATTATATTAATTTTATTAAAAAACTTACAAAACCATAAGAATTAACTTGTTTAAGTTCCCGATTTACACAATTAAAACTTATTCTTACATAATTAACTGTTTGAGATTTCTTATCAAACAAAATTTTGTAAATTAGCACAAAATTTTAAAAAATAAAATCATGAAAAAAATCATACTTACGTTGGTTTTTGCTTCGGCTATGACAACTTTGAGTGCTCAAACGGAAAATGTAGAAAGCGCAAGTACAGGAAATGACTTTAATAAATGGTCTGTTGAATTAGCAGGTGGTTTAAACAAACCGATGAGACCTATGACTGCTGGATATAGAACTGCTGTTACTAGTGCTTATGTAACTGATTTAGGTGTGCGTTACATGTTCAATAACAAATTTGGTCTGAAAGCTGATTTTGGATACAACAGTTTTAAAGAAGGTGAAAATTCAATAGGATTTGATTCTCAATACTACAGAGCTGATTTACAAGCAGTAGCTAACTTAGGAAGAATCATGAGTTTTGAAACTTGGACAAACACTCTTGGTTTATTAGGTCACGCTGGTTTTGGATTAGGTTTTGGTGAATCTGATAACTTTTCAGGAACTGACAGAATGGGTAATTTTATTGCTGGTGTTACCGGTCAAATTAAATTATCTAATAGAATTGCATTGACTGGAGATTTTACAACAATTCTTAATGCTAAACAAAACCGTACTTTTGATGGTGCAAGTACAATAGGATCTCCTGGTTTCGGAGGTGTACTTTTTAATGGTACAGTAGGTTTAACGGTTTACTTAGGTAAAAACGAAAAACATGCTGACTGGGTAATCGATAACGAAGGAAGATTCAATGCAATTGATGCAAGATTCATGGCTATCGAAAATAAAATGCTTGACACTGATAAAGATGGTGTTGCAGATTATTTAGATGAAGAAGCTAACACTCCTGCAGGAGCAATGGTGGATACTAAAGGAAGATCAATTGACAAAAACAACAACAATGTTCCTGATGAAACAGAAGCTTTTATAATGAAAAATTATGCGAGCAAAACTGGCGACAGTACTGTTGTTTACGATAATGAATTGATCAAAAGTTTAATTAATGGTGGTTATGTAGCGGTTTATTTTGATTTTGATAAATCAACACCTACGAATGTTTCTACTGAAGGTACCGATTTTATCTTAACTTATTTAAGAAACAATCCTTCTGCATCTGTAGACATTACTGGTCACGCTGACGAATTAGGAAGATCTGCTTACAATGACAAATTATCGAACGCAAGAGCTGCTAATGTAAAAAACACTTTAGTAAAAGCTAATATTGATGCTTCAAGATTAAATGTAATTGGAGCAGGTGAAGATAATTCAGTTGACAAAAATTCAGAAATTGCAAGAAAATTAGTTAGAAGAGTTACTTTTACAGTAAAATAAACCTACTCTTTTTACCCTTATAAAGCCCTAAAGGAAATTTCTTTTAGGGCTTTTTTTTGGCTACTTTTTAAAAGATTACCCCTATTTGTAATTAATTGTCTTGCATGCAGCAATGAAAATGTCGTAAAATAAATTTAACATTTACAAGATTAGCTGTACTTTTGATCTATAAAAATTCCCTTATTTGAAAACGCTTTTAGATATAGAAAATTGGCCTAGAAAAGAACATTTTCATTTTTTCAGACAATTTGAAGAGCCCTTTTTTGGAGCTACAGTCGAAGTAGATTGTACCAAAGCTTATGCAGCTGCAAAAGCACTAAATTCCTCTTTTTTTAGTTATTATTTGTATAAAACATTAGTAGCGGTAAATACCATAGAACCCTTTCGATACCGAATCTTTGAAGATGCAATATATGTTTGTGACCAAATTAATGCTTCAGCTACCATTGGACGTGAAGATGGCAGCTTTGGTTTTTCTTTGATAGCATACAATCCAGATTTTACCGTTTTTGCTGTAAATACTTCTAGTGAGGTAGAACGAGTACAAAATACTCTAGGACTTTTCACTAGGACATTCGACGAGGATAATGTCATTCACTTTTCAGCAATTCCTTGGCTGGATTTTACTTCTTTATCCCATGCTCGAAGTTTTACGTTCCCTGATAGTTCTCCAAAAATCTCTTTTGGAAAAATGAAAATTGACACAAATGGAAGAAGAACAATGCCAATGTCTGTTCATGTGCATCATGGTTTAATGGACGGCTTACATGTAGGGCAATTTGTAGATTATTTTCAAGAGATTATGAATCAATAGATTAAGTTTTTTGTAACTTTACTTAAAAAGTATACTATGTTATCAAAAAATATTGAACAAGCGCTCAACAATCAGATTCGAATTGAAGCTGAGTCATCCCAAACCTACCTTTCTATGGCTTCTTGGTCAGAAACACATGGTTTAGAGGGAATTTCAAAATTTATGTATGCGCAATCTGAAGAAGAAAGAGTACACATGCTTAAATTGGTCAGATACATTAATGAAAGAGGGGGACATGCTATAGTAAGTGAATTAAAATCTCCAAAAATTAGTTACGAAACATTTAAGGAAATGTTTGAAGAGCTTTACAAACACGAACTATTTGTTTCGGAATCAATTAACGTACTAGTTGATATTTCCTTTTCTGAAAAAGATTATGCGACACATAATTTTCTACAGTGGTATGTAGCGGAACAAATCGAAGAAGAGGCTCAGGCTAAACTTATTTTAGACAAGATAAACCTTATTGGAGATGACAAAGGTGGATTGTATTTGTTTGACAGAGATATGCAACAATTAACAACAAACAACACCGCCAAATAATCAGATATTATTTAAACCATACCTTGATTTTAATCCTTTAGATATTGAGTAAGAAGAAGAAAAATAAGGATAGTAAAAAGGAGAAAAAAACAATCCTTAAAAAAGGATCTGGCAAAGAAAACCTCAAGACTGAGTGCTGTGGAAAATATAAAAAAGGAGAACAAAAGCGTTGTAAAAACTGCCCAATGTTTGATTTACGCAAAAAATAAATTTATTATTTGACTGATTTAATTTAGAGTATAAAATGGCACTTTATTATTGCATCTACTTTTATTTGAATTTGACTCAAGTAGATTGTTTTTTAAAATGAAAAAGAGGTTAGAATACTGTATTCTAACCTCTTTTTTATTTTAAAAGAATTACAATGCTGCTAGCTCTTTTATGTGTGCTTTAATTTTCACTTCAAGCTCATCCGCTAGTTCTGGATTGTCTTTGATTAACGATTTAACGGCATCACGACCTTGTCCTAATTTAGTTTCACCATAACTGAACCAAGATCCTGCTTTTTTTATAATTTCGAATTCAACAGCAAGATCTAGAATTTCTCCTGTTTTTGAAATTCCTTCCCCATACATGATGTCAAATTCAGCAATTTTAAAAGGTGGAGCGACTTTATTTTTTACCACTTTTACTTTGGTTCTGTTTCCAAGGACATTATCACCATCCTTAATTTGTGTAGAACGTCGGATATCTAGACGAACCGATGCGTAAAATTTTAGTGCATTTCCCCCAGTAGTAGTCTCTGGATTTCCAAACATCACTCCAATTTTCTCTCTTAATTGATTAATAAAGAAAACCGTACAATGTGTTTTACTAATGGTTCCTGTCAATTTACGCAATGCTTGAGACATCAGACGCGCATGAAGTCCCATTTTTGAGTCTCCCATTTCGCCTTCAATTTCACTTTTTGGTGTTAAAGCGGCAACGGAGTCAATTACAACAATATCAATTGCCCCTGAACGAATTAAGTTTTCTGCGATTTCTAAAGCTTGTTCGCCGTTATCCGGTTGGGATATGATTAGGTTTTCAATATCTACGCCTAATTTTTCTGCATAATTTCTGTCGAAAGCGTGTTCTGCATCAATAAAAGCAGCAATTCCACCCGCTTTTTGAGCCTCAGCAATCGCATGAAGTGTTAAGGTTGTTTTACCAGATGATTCCGGACCGTATATTTCAATAATTCTTCCTCTTGGATAACCACCAACTCCTAATGCCAAATCGATTCCTAAAGACCCCGAAGAAATAGTTTCAACTTCCTCAATGGCTTTATCGCCCATTTTCATTACCGTTCCTTTTCCGTAGGTTTTGTCCAGTTTGTCAAGCGTAAGTTGAAGCGCTTTTAGTTTGGATTCTTTCTCTGTACTCATCTTCTCTTTTACCTTTTCTTTCATCTATTTGTATTATTTTATAACGCTAAAAAACTGACAGGATGACTAATTACCCTAAAAATTTATTTTGTATGCTGAACATTTGTTTTGTAAAAATACTGCTTTTTTTAATTAAAATTTTCTGTTTCAAAAATATTTTAAATCTATTTTTTATTAAGAATTAAATGAATTCGGATTATTAAATAAACAACGCTTTTAATTCTGTTGCATCATGCGGATTCATTTTTCCTGCTAAAACTAAACTCAGCTGCTTGCGTCGTAAAGCGGCTTCGAAACGTTGTTTTTCCAGTTCGGTTACTGGAACAATTTGAGGCACTTCAACAGGTCTTCCGGTATCATCTACAGCTACAAAAGTATAAATCGCTTCATTGGCTTTTGTTTTGTTACCCGATTCACGGTCTTCCACCCAGATGTCAATGTATATTTCCATGGAGCTTTTGAAAGCTCTGGAAACTTTAGCTTCAACAGTCACTACGCTTCCCAACGGGATTGCTCTATTGAATGCGACATGATTTACTGATGCTGTAACTACAATTCTTCGGGAATGTCTCCTTGCGGCAATACTTGCGGCACGATCCATACGGGCTAATAATTCACCCCCAAAAAGATTATTCAAAGGGTTGGTTTCACTTGGCAAAACCAAATCAGTTAATATTGTCAAGGATTCAGAAGGGTGTTTTGGATTCATATTTTTATATAAAATGGAATTGTTATTTTGTATACTAATAGTTTTTTAGTTTAACCAATAAACGGCTAATATCGCTGGGATAAAATAGATGACAATTGTTCTGGCGCCGTCATAATCCTTTGCCATTCTTTGTCCGAAAAGCAACATTAATAAAGTCACACAAGAGAAAACGGCTCCGTAAAAACCAAATATTCTGCCGTTATTCACAAACAATTCGACACAACCTACTACACATAAAATACCCGAAATTAATTCTAAAATTAAAATATTCAGTAGTGCCAAAGGGACATTGTTTTTTAAAGGTGTTTTCGAAAAATGACCTTTTAACCAATCTACATTGTCTTTCCAATAAAATAGTTTGTCATATCCGGATTGCAAGAAAGTAATAGCCAAGAAAATTAAAATTAAAATAGAAGTAATGTTGTTCATTTTTTTATTTTTTGTGAATTAAACGGGTAAGTTTTATTGATAAATCGGTTAAAATAATTTTAGCATTTCCGTTGCGCTCTATGTGATACATCGCCTCTGAAAGTTCTTTAAAAATATCATTTATATTGTTGCCATTTACAAAAGGGGCAAAATTCTCTAGTTTAAATTTTTCCACTTGCGGCTCCATGTAAACCAGACTTGGCGTTTGGTAATTTAACAACAGTGCCTGACGGAACATATCGATACAAAAGTGTAAAAATTTTTTTTGGGTTTCCCTTCCTAGACCAGCAATTTTCTCGCTCCATAGGATCAAATCCTGAATGGCTGCCGCATTTCCTTTGGCTCTGAAAGCAGCACGAACCCAATCGACAAACCATTTTTCAAAAAAAACAGACTCACTCTCGGGCTGTAATAACTGCAATGCTTTGTTATAATTCCCTTGGGCCTGATGAGCTATTTGCAAAGCTGTTTTAGAATCGGTATTTTTAATAGAAACCAAAGCCTCCGCAATAACAGTTTCACTCAACCCATTAAAATGTAGTACTTGGCAACGGGAACGAATGGTTTGAATTATGTCTTCTTCATTTTCTGAAATCAAGATAAAAACTGTCCTGTCTGTAGGTTCTTCCAGTAGTTTCAATAATTTATTGGAAGCAGCAATATTCAATTTATCGGCCATCCAAATAATCATTACTTTGTAGCCCCCTTCATAGGATTTCAACGCCAGAGATTTCAATATTTCCTGCGCATCATCAACCCTAATTTCCCCTTGTTTGTTTTTGACACCTAACGTAAGGTACCAGTCAAAGAGACTTCCGTACGGATTTTGCTCTAAAAACTGACGCCATTCCGTGATAAAATCGATACTCTTAGGTTTAGATTTTACGTCTTCAGTACTGACCGTTGGATAAATAAAATGTAAATCGGGATGCGACGTTTTATGAAATTTGAGGTTACACGCGTCGTTTGATCCAGTATTTTCCCCATTTTGATTGCTACAAATAATATATTGTGCATACGCAATTGCCATAGGCAAGGTACCACTGCCTTCAGGACCCACAAACAATTGCGCATGTGGGATTCGGCCCAAATCAGCACTTTTTGTCAAATGACTTTTAATGTGTTCTTGTCCTAAAATTTTAGAAAATTGCATGAAGCAAAGATAGCAGAAAATGGTCTAGTCTAAAATTTTAGCGAGCAAAGTTTCGGGAGAAGTACCTTTCAAAAAGAGGAAAATACCGGCTGTATTTTTAAAATTTAAATTCTCAATTTTTAGAATAAAGCGTTATAAAGTATTAAAAAGTAACATTATTTATTAGTTTACATCGATTTCGTTACTTAAAATTTATTTTATATGAATTTCCTTAATTTATTAATAATTTAAAAGTTCTATATTTGTTACTCTTACGTGAAAAATAAACTAAAAAACATACTGATGAAAACGGTAAATGATTTCAATTTTGCTACAAAAAAAGCCATAATACGGGTTGATTTTAATGTGCCTTTGGACGAGAATTTCAATGTAACGGATGCCACGCGTATCGAGGCAGCAAAACCTACCATTGATGCCATTCTTGCTCAAGGCGGAAGTGTTATTCTGATGTCACATTTAGGCAGACCAAAAGGTATTGAAAGCAACTATTCATTAAAACACATTTTGAAAACAGCTTCAGAGGTACTAGGAGTTCCGGTTCTGTTTGCTTCTAATTGCATTGGTTCAGAAGCCAAAGAAGCTGCTGGTAAATTACAGGCTGGTGAAGTTTTATTGTTGGAAAATTTACGTTTTCATAGCGAAGAAGAAGCGGGTGATGTTACTTTCGCAAAAGAATTAGCGTCTCTTGGCGATATTTATGTAAACGATGCTTTTGGTACGGCACACAGAGCACACGCATCGACTACAATTATTGCACAATTTTTTCCAACTGATAAATGTTTCGGATTGTTATTAGCTAAAGAAATTGAGAGTTTAAACAAGGTATTGAAAAACAGCGAAAAGCCGGTAACTGCAGTTTTGGGTGGATCTAAAGTATCTTCTAAAATTACCGTTATCGAGAATATTCTGGATAAAGTAGACCACATGATTATTGGTGGCGGAATGACATTTACTTTTGTAAAAGCATTAGGCGGTAAAATTGGAGATTCTATTTGTGAAGATGATAAACAAGAATTGGCATTAGAAATATTGCGATTAGCAAAAGAAAAAGGAGTTCAAATACACATCCCTGTTGATGTTATAGCCGCGAATGCTTTTTCTAATAATGCCGAAACTCAAATTGTTGATGTGAAAGCAATTCCTGATGGATGGCAAGGTTTGGATGCGGGTCCAAAATCATTAGAAAACTTCAAAAAAGTAATCATGGAATCCAAAACCATTCTTTGGAACGGACCATTGGGTGTTTTTGAAATGGAAAATTTTGCAAACGGTACAATTGCTTTAGGTAACTTTATTGCTGAGTCAACTGCAAAAGGGGCATTCTCTCTTGTGGGCGGAGGCGATTCAGTAGCTGCGGTAAAACAATTTGGACTCGAAGATAAAGTGAGTTATGTTTCTACCGGTGGTGGAGCAATGCTAGAAATGCTAGAAGGAAGGGTTTTGCCTGGAATTGCAGCTATTTTAGACTAAAACAGATAGTGTCATTAAAAATAAATGCTTTTTGAAATACAATTCAAATTCAAATCAAGCATACATCGAATGAAACTTCAATACCTCAGTGATAAACTATTTATTGCTGAGGTATTTTGGTTTAAAAAAATTCTCTTTATAAAATGCTTCATTGTAAAATCAGTTGGAAATCGCATATAAATGATACAAAAATTACATTTTTAACAATATTTAAAGAAATTTTTAGTTTTAACCTATTATGTTTGTAAAAATAAAATTTGTAATCATTTGAAATATAGGTCTTTGATCGTAAAAATATGAATATAAAAAATACCACACTCTCGCTTATCTTATTGTTATCCCTACAATTATTTTCACAGGAAGGTTTTGAAAATAAGGAAATAACACCATTAGAAACAAAATTATCCTATTTAGATTCCATCAAGAAAACTTTTATAAAAGACGATTTAGCGTCTTGTGTGGATAGTTTATGGATGAAGGAATTAACGAATTTAGAATTATACAATTCACTCTCGGAAGACATTCAGAATGTCAACATCGATGAAAAAATAGAGTACGAGTTGTCCACTGAACTTCTTAAAGAAAGATTGGCGGCTATGGATGCCAAATCTCCTTTCAATATCGAATACAATCAAGGACTAGAAAACATTATTAAATCATTTTTGAAGAACAGAAAAAAATCTTTTGAACGATTGATGGCTGTTTCAGAGTATTATTTTCCCGTATTTGAAGAAGCCTTGGCCAAACAAAATGTCCCCTTAGAAATAAAATATTTAGCCGTAGTGGAATCTGCTTTAAACCCGAAGGCAGTTTCTAAAATGGGTGCTACCGGACTTTGGCAGTTTATGTATCAAACCGGAAAACAATATGGCTTGAAAATTGATTCGTATGTTGACGAGCGAAGCGATCCTTTAAAAGCAAGTGAAGCCGCAGCCCATTACATGACAAACATGTACCGAATATTTGGCGATTGGGACTTGGTTCTTGCTTCTTATAACTCAGGTCCTGGAAATGTCTCCAAAGCTATCAGACGTTCTGGGGGGCAACAAAATTATTGGAACATTAGAAAAAATCTACCTAAAGAAACACAAGGATATGTTCCGGCGTTCTTAGCGACTATGTATATTTATGAATACCATAAAGAACACGGCATTGTTCCTAACAAGGCAACGATCAAACACTTTGCCACGGATACCATACTGATTAGGAAGCAAATGTCATTCAAACAAATTTCTGATTTGCTCGATGTTCCCGTAGTCCAATTACAAATTTTAAATCCTTCCTATAAGCTAAATATGGTGCCTTTTTATCATGATGAAAATCATTATCTGAGATTACCTCAAGAAAAAATTGCTATTTTCGCTTCTAATGAAGATCAAATTTATGCATATATCCAACAGGAATCAGACCAACGCGAAAGACCATTTCATGCAGCCAAAGCGGTAGTAATAAAAGACACTGCTGCTGACCGCTCCCATCGAGTTACAAGTGCTACAACATTCTATTACAAAGTAAAACGCGGAGATAATTTAACCGCTGTCGCTAATAAGTATAATGTTTCTATTTCGGAAATAAAAAAATGGAATGCTCTCAAGAGTACTACTCTTACGTATGGCAAAAACTTAAAAATTATTACTGGCAAAACAGGAGTAAGATCTACTGATACAGAATCTAAAACAGATTATGTTGCTACGCAGAGTATCTCAAAAAGTCAAAACATAGTTGCTTCGGACACTAAAGTAAATATGGAAGAAAAAATAAATAATAATTCTACGGCATTATCAACGAATACTTCGATACTTTATGAGGTTCAAAAAGGAGATAATTTAAGTAGTATTGCCAAAAAATATAATGTGACAGTTGCTGCAATTCAAGAATGGAATGGGCTTTCAAATGATACTGTTCAATTTGGAACTTCTTTACAAATTGCAAAAAAAGAGATGGATGCTAGAGGAGAACGGACGTCAAATCCAGAACGAAAAGACCTTGAATATGTAGTTATGAAAGGAGACAATCTAGGAAATATTGCCAGTAAATTTGGCACTTCACAAGCTGATTTAAAACAATGGAATAATTTTTCAAATAACACGATCACAATTGGAAAAACACTAATCGTTGCCAAAGACGAAATTGCAATTCTCACCGATAAAGCAACGGCTAATTCCTTCAGGAGCACATCAAATAGCACATCTACATCTAAAAAAATAAGTGTCCAATATTATGTAAAAAAAGGAGACTCTTTATTTAGTATTGCCAAAAAACATCCTGGAGTAACCATTTCTGACTTAAAAAAATGGAACGGTATTCGCAGTGAAGATATCAAACCCGGAATGAAGTTAAAAATAAACGGATAATAGAATAAACTTCTATAAATTTGGGTTTTATTTTATAATAAAATCGCAATGAATAAAGCCCATTTTTTATTTCTTTTTATTTCTCTGCTGTTGTTTTCCTGTAAAAAAGAAAATGACCATCTGCCTCGTAAAACAACGGGGAAAATCAATACGATTTCGGTTATTATTGATGACCAGTTATGGAATGGAGATATTGGAGACAGCATTCGAAATAAGTTTGCCTCGCCAGTAATTGGTTTGCCACAAGAAGAACCTTTATTCAACATCAATCAATATCCCGTCAAACTTTTAGAAGGCTTTATGACAGATACCCGCGCCATAATTGTGGTGAAGAAAGCTGAAGAAAACAAATTCGAAATCCGGAAAAACCAATACGCATCCCCTCAAAATGTATTTCATATTTCTGGCAAAACAGGAGCAGATATTATTGCCTGTATTGAAAAAAATGCCGCGCAAATGATTCAGCTAATAAAAGAGACTGAAATAGCCGAGAGTCAAAGAATAAATACTCAATCGTTAATAGATCCTAAAATAATAGCCAATAAGTTTCATGTTACTTTACAAATACCTTCCGGTTATGCGTATGTCCTTCAAAAAAGTAATTTTTTGTGGTTAAAAAAGGAAATCATTGGTGGGAATACTAGTCTTTTAATTTATCAAGTCCCATTAAACACAATCAAAAAAGAAGCCGATTTAAGTACTAGTATTATTAAAATGCGGGATTCTATAGGAAAATTATTTATTAGCGGAAAAGAACCTGACACCAATATGATTACTGAAGAGGCCTATGCACCCTATCTCTTTAAGATTAATCTGGATGGGAAAGAAACCTTTGAAACTAAAGGAACCTGGGAACTCAACAATGATTTTATGTCCGGACCTTTTATCAATTACGCCATTGTTGATCCGGAGTATAACCGAATTTTAGTCTTAGAGGGTTTTTGTTATGCACCGTCAAAAGAAAAACGAGATTTAATGCACGAATTAGAATCCATCATAAAATCAGTGATTGTTTTAAGAAGATAATCTTTTATTTGCTTTATTTGCATTCTATAACAAATATAAGACAAACAACATGGAATTAGACTGGAAAATTAAATCGTTTGATACTCTCTCCGTTCATGAACTTTACGATTTACTCCGTTTAAGAAGCGAAATTTTCGTGGTGGAACAAAACTGTGTTTATCTTGATCTAGATGGAAAAGACAAAGTAGCCCTGCATCTCTTTGGTGAATTTGAAGGTGAAATAGTAGCGCATGCCAGACTTTTCAAACCTGGCATAAGTTTTGAAAATGCTTCTATTGGTAGAGTTACTGTTGCTGCACATTACCGTGACAGAAAATGGGGACATGATTTAATGCGAGAAGCTGTTGCTGGTGTTTTACTGCATTTTGGTGAAAATAAAATTACTATTGGAGCTCAGTTATACCTTAAAAAATTCTACCAAAGTCATGGATTTGTACAAACCAGTGAAATGTATTTGGAAGATGATATTCCGCATATTGAAATGAAAAAGAATAACTAAATCTTTAAGATTACAAATTCAACCCTACGATCTAGGGCATCTCCCTGCCCTAAAGGGAATTTATTTCCGTTTCCCATATAATGCATTCGAAGACTGTTTATTCCATTACTCATCAAATATTTGTAAACATTTTTAGCGCGATTAACAGAAAGTTTTCGCTCACGAGTATCCTTATCGATAGCGTCAGAGTAATCACTAGGCGTACAGCAAACATGGCCTCTAATTTCAAATTCCAGTGTCTTTTGTTTTTGCAGAAGCAATACAATTTTATCTAACTCTTTTTTAGACTGTTCTGTTATTTTACTACTCCCCAATGGAAAGAAAATATTTTCCAGATAGATGCGATCCCCTACTTTATGATTTTCCTTGAATGAATTGTAGATCCCATTGCCAAAACTATTTTTCCTAACGATAAATAAATCAACTCGTCTGTTTTTAGAACGGGACTCCTCTATATTTACTAGCTCATCTTTTTTCAAAATTACACGACCTTTCCCTTCGATAATAACAATTTTATTTTTGTTAAAACCATTTGCAGTAAGAATATTTTGAACAGTTATCACCCTGTTTTTTGATAATTCATAATTATAATCGTTGTTCCCTCTATCATCGCAGTAGCCATAAATTTGTATCGATTCCACTTTGGTAGAATCTGTATTTTTTATGAAATTAACAATGGTTTGAAGCTGATTCATATCAAGCGAATGCTTATCAAATTCAAAAAAAACCGTTTCCACCGGCCTACCCTGAGCAAATGAATAAGCCCAAAAAAGAAACAGTAGTATCTGGACTAATTTTTTCATTATATCTTTAAGATGGTCTTATATTCTGAGCTATTGCTCAAAATGATTATAGCTCTCTTAATTTCTACATTGTTTTTGATGTAATACTGATACAGCCCTTCTTGATATTGGTATCTCTTAATGATTTCATCCACCATCAGATTCTTGATTTCTTTTTGATTCTTATCCAATAATGCATTTTCACTTTTTTGAAGCGCGACAAGTAACTGTTCATACTCTACCAGAATAGATTCGTCTAGTTTTTCTTTTTTGGCTACAGCCAAAGTGTTTTTCAAAGCCAATTCTGTTTCGGTATCAAAAGAAAATTTTTGCATTTTTAAAAACTGCTTAAAATCCAAATAATCTGAATCTGAAATGGTGGGAATGCGATTGCCTAGAGATGGGTTTTTATAATAATAGCTTGTAACATAATTAAAAATTCCATCATTCCGTAATAAAGCTTTGGCTATTGGGCTTGATTTAGTTTCCTCAAGTTCTACATCAGGCTGAATTCCGCCGCCGTCATAGACCGTTCTTCCCTTCCGAGTTTTAAAACTATTATAATTTTTTTCTGCTGTTTTCAGCGCTATTCCATTTTTGTCTTTCCGAGAATAATCCAAAGCTTGAATACATCTCCCAGATGGCGTATAATATCTGGATATTGTAACTTTTAACTGCGTCCCATAAGTTAAATCGACCGGTCTTTGTACCAAACCTTTTCCAAAACTGCGACTACCCAAAACTACTGCTCGATCTAAATCCTGCAAGGCACCGGCCACAATTTCTGATGCTGAAGCACTGCGATAGTTAACAATTATCACCAAAGGAATTTGAGTGTCTATTGGATCTTTATTCGTTTTATAAGTACTGTTGTGTTTCTCTATTTTTGATTTTGTAGTCACAATCACCTCATTTTTAGGAACAAAAAGATTGCAGATGTTGACCGCTTCATTCAAAAGACCTCCCGGATTATCTCTTAAATCTAATATAATTCGTTCTGCACCATCTTTTTTAAGTTGTTCTAAAGCTTCTTTCGTTTCCAAAGAGGCTTTTTTATTAAAATGAGACAAAACGATATAACCGGTTTTATCATCAATTTTTGCAAAAAATGGAACTGATTTTATTTCTACTTCATCTAGAATGATTTGAGTATTGTTTTCTTTTCCTTGCCGGAGGTACTTGATAGCGATTTTAGTGTTTTTTACCCCTTTGAAGAGTTGAGAAGCTTCATCCTTGAAATCAGATAACATGACATCCCCCACCTGAATAATCTCATCCCCAGGCTTTAAACCCGCTTTATCAGCAGGAAAATTTTTATACGCTTCTTTAACTATTAATTTATCTTCTTGCCTGGTGAGTAAGGCCCCAATTCCAGTATATTCCCCAGTATTGTTTATCCTAAACCGCACCACATCCTGTTCATTAAAATAAACGGTATACGGATCTAAGCTCGCCAGCATCCCCTTAATGGCCTTATCCATTAACTCCCCCGGATTTGTTTCATCGACATAATTTCTATTCAGTTCTTTGAAAAGTGTTGTGAATATTTCAATTTGCTTTGCGATTTCAAAAAAATCGTCTTTGAAGCTGGTTCCAATAAACAAAAATGCCGAAGCGACAACGGGAACTATGAATTTTTTTTGGATACCGTTCATGAATTTAATTAACTTAATTTGAGGGTACTAAAATAACAATTAATCCCCAAATAATTATGCAGCTCAGAATTTTACGGAACTTTGTTATTTAGAAGCTGTCAAATGTTTAAATTTCAGAAATAGAATCGCTTTCTGACACTGGTTTTCTGAGATTTTGTGCAATAAACTTCTCAAACAATTGAATGGTTTTAGTATTAATTTCGGCATAGGTCAGCCGGTCTTTAGTTTGGTAAAAAAACATAAAGGAATACGGCTGGTCCAGATTGTCAATTAAAAGATGTTTATTAAGACGGTAAGTCTCGCGGAGTACCCGTTTGAAATAATTGCGGTCTACAGCTTTCTTGAAGTTCTTTTTGGAAACAGAAACGCCCATCTTAATTTTTTCGCTTTCGCCAAAAGAACCTGATTTATATACCAATCGCAACGGATATTTAGCTACTGATTTCCCTTCGGTAAATAACAACCCAATGGTTATTTTGCTTTTAAGCTTTTCGGTTTTGGGGTATTTGAAATTCATTTTATAAAAAAAAGAGGTGGATTTTGATTGGCAAAGTTACGATTAAACGTTGTCACAGTATATTGTTTCGGATTTAAATACGGCTAAAAATATATTTCTTACTTTTGTGCCAAATTTTAAAGCATGCAAAAACTGATTTCGTATCCCATTTCCGTAATTTATTATTTATGTTTCGGTCTAACATTGGTTATTTTTCATCCAATACAGTGGGTTTGCTTCCATGTTTTTGGCTATCAAGCCCATAAAAAAAGTGTCGATTATTTGAATTTTTTCTTGTTGAAATGCACCCATTTATTGGGAACAACTTACAAATTTGAAAATATAGAAAGTATCCCAAAAAATGTTCCTCTTATTTTTGTGTCCAATCATCAAAGTCTGTACGATATTATTGCTATGATTTGGTTTTTTCGCCGATTTCATTGTAAATTTGTCAGTAAAAAAGAATTAGGAAAAGGCATACCAAGTGTGTCTTTTAATTTACGTCATGGTGGTTCTGTTCTTATCGATCGTAAAGACCCTAAGCAAGCCATTCCGGCCATCAAAGGATTGTCAGAATATATTGAAAAAAATAACCGTTCCGCAGTTATTTTTCCGGAAGGAACACGTAGCAAGACCGGCACGCCAAAAGAGTTTGCACAAAGCGGGTTGAAAATTTTATGTAAATATGCGCCATCTGCCTACATAGTTCCAGTAAGCATAAACAATTCTTGGAAAATAGTTAAATACGGGTTTTTCCCTTTAGGTTTAGGAAATCGCCTTACCTTTGTAGTACATAAACCCTTAGCGGTTAAAGAGTATGATTTTGCTGATCTGATAGAGATAACAGAAAAAGCAGTTGTTCAAGGAATAAAAATTTAATTTATATATAATGTCAATAAAAAACATTCGATTAGAAGTAATGCAGTTTTTAGAAAAAAACGTAGACAGCTTTGTCGATCAGTATCTAATTCCTGTTGAAAAAATATGGCAGCCAACGGATTTTTTGCCCAATTCTCAAAGCGATACTTTTTTTGACGAAGTCAAAGAATTGCGTGAAATTGCAAAAGAATTACCATACGATTTCTGGGTAACTTTAGTAGGTGATACTATTACTGAGGAAGCTTTACCAACGTACGAATCCTGGTTAATGGATGTAGAGGGAATTGATAATGTAGAGCGAAACGGTTGGTCCAGATGGATCCGACAATGGACTGGTGAGGAAAATCGTCATGGTGACATGCTCAACAAATATTTGTATTTGTCAGGTCGCGTAAACATGCGTGAGGTAGAAATGACCACGCAACACCTAATCAACGATGGTTTTGACATAGGAACCGGAAGAGACCCTTATAAAAACTTTGTGTATACTAGTTTTCAAGAGTTAGCAACCTATGTTTCCCACAACAGAGTGGCACAAATGGCTAAGAAATATGGCGATAACAAATTATCTAAAATGTGTAAAATGATTGCTGGAGACGAAATGCGTCATCACCATGCTTACAGCGAATTTGTAACCCGTATTTTTCAATTAGACCCTAGCGAAATGATGCTTGCGTTTCAATACATGATGAAAGCTAAAATCGTTATGCCGGCACATTTCTTAAGAGAATCTGGGGAAAAAATAAGTACTGCTTTCGAGCAGTTTTCTGATTCAGCGCAACGAATTGGGGTATATACTGCCGCGGATTATGTAGATATTATGCAAAAATTAATTGACAAATGGGAAATTGACAAAATTTCCGGTTTGACAGATGAAGCAGAAAAAGCCCGGGATTACTTAATGAAATTACCCGGAAGAATGGCTAAAATTTCAGAAAGAATGGTTATCCCTCAAGAGTCGCATATCTTCAAATGGGTGGAGCCCGCTTTGATAAGATAATTTTTTTGAATTCTAAATAAAGAATGAAGATGTTGGATTTTGAAGTTGGAGAACTTTGAAATTCAACATTTTTTTTAAAATATAATAAACAATGATAAACCCTGATTTAATAGACAAAACGATTCTTTTTGTAAAAGAAAAATTAGAAAATGCCGAAGGCGGACACGACTGGTTCCATATCGAAAGAGTGTTTAAAAATGCTGTTCTGATTTCAAAAAATGAAGTTTGTGATGTCACTGTTGTCAAACTTGGGGCTTTGCTTCATGATATTGCCGATAGTAAGTTTCACGACGGCGATGAAACCGTTGGCCCAAGAATTGCCCGAGAATTTTTAGAATCAGAAAATGTTGATGAGGAGATTATCACGCACGTGGTGAATATCATTGAAAATATCTCCTACAAAGGCGGTAATTTCGAAAAGAAATTCTCATCCATAGAATTGGATGTAGTACAGGATGCAGACCGTTTAGATGCGATTGGCGCCATTGGAATTGCCAGAACATTCAATTATGGCGGATTTAAAAATAGAGCGCTATACGACCCTAATATCGCCCCAAATTCCAGTATGACAAAGGAAGAATACAAAAAGAATGATTCCCCAACGCTCAATCATTTTTACGAAAAGTTATTACTCTTAAAAGATAAGATGAATACCCAGACCGGAAAACAAATTGCACAAGAAAGACACCGTTACATGGAAGGATTTCTGGCGCAGTTTTATGCGGAATGGGAAGGGGAGAAGTAAGTTAGCAGTGTTCAGTTTTTAGTATTCAGTTTATTGAAGTTTAAATAGAACTACTATACTCCAAAAAAATCGATTTCAGTCTTGTTTTAAACATAAATCATGAACTGATCACTAAATTCTGATCACTGACCACTAATTTTAAATCCCTTTCGCTTTCATTTCCAGAATCACATCCGAAGCGTTTTTAAAAGTCGGTGCTTGTTCAATAATAGTTCCTACTCTTTTTTTATTGAGTTTAAAAGTAATGTCATTCTCGGTTGTAAACAACAAAGCGGTCAAAAAAGGGTTGTTCATATACGGAGCCAATATAATAAAAGCTTCGTCAAGCGTATGGAAACTTTCAATTTCTTCAGTTTTGTAACGCGACGTAACCGAAAGGCTAAATACGTCATTCTCCAGTAAAACGGGACGCACATAAATATTTTTTAGTTCCGTATCACCAATGGTTTTGGCAAGTGTTAATTTGGCGTAGGTATGGTTTTCGATACTTTCTTTTACCTTTTCCCAGAAAAGTACAAATACAGGTTGGAAGGACATAAATTTAATTTTAAATGGTGTATTATATTCCCAAACGGGTCTGCAAAATTAAGTGTTGTAAAGCAAACAATCCGTTTTTGAGGAAAAATTATTTAAACAAGGAATCACTTGTAAACTAAAAAGAGAACCAACATGGCTCTCTTTTATTCTTATTTCCCAGTAAACACTGCTTTTCTTTTCTCTAAGAAAGCCGTTGTTCCTTCTTTGAAATCTTCGGTTCCAAAGCATTTTCCAAAGGCTTTTATTTCGGCTTCATAGCCATTTTTTCCTTCTTTGAAATTAGTATTGACTGCTTTTATGGCTTTACCAATAGCGTACGGAGAATTCTTGATTATTTTATTGGCCACACTCACACAGTAATCTAAAAGTTCCGCTTCTGGGACTACGTGATTCACCAGTCCGGTTCTGTAAGCGTCCTGCGCCGTTACCATTCCTGCAGTCATAATCATTTCCATCGCACGCCCCTTTCCTATCAATTGTGGTAAACGCTGTGTTCCTCCATAACCCGGAATCACACCCAATGAAACTTCAGGTAATCCCATTTTTGCATTTTCTGAAGCCACTCTAAAATGACAGGCCATCGCTAATTCTAATCCCCCACCCAATGCAAAACCATTTACGGCTGCAATTACTGGAGTTTTTAAATTCTCTATAAAATCAAATAATTTTTCTTGCCCTTCTGCCGCTAATTGCGTTCCTTCTTCAATAGAAAAATGAGCAAATTCAGAAATATCAGCCCCGGCCACAAATGCTTTTTCACCACTTCCAGTTAGAATAATAACACGAATTTCATCATTTTTCCCTAATGTTTTGAAGGCTTTGTTCAAATCAGAAATGGTAGCAACATTCAAAGCATTTAGTTTCGTCGGACGATTAATGGTAATCGTTGCGATGTTGTTTTCGGTTGCAATTAAAATGTTTTCGTAATTCATAATTGTAATTTTAAGAGTTAATTATTGGGAGTGAGACAATAAAAGTAGTTCCTTTTCCAAATTCAGTTTCAAAGGTAATCGTTCCTTTATAATTTTCGATAATGTTTTTTATAATACCGAGACCAAGTCCCATTCCACTGCTTTTAGTGGTGAATTTTGGTTCAAATATACGGTCGATGTCTTTAGGCTGAATCCCAATTCCATTATCGGCAACGGTTATTAAAACGTTGTTTGTATCTTTTTTTACCGTTACTATAATAGACTTGATTTCTTGCTGATCCGGAATAGACTGAATGGCATTCTTTGCTAAATTTGTGATGATTCGAATGAGTTGTGTTCGGTCAATTTTCGAGATAATTTCGGGAGAATCACTCTTGAATTCAATGTATTCTTCGTTAAAAATATCCATGGCAAGTTCTACTACCTCCACTACATTCAAGGTTTCGTTTTGCTGTGCCGGCATCGATGCAAAATTCGAAAATGCCGAGGCAACCGCACTCATCGTGTCAATTTGTTGAATTAAAGTTTCGGAGTAGTCATTCATTTTCTGCCTTACATTCGGATCAGTTGGGTCAAATTTTCGCTGAAAACTCTGCACTGTTAATCGCATTGGCGTAAGCGGATTCTTGATTTCATGCGCCACCTGTTTCGCCATTTCGCGCCAAGCTTCTTCACGCTCGCTTTGTGCCAGTTTGATAGCACTTTTCTCCAGTTCATCCACCATTCCGTTGTACGCTTTTATCAAAAGATTAATCTCTTTGCTATTGGCTTCTAGAACAATTTTCTCATTTTTTTGGTTCAAACTCGTTTCGCTTAACTTATCTGAGATTGTTTTCAACGATTTAGTGATGTACGATGAAAGGAAATAGGCCAATGCAAACGCGACGATAAGCATAAAGGAATACACTTGTCCCAAGCGAATTAGAAAGCTTTTTAATTCATTCTCATAGTAGCCGTCGTCTTCTACGTAAGGCAGGTTTAAAATTCCCAACGGTTTAAATTTGTCGTCTTTGATTTGACTGAAAGCCGAACGATTTTTTTTACCATCAATTGTCTTAATGTCTACGTATCTTTTTTCAATGGAAGAACGAACGAGTTTTAAAATATATTTTGGAATGGGTGGAGCCACTTTATCAACAGAAAATGATTCTTTGGATGATTTTAATAATTTACCGTCAAGGCTATAAATGTTGATTTCTATATTATGAATGTGGGCTAATTCGTGAATTTTATCCTTAAAAATCAAGTCTAAATTTCCCGCTGTCATCGGATAAGTGGTCGTAGAGAGCACGAAATTAATATGTTGTTTTACGGCATTTTCATTCCGTTCCAAGCGCTCTTGATGGTACTCTTTCGCTTCATTTTTAAATTGAAATATAGAAATAGAAGCCAATAATACAGATGCCATTAGTATCAATACAATCATCGAAAGGAAAATCCTGATTCGCAACGAAAGCATTGCTATTTTGAAGCTTTTGAACATATTAAGATTGATTTCTTTCCCTAATTTTTTTATAAAATTTAAATCCAAGCATAATTAAAATGGAAAAAAGAAAGATCCCAATTACGCCATAAATCCAATTGACTGCATTTTTCAAAACTACTAAAAAAACTACTGCAAAAAGGATAATAGTGGCGCCTTCATTCCATAAACGCATGAAATTTGTGGAATATTTTACTTCGTCATTTTGCAATTGTTTGAATATTTGATGGCATTTTCCATGGTATAAATACAACACAAATACAAAGCCAAGTTTTACGTGCATCCAAGGCATTTGCAACCAAGAACGTCCTAAATCAGTAAAAAATAACATCCAAAAAGCAAATATGCTGGCTAAAACGGCTGATGGCCAAGAGATAATGTACCACAAGCGATAGGTCATTATTTTGTATTGTTTTTGTAATATTTCTTTCTCTGGAGTGGGTTTTTGTGCCGCTTCAATTTGGTAAACGAACAAGCGCACAATGTAAAATAATCCTGCAAACCATGTAATTACAAAGATGAGGTGTAAGGATTTAAGATAATTATAGTATTCCATCGTTAGTTTGAATCAGTTTTGTATTCATTTCTTTTTTCAGAAAATAGCCAGTCAGTACAGTTGATAAGATATCCGCAATAGGGAATGCAATCCACACTCCAAAAATACCTAAAAAATTTGGTAGAATCAGTACTAACGGAATTAAGAAAAACCCTTGTTTACTTAACGTCAAAAGCAATGCTTTTTTTGCCTTTCCCGCCGCTTGAAAATAGGCCGCTCCAATGAGTTGAACAGCAATAATTGGCGAAGCCGCAAAAACCCAACGCAACGCCTCTGGGGTTTGTGCAATCACTATAGGATCTGTCGTAAAAACGGCTACTATTGGTTTTGCAAAAACAAGTATCACTACAAAAATCAGTGAGGCCAATAACGCGGCGTATTTTATGGAGAGCAACACACTTTCTTTGACTCTTTCATAATTTCCTGCACCGTAATTAAAACCGGCAATTGGCAGAAATCCTTGCGTAATTCCCAGAATTGGAAACAAGGCAAACATCAACATTCGGCTAATAATTCCATAAATGGCAACAGAATGTTCGCCACCATAAGTGTACAAAGTATGGTTTAATATTATCGCTAAAATACTCACAACTCCTTGTCTGGAAAACGTCACAAAACTCAATTCGGTTATTTCCTTTACAATAGGCATTTTGAATTTAAAATGTTTCGCTTTTAGTTGTAGTTCGCTTTTAAAATAAAAAAACCAAACTACAAATAAGAAACAGGTACAATAGGATATGGCTGTCGCCAAAGCAGCGCCAAACATTCCTAAATCCAAGTATTTTATAAAAATAATGTCTAATATAATATTTATAAAAGCAGGAATAATCATGGCCACCATGGCAAATTTAGCCTTGCCTTCGGCCCGAATAACATTATTTCCCATCATGCAAAGTGCCAGAAAGGGAACGCTTATGAGTATAGGAAAGAAGAATTCTTTTGCGGGTTCCATTATAGCTCCTTTCGCACCAAAAAGCATCAGCATTTCATCACTGAAAAAAAGACCAAGTAGCACAAAAACAGATGCCAATAAAAAGGTCATCATAATTTGATTGGCAAAAGTTTGCAATGCTTTTTCCCTGTTATTAGCACCTAAAGCTCTGGAAAGTACAGAACCTCCACCCACACCAATTGCCATTCCCAAAGAGGAAATCAAAAAGGTGATGGGCAAAACTACCGTTACCGCCGCAATGGCCAAAGAACCAATCCATTGTCCCACAAAAATGGTGTCAATTAAAATATTAACCGACATGAATAAAATCCCAATAGAGGATGGAACTGCTTGCTTTATCAAGAGTTTTTTGATGTCTTGAGTTCCTAACTCATCGGCGGTAACGGCCATTTAAGCGTTTATTTTTTCGGAGTCAAGTTTAACTGAAGATGAAGCATTGGACCAGTTTGAAATCCAATTGCTTACGGTTTTACACCAGTCGTTACCATCATTTAAACATGGAATTGCTTTGAAATTTTCGCCTCCATGAACCTTAAATTCATGATTGGCTTCCATGGCAATTTCTTCTAAAGTCTCCAAACAATCCGATACAAAAGCTGGCGTTACAACAGCAAGATTTTTAATTCCTTTTTCTGGCATTTTGTTTACTTCTACATCAGTGTAAGGTGTCAACCACTTGTCTCCCGCTAAGCGCGATTGGAAGGTCTGGCTGTATTTTCCTTCTGGAATTCCCAGTAATTTTACGACTTGTTTGGTCGTTTCATAACATTGATGGCGGTAACAAAACTCATGTGCCGGCGATGGCGTATTGCAACAAGAACCGTCAATTTTACAATGTGATTTTGTAATGTCCGTCTTGCGAATGTGACGCTCCGGAATTCCGTGGTACGAAAATAATAAGTGATCGTAATCAAAACCTGCTAAATGACCTTTGATAGAATCGGCAAGGTTTTGTAAATAATCCGGTTTGTTGTAAAACGCAGGAACGATGGTAAATTTCATTTCTGGGAAATATTTTTTACGATGTTCTTCTGCTAATTCTAAAATTGTAGTTGTAGACGCCATAGCGTGTTGTGGGTACAATGGAAAAAGCAATACTTCATTGACGCCTTTATCATGCAATTCTTGTAAACCAGATAATAAAGATGGATTTCCATAACGCATCGCTAAGGAAACAGGAATATCAACTAATTGTTTTACTTTGGCGTGCATTCTTTTGGAAATAACCACAAGCGGAGAACCTTCGTCCCACCATATTTTGGCGTAAGCGGCGGCTGATTTTTTAGGTCTTGTTTGTAAAATTATTCCCCGAACTAATAATGCTCGCAACAAAAATGGAACGTCAATAACGTATTTATCCATTAAAAATTCATCTAAATACGGTTTAACATCCTTAGGAGTTGGACTTTCCGGAGAACCTAAATTAACTAATAATACACCTTTCATGTTGTCTTTTTTTGTTGGTACAAAAGTAAATAAACTTACTTTTTTATAAATTGCGATTAACTATTTTTTATTTATTGTTTAATATAAGAAATCAATTGTTTATGGCATATTTGGATTTATCGACATCAAGTATTTCTTTGGCGTGGTAGCAAATTTCTTTTTAAATGCTGCTATGAAATGACTTCCGGTGCTGTAGCCAATTTTCAACCCCACTTCGTTTACATTATAGGAACCGCTGTCGAGCAATTTTCGGGCAAAATCCATTTTGTAGTCAAACAGAAACCCATAAACGGTGTCTCCATAGATTTGTTTGAAACCCATTTTCAGTTTCTTTAGATTCAAACCTATTTCATCTGCTAGTTCCTGCAATCCAGGTGGTTCTGCCATATTAGCAATTATAATTTCTTTGGCTTTTTTAATTTTCATGACATTGTCCTCATCTATTAAAAACGGGCATTGTTCTGCATTAGGATCTTCAGTTCTATTGAAATACAAACTCAATAATTCATATCCTTTCCCTTTATAATACAGGTTTTTTATAGACGGATGCAAACTGTAATGAAACAATTGCGATAAAACAATGGCCATCGAGGGACTGATATTTCCTTCGTTATAGTATTTTTTGTCCTTATTATCGGCACTTAAAAATGTGATGTAATCTGCTTCTGTCGAAAACAAAGCATGGAATTTTTTAATCGAAATAATTACAGAAATCACCCAGGAATTTGGCGCTAACTCCAGATTTAAAGGCAATTCTTTCTGAGGATTGTATAAAAGCAATGATTTTTCTTCTTTTAATTCCAAAGCATAATTCCCTTGGTTGAAGATGAACTTGGCACTCCCTTTTAATCCAAAGTGAAACTGTATCAAACCGCTGCCCACTTCCCGTTGCGCATTAAAGGAATCGATGCTGTCGTTCTGAAAGCGAATGAGTGTGAAATCATCCTCAATTTTTATAATTTCCTGAGAACCCATAGCGATATTTTTTTGATATGAAAATGATAATTGTCAAGTCATTTTATTTAGAACAACTCTAAATAGAGCGCTTTAAACAACTTGGTTTCACTACAAAAATAGATTTTTTTACTATTAAATAAGCATTTAGAACTAAAAAAACATTTAACGACATAAAAAGAACTTCTAGCGTTACTTTTATAAGTACTATAGTCATAATTTTGTCCCACTTTCTGGAAAAGTGCAAATATGGAAAACAATAAAACATTAAAGCATCACTATTTTTACGCAGTTGGATTGAGCTATAAAAAAGCGGATGCTGAGATTAGAGGTAAATTTAGTTTAGACGTTGCTGCAAAAACGCGTTTACTGGAACAAGCTAAGAATGAAGGAATAGAAAGTTTAATAGTCACATCTACCTGCAACCGTACTGAAATTTATGGGTATGCGGAACATCCGTTCCAATTAATCAAATTAATTTGCGAGAATAGTCAAGGTTCTGTTGAAGAATTTCAAAAAGTAGGCTTTGTTTATAAAAACCAAGAGGCGATTAGTCATTTATTTCGCGTAGGAACAGGTTTAGATAGCCAAATATTAGGTGATTTCGAAATTATTGCCCAAATAAGAAATTCATTTTCTCAATCAAAATCGTTGGGTTTAGCCAATGCTTTTATGGAACGATTAGTAAATGCCGTTATACAAGCTAGTAAAAAAATAAAAACCGATACGGAGATTAGTTCAGGAGCGACTTCGGTTTCTTTTGCCGCTGTTCAATATATATTTAAGAATGTAGAAGACATCGGGAATAAAAATATTCTTTTGTTTGGTACTGGCAAAATAGGCCGTAATACGTGTGAAAACTTAGTGAAGCATACGAAAAACGAACATATTACTTTAATTAACAGAACCAAATCCAAAGCTGAAAAGCTAGCCGGTAAATTGAATTTAATTGTAAAAGATTATTCGGAATTGCATCTCGAATTGCAAAATGCAGATGTTGTGGTGGTTGCAACAGGGGCCCAAAATCCAACGATTGACAAAGCGATTCTTAACTTGAAGAAACCGCTTTTAATTTTGGATTTATCCATTCCCAAAAATGTACATCAGGATGTGGAAGAGATTGAAGGCGTTACACTAATTCACATGGATTATTTGTCGCAACTAACAGACGAAACTTTAGAAAACAGAAAAAAACACATTCCTGCAGCAGAAGCAATCATAGAAGAAATAAAAGAGGAATTTATTACGTGGACCAAAGGCAGAAAATTTGCACCGACAATCAATGCGTTAAAAGCAAAGCTGAATGCGATAAAAACATCTGAATTGGATTTTCAAAGTAAGAAAATTTCAAATTTCAATGAAGAGCAAGCGGAGATTATCAGTAACAGAATTATCCAAAAAATAACGACTCACTTTGCCAATCATTTGAAAGATGACGATACTATGGTGGATGAAAGTATTGAATGGATTGAAAAAGTTTTTAAAATTGGAGTGACTACAAAATAATGAATAAAACCATACGCATAGGAACCCGCGATAGTGAACTCGCGCTTTGGCAAGCCCATACTGTCGAAAAAAAATTAAACGATTTAGGCTATAAAACCGAAATTGTAGCGGTAAAATCACAAGGAGATCTTCTTCTCGACAAACCACTTTACGAATTAGGAATCACAGGAATTTTTACTAAAACACTGGATATCGCCATGATTAATGGTCAGGTTGATATTGCGGTGCATTCCATGAAAGATGTTCCTACGGCTTTGCCAATAGGAATTGTGCAAGCAGCTGTTCTGGAAAGAGCGAATACGTTAGATATTTTAGTACACAAAGGCAACCTTGATTTTCTTAATGGAGAAGGTACAATTGCGACAGGAAGTTTGCGTCGTCAAGCACAATGGCTTAATAAATACCCCAATCACCATGTAGTCGATTTGCGTGGAAACGTCAATACGCGATTGCAGAAATTGCAGGACAGCGATTGGCATGGAGCTGTTTTTGCAGCAGCAGGATTGGAAAGAATCAACTTGAAACCTTCCAATTATATCGATCTGGACTGGATGATTCCGGCGCCGGCTCAAGGCGCTATGGTGATTGTAGCCATGGCCAATGATGAGTTTTGCAGAGAAGCCGTTTCAGAATTAAATGATATCGAAACGGAAGTATGTACGCACATCGAAAGACAGTTTCTAAAAACGCTCGAAGGGGGTTGTACGGCACCAATTGGCGCTTTGGCAGTATTTATAGAAGATGAAATAGTGTTTAAGGGCGTTTTATTTTCTATTGATGGCAAGCAAAAAATCGAAATAGAAAAAACGGTTCCCTTACAAGAATGGAAAAAATTAGGATTTGCATCAGCCCAAGAAATTTTAGAGAATGGCGGAGTAGAATTGATGATAGAAATTAAAAATAATTTGAAAAAATAATGAGCCAAACAAGTATTTTATCCACTAAAACATTGTCGGCAGAACAAAGGCAAGTATTTATTGATGCTAATTTTGATCTTTTAGAACAAGATTTTATCGAAATAAAAAACAACCTTTTTGAACTGAATACCATCAACAACAACTTGATTTTTAGTAGCCAAAATGCTGTTTTAAGTTTGATCGAACAAAACGGTTGGGAAGTTTTAAAGACGAAGCCTGTTTTTTGTGTAGGGATTAAAACCAAAGAATTACTCGAATCGCATGGCTTTACAGTTGATGTTTACTTGGATTATGCATTTGAATTAGCCGAAATAATCACTTTAATTTACAATAAGGAAAGCTATACTTTTTTGAGCGGAAATTTGCGAAAAGAAACGTTGCCTGAAGCATTAAAAAGTGCCGGAATAACTTTTAACGAAATCGAAGTCTATCAAACAACATTGGCACCCTTTAAAATATCAGACCAAGAAAATTTTGACGGAATTCTATTTTTTAGCCCATCAGCCGTTGAAAGTTATTTGACAAATAATAAAATCAAGAATGAAGTTTGTTTTTGCGTAGGCACCACTACAGCATCAGTATTAGAATCAAAGAAAATTAAAAACATCGTAATTGCCGAAACACCAACTATACAAGAGGTGATTTTGGAAGTTATTGAATATTATACACCGGAAAGCATCTAGCAATCTGCTAAAATTTAAATAAATGATCAAAAACGACCTATTTTTAAGAGCACTAAAAGGAGAAACTGTAAAACGTCCGCCAGTTTGGATGATGCGTCAAGCAGGAAGGTATTTGCCGGAATTTATTGCTTTGCGTGATAAATATGATTTTTTCACACGTTGTCAAACGCCAGAATTAGCTGCTGAAATCACCGTACAACCGATACGCAGGATTGCTCCGGATGCGGCTATTTTATTCTCGGATATTTTAGTAATTCCACAAGCCATGGGGATTGAGGTGTTGATGAAAGAAAATTTTGGTCCGTTTTTACCCAATCCTATTCGTACGATTCAGGATGTGGAGAAAGTTATCGTTCCAGATGTTCATGAAACATTAGGCTACGTTTTTGACGCGATCAAATTGACCAAAGAAATGTTGAATGATGAAGTGCCATTAATTGGTTTTGCTGGTTCTCCTTGGACAATTATGTGTTACGCCGTGGAAGGCAAAGGCTCTAAAAGTTTTGACATGGCCAAAGGATTTTGTTTCCAACATCCAGAAGCTGCGCATGTTTTATTGCAAAAAATTACGGACACTACTATCATGTACTTGAAAGAAAAAGTAAAAGCGGGAGTAAACGCCGTTCAAATTTTTGACTCTTGGGGCGGAATGCTTTCACCAGTTGATTATCAGGAATTCTCTTGGAAATACATCAATCAAATCATTGAAGCATTGGCTGATGATGCTCCAGTAATTGTTTTCGGAAAAGGATGTTGGTTTGCATTAAATGAAATGGGAAAAAGTAGAGCTTCTGCATTAGGTGTTGACTGGACGTGTTCTCCAAGAAATGCGAGATACTTGTCAGGTGGAAACATTACGTTGCAAGGAAATTTTGATCCATCTAGATTATTATCTCCAATTCCGGTGATTAAGAAAATGGTACATGAAATGATTGACGAATTCGGAAAAGATAAATACATCGTGAATTTAGGCCACGGAATTTTACCAAATATTCCTGTGGATCACGCCAAAGCGTTTATTGATGCAGTGAAGGAGTATAATCAGTAGTAAGTGGTTTTTAAAAAGATAAGAATTCCATTGATTTACAAAAGAATTGGAAATTATTTAGGTGTATTATTTTTTGCTGCATGCTGTTTTTTAGCATCGAGGTTGTTGTTTTTGACAAGTGATTTAGAATTAAGTCAAATAGACAAATACAGTGGAAAAGTAATTGAAAAAGGAATTATTAGTAAAAATAATTCAGTTGCAGGAAGAGGCTCATTCAAATCAAATGTCTTTATTATAAAAATAGGTGGTTTGAATCAAATCTTAGCAACTTATAACCTCTCACAAGATTATAGTTTTTTTGAGGAAAATATTAAAGTCGGTGATGATTTGGAAGTTTATTTTCAAAAATCGTATGATACAATCAGACCAAATTTAGATTTATTTCAAATCCAAAAGAACGGAATTGTTCTTCTGAAAAAAGAAGAGTTTCAAAACAAAGAAAGAATTGGAGCATATGTAGCATTCTTTGGAGGCTTTCTCCTAATTGGAATCGCTATTTATCAAGATAAAAAGTATTGGCAATAAATGAAACAGCAATTTTACACCTACATACAAAACCTTCAAGACCAAATCTGCAAAGGTTTGGAAGCGGTTGAAGGTCATGCCAAATTCCGTGAAGACCTTTGGGAACGTCCAGAAGGCGGCGGCGGTAGAACCCGCGTGATGGAGAACGGCAAAGTTTTCGAAAAAGGCGGGGTTAATATTTCGGCCGTTCACGGGAAGTTACCCGAAGCGATGCAAAAAATGTTCAATGTGGGCGAAGCTGATTTTTTTGCCTGCGGATTGAGTTTGGTTTTGCATCCAAAAAACCCAAAGGTTCCTACAGTTCATGCCAATTGGCGCTATTTCGAAATGTACGATGACAACGGAAATGTAATCCAGCAATGGTTTGGTGGTGGACAGGATTTAACACCGTACTATCTGTTTGAAGAAGATGCCATCCATTTTCATCAAACCTGTAAAACGGCTTGCGATAAACACAATCCGGAGTTTTATCCAAAATACAAGAAACAATGTGATGCCTACTTCTGGAACGCGCATCGTCTAGAAGCACGTGGAATTGGAGGCTTGTTTTTCGATTATTGCAAAGCAACGGAAACCATTTCTATGAATAATTGGTTTAATTTTGTATCCGAAGTGGGCAATAGTTTCCTCGAAGCGTACGTCCCAATTGTAGAAAAAAGAAAAGAGTTGCCTTATACTCCAGAACAAAGAACGTGGCAGGAAATCCGTCGCGGTCGTTATGTAGAGTTTAATTTGGTTCACGATAAAGGCACCTTATTTGGTTTAAAAACCAACGGAAGAATCGAAAGTATCCTAATGAGTTTACCACCGCATGTGCAGTGGGTGTATGATCATCATCCGGAAGCGGGAAGCGAAGAAGAAAAATTATTGAAAGTATTAGAATCACCAAAAAATTGGATTGCAGATTGATGATTAACGATTTTTGATTTGCTTGGCCAATTCGCTGTCGCTTGGGTCAGATTTTCTGTCATCACCAATTTGTTTTAAATCATAAATCAGCAATCGCTAATCTAAAATCATAAATCATATGTTCCCATTACACAGAGGCAGAAGATTAAGAACGAATGAATCCATAAGAAGTTTAGTTCGTGAAACCAGTTTAAGTCCAGCGGATTTTATGTTTCCTATGTTTATCGCTGAAGGCGAAAATGTACAAGTAGAAATTGCTTCCATGCCAGGTATATTTCGTCGTTCTATCGATTTAACCGTAAAAGAAATCAAAGAATTATTCGATTTAGGCATTCGTGCGGTGAATATTTATGTAAAAGTAAGTGAGAATTTAAAAGACAATACAGGAAAAGAAGCTTGGAATCAAGATGGATTAATGCAAAATGCCATTCGTGCCATTAAAACAGCTTGTCCGGAAATGATTGTAATGCCAGACGTAGCTTTAGATCCCTATTCTATTTATGGCCATGACGGAATCATTGCAAACGGAGATGTAACAAATGATGCAACGAACGCAGCCTTGGTAAAAATGGCTGTTTCTCATGCGCAAGCGGGAGCCGACTTTGTAGCACCATCGGACATGATGGACGGACGTGTATTGCGTTTGCGCGAGGGTCTTGATGCTGCCGGATTTCATAATGTAGGCATTATGAGTTATTCGGCAAAATACGCATCTGCTTTTTATGGGCCGTTCCGTGATGCATTAGATAGTGCACCAGTGGACGGCGAAAATATTCCTACAGATAAAAAAACATACCAAATGGATTATGCGAATCGCATTGAAGCCATCAAAGAGGCGTTGTGGGATGTAGAAGAAGGTGCCGATATGGTCATGGTAAAACCAGGGATTGCCTATTTAGACATCGTTCGAGAAGTGAAAAATGCGGTGAATGTTCCGGTAACCGTTTATCACGTTTCTGGAGAATATGCGATGATCAAAGCCGCAGCCGAAAGAGGCTGGTTAGATCATGATAAAATTATGATGGAACAACTAATGTGCATCAAACGGGCTGGAGCCAGTTTAATTTCGACTTATTTTGCGAAAGAAGCTGCAATACTTCTTAACAAATAGAACATGAAAAAATATTTTATAGTAGCGGTTTTATTGCTTTCCAATAGCATTTTTGCACAAGCGGAAGTAGTTTCTACTTTCATTGAGAAATGGGATAATTCCAAAGATTATTTAGTAGCCGTTGCACAAGCCATGCCGGAAGACCAATATGATTATAAGCCTTCAACCCGTGAAATGTCCTTTAAAGAACAATTATTTCACATACAAGATAATATGAATTGGTTGAGCACTACTTATTTTTCAAACGAGAAATATGTGAAAAAAGAGGCCGTAAAAGGGCTTTCAAAAGCACAAATAATCCAAGAAATAAAGACCTCTTTTGACACAGCAAAAAGAGTTATTCAAAAAACCAATGATGTAGAATTATCTCAAAAAGTGGAGTTTTTTGCTGGTTCTAAATCAAAATTACAAATTCTTAATTTGATGCAAGACCATGTTACCCATCACAGAGCACAAATTTTAGTATATTTGAATTTGAATCAAATTCAACCACCCAAGTATATTGGATGGTAATTCTAGCCATTGAGATACCTACAATTAAAGAAATTAACATGAGAAAGACACTATTTTTATTTGCCCTTTTAACATTGGCTTCTTGTAAAAAAGAAGAAGTCAAAAAAGAACCTTTGTACCCAACCTCGACTGAGGAAATTGCGCAAACTCCAGAGCAATTAGGAGAAGAAATTTTCAAAGGAAAAGGAAATTGTGTTGCCTGTCATCAAGTAGACAAGAAAGTGATAGGACCAAGCCTTCAGGATATTGCTAAGATTTATAAAGATAAAAACGCAAGTATCGTAACGTTTTTAAAAGGTGAAGGCGAGCCTATTGTTGATCCAAGCCAGTACGAAGTAATGAAAACAAACTTCGTGATTACCAAAGCCATGTCTGATGACGAATTGAAAGCCTTGGAAGCATACATATATTCCAATTTGAAATAATTTTGGCGTTTTACAGGAGCTAATCCCGTCATCCGCTGTATTCCCGCTAAATAAAAACTACGGCTAAAAGCCCTCTTTTTCTAAATCGGGAGCTGCCGCTATTAGGGGCTAACATACAAGAACCATTCGTCTCTGCGAGTGGTTTTTTTTATGTTAAAATGTCTTGAGCGTATTTATTTATGAACTTTGTTACTTCTTTAGGAACAATGTGGGTAATTTTTTTATCTTTAAAATATGGAAACAGCATACATCAAAACACCTCTGGGAATCGCTTCAATAACAGGCGATGAAAATGGAATATCTGTAATTTCAGTTGCTGATGAAGGAAAAATTTCAAGTACAATTCCAACAAATTTACAGGATGCCGTTGCCCAAATCAATGCGTATTTTGAGGGAAAGAGAACCGATTTTGACTTTACACTCAATCCAAAAGGAACTGTTTTCCAACAAAAAGTCTGGAAATCTTTATTGGACATTCCTTATGGGAAAACCAGAACCTATCTCGAACAATCCAAAATTTTGGGTGATGTAAAAGCCATTAGAGCCGTAGCTTCTGCCAACGGGAAAAATCCGCTTTGGATTGTTGTTCCTTGTCATAGAGTTATTGGAACAGACGGGTCACTTACAGGATATGCAGGCGGTTTGTGGCGAAAAAAATGGTTGTTAGAACACGAGAATCCAACGACACAGCAAAGTTTGTTTTAGTTGTCTCTCAATAAATTCCTTATATTCGTTTAAGAAAATACCTAAAATTAGCGTCATCAACGTGAAATAAATATGATAGAAAAAATAAACCTCAATAACATACTGTTTCTGGACATAGAAACTGTTCCAGAAGCTGAAGATTTCAATGCTCTGGATGCGGAAATGAAAGACCTTTGGGAACACAAGACGCAATACCAGCGCAAAGACGAATACACACCCGAGGATTTTTACGACCGTGCTGGAATTTGGGCTGAGTTTGGAAAAATCATTTGTATTTCGGTGGGTTATTTTACCGTCAAAGGGGATATTCGGAATTTTCGGGTGACTTCTTTCATTGGAGAAGAAAAGAAAATATTGTTGGATTTTAATAATTTGCTGAATACTCATTTCAATCAGCCACAACATGTTTTGTGTGGGCACAATGCCAAGGAATTTGACATTCCTTTCCTTGCCAGACGCATGATTATCAACCAAATTGCCATTCCCAACAAACTGAATTTATTTGGAAAAAAACCATGGGAAATCCCACATTTAGATACCTTAGAGTTATGGAAATTTGGCGATTATAAACACTATACGTCTTTAAAATTGATGTGTAAAGTCCTTGGAATTCCTTCGCCAAAAGGCGATATCGACGGCAGTCAAGTAGGACATGTGTTTTATGTAGACAAGGACATTGACCGCATTGTTACTTATTGTGAAAAAGACACCATTGCCGTAGCACAGATTTTCCTTAGATTGCGCAGAGAAGAATTGTTGATTGAGGATGAAATAATTCATGTGTGATAATTTACCGCCAATTCGCAAATTGGATATTTTGCGAATCGAAATGTTTATTCCTGGTTTATTCCTGGTTTATTCCTGGTTTATTTTTATTAGCGAATTTGCGGTTAAACTTTTTAAATTTTTACATTTACAAAAATTATAGATTATGGTATTGAGTAGATTTTGGTTGGTCATTTTTATATCAGCAATTGTATTTGTAGTGTTTAGTTTGTTTTCGGGAGACAGTTATACTATTGACCACGTTTTGAATGGAAAGAAAGATGATCCAATTCTGATTTCGGAGAAATTTGCCGAAGAACTTCCTGCTTTTATTAAAGACAGTATCAAAAAAGCACCCGAACAAACCATGGTTATCAATCGGGATACGCTAAATGCGGATACGACTTATGTTTATAAAAACAAAACCGTAAAAATATATAGTGGTGTTCAAAAATCAGATGGTTTACTGCCAACGTGCAAAAGTACTTTGCTAGATTTAGTCCTTCCGCTGATGGCTTATTTGGCTTTTTTCTGTGGATTGATGGAACTTTTAATCATTTCCGGAGCCTCTGGAAAGTTGGCTAAAGCATTGAGTCCTGTTTTTGTAAAAGTGTTTCCGAGTATTCCTAAAAACCATCCTTCCATTTCTTATATGACTTTAAATTTTGCTGCTAATTTCTTAGGATTAGATTCTGCTGCAACTCCTTTTGGTCTTAAAGCGATGGAAAGTTTACAAGAAATAAATCCAGATAAAGACAAGGCCAGCGATGCACAGATTATGTTTATGTGTTTGCACGCTTCAGGTCTTACTTTGATCGCTACATCTATTATAGGATATCGTGCTGCGGCTAATGCCAGTAATCCTGCAGATGTGATGTTGCCTTGTATCATTACTTCTTTTATCGGTACGATTGCAGCATTTTTAATTGTTGGAATTAAACAGAAAATTAATTTCAAAAGTGCTTCTTTAGTTATCGTGTTGATAACATTAATAGCCGGAATTATTGGTTTGTTGATGTATGTAAATCATTTAGACTTAATTGGGAAAAATTATTTTACGTCTAATCTTTCTGCTTTAATATTAATTGGAATTATTGCTTTTACATTGATTTTTTCTTTTGTTAATGAGAAGAAATTTACAGAAGCATCCACAACCGTTTTTGAGACCTTTGTAGTAGGTGCCAATAACGGTGTAAAAACTGGCGTGACTATTTTTCCTTATGTATTGGGCATGCTTGTAGCCATTTCATTATTTAGAAACAGTGGTTTATTTGAAATTATTAGCAATTGGATCGCTTTTATTTTCTCTAATATGGGCGTAAGTAAGCAAATTACAGATGCTTTACCGGTTGCGTTGCTTCGTCCCTTTAGTTCTGCTGGATCAAGAGGATTTTTAATTGACTCGATGAATACTTTTGGTGCTGATTCCTTAACGGCAAGATTGAGTAGTATTTTTCAATGTAGTGCCGAAAGTACGTTTTATGTGATAGCCGTTTATTTTGGTTCCGTAAATATTAAAAACACGCGTTATGCCCTGGGAACGATGCTTATAGTCGATTTGATTTGTGTGATTACGGCTATTTTTGTGGCGACTTGGTTTTTCTAAAAATAAAAATTTTAAAGTGATTTGATTTTTGGGTAGAAACACAAAAAAACCACAATCTCAGTGTATTAGAGATTGTGGTTTTTTGTATTTTAAGACTCGGATTACTCAATAACCATTTCCGGAATTTCACCTTCTATAATCAAATCCGCTTCAGTAGAGGCGATGATATGTTCTACGGTTACACCCGGTGCACGTTCCAGTAGTTTGAAACCTTTTGGAGTAATTTCTAAAACGGCTAATTCAGTAACTACTTTTTTAACGCAACCTACACCAGTTAATGGCAACGTACATTTTTTAAGTATTTTTGATTCACCAGCTTTGTTGACATGCATCATGGCTACAATAATATTCTCAGCAGAAGCCACTAAATCCATTGCACCACCCATTCCTTTGACCATTTTACCAGGGATTTTCCAGTTGGCGATATCTCCGTTTTCAGCCACTTCCATAGCTCCCAAAATTGTCAAATCAACGTGTTGTCCGCGTATCATTCCAAAACTCAAAGCTGAATCGAAAAAAGAGGCGCCCGGTAAGGTGGTTATCGTTTGTTTTCCGGCATTAATGATATCAGCATCTTCTTCACCTTCAAAAGGGAAGGGACCCATACCCAAGACACCATTTTCACTTTGAAATTCAACATCTATTCCTTCTGGAACATAATTAGCAACAAGTGTTGGAATTCCGATTCCGAGATTGACGTAATAGTTGTGTTTTAATTCTTTTGCAATGCGTTTTGCAATTTGATTTTTATCTAAAGCCATTTCTTAAAGTATGAATTTATAAATGTAACAATATATCAATTTTGAAAATTGTTACTTATTATTTTTACTAGTGGTTAGGATTTTGTAAACTATCAATCCTAATTCATTAATTTGAATTTTTAGGCTTTCTTAAAAGGATATGAGGATGCTTTTTCACAAAGCAAAAGCCAATATTTTGTTTCCTCTAGTTCTTTGGCAGCAATTTTAATTTTATGAATAAAATCCGCTCTGCTTTCTGCATTTTGTGCTTCATGGATGTTAGCGCCTATACTTGTTCCTGACTTTAATAATTGATTGGCAACAATATATTTGTGTTTATTTTCTAATATTTCACAAAAAGCTATAATGCCTAATGCAAAATCAATGGATTTAGTGACAACAATATTCTCTTTATCCATTTTTTATTAATTGTTATATTGAAAAATTGCTAAACTGTTTCATTTTTTGCACGAATCGTTCTTTGTTCAATTCTTTTTTCATACGTATCACCTTGAAAAATTCTATTGACCAGTATGCCTGGAATATGAATTTGATTTGGATCTAAAGTGCCTGCTTCGACTAATTCTTCTACTTCGGCAACGGTAATTGTTGCTGCTCCAGCCATACTTGGGTTAAAGTTTCTGGCCGTTCCTTTGAAAATTAAGTTTCCTGCTGTATCGCCTTTCCAAGCTTTTACAATGGCAAAATCAGCGTTGAAAGCCTCTTCCATAATGTGCATTTTTCCGTTGAATTCCCGTGTTTCTTTTCCTTCAGCTACTTCTGTTCCATAGCCGGCTGGCGTGAAAAAGGCAGGAATTCCTGCTTGCGCTGCACGACAACGCTCTGCTAAAGTTCCTTGTGGAATCAATTCTACATCAAGTTCTCCCGAAAGCATTTGGCGTTCAAATTCGGCATTTTCTCCTACATAAGAAGAAATCATTTTTTTGATTTGACGCTTTTGTAAAAGCAACCCAAGTCCAAAGTTATCGACCCCGGCATTGTTAGAAATACAAGTTAAATTAGTAGTTCCTTTAATTACAAGTTCAGCAATGGAATTTTCTGGAATACCACACAATCCGAAACCGCCAAGCATGATGGTCATTCCGTTTTCAATTCCCTGAAGGGCATCATGAACGGTATTTACTTTTTTGTTGATCATATTTTGTTTTTTAGCCCAGATGGAAACGGCATCCTTTTTATCTTGTATCGTTCTCAAAACGAGACAAGATAAAAAGATAGAGTGTACAGCTGGAAATAGCTCCTAATTCCTAATTTAGTAGCGATAAATCATTAAATTACAATTCAAATTCTTCGGTATCCTGTTCAACTGCAGTGGTGTCTATTACCTTTTTAGGAACGTAACAGTCTACTTTTATAGAAAGATTAGCCGGTCTATCAAAGGATTCTTTAGAGACTTTGAGTGCCGGATCAGCATAACATAGTTTCATGAAATATCCCCAAACTGGAAGTGCCGCCGTAGCACCTTGTCCGTAAGTAATGCTTTTAAAACGTGCCGAACGGTCTTCGCAACCTACCCAAACACCTGTTACAAGATTAGGAACCATTCCCATAAACCAACCATCAGACTGGTTTTGTGTGGTACCGGTTTTTCCAGCAATAGGGTTTCTGAATGAATACGGATAGCCTGTCCAACGGTTGTCACCGTTACCACCACCAGTGGTTCGCAAACGATCTCCTGAACCACCTTCGGTTACCCCTTCCAATAATTTGATCACAGCATAAGCGATGTCTTTATTTAAAACATCATGCGATTCTGGAATGGGCTCATAAATTATAACTCCACTTTTGTCTTCAATCTTGGATATAAATTGAGGTTTCATGTAAACTCCTTGATTAGCAAAAGTGCTGTATGCAGCAACCATATCTTCGACTGTTATTTCGACTGCTCCTAACGCAATAGACGGTTGGTTTACAATTTCAGATTTTACACCTAATTTATGTGTTAAATCGATTACTGCTTGTGGACCCACTTTGTCAATCAATTTTGCAGATACTGTATTTATGGAATTGGCTAATCCTCTTTTTAAGGTAACCATTCCGCGGTATGTATTGTCAGAATTTCTAGGTTCCCAATCCTCGGTAACATTATGACGTCCTTTACGGATTATAAATGGACCATCAATAATGGAGTCACACGGAGACATATTCAATTGCTCGATAGCTGTAGCATAAACAAAGGGTTTAAAGGTCGAACCTACTTGTCTGGCTCCTTGGCCTACGTGGTCGTATTGAAAATATTTGTAATTGATACCCCCTACCCAAGCTTTTATATTACCTGTTTGCGGTTCCATGGCCATCAATCCCGATTGTAAAAAGTGTTTGTAATACCGGATGGAATCCAATGGTGTCATGATGGTATCTTTTTCTCCTTTCCAGGAAAATACGGTCATTTCTGTTTTTTCACTGAACGATTTTATAATTTCTTCATCGCTTTTATCGAGTGATTTCATCACGGCCCATCTGTTAGAGGATTTCATGGCCTGATTCAGAATTCGTTGTGTTTCTACCGAAGAAATATTAACAAAAGGAGCGTTTTTGTTACCCTTAGATTGACTAAAAAACTCTTCTTGAAGGTTTGCCATGTGAGCCGTTACGGCTTCTTCTGCATGCAATTGCATTCTGGAATCTATGGTAGTATATATTTTTAAACCGTCTTTGTAGATATCATAATCTGAACCATCCGATTTTTTGTTTTCTTCGGCCCATTTTTTCATGTAATCGCGAAGATATTCTCTAAAATAGGTAGCCGTACCGTCTTTATGTGTTTCTAATTTGAAGTTTAATTTGATTGGTAAACTTTGAAGTCTTTCTTTCTCTTCATTTGAAATGATCTTTCCTTTTTCCATTTGCAAAAGCACCACATTTCTTCGGTTTTTTACTCCTTGCGGGTTTCTTATCGGATTATACAAACCAGAATTTTTGAACATTCCCACTAATATTGCCGACTCACTGATTGTTAGATCCTTAGGTTCTTTAGAAAAATACGTTTTAGCTGCTGAACTTACTCCAACAGAATTGTTTCCAAAATCATACACATTACAATACATAGCAATGATTTCATTTTTAGTGTATTGTCTTTCCAATCGAATAGCGATAATCCATTCTTTTATTTTTTGAACAATTCTAAAAGGTAAAAATTTGGAACCTTCTCCGTGAAATAGTTGTTTGGCTAATTGTTGGGTCAATGTACTGGCCCCACCGCTGGTTCCTAAACTGGAAATGGCTCTTAAAGTTCCTCTCCCGTCGATGCCGGAATGTTCATAAAAACGAGAATCTTCAGTCGCTATTAACGCTTGAACTAGATTTTTTGGTAAATCGGAGTATTTTAACTGAGATCTGTTTTTTTCAAAATACTTCCCTAGAACAACTCCGTCAGCAGATATAATTTCTGTGGCTAAATTAGAATCCGGATTCTCTAAATCTTCAAAAGAAGGCATCGAACCAAAAATTCCCCAGGAAGCAAATAAGAAAAACAAACCTACACTGCCTAGGCCAATAAAGAATATTTTCCAAAATTTCTTTTGATAATGCGCAATATCTTTGTCATTACCTCGTGCTGAATTGTTATTTTTTTTGATAGCCATAATACTATTTTATTCTTTTTTTTCTATTCTAAAACCTACCTCCGTAATTCCATCTAATGCTGTTACACCCGGGACTTTACCATTTTCTCTAACTGCCTGTTTGATGTAGACTTTGTATTTTGATCGAAACCGCACATTTTCCTTATAAAACAGTTTACTCTCTTTTATATCTGAAAAACCATCGCCTAATAATGTACCGTCTGGATCTGCCATTTGGTATTCGAGCGTATCCACTTTTGTAAAACCATTAGGTAATTCCAATGCCACTATTAAAAACAAATTATTGTATTGATACTTGTTATTGGCTCTCAAATTTACAAATAAATCATACCGCTTAGTGGAGTCCAATTCTGGTAAATTGAAGGTTACAATACTGTCTTTATGCCAATCACTTCCAACAGATTTATACTCATCAAAAACTCTTTTTTTATCACAGGAAGCAAAAAGGATTACCACTAAAAGGAGTAAAGTGCTATTTTTTATCCACATTTTTAGTAATAATTATTGGTTTTCTTGGTTCGGCAGGCTTTTTGTCATTTGGAGTCTGACGGTTATTATTATTAGCGGGCTTGTTGTTATTTGCAACAATTGCATTTTCTCCTGCCGGTTTGCGTTTTTTATTGGGTTTTTTCTTTGCTTTGGGTTGGTCAAAACGGGTTAAGCTTTCTTGTCCCATTGCATTATTGAAGTTTTTCTCTGGTTCAACAATTAGTTCTATTGCAAAATCTTCCAGCGAAGAAACTTTATTTTTTAGTTTGTTTTCAGCAACAATTTCTTTGACTTGATCAATTTTCAGTACATGCCAATTCGCAAAATTATTAGTGTAAGCAAACCACATTAACCCCTTGAAAATATCTTGTTTCTGGCAAATTGCATCTCCTTTTTCCGTCACCAATTTTGTTTCGAAATCTGGAAAATCTTTCAACGCATCCATGTACGTATCCAACTCATAGTTCAAACAGCATTTTAATTTTCCGCATTGTCCTGCCAGTTTTTGTGGATTCAAAGACAGTTGTTGGTACCGTGCTGCAGAAGTATTTACACTTCTAAAATCCGTTAACCAAGTTGAGCAACACAATTCTCTACCGCAGGAACCAATCCCTCCTAAACGGGCTGCTTCTTGACGAAAACCTACTTGTTTCATCTCAATACGAGTACTGAATTCTTTAGCGAAATCTTTAATTAACGCACGAAAGTCAATACGATCATTTGCGGTGTAATAAAACGTAGCTTTTGATCCATCTCCTTGAAATTCAATATCGGAAATTTTCATTTCCAGTTTTTGAGCAATCGCTAATTCGCGGGCACGAACCTTCATTGGCTCTTCTTTGTCCCTTGCCGTTGACCAAATATCAATATCTTTTTGAGATGCCTTTCTATAAATTTTAGGAACATCAGTACTCAAGTGATTGACTCCTTTTTTCTTCATCTGGATTTTAACCAATTCTCCGGTCAAAGTAACAATCCCTATATCATGTCCTGGAGAAGCAACAGTAGCAACGATATCGCCAATGCTTAACGTTAATTTTTCAGTGTTTCGGTAAAATTCTTTTCTGCCGTTTTTGAAGCGTACCTCAACACAGTCAAAAGGAGCGTCGCCATTAGGCAAACTCATATTAGAAAGCCAATCGAAAACCGTTAATTTATTGCAGCTATCGGTGCCGCAAGTCCCATTATTTTTACAACCCTTAGGTGCGCCACCATCCGAAGTTGAACAACTTGTACATGCCATAATCTTATATGTAGTGTTGCGACTCGCACAACTTAAGTTCTTAAAACGTTTAATTTGTAAAGATAGTATTTTTTAATTTTACAGCACAACGCATAAAAGCGTCAATAATTCATAAATTTCTAATAAATAAACCCATTACAAATGAGCTTGTAATGGGTTTATTTCGTGTGATTTTATCCTAAATATTTAATCTAGAATCTTATATAATTTATCAGATAATCGAATTCTAAAAGGCAATTTAAAAGTACAAGTGTCTCCAGGAACTGCTTTTTCTTGCGCTAAATCGTTCACCAACATTTCTTCAATTACCAGTTTTTGCTCGCCTGTTGTAGCGCCCTTAATTAAAATCGTATCGCCAATTTTGATTTCGTTTTCTTCAATTAAAAATTGGCCAATACTCGCTTTTGGAAAGAAATGGGTTCCTTTTCCAATATAAATTTTCTTGATTTTTGGTTCTTTTTTAGCTGCAGACCCAAAGCTTTTGGCTGGTTTTTCTGCAACAAAAACACCGTGTGTCTCTTCCTGATTTTTGAAAGTCAGAACGTCTGATTTTCCTTTTTTGAAAATCTTATTTCCGTTTTTAATTCCTCTGCGAATGGCTTTTTGCTCTTCTTCCGGCAAATGAATCACACTTACACATTCAGCAGAACAACAACCTTCCATTTTTTCCTTGCAAGAATCACATTGGATAAAAAGTAAATGACAGCCTTCATTCACGCAATTCGTATGCACATCACAAGGCGCGCCACATTGATGGCATTGCGAAACAATATCGTCTGTGATTCTTTCGCCCAAGCGGTGATCAAATACGAAGTTCTTCCCGATGAATTTACTTTCTAAACCTTCGGCTTTTACCTGACGTGTGTATTCAATAATTCCGCCTTCCAGTTGGTATACGTTTTCAAAACCTTTGTGTTTGAAATAAGCACTGGCTTTTTCACAGCGAATACCTCCGGTGCAATACATCAATATTTTTTTGTCTTGTTTGTGTTCCGTAAGTTGCTCTTCGATAATGGGCAATGATTCCCGAAAAGTATCCACATCTGGTTTGATAGCTTTGGTAAAATGTCCAATTTCACTTTCGTAATGATTTCGCATATCGACTACAATCGTATTTGGATCTTCCAGAAGTTCATTAAATTCCGCCGCTTTTAAGTGGATTCCAATATTCGTCACATCAAAAGTTTCATCGACTAAACCGTCAGCTACAATTTTGTCACGGACTTTTACAGTCAGTTTTAAAAACGAATGATCGTCTTGTTCTACGGCAATATTCAAACGCATTCCTTTCATGAAATCATAGACTTCAATGGAATCTTTAAACGCATAGAAATTATCGGCAGGCAATGATAATTGGGCGTTGATTCCCTCACTGGCTACATAAATTCTGCCCAAAACTTCAAGTGAGTTCCACGCCAGAAATAATTCGTTACGAAATTGTGTTGGATTTGAGATTTGCGCATAAGCATAGAAAGACAGCGTAAGACGTTGTTTTCCGGCATCATCAATCATGATGGCTCTTTCCTCTGCGCTTAATGTGTTATACAGTTGCATGCTATAAACAGTTTTAAGTTGAGAAATATATTTTTTGCAAAAGTATATAATTTAACCACAAAGTTCAAAAAGAAGTCGCAAAGTTTATGAATGGTTTGATTTCTTGGAGCTGTTTCCAGCTTTTCGCTGTATCTCTTGTTTTCGGTATAGCTACAACAAGAGGATGCCGCTGCAATCTGGGCTAAGGTATTTGTGGTAAATAGAAGGTTTAGTTTTTCAAAATTGTAATTATCGCTTCGAGCCACACGAAAGGATTCGTGCCAGAGCGGGGGATAATGTTATTTTATATTATTTTTTTGTTTTATAGAGTCAACTTTTACTTTTATTCTTTCAAGGTCATTAACATTTTTAATTCTAGCCCAATCGGATTGCAATATTTTAATAGTTGAATCTTGAACAAATGGACTTATTTTAATCAAATCATTTTTAAAAACTAAGTTCTGTTTGGAAACAGAAACAGTTTTCGCATAACTTGTATAAATAATAAGAGCTAAAGTTATTGTTAAAATAGTAGTGAAAATAATATAATTATCACCCTTATAAAGTCTCTCTTTTAATTTTAATGCTCTTTGTTCAATTTTTGTTAAGTCTATTAATTGACTTTCTTTTTTAGCAAATAATTCTTCAATTGAATACTCCTTTCTATCAGTGTCTTTATTTTCAATTGCTTCTAGTTCCTCTTTTTGAACTATTATAGTTCGTAATATTTCATCGGCTTTGCTTCGTAAATCATCTTTTGTTATTATAAAATAATAAATAAAAGTTATACAAATAATAGTAAAAATATAAATTAATATTAAACCATTGAATTCCGAAAAAGTGGCTGTGTCATTTTGTGCAATAGCAGAATAATAACTCTTAGAATATTTATCGCTTGCTTGAACACAAACTTTAATAAAAAAAACCCCTAAGTATTCCAATATTGGTTGTATATAAAAAATAAAAACACTTGTTCCTAATGAAATCATTATTTCTTTCTTGTGCTCTAAAATTTTTTCCATACTTACTTGTGTCTTTATTTTAAATTTCCTCAAATATTTACATCTTTTTCTACTCTAAATTTTTTCTAGCCCAGATAGCGGTAGAAATCCTTTTTTATCCGCTTTTTAGCGAGGAAAAAGATTGAAACGAATAGCTGGAAATAGCTCCAAATAAAAAAACCACGCCGAGACGTGGTTTTAAATTTTATGCTTTGGCATGTATTAGCAATACTCGTTGAAAGCGTCTTTCAGGTTCTCAGCAATCAATTCTGCTGGGCGACCTTCAATGTGGTGACGCTCTAACATGTGCACTAATTCTCCGTTTTTGAACAAAGCCATACTTGGCGATGATGGAGGGAAAGGGAACATGTGTTGTCTGGCAGCATCAACTGCATCTTTGTCAACTCCTGCAAAAACCGTAATTAAATGGTCTGGTTTTTTAGCGCCATCTAAACTCATTTTTGCTCCGGGACGTGCGTTTCTAGCAGCACAACCACAAACCGAATTTACAACTACAAGCGTTGTTCCTTCTAATTTCATTGCGTTCTCTACTGCTTCAGCACTATGTAAATCTTGAAAACCTGCAGCAGTTAGTTCTGCTTGCATAGGTTTTACCATTTCTTCTGGATACATATCTTTTTTGTTTTAAATCAATACTAATTCTAAGTTGCAAAGTTACAAAGTTTACATTCAGGAACAGGAGTTGAATTATAAAGTTTTGTTATAGTTTTATTGTTGTTTCATTGCTTTTGAAGCCACATGAAAAATAGCTTTAATAAATAGCATTTTTGGACATTTTAGGATAACCTGAATATCTTGTTTTAATGACGTCTCTTCGTCTAGAAATTTAAAAATCAAAGTTGGATTTCCTTTCTTAAACATCGAAGAAAAGATAGTAGAACCCAATTCATTTTTTCGGTCTAAAATGTCTAACAAAAGCAAATCGTAAAACCAGAATTTAGTTCTTTTATGAAATTTTGTGAAGTCGGTTTCTCTTTGCAGAAAGGCTACCAATTCACTTGATTTTTTATCAGAGTTATTAAAAGTATAGCCCGTACTGGCTTTCGTCCAACCGCCGGAAGTTCCTATATTAAGTACATTTTTAGTATTCGATTTCCAAAAAGGATAACAGGTCATAGGGATACTGCCTTGCTCTTTATCGACGATTTCATAATTTGTAATGCCGAGCTTTTCAATGTATTTCTTGATTTCGTTTTCGTACTCCTCGGTCTTTAAATGCTGGTGGGAAAACAAAGTATATTCTAGTAAAGCCTCGGTTTTGGATGTCGGCAACACGTACATAAATCGGGTATTCCCTTTTTGTTCCACTGAAAAATCCATAAAAGTAGCTTGCTCCGAATTGAAAATAGCTTGTTCACTTTTGATACACCAACCAATAAAATGCTGCTGTAAAACAGGATATTTGGTCTGACTTTCTGCTTTTTGATTGTTATAAATACTGTTAAACAATTTCGAGCAGGAAAAACTTTCAGTTTCAGTTTGTACCAGAATTATAGTTACCGATTCTTCGATTTCTAATACTTTTTTATGGATAAATGTGATGTTTTCTTGTTTCGAAAGCAAATCAAATACTTGCGTGTAAAAATCCAACCCTTTCACCATATTGTAGTGGTATGGTTTCAAATCTAAATCCCTGCGAAAATCTTGATTGGCAAACAAAGCCGAATTCCATTTTTTGGAAATGGATTGTTCCCAAACCGAATCATTGGTTTTCCAAAAACACCACGTTCTGTCGTTGGTTTTTTTGGCATTTTCATCCAATAATAAAATACTTGTATTCTTAAATTTTCCGGATTGCACCATTTTATAGACGGTCATCAAAGCAGATAATCCTGCGCCAGTAAAAATATAATCGTAGTGTTTCATTTGGGAATTTGACATTTCCCCAAAAATAGACAATTTTATTCTTTTAGTTTGGCTAAAATCAGCTTTAATTCTTTTGGTTTTAAGTACCCGCTGTGTTGAAAAATAATCTCATTTTTACTATTCAAAACACACAAAACAGGAAAGTTCAATTGCTTGCTTATTGTTCCTAATGCGATGGCCAGTTCGTGCGTTCCGGAGCTATTTCCCGTGGGTTTGAACTGAAAAGTGGTTTTATTAAAAACAATTGTTTTTTCTTCTTCGGCATTCAAGTCAACAAAATAAAAAGCACTGTTGAGTTCGGTAATGATTTCTCCGTTTTTAAAGGTCGTGTTTTTCATCGCATGGCAAAATTGACACCAGTCGGTTTGAATAAAAACGATTGTTTTTCGCTTTTCAACACCTTGTAAACTGTCTATTTGTTCGAACGAAACCGAATGCAACTGTGCAAATCCGGACGGAATCACACAGCATAAAAGTAATAGTATGACCTGTTTTTTTATCATTATCGCAGCGTATATCGAAGTCCGAAAAAACTTCTGATTCCTTGATTCGGTCCATACACATACGTTGTATCAAACGTTAATCCATACGGGTTTTCAGGTGTTGCCTGTACTTGTCCGTTACCGTCATATACTACATTTTTATCAAAAGGATCATTGGTTCTTGCAATCAGAAACGGGTTGTTTTGTTTCGGCAAAAAATTCAATAGGTTTTTGACCCCAGCATAGAATTCAAAATCTTTTAAACCGGAATACGTGAATTGAACGTTTTGTAAACTGTACCATGGCGATTCTGGAGCACGAGGATCTAGAGTACTCAAAAGTGGCAATTGCATAGGGCTGTACACATTTCCAGTATAATCTACATTCAAATCTAAAGCCCTAAATTTATAGGAAACACTCCAAGTTGCAGTAAATTTTTCGGTCAAAAAAGGTGTTTCTTTTCGGCCATTTTGAACGTTTTTATTGTCAAGCAGGGAAGCACCTGTTATGATTTTTAATCCATTCGGAAAATTGAAATCAATATTCATACTAAGACCTTGACTTATTGCATAACCATTGATATTGTCATAGATGATTTTGTTAGGATCTGTAATGTAGTCCGATACAATTTTATTACTAAATCTGGTATGAAATAGTGAGGTTTCAATTCCTATGAATGTCCCGTTATTAAAATTTATTTTTTTGATATAATTCAAATTGGCGTTTATCGATTGCTCGGGCTTCAAATTATTTGCGATTACAATTTCACGCGCTCCAGTTAAAGCGGCGTGGTCTTCGGTAAATAAATTAACGACTCTAAACCCTGTTCCTGTGTTCAGCCGAATAATATTATTGTCATTTAATTTCCATTTATAGGCTAGCCTTGGCGTTATAATATTTCCATGAAAAGAATTGTAATCGTACCGCATTCCTAATAAAAGTTTGTGTTTTTCAGTAAATGCAATTTCGTTTTGAATAAAAATACCAGGTAACCAAGTTTTTTCTGGGTTGTTACTTCCGAGTTTTGAAGTTGCCGGCGTATTGTCATCATAATAATTATACCGCGTGGCAATTCCTGCTAGCATATCATTTTTTCCTATTTTTTTATCCCAAGTTAGTTGTACAAAACCAATTTTTTGATTGGCAATATAACTGGTTGTACCATAACGACTGTCCTGATAATGCACATTTCCAGAAAAAGAAAGCATCAGTTTTTCAGGAAAAGGCAATTGGTAACTTCCTATTAATTCCGCTCGTTTGGTGTAAATGCTTTCGCCATAAATCTCGTCTCCACCACGGTGTTTTTTCTCCCAGCGCACATCGCCACCAAAACGGTCTTCATAAACGCCGCGCGCCGCAATGGTGAACAATCGGTTTTCTTTTCTGTCAAAAGTCCATTTTTGAAAAAGGGAAATTCGGTCAGAAAGGGTAACATCGGTAAAATTGTCGCCGTCGTTGTCTATTTTTTGATTGTAGCTAAAATAATTCAAACCTATAAGTGCCGTGGCTCTCTGGCCTACATTGAGTTTTACGCCTAAATCAATATTAGTTTCCAACCAAGAAGTAGAAAACACATCGGCAGAAAATAAAGGTGCATTTGTAGGATTTTTGGTAATGATATTAATTAAACCGCCCACGGCTTCACTGCCATATAAGGAGGAAGCAGGACCTTTTACAATTTCAATTCGTTCCACTAATGAATTTGGAATTCCGGATAATCCATACACCGTAGACAAACTGCTCACAATGGGCATTCCGTCTATTAAAACTAGTGTATAGGGACCTTCGAGGCCGTTGATATGGATGTCACCCGTATTGCAAACGCCGCAATTAAGCTGCGGTCGCACCCCATTTACATTTTGTAAGGCTTCATAAATACTCGCCGTTGGATTTTTCTTAAAAAACACAGGAGAATAAACTTCTACCGGAACGGGGCTTTCCAGTCTTTTTACAGGTTTTAAAGTTCCAGAAACCACGACTTCGTTAAGTTGGTTTTCATTATTTGAAAGTTCAAAATCCAGAATAGTGTTTTCATTAATTTTGACCGTTATATTCTTTTTTAAAGTTTGAAAACCGCTTGCCGTAATCTGAATTCTATAATTTCCCTCAGCAATATTCGCTATGTTGTAATTTCCTAAACTATCCGTTTGGGTGGCGTATTTTGTTCCAATTAAAAAAACACGAGCCTCCGAAATTCCTTTTTTTTCTGATGAAACGGACCCCGAAAGACTCGTTTTTTCCTGAGCGTAGCTAAAGTGAACCATCAGAAAAACCAATAATGAGTATAATTTTTTCACAGTACTTAAATTAAATTTAGGCAAATCTAAAAATTATATTTTGCAAAACAAATTTTTTAATTACATTTGTGTCAATAACATAATGATATGAGTAAATCTTTAGAAGAAGTAAACCAATCCGTTTCAACACTAAACAAGAAATCGGTATTTAGAAAAATTCTGGCTTTTTTCGGACCGGCATATTTAATTAGTGTAGGTTATATGGACCCAGGAAACTGGGCTACGGACATTGCAGGTGGCAGCCAGTTTGGGTATGCCTTGCTTTGGGTTTTATTAATGAGCAATATCATGGCGTTGTTGTTGCAAAGTTTAAGTGCTCGATTGGGTATTGTTACGCAACGTGATTTAGCGCAGGCCTCCCGGGAAACTTATTCGCCATTTATCAATTATATATTGTATTTCCTTGCCGAAATTGCTATTGCGGCTTGTGATCTTGCCGAGGTTTTGGGAATGGCCATAGGAATCAATTTACTATTTGATATTCCGTTAATTGAAGGGGTATTAATTACGGTTTTGGATACTTTTTTGTTGCTATTCTTAATAAACAAAGGGATCCGAAAAATGGAAGCATTCATCATCGTGTTAGTAGCCATCATTGGATTCTCCTTTATTTTCGAAATGATATTTGCTCAACCAGAACTCGACAAAGTGCTTTTTGGATTAATTCCTTCAATGCCTAATGAGGCCGCATTGTATATCACTATAGGGATTATTGGCGCCACAGTGATGCCACACAACCTATACTTGCATTCCTCGCTAGTACAAACCAGAAACTTCGAGCGAAGTAAAGCGGGAATTAAGCAAGCTTTAAAATACAATTTTATAGATTCTACTATTGCATTAAACCTTGCTTTTCTAGTAAATGCCGCCATTTTGATACTGGCTGCGGCTACATTTTATAAAAATGGAATGTTTGAGGTGGCTGAAATTCAAGATGCCCACCGATTTCTAGAACCGCTTTTAGGAAGTAAATTTGCACCTATATTATTTGCAGTAGCCTTGATTGCTGCTGGGCAAAGTTCTACAATTACAGGAACGCTAGCGGGTCAAATTGTAATGGAGGGCTATCTTAATTTACGCATTCAGCCCTGGGTTCGAAGAATAATCACACGCTTAGTCGCCATTGTCCCTGCTGTTATTGTAATTACGATTTATGGAGAAAGTGTAACCGGTAAATTACTGATTTTGAGCCAGGTCATCCTAAGTTTACAATTGGGATTTGCCATTATTCCGCTAATTCATTTTGTAAGTGATAAATCAAAGATGAAAGGATTTCATATTGGTAAAATTACTCAAATAGCTTCCTGGCTTATTGCGACCATCATTGTTTCCCTAAACGCTAAATTGGTTTTTGACGAAATAAATGGCTGGCTTGAAACTTCTAATAATCCCATTTTATTATGGTTGACAGTGGTTCCATTAGCCATTGGTTTCTTGATCTTGTTGCTTTATATTGTATTTCAGCCCTTTTTCGGGAAGACAAAAATAGACATTCAAAATCATTCGCCACATAGTTTAAAATTGCGATTTTCAAAATCAGGTACTTATACTAAAAAGAATATTGCCATTTCGGTAGATTTTTCCAGCGCTGATGAAGTAGCGCTTAATAACGCTTTTGAATTAGGCGGAATAGAAGCACAATATACGTTGATTCATGTGGTAGAAACCGTTGGTGCGATGCTTTATGGCGAAAACGTAGATGATCACGAAACCTTAATTGACGAAAAATTACTAGAGCAATACAAAGTCATGCTTACTGATAAAGGATTTACAGTAACAACGCAATTGGGATTTGGAAAACCTAATAAAGTAATTCCTGAAATCATCAATAAAGGAAAATTTGATATTTTAGTAATGGGAACCCACGGTCATACAGGATTCAAGGATTTAGTCTTTGGAACTACCGTTGACAAATTGCGTCACAAAATTGCTATTCCATTACTTATTGTAAAGAATTAAAAGTACTTGGAGCTGCTTCCTGCTATTGGCTATATCTTTTGTTATTTAAAAAAGCAGGAAAAGGGTATCGCTTCAAACGCAGTTCACCGAACTCTAATGAAATTATAAAATAACTGTAATAATCAGGGCTAGGGCATTTGGAATCAAAATAACAAATCACCAATCTAAAATTCAATGACTTTTTCAGAAGAAAACTATCTTAAAACCATCTATCATTTAACGATTATTTCAGATTCAGAAGTAAGCACGAATGCCATTGCGGAAAAAATGGAAACCAAAGCTTCATCAGTGACGGATATGCTTAAAAAATTAGCCGAAAAAGATTTGGTTAATTATAAAAAGTACCAAGGCGTTTCTTTGACAGACCATGGGAAAATAGCAGCAAAAATGATTGTAAGGAAACACCGGCTTTGGGAAGTTTTTTTAGTAGACAAACTCGATTTTTCTTGGGATGAGGTGCATGATATTGCAGAACAATTAGAGCATATTAAATCCGAAAAACTCATTAATAAACTAGATGATTTTCTAGGAAATCCCACCGAAGATCCACACGGTGACCCTATTCCTGATGCCAATGGACAAATCGTTAAAATTGAAAAACAATTGCTTTCAGAATTGCAGGAAAATCAAGCAGGGATTTGTGTTGGCGTTAAAGATACCTCATCAGAGTTTCTGAAATATTTGGATAAACAAGGAATCGCATTGGGTTCTAAAATTGAAATCATCGGAAGAGAAAGTTTCGATTTGTCATTAAAAATAAAAGTAGACCACCAAGATTTAACAATATCCAATAAAATTGCCAGTAATCTATTTGTAAAAGTGATGTAGTGATTTTGGTTCTATCTTTGGATAAACTATTAAAAAAAAAGATGAAAAATGCCTTATTATTGTTTATTTTGATTCTTAGTACAATAACTTTCGCACAAAATCTGAAAACAGAAAAGGTTCAAACCGCAACCATAACCCAGAAAAAGTGTCTTACTAAAAAGGGATTTAATCTGGTTTTGGCAGCAGTTGTTTCAGACTCCAGATGTCCCAAAGGCGTGACTTGCATCTGGGCTGGAGAAGTATCCGTTATTATTTCAGTGTACAAAAATTCAAAATTAGTTGAGGATCACACGATGGTATTCTCGATGAAAAACGTTGATGCAAACAAACAGTGGTTTGCTAAATATTTACCTGAAAAACATAAAAACATAAAAAACTTTAGTGTTTTACCTTATCCAAAAGAAGGAGTCAAAATTGATCCGAAAGATTATCACATACAAATTAAATACTTGAAATAATTTCAATGTTTAATTGGTTAGTATCGTGTTATTTTTTATCACTTTTGAACCCAATTAATTTTCGGTATTTCTGTTCACTTTCCTCTAAAGCAACCTCCAGCTCTTTGTAAGAGGTAATGTCTCTTATATTGGCAACAGCAGCAATTACATAGTTATTTTCATCAATTATTGGTCTGCCGCTAATGACCACACGTTTTTTTGTTTTAGTTTCTGAATTTTCAATTATGATCTCAACATCATCCGTTGATTCCCCTTTTAATGCTTTCTCCAATGGAAGGTTCTGAGCAGGAAATACAGTTTGTTCGTCAGGATAATACAAATCATATTTAGTGGACCAATCCAATGTAGTGGGCGTTAAAGAATCTTCTTTTATTCCAATAATTTCTTCCGCCATGTGATTGGACAAAACAATTCTTTTTTGGTTGTCTGTTACAATGATTCCCTCCCCAATGTTTTCTAAAATTAATTTCAATTTAAGTTCATTAAGATGCATTAATTTATCGGCCTCTCTTTTCTCATTTTCCATTTTTTTTCTGAGAGATATGTCTTTGATAAAAGCAATGAAAATATATTTACCAAGAATGGTTGCTGGAGATATGGTTAACTCAATATCAAATTCTTCGTTCTTTTTATTAAGAGCTGTAATTTCTATGGTTTTATTTATAAACGCACCTTCCCCATTTATGAGGAAATTTTTAAATCCGTTGATGTGATTTTCTCTGTGTTGCTCCGGAATAATTAAGTGGTGCATTGGTTTTCCCATCACCTCAACTAATGACCATCCAAACACTTTTTCGGCTTGAGGGTTCCATCGAATAATATTTCCCTCATCATTTATTACAATCAAAGCATCCGGAGCTTCATTGAATATGGTTTGCAACTGCCCTTCACTTTCTTTTAATTTTTGTTCGGCTGCTTTCCGTTCCGTAATATCTCGCATAATCGCCTTATGTCCGGTTATTCTATTGCCAACTCTTAACTGCATTACGGTTTGTTCTACCCATTTTTGTTCTCTGTTTTTAGTAATAATGGGGAAGGAAAATAATGTTTCGTCTATTTTATGTTTGAACTGATCCAAATAAAATTCTGCGACACGGTCTCTCCATTCGGGAGCTACAATTTCTGAAAATTGCTTTCCTATAATTTCATTTTGGCTATATCCCGTAAGTTTTTTACATGCGGGATTGATGTAAGTAAAATAACCCTTATAATCTGATGTATGAACTACATCGCTTATGTTCTCCACAATTTCACGATATTTTTCCTCGCTTTTACGAAGTGTTTCTATAGCATCCGCCAATTGAGCTGTACGTTCCGTTACTTTGTGTTCGAGCTCCTCATTGAGTTTTTTAATCTCGTTTTCTGAATTTTTCAATGCTGTGATGTCATGAATAACCAGCACTGCGCCCGTAATTGCTCCAAGGGCGTTCTTTAGTGGGCGGGCTGTAACAATTACAAAGAGACCTTCAGGTTTTTTATAATTCTGAATAAATAGTTCCACATTATCTACTTCTTCTCCATTTAATGCTTTCACTAAGGGAATGTCATTTGTATCAAAAATTGTTTTTGTATCCGGCAAAAAGAAGCCATAGGTACTTGCCCATCGATCAATAGGAATATCCATAGGACCAATTCCAATTATTCGTTCACTAGCAGTATTCCAGAGGATAAATTTTCTGTTCTCATCAGCAACAATTAATCCATCGCCCATATTTTGAATAACCGATTGCAGGAGTGTATTCTGCTTATTTAGTTGCTCTTTAGATTGTGCTACTTCATTGTCTCTTTTTTCAATATTGTCCAGCATATTATTAAGGCCCAAGGAAAGAATACTAATTTCATCCTTTCCTTCTACAACCATACGCGTTTTATAATCACCCGTATCTCTTATCTGTTGTATCCCTGTTACTAAATTGAGTAATGGTTTTGAAATGTATTTCTTGATAACCATTGCAATCAGGTATGCCAATCCTATTCCCACTAATAATAGGACTACTCCCAGACGCAAAACGCCCATTTTTATTTTATTGAGCTCTGATAATTCAAATCGGAGACAAACCAAACCTACTGTTTTATTGTCCTTTTTGATTTGGCTATAAACAAACAGATTTTCTTTGGTAAACAGGAAGTTTTTCTGGTCCATTGCCGGTACTGTAAACCGATAATTTGCAATACTGCCAGGTTTTGCATACGAAGCAAACACGGTACCTTTTTTGTCTAGAATACTTGCATTTAAAATATCATTCTGTACGTTTAATTCCGAGATAATTTTATTGGCGGCAGCATTATCCAAAAACTCAAGTGCCGATACCGTATTGAACCCTACAACTTTTGCAATCGCTATTGAACTTATTACTTTTCTGTCCTTGAAGCCTTTGATATCTATTAATACAAAAGCAGCAATACAAAGTCCTAATACAAAAGCAGAGGTAAAAACCTGCATGAGTACCAGCTTATTTTTAATTGATATGTTCCTTAGATTCATCATGTATGTATTGTTTTTTGATGTAAAAACGGCTTTGTTACACTAAAACTATGTGGTTTTCTAATTTTTAATTCTCTTATCTCCAATTCAAAAATAAATTAAAGAAATAGAGGTGTTTAATATGATCCTATTATTGTACAATAATTGCATGCTGTAATAAAAATGAACTGATTCCGATTCCCGCTTTATTAATTGCTTTTAGATTTACTTCAAATTTTAATTTATTTTCAACCATGATAAAATTCATGTGTGCGCCTTTTTTTCCATACCCATTTTGTTCCGTCACAATTAATACTGGTTTACCGGAAAGTTTAGAAAGGATCGTTTCTACAGGAATGGTGCAGTTATAGGGAACAAATAAAATATTGCAAAACCCTAACTCTTTCAATTCTTTGTATTCCTTTACTTCAATTTTTTTATTTTTAGAAAGAATCCGTAATGAAGAAGTTATTGGGCTTTCTTCCAGAATAGCGATCTTGAACGTTTGTTTTTTAGAATAATTTTTCCAATAAACATAATCTATAAAGCGGTATAGAAAATCAGCTTTCAAAGCGTATTCCTTTCCTTCGGTATTCTCTTGGGCCGAAATAGTATTTCCCCCCATTAGCATGAAAAATACGCCTAAAATAAGTATGTGATTTTTAGTTTTCATCCTTCTGTTTTTAACGAATTTCTGTCCTAATTAGAAAAGTGTTTTAAAATTTATAAGCGAGCGACAAACTGAATAAAGTTCCTAATTGGCTAAAATGATATCCTTGATAAGTCATTTGTGAGTAGCGCCCATTGAATGTAATCAGGTTGAATTGCGATTTAACTTGAATTGGATCATTCAATATTGCTTGTCCAGCTGCGTTTTCGGATTTAAATTTCCAATGGGGTAGTACATTTAATATATTATTCACATTGAACATAACAGATAATTGATCCGTTGCAGCGTAATTAATTCCTAAATCAGTGACTATTTTTGGCGTAAATTCTGTTCTTAAGTTTGTATTTAAACCTTCTTGTTTGAAAGTTGTTTTGCCAAAATACGTGTTATTGAGGGATAGATCAAATTTTTTAATTTTATAATCTGCTCCCAAAATCCATTTTGTCTCGGGTCTGGAAGTAAACATCAAAGCCTCCAGTGTTGGCCCAAAATTAGCACTCGCAACGGGAGAAATTCTTTTGTTTTCCAAAGTTACGTTTCCTGATAAATTAAATCCCAAGACTCCATATCCTACTGCAATAGTGCTGTAATTTAAAACCACATCTATCCCTGAAGTTCTTGAGTCAAATGAGTTTTCAAACCAAGCAACACTCCCAAATTGGGTGTTTACTTTGTCTCCCAAAATAATTCGGTCCTCTACTTTTATAGTGTAATAATCTATCGTGAAAATTAAATTTTTCCAAGTATTGGCTCCCAATCCAAAAGTTACATTTGTTGATTTTTCAGCATCTAATTTAGGAATGCCTAAAATACGGGCTTGTGCAGAAATGTTATTAATTAAGCCATTGATTTGTATTCCTTGGCCTGCTACGAAGGAATACTGTGATTTTTGGGTGTAAATTTGGTGCAATGTAGGTGCTCTAAAACCAGAGGAGACGGAGCCTCGTAAAGTAATTTTATCATTAGAAAATTTATACCGGGTACTTAATTTCCATACCGTTGCTGCCCCAAAATCACTATAATCTTCATACCGTACCGTACCGTTTATCAAGAAATCTTTAGAAAAGTCATAGGCAATATCAAAGTATCCTCCTAAATTATAACGATTCCATTTTCCGGAATCTTCAGGCCTGTTTCCAGAAAATGAGTCTGCGCCGAAACCATCCCAGGATGCGGTATCACCTTCAGAAATTACAAAAGTTTCAGTCCTAACTTCTGAGCCAAAACCAATACTGATTTTATCAGACAGAACCTTCGAAATGTCTAAGTTCCCTACCACATGATTAAATGAAGCTCCGCCCGGTTTGAAAAAAATAGGACTATTTTCACGATATAAATTAGTGCCATTTCCATCTTGAATTTCGGACCTATTGTGTGAGTTTTCTATAACATAATCCTGTTTGTTGCCACCAACTGTTATACTAGCATCAACATTCCATCCGTTCTTTATTACTTTATAACCTAATGTTGCATGGTAATCGTTTAAATTACCCGTAAATGTGGGAATATACCCTTTGTATGAAGTAATCGTTCCTTCTGCAAAAAAGTCTAATAAATAAGGTAGATCGTTTAAAGTTATCCCTTCTCCAAAACCCCAATATGGGGCCCGATAATTAGCAAAAGAATTCACTTTCTTGTACACATAAGCAGCATTATAATACAGTTGTGTTTCATCCGATAAATGAAATTCCCCATTCACTAAAAATTTTGCAGCAGCGGTTTCTGGAGATCCATTGCTATTTCGAGCATCTGGATACTTGGTTAGAAAAGCTTTAATATCTGGTAAGGTATTGATACCTAAAATAGTGCCCCCAAAATCAGTGAAATCTCCCTCTGGAGCTACTTTTCCTGGCCTATTGGAAAGCGTAACTTTTGAGAAATCTAACGTGTAATTCACAAAACCTTTGTCGCCTACAGCAGATCCATTGTTCAGACTCACACCCAACATTTCTCCATCGCCTTTAGCGGTAATACCAGTTCTTCCTGTAATGGAACCCTCATTTGTTTTCTTTTTTAAAATAATATTTAATACTCCTGCAATTGCATCCGAGCCATATTGAGCAGAGGCGCCATCACGAAGAATCTCTACTCTTTCTATAGCATCCATTGGTATTGCAGCAATATCAACACCCGTTTCTCCTTGTCCTGGAGAAGTTTGAACATACAGTAAAGCGCTTACATTTTTCCTTTTTCCATTAATAAGTATTAAGGTTCTACTGGGACCCATGTTTCTAATTTCGTAAGGATCGAGCAAGGAAGTCGCATCATTTACAGGAGTTTGAACCGTGTTAAATGATGGGATTTTGTATTGTAACGCTTTGTCTAAAGTGGCTTGTCCAGTAAACATCAGTTCCTCAGCTGATACTACATCCATGGGAAGCGTTGTTGTAGTATTGCTTCGAGGGATCGCGCGCGTTCCAGTAACCATAACTTCAGTAAGATTTTGTCCAATGCCTTCCGATAAAACAACATTTAGGATAGAATCCGTGGTGTCATGCTCTTGCTTAGGAAAACCGAAGTAGCTAAAAATTAAAATGGCTCCTTCTTTTACATTAATGGTATAGGCTCCAATACTATTCGTAGATACGCTGTTATTTGTTCCTTTTTCCGTAATATTAACCCCAGAAATAGCCACGCCCGCATTGTCTATCACAAAACCCGAAATTTCCTTCTGAGCAAAAAGAAACGTAATGTTTAAGGTGAGTACTAATATGGAGGCAAGCTTTTTCATGATTAGTTGTTATTGGTTCATCTGTGGTTTGAAATCAATTGCAACATACTAATTGTAAGAACTTTTCCTGGAATTATTTTACATTATTTACTGGAGATAAAGTAGTTCCTAAAAATAATATTTATGAAATTAAAACGCAGCGTTCTTGTTTTCATATCGGATAGATATTAACTGTTGTTTTCATTAAATTTTTTACAATCAAACAATCATCAATAAAAAAGATCATTGGAACAATCATAAAAGGCAAAATTTTATTTGGGATTAAAATTACAAGCCTTACATGTTAGATTTTTCTAAAAACTATGAATATTTACTTCCTTATGGAATATCAATTCATATTAGTTCTATAATTTCAATTGCTTAAACAAGGGTGAAGCTGAAATTAGGTTCAAAAGATAGCTTTGATTAAAGTTAAATCGCAATTTATTCTTTTAAATATAAAAATGAAAACGACCTAACTTAAGTCTAAAACTAGTTTCTTATACTATGTAAATTTACTTAAAAAAAGTAACTAATTTAACTTAAAGGCTGGTTTTTTTGAATAAGGAGGATAGGCATTACACTTTAATGAGAATGCATTATAGTGTAAAAGGATCCTAAAGGAATCTACAATCGTAAAGTTTGATAAATAGCCTAATGACAACCACAATCATCACCACTACCACAATTTTTATTTGAACTTTTCTTTTTGAAGAAGAATTTTTTAATCAAAAAAAACAATGCTATGCCTAGAGCCCCAAACGCTATAATTTCTTGAATATCCATAGTATAAAAATAACAAAAAGCAATCAAAATAGATTGCTTTTAAGAGTTAAACTAATGTCAAAATATTTTTACAACTGTGCCATTATTCCAAAGTTAATACTAAAAGGCATTCCTGGTCTTAATCCTGCAGGAACTCTTGATACCGCATATTCCTTGTCCAGCAAATTAATAATATTAGACATCAAACTCACTTTTTGAGTCAAGTGATATTTAGCTGATAAATCAACAATAAAATTACTGTTTACTTTATTTTGAGATGGAATAGCACCTGTTCCTGCCAATGTTCTAAAGGCATCTACATATTTCCCACTGATTGCAAGGTTAAACTTTTCTGTTTCGAAAGCTACCACTAAGGCAAATTGATTTTTGGCAATATAAGGAATCTCATCTCCACTCTTTACATCCCCCCAGATTGGACTATTAAAATCACTTTTTAAGTTCGTATCTGTTAAAGTATAGGAAAAACTAATAGGAAGTTTATATCCTTTTTCCTGATTATTAAGTACTTCATATGTCGCTAAAAATTCAACACCTTTAACTATCGCTGCACCTGCATTAAATAGATCTCCCGTTCCGGTTCCTCCTCCTGACATATTATCAGCACCTTGCAAATTTGAGAAATCATTATAATAACCAATTAATTCCCCGTAGAAAGCATTTTTACGAAAGCGAAATCCAAGTTCAGAATTGATACTGTTCTCGGCATCTTCTCCAACCTTAGCACCCGGAGGAGAAAATCCTTTGTGTATACTAGTAAACACATTATAATCCGCATTGATTTTATATAGAATTCCCATTCCAGGAATCCAAACATCCAAACGGTTGTTCGCTTTTACAACGCTCGTTCCTACTCTTGTTATATCGTTACTGCCATAATTAATAGATTCTAAATTGATATTTTCATATCTAATTCCTGGTGAGAAAGTAAATTTATCATAGGTTAACGTGTAAAGAATATGAGCAGCAACTGCTTCGGCTTTTGTAATTCTATTTGCATCTGTACCAGGAGTTCCGTTAGAAGTTCTGTTCATAACTCCGTTTTGAATAGCGTATCCGTCAACCCATTGAAAACGGTCTTCATAATCCTCATGGTAACGAAAACCAAAATCTAGATCATGTTTCAGAACCCCTGTTCCAAAATCATAATTAGCAACAGATTGGATTCCTTTTGCTTCATAGCCCCGATTGTTAGCTTTTACAATTAAAGCATTGTCAATAGTATTGCTTGCACCGGTTAAAGCTAAATATTCCGCATTGTAAGTGGTTGGATCAATCAATATAGAATTGATTCCCACTTTTGTTGTTCCTAGTTTTAAGGCATCCAGTTTATACCAATTCCTAGCAAAATTATTTTTATAGGCTTTGGTAGTTATATTAAATTTCTGAGATGGTTTTATGTAATGAGTGAACATAATTTGCTTATGCTCCGTATCAATATAATCTTCGTTTGACCCTACATATCTTCTATAGGGATTATTATTATAATCCGTTTCTGTTAAACCCAAGTAGGTTTCGTTTGCCAAGTCTTCGCTGTACTGGATTTTTGCAGTCAGGGATTGAAAAATTTTAGCATCTGCATCCGTATTAATTCTAAATTTTGCAACATAATCATTTCCTTGAAAACCAGTAGTTTTAGTGCTATTGTCGATTTTCTTAAATCCATCTGAATTTCGGTTGTTGTATTCTAAAACGTACCCGAAGTTCTTCCTTTCATCACCTATATTTACATACGTTTTTTTAGTATTGAAACTACCAATACTCGCAACAACTCTAGCAGAGAAACGATTGGGAATTTGTGTTGAAACCATATTAATAGCACCACCGGTTGTGTAAGGTCCGTATTGAATTTGGCTACCTCCTTTTAGGATCTCAAAAGACTGCATTCTATTTACAGTGGGGAAATAATACGCTGCGGGTGCTGCATAAGGAGCGGGAGCAATTAGAACACCATCTTCCATTAGCGTAATTTTACTACTACGATCCGGACTGGTACCGCGCATTCCAATGTTTGGTCTAAGACCAAAACCTTCTTCTTCTTGAATATTAAGTCCAGGAACGGTTCTTAATATTCTGGATACATCATCGTAATTGAAAGTTTTTAGTTCTTTTGGAGATATAAAATAAGTTGCTCCTGCTTTGTTTTTGGCTTTAAATTTACTTCCAACAATTGCATCTGTTGTAATTATAACTTCCTTCAAACTTTCAATACTGTCTTTTTGATTTTTTGATAGTTCCTTTTGTTGCGAAAACCCTAGTGAAGTGACAAATAGTGAAGTTACAATTATAATCTTTCTCATTTTTATTTAGATTTATTCTACATTGCAAATGTAAATTCTAAATCTTATTTAGACAAATTAAAAATAATATAAATTCAAAGTTTAACATTTGTTGATTATGCTTTGAACGCTTTACTGAGGTTTTCCTCCATTATAATCAAACAAAATAAGTCCTTAAATTATCAAAACTCTATTATTTGAGAATTTGATAGGTAATTAAAGCAACTACATAGGCAAATCCAGACATAAATATCAGTTGTCCCGCAGGCCATTTCCAGGAATTGGTTTCTTTTTTAGTCACAGCAAGTGTACTGGCGCACTGCATAGCAAAAGCATAAAACAAAAGCAACGATATTCCGGAGGCAAAATTAAATATTTTTTCTCCAGTTACTGGGTTGATTTCAGCAGCCATTTTATTTTTGATTGTAGTTTCGTTATCACTACCGCCAACACTATAAATCGTGGCCAATGTGCCTACGAATACCTCTCTTGCAGCAAAGGAACTAATTATAGCTATTCCTATTTTCCAGTCGTAGCCCAAAGGAGAAATAGCCGGCTCTATGGTTTTTCCCATAATACCAATATACGAATTTTCTAATTTTTGAGAAGCCACTGCATTTTCAAATTCCACTTTTGATAACGGATTTTGCTTGGTGTTTTCAGTAACAATTGTTTTGGCATTGTTAAATTTTTCACCAGGACCGTATGATGCCAAAAACCATAAAACAATAGATATTGCCAATATAATTTTTCCAGCACCAAAAATAAAAGCTTTTGTTTTCTCAATAACATTGATACCTACGTTCTTGAAAAGCGGTAATTTATAATTGGGCATTTCTACTACAAAATAGGTTTTCCCTTTTATTTTTAAGATTTTATTCAAAATATAGGCTGAAAATATAGCCATCCCGAAACCCAGAAGATACAACAACATCAAAGTCATTCCTTGCATGTTTAGAAATCCAAAAACCCGAGTATCCGGAATTACCAATGCAATAATGATAGCATAAACAGGAAGTCGTGCGGAGCAGGTGGTGAATGGAGTTACCAGAATAGTGATCAATCGTTCTTTCCAGTTTTCGATATTTCGAGTAGCCATAATTGCTGGAATGGCACAGGCTGTACCTGAAATCAGTGGAACTACGCTTTTACCAGACAAACCAAACTTTCGCATGATTTTATCCATTAAGAAGACTACCCGACTCATATAGCCACTTTCTTCCAGAATTGAAATAAACATAAATAGAAAAGCAATTTGTGGGATGAATATCAATATTCCTCCTATCCCCGGAATAATTCCTTGCGATATTAGATTAGTCAAAACTCCAGCAGGTAATTGTTCAGCTGCAAATGAACTCAATGCTGCAAATGAAGTATCAATAAAATCCATTGGTATTTTAGACCATTCAAAAATAGATTGGAAAATAACAAATAAAATTAAAAAGAAAATAACATACCCCAGAATTTTATGGGTGAGTACGCGATCCAGTTTGCTGCGAAAATCTTTAGCGACTGTCTCGTCTACTTTCAATCCTATTTTCAAAACATCATTAATGAATTGATACCGTTTTATTGTTTCTTTTTGCTGCAAACGCTTTAAATCCGAATGCGTTTTAGTAAAAGAACTTCGGATTTCATTTCGATCTAAATTTAAGAAATTTACATCTTGTGTGATTACCAGCCATAATTTGTAGAGCAATTGATTGGGAAATGCTTTACGCAAACTATTAAAATAGTCGGTATCAATTATCGAAGCATTCAAGCAGGGCTCACTTGAAATCGTGCGATACCTTACAATTAACTTTTTCAATTCATCAATTCCATATCCTTTTCTGGAGCTGATCAACGCAATTTTGGTTTTTAAATGTTCTTCAAGATAGGGAATGTCTAGCGTAATCCCTTTAAATTTCATTCTATCCGCCATGTTAATCACAAGGATTGTAGGGATTTCAAGATCTTTTATTTGAGTAAAAAGAAGTAAATTTCGTTTTAGATTTTCAACATCCGTCACAACAAGCGCTACGTCCGGATACAATTTATCGTTTTTATTGAGCAACAATTCTATGACTACATTTTCATCAATAGAGCTTGCATTGAGGCTATAAGTGCCTGGCAAATCCAGAATATTGGCTTTTACATTATTCGGTAATTTGCAAAAACCTATCTTTTTCTCCACTGTAATTCCAGGGTAATTTCCCACTTGCTGATTCAAACCTGTCAACTGGTTAAAAACAGAAGTTTTTCCTGTATTAGGATTCCCAATTAAAGCGACATTTATGTTTTGCTTGCTTACCATAAGTTGGTTTTAAGGATGTCGACTTCAATTTCTTTTGCAGTTTCCACCCGTATTGCAACATGTGAACCATTGATGTTTAAATATAAAGGATCTCCAAATGGAGCTACTTGAAGCAATTCTACCAAGTTACCGGGCAAGCAACCCATTTCCAATAATTTTAAGGGAACCGTATCGATGTCAAAGTCTTTTATGATCGCTTTTTCGCCTTTTTTTAGAGAATGTATCGTTGTTTGCAAACCTTATTTAGATTAAATTAAGATTGCAAAAATACACATTTTAAAACAAACAAAAATCATAACCATTACATTTATACTATTATTACTTAAAACAAGCAGTTGTGTTTAAACAGAATATAAAACTAAAAAAATGTCCTTTTGAAAGTGACTTATTCATTGCTCAGGAAAGTAATATCGTCTATTAATCGTTTCATGTCTTCTTTATTAGTGCCATCATAAAAACCACGAACTCTCTTTTTAGTGTCAACCAACACAAAATTTTCGGTGTGCACCATATCGTACAGTTCGCTTGGTTTCCCCAGTTTAACTGCCAAATAGGATTTTCTGGCCATTGCGTAAATTTCTTTTTTATCTCCTGTAACTAAATTCCACTTATTGGCATCAACATGGTGTTTATTGGCATAAGCCTTCAATACGGGAACACTGTCGGTTTCTGGAAAAACAGTATGGGATAATAACTTTACCTTAGGATTATTGATGAAGACTTTTTGAATACCCGATAAATTGGTTGTCATTTTTGGACAAATGGAACCGCAAGTAGTAAAGAAAAAATCAGCAACATATATCTTTCCTTCATAGTCTTTTTGCGTGATAATTTTCCCGTCTTGGTTGACAAACGAAAAATCAGCTATTGTGTGGTACTTGCTTTTGTATTGAATGGTGCTGTCTACTAATTCCGGATTTACATCTGCAGGATTGTAAATGGGAAGTGTTTTTTTTGGCTTTAAAGCCGAATAAAACAAGGATAATATAATTGCCGAAAGTACAATGAAAACTCCTAAAAAGAGTCGGTATTTTTTGAAAAACTCTAACATGATGCTATTTTGATACAAAAATACGAAACGGGATTTGTTTTTAATTCAAATTAACACAATCTTATCTCAGAAGTATTCCTTCAAAAAAGAGATCAAATTAATGCCTTTCGTAATTAAACCTTTTAAATATTCAGTGGTCTAATAAAAATCTATTGGTAATTAATAGATTTTAACTAAAAATCAAATTATTTATTAATAGCTTTGTTAACATAACTAAAAAACTAAAAAAAATGAAAAAAACTTGCAATAAGCAATTGCTTTTTGTGATTCCTGCAATTATGGGTTTTGCGGTGAGTCAAGCTCAGAATGCTCCGGCAGCTAAAGAACCGGGAATCAATGTGAATTACATGGATAAGGACGTTAAACCAAGTAATGATTTCTTTCGCTATGTAAATGGAACCTGGTTGGACAATACAGAAATTCCAAGTGATCGAACCCGTTGGGGTAGTTTTGATGAATTGCGTCAAAAGACAGATGCAGATGCTTTAGCCATTCTTAAAGAAGCGACTACAAATCCCAATTACAAATCGAATACTGATCAAGGTAAAGCGATTAATTTATACCAATCTATTCTTGATACTGTTGGTAGAAACAAACTAGGTATAGCCCCTTTGAAACCGTATTTAAAAAAAATAGACGCGGTTAAAAATACCAAAGATTTAGAAGCATTATTAATCGAAATGGAACCTGTTGGTGGCATTGGTTTTATAGGTGCTGGTGTAGGAACTGATGCAAAGAACAGCAGCAGGAACGTCATTAATTTAGGTCCCGGAGGCGTTGGTTTACCAGACAGAGATTATTATGTTTCTGAGGATGCCGATTCAAAAGAAAAACGTGCTATATATGTTTTACACGTGGCCAAAATGCTGCAATACTTAGGGGATAAACCCGCAATTGCTAAAATAAATGCCGAGAAAATTCTGGCTCTTGAAATTGCCATGTCTAAACCAAGATTAGACCGAGTAGAACGCAGAGACCGTCGTAAGTCATACAATCCAATGACATTAGCTGATTTGAGCAAATTAACTCCCTCAATTAACTGGAATGCTTATTTTACAAAAATTGGATTGGCTAAAGTAGATACCGTAATCGTATCACAACCAAAATACATGACGGCGCTAGAAACTATTTTTAAAGAAAACAAAGTAGAAGATTGGAAAGCTTACATGCGCTGGAGTTTGTTGAATAGTGCTTCAAGCCAATTATCGACAGAAATTGAAAACGCAAACTGGGAGTTCTACGGAAGAACGTTAACGGGTGCCGTAAGTCAAAGACCTCGTGACGAAAGAGCACTTCAAACTATTAATGGAACGGTTGGAGAAGCATTAGGAAAATTATATGTTGAGAAAAAATTTCCCGCTGAAGCCAAGGCTAAAGCAGAGAAAATGATCAAAAATATATTTATTGCTTTCGAAAACAGAATCAATAATTTATCATGGATGTCGGCAGAAACTAAGGTGAGTGCCCTTGCCAAATTGCATAAATCTAGAATTAAAATAGGGTATCCGGATAAATGGAAAGATTATTCAGCCTTGACTATCAAAAGTCCAAAAGAAGGCGGAACTTATTTTGAAAACGCTAAAAGCATGTCGCAATGGCGTTTCAATGAAAATATAGCCGAATTAAACAAACCAGTTGATAAAGAAAAATGGGGAATGTCTCCACAAACGGTAAATGCGTATTACAATCCATCTAATAATGAAATCGTATTCCCAGCAGCAATTTTACAACCGCCGTTTTACAATTATCAAGCGGACGAAGCGGTAAATTATGGTGGAATCGGTGGTGTTATTGGTCACGAAATTTCACATGGTTTTGATGATTCAGGTTCCCGTTACAATGCTGATGGAAACTTAGTAGACTGGTGGACAGCCGAAGATTTGAAACAATTCTCTGCTTTAACAGGTGCACTTGCCGCTCAATACAGCGCTTTACAACCTATTCCAGGAACTTTTGTTGATGGTAAATTCACATTGGGTGAAAACATTGGAGATTTAGGTGGAGTAAATGCCGCTTATGATGGTTTGCAATTGTACTTGAAAGAAAACGGAAACCCGGGATTGATTGACGGATACACTCCGGAACAACGTTTCTTTATTTCTTGGTCAACTATCTGGCGTTCAAAAATGCGAGATGAAGCCTTGAAAAATCAAGTAAAAACAGACCCACATTCTCCAGGCATGTACCGCGCGTATGTTCCTTTGCAAAATATTGATACGTTCTATAAAGCCTTCGATATTCAAGCAAATGACGGAATGTATATTACCCCTGAAAAAAGAGTTCGAATTTGGTAAACAGTTGTTTAAAAATTAAAATAGATCCCATTCGTTAAATCGAATGGGATTTATTGTTTTATAGTGTTTTTACGCGTTCGCCTCAGGGAATAATTGACCATATACAAGCCAAATAAAGTAACCCCACCTCCTATTGCAATAGCAGCATTAAGCGGTTCACCAAAAATCAGGGCGCCCAGTAGTACCGCAACAATCGGATTGATATAAGAATAAACACTACTAATTTCAGCTGGAAGATTTTGAAGTGCATAAATAAAAGCAATGAAGGTAAGAATCGAACCAAAAACAACCAAATAACCAATAGACCACCACGACATCGCGGGAATAGCACTTAAACTAACAGAAGTTCCAGTTGCGCCTGTATAGGCAAAAAGCAATATACTGGACAAAAACATTTGTAGTCCTAAACTAAAATACGGATTAAAAGTTGCTGCTTTTTTCTTAGTATACAACGTTCCAAAAGCCCATGTTAAAGTAGAAACTATAGAAATTATGATTCCAAATCTAAAATTTGGGATTAAAAAATCACTCAAGTGATCGTAAAAAATAACACACACTCCACTAAAACTTACGATCAAGCCTACAACCGATATGCTGGACAAACGCTCTCCTCTAAAAAAAGTAATAATAACAATCCATAAAGGAACAATTGCTCCAATTATAGCACCTAGTCCGCTGCTAATGTACTTAACGCCCCAAGTACTTAACGCATTGCTCAACATAAAGTTCAAAATACTCAAGATAACAATCGTTTTCCATTGTTTTCCTTTTGGCCAAGGTGCTTTTTTAAATAGAAAAAAAGAAATATACAGCAATCCTCCCAGAAATTGTCTAATGGCAACCAGCTGTAATGCGGGCATGTGTTTTACACCTTCTTTTGAAGCAATCCAAGTTGTTCCCCAAAAAAAACTGACCCAGCACAAGGCCAAAATAGGCAATCCGATGGCATTGATCTTAGACGAAACAGCATTCTTAATTTTAGTTCTCACGTTATAAATTTGGTTTGGTAAAAGTATAATTTAAAACGGTTTTTATTTTAGTACTTAAAATTGTTTTTCCTACAGAAGGATTTTCATGAGTAAATTTTGGTAACGCTAAATTTAAATCTTCAGCCTTTTGTGTGTAATACATTTCTCGGGAAGGATAACAGGGAGTCACCGCATTGAAAGTTTCATTCCAAATATTCAATTCTATTATCTTTAAAATTATACCTATACAATCTTCCTGATAAATTAAATTTATAGGTGCATCAGGATTATCTAAATTCTCACGACCCGCAAGAAAATGTATCGGATGCCGGTCTTCGCCAATTAAGCCACCAAAACGCAATATTGTAGTTTGGAAATTTACAGCGCTTTGCAAAAGCTGCTCGGTCTCTAGTAGTTGTTTCCCGCTTTCCGTATCCGGTTTTGGAGGTGTTTCTTCGGAAACAAGAGTATCCGTATCTCCATAAACAGAAGATGAACTGATGAAAAGTACTTTTTTTACAGACGAATTTTCTATAATCGGAATTATATTTCTAATTTTTGAAACAAAATTCTCTGCCCCTGAACCACGAAGTTTAGGTGGAACATCAATGATTAAAGTTTCAGAGTTTTTTAGCAATTCACTTAATTCCCCAATAGTTTTATTTTCTGAAAGTACAATTAAAAAAGGCTTAATTCCTGCATTTTCCAGTACCGCTAATTTACCTTCTGACGTTGTCGACCCATTTACTAAATAATCATTTTTTAATAAGGCTTTCGCCAAAGGCAAGCCCAACCAACCACAACCCAGAATACTAATTTTTGTCATATTATTTTTAAATTATTTTGCTTTCAAACTGTTCTTCGTAATTGTTAAAGTATCTTTTACAATTGGATTTTCCATACTGCTATCTGAAGGCCCTATTTCTACCTGAGTTGGCTTTATTTTTTGCTTGATTACCACAGCATCATTCAAAACAAAAGGCGTTGGCATCATCCAGTTTTCTCTTTTTGTTATTTCAAATAAAGGATTCGTCATTAAATCAAAAGAGCTTTCCATTAGTTCCATATCTAAAACAGTTGAGGAATTCACGCTAAACTGCATTTCTAGAGGTGCATTATCAACCACATAATAACTCAATATTTTCTTTCCTTTTCGTTGGTATAATGAGTTTTTCTGGCCTAATGTGGTCACACCATTTGCTTTGAAATTATGAATAGCCATTTTTTCATTGGCAAAGATATCATACCGATTTACGTTTCGATTAGGAGAAATTCTTATTTTCAAATACCTTTCATTTCCTACCACCCGGTCTTCCAGAAATACGACATTAGGTTTTATAATGTCTTTTTTAGGAGCCTTAGCCAAATACTTGAATCCTGAATTGTACTTGCTAAACAAAGGGGTTTCATTCAACGCTAATGCTTCTTTAGGGTTTTCACCTAAATAGCCTTTGGTCCAGGAATCAAGATTGGTGTCGTAGGTAACCCAATGGGCTTGGTTTGTATCAGCATCGTAGATGTAGAGCAAGCTGTTTGATTTAGCTTTACCATATTCGTACCCCGATTCAGAATGTGCTTTGGCAAAAAAGCCGATGGCAAGCACAAAAAACACTACAGCCCAGATTCCTTTTTTTGCGAAAGTTCCAAAAACAGGCAACAATAATCCAAAGGTCAAAACAGTAAGCATTGCACTTGCAAACAATACTTTTAACCCTAACCCTACAGGAAACATTTGAATGAAAGGCGCTATAATTATTAAAGCCGGAATACTAAAAGCAAGACTTAGTATTTTGCGGTATTTTTGAGTTATGATAAATGCCGCAAACAGAAATAGTCCGAAATATACTGGAATAATCAGGAATCCAGCTCCAGGCAAACTAAAAGCAAGTGCTCCATTTATCACAATCCAAATAAATAGTGGGGCTACATAATGATTCATCGTAACCTTACTAGCAGAAAAACGGTGGTAAAACCCTAGCGTTATTGCCAAGGCCAGTAGCACAAATGCTGCTATATACGCGTGCCCATTGTACGTAAATCCGTTGAGTAAATCATTGTATTGAGGATAGCTGATTAGCATAAGCTTCCAACCAAAAAAAGTAATTAATCCCGTACTGATAAAGGATCCTAAAAACGGAATAAATCCTTTTCCTATTTCTCGGGATGATAAAATACGCTTGGCTCTTCCCAAGAATATGAGCCCAATAAACAACCCTAATGCCAGTACTACCATGGGCAAAACCCAACTAAAAGGATAGCTTATGAAAGTATACGGAATGGTAAAATAGACATAATCTTCGCTAGCTTGCGTAACCTTCAAGTCAGCATTCGAAAAATATTTCAATAATGGCATTAAGTATGTCCCTTGATGTGCTAAGGTATTTTTGTTTAAATGATTTATATCATCTTGGGCCGTGTGATAATTAAAATGGTCATCGATAAAAGCAAAATTATATCCCTGAACATTGCCTTGTTCTCTGAAAACAGTTAAATCAGTGTCATTGGGTAACATTTTATAAATGCTGTACATCAAGGAATTTGAAACTGGAAAAGTCACATTTGCGGCAGCAAACTCTCTTACCAATCCTGCATTTCCAGTGTTCGTTTCCATTAACATATAACTTGGGCCTGAGGAACCTCGGGCTTCAAAATTAAGCACCAAGCCAATTTCTTTTGCCCAATGGTGTTTGGTTACAAATAAAGCTGCACCATTTAATCCTAATTCTTCCGCATCTGAAAAAAGAATGATAATGTCATTTTTATGAGGGGTTTTAGAGTATATAAAAGCACGGACACTCTCTAGGATCGTAGCCACACCAGAACCAGCATCGCTTGCCCCTTTAGAGTAGGAATGTGGTGCGCTATCGTAATGGGAAAGCAACAACAAAGCTTTAGCGCTAGAAGTTCCTTTTATGCGAGCCAATATATTTTTTGAGTGTACTAAATTTCCCCAATCACTTAAGGTGTATCCCTCCTGAATAGTTGTTTCTAATCCTAATTTATTTAACTCTTTTACGAGATAATCAGCAACCACTGCGTGTTCTTTTGAACCTACATAATGCGGTTGTTTCGAAATGGCTTTCACTTGCGACAAAGCTCTTTTAGTTGAAAATTCAGAAAGAGAACCTGCTTCATCTGAAGTCCAATGTGGCATCATTGTAAAGTAAATCAATCCTAGAATTCCTAGGATAAATAAACTGGCAAAAATAGAGGAATAATCTTTTTTCATGGTAGGTAAGTAGCTAGGGGTTGTGGTATTTAAATATCTTTTTTGACAAGCATGTAAAAATCAGTATCCAAAAGCATATAGCCTTGGTCGTATAAGAAATAGTAGGTATTTCCTGTTTTAGTTTGTAAAATATTCGTGAAAAATTCAAAATCAAAACCTTTACTAAGCAGTTTTGCCCGAGTAGTTTTTGATTTTCCTTCCACATTCAGCTCGGATAAAATACGGTAATTCTTGCGCAACTTATTGTTGATGTTGCGCATAAAATTAGTGCTGTCTTTGTTTATTTTATTGTTATAAGCATTGCGGCAACCATCACTACAGAATTTTTTATCCTCTCGGCCTACAATTTTCTCTCCACATTCTAAACAGGTTTTATTCATGGATTGATTTTTTTAATGTCATACAAATCTGTTCTCCGATCTTTGAGGATGCGTACACTTCCGTGTTCGTGAAGTTCTTTCAATAAATTTAGATCCACATCAACGATAAGCGTCATCTCCGTATTTGGAGTCGCTTCGGCTTTAATCCCATTACTAGGAAACGCAAAATCAGAAGGTGTAAACACCGCGGATTGCGCATATTGAATATCCATGTTATTCACCTTTGGGAGATTCCCAACACATCCTGCTATAGCAACATAACATTCGTTTTCAATAGCTCTGGCTTGAGCACAATGTTTGACTCTGGTATACGCGTTTTGGGTATCCGTCAAGAACGGTACAAATAAAATATTCATTCCTTCATCTGCCATTAATCTGGATAATTCTGGAAATTCTACATCATAACATATCATGATGCCTATTTTTCCGCAATCCGTATCAAAAGTCTTGATTTGTGATCCCCCGGTCATTCCCCAGTGCTGAACTTCATTTGGTGTCACATGAATTTTAGCATACATCTCTGATGTACCATCTCTTTTACAAAGAAAACCTACATTGTAAAGAGTCCCATTTTCTAAATAAGGCATGCTTCCTGTAATGATGTTAATGTTGTAGGAAATAGCGAATTCTTGGAAACGTTTCCGAATGGGTTCAGAGTGTTTGGCCAATTCCCGAATGGCTTCGGCTTCTGATAAATGATTGTAATCAGCCATTAGTGGTGCTGTGAATAATTCTGGAAATAGTGCAAAATCACTGGCATAACCAGAAACTACGTCTATAAAAAACTCACACTGTTCGAATAGCGCTTCCAGATTATTCAATTGACGCATCTGCCATTGAACCAATCCCAATCGGATGACACTTTTCTCGAGATTGATTAATTTTGGGCTTTCATCATAATAAATATTATTCCATTCCAGTAAAACAGCAAATTCTTTAGAATCGGCATCACCTTCAAGATAATTTTTCATTATTCGGATTACATGAAAATCATTACTCAACTGAAAAGAAAGTACCGGATCGTGTAATTCTTTTCTTTTTACTTTCTCAATGTAATTTTTGGGGGTGAGTTTCTTAGCATGCTGTCCATAATTAGGAATTCTTCCTGCAAAAACAATTGCTTTCAAATTCAATTGTTCGCACAACTCCTTTCGGGCGTCATACAATCGTCTTCCTAGACGCAATCCTCTATAACTTGGGTGAATGAAAATATCAATACCATATAAGACATCTCCTAGAGGGTTGTGAGTCGAAAAAGTATATCCACCGGTTATTTGAGAATAATTGTGGTTTTTATCGACTAAACTTTCGTCCACTCGCAATGATAGTGCGGAACCTACCACTTTTCCATCTACTAGGATCACTAACTGTCCTTCAGGAAAAATACTTAATAGTTTTTCAATATGATGTTCTCTCCAGTAAGAGCCTACCATCTCAGGATACGATTCTACCATTGATTTTTTCAGTTCTTTGTAGTCTTCAAATTTCAAATTTCGTAATTCTACTTTGTTTATTTTGGCTTGCATAAGAATTTGATTTTAATCAAATATAATTAAATTTTTCCATTTACAAACGCTTACAAATAGTTACAACCGAAAGTAAATAGTTACCAACCGAATACTTTTTTTAAGTCATCGCATCTTTGCCCTGTTGATTTGAAACACCAATTCAACACAACTTACACTAACCTATAAATAATATACGCCATGAGCACATTAAGAAACAAAGTTCAGTTAATTGGACACGTTGGGAATGATCCGGAAATCAAAACTTTTGACGGAGGAAAAAAATTAGCCAATTTCACTTTAGCTACTAACGAAAGCTACAAAAACGACAAAGGAGAAAAGATAGAAGAGACACAATGGCACAAACTCATCGCTTGGGGTAAAACCGCTGATATTATAGAAAAATATGTTGCCAAAGGAAAAGAAATTGCGATTGAAGGTAAATTGGCTCATCGAAGCTATGAGGATAAAAATGGCGAAAAACGCTATGTGACTGAAGTCGTGGTAAACGATGTACTCCTTTTGGGAAAATAATAATACAATACAGGTCAGATATTCTGGAAAAAATGCTAATTATGATTTCTATTAAATAAAAAAAGATTCTCCCTAAGCAACCTTTTTAACTTTAAACCATCTTTTATAAAATTAATAACTTAATAACTTTTAAAGAGATGAAAAAAATTAAATTACAAGTGATTGCTTTAGTATTAGTAGTAGCATCAGGATTTGCTTCCTGCAGTAATGATGATGACCAACAAGTAATTATAACCAAAAAGTCCTTTGTTAGTGCCGTAACCGGACCAACAACTGGAACTGTAAATCAAGAACTGGTCTTAAGTGTTACTTTTGATGTTGAAAATAAGTGTAGCGTTTTTAATAAATTTATTGAAATAGCTACTGATAACACAAAGGTTATTGAAGTAGAAACAAAACTAGAAGGAGTTGATTGCGGTACTATACCTGTGTCTAAAATCACTACCTACAAATTTAAAGCAACAGCGGCTGGAACATATCTTTTTAAATTTAAGAAATCGGCTACTGAATTTATAACACAAACGATCGTTGTAAGCTCCGCAAGCTAAAATTTCAATAAGAAGCTGTCTCAAACGACAGCTTCTTGTTTTCTAAAAGGATATACTCTTGATTTTATGAATACTCTGAAGCCAAAAAAGAGTAGTTTAGTACACTAACTAATTTAATTAAAAAAAGAATCCTTGTTGACGCAACCTTTTTATAAAAAAATCATCTTAAGAAGAAACCGTCTTAAGAATATTTCTCGATGGTGTTTATTAACTTTTAAACAATAGAAGATGAAAAAAATTATTTTACTTACCCTGTTTTTATTGACACTGATGTCTTGCAGTATGGATGATGATCAATCAAATTACAGTTATGAAGTACTTCCTATAGACAGTTATACATTACCCCAAACATTTACTTTGGGACAAACCTATGAGATAAAGTTGAAGTACAAAAAACCTTCCGACTGCCATTATTTCCAAGGCATATATTACAGCAAGGAATTAAATATCAGGACCATTGGAATTCAAACGGGCGTTTTGGAAAATGCCGAATGCAAACCATTGACTACGGAGCCTATTGCGGTTTCGTTCAACTTTTACGTAACAAACACCGGTTCGTATATTTTTAAATTTTATAAGGGAGAAGATGCTAATGGAGCTAATATTTTTGAGGAAGTAGAAGTTCCCGTCACTAATTAATTCTTGAATGAAATTGTGGGCTTAGACCAATTAATTATTGATTGTAAAAAAAACTGCCCAAAAGCTCAGCAGCAAGTATATCAAATTTTTTCTAAAAAGTTATTTGGTGTTTGTTTAAAATATTCCAGCAATTATGCCGATGCAGAAGACAACTTACAAGATGGTTTTTTGATAATTTTCGAAAAAATAAAACAGTTCAATTTCAAAGGCTCTTTTGAGGGCTGGGCAAAGAGAATACTAATCAACAATGCCCTGCAAAAGTTTAGAGAGGTTCGGTTTATGGAGGTTTTAGATGATACTATTGCTGATGAAGAAATTGAAATTGACGACGAGCACATATCTATTGCCTTTTTATTGCAGATTATTCAGGAATTACCAGATCAATATCGATTCGTTTTCAGCCTCTACGTACTAGACGGATATTCCCATAAAGAAGTAGCAGAAATGCTCAAAATCACCACCGGAACAACAAAATCTAATCTTGCTAGAGCAAGATTGATTTTGAAAGAAAAAATCGAAGTTTATTCCAGAATTAAAACAAAGTCATCGGCAAAATGAACGACAAAAAAAATATCGACCGCTTTTTTCAAGAGCAATTCAACGATTTTGAAATAGATCCAAATGAGCAAGTTTGGATCAATATTCAAACCAAATTGAAAAAAAAGAAAAAAGAACGAAGAACGATTCCGTTCTGGATAAAATTCCCAGGAATTGCAGCAGCCTTTCTTCTGGGTGTATTTGCGTTGAATGCTCTTTTGAACACCAATACCAGCAAGGAGAATAGCATAGTTTTAGAACCAAAAATGTTGAAAAAATCTTCTCAAAACAACGATTCTATTCTTAATAATACAGAGAAAAAGATCAATTCCTTGAAAATTGAAAAAGGAGCTCCAATCCTCGTAAACAAAGTTAATACAGGCGAAAAAAATGGGAAAGAATTCACAACCGCTAACGAATCTGAAATCAATTCGAACAAAGAGACTACTGCAACTAATCCTATTGTTTATTTACAAAAAAATCATCCTTCGATAAAACAAAAATCAAACAATAAAGTCCACCAATCTTACATGGCTATCCCCGAAAAAAATAGCACGACAACATCCCATCCGTTTAAGAATATTCAGGGTAAAGTTGTAGAAAAAAATACTTTTAAAGAAAATGAAAGTACTCTAATTGCCCAGGTAGAGCCTAACAACCAAATTTCGACTAGTACCGAAACGCCCAATGAATTAGAGGAAATTCTAAAAAATAAAGCTTCCGAAAAACAAATTTTAGTTCTTAATCAAAAAAATAAATGGCAAATTACGCCAAATATCGGAGCTGTGTATCTAAATTCAAATTCGGGAGGATCTCCTATTGATGCACAATTCTCCGAAAACCAGAAATCAGCTGATAACAGTTTAAGTTTTGGGATTGGAGTCAATTATGCCATGTCTAAAAAAATAGCCATACGCTCCGGGATTAATAAGCTCTCGATCGGATACAATACAAATAACGTTATTTATTCAACAGGCTTAGCGAATAATAACCTGGCAAACATTAACTATACTACTAATGCTTTGATTGAGATTAAAAATGAGGCCGCTTTAAATGTATTAACGTCTTTAGAAAAAGACCTGCAAAAAACAAATACGGGTGCATTAAATCAGAAAATGGGGTATTATGAAGTGCCGTTAGAACTTTCCTATACCGTTTTGGACAGTAAATTAGGGATTAATATTATTGGCGGAGTAAGTACTTTGTTTCTCAACCAAAACAAAATATCATTAGTTTCAGATGAAACTAATCTAAAATTAGGCGAAGCAAGAAATTTGAATCAAATTCATTTTAGCACGAATGTAGGTTTCGGATTCAAATACCAAATCATGAAATCATTCCAAATTAATTTTGAACCAATGGTTAAATATCAATTGAATACATTTTCAAACAACTCGGGTGATTTTAAACCTCTGTTTATTGGTTTGTATTCTGGCATTAGCTATAGCTTTTAATGGGGATTGAATCGTACGCTATTAACTGATTGTATATTATCCCGCGAACTTCTTCCCGAATTTCTTTTCGATGAACACCCGTTTTTCCCAATGTTTCTATGTGAGAATGCATTTTTACGCGCATAATTCCAGGGCTACCGCTGAAAAAAGTATACGGAAATCTCTTCTTATTATCGGCAAAAGTGATCGGAACAATAGGAATTTCATGCTCAATGGCCAAACGGAAAGCACCATCCTTAAACGTGTCTAATAAAATTGATTCATCATCTGGAACGCCACCTTCAGGAAAAATACAGATACTCAATCCTTGATTAATTCTTTTTTGAGCACGATTAAAGACTTCCATTTTACTTTTCGAACAATTCCTATCTACCAAAATACAGGTTCTTTTGTAGAAAAACCCAAACAAGGGAATTTTTGAAAGTTCTTTTTTACCCACAAAAACAAACGGATTTCGAGTCAAGGCAAGCATCAGCATAATATCGGCCATTGAGGTATGATTGGCCACAATCATGTAACTTTTTTGGTATTTCATTTCTTGGCTTTTATCTATTTTATAATAAAATCCCATCCCGAAAAGAATAAATTTTGCCCAAATACGAGCCATTTTAAAAAAATATGGGTAGCCACTTTCCGTCAAAATAGACAAGATCAAAAAAGGAAACATCACCACTATGGGAATGGTCATCAAAATATAAAACCATACACGCCATAGCGCCCAAAAAATAATTTTTAATCCTCTCATGAGTTCAAAAGTAAGAAATCAGACGTTATGATGCTCAAAAAACATTCTTGTGTTTTTCAATATATAAGTCATCTGTATTTTTATGTTGCTGGGCAATTATACCTCATTCTTTTAATCATCACCGTTTTATTAATATAAATGACTGATATGGCTAAAATAAAATTTTGCTAATCCAACTTCGAACAAGTTAATTTTTATAATTTGCGAATTTGCGGTAAAAAATAAAAAACTTTGCGAACTTTGCGCTTCAGAAAAAATCATAATGGCAAAAATACTTACAGGCGTTCAAAGTACCGGAACACCGCATTTAGGCAACTTACTTGGCGCAATCATTCCAGCGATCGCGTTATCAAATAAACCGGAAAACGAATCCTTTCTTTTCATTGCCGATTTACACTCGATAACACAAATAAAAAACGGTGAAACCTTACGAACTAATACCTACAGTACTGCAGCAGCTTGGCTTGCTTGTGGTTTGAATGTGGACAAAGTAGTTTTCTACAGACAATCTGATGTGCCACAAACAGCAGAATTATCGTGGTATTTGAGTTGTTTTTTTCCTTTTCAACGTTTGACATTAGCACATTCCTTCAAAGACAAAGCCGATAGACTGGAAGATGTAAACGCCGGTTTGTTTTCGTATCCAATGTTGATGGCTGCCGATATTTTATTATACGATGCCCAGCTTGTCCCGGTAGGAAAAGACCAATTGCAACACCTTGAGATTACACGTGATGTAGCGTCCCGTTTCAATCATCAAATGGGAGAAACGTTTGTGATTCCTGAAGCCAAAATTCAGGAAGACAGCATGTTGATTCCAGGAACAAACGGTGGAAAAATGAGTAAATCAGCCAATAATATTATCAATATATTTCTGGATGACAAAGCGCTACGCAAACAAGTGATGGGTATTGAAACCGATAGCACACCGCTGGAAGACCCAAAAAATCCAGAAACATGTAATGCTTTTGCTATTTATTCTTTATTAGCAAATGAAGAACAAATTGCCACAATGACTGCTAATTACCTTGGTGGAAATTATGGCTACGGTCACGCCAAACAAGCCTTGTTTGAATTGATCACAGAAACCTTCAAAACCGAAAGAGAAAAATACAAGTATTACATGAACAACCTTCCCGAAGTAGATGCGCTTTTAAAGATTGGTGCTCAAAAAGCTTCGGCTGTTGCCAATGGCGTTCTGGCAAGAGTGAGAGAAAAATTAGGATTTGAGGTTAATTAAAACTTTGATTTCAATTCTTAAGTTTATAAAATGATTGGCCGCAGATTCATAGATTATTTAAAATCTGTGAATCTGCTGTTCTTTCTTTTCATTTAATTACTATATCGCCTCAAACAATTTCCCAGGCAAAGGCCGAATCACACCTTTGAGTTCCATATTCAACAGCATTCCAGAAATTTTATAAATAGGGAAATCACAGCGCAAGGCAATAATATCCATCAATTCTTTTCCCGTTTTAAGGAGGTAATCATATACTTTTTGCTCGTCTTCCTCTAAGCTTACAAACAATTGTTTTTGTACCGTTTTCGTTTCTTTTTGAATATCCCAATTCAAAATATAAATCAAATCGGCAGCACTGGTCAAGACATTTGCCTTTTGGGTTTTTATCAGGTTGTTGCAGCCTTGGCTGTACTTATCCGTAACACGCCCCGGAACCGCAAAAACATCCCGGTTGTAATCATTGGCCATATTGGCTGTGATGAGTGATCCGCCTCTATCGGCTGATTCAATTACTATTGTCGCTTCAGACATACCAGCAACGATTCGGTTTCTTCGAACGAAATTTTCTTTATCGGGATTGGAGGAACTCCAGAACTCAGTCATAAAACCACCGTTCTGCTCGACTTTGGTCACATATTTTTTATGGATTTTCGGGTAAATTTGGTTCAAACCATGCGCCACCACACCTATAGTCTGTAAATTATGTTCCATTGCCAGTTGGTGTGCGACAATATCGACGCCATAGGCAAAACCACTGACAATTATAGGGTCCAACGGAGCCAGATCTTCGATCAGTTTTCTACAAAATTCAGTTCCGTACGAGGTAATTTGGCGCGTTCCTACAATGCTGATTATTCTTCTGTTCTTTAAATTAATATTTCCAGAAGTAAATAATAAAAGTGGTCCGTCAATACAATGTTTCAAGCGTTCCGGATAGTCTTCGTCCTGAAAATAAACCGCGTTGATTTCATTCGCTTTTATAAATTCCAGCTCCTGAGTTGCTTTTTCGAAAACGGATTTATCTTTTAAATTTTTCATCAAAACAGATCCTACTCCATCAATAGCAGCGAGTTGCGAAGCTTTTGTGTTAAAAACGGCTTCTGCAGTTCCAAAATGGGTCAGCAGTTTTTTAGCCATGATATCGCCCACGCCTTCTATTCTTTGCAAAGCCAATAAATAAAATAAATCCTGCTCTTTCATGCTAATTATTTGAGACTGAAATGTATAAATTTTTATGCGGATTGTTAATAAAAATTGTGAATAAAATTTTGATAACTATTTTCGTTGTATAACTTTGTAAGTATGAAAATCGAACTATACATCGCGCAGCTTTTATACCGTTATCAATGTGTTACCGTTCCTGGTTTTGGAGCTTTTTTGACCGAAATCCAATCGGCTAAACTAAACGAAAGTACAAATTCATTTTCTCCACCCAAAAAAATGATTGCTTTCAATGCAAATCTGAAAAACAATGATGGTTTACTAGCCAATCATATTGCTTTAGCAGAGAAAACGTCTTACGAATATGCCGTAAGCGCCATTCAATATGAGGTTTTTAATTGGAAAAAAGCTTTAGAAGAAAACCAACTTTTTTCTATTAAAAATGTTGGGGACCTTCGTTTGAACGCGGATCACAATATCGTTTTCACGCCTTATGATCAAACCAATTATTTAACCAGTTCTTTTGGGTTGGCTCCTTTTGTTTCACCACTTGTAAAAAGAGCTATTTTCGAAAAAGAAGTAGAAGCAATTGAAGAAAAAGCCACCATCACAATGGTTCCTGAACAAACCAGAACAGCGAATCCATATTTAAAATACGCTGCTATTTTTGTATTAGGATTGGGACTTGCAGGAAGTGTGGGTTATCCAATGTATCAAAACCAAATCGCTTCAGAAACGATTCTTGTTGAAACTGCCGTTCAAAAACAAGTTCAAAATAAAATTCAGCAAGCCACTTTCTTCATCGAAAGTCCGGTTCCGGCTGTTACACTTTCCGTAAAATCTACCAAGGAAATAAAAATGCCGTATCACATTATGGCTGGAGTCTATAGGGAAGAAAAAAACGCTAACAAAACGCTGCGAATTTTAAGTCGCTTAGGATACAATGCCAAACGAATTGCTCCTAACAGAAACGGTTATTTTCCGGTTTTGTATGGCAGTTACGCCACATTTGCTGAAGCAGAAAAAGCAAAAAAAGAAATCAATGAAAAGCACAATCCAGAGGCTTGGATACTGATTCAAACACTATAAAACAAAAACCCTATTCATACCGAATAGGGTTTTTTAGTTTTAGCACTTTGTTCTATTTAATTCAGACTCGCTTTGTACATCCTCGCTTCTTCCCAAGAGAATTTATGACCGTATTTTTCCATCAAAGCATTTAGTGATTCTTCTTTGTATCCGGCAAAAGCAGTTGCTAAATCCTGCATTTTATCCTCCGGTAAAACCTCTGAAATGGATACCGCTTTAGTTTGTATCAGTTTTACAAAATGGGAGTAAATCGTTTGTTTGGTCAAGACTCTGATTGTTGCAATATCTTCAATTGATTTCTTTTCCACCCACAATTCGTAGGTTTCCTTCACCGTTGATTTTTTAGGTGCTGCAGTTTTAGATTTTTTCGAAGCATAACGTTCCACGTACCTATCATCTTCAATCAACGTAATATTTAATTCTTTGAATTGATTTTGTATGGCTTCCGTTTTTCGGATGATGTATTTTTTTATTTCTGAGGATGTCAATTTCTCTTTCGAAATGGTTTCTCCTGCAACAACGGTTTCTATCAATAATTTGGCTTTCATTAAGCGCAAAACGGCCTTCGTCTGCAATTCTTCCAACACGATTAATTCATCGTAAAACGCTTTGACTTTCTTGATGCGTTTTACTTCTTCAATTTTCCAAAGGATCTCAAAAACCAACTCGTCCATTGGTTTTAAAAAAAAACCAAAAGCAGCTTGAATTCTTTCGGAAACATGATTCAAATCGACGGTTTCCTGAGCAAAAAGTTTATTCAATTGCGAAATGAATTTTTTGGAGGGATCCAAAAGCTGTTCGATGATTTCCGTTTGCTTTCTGGCCCAAACGGCATGTTTGGATTTCTCTGAAATCTCTGAATTTTCGTTGTAACTGAATTTATGATTGCGCCATTCTTGAGCCAAATCATTCCACTCGAACGTGTTTATCAAATAGTTATGGATGAAGTTTTTAGTTTCAAAATGCAAGGCATTCTCTAAAAACGAATCCGACGCTTTGTTTAATGAATAATCCATCACATCCTGATCGTTTGAAATGCCATTCATGCGTAGCGGAGAAAGTAAAATAAGTCCTTCTAACGAGCGCAAACGCGATAATGCGACATACGCCTGTCCCGGAAGAAAAACTTGCGAAACATCAAGCGCCGCTTTATCAAATGTCAATCCCTGGCTTTTATGAACCGTAATCGCCCACGCTAATTTGATGGGATAATGCACAAAAGTCCCCAAAACCTCTTCTTCAATTTCCTTGGTGGTTTCGTCTACTTTGTACCGAATGTTTTGCCATTCGTATTTTTCGACTTCTATAGTTTTGTTTTCTTCCGGAAAATGAACCAGGATTTCCTGACTCGAAAGCGATTTGATAACGCCCATTTTTCCGTTGAAATAGTTTTTATCAAAGGACAAATCGTTTTTTACGAACATGATTTGCGCGCCTACTTTCAACTGCAATTGTTGTTCCACGGGAAATATTTTCTCCGGAAAATCTCCGGTTATCTCCGGTTTATAGACCACTGACTTTCCTTCTAAATCTTCCAAAGCCTGCGCATTCATTGAATCGGCTTTATTATTGTGTGTGGTTAATGTAATATATCCTTTATTGGCTTTTAAATCAAAATCAGGTTTTACATATTGGTTTAAGGTTTGAATGTCTTGCTGCGAAATCTCATTATTACGAAGATTATTCAAAACCGATATAAACGTATCGTCAGTCTGGCGAAAGATCTTGGATAATTCAATGTATAAAGGTGGATTTTGCTGTACCACGTGCGAATGGAAAAAGAATTTTCCTTTATAATAGGTTTTCAGCGTACGCCATTCTTCGTCCCGAATTACCGGAGGCAATTGCAATAAATCGCCAATATACAAGACTTGAACGCCCCCAAAAGGAGTACTTTTTTTGCGCACGGTTTGCATCATATAATCCATAGCGTCCAGTAAATCCGCGCGTAACATACTCACTTCATCGATAATCAACAATTCCATATTGCGAATTACTGATTTCTTCAAACCGCTCATTTTGAAATGCCTGCGCAAGGTAGCTTTGGTTTCAAATTTAGTGCTTTCAGAAAATTGAGGCGATGAATTATCCGGAATAAATCCTCCAAACGGCAACTGAAACATGGAATGTATCGTTACACCACCCGCGTTTAAAGCCGCAATTCCCGTTGGTGCCACAACAACAGTATTCTTGTGTGTGGTTTCGATAATTTCCCGTAAAAGGGTAGTTTTCCCTGTACCTGCTTTCCCGGTAAGGAAAACGGATCGTTGGGTTTGATTGATGAATCGCAAGGTGTAAGCGGCTGCTTCTGAAATGGTTTGCATTAGGCGTGTATGTATAAAGCTAAAGTATTGAAAATTAGGAATACTATTTTAATTTTTGGAAAACATTTTAGGATTATAATTCAACTATTTTTAGCCCCGATAAAAGCGAAAATCATCGAGATTTAGAAAGTGCTTTTTTCTGGTCAGAAAAGAGCGACTAAAAGAAGCTCCTTTTATGGGTAAGAAAAACCACTTTCTAAACGAAAGATGATAGCGGATAGCGGGAAATAGCTTCAAAAAAAATGCCTTCAATCTAACTATAGACGAAGGCAATGTTTTGAATTAATATAGAAAAATTATTTTTTGGCTGCTGCTTTTTCTTCCGTTTTCGCAGGTGCTTTGTATTTGTCGTTCAAGGCTTTGATGATTTCTTTTGTAATATCAAATTTATCTTCAGCGTATAAAATTGAAGCTGCATCGCCTGTACCGTAGATGTATGCATATCCTTTTTCTTTTCCGTACGTTTTGATGAATTTTTTTACTCCGCTTACTAAAGAATCCATTTCTTTACCGCTTTCTTGTTGCAATTCTTGTGATAAGGCTTGTTGCGCATAACCCAATTGTTGTTCTTTTTTTTGCAATTCAGCCCCTTTTTGTTGTGCCCACGCCTGACCATTAGCTTGTGCTTGCGCTTGAAAACCGGCGGCTTCTTGTTTAAATCGAGTAATTTCAGCTTCTAATTGTTTTCCTTTTTCCTCTGCTTTCGCTTTATATTTTGCTTCTAGGTCTTTTGCCTCTGTATATTCTTTCATTAATTCAGAAGTATCTACGTAAGCTGTTTTTACTTCTTTAACTTTTTCTGCAGTTTTATTGCAAGCTACAAGTGAAATTGATAATGCGATAATTACTAATGCTTTTTTCATTTTGATGAATTTCTAGTTTTGAGTATTGTTGACAAAAATATAAAAAATTTGATAGCATTGACATAAAGTTTAAAAAATGCTACATTTTTATGATATAAGATTTTCTTATTGTAATTAGTAAAAATATAATTTATAGTTATTAAAAACGGGTTCTATATTTGCCAAACAAACGAATTAGTTCGAAAATCCAACAAATACATTACCTTTCTTCAAAAAAGCCCTTTATATGAGCTTAAAATGATTTTTGGTCGTTTTTTAGGATATAAATGTGTGACGAATACTCTAAATTCTTCTTAGCCTTCCAATTTGATTGCAATCCAACAAAAAAGGCTTTTATATAATTCATTTTACCGGTTTTGTATTTTTCCGAAAGTAAGCTTACATAAAAAGAATCAAATTTCATAGGAAGCACTTTTACCAATTTCATTTCTTCTTTTTCAAAAAGCATTTTTATAGCCGTTTTAGAAAAATGCCAAAAATGAATGGGCACATCATAAGCAGCCCAAAACGTTCCGTAATGTTTTGCATCGAAAGATTTGAAATTTGGAACCGCAATTATTAAAGTTCCATTTGGTTTTAATAATCGTTTCAATTCTTTGATTTGGTTTCCCAAATTAGGAACGTGTTCCAAAACATGCCACATTGAAATCAAATCAAAAGAATGATCGTCTAATTCGCTGGTTTCTCCAACAAATGAAACACCTTTCTTTTTTGCAATCGCTTTTGCTTTTTCACTTGGTTCCACTCCTATCGTGTTCCAACCATTATCTTTGGCCACAGATAAAAAATCTCCGGTTCCAGCACCAATGTCTAAAATGCTTCCTTTATTAGATTGCAATGAATTGATTAAATTCAATTTATTTTTAAGCGCAATGGTTTTTACAAAATGATATGCTTTTTCAAACAAGGATCTTTTACTATCCGTGTGTGAAATATAATCCACGCTTTCGTAATACTTGCCTAAGTTTTCTAAGCTGGGTTGTGGAGACGTAATCAGCATGTCAAATTTTTCATCATGATACAAGTCGAAAATCTCTTGAGAAACAGAATAATCTTTAACGGTTAAAAAAGGCTCTTGGTTTGAAATGTCCATTAATTAATAGTGCTTTTATATTTTAATTTAAAACGAAACCTTGAAAAAACCAACGGATGCTTTCAAGGTTGAATAATTTATTTTTCTGATTCTTCAATGATTGTAATGCTTCACAACGTGGTTTCACGTGGAACAATTGATTGTAGATTTAAGATTAACCATTTGTGATTGCAGATTTAAAATCAAAGATTGTTAATCTTAAATCTGCAACCACAAATCTTATCGTCCCATATAAATCAACAACACCGAAACATCACTTGGCGACACACCACTGATTCTTGACGCTTGAGAAATGGTTACCGGACGAATCTTGCTTAATTTTTGTTTGGCTTCGATTGACATCGATTTGATTTTATCATAATCGAAATTTTCAGGAATCTTTACATCTTCCAATCGAAGCAATTTATCAGCATTATTTCTTTCTTTTTCGATATAACCAGAATACTTCACTTGGATTTCGGCCTGTTCTAAAATTTCTTGGTCTACATCATTTTCCGCAACATAAGCCGCTACCTTATCAAATTTCATCATGTCGTCTAAATCAATTTGCGGACGAGAGAATACTTTGAACATTTTATCGCCTTGTGTAATCAAGGCCGTATCTTTTGATTCTAAAATAGGATTTGCTTCCGCAACCGAAACACTTGTTTCTTTGAAGAAGGCGACCATTTTTTCAGATTCATTTAGTTTGTGTTCCATTCTACGCAAACGCGCTTCAGAAGCCAAACCTATTTCATGGGACATTGGAGTTAATCTGAAATCAGCATTATCTTGACGCAGCAACGTTCTATATTCCGCACGAGACGTAAACATTCTGTAAGGCTCTTCTGTTCCTTTGGTAATTAGATCATCAATAAGAACTCCAATATAGGCTTCGTCTCTTTTTAAAATTAAAGGCGCTTTTTCATGCACTTTTAAATGCGCATTTATTCCAGCCATCAATCCTTGAGATGCTGCTTCTTCATATCCTGTTGTTCCATTTATTTGTCCAGCGAAATACAATCCTTCTACCAGTTTTGTTTCCAAAGTGTGCTTCAATTGTGTCGGGGGGAAATAATCATATTCAATTGCATACCCCGGACGAAAGAATTTTACTTTTTCAAATCCCACAACAGAACTCAACGCTTTGAACTGAATATCTTCAGGAAGCGATGTTGAGAATCCATTTACATAAACCTCACACGTATTCCATCCTTCCGGCTCCACAAACAATTGATGCCTTTCCTTGTCAGCAAAACGATTAATTTTATCTTCAATTGACGGACAATATCTTGGACCTAAACTTTTAATTCTTCCGTTGAACATTGGGGAGCGATCAAAACCTTCTCTCAAAATATCATGAACTTCCAAAGAAGTATACGTCATGTGACATGATTTTTGATGAATCAACGGCGACGTCACATCCGAATAGGAAAACTTATCCGGCTTAGCATCACCTTTTTCTTCGTTCATTTTCGAATAATCCAAAGAACGTCCATCGACTCTTGGAGGCGTTCCTGTTTTCATACGTCCAGATTGAAAACCTGCAGCAACTAAATCTTCGGTAATTCCATAGGCAGCACTCTCGCCTGCTCGTCCACCACCAAATTGTTTCTCACCAATATGAATCAAACCATTCAGGAAAGTTCCATTGGTCAACACAACCGATTTAGACCGAATCTCCACTCCAAGTGAAGTTCTTATTCCTTTTATTTTTCCATTTTCAATAATCAAACCTTTCACCATTTCTTGATAAAAATCAAGATTTGGAGTTCCTTCTAACATCATTCTCCACTCTTCTGCAAAACGCATGCGATCACTTTGAACACGCGGCGACCACATAGCAGGACCTTTGGATTTGTTCAGCATCTTGAACTGGATTGCAGTCCTGTCCGAAACAATTCCTGAGTATCCTCCAAGTGCATCAATCTCACGCACAATTTGTCCTTTGGCAATTCCGCCCATCGCTGGGTTACATGACATCTGGGCAATGTTCTGCAAGCTCATTGTGACCAATAAAGTTTTGGAACCCAAATTTGCAGCAGCAGCAGCAGCTTCTGAACCCGCATGCCCTGCGCCCACAACGATTACATCATATTCATTTAGAAACATCTTCTTTTATAATTTAATCCCTATTCAGGATTGTAATTTTGAATTCTATTTTTGTTCCACGTGAAACAATGTAAACCTATTTTTAAACCATCACCACATGTTCCACGTGAAACATTTGGGTTAAAACAAAAAAAACTATTGTTCCACGTGAAACATAGTGATTTTTTCGTCTTCTTTACTTCGCATTAAAAGCTCTTCAACTTCGCCTTTGTCTTTATAACCACAGTAATGTAAAATACCGTGAACCAGTACGCGTTTTAATTCCTGCTCAAAAGAAACATTGAAATCAGCAGCATTGTCTTTTACTCTTTCAACGGAAACAAAAATATCTCCGTGCAATTCATTACCCATAGAATAATCAAAGCTGATAATGTCTGTCAAGGTATCGTGATCAAGATACTCTACATTGATTTTGTGTAAATACTCATCGTCACAAAAGATATAGTTTATCTCTCCTTCTTTTTTGTTTTCCGAAGTAATAACATTTCCCAACCAAGTTGCGATAGCTTCTTCGTTGTCTAAAGTAAAGTCGGTTTCGTAATTAAAATTGATCATTTTTTATTAAAATATTCTTGAACCTTTTGATTAAAATTCGAGCGCAAAGGTAAGGATTGTCTATTTAATATTTCTATGCTATTCAAATAATCTAATAAAGCAGCTGGCAGCCCATTAGATTGATTATTAAACTCCTTTTTATTGGTTTCAGATTGACGCTTGTTTTCTTCGCCTTGTTGTTGAATGGCGGAATTCAATTTCAATAATTCCTGTTTCACATTCAGTATCTTTTGAAGCGTTTCGTTCTTAAAACCGTTATTCAATAATTGTTTTTCAATTTGCTTCATTTGTTCCAAAGCACTTTGTCCATTACCGCCCAATCCTTGTTTGTTCAATTCGTTTTGCAATGCTTCGCGTAATTGCTTTTGCTCTTTATAAATTTCCATTATAGCTTGCGCATCACCTTCGCCACTCTCACCCTCTTGACCCGATTCGCCAGGCTTACCTTGTTTCCCGTTTTGTCCTTTTTCACCATCGCCCGGCTTCTCTCCTTTTTTAATTCCGTCCTTCATTTTCTCTCCAATACCTTCTTGTTTTTTGATAATATCTGGCAATTGCATTCCTTGTCCTTGACCCGGTTTCGGTTTCCCAGAACCCATTCCTGACATTTGCATTTGCATATTGTTAAGCATATCACTTAGGAAATCTGCAAGTTTGTTAGCCGCTGAAACAGTATATTGCTGGTGTGACAATCCTTTTGGCACTTGAGCATCCGTTAAACTTGATAAAGACTTATCAACGTTGTAAATTACATTGCCAATTTCTTTGGTGATGTCCTCCGCAATTTTTGGATTACGTAATGACATCGTAAATAAACTGTCGTCAACATGCTTGAACTGTTGTTTTAAATCCTGTTGAATTTTAATGTTTTTATTAAACGCCGGAGATCCGGATTTGTGCTTTTTAAACTGATTCATCAAGTCTTCTTGTGATAGAGAAAAAGCTAACAAATTGTCCAGGATTTGTCGCAACATTGCCACATCTTCCTGCAACTGTTCCATCTCACCTTGCTCCAAAGTCTGTGCCATTTTTTGCGCCATCGCTTTCATCTTTTTAGAAGCACTTTTCTGATTAGGTTTGGCTTTATCCTTTTTGTCTTTCTTCAATTCCTCAGAAGCTTTCTTTAAATCTTCGTCAATGCTTTTTTCTTTAGCATCATCTTTAGGCAAGTCCAAAGGTGATTTCAATTCCTTATTTTCTTTTTCAAGATCGTTTAAATCTTCTTGGATATTGTCAAATTCAGCATTGATGTCTTCTTGTTTGTCTAGTTTATTTTCCTTTTCATCATTGGATAATATATCTTGCTTTTCAGAAAGTGTGTCCAGTTTGCCTCCTAGTTGTTCTGCTTTCTTTTCTACATAAAACCTCTTTGTCAATTCCACTAACTGTTCTAAATTCTTGGTTTGGTTTTTACTGTTTTGTTTGAATTTATCTAATTTTGACAACAACTCTTCATTCTGAATTTTATCGTTTAGTTCTTTCAATTCATCTAAAAGCTTCTGGTTTTTTTCCATTTCCTTTTCGGCTTTGTCCATTCGTTTTTGAAGCTCCTCTTTCAACTCATCCTTTTTATCGGTTTTTAATTGCTCTAAATTATCATTCATTTTTTCGGTAAATTCTTTCATCATCTCATCCTGTTTCATTTGACGTTTAATGAAATCATTTACCTTTTGCTGATCTTTGAAATCCAAATTTTCTTTCTCTTTTCCAGTTTTCTGCAATTTCTCCATTTCAGAAATCTGCTTATCCTGATTTTTTAAAGACTTCTCTAAACTGTTGATGTTGTCATTTTGCTGTTGCAAAATTTGATCTTCCTTTTCTTCATCAGTAGCCACCCGGTTAGAGAAAACAGAAGACTTGACACTTTTAAAATTATGCATCGCATCATTATCAAAAACTTCAAAATAATAATCATAAGACACGCCTTGCTCTACCGGAAGATTACTTGGAAAGCAAAATACGAATTGATCAAAAACACTTTTCTTAATAGCAATTGTTCCACGTTTAGCAGTTTTCGACTTCTCTCTTTCGTAATAAACAATCTGAAGTTTAGAAAAACCGTAATCATCTGATATTTGACCTAAAACATAGTCCTTAGCCACCTTCAAACTATCCGGCGCATAGTTTACATTGATCGTTGGGAACTGATCTTTGACAATAGTTAGCTGATAATTTAATTTTTCGTGGTTTTTTACCTTATCATTTGAAGTAAATATTTGATAATCTGTGTTTTGACTAATATTTCTAGATAAAATAAAGGTGTTTTCTGTTTTCGAAAAAAAAGCTTTTGAAATTCCGTCTATCCACGTTACATTTTGTGTCGCTTGCGTATTCATTTTCCAAGTCACTCGCGTTCCTTCCGGAATAACCGCATTTCCTGTCCCTTTGATTGTTTCTAATTTTTTATTCAAATACAAAGGAAAGTTCAACTGCATTTCAAAATTAGCAATCGAAGGAACGGTTATCACTTTCAATTCATAATCCGGTGAAGTAATAGCATTTCCCTCCACGTGAAACAAAATATTTTCCAAAGGCTTTGCTAACTTAAATTGAAATTCACCCGCTTTAGTCGATTCCATAAAATAACTTTCATCATCAATAAAAATCATCGCATTTTCAGGAACAATTTTTCCTTGGGTTTTTATTCGAAGAATAAAATCCTTTCCTTGCTCCGTTTGCAAATTCGAATTTAGAACCACGAATTTAAAAGGAGCAGGTGGCAGAAAAGCCGAATTGAAATGCACTACTCTATTCAAACTTTGAGAAATCATGCTGCTGTTTCCAGAAAAATAAAAGAAAGCAAATAATACTATAGGAATTAAAGCCAAAGGAAAATACTTTCTATTTCGGTTGTAATTTATGGCATTCCCAAAAGGAATTGGTTGCAACGCATTGGCTTTTTGTTCAATTGATGCGGCTAATAGTTCCGATTTGATTTGATGTTCATTCGGATTTGATAATTGCAAAAAGTTAGTCAGCTTGTCGCTCACTTCTGTAAAATGATTTCCAATAATTGCCGAAGCCTGATTGTAATCGATTCCTTTTTGGACTTTGAATAATTTAAAAATGGGGAACAAAATAAAACGGAACAACAAATACACTTCAACTCCAATGAAAGTCCAAAATAAAATGGTTCTTCCCATTGGCTTAAGCCAAAGAAAATATTCGACAAAAAGCGTAAAAAGGAAATATAACAATCCTAAACCGATAAAGAAAATATATCCCCGTATCAATTCGTTGGTATAAAACTTTCTGATGAAAGCTTCTAATTTTTGATAAATAAATTGTTGCGTTTCCAAAATGTATGCTTTGTTTATTACAACCAATAAAAGTACTAATTTATATGAACAAAGAAATGTTAAAATCAACAAACTCACTAATCTTACATTATCTCATTTTCAGATAATCCAATTGAGTAATCGAATTTGTATCTTCGCAAAAAAATTACAGCAATGTCTAAACAAGTTCGGGTGCGTTTTGCACCAAGTCCAACTGGACCTTTACATATTGGCGGCGTTCGTACCGCATTATTCAATTATTTGTTTGCCAAAAAAAACAATGGTGTTTTCTTCCTGAGAATTGAAGATACGGATCAAAATCGTTTTGTTCCAGGTGCTGAAGAATATATTATGGAAGCACTGGAATGGTTAGGAATTGCGCCCGATGAGACCATTGGTAAAAATGAAAAATTTGGCCCTTATCGTCAAAGCGAAAGAAAAGATTTGTACCAACAATATGCTGCTGAATTAATCAATTCTGGGAATGCCTATTATGCTTTTGATACGGCAGAAGCTTTGGACGCAGCAAGAAAATTAGAGGAAGAACAAGGAAAAACCTTTATATACAATCACCATAATCGAGAAAAACTGGACACTTCATTGGTGATTTCTGCAGATGAAACTGCCAGAAGAATTGCTGATGGAGAGCATTATGTAATCCGTTTTAAAACACCGGTGAATGAAACATTGCATTTACATGACATCATTCGTGGCGAGGTGAAATTTGAAACGAATCTTTTAGACGATAAAGTATTGTTTAAAAGCGACGGAATGCCAACCTATCATTTGGCTAATATTGTGGATGATCATTTAATGGAAACGTCTCACGTAATTCGTGGTGAGGAATGGTTGCCATCAATGCCTTTACACGTTTTATTGTACAGAGCATTTGGTTGGGAAGCACCTCAATTTGCACATTTACCATTAATTATGAAACCTGTTGGAAACGGAAAATTATCCAAACGTGACGGTGACAAACTGGGGTTTCCTGTATTTCCATTAGATTGGAAAACTACAGAAGGCATTTCATCGGGTTACAGAGAAAAAGGATTTTTACCAGAAGCCGTAATCAACTTTTTAGCATTATTAGGTTGGAATGACGGAACCGATAAAGAATTATTCACGCTGGAAGAATTAGTTGCAGCATTTGACTTGAATAGAGTTCATAAAGCTGGTGCTAAATTTGATCCGGAAAAAAACAAATGGTTCAATCACCAATATTTAATTAAGCAAGAAGATGCGATTTTGGCGGAAGCCTATGCTCCTATTTTGGCTGAAAAAGGGTTTTCTGTAGTTGATACTGTTCTAACAAAAGTAGTTTCTTTAATCAAAGAACGTGCGCATTTCGTTTCAGAATTTTGGGAAATGAGCGATTTCTTTTTTGTAGCTCCAACAGCCTATGATGAAAAAGCCAGCAAAAACTGGAAGGCAGAAACACCGGCATTAATGCAGGAATTAATCTCTGTCCTAGAAGAAATTACCGATTTTACTTCTATGAATATCGAAACCATTGTGAAAGACTGGATGACGAAAAATGAAATTGGAATGGGAAAAGTAATGCAACCATTTCGTTTGAGTTTGGTTGGAGCCCTAAAAGGTCCTCACCTATTTGATATCGTTGCAATAATTGGAAAAGACGAAACGATTAACAGAATTCAAAAAGCAATAGCTACTTTGTAATTTTTCAAACATATAATCACCATGAAGGCTCAATATTTACTACATATTATTTAGTAAACATTGAGCCTTCTTCTTATTAACTAGTGAGATTAGCTATATATAAACAGAAATTCTCAGTTACTATTCCTGAATTTAATTTGAAATTGACACCTAAATTCTTGTTGTATAAGTATTCAAGCATAGTATTGACTGTAAATTGATAGGAAACATTTGCTCTAAAATGACGAACGCCAAAAGCAATTCAACCTTTGGATAAAAATTAAAATTAGAAATCTCCCTACTATCTTTGGCTAACAACGTTGTACCAGAAGTACCTTTATTTTCATCCGTACTATCTTACTTAATTTTCCATTTACCTGTTCACAGGTCCAAAACCAATACTAAAATGATTTTAGACAAGTTTATAACTTACTTGTAAAAACCCTTGTGCCGATGCCAATTTATAGTTGATATCTTCCTGTATCAAGGTCTATGTGGTTGTTGCAACAGGAAAATTATTTAAACTAAATTAAATGTTATACACTATCCCAACTAATATATAAATTTTTTCTCATAGTAAATCCTGTATTCCAACACAGTCCTTGTTTAGTCTCAAAGTTATTTGTTTTTAAAGTGAATTGATTGACTCCAAAAATGATACCCATCCTGTTAGAATCCAATTGTTTATACTGGGAGAAAGTTGTTGTTTAAACAAAAGCAAAAACTAAACAAAGTACTATCTTTCTCATATAATTGGAAATTACAAAGACAAACCTAAAGTTTTTTTGTAAATTGTGAGATAATTTTTAACTAAATAAAAATATTATGAACATTGCTTTAATCATCCTATTAGTCTTTGGGTTTTTCATTTTATTATCTTCATTTTTTACAGTAAAACAACAAACTGCTGTTGTTGTAGAACGATTTGGAAAATTTTTAAGCATCAGACAATCTGGTTTGCATTTAAAAATTCCTTTAATAGATAGAATCGCAGGACGTGTGAATCTTAAAATTCAACAACTAGACGTTATCATTGAAACAAAAACGAAAGACAACGTTTTTGTTAAACTTAAAGTTTCAGTTCAATTTATGGTAATTCAAGAAACCGTTTACGATGCTTTCTATAAACTGGAATATCCCCACGATCAAATTACTTCCTATGTTTTTGATGTGGTTCGTGCTGAAGTTCCAAAATTAAAATTGGATGATGTTTTTGAAAGAAAAGACGACATTGCCATTGCAGTAAAAGGGGAATTAAATGAGGCTATGACTACGTATGGATATACCATTATCAATACTTTGGTAACGGATATTGATCCAGATATTCAAGTAAAAAATGCTATGAACAGAATTAATGCGGCTGATAGAGAAAAAACAGTGGCCGAATTTGAAGCGGAAGCCTCCAGAATAAGAATTGTAGCCAAAGCCGAAGCTGAGGCTGAAAGCAAACGATTACAAGGACTAGGTATTGCTAACCAAAGAAGAGAAATTGCCAAAGGTTTAGTAGAAAGTGTAGATGTTTTAAATAGAGTTGGAATAAATTCCCAGGAAGCTTCTGCATTGATTGTGGTCACACAACATTATGATACACTGCAAGCTATTGGTGCTGATGCGAATTCTAACTTAATTTTGTTGCCTAATTCACCCCAAGCCGGAAGTGACATGCTTAATAATATGATCGCTTCTTTCAGCGCTTCAAATCAAGTGGGTGAAATGATGCGAAAGAAAAATGGAAAAGGGAGTGCTAAAAAAGAAGATAAAACGGATTATCAATTACCTGAAAAACTAGAAGCTCCGGATCCAGAAGAATAATTTTTTTAAATCCATAAAAAAAGAGGCTTTTACAAGCCTCTTTTTCTTTTTGATATCCAATTTTTAATAAAAGGAACTGCTTTATTCAATATAAAAGGAACCGCTGTTGAAACTATTGCTCCATAAGGAATAGCAGTGCTAAACGATCCTACCAAATCACTTACAATATTTTGAGGTGAAAAACTTTCTTTTGTTTTATTTACTCCAAAAATTAGTTTTTGATAACTAATTTCTTTTTCCATTTTTAAAATTTCAAGTTCTCTATCGATTTGAGCGTAAGAAGAATATTTTTTTGTTTCCATAATTTAATCGTTAAAAAATATTTCAGAAAATTTCTCTAGTATCGGTCCCTCAATAATTTTATCTTTTATTAAAAACAAAAGACTTGTTACCACAAGGTAAATTCCCCCTATTGTTAAAAACCCCATTGGATAATTATCTAAATATTTACCAATAGCCATAGCTCCTGCAATTGAACAAAATAACAAAACCATACTTAAACACAAAAAAATCAATGAAAACTTAAGAATCATAGTAGTAGACTTCATTGCTACTTTGAAACCCCATAATTTATAATAAGACACATTGCTTTGGATATAGGCTTGTATTTGGTCCTGTATATCTTCCGTATTTTCTTTTAATTCTTCAAAAGCCATGTATTTAGATTTAAGATTTATTAATTCGATAAATCGAGATTATTTTTGAAGTTTGGCGTTTTGTCTTTTTAACTCTGCTAATTTTTCTTCTAAAAAAGAAATTACCTCTTCGGTCTTGTGACTCATGTTTGAAACCAACTCTTGATAAGTTCCTTCTAAATCAAATTTAGCTGTTGTTAATTGATCACTTAGTTGTAAAGAGACACTTTCCAATTTATTTTGTAAATCATGTTTGGCACCATCAAAACCATCTTTTAATTTTTCTCTGGTTTTAGATCCTTTATCAGGCGCAAATAAAATTCCTACTCCAGCCCCAATAACTACTCCGGTTAAAACAGCCACCAATGTATTTCCTGCATTATTCGACATAATTGTAAATTTTAAAAGTTAGTTTTATAAAGTTAGTTTTATAAAGTTACAAAATTATTAGTAAAATCCCGTTAACAACTCGTTAAAGTGTAATTATACAAGACAAAAAGCAAATAAAAACGCGCTGTGCCGTGTTTATTTCAATTTTATGTTGTGTGTCATATATTCTAAAAAACAATCTTAAAATCAACGTATGGAAGTCGTTTTTGATTGGATAAAAATATTAAAAAAAGTATTTTTATAAGAAATTACTATAATAAGAAAAGCACTCTTTTTAGAGTGCTTTTGATTGCTAAAATCTATTTTAAAAAGTAGTTATTAAACTTTAAGATCATTTAATAATTGCAACACTTTTTCGTTTTTTTCATTATTTTTCATTTCTGAAAGTTGTTTTTGGAAAGCACTAAAATTATCCAAGTCGTTTTGTAAATTTTCAAGAGCCAGAATTCTAACGGCAGTCATCTGACTTTTCAAAGACATCGTGTATAATTTTATCAAAGACTCTTCTTCAATATCCTTTACTGTTACCTTATCGGAATGATGTAAAATTAAATTAGAAAACAACAACGCATTATTGTCATTCTTACAGTTTTTTATAATCGTCTGAATAATTAAACTGTAATTATCGATACTCTTAATAGTTGCAACAATACTATTTAGAATCAAAATGGCATTGGTTTCCTCTTTTTCTTTTACATATTTATTGATTTCTTTTTGGGTATTCATCAATAAGTTTTCTTCTTTTTTCCCTTTTTCTTCCCAAGCATCTTTTAATCCAACGGTTTTATTAAAGACAATTTTACCTTCGGTAGTTTCTTTATCCACATTGAAATAACCCAACCGTTGAAACTGGAATTTATCTCCAGATTGAACTGTTAACAAACTTCGTTCTACAAATCCTTTCACAATTTGTAACGAACTAGGATTCATAAATTCCAAGAAATTTTTCTCTTTATGACTGTCAGGTGCTTCATCGATAAACAAGCGATCGTAGAGACGAACCTCCACTTCTAAAGCATGTTGTATAGAAACCCAATGCAACGTTCCAGCCACTTTCCTTTGACTCGCTTCACTCCCACTACCGCTTCTGCTGTCTTCATCATACCTCACATGAATCTCTGTAATAGTTCCAGCAGCATCTTTTATAATACTTTCTCCTTTGATGATATAGGCATTTTTAAGGCGTACTTCTCTGCCTAAACTCAATCGAAAAAACTTCGCTGGAGCATCTTCTAGAAAGTCTTCTCTTTCGATGTATAATTCTTTTGAAAAAGGAACTTTTCTAAATCCTGCACTTTCATCTTCCTGATTGTTTTCGGCTTCCAACCATTCTTCTTTATCTTCAGGATAATTAATGATCACCAATTTTATTGGATCTAAAACCGCCATAACTCTTGGAGCTGTTTTATTCAAATCTTCGCGCAAGCAAAATTCTAAAAGTGAAAAATCAATTATATTTTCTCTTTTGGCAACACCAATAATATCACAAAATTTACGAATAGAATTAGCTGTATATCCTCTTCTTCTCAATCCTGAAATAGTTGGCATTCTAGGATCATCCCAGCCATTTACTATATTTTCCTGAACCAGTTGCAATAGTTTTCGCTTGCTCATTACCGTGTAATTCAAGTTCAAACGCGCAAATTCATATTGATGTGGTCTTACTTTTGAGTCATCATAAATTTGATCCAAAAACCAATTATACAATTCACGGTGCATTACAAATTCTAACGTACAGATAGAATGTGAAATTTGTTCTATGTAATCACTTTCCCCGTGTGCATAATCATACATGGGATAAATTTTCCAATCGTTTCCAGTTCTATGATGATGCCGGTGTAAAACACGATAGATCAAGGGATCCCGCATCAACATATTAGTCGAGGTCATATCAATTTTGGCCCGTAAAACATGACTTCCTTCCTCAAAATCGCCATTTTTCATACCTTCAAATAACGTAAGGTTTTCATCAATAGAACGGTTTCTGAAAGGTCCATCAACTCCAGGTTGCGTTGGCGTTCCTTTTTGAATCGCCATGTCTTCAGAGGATTGACTGTCTATGTATGCTTTTCCATTTTTAATCATGGCAACGGCCCATTCATATAACTGCTGAAAATAATCAGAAGAATACAATTCTTCTGTCCAATTAAAACCCAACCATTGCAAATCTTCCTTAATAGCATCTACATATTCTTGCTCTTCTTTAGCAGGATTTGTATCGTCAAAACGCAAGTTAACAGGCGCATTGTACTTTAACCCTAAACCAAAATTCAAACAAATCGATTTAGCATGACCTATATGCAAATACCCATTAGGCTCTGGTGGAAATCGGAAACGTAATTGATCTTGAGGAAAACCGTTTGATAAACTGTCTTCAATGATTTGTTCTATAAAATGGAGTGATTTTTCTTCAGTTGACATTTTTTTGTTTTATTTTAGCAAAGATAAAAAAAGTTTGAGGTTTAAGGTTTAAAGTTCACTAGAAACCTATTAAAAGTTAGAAGAAAGTGCCGCTAATCTTAAATTTTAAACAATAAACAAAAAGATACATGGGAATTATAAAACTAAAAAATATCAGAACCTACTCCTACCACGGTTGTTTAATCGAAGAAGGAAAAATTGGGTCTGATTATACCGTAAATTTAGAAGTTAAGACTGATCTTAGAAAATCCTGTAATACAGATGATTTGAAAGATACGGTGGATTATGTACTTTTAAATCAAATTGTAGTGGAAGAAATGGCCATACGTTCCGATTTACTAGAACATGTGGCGCACCGAATCATCACTCGGATTTTTGAAGAAATTCCTGAGATTTCCAGAATTAATGTAGCGGTTTCTAAACTAAATCCACCTATTGGTGGTGATGTTGAAGCAGTTACTATTGAAATGGAAGAATACAGAAGTTAATTTTTAAAAAAATTAACTATTTTTAAAATATTTTTTTAAACTTTTAAACTTTAAATTTTTAAACTCTAAACTTTTTAAGTACTTTTGCCGTCCATTCAATAATGGCGTCGTGGCCGAGTGGCTAGGCTGGGCTCTGCAAAAGCTCCTACTCCGGTTCGAATCCGGACGATGCCTCAAGAACCTTCAAAGCAATTTGGAGGTTTTTTTTATGTCTAAGCTTTAAAGAAAAATCATGTAATTATATCTTTAGACAAGCGAGTCCAAAGGCTTCAGGAGAAGATTTAAAATAATAGGCGTTTTTTGGAAAATAATAAAATAATAAAGCCTTACTTCTATATGTCTAGGAGTAAGGCTTTATTATTTTAAAAAACAGCGCTTCCTTTTTATTTAATCAATTTTTTCAAATGCTTTTTTAACTAATTCTTTTTCTTCCGGGAACCAGCCTTGGGTGATTAGTACTATACCAAATACCATCATTACAATACTGATTCCTTTTTTTATTTTGAGAATATTTACTGGAGTTAATTTTGTTTTTAATTGCTTTGCCAATAGTATTTTAATACAATCAATAAATAGATAAGTACTAATTACAGTAATGAAGAACGTGACCATTCTTGGTGTTTGCATATCTAATTTAGGTCCTACTGAAATAATGATTGCCAACCAAAAACCAAGGACACCAATATTGATAATATTTAATAAAAATCCTTTTATAAAAAGGCTTAAATAATTTTTCTTGACTATTTCTCTGTCGATAATATCTGTATTAATTTTCTCTTCTTTTTTTAATTGAATGAAAGAAATTATACCATAAACTACCATTAATACTCCTCCAAAAATAAAAAGTGCAGGTTGATCTTTTAAACTTTGAATTAATCTATAACTTCCTAAATAAGCTATACCTATAAAAATAATATCTCCTAAAATAACGCCTAAATCAAACACTAAAGCGGCTCTAAATCCTTTTATAATACTTGTTTCCAATAAAATAAAAAAGACAGGTCCAATCATAAAACTCAAAAAAATTCCCCAAGGAATACCGGATAAAATATCGTTTATCATTAATAATTTAAATTTATTTCTATAGTATCTAAACTAAAGTACTAATTTTTTTCTAAAATAGTACCACCAATGAAAACTTCCTTGTTAATTTGTTTTGGTTTCCCGTAGATAAAAATAGAGCCCCCAGCTTTTACTTTTGCATCCACTAATGTAGTAGCATAGATTTCTGATTTTCCTCCTGCTGCAACGCTTATTGTCGTTTGAGATGTATGTAAATCCATTGCTTTTAGAATTCCACCTGAAGTGATCCCTACATTTTGGTTAACAGCTTTGCCTGACAAATCAATTATTCCCCCTGCGTTTGCTTTTACATTTACTTTATCAACTGCTATTTCTAACTTTATTTCTCCTCCTGATTTAGCATTCAAATCTAAAATGGTTTGCTTTACAATAGTTTCACTTGAAACATAACTTCCTTCACTGACAGCAATACTTTCAAGCGCTTTAAAATATAATTTTACAGAAATATCTTCCCCTGAAAGTAATTGTGGAAAAGGCATTCTTATTTTTAATTCTCCATTTTTATTTACTGTTTCAACTTCGTCAGCTCGAGCTCCGGTTATAACTATTTTATTTTCTGAGGCAGCAATTAGTTTTACGTTGATTTTATCAAATACTTTCAATTCGTTAAAATCACCTAAATTTCTTGACACTTGTGCAAATGTTAGTTGGCATACCAACGCACATGCAAAAAAAAGTACTTTTTTCATTTCATTTTATTTTGATGGTTCTTCAATTCTTCTTAAAAAATTAAAATCCAATTGTTTTTTAACTAAATCGGCATTTTTTACTTTAACGTAAATTTCATCTCCTAATTGTAATAATTTACCAGAAGTTGCGCCAGTTAGTGCATATTGTTTCTCATCAAAAGTGTAATAATCGTCTTTAATATCGCGTATTCTGCACATACCTTCACATTTATTCTCAATGATTTCCACGTAAATCCCCCATTCTGTCACACCTGAAATTACGCCCAAAAATTCCTGATCCTGATGATCTTGCATGTATTTTACCTGCATGTATTTGATAGAATCACGTTCCGCATTTGTAGCTAAACCTTCCATGGTGGAGGAATGCAAACATTTTGTTTCATAGGTTTCTTCATCTACAGATTTACCGCCATCCAGATAATGCTGTAACAATCTGTGTACCATCACATCGGGATAGCGACGAATTGGTGAGGTAAAATGGGAATAATAATCGAAAGCTAAACCATAATGACCAATATTATCCGTAGAATATTTAGCTTTACTCATGCTTCTAATCGCAAGAGTATCAATTAAATTTTGCTCTTTTTTACCATTCACTTCTTCCATTAATGCATTTAGAGATTTTGAAATATCGCCTTTATTTCTAAAATCTATTTTATAACCAAACTTAGCAATTACCGTTTGCATAGCAATTAATTTATCTTCATTAGGTTCATCATGAATCCTGTAGATAAAAGTTTTTGTCTGTTTACCAATATACTCAGCAACTTTTTTATTAGCCAAAAGCATAAATTCTTCAATTAAATGATTGGCATCCTTAGAAACTTTAAAATACACGCCTTTTGGTTCACCAGCTTCATCTAAATTGAATTTTACTTCTACTTTATCAAAAGAAATGGCTCCATCGGCCATTCTTCTTTTTCTAAATATTTTAGCTAATTCATCCATTTTTAGTGTAGCAGCAACGATTGCTTCCGATACTTGATAGGAACTTCCAGTTATAGAAATTTCTTCTGGAATCACATCGTCTTTCGTTTCTATGATGTACTGCGCTTCTTCATATGAGAATCGTTGATCCGAATAAATTACAGTTCTACCAAACCATTGATTCACTACCTGTGACTTTTCAGTAATTTCGAATATTGCTGAAAAAGTATATTTTTCTTCATTTGGGCGTAAAGAACATGCAAAATTTGATAGTACTTCAGGCAACATTGGCACTACTCTATCTACTAAATAAACGGAAGTCGCTCTTTGATACGCTTCATCATCCAGGATCGTTCCTTCTTGCAAATAATGGGAAACATCGGCAATATGAATACCAATTTCGTAATTGCCATTCTCTAATTTTTTAAATGATAAGGCATCATCAAAATCCTTAGCATCCTTTGGATCAATGGTAAAAGTCAACGTATCGCGCATATCGCGGCGTTTGGCAATTTCACTTTCTGCTATTGATGTATCTATTTTTTGAGCAAAGGTTTCTACTTCTATGGGAAACTCTGATGGTAAACCGTATTCCGCTAAAATGGCATGAATCTCTGTATCGTGCTCTCCTGGTTTTCCTAAAACTTTTATTACGGAACCAAAAGGACTATCTGCTTTAGCCGGCCAATCTTCGATATGAACTAAAACTACATCACCTTGTTCTGCTTCGCCTATTTTATCTTTTGGAATAAAAATGTCAGTATACATTTTCGGATTTGCCGTAGAAACAAAAGCAAAATTTGCCTGTATGTCAATTACCCCAACAAAATCGGTTTTATTTCTTTCAACTACTTCAATCACTTCACCTTCAGGTCTTTTTCCTTTTCTACGGTTATAAACATAAACTTTTACAATATCTTTGTCTAAAGCATGGTTCAGATTATTGGTTGGAATAAAGACATCTTCGTCCATTTCCGGACACACAAAATAAGCCGTTTTACGTCCGGTCATATCTATTTTACCTTCGTAATAATCCTTACTTACCGCTTTCACTAAGTATTTACCCGGTTCTGATTCTATAATTTTATTTTGCGAAGCTAAAATCTTCAAATCTTTGATAATTTGATTTCTGCTTTCGGTGTCATCCAACTCCAGCTTTGCTCCTATTTGTTTATAATTGAATGCTTTATTAGCACTTTGCGATAATATCTTTAGTATTTTATCAGAGAAGTCTTTCTCTTTTTTTATCGGCTTTCTTAATCTTTTACTCATAAATCTGTTCTTAAAAGTCTAAAATTACAAAATACTAAACTGTTTTCAGTACTCCATACCTAGTTTTAAAGAAAATATAACTTTAAAGAATAGTTGTATCTTTATAAAAAGAATCTAAAATGGAAGAATTTGAAACAATTGCTATTTTTAATTATTCTCATGAAATTATAGTTTTAAAGCATTTATTAGAGCAAGAGAACATAAATTATTTTTTTGAAAACGAAACATTAGTCTCAATCGATCCGTTTGGCAGTTTTGCATACGGTGGAATCAAACTTAAAATTCACTTCAATGATTTTGTTACAGTTCAACAATTATTAGATAACTTAAATAATAATTTGACAATTGTTTAAATGTATAATCCGATTAAAATCTAATTTTTGAAAGTCTTATTTTTTTGAAAGTTGTCAACATATATTAATATAAACAAAAAGAAAAATTAAATTTAAATTATTTTTTGGTTGTTATTATAGCTTGTTAATAGTGGCAATAAATTTATTTTAATTTGTATTATAATCAAGAAAAAAGATTTTATTGGTACTTATCAACATAGTTATTGTAGTGTAATGTATTCGTTTTAAACCCTTTTTATATTTTAATTAACAATGGTTGATAACCTAAAAGCTATTGATTTTGTAAATAACTTGGTTTACCTTTTTTTGTTGATAACCTACTTTTTAGTATTAATAACTATTCTAAAAATTCAAGTAAATAAACTAGGATATAAAAGTTGGGTTTTGGATTACTTATTTTTTATTTATAACACAAAAATACTTCTCAGAATCTATCTAAAGTTATGAACACTCACTGTTAATTTAAAGTTAACTGAATATCAAGCAATTGCATTTTGCTATTAACAATGTAAATTTTTAACATTTAGTCTAAAGATTACCTATTGATTTACAGTTATTTATAGATTTAATAAAAATAGATCCCTACTACTAATTAAATAATAATGTGGTAGTTATAAACCATTGTATGCATTTAATTTTAAAAGTTTATTTAAAAACAAATAATCTAATAAAGAATAGAGATTTAAATGAATCAAAATAGATTACTTTATTAAATTTGCATCACACAACTTATACATATACTATGAAAATCTCAATAGGAAACGATCATGCAGGCCCAGATTATAAAAAGGCAATTGTTGAAATGCTTAAAGCAAAAGGACATGAAGTAATTAATTACGGAACAGATTCAGTAGAGAGTGTGGATTACCCTGATTTTGGGCGTCCCGTTGCTATGGATGTTTCAGAAGGAATAGCTGATTTTGGAATTGTTATTTGCGGTAGTGGTAACGGTATCTCCATGACGGTTAATAAGCAGTCTAAAGTACGTGCGGCTTTATGTTGGATGAAAGAAATTGCGGTTTTGGCTCGCCAACACAATGATGCAAATATTATTAGTATTCCCGCTCGTTACACTTCAATTCCACAAGCAATAGAAATGGTTGAGGCATTCTTGAACACCGAATTTGAAGGTGGAAGACACCAAAATAGAGTCGATAAAATTTCTTATTAAGAATTTTTATTGACTGGATTTATATAAATTTAGTTAACGCATTGACTGAATTACTATTTTTCTATTGTATTTGGTTTAGATTTCTAAACCAAATACAATAGAAAAATATTTAAAAAAAACACTATTTCAAGATTTTTATAAAAAAGTACTTCCTAATAAAGTATTGATTTTAGTGGTTCTCGTTAAGTTGAAAAAACGGAACCAATAAAAAAGTACCTTGAAACTATTCCTACGGGAAGCTATTGGTAATTGAACGAGAAGATCTGAATGATATTAATATACTCAAGGAACGTTCAGTAGCAAATTACAAGCGGTTATTACTCAATATTGATTTGCTGCTTACAGACGAAGCTCAAACAATTCCAAATATTGGTTTGATTCTAAAATTAATTGTGGATTCTATTGAAGCAATCAAAACCATTGCGACAAGTTCTTCTCTATTTGATTTAAACAATATTCTTGGCGAACCACTAGTAGGACGAAAAAATACTTTGTATCTTTTTCCATTGGCATAAATGGAGTTTTCAATGCAAGAAAATTACTTGGCAGCAGAACGCGTTAAATAACAAAATTATCTAAAAATAAAGAATAATTATTTCTGGCGCACTTAAGATTGGCAAGAACTAGATTGGCTTGAAGAAAAGGGAGAAAAACTGGCTGAATTTGAGTTTAAGTGGAATGAAACCAAAAAAGTTAAAATTCCTGCTGCTTTCGCCAAAGCCTAACCAGATGCTACTTTTGAAGCAATCAACAAGAGTAATTATTTAGATTTTATAACATAGAAATACGCTGTAAAAAACTGCAGTACAATAATTAAAAAAAACTTCCATAAAAAAGATATTTTTGAAATTTTATGTCGGAAAAAAAGCATCGCTAATCCAGCACCAATTGTTCCGCCAATTACACTCGTAAACAATAAATTACGTTCTGAAACCCGCCATTTTTGTTGTATAGCGAGCCATTTATCTAGTGCTGTTATTGAAAAGGCAACTACATTAATCAGCGGAAAATACCAGAATAAAAAAGACATGAATAAGGAGTTTTGACTCAAAGGTAGTATTTTAGCAACATGATTTTATAATCCGACATTTAAAATGACCAACATACAATTTATCTCGAAGTCCGTTGCTACAGCAGCGATAAACATTCAAAATACCGTTCAATTATTACAAGAGGATTGTACGATTCCATTCATTTCGCGGTATCGAAAAGATACCACAGGAAATCTAGACGAGGTTTTTATTGAGCAAATTGCAAAGCTTCAAAAAGAATACGAAGTTATCGTAAAACGTAAAGAAGCGATTTTAAAATCGATTCAGGAACAAAATGCGCTTAGTCTAGAAGTAGAAAAAAAAATCCAGCAAAGTTTTGATTTGAAAGAATTGGAAGATTTTTACCTGCCTTTTAAAAAGAAAAAAAAAACCAAAGCTGATGTTGCCCGTGAAAACGGATTGGAACCGTTAGCAAAAATCATTATGGCGCAAAATAATGACGATGTCGATTTTATATCCACCCAATATTTGAATGAAAATATCATTAATGAAGAAGCTGCGCTGCAAGGAGCGAGAGACATTATTGCAGAGTGGATTAATGAAAATATTTATGTTCGTAAGCAACTCCGAAGATTGTACGAACGCAAAGCCACCATTACCACCAAAGTAGTAAAAGCTAAAAAGGATGATGAAGCAGGGCAGAAATTCAGTCAGTATTTCGATTGGTCAGAACCACTAGCTAAAGCGCCTTCACACCGATTATTAGCCATGCTTCGTGCCGAAAATGAAGGTTTTATCAAGTGTAAAGTAGCAGTTGATGCGGATGAAGCCTATGATAGTATTGATGCATTAATCCTAAAAAGTCAAAACAGCACAACACCTCACATACAATTAGCTATAGCGGATAGTTACAAAAGATTGCTGAATCCAGCAATTTCAAATGAAGCATTGCAAGAAGCGAAAGCTAAGGCTGATGCCAATTCTATTCAGGTTTTCGCGAATAATTTGAGTCAATTATTACTGGCTCCGCCTTTGGGTGAAAAACGAATTCTAGCAATTGATCCCGGATTTAGAAGTGGTTGTAAAATTGTTTGCTTGGACGAAAAAGGGGATTTGTTGTATAACGAAACTATTTATCCGCATGCCCCTCAAAAAGAGGAGGCAATGGCAATGAAAAAAATCCGTTCGATGGTCAATTCGTATAAAATTGATGCGATTTCAATAGGAAATGGAACGGCTTCAAGAGAAACTGAATTCTTCATCAAGAAAATAGCTTTTGATAAACCAGTTCAGGTTTTTATCGTTTCTGAGGCTGGAGCATCGGTGTATTCCGCTTCAAAAATCGCTCGAGAAGAATTTCCGAATTATGATGTGACGGTTCGTGGTTCAGTTTCAATCGGACGAAGACTCTCAGATCCTTTGGCAGAGTTGGTAAAAATTGACCCAAAAGCCATTGGCGTAGGGCAATACCAACATGACGTAGATCAAAATAAATTAAAAGAAGAATTAGATAATACGGTGATTCGTTGTGTGAATTCGGTTGGAATAAATATCAATACGGCAAGCAAGCATTTGTTGAGTTATGTGAGTGGAATAGGAGAGAAGCTAGCTGAAAATATTGTACACTACCGTTTAGAAAACGGCCCTTTTACAGATCGAAAACAATTGAAAAAAGTACCGCGTTTGGGCGAAAAAGCCTATCAACAGGGTGTTGCTTTTATCCGAATTTCGAATGCAAAAAACCCATTGGATAATTCAGCAGTGCATCCGGAAGCGTATGCAATTGTGGAGAAAATGGCAAAAGATTTGAAATTGACGGTGCATGATTTGATTGCTAATAAAGAAAAAACCGCTTTAATAAAAACAGAAAATTACATTACGCCTGAGATTGGGGTATTGGGTTTAAAAGATATTATCAAAGAACTCGAAAAACCGGGATTAGACCCCAGAAAATCAGCCAAAGTATTTGAATTTGACCCCAATGTAAAAACGATTAAGGACTTAAAAACAGGAATGATTTTGCCTGGAATAGTGAATAACATTACCAATTTTGGTTGTTTTGTAGATGTTGGAGTCAAAGAAAGCGGTTTGGTTCATATCTCACAACTCAAAGCAGGTTTTGTAAGCGATGTGAATGAAGTGGTGAAATTACATCAACACGTTGAGGTAAAAGTAACGGAAGTAGATGAGGACAGAAAGAGAATTCAGTTGAGTATGATACTTTAAAACAAAAAAAATGCTTTTCGATTGAAAAGCATTTTTTTTATTTTGTTTCTTCTTCTTCTTTTTTATCAGCTGGTTGTGGGTCTTTGGCTGCGTTTTTGAATTCTTTTATTCCGCTTCCTAGACCTTTCATTAATTCTGGGATTTTTTTACCTCCAAAAAGTAATAAAACAATGGCCAATATAACAAGGATTTCTGTAACACCTAATCTTCCCATGATAGAATAATTTATTGCCGAAGCAAATTTGTAATAAACCTAAGAGCAAAGGTATATAGAATAAGTTAACACTAACTCATTTTGTTGCATTTATTTGGTTTCAAAAGCGTTAAAAATTTATTAAAAATATATTATGGTTCAGAATAGTTGCCTATAATAACCGAATACAATCAATGACAATAATTGTTATATTTGTTCAATAATAAAAAAACATGTCTAAAAAAAGGCTAAAACGGCGTAAAATAAAGGAAAAACTATTCAATAAACTCCGTTTAATAATTCTAAACGAAGATACATTTGAAGAAACTTTTTCATTGAAGCTGACCTTAATGAATGTTTTTGTGGTAGCGACTTTAGGAGCAATAATTATTATATTTGTTACAACTTTAATTATTGCTTTTACTCCTTTACGAGAATTTATACCCGGTTACTCTTCCTCAAAATTGAAGAAGGATGCCATGGAACTGGCTTTGAAATCAGATTCTTTATCCCGAGCCTTAAAGAAAAACGAAGTGTATATCCAATCCATTCAAAAAGTATTGACAGGCGAGTTAGAATATACAAAATTCAATAAAGATTCGATACTTTCGGCAGCAGATGACGTACCTTCTAAAACTAAATTATCTGCATCAAAACAGGAATTGGAATTGAGAGAACAAGTAGCGAAAGAAGAAAAAAATTACATCTCAACCTCGGCTGGGAAGAAGTAGAAAAACAGAATAAAAAGCATCTTTCAATTTTATAAGAACAAAAATTAAAATGTCAATAAAAGCAATTGCTGCAAAATTATTTGCACAAAAAATATACAAGAAAACACAACTTTGGGCCAATAATCCAATCGAAACTCAAAAGAAGGTTTTGCAAAAATTAATCAAAGAAGCGAAGAAAACGCAGTTTGGGATTGATCATCATTTTGACCAAATAAAAACGGTAAAGGATTTTGCAAAACAAGTTCCTATTCGGGATTATGAAGCACTGAAACCTTATGTTGATCAAGCTGTACAAGGTGTAGAAAATGTTCTTTGGAAAGGAAAACCTCTTTATTTTGCTAAGACTTCCGGGACTACTTCTGGGGCTAAATACATTCCGTTGACCAAGGAATCCATGCCTTTTCATATTGAGGCAGCCCGAAATGCAATTCTACATTATATTCATGAAACTGGAAACGCAGATTTTGTTGACGGCAAAATGATTTTTTTACAAGGGAGTCCAATCTTAGAAGAAAAAAACGGAGTTAAACTAGGAAGATTGTCAGGTATTGTAGCCCATTTTGTTCCAAAATACCTTCAAAAAAATAGAATGCCTTCCTGGAAAACCAATTGTATTGAAGATTGGGAAACCAAAGTGAATGCCATTGTTGAAGAGACATTCAACGAAAATATGGCAGTAATTTCCGGGATTCCATCTTGGGTACAAATGTATTTTGAAAAATTGCATCAAAAAGGAGGAAAGCCAGTTGGGGACATCTTTAAAAATTTCAATTTGTTTATTTACGGCGGTGTCAATTACGAGCCCTATCGCGCTAAATTTGAAAATCTGATAGGTAGAAAAGTAGATAGTATTGAATTATTTCCAGCTTCCGAAGGATTTTTTGCGTACCAGGATTCCCAAAAAGAGAAAGGGATGTTATTGTTGTTGAACTCCGGAATTTTTTATGAATTTATAAAAAGCGATGAATTTCACACCGAAAATCCTACACGATATACAATTGGAGAAGTGGAACTAGGCGTGAATTATGTTTTAATTATTTCCACTAATGCGGGACTTTGGGGGTATAATATTGGGGATACGGTACAATTTACCAGTTTAAAACCATACCGAATAATTGTTTCGGGAAGAATCAAACATTATATTTCGGCTTTTGGGGAACATGTAATTGGCAAAGAGGTAGAAAGTGCATTGCAGGAGGCTATTGTAGGGACTACAATTCGAATTAATGAATTTACAGTGGCGCCACAAATTAATCCATCTAAAGGGTTGCCGTATCATGAATGGTATATAGAATTTGAGAACGAACCCGAAGATAGCCTATCTTTTGCGGAAGCACTCGACAATGCGATGCGAAAACAGAATATGTATTATGATGATCTAATTGTGGGCAAAGTGCTCCAAAAAGTGGTAGTCACCAAAGTAGCCAAAAATGGTTTTCAGGAGTATATGAAATCCATCGGCAAGCTGGGTGGTCAAAATAAAATTCCAAGGCTCTCTAATGACAGAAACATAGTAGATTTATTAAGAAGTAAATAAATACCATACCTTTGAAGGTTAGGAAATAAATAGAAAATGAAAGAAACCAAAAATATATCACGCTCCAGAGCACAAGAATCATCGGCAGCAATTGAAAAAATGTACATCACCATGCGGCACCTTTTTAACAGAGGATTTTACAAACCGATGGGAATTTCTGGGGATACATTGCGGGAAGCATTATTAGCATTACGACCAGAAATTTATGGAAATATTGCCGAGGAAAAAGTAGAACTGAACGGACTTTTATATGTTATTGAGCGTCTTCCGGTAGGAATCGAAGAATGCCGTTTTATAAATTTGACTTCGGAAGAAGGCTATTCTAAATCGCATTTTCAAGCGATTGTACCGCCAAAAAGACGCCGTAATTGTTACCGAATTGATGAGGAACAAATGAATGTGGAGATTACTCGCGGACGCTCGGATATTTATGATATTTTGACGCATTTGACCTTTATATTTATTGAATCCCACAAAATTAGAAACAGGGTTTTATTGGATGATGCCGGTGAAGTTTCCCGCGACTGGTTTAAACTAGAGCAGGCTGTTTCTCAAAAGAAAAAACTGACTCTGGTAGAAAAAGAGAAAGCCATTTCCCATGCTGCGAATATTCTGGGACGAACATTTGAAGAAGTGCTGGATATTTATGACGCTTTTGGGTCAGCAGCTGCACCAGATCGCTTTTTGCATGTTATATTTTGGTTGGGGAAACTCGCCATTGAAGAAATTGTAGACGATAATAAAAGAACGATTACCTTTAGTCCCATACTACGAGAACGATTGGGACACCACATTCACGGAGAAATATGGGCGACTAATATCAAGGAGGTTTTAAAAGAAAACCAACTTTTGGACCGTCCAATCCATGTAATTAGTGCGAATATGCACAGTGTGATGAATTCTATTTTTGCTACTGAAGTCCTAAAAACCAAGTTCAAAGACAAATCGGATTTCTATATTTATGAGGAATTGAGCAAGTCAGGGGCTCATGAGGTCAGAAATCAAGTAGAAGACATGGCCTTGAAATATGGAATGATCTCCTTGCCGGATACCTCAGGTACAAATATTGATGTTCAGATTTTTGATACAGCCAAAATTGAATGGGCCAAAACTGCATTTCCTAAAGCCAATACGGGAGCTAAAAAACCGGTACTAATTGTCATGGATTATGCATTTGGGGAACAGGCTTACGAAACCATTGATGAGTTATTGAAACCGTTTAAAAAAGACACCTTATTGAATGTAGAATCAGTTTCTATAATGGGTAAAGCGGGAATTCTAGAGGGCGGGAAAGGAGATATTATGATTCCAAATGCTCACATTAACGAAGGAACCGCTGATAATTATTTTTTTAAAAATGAATTAACGGCTGAAATGTTTGAAGGAAATGACATTGCAGTTTTTGCAGGGCCAATGGTCACGGTTTTGGGAACTTCCTTGCAAAATCGAGATTTATTAAAGTTTTTCCATGAATCGACTTGGGGAATTATTGGGTTAGAAATGGAAGGTTCCTATTATCAGAAAGCCATTCAATCCGCATCAAAAATTAGAAAGAGCGTTCCTCATGATGTAAAGGTAAGGTATGCGTATTATGCCTCAGACAATCCTTTGGAAACCGGAAGCACATTGGCTTCAGGCGGTTTGGGAACTTCAGGTGTAAAACCCACCTATTTGATTACGATTAAAATATTAGAACAAATTTTCAACGTAAAATAAAGATATAAATGAGTACAAACGTACCCAATAATCAAGACGATCAAGAAATTGATTTGATGCAAATTTCTAGAAAAATACGGGTTTTATTCCAAGATTTTAATACATTTTTATTCAGATGCATTCGGTTTTTTGTGAAAAGTGCGGTTGTAATTTTGATTTTGTTGGTAGTAGGAGTAGGAGTAGGGTCTTATTTAGATGCGACAAAAAAAATCTATAATCACAAAATCATTGTTACTCCAAATTTTGGGAGTACGGATTATTTATATTCCAAAATAGACTTAATTGAATCCAAAATCAAAGAAGGAGATACTCTTTTTCTTAAAGAAATTGTAGGGATAAAAGAGCCCAATAAGTTAGTGAAAATGGAAATCAAACCCATAACGGATGTTTATAAATTTATTGAAAATAAAACTGAAAACTTCGAATTAATCAAGTTAATGGCAGAGGGCGGAGAAATAAAAAATATTCTTGAAGACAATTTGACAAGTAAGAATTATAAATTTCACACGATTTTTTTCCAAACAAAAGAAGTGACAACGGAAAAATCTGCCATTGAGCCATTGTTGCATTTTTTAAATGAATCAGAATACTATTCGAAAGTACAGCAAGAAATGGTTAATAATATTCAGTTAAAAACAGTTCAGAATGATACAATTATAGCCCAAATAGATGCTGTTTTAAACGGCTTTTCGAATACCATAAGAGGAGCTAAAAGCAATAATCTAGTGTACTATAATGAGAACACGCAACTGAATGATGTTATTAAAACGAAAGAGGCTTTAATTAATGAACAAGGAGATTCTAGAGTAGAACTGGTGGGTTTAAATAAGATCATTAAAGACAACAGTTCAACATTAAATATAGAAAACACCACTTCAGTTAATGGAAGACTAAAATTGATTTTACCAATTTTATTGGTTTTTATTTTTATTATAATTCGTTTATTTTCAGATTTCTATAAAAATCAAATGATGAAATCAAAAATGAGTTAATACTTTTAAAACTCAATATAATCAAGTATAATTTTAATTAATCAGTTGCTGTTTTTTCCTGCAATTTTGAAAAAATAAATATGGGTTTCAGTAAAATAAAAAAAAATCCATTTGTCTTGCAGAGTATAAAAACGATGTTGTTACGAATTATAGGTGTAATTACTCTTTTTGGTTTTTCATTGTTTTTAACCCATAATTACGACCCGAAAATCATTGGTCAATTTGACTTTATACGAATGGTTTTATTAGTTTTAAGCAGCATTTGTGTTCTTGGTACGGATCAATCCATATTATATTTTACAGGGATTTTAAAAAGTAAAAATGAACTAGAAAAATTAAAGTCGATTTATAAAAAAATTGTTTTACTTATTTTGTTGCTGTGTTTACTCGTATTGCTTGTGTTTTTTAGCATTGGTCAAAATAAGATTAATTTATTCTTTAATGATAAAAGCAGTTATGTTTTGATAGCAAAAGCAATTATTACGTTGTTTTTCTATTCAATAACCTTGTTTAATACGGAAACAATTAGAGCCTTGGATAAGATTTATATTGCTGAATTATTTAGAAATACGTTTAAGTATGTTTCCGTTATTTTTGGGGCTGTAATTTTGTTTTATTATCATCAGGAACGCTATTTAGTAGATACTTTTTTGATAGGATTTGTTGCACTTGGGAGTATAACAACGGTTATTATTTTTCGCCTTTTCAAAAAAGAAAAAGACGATTCCGTTCACCCTACTGTCACAAATCCTTTTACGTATTCTTTTATTGCATACAAATCCTACCCTATGGCTATAAGCAGTTTAGCTATTTTTTTAATGATGACTTTTGATATTGTGTTTTTAAAAAAATTTAAAGGTGATGAAGCGGTTGCTTATTATGCTATTGCGATGAAGTTAGTTTCTATTTTGTTTATGATCAATAATTCAGTCTATATTTCAGTTTCATTAAAAATCGCACAACTTTATACGGTTAACAATAAAAAAGAACTATTAACAGCATTGAAACACAGTGCCCGGATGATTGTTTGGCTGACTGTACCGGTAGTTGTATTGGTTTGTTTGTTTTCTGAAAATATTTTATATTTCTTTGGAGAAAATTACATTCAAAGTAAACAAGCACTTTTGATATTAATGGTGGGACAATTGTTGGCTTCTTTTTTTGGAGTATCCGCTATATATTTGAATATGACAGGTAGACAAAGTATTTTTCAAATGGTGCTAGTTGTTGCGGTTCTACTCAACTTAATTTTAAATATAGTATTAATCCCAATGTATTCTATGACGGGAGCAGCAATTGCTTTTGTTTCAAGTTTGCTCTTTTGGAATATCGTTACTGCAATAATTGTCTACAGGAAAGATAGATTACTGATAATATTCCATTAAAATAAAAGGAAAGAAAGAGTATCTTTTTAATATAATATTTATGGACTAAGTACTTTTTTTACACCAAAAGCATCGATGAAAATAGTAGTAAAGACAAACAAAGCGGTATTTATAGGGTTGTTTTTTTGTAATTTAATCGTGGCCTTATTAACGCCTTATATTTTACCGGAAAGATATTTTAATGATACAATAATAATAGTATTTGACAAAGGCCATGAAATAGGCTGGTTTGGGAGTTATCCTTTTGCCATTATGTTTTATAAACTTACAGGTCTGCGTCTGCTTCCTTTTTTTGCTATAGCGCTGATTCAATTTCCTATAGTTACGTACCTATTGTATAAAATTGGAGTGCCTTCAAACTTCCATAAGGTAAACGTGAAAAATATATTGGTTTATATTGCGTTGCTGCTTTCAGGAATATACATGTCTATGCCTACTAAGGAATTCATTACTTTTTTACTTTTTTGTACTATTCCTTTCATATTTCAATCTAATAGGAAACCAACATTTAAAATTATTCTCTCACTGGTTTTAATCGCTTGTTTTTCGTTTTTCAGGCCCTATTATGCATTGCTGCCCATTTTAGCAATAGCAATGTATCTATTGTCCTACATCAAATTTAAAAACAAAACATTTTCAACTGTCTTTTACGGTTTACTGATTGCCATTTTTTTATCACTGAGTCATGGAATTATCAGAGGTGAATACATCTCGAAACTTACACGGGAAAATTATGTCATAAACAACATAAATAAGAACAATATAAACACGGCAATTGTATCGCCAATAGCACAAGACACCTGGTATGGTGAAGCATTTGGTATTGTATACGGTTTTATGGCAGTAAACGTGCCTGTAGTGGAGGCCGTTAAACATGTTTTAGCTCCGCAGGTACTAGCTTTTGTAATCTGGCAATTATTGATTTTTTATATTTTATTTGTTCGGTTTTCTAGATGTTTAAAAAACAGAAAACAATATCAATTTGAGTTGTGGACTTTATTAATTTTGTTTGCTTATTTTATTGTTCAAGGTATATTTGAACCCGATTTAGGGACTTCCATCCGACATAAAATAGGCCTTTTTCCTTTAATATATTTTGCATTGTATTATGAAAATTTCAGAAAAGACATTCAACAAAGTATTTAATTTATTAGTATTATTAATTGCCATTACTTTAATTTTCAGGAAACTATGTACTGTTTTGTTGATTATTTTTGTAGTTTTTAATTTATTTTTTTTTAAAAAAATAAAAATTTCAAAAAGCCAGTTACCAATAATTGTGCTAATAGCAGCTCCATTTTTGATGGAAATGATATTCTTTGTAAATAATGACTCATATGCTCTCGGTTTAAAATCAGTAGAGAAAAGCCTTTCTTTATTGTTTTTACCACTGTTTATAATTGGGAATTATCAGCGAGTTCAATTCATTAAAATTTTGAAAGCTTACAGCATCGGAACAACGCTTATTATGACCTTTTTTTTTGTACGTTTCATAATACTGGATCCCGAGCATTTTTTTAAATACCTCAAGGGGGTTGACCTTTGGGAAATGGGTTATGTGTTTTCTGAGAGTATCGGTATTCATGCACCGGCGCTTAATATGCACCTGGCTTTTGTCGCTTTTTCTAATCTTTATTTTTTGTTGCAAACTTCAAAAAAGTATGATAAATGGTCCAAAATTAGAGATTTAACGCTTTTTATCAGCTCTTTCTTTTTTGTTTTATATGTCAATACTAGAATGGCTTTATTGGGTAGTTTGGTTGGCTTTATTACCGTAGGATATTTCCAAATGTCCAAAACGTATGGGTATAAAATTATCTTTAAACGAGCTGTAATTTTGGTACTATTGATTGGTTCCGTTTTATTTTTGTTCCTACAAAAGAATCCTTACATGAAAGAAAAGTATTCGACTCAAATTTTTTCGAATATGGACAAAGTAGGGAAATTAGATGAAATAGATCATCCTGAAATAGCGGTTTATAGTTCTTTTGTAACGAGAGTATCCATCTGGAAAGCAACATGGGAATTGTCCGTTAAAAACCTTCCTTTTGGAGTGGGAGCATCGGATGGTAAGATTGAATTAGTCAAGTATTTTAAAGAAACGAATCAGATATTTCTAGCAAAATATGAATTTCCAACACACAATCAATTTTTAGATTATTTATTGAAATTTGGAATAATGGGTCCTATTGCTGTCTTATTTTATATTGGTTTTATTGCTTATCTGGGAATTAAGACAAAAAATCCAGTAATTATTTCTTTCTTTTTCTTGTTTTTCACATCGAATCTTACAGATGACTTTCTCCTTCGCTTTGATGGAATTGTTTTCAGCGGATTATGGATTTGTATCTTCGCCAGTTATAGATTGCAACAAAAAAGTCAGTTAGCTCAACTTTCTCTTCAGTAAAAACTTTTTGGCGTAACCTCTTCAATGGTATCTTGTTGTGTCGTTTCCTTTTTCCCACTAGACTATAAAAATAAAGCAACAAGCGTCACAATCAATAACGTTTTTTATTTTAAATAAAAGAAATTAGAATTTTTGTAAAAATCGATGTTTTTTATATTCAAAGAAATGCACTTGAAGTATATAGGGATGTGGTGTAAGTAAGGTGTTTTGGATAAAATCAAGAGCAATACTTTGTAATTATTAAATTAGTAATACATTTGACTTTTCAACAAAACACTAATAAATTAAGGATGATTATTATTCCTTTGCATCAGATACAATGGCCAGAAAAAAGATCGCACATATATTGCATTCTATTGGTGGAGTCGAGGTACATTTAAAACTTGCTTTAACTAATATAAATGCTGGTTTATTTGAAAATATTGTTATTCATGGAACTAAAGACACCGAAAAACCTTTTTTTGATAAAAATGGGGATAAAGTAAAAGAATATAAAGTTTCTCTTTTTAGAGATATTTCAATAGTCAATGATATTAAATCATTATTTCAAACGTATAAAATTTTAAAAAAAGAAAAGCCAAATTTAATACATGCGCACAGTGCTAAAGGAGGAATTGTTGGACGAATTATAGGGAGAGTATTAGGGATAAAAGTGATTTATACGCCACACGCATTTTCCTATTTAAGTACACAAAACTGTTTAAAAAGAAATCTTTTTTTGAATATAGAAAAGATTCTTGCCAATAGAAATACGGTTCTTTTAGCAACATCACAATCTGAAAAAGAACGTGCTATAAAGGAGGTTGGTTATAAGCCAGAAAATGCAATTGTATTCAACAATTGTATTGAACCCATACTTACAATTCAACCCTTAACCATTACTAAAACATGGCCTCAAGATTATATTTGTACCGTGGGACGCCCATCATATCAAAAAAATATAGAGCTAATGATACAGGTGTTGCACGAAGTGAATAAAGAAGCTAAAATTCATTTAATTGTAATGGGAGTGGGACCCGTGTCAGGTCAGTTAGCGTCCGTTAAAAATTTGATTCAGGAGTTAGACATGTGCAATGACGTAACACTTTTAAACTGGACCGAAAGAACCGATGTTTTTAATATCATCAGTCAATCTAAGTTTTATATTTCAACATCCAGATATGAGGGAATGCCTTATTCTATTATTGAAAGTTTGGCGTTATCTAAAGCTTGCGTTGTTACTAATTGTGATGGAAATAAAGATTTGATTATTGATAATTACAATGGATTTGTTATTGAAAATGAGGATGTAATGGGTTTTAAAAGTAAAATTTTAAAATTGTTGACTGATAAAGAATTATTAGATAAATTTTCAAAAAATGCTTTGAATTTGTTTTCCGAAAGCTATAATATCAAAAAAAATATTTATGAACTGGAATCTATTTATTTAGAATAATATTGAAAAAAAATTAATGTATAAAGAGTCTATTAAACAAAAGATTAAGAAAGAAAAGTTTCATCCTGGAGTTATTGGTTTTTTCATTAATTATAATTTTCTGATCCGAAAAGCAATTCGAAGCGCCATAGAAAAAAATGCGGATAAACTTAATGGTTCTTTGCTGGATTTTGGTTGTGGAACCAAACCCTATAAAAAACTATTTGTAAACGTAAAGGAATATATTGGTGTAGATTACAAGATTGAAGGAAGGGAACAAAATTATAACGAAGTAGATGAGTTTTATGATGGCAAAAGAATACCATTTGAAAATGAACGGTTCGATTCTCTTTTGTGTACGGAGGTTTTAGAGCATGTTTTTAATATTGAGGAGTTATTGCAGGAATTCAATAGAGTCTTAAAGAAAAACGGTACGGCTTTAATTACGACTCCTTTTATGTGGGAAGAACACGAAATGCCCTATGATTTTGCAAGATACACAACACCAGCTTTAAAATATTTGTATCAAAAAAATGGTTTTAAGGTGGTTGATCATTTTAAAACAGGAAATTATATCGAAGTGATTTTCCAATTTAATTTAAATTATATAAAGAATATCCTTCCTGGCAATAAATATGTAAGGCAGGTTTTTCTCATTCCTTTTATCTTCAGTATTAACTTTTTTGGTATTGTGTTCAGTCTCTTATTGCCAGTTGATAAAACAGCTTATTTCAACAATGTGTTTTTTCTTGAAAAAGTAGAATAATAAGAGTTACTTCGCCAATAATTGAACATAAGAGGTTGTGAAAAAAATATTTTGCTTTTATTTCTTTCACAATTCTAATGATAAGTTTATTTTTGACGGCATCCTCTCTGAGTGGGCAAAGAGAGTCGTACTTTTAAGTAATTTATTCGCTTTTTAATAGATAAATTATTCCATATTACACAAACTATAAAATCGATATGAAAAGAATACTTATCACCGGGGCCGCTGGATTTTTAGGATCACATCTTTGTGACCGTTTTATTAAAGAAGGCTATTTTGTTATTGGAATGGATAATCTCATAACCGGGGATTTAAAAAATATAGCGCATTTGTTCAAACTGGAACATTTTGAATTTTATCATCATGATATCACCAAATTTGTCCATGTTCCGGGTCAACTAGACTATATCCTTCATTTTGCTTCACCCGCAAGTCCCATAGATTATTTGAAAATTCCAATACAAACCTTAAAAGTGGGTTCACTTGGAACGCATAATCTTTTAGGATTGGCACGTGTTAAAAAAGCCAGAATTCTTATTGCATCTACTTCTGAAGTGTACGGAGATCCATTGGTTCATCCTCAAACAGAAGATTATTATGGAAATGTAAATACCATAGGACCAAGAGGTGTTTATGATGAAGCCAAACGGTTTCAGGAATCTATAACTATGGCGTACCATACGTTTCATGGCGTTGAAACCAGAATTGTCCGAATTTTCAATACCTATGGACCCAGAATGCGTCTTAATGATGGCCGAGTAATTCCGGCTTTTATAGGTCAGGCAATTCGTGGGGAAGACTTAACTATTTTTGGGGACGGAATGCAAACCCGTTCGTTTTGTTATGTAGACGACCAAGTAGAAGGTATTTTCAAGTTATTACATTCCGATTATGTCTATCCAGTAAATATTGGAAATCCAGATGAAATCACCATTAAGGATTTTGCAGATGAAATTATAAAACTGACCGGTACTAATCAAAAGGTAGTCTTTCATCCATTGCCTGTAAATGACCCTTTGCAGCGTCAGCCTGATATTACCAAGGCACGAGAATTGCTGGGATGGGAAGCCAAAATAGGTCGTACAGAAGGAATGAAAATAACGTATGACTATTTTAAATCGTTGTCCAAAGAGGAACTTTCTAAAGAAGAACACAAAGATTTTTCCAGTTATATAAAGTAACAGGTTTTTTTGAAACCGGTAGCACACCCAAAAGGGTATATACGTTAATTATGACCGCATCGCAAACAGGAAGGTATTCAAAGTACATTAGACCCATTAGTATTTCAATAGATCTAATTGTTATTTTGATTCTTGGTTTTTTCTTTTTTAAAGACCTTAATTTTAAGATTGAACACTTTCTTATTTATCAGGTAACTGGATGGGTTACCGTTGCTTTTTTTATAAGATTCTATGGTATATATCGTTTTACGACTCCGCTTGAAATAATCTCAAAAATAGTCAAACAGGGCATTTTATTTCTTTTAATAACCATAGCTTTTTTTCCATTTTCAAAACAAGTCGTTTTTAACGGAATAGTGGTTGCTCTATTTATAGGCTCGGTTATATTATTAATTACGATTTCGAAATTTTTATTGTTTTATTATTTAAAAGAATATAGAATATTAACAGGAAGTAATTATAGAAACGCAGTCATAATTGGATATACTCCTGAGGCTATAGAATTAAAAAATCTTTTTGAAACGAGAAGTGATTATGGGTATCGTTTTTTGGGCTATTTTTCGGATAAGAAATCAAATCAAAACATTAAAGGGAAATTGGTAGATTTGAAGCCTTTTGTACTTGAAAATTGTGTAGATGAAATTTATTGCTCTTTAAACGAGATTTCCAATGAGGATTTAAAAGATCTAATTGATTTTGCAGATGAAAACAATAAAACAATAAAATTTATACCAGATACAAAAGAGATTTTTTCAAAAAATTTAAAAATTGACTATTACGAATTTTTTCCAGTACTCTCTTTAAAAAAAACGATGCTGCATGAACCTGTTACTATGGTATTTAAAAGAATTTTTGATGTTATTTTTGCCATTGTAATTATTTTTATTTTTTTATCATGGTTGATTCCATTATTAGCAATTTTAATAAAATTAGAATCTAGAGGTCCTGTCTTTTTCAAACAAGGAAGACCTGGAATTGATGAAAATGAATTTTTCTGTTACAAACTGAGATCTATGAAAATGAATATGACAACAGAAATAGAAGCCTCAAAAAACGATCCGCGGGTTACCAAAATAGGGCGGTTTATGCGAAAAACAAGTTTAGACGAAATGCCTCAATTTCTAAATGTTTTACTGGGTGACATGTCAGTTGTAGGTCCGCGTCCGCATCTTTGGGCTCAAAACAAAGCCTATGGTAATAAAGTTAAAAAATATATGGTACGTCATTGTGTCAAACCAGGAATCACGGGACTGGCCCAAGTGAGTGGTTTTCGTGGCGAAATTGAGACAGAAGCGGATATGATTAATAGGATAAAATTTGATGTTTTCTATATTGAAAATTGGTCTTTAATTTTAGATTTAAAAATAATTACTCAAACAGTTATCAATATTTTTAAGGGAGAAGAAAAAGCGTATTAAAAATGGAAAAACCACTTGTATCGATAATTACGCCCTCTTTTAATTCTGAAAAATTCATTCTGGAAACAATGAAATCCATTCTGAATCAAACCTATAAAAATTGGGAAATGATTATTGTAGACGATTGCTCTACGGATCAAACGGTTTCCATAATAAAAGAAATTTCTAAGCAAGATAATAGGATAAAACTTTTTCAACTCGAGACAAACTCTGGAACTGGAATTGCCAGAAACACTGCGCTGGACAAAGCAACGGGTAAATATATTTCCTTTTTAGACGCAGACGATTTGTGGAAACCTCAGAAATTAGAACGACAAATGGAATTTCTGAAACAATACAATCTTCCTTTTACGTTCTCTTTTTACGAATGTATTAATGAAGCCGGACAATCGCTTAACAAAAGAATTGAAGCGCCTTTAAATCTTTCTTTCCGGCAGTTATTTTTTTGTAATTACGTTGGCAATCTAACTGGAATCTATGAGGTGAAATACTTTGGCAAAATACCCATTTCGGCTATTCGAAAACGACAGGATTGGATGCTATGGCTTACCATTCTAAAAAAAATAAGAACCGCACAACCTATTCCTGAAAGTTTGGCTTTTTATAGAATTAGAGAAAATTCAATATCTGCTTCAAAATATGAGTTGTTAAAACACAATTTTGCCGTATACAGAACGTTTCATCGGTTGAATTTAGTTGTTTCTATGCTTTGTATGGTTGGTTTTTTATGTACCCAGTTAATCTTAAAGCCACATTATTCCAAGACCATTAAAGCATCGATTTAAATTGCTTTAATTTGCCACGATTGCTTCTTTCTAGTACTTTTTTTCGGGTAAAGCTAAATTTCAAATCTGGTTCAAGATATAAAGCGATCGCTTTTTCGATTTTTTTTATTTGTGCTAAACTTAATTCCGTTTCGCTGACATATTCAATTTCAAAAGTATCTATTTTGGTTTGTTTTATCACAAATTCTTTTACATTACCCTCGTCTTCAATTATGCTTTTTGTGACGTAATAAAATGTCAATCCAGGTGATTTTTTTCCACTTGGCAAAAGAGCGACATCATTGGTTCGACCTATTAATTTTTTGAGAATCGGTTTCTGTAATGTACTTTTATCGTCTAGAATTCCAACATCGCCAATGTCATATCGAATAAAAGGATGTGCTTTATTGAACAAGGAAGTTATTACAATTCGGCCTGCAGTACCGTTTGGAACCGGTTGGTTGTTTTCGTCTAAAATCTCCACAAACAATGTTTCAGAATTGACTTGCCACTCTTGACTTGGGTTCTGGAAGGCAATCAAATCCAGTTCCGAAGCTCCGTATTCATTGATAATAGGGATTCCAAATTGTTTTTCTAAAAGAAATTTGTCTTTTTCAAAAAGCATTTCAGACGTCACCACGGCTACTTTTAAAGTTGGACAAATATCTTTTAATATTATGTTTTTCTTTTGTAAAAATTTGGCAAACAAAACAATTGAACTCGTGTAACCGTTTATATAATCAAATTTCGTGTTTTGAAATTTTTTAAGAATCTTTTCTAAAACGTCATCCGATAAATCAAAAATAGCGAAGCGAAACCGATTGCTCAAAAAATCTTTAAACCTTTCTTTTTTATATCCAATATAATTCATTGGAATGCCATAAAAACGCGCTTGGAAGGATGTATTAAAATCTATGCCGTACCAACCAAAACGGAGCATATTTGAAGCCCATGTCAACGCATGGCAATATTTGTCTTTGGCAAAAATAAACGGGGTTCCACTGGAACCGGACGTTTTATTAATGTAACTGTTTTTAAGAGAGTAACCTTTCGAAAGCCTTTTCAGTAATGGTTTTTGTAAGTTTTTCTTATTCAAAACAGGTAAATCTTCCCAGTTTGTAAAAGTTTTCATTCGAGCTAAATCGCTGTAAAAAGTATTGTTTTGCAAATGAAAATTGACAATCTCTAGCTTTTTATTTTCAATAAAAAACGCATATTCTTTTTCAGAAAATGCTACAATTTTGTGCAATTCGGCTTTAGCCTCCTTCATAGGAAAGCCATTTAGCCGTAAGGATAAGTCGAATAGAGGAACCATTTTAAAGGTATATTTCATCAAAAATAATATTTACCACCAACTAATGAAGGAGAACCAACAACTTTTTAAAAAATAATTATTTTTTAAGTTTAAAAGCAATTATTTTTGCAACACAACTAAACACAACACACATGACAATTTTACTACTGGGTTCGGGCGGAAGAGAACATGCTTTTGCGTGGAAAATGATTCAAAGCCCGCTTTGTGACACACTTTTTGTAGCGCCAGGAAATGCAGGAACTGCTTCTATAGCTATCAATGTTGACATTATTCCAACGGATTTTGAAGCTATAAAATCGTTTGTTATTCAGGAAAAAGTAGCAATGGTTGTAGTTGGTCCCGAAGATCCTTTAGTAAAAGGAATATATGATTTCTTTTTAAACGATGTGGACTTAAAGCATATTCCAGTGATTGGCCCTTCAAAAATGGGTGCACAGTTGGAAGGAAGTAAAGAATTTGCAAAAGAATTTCTAATCAGACATAACATTCCAACAGCTGCTTACGACAGTTTTACTGCTGAAACGGTGGAAAAAGGATGTGAATTCCTAGAAACACTGCAACCGCCGTATGTTTTGAAAGCAGATGGGCTGGCTGCCGGAAAAGGTGTTTTGATTATTCAGGATTTGGCAGAAGCCAAAGAAGAATTAAGAAACATGCTGGTGCATCAAAAATTTGGTGTTGCTAGTTCAAAAGTGGTGATTGAAGAATTTCTTGACGGTATTGAGTTAAGCTGTTTTGTTCTTACCGATGGAAAAAATTATAAAATTCTGCCGACCGCCAAAGATTATAAACGCATTGGCGAAGGGGATACCGGATTAAATACGGGTGGTATGGGTGCTGTTTCTCCCGTTCCTTATGTTGATGCGGTTTTGATGGAAAAAATTGAAACACGTATTGTAAAACCTACAATTGATGGTTTTCAGAAAGACGGAATTCCATACAAAGGGTTTGTTTTTATTGGACTGATTAATGTGAATAACGAGCCAATAGTAATAGAATACAATGTGAGAATGGGTGATCCGGAAACAGAAGTAGTGATTCCGAGACTCAAAACGGATTTAGTGGCGTTGTTTTTGGCTGTAGCCAATGAGAAACTAGATGAAATCACACTGGAAGTTGACGAAAGAAGTGCGACTACTATTATGCTCGTTTCTGGCGGATATCCAGAGGATTTTGAAAAAGGAAAAGTAATTTCAGGATTAGAGCACATTGAAGATTCTATTGTTTTTCACGCTGGGACTAAACTAGAAAATGGCAACGTAGTGTCTAATGGAGGAAGGGTTTTAACTGTAACGTCGTATGGAAATAATTTCGAAGAGGCCATAAAAAAATCTTACCAAAACATAGCTAAGCTAAATTTTGATAAGATGTATTTTAGAAAAGATATCGGGAACGATTTAAAATAGTTTCCAATTATCGTTCACTTTTTTTTAATTGTTACTTTAAGAAAGAGTGAGCGGTAGTATCTTGATTTTCTGTACCTGCATCTTCAAAAATTTTCAATTGTTTGATCCAGTATACCATAGCCGAGGCACAAATAATCATGAAAATCCAGTTAATTGTGTTCGCTGCAAACCAAGAAGTAAGCTCTAGGGAGCGTAAAAAATCTAGCGGTGCAAAAAAGATATTTACAAATAAGTATTGAATTCCTTCGAAAAATGCTTTCATAATGTATAAAATTAATTGTATTAATTGTTTGGAGTAACTCAGGATATTAAAAGTTCTTCTTGCTAAGAATCTTTTTCAACTTGCAGGGTTTACTTTTTAAACAAGTATTATATTTACAAACACAAAAGTATAAAATATCCGTATGATAACAAGTGTTTTTAGAAAATCTACACCATTAAATTTTTCTTTAGTCGTAATTTTAATGCTTTTTTTCTTTTTAATATTCCAATTTCAAGATTTATCCTGGATAAAGTCCTTTTTTTTAATTCTTAAAAAGGGAAGTTTGTTGTGCATTTTACTGGCATCTATTTTTATTACAAGTTTTGTGGCCAAGAAAAACGGACTTAGTAAAGACAGTACCTACACGGTTTTTTTTTACGTTTTGTTCTTACTTTTCTTTCCTTCGGTATTAGATAATACGAATCTCATTATCTCTAATTTTTTTATTTTACTAGCTCTTCGCCGATTGATTTCGTTACAATCTTTGAAAGCCTCGAAAGAAAAAATATTTGATGCTTCCTTATGGATTTTTCTGGCGGCACTATTTCATTTCTGGAGTATAGTCTTTATTGTATTGGTTTTTATATCTATAATTTTCCATGTTTCCAGAGATTACAGGAACTGGATATTACCCTTTATTGCTTTTTTTGTAGCGGGAATTATGTTCCTGCTTTACGCAACAATCTTTAATTTAAACGTCATTGAATACATTATTAAAAGTATAGAAGTAAATTTTGAAATTAATTATTTCACTAATAATTATCAAAATGGTGCTTTATCAATTTATGCTACAATTGCATTGTTTTTTGTGGTTTCTATGTTTGTTACTTTATCAAATAGGCCACAATTGTTGCACACTTCCTTTAAAAAAGTTATAGCTTCTTTTTTTATTGGAATTCTTATTTATGTGATATCGGCTAATAAAAGTAATGATTTGTTAGTGTTTACGTTTGCCCCTTTAGCAATAATGGCCACAAGTCATATCGAAATGCCTCAGCTTAGGTTGAAGCAGGAAATGGTTCTATTTGTACTTATTACGTGTAGTCTGTTTGCTTTTTTCTCTCAATTATAATTTTTTACCGTACGCTAAATCACCGGCATCTCCCAATCCAGGAACGATGTAACTGTGTTCATTTAATTTTTCGTCTAATGATGCTACCCAAAGATGGCAGTTTTGAGGTAAGTGTTGCTCCAGATAGGCAATTCCTTCAGGCGCTGCAATCACAACGGCAATGTGAATTTCTTTAGGGTTTCCACTTTCCATTAGTTTGTTAAACACTGCCACGATTGACTGTCCGGTGGCCAGCATGGGATCTACTAAAAGGAGGTTTTTGTTATTCATATCGGCAATGGCTTGGTATTGCACTACTATATCAAAATAATCGTCATTGTTAGGGTGGTGCCTAAAAGCAGACACGAAACCATTCTCTGCATTGTCAAAATAATTCAGAAAACCGATGTGTAAGGGCAGTCCTGCACGCAAAATGGAACATAAAACCAATTGATCCTTAATTTCAGAAGTTTTTTTTATGCCTAATGGTGTTTGGATCTCTACAATCTTATACTGCAATTCTTTACTCAATTCATAGGCCATTATTTCGCCAATACGTTCAATATTTCGTCGGAAACGCATGCTGTCATTATGGACATTTACATTCCGAATTTGGCCTAAAAAATGATTTAGGATGCTATTGTTTTCTGATAAATAATGAATTTGCATATTTATATTTTGTAATTAAACTTATACTTAATTTTATTAATCTATAAAAGTATAAAAAAGTATCTTTGTCCTTTAAAATATTAAGATATGTTTTCAAAATTAGCGTACTCCGTATTCGAACAAAGTATTAAAGATTATCATCAATTTGATAATGTTGACCAACCCATTAACAATCCTTTTCAAAAAGATAAATTTGAACATTTATTGTATCACAAAAACTGGATTGATACGGTTCAATGGCATTTTGAAGATATCATTCGTGATCCAAATATTGATCCTGTAGCTGCTTTGACATTGAAAAGGAGAATCGATGCTTCTAATCAAGAACGCACGGATATGGTGGAATATATAGACAGTTATTTTCTTCAAAAATACAGTCATGTAAAAGTAAAAGACAATGCAAAAATCAACTCAGAAAGTCCTGCTTGGGCATTTGACCGATTGTCAATTTTAGCCTTGAAGATTTATCACATGAACGAAGAAGCCACTCGTAAAGAGGCTTCACAAGAACATAGAGATAAATGTCAGGCAAAATTGAATATTTTATTGGAACAAAGAACCGATTTGTCTCTGGCGATTGATGATTTATTGACAGACATTGAAAACGGAGATAAATTCATGAAAGTGTACAAACAAATGAAAATGTACAATGATGATGATTTGAATCCTGTTTTGTACCAAAACAAGAAGTAATTTTTGACAAATCCAGTATTGTCAACTACCATTAAACATATAGCCGTCATGAGACTTTCCGCAATGGGAGATGTCGCCATGACGGTTCCTGTTTTACGTGCTTTTGTAAACCAGCATCCACAAGTTAAAATCACGGTCATTTCCAGACCTTTTTTCAAACCTTTTTTTGAAGGAATTCCTACTATTGCTTTTTTTGCTTTCGATGAAAAAGAACGACACAAAGGATTTTTAGGATTGTTGCGTTTGTTCCAAGATTTAAAACGTTTAAACATTGATGCTTTTGCGGATTTACACAACGTTTTGCGCTCTAAAATCATCCGAAACCTTTTTGCTTTAAGCGGAAAAAAAGTAGCTTCGGTAGATAAAGGAAGAGCAGAAAAAAAAGCATTGACGCAGTCCGAAAACAAAGTGTTCCAGCAACTGCCAACGATGTTTGAAAGACACGTCAAAGTATTTGAACAACTTGGTTTTACTGTTGATTTATCGCATGCAGTTTTTCCTCAAAAAGCAATTTTGAGCCCAGAAATTATAGGGTTAATTGGAGATAAAAATCACAAACTAATAGGAATTGCTCCTTTTGCACAATACGATTCTAAGGTGTATCCGTTGGATTTAATGCAGGAAGTGATTGATAAATTAGCTTTGGATACAAGTCATACTATTGTGCTTTTTGGCGGTGGAAAAAAGGAAATCGAAATTCTGGATGTGTTTACTTCCAACAAAGAAAATGTCATCAATATGGCGGGAAAAATCAAATTTTCGCATGAATTACAGCTCATTAGTAATCTGGATGTGATGCTTTCCATGGATTCCGGGAATGCGCATATTGCGGCAATGTTGGGTGTAAAAGTCATTACGCTTTGGGGCGCTACGCATCCATATGCGGGATTTTTACCGTTTAATCAACCTTTAGAAAATGCTTTGTTTTCGGATAGGAATCAGTTTCCAAAATTGCCCACTTCGGTGTATGGAAATAAAAAAGTTGCAGGTTATGAAGATGCCATGCGCACGATTGCTGTTGAAGATATAGTTGAAAAAATTAAAATTGTTTTGAACCGTTAAGGAATTTAGAAAAATTAAGTCTTAATGATGCATCACAAGATGTTTTACAACATTCCATTAAAAAAAGAGTTTGCACAGAGCAAACTCTTTTTTTAATGGAATACCGCTATTAAAGGGAAGAGTTTCCTAAACATCATCATAATCTACATAGATAGTTTCAGAGGTTGGATGCGCTTGACAGGTAAGAATCAAACCATCGGCGATTTCTTTATCGGTAAGAATGGAATTTTTAGTCATTTCGGCAGTTCCGGAGGTAACACGAGCGAGACAGCTGCTGCAAATTCCGCCTTGGCACGAATATGGAGCATCAATGCCTTGTTTTAAAGCAGCATCAAGTACGGTTTGTTTTTGTGACATTTCAAAAGTCGTTTCCTCGTCATCAACCATAATAGTGATTTTAGAATGGCCTCCTAATGATTTTTCTATTTTATTTTCTTTAGTAGAAGAAGAAAATAGTTCAAATTTTATCGCGGATTCTTTAACGTTGTGCTCCTTCAAAACCGCAGAAACGGTATTGATCATTTCTTCCGGACCACATAAATAAAACTTATCAAACTCTAATTCCTTGTGTTTATTATTCAAAACAAAATTTACAGTCGATTTTTCAATCCGCCCAAACAAAGCATGTTCTGCTTTGGCTTGACTGTAAACATAATGTACAAAAAGGCGGCCCACATATTGCAATTGCAAATCGTGTAATTCTTGATGGAATATGGTTTCTTCAGGCGTTTTGTTTCCGTAAACCAACACAAAAGAACTCTTAGGTTCATTTTTCAAGACCGATTTTAAGATGGAAAGTACCGGTGTGATTCCGCTTCCTGCTACAAAAGAAGCGTAGTTTTTTTGTCGGTCCGCTTGCGGTTCAAAAGTGAATTTTCCTTCTGGTTTTCCTACTTCAAGAACATCACCTGCTTTCAGTTTTGTGTTAGCAAATTGAGAAAAAGCACCGTTTTTTACTGCTTTTACTGCAATGCGCAACTCGCCACTTTCCGGAGAGGAACAGATAGAATATGCCCGACGAATTTCTTCACCATCAAGTGTTAATTTCAAATTGATGTATTGACCGGCAATAAAAGTATAGATCGGTTTTAATTCTGCAGGAACGTTAAAAAGTATCGAAACAGCGTCTTTAGTTTCGCGTTTTACTTCTTTTATGATTAATTTTAAAAAGGATGACATGTGATTATTTTTTTACAAAGATAGGAAACAGAATAGGTTTTTTGAATTCAAACTATTTGAAAATTTATATACCTAAAATTGTTATGTATAAGAATCTTATGTATATTTGAATTTTAAAGTAAGAAATACCACAAAACTTGCGCCGATTCAATCATGAAAAACTCACAATTATACAAAGGTAGCCTGAATACGATTATAATGAAATTGCTGGAAGAAAACGGCAAGATGTACGGCTATGAAATTACCCAGAAAGTAAAGACAATTACCCAAGGCGAACTCAACATCACCGAAGGCGCTTTGTATCCGGCCTTGCACAAACTGGAAGCCGAAGGTTTATTGGATGTCGAGATTGAAAAAGTGGATAATCGCATGCGTAAATATTACAAACTCACCGAAAGTGGTCAGAAAGAAACCGTAAACCGACTCTCAGAACTTGAAGATTTTATCCGGAACATGCAGAGTTTAGTGAACCCCAGTCCAAAATTAGAATTTTAATTTTTTGAAGATGAAATTAACCACCGAACAAGTAGCTCAAATAGAAGAAACTTTAGTTTTAAATGGACTCGTTTATCAAGATGTCAAACTGGAATTATTAGACCATATCGCTTCGGAAATTGAAAAAAAAATATGTAATGAAACGAATTCTTTTGAAGTTGCTTTCAAAGAAGTTTTTAAAAAATGGAAACCAGAATTAAGACTAAGTTCTTATGGTTTATTGCTCGGTCGAGGTTATTCCGGACCAAAAATAATAATGGATAAAATAGCTAGATATACTAAATCAAGATTTTGGTATATTACTTTAGGGGCAATTCCTTTGACTTTAATTGTAACAGCTTTTATTCATTTTTTTAATACCGAAACATTTACTTATTTTTTCACAAAAGCACTAAGAACTCTTTTTGTAACGGAAGTTTTTTTGGTAACAATAGCTTGGATAATAATTTGGAAATATAAGCACAAAACCACTTTTAGCTATCTTTTTAAAAAAAGAAGTATTCTAGTGTTTTTTCAACCTTTGTTATTGGGAGTTGGATTAGTGCCTATTAAACTTATAAATATTGAGACAGATGTTCAAATGGGATTTGTATATGTCTTTTTTCTGATCCTTTTGTTTTTCATGATTGATTTTGTTTTGGTATTTCAGCATATACGAGTGATTAAAAAACTATCAGTTCCTAAATCATGAAACTAACTGCGCAACAAATAGACCATCTCTACCTTTTTACCCGTCAGCATTATGTGGAATATTACGATCTACAAACGGAATTAGTCGATCATTTGGCAAACGCCATAGAAACCGAATGGCAGCAGAATCCCAAGCTTACTTTTGACGAAGTCCTGAATAAGGAATTCAGGAAGTTTGGCGTTTTTGGGTTTATGGATGTGGTAGAAAGTCGTCAAGCTGTTCTTCATAAAAAGTACAATCGGTTAGTCTTTCAACATTTTAAAACGTTTTTTAAACTGCCAAAAATTCTATTAACAATAGTAATGACCTTTTTACTTTTTAATATTCTGAAAACAAGTATTTACAACGACTATATTTTTATTGCCATTTGTATGAGTTATTTTGGATTTATTTTTCATGAATTTTACAAGAATAAGAAAATCAAAAAGACACAAAAAGAGACCAATAAAAAGAAATGGTTGTTTGAAGAAATTATCAACCAATACGGTGTTTCCTCAGGCGCTTTTTCGGTTCCATTTTATTTTTTTATTCAAATAAGCAGTCGTGCTGAAAGATATTTAGTAAATGAGTACTGGATTTTCTCAGTAAGTTTTATGATAGTACTTTTTGGAATTTTAAATTATATTTTATTCAGAGTCATCCCTTCCAAGGCTGAAGCCTATTTAAAACAAACCTACCCGGAATATAAATTAGAAAATTTGTAACGTTTTCTTATTTTGACTACATACTATAAAACCAAAACGACCAAACTATGATTCAAAAATTTATTTATCTGGAATGGAAAGCTTTTACCAGATCAGCTTCCTTTGCAACTAATCTGGCTTTGAAAATTCTGATGGGCTTTGTCGCCGTTTATTTCATTTTAATTTTCTTGGCATTAGGAGTTGGGGCCTTTTATATTCTAAAGAAAATGAATCTGGACCCAATCGTAACGGTAAACAAATTCATGATTTATTATGTATTGATGGATTTAATCATCCGATTGCTGTTGCAAAAAATTCCGGTGATGAACATTCGCCCGATGTTGATTTTCCCCATAAAAAAAGCCACCATTGTTCATTTTTCCTTGGGAAAAACCGTTTTGTCCTTCTTCAATTTGGTGCATGGTTTTTTCTTAATTCCGTTTTGTGTTGTTTTAATTATTGAAGGCTATGATGTGGTGTCAGTGGTACTATGGTATGCCGCGCTGTCTTCTTTGATATTCATCAATAATTTTCTAAATATTCTACTGAGTAATAAAGACAATTTATTTGCCATTTTTTTAGCAATAGTAGCCGTTTTAGGAGGGTTGCATTATTATGGATTTTTTAATGTTACGGATTATACCGCTCCGTTTTTCGATGCTATTTTCAATACGTATTGGGCTTTTGCCATACTGGTTTTGGCTTTAATCGGTATATATTATGTCACATTCCTGTATTTCAAAAAGAATTTATACCTGGATGCGGGATTGTCAAACAAACACGATGTTGCCAAAACGGAGGAGTTGACTTGGTTGAACCAATTTGGAACCATTGGAACTTTTTTGAAAAATGACATTAAATTAATCAAAAGAAACAAACGATCTAAAACCACAGTAGGATTGAGCGTGATGTTCCTTTTTTATGGCTTTCTTTTTTTTACCAATGCAATTGAAGTGTACAACAATCCTGTAATGCACATTTTTGCCGGGATTTTTGTTTCGGGAGGATTCCTTATCACTTTCGGACAGTTTGTACCCAGCTGGGATAGTGCGTATTATCCGTTAATGATGACGCAAAACATTCCTTACAAAGGCTATTTGAGTTCTAAATGGTGGCTGATGGTGATTGCCACAATAGTCACCACAACCATTGCCTCTTTCTATCTTTATTTTGGGTGGCAGGTGTATTTAACCATCGTTGTGGGTGCAATTTATAACATTGGAGTCAATTCTCATTTGGTCTTGCTCGGTGGCGCATATACCAAAACGCCAATCGATTTGAGTTCTGGCAAAGGCGCTTTTGGCGACAAAAAAGCATTCAATATCAAAACCATGCTAATTTCACTGCCGCAATTAGGATTGCCCGTTTTAATGTATTGGTTAGGTGCTAAATTAGGCAATCCCAATGTGGGATTAGCATTAGTAGCGTCGATGGGAGTAATAGGATTTGCATTAAAAAACAAAGTTTTCTCCTTGATTGAGAAAATCTATAAATCCGAAAAATACGCGACCCTAGCGGCATACAAACAAAAAGGATAATCAAGCGATTAACGAAATCAACAAATAACCGAATAAACTTTTTCAAAAATGATACAAGTAAACAACCTTTCGAAAACATACAACGGAACAACCGTATTAAAAATAGATACTTTAGAAATAAAAAAAGGCGAAAGCTTTGGATTAGTGGGAAATAACGGAGCTGGAAAAACCACTTTTTTCAGCCTTTTATTGGATTTAATCCAGCCATCAACAGGAAATATTGTCAATAACGAGGTACAGGTAAATACCAGCGAAAACTGGAAACCATTCACCGCTTCTTTCCTTGACGAAAGCTTCCTGATAGGTTACTTAACGCCCGAAGAATATTTTTATTTCATAGGGGATTTACGTGGACAGAACAAAGCCGATGTAGATGCATTATTGGCTACCCATGAAGAATTTTTCAATGGAGAAATCCTTAATAACAAAAAATACTTACGCGATTTATCCAAAGGGAATCAGAAAAAAGTGGGAATCATTGCTACTTTAATCGGGAATCCAGAAGTGATTATTCTTGATGAGCCGTTTGCTAATTTAGACCCCACCACACAATTTCGATTAAAGAAAATCATCAAGGATTTAGCCGATAATCCAGAAATAACCGTACTGGTTTCCAGTCATGATTTGTTGCATACCGTTGAGGTTAGTAACAGGATAGTGGCTTTGCACAAAGGGGAGGTCGTCAAAGACATTCAAACTTCTCAAGAAACGTTGCAGGAATTAGAATTGTTTTTTGCCGTTTAAAAGTCAACACAACAGTCGTAGCCAAAACTTTTTACCGCTAATTCGCTAATTGTATTCTCCAATATGTTTATTTAATTAGCGGTTTAATTCGGGCGTAACCCTACGTTAAAACTTCGGGTCGGGCTGTGCGCTGTATCTTTTTTTCTTAAAGAAAGAAAATAAAGGATGCCGCTTCCATTCCTTACGCAAGAGAGTAATATTTAAATATAACACCATAATCTTCACGATATCAAAAAGAAACGTATTTTTACCAGTCAATATACTAAAAAGTGTATTTAATAGTTAATTGATAAAAACGTTTTCCATTGAAAATCAATATATTTAAGCAGTTATTTTTCTTGTTATTTTTTATCTTTCTGGTAGCTTGTTCTACTAAGAAAGACACCTTTATAGCCAGAAATTCTCATGCGTTGAGCACAAAATATAATATTTTATATAATGGACAAGTAGGCTTGGATAAAGGAGTTCAGGCTATAAAATCCAGTAGTGATGATGATTTTTGGCAATTGTTGCCACCAGAAAAAATGCAAATTTTAGAAGATATTACAAGCACTGCAATACCAATCAATGCCGATTTTGAATTGGCAGAAGCCAAAGCTACTAAAGCGATTCAAAAACACTCTATGAATATTGGCGGAAGAGAAAAAAACACTCAAATTGATGAGGCCTATCTCATGCTTGGCAAGTCTCGCTATTATGATCAACGTTTTGTACCTGCTCTAGAGGCATTCAATTACATTCTTTACAAATATCCCAACAGTAGCAAGATTTATGAAGCTAAAATATGGCGTGAAAAAACCAACATGCGTCTGGGAAATGATGCTTTGGTTATAAAAAACATCAGTAAGCTATTGGAAGATCACGATGTAAAAAACCAAGTTTTTGCAGATGCAAACGCACTTTTAGCAGCATCCTTTTTAAATTTAGAAGAAAAAGACAGTGCCGTTTCCAAACTAAAAATAGCAGTTGAATTTACCAAAGTAAATCAAGAAAAAGCTCGGTATCGTTTTATTTTAGGGCAATTGTACCAGGAATTGGGATACCAGGACAGTGCCGTTACTTCCTATCAATCAGTGATTGAAATGAACAGAAAAGCGGAGCGAAAGTTTGTAATTCAGGCGCATGCTAAAAAAGCTACATTATTTAATTATCAAACTGGAGATTCGGTTTCTTTTGTAAAAACATTTGACGAACTGATTAAAGACAGGGAAAATCGGCCGTACAAAGATTTGATTTTTCATCAAATGGCAGTGTTTCAGGAAAAGCAAAACAATCAAAAAGGGGCTTTGGATTTCTACAACGCATCGTTAAGAACAAATTCAAAAGACACGTATTTAGTTGCCTCCAATTATAGAAATTTAGGCAACTTGTATTTTAGAACTGCAGAATATCCTACAGCGGCAAAATATTACGACAGCACGCTGGTCAAACTGAATAACAAAACAAGGGAGTTTAATAAAATTCAAAAAATACGAAGCAATCTCGATGAGGTTATTTTGTATGAAGCGCTGGCAAAAAGAAATGACAGTATTTTAAATGTGGTTGCGATGCATCCAACGGATCGAATGGACTATTTTGAAAAGTATATTGGTAAACTTAAAAAGGAAGATGAAGTCAAAATACTTCTAGAAGAAAAAAACAAAGCAAAACAAGAAAATAGAGAAAGAAACAGTTCGACTGGTTTAATTGCTGCGGCTTCCAGTCAAGAGCCGATACAATTAGCACGCAAATCACCTATGGCACCACCCACTATTGCGAGTGTGGGTTCGCAACCAGCAACTAGTATTTTCTATTTTTATAATCCTACCACAGTGGCTTTTGGGAAAGTTGAATTCAAAAGAATATGGGGTGACAGGACTTTAAATGGTAATTGGAGGATTTCTTCGGGGAATACAAACCCAACTTTGGTTGATTCTCTGAATGTGGATAAAGCAGCTTCTGATAAGGAAGTAAAAACAATTAAAATAGTGGAGCGATACACTACAGATTTTTACTTGAAACAACTTCCGACTGAACAAATAGAATTGGATAGTATTAGGAAAGAACGAAATTTTGCATACTACCAATTGGGCGTTATTTATAAGGAAAAATTCAAAGAAAATAATTTGGCTATCGCTAAACTGGAACAAATATTAAAAAACAATCCCGAGGAAAAACTCGTTCTTCCTGTGATGTATAATTTGTATAAATTATACCAAATCACGGATGCAGATAAAGCAGAGGAAATGAAAAAAAGGATATCGGGGCAGTTTCCGGAATCGCGTTATGCACAGATAATTAACAATACCGATCCAAGTGCCATCAATCAAAATGAAACGCCGGAAAGTGTCTATAGTAAATGGTATAAATTATTCCAACAAGAACAATTTGCTACAGTTTTGGAAAATTCAGATAGTTTGATCAATCAGTTTTCTGGAGACGATATTGTATCAAAGTTCGAATTGCTTAAAGCAAACACCATCGGGAAGCTTAAAGGGGTATTGGCCTACAAAAAGGCTCTTCAAGAGATCGCGGATAATTATCCAAACAGTGAAGAAGGGAAAAACGCACAGCTAATCCTTAATGATCAGATTCCGTTTTTAGAAAAAATGGAGTTCAGTACAACAGATTCAAATAATTGGAAAATTCTATATCGAGTGGGTTCCCGTGAGGATAAAAACACAAAATTTTTGGAAGAAAAAATCAAAATGTTCATAGCCAGTGAAAACCTTCAAAAATTATATTATTCGTATGATATTTATACCGTAAACGAAAATTTTATTACCCTACACGGAATAAAATCACAGGTTTATGCGAATGATATAGCAGTAGTTTTAGAAGAAAATGCAAAATATAAAATTGTGGATGTCGGCATTGTCGTTTCGGGAGAGAATTATAAAGTGATCCAAATCAAGAAAAATCTTGAAGCGTATTTAGTACTAAAAAAAGAATAAATATGTTTGATAAAAAGCAAAAATCATACACTGATCTTTTGGGAAAGACCAATAGAATTGTTGAAGGAACAACTATAAAAGGGGATATTATCTCGCAGGCTGATTTTAGAATGGACGGAAACTTGATTGGTAATTTCCAGTCCGGTGGAAAAATTGTCATAGGTCCAGCTGGAAGCGTTACCGGAGATATTGTATGCAAAAATGCCGATATTGAAGGTAAATTTGATGGTAAGATTCAGGTGACTGAAGTGATGAATGTAAAATCCAAGGCCAGTATCCATGGCGAAGTTACCGTAGGAAAGTTATCCGTAGAACCGGGTGCTGACTTTAGTGCATCTTGTGTTATGAAACCACATATAAAAAACCAAACCCTTAGCGATGGACAACAAAACACCTCAAAAAAGAGCGAATAAATGGCTTCAGCTGATTAATATTCCGATTCAGATGGGCGCCATTATTTTTCTGTTTTCCTATCTCGGTGACTGGTTAGACGAAAACCATCCTCATCCAAAAGTATATTACAGTAAAGTTTTAGTGATGGTTGGCGTTGCTTTGTCTTTATATAACGTAATCCGACAAGTAAACGAAATCAACAAGACAAAATAATTAATAACCACAACTCGCAAGATCAACCAGTAATTGTTGCGCTTATAGATAGAACAGTTTTTTATCTTAGTGCCTTTAGGGTTAAAAACTAATACAATGAATTTAAAAAATTACAAACCACTTTTGCCCTTACTAGTACTTGCGGGATTGGCTTACGGTATTCACAGGGCTGTTTTTTATGTTTTACATATAAATGATACCGCTTTCCATTATTCTATAGAAACCCTTTATTTGTTGTTTCTGGTTTTATCTATTGTGGTATTTGTGGTTTTGCTTAAAGTCAAAGAACGCAGTTTCGATAATGTGGGCATGTCCTTTCTTTTGAGTACCAGTATTAAAATGATAGTTTGTTATCTGATTTTAAAGCCTATATTGCAGGCTGCAGCCCAAAACAATGCAATAGAGAAAATTAATTTTTTTATGATGTTTATTCTCTTTTTAGCAATTGAAACGATATTAACAATACGTATATTAAACGAAAAGCAATAAATATGTGATTCAAGGAACAAATCCATCAAAAATAATTTTTTATATTCTTTTGAATATTAATAAAAGATGTACATTTGCACCAAATTTCAGAAACGTAATAAATTAAGATAATTAACTGTTATGGTGATTTCAAACAAACCACTTAGATTTATATTAGTAGCCTTGGTAGCGTGTCTTCCTCTAATCAGTTTTGCAAATCCTGAAGTGGATACTATGCAAGTAAAAACGGAAGTTGCTCCTGTTGCAGCCGAAGGAACTCATGTAGAGCCAACGGATGTAAAATCTAAAATTAAGGCATTTATTAACCATCACCTTTTGGATGCGCATGATTTTACTTTTTCAGTAAATGAAGAAACAGGAGTGCATTATGGTTTTTCATTGCCTGTTATACTCTGGGATAATGGATTGCAAGTATTTTCATCATCAAAATTTCATCATGGAGAAGAAGTTGCTGAACACAATGGAAACTTCTACGTATTGCACCACGAAAAAATATACAAAACGGAGGCGGATGGAGCTTTGACAGAAGAGCACGGTCATCCTACAAATGCAACTCCACTTGATTTATCGATTACGAAAAGTGTAATCGGTATTTTAGGAATAGCAGTCTTAATGTTTGTACTGTTTACAGGTTTAGCAAAATCGTACGGTAAAAATAACGGAATAGCATCTGGAGCTGGACGCTTTTTTGAGCCTCTTGTACTGTACATCAGAGACGAAATCGCCATTCCAAATATTGGAGAAAAAGGATATAAAAAATACATGAGTTATTTGTTAACTATATTTTTCTTTATTTTCTTTTTAAACATATTAGGATTAACACCGCTAGGATTTAACGTAACAGGAAATATTGCAATTACAGCATCATTGGCCTTGTTGACCTATTTAATCACCACTTTTACCGCTAATAAAAATTATTGGGGACACATTTTCTGGATGCCAGGCGTGCCGACTCCAATGAAATTTATTCTGGCTCCTATTGAATTATTAGGGACTATCATCAAACCATTTTCATTAATGATCCGTTTGTATGCTAACATTTTAGCAGGACACGTTGTTTTGATGAGTATCATTGGTTTAATGTTTATTTTTAAAAGTTGGATTGGAAGTACTTTGTCATTCGGATTGGCATTTGCGCTTTCTATTCTTGAAATATTGGTTGCATTTTTACAAGCATATATTTTTACCATGTTATCTGCGCTTTATTTTGGAGCAGGAAACGAAGAGCATCATCACGACGAGGCTCACCATTAAGTCGAAAGTTTAAAAGTCAGCTTGACTTTATGACAGTAGACTCTTAATAAGAATGTTTAATTTTTAATTTATATATTATGGAAATTCCAACTATTGTAGGAGCAGGATTGATTGTTATCGGAGCAGGTTTAGGTATTGGTAGAATTGGTGGTTCAGCAATGGACGCTATTGCTCGTCAACCAGAAGCTTCTGGAAAAATCCAAACAGCTATGCTTATCGCAGCTGCACTTATTGAAGGTATTGGTTTTGCTGCGTTATTCGCATCTTAATTAAAAACTTAAAAAAAACACTAGTTAACAACGGTTGGTTGTAACTAGTGTTTTTAAAATTAAAACATTACAAATTGCGATAAAAAGCAATTCATACTTTAAAATTTATAATTAGATATAATGGATAAGTTAATAAATGATTTTTCGTTTGGTTTGTTTGTTTGGCAAATAGTAATATTTGTTGGATTGATATTCTTGTTAAAAAAATTCGCTTGGAAACCAATTCTGGATGCCGTTAATGATAGAGAAGAAGGAATCAAAAATGCCTTGTTATCTGCTGAAAATGCTAGAAAAGAAATGCAAAACCTGCAAGCAGACAATCAACGTATTTTACAAGAAGCAAGATTAGAGCGTGACAACATGCTTAAAGATGCTCGTGAAATGAAAGAGAAAATGGTTGCTGATGCTAAAAACGAAGCACAAGCTCAAGGTCTGAAAATGATTGAACAAGCCAAAGCAGCAATTGAAAGTGAAAAAAATGCAGCTATGGCAGAATTGAAATTACAAGTTTCAACATTATCATTGAGTATCGCAGAAAAAATATTGAAAGACGAATTATCTAACAAAGAAGCTCAAACTAAATTAGTTGAGAAAATGTTAGGTGACGTAAAGTTAAACTAACAATTATGGCAAGTACAAGAGCAGCAATTCGTTATGCAAAAGCAATTCTAGACTTAGCAAACTCAAAAGGTGTTGCCGAAGTTGTAAATAACGATATGAAATTGATTGCTTCAACAATTAATGGTAATTTGGAATTGAGTACTTTTATTCAAAATCCTACCATGAAAGTGGAAGTTAAAGAAAAAGCACTGTTAGAAGTTTTTGCCGATAGCAATGGTGTGACCCAAGGGTTGTTTCATTTGTTATTTGAAAACAAAAGATTCGAAATTCTAGAAGCAATTGCAATAGAGTACAGTAAATTATCGGATATTATGAATGGTATTGAAGTAGCGCAGGTTACTACAGCGATTCCTATGGATGCAGCGTTAGAAGCTAAAGTTTTGGCTAAAATCGCAACCCTTTCGGATAAAAAAATCACAATCGAAAATATAGTAGATGCTTCTATCATTGGAGGATTTATTTTAAGAATAGGCGACAAGCAGTACAACGCTTCAGTAGCCAACAGATTACAAGTATTAAAAAGAGAGTTAAGTAATTAGTTTTATTGCACATTTAAGTGTCTAAATTATAAATTAAGATGGCGGAAATCAAACCTGCTGAAATTTCAGCAATATTAAGAAAGCAAGTAGAAGGTTTTGAATCTGGTGCTACACTAGAAGAAGTAGGAACAGTACTTCAAGTTGGAGATGGTATTGCTCGTGTTTACGGGCTTTCGAATGTTCAATATGGAGAGTTAGTTGAATTTGACAATGGATTAGAAGCTATTGTTTTGAATCTTGAAGAAGACAATGTAGGCGTGGTACTTTTAGGACCATCTACAGGAATCAAAGAGGGTTCAACTGCTAAAAGAACACAACGTATTGCTTCTCTTAAAGTAGGAGAACAAATGGTAGGTCGTGTAGTAAACACCCTTGGTTTTCCAATTGATGGTAAAGGACCAATCGGTGGAGATTTATACGAGATGCCTTTAGAGAGAAAAGCTCCTGGAGTTATCTTCCGTCAACCCGTTACTGAGCCATTACAAACAGGTATTAAAGCAGTAGATGCTATGATTCCAGTGGGTCGTGGACAACGTGAGCTAGTTATTGGTGACCGTCAAACAGGTAAATCAACGGTTTGTATCGATACGATCTTAAATCAAAAAGAATTTTATGATGCAGGAAAACCTGTATTCTGTATATATGTTGCCATTGGACAAAAAGCGTCAACTGTAGCGGGAATTGCTAAAATGTTAGAAGAAAAAGGAGCAATGGCGTATACCATTATTGTTGCTGCTAATGCTTCTGATCCAGCTCCGATGCAAGTATATGCTCCTTTTGCGGGTGCTGCAATTGGAGAATATTTTAGAGATTCAGGTCGCCCGGCTTTAATTGTTTATGATGATTTATCTAAACAAGCTGTTGCATACCGTGAGGTTTCTCTTTTATTGAGAAGACCACCGGGACGTGAAGCTTATCCTGGAGACGTTTTTTACTTACACAGTAGGTTATTAGAACGTGCTTGTAAAGTAATTGCAGATGATGGAATTGCTAAAGACATGAACGATTTACCAGATTCATTGAAATCAATTGTTAAAGGTGGTGGTTCTCTTACTGCTTTGCCAATTATTGAAACTCAAGCTGGTGACGTTTCTGCTTATATCCCAACAAACGTAATTTCGATTACAGATGGTCAAATTTTCTTGGATGGAGATTTGTTTAACTCTGGGGTTCGTCCAGCAATTAACGTAGGTATTTCGGTATCTCGTGTTGGTGGAAATGCACAAATTAAATCAATGAAAAAAGTAGCAGGTACTTTGAAACTGGATCAAGCACAATTCCGTGAATTGGAAGCGTTTGCTAAATTTGGTTCTGATCTTGATGCCGTTACTTTAAATGTAATTGAAAAAGGAAGAAGAAACGTTGAGATCTTGAAACAAGGTTTGAACGATCCTTATACTGTTGAAGATCAAGTTGCAATTATCTATGCGGGTTCTAAAAACTTGTTGAGAAATGTTCCTGTGAACAAAGTAAGAGAATTTGAGAAAGATTTCTTGGAATTCTTGAACAACAAACACAGAGCAACTCTTGATGCGTTGAAAGCAGGAAAATTGACAGACGAAATTACAGATGTAATCGAAACTGTAGCAAAAGAATTATCAGCAAAATATAACTAAAAATAGTCCAAAGTTGTAAAGTCCAAAGTCCTAAAGTCAGTTAATCGGCTTTTAAGTACTTTAGACTTTATGACTTTATGACATTAGACTAATATAAAATGGCAAATTTAAAGGAAATCCGTAATAGAATTACTTCCGTTTCATCTACGATGCAAATTACATCGGCAATGAAAATGGTTTCTGCAGCAAAGCTAAAGAAAGCACAAGATGCAATCACAGCAATGCGCCCTTATGCCGAAAAATTAACGGAATTATTGCAAAATCTTTCTGCTACACTGGAAGGTGATGCCGGTGGAGAATTTACAACCCAACGCGAAATCAAGAAGGTATTATTAGTAGTGATAACTTCAAACAGAGGTTTAGCTGGTGCTTTTAATACAAATGCAATTAAAGGTGCTAAAAACCGTGCTGAATTTTACGCAGGCAAACAAGTAGACGTTTTTGCTATTGGTAAAAAAGGAAACGATGTTTTAAGTAAAACACTTTCAGTAGTTGACAATCAAAGCGCTATTTTTGATGATTTGACTTTTGATAACGTAGCTAAGATTTCAGATCTTTTGACTCATAAATTTCTTTCTGGTGAATATGATAAAATAGAGTTGATTTACAATCAATTTAAAAATGCCGCAACACAAATCATTCAAACGGAACAATTTTTGCCTTTAGCACCGATAAAATCCGATGTTGCAGTTTCGACTGGAGATTATATTTTTGAACCTTCAAAAGAAGAAATCGTGTTGACTTTGATTCCAAAATCGTTAAAAACACAATTGTATAAAGGAATTCGTGATTCATTTGCTTCAGAACACGGAGCGCGTATGACAGCCATGCACAAAGCCACGGATAATGCAACTGAATTGAGAAATCAATTGAAATTGACATACAATAAAGCACGTCAGGCATCTATTACTAACGAAATATTAGAGATTGTTGGTGGAGCAGAAGCATTGAATGGATAATAAAGTATTGATTCAAAATATATTCTAAGAGCCAACAGATGTTGGCTCTTTTTTTGTTTAATTTTATCGTTAAAAATAATACTAGAAAGTATGCAATTAAAAATTAGAGAACTAACCACAGTAGCGGAGATGCTTGGTAATATTGATGTAATGCGATTTTTATATCCCACTTTTACGGTAGAAAAATATGAATCGTATCTTATCGAGATGATTCCCCATAATTACAAACAGGTTGCCATTTTTGAAAACGAGGTTTGTGTGGCGGTTTCTGGATTTTGGTCAGGGACAAAACTTTGGTCAGGAAAATACATAGAGATTGATAATTTTATCGTTCATCCGGAGCATCGTTCCAAAGGATTGGGCAAAATGATGACGGATTATGTTGATGTTTTGGCCAAGGAAACTGGTTGTACGATGATTGTTTTAGATGCTTTTACTGGAAATTTCACGGCACATCGTTTCTATTATAATCAAGGTTATGTTCCAAAAGGATTTCACTTTCTTAAGATTCTAAACGAAGACGGATTAAGTTAAAATGGCTATTATGAAAGGATATAAAATAATTGGCCTCTTATTTAGCTCTGCATTAAGCCTTACTTTTTGTGCCATGAAACAAGAAATCCAAACGGAATTTCCTCAAGGAATGCAATCGGTTTTTTATCAAAAAGATAAAAACGTTAAGGAAAGGACTGTCATGCATTTTTATATTGACTTCAAAAAACCGCTTGCGGCAAATATCAAACTGAAGAAAATCTATTTTCACAATCAAGAATCTAAGGTTGAAGAAATCACTAGAAATACTTTTGTAGCACATTTTTATGAAAGCAATAAACAAGAAGATTTGATTCTGGATAGTAATCTTGCCAAAGAATATGGGAATAAAGCACCGGTTATTCAAAAATCTAAATTTGATTTAAAACGCAACGAAGCAGTTTTAGAATACAAGAAAGAGAATAAACTATATTTTTTTAAAATATCGAATGTCACAGAAAAGCCATAAAGCTATTTTCGGTGGAAAATGAATTAGTCTTTATTGTAGGTGTTTCGGTTTTAAAACTAATATTCACTTCAGCGGATTAAACCAAAGAATTAGTTATTTTTGTTTGCTTAATTTTAATAGACATACCATTTTGGGATTATATAAAAATCTTTTTAAACAGACTGCCATTTATGGATTGGCTACGGTGATACCAAGAATGTTCAGTTTTTTACTAGTGCCCTTATACACGGATTTACTTCCAAAAGAATCGTATGGAAAGGTTTCCATCATTTTTGCTGGAATGATTTTTTTTAATGTTATTCTGTCTTACGGAATGGAAACTGCTTTTTTTAGGTTTTACAACAAAGAAACCAATAAGAATTCAGTAGTAGAAACCACCTCCGTTTCTATTTTTTGGACTTCCATAGCGTTTTTATTCGGAGCTTTATTATTCCGAAATACATTATCTAGTTGGGCTGAAATAGACCTACAATACATTAGTTACACGATTTGGATTTTAGTGCTCGACGCTTTGGTGATTGTTCCATTCTCTAAATTAAGAGTCAATCAGCAACCCGTAAAATATGCGATAATCAAAATAGGAAATGTAGCTGTCAATCTGTTTTTGAATCTTTTCTTTTTAAGTTATTTACCCGCGATTGCAGAATCAAATCCTGACAGTATCTTACGATCTCTATACCTGGAAGATTTTCAGATAGGCTATATATTTGTTTCCAACATTGTTGCCAGCTTACTTACATTTATACTGCTGTCGCCCAATTATTTCAAATTAAAATGGCATTTTGATTACCAACTCTGGAAAAGAATGATGCAGTACGGTATGCCAATCATGATTGCTGGGGTTGCCTTTGCGATCAACGAGCAATTTGACAAAATTTTATTGGGCTATTTATTGCCTCCTGATAGCGCTGCTGCTGAAGTAGGAGTGTATTCTGCCTGTTACAAATTGGGTTTGTTCATGGTTTTATACCGTACAGCCTACACTTTAGGAATCGAACCCTTCTTTTTCAGTCACTCTGAAAGCGAGGATGCGCCACAAACCTACGCGACAATTACCAAGTACTTTGTTATTTTCGGGTCTTTTATATTGTTGTCCGTTATCGTTTTTGCAGATGTACTTAAAGTCATCATGATTCAGGACGAGTCCTACTGGGAAGCCATGAAAGTAGTACCGCTGATTATACTGGCCAACTTCTTCTTAGGGATTTACACCAATCTTTCTGTGTGGTACAAATTAATCGACAAAACTCACATTGGTGCTTACATTTCCATTGTGGGAGCCATAATTACACTCGTATTAAATTATCTGTTAATACCAACAATGAGCTATTATGGCTCAGCGATTGCCACTATTGCTGCCTATGGAAGTATGATGATGATTTCGTATTATTTTGGTAATAAATACTATCCTATCCCTTACGACACCAACAAAATCAGTATGTATCTATTGGTTTCGATAGGGTTTTCGGCTATTTCATTTTACGGTTTTAGAGAGAATTATTACATCGGAATCCCATTATTACTCGTATTTATGTATTTTATATACCATAATGAAAAAGAATTATTAACTAAAATTGTAACCCGAAGAAAGAACTAGAATAGAGTTCTCAGGAGCTATTTCCTGCTTTTTGCTGTATCTTTTCTTTTTAAAGAAAAAAAGAAAAGGATGCCGCTGCAATCAGGGCTATTAAAAATCTATATTAATACGAAACAACAGCTACAAACAAATACTAGCAAGCCCCGACTTGTTGCTTCTACATCCATATTTTAAAATAAAAAAAATGAGAATAAACATAATTAACAAATCACAGCACTCCTTGCCAAACTATGAAACTATAGCGTCGGCAGGAATGGACTTACGTGCTAATCTAACCGAATCCATAACACTAAAACCACTAGGCAGAGCCATTGTAAAAACAGGTCTTTTCATAGCGCTACCTATCGGGTACGAGGCACAAGTACGGCCAAGGAGCGGTTTGGCGGCTAAAAATGGAATAACCGTCCTGAATGCTCCGGGAACAGTAGATGCTGATTATCGGGGTGAAATTGGAGTTATTTTAGTAAATTTATCCAATGAAGATTTTGTTATTGAAAATGGAGAACGCATTGCCCAACTCATCATTGCAAAACACGAGCGTGCAGAATGGATCCAAGTCCAGGAGCTTTCAGAAACTTCTAGAGGCGAAGGTGGATTTGGGAGTACTGGAGTAAAATAATTTAATTTAATAATTCAAAGATTTAATAATTCAAAGATTTTTGATTCTAATTTTTAATTTTTTAATTTTTCAATCTTTTAATATAAAAAAACATGAAAATAATTGTCCCAATGGCTGGTCGTGGTTCACGTCTTCGCCCACATACTTTAACTATTCCAAAACCATTAATTCCTATTGCTGGAAAACCAATCGTTCACCGTCTGGTTGAGGATATTGCCGGGGTATTGAATCAAGATATCGAAGAAGTTGCTTTTATCATCCATGAAAGTTTTGGCAAGAAAGTGGAAGAGGAATTAATCGCTATCGCACAAAAATTAGGCGCCAAAGGCACTATTTATTATCAAAACGAAGCTTTAGGAACCGGTCACGCCATCATGTGTGCTAAAGATTCTTTAAGCGGACCTGCCGTTATTGCGTATGCAGATACATTAATTCGGGCTGATTTTGATTTAGATACAAATGCTGACAGCGTTATTTGGGTAAAACAAGTGGAGCATCCAGAAGCTTTTGGAGTTATTAATTTGAATGATGCGAATGAAATAGTCGAACTGGTTGAGAAGCCTACGGAATTTGTCTCAGACCTTGCCGTTATTGGAATTTATTACTTTAAAGAGGTAGAGGTATTAAAAAACGAACTTCAATTCGTTTTAGATAATAATATTATTCACGGTGGAGAATATCAAATTAACGATGGAATCAAACAAATGATGGCCAAGGGCATGAAATTTGTTCCTGGTAAAGTAGACGAATGGATGGACTGTGGCAACAAAAATGTGACCGTAGAAACCAATTCCAGAATGTTGGGCTTCCTGTATAATGATGGAGCGCATTTAGTTGACTTTGATGTCAAGTTAGAAAATTCGACTATAATTCCGCCCTGTTATATCGGTACAGATGTGGTTTTGATAAATACCACGGTAGGACCTAATGTTTCCCTAGGAAATGGATGTCACGTACAAAACAGTACACTTAAAAATAGTTTGGTACAAACCCATGTTCATATAAAAAATGCAGATTTAGATAATGCAATGATCGGAAATCACGCCAGTTTCAATGGGAATTTTATGAGCATCAGCATCGGAGATTATTCAGTGTTAGAATAAAAAAGTCCCTTTTATTGGGGTACTATTTGGTAACGTAGCGAATTAATTTTAAAATGAAAAAAAGCATTTTCATACTGCTATTTCTATCTTTGCAATGCAATTCAGCTTTGCTATGGGCACAAACGGAACCAGAGGAAATTAAGCTGGATGCAGATCAGTTTGAGGAGCTTTTTTACGAATCCTTGCTTCAAAAAGGGATTGAAAATTATGATAAAGCGATAGTGGCATTGGACAAAGCTAACAAGATCAAACCCAATGATGCAACCGTTTATTATGAACTAGGGAAGAATTATTTAGCCTTAAAAGAGTATAAAAGTGCCTATAACTCCTTTGAAATTGCTACCAAAATTGATCCTAAAAATAAATGGTTCTGGATAGGAATGTATGATGTGAGTTACGAAACTAAAAATTTCACTCAGGGTATTGGTGTTATTAATAAGCTGATTGAATTTGATCCGAAATACAAAGAGGACTTGACCTCATTGTATATGGGGACCAATCAGTATGAAAAAGCTTTGGCGTTGATTCAGGAACTCAACGAAACCTTTGGAAAAACGGATCGTAGGGAATTATACAAGAGCCAGATTTTATCCGTAGGGAAATTTCAGAATATGGAGATTACCAATCTGGAAGATCTGATTGCAAAAAATCCACAAGACGAGTTCAATTATATCAGTTTGATATTTTTGTATTCTAAAAATAATGAAGAATCAAAAGCTTTTGATACAGTCAAAAAACTTGAAAAAGCGATTCCAAATTCGGAGTGGGCTCAAGTAAGTTTGTTCAAGAATTATTTGGATGCTAATGATGTACCAAAAGCCATCAAAGCAATGAATATTGTTTTGGCTAGTGCTAAAATAGATTCGAAAATCAAACACAGAATTCTGAATGAGTTTCTGATTTTCACACACAAGAATCCGGAATATTCGACTGATTTAGAGAAAGCTGTCAGTTATTTCGACAACGACACTTCTGTAAATGTAGCCAAAGAAATAGGAAAGTTTTTCCAGGCTAAAAAACAATGGGACAAGGCCATTGCGTATTATGAGAAATCAGCAGATAATGGGTCAGAAGATGTCATCGAATCGAATTTACTTTTGTTACAAGCGTATACAGAACAGAAACAATTTGAGGTCGTAGCCAAAAAAGCACTTGTAATGGTAGAGACTTTTCCAACACAACCACAGTTTTATTATTATGCTGGTTTGGCCAACAATCAACTCCAACAATTTAAAAAAGCGAAGGATTTTCTCGAAATAGGCATGGATTATGTAGTAGAGAATAAAGAATTGGAAATAAATTTCAATATCCAACTTGGAGAAGCCTATAATGGCTTGGGAGATTTCAAGAAAAAAGACTTGTTTTTCTCTAAAGCCAATCAATTATTAAAAGAAAAAAAATAATGAAAAAATATTCAATACTAGTGTTACGTCGGGTTTTTATAGTTTGCTTTGCTGCTTCGCTCACGCTCGTATCGTGTAAAACGAAAGCAATTGCGGTTTCAGCAAACAATGAGCCTATGGCAGAGGCAGGCTACATGTCAGCCAAAAAAATAATAGAAAATCATTACAACAATAAAAATGAATTTTCTACATTATATATTAAGTCAAATGCGCGTTACGCCGATGACAAACAAACTCAAAATGTCACCGCTGAAATCAAGATTAAGAAAGACGAGCAAATTTTGGTAAGCATTCGTTTTCTGGGAATTACAATGGCAAAAGCACTTATCACGCCCACTAAGGTAAGTTATTACGAAAAGATAAATGGGAAATATTTTGAGGGAGATTTTAGTAGTTTAAGCCAATGGCTGGGAACTGATCTGGATTACAATAAAATTCAAAACATGTTATTAGGTCAAGCGATTGATGATTTAACAAAGGGAAAATACTTGGAATCTTTACTGGAACAAACCTATCGATTAGACGATACTTCAAATAAAAACACTAAAAAATCATTCTTTTTGGATGCCGATAAGTTTTTAGTTCAAAAACAAGAAATAACACAAACCGCCGAAGAGCGGATGATCAAAGTGGCTTACGCAGCTAATAAAGTATACAACGAGGCTATATTGCCAACTAGTGTTCTTATTAATACGTTTCAGAAGAAAGGAAACACCGAAATCAATCTGGAATACAACTCGGTTACTTTCAATGAAGAACTTTCTTTTCCTTATAGTGTTCCAAATGGGTACAAAAGAATTATAATTAAGTAAATTCGCAAAAAATATTTTTTCAATATGCCAAAATTTCTCCTTAGCCTAATTTTTATCTGTATGACTTCATTGTTGTGGAGCCAAGAATCCCAACAAGAAAAACTTGAACAACGTAAAGCTCAAATTCAAAAAGAAATTCGAGAAAACGAAAAATTATTACAGAACGTAAAGAAAAAAGAAAAATCTGCGGTTAATGTAGTTATCATTCAAAGCACTAAAATAAAGCTGAAAGAAAAATTAATTAATACGACTGAAAAGCAGACCAAGTTGCTTAATAATGACATGTATATTAATCAAGTGCAGATTAATAAGCTTAAAAAAGAATTAACGGAGCTTAAGGAGGATTACGCTCAGATGATTGTAAAATCATATAAAAGTCGTTCATCAGAAAGCAGAGCGATGTTCTTATTGTCGTCTGAAAATTTCTTACAGGCTTATAAAAGAGCCCAGTACATGAAACAGTACACCAGTTACAGAAAAATGCAGGGTGAAGAAATAAAATCAAAGTCGAACAAGCTTACGGATTTTAATCAAAAATTAAATGTACAAAAAACAGCAAAACAAAAACTGATTGCTGAAAACGAAAAAGAGCGGTTGTCACTCGAAAAAGAGAAGAAAGAGCAATTGAAGCTCGTAAGTGTTATCAAAAAAGATAAAAATAAGATTTCCCAAGAAATTAAAAAAAGACAACAAGAATACAGAACAATTGACCGACAAATCAATAAATTAATTCGGGAAGCTATTGCTGCTGCTAATAGAAAAGCCGCTTTGGAAAAAGCAAAAGCCAATCCTAATGCCCCGGTTTCCAAAGCCGCTGTGTCATCTTCTAAAATTGAGTTGACTCCGGAATCTAAAATAATTGCAGATAATTTCAGAGCCAATAGAGGAAGATTGCCATACCCTGTTGAAAAAGGATACGTATCATTAGGATATGGAAATCAAACGCATCCTTTATTTAATACGATTACCGTTCACAATAGTGGTGTAGAAATAACCACTGACAAAGGTGCAAACGCAAGAGCTGTTTTTGGAGGCGAAGTAACCAGCGTTATTGTTTTATCACCGGTGAATAAAGCAGTTATGATACAACACGGAGATTACTTTACGGTCTATCAAAACTTAAGTTCTGTTAGTGTTAGTAAAGGCGATAAGGTGAGTATAAAGCAAAATTTAGGAAGAGTAAGGACCAATGGAGAGACTGGGAAAACAATTATTAAATTTTTAATTCTTCAAAACACTACTTATAACAATCCAGAAGGTTGGTTGTCCCCAAGATAAGAAGCGTTATTTATGTAAAAAAAAGCACTACTGTATTCCTAGGAATACAATAGTGCTTTTTTTATGAAAGTTGTTTTGGTCTGGAAATAGTTTAAAAAGAATAATAAAAGGTTCTCTAGAATCCTTTGTTAACAGGCGAGCATCTAATTTTAGGTTTTAAAAAACGCCGTGTTTAATAGATTATTCAGTTTTATTAAAGGAAGAATTAATAGAATTCACCATTCCTTCAGTAGACCAAATTCCGGAAACAATAATACGTCTAATGGTATACAATGGATCTATAGGATCTCTTTTGGTAGATAATATATAAGCCATTTTATAGCCACTCTTTTTTATTTCAGGGATTGCCGCTGTATTCCATAAACCAAAAGGATATGCAAAATCCGTAACTGATTTTCCAATGATATCCTCGAGTTTTGCTTTAGGTTTTACTAATTGTGTATTCCAGTCATCTCCGGTATATTTAGTAACCATGTGGTGATCCCATGTATGTGCGGCTATACTATTTCCGCTATCAGATAGGTTTTTAATTTGCTCTTTACTCATGTAGCCGGGACGATTAATTGATACCGTCATGATAAAAAACACACCTTTGAAACCGTATTTTTTCATTTCGGCTGCGGCAATGGTAAATTGTTCTTCCCTTGTATCATCAAAGGTGATCATAATAGGTTTTGCCGGTAACGGACCATTATAGGCTAAATAGTCATACAGTTGTTCCGGTAAAATAGTTTGATAGCCTGCATTGGCTAAGGCTTTCATTTGTTCTGCAAAAGCAACCGGTTTTACTGTGTAGGTTTTTATGTTTCCGCTGGCACTGCTACTAAAATCTTTGATGTTATGGTAGCATAAAATAGGAACTTCCTTTTTTGATAATATAGTAGGTGCATCCGCCAGCACTTTTTTGAGCGGTACTATTTTCTCCGAAGCGGGAACTACCGGGGTTTTAGAAGTTTTTTTACGCGGTTCTGTTTGACAGCCTTGCACTAAAAAGAGTCCAAAAAAAATGGAGTAAAGAAGGTTTTTCATAAATCGAATCGTAAATTATTGGTATTGAATGTAAATGGGTTTTGGAGTGAATTTTACTAATTCTTCCGGGCTATACATTTTCCAGTCGTTTTTATTATCATTTTTATAAAACAATTTAAAGCCGGCAAATTGAACCGGTTCTTTGTAAATATAACTTCTATAGGAATCCTTCTTTAATACTTTACTTCCAAAACCATCCATATCCATTACAATTTGAACTTCGGGTACCGTTTTAATTTCTTTATAATTTTTCACCATTCCTTGTGTGAAACGGTGTACCACCAATACTTTTGGGGTAAGTTTATTTTTGCGCACGATGTTTGCCAAAATAGTAATGGCGTCATTAATATCAGCAGCAGTAAAATGCCCAATTTTGGAACCTGGACGTTCCCCGTTTTTCATCGAAAATTCGGGATCAATTCCTAGATGTACATTCGGCATGGAAAGGTATTTTTCTAGTTCCGCTACTTCAGATTTAACGGTGCTGTGTCCTACTTGAATATCCAGAAACACCAACGCATTGATTGGTTTTGCCCAACTGATAATTGTATCTATCTGTTTAAAAGGCATCCGTAAGCGGTGCATGTTGTTTTTTCCAGGTTCGCCTTGAGCGGTAACAGCGATGTAATGCAAAGCAGGAATTGCTTTCACAGTAGAATCAGCTGCTTGCCATTTTGCGACTTCGCCTTGTAACTTTGCCAACATTTGTTTTCGGGGAATCTCTCCTAAAATTCCCATCCTGGTGGAATATAAATTTCCATAATACGCAATAATTCTGTTGTAAGGCAGGAGCGCTCCAGGCAAAGGATAAGGCGCTTTTACAGGCCACTTACCCGTGGTGTCATTGTTGCTTAATGCCACCATTCTTTTGTTATAATCAAGAGTGTCAATGGTAAGCGCTTTCTTTTTTTCTATAGAATCTGCTTTTATAAGCTCTGTTTTTTCAATCCCTTCTGCAGCATCAGCTGCTTTGCCGCGATTGCAGGCTATTGTAGTGAACAACAATAAAGGGATTGCGATGCATGCCGGTGCTAATTTTTTCATAAGTTGATCCTGTTATTTTTAGTATAATACAAATAAAGCAATTAAAGATAGTTTTAATTTTTGTTTCTTACGACAAAGGTATGATTTTTAAAGAACGTCATATTTCACCAAGTAGTGTTTTCAAGGGGTATTTTTTATATAATTTACGGTTTAACAAGACCCATATGCAATTCTATAACTATAATCAGATAGAAACCGAATATAAATTACAGCTCATATAAGAACCATGATTTTATCTAATCAATGCTCGTTTAAAAATGTTTTTTGGGTATTAAAAGAAAAAGCTAACTTTATAAATCTTTTTTACTCATTTAAATACGCAATCAATTGTTTAAAAATTCTTTTTTTATTCTCACTTTTTCACTCCTTTCCTTGAGTATTACGTCTCTTTTTGGTCAAGTTAAAAAAGATACTATAGCCCTTTCTGGAATCACTTTGAAGGGTTCACCGATTAAAAATGTACTTCAAAATGTTGCCGCTTCGGTTTCAGTGATTACTGCTGCTGACATCAATAAAAGTGACGGAATTATACTGACTCCGGTTTTAAACAAAATTCCGGGCGTTACGATGCAACAAGGTGCTTTGAATACCAATAGGATTACGATTCGTGGCATTGGCGCCCGTTCGCAGTATGGAACTAATAAAATAAAAGCCTATTTTGATGGGATTCCCTTGAGTTCAGGTGAGGGTGAAACCACTATTGACAACATTGATTTAGCTTCAATTGAAAAAATTGAAATTATAAAAGGACCAAATTCCACTAGTTTTGGTTCTGGTTTGGGCGGAGTCATCCAGTTGTTTTCAAGGGAAACGCCTTTGTTAGAATCGTTTGGAAAATCTACAATCACTTTTGGGAGTTTTGGTCTCTTGCAACAACGTCTTTCGGCAGGATACAGTGATTCTAAGACAAATTTATTGACAAGTTATACGGATTTATACAGTGATGGATTCAGAGCAAATAGTTCTTACAGCAGGAAATCATTTAATGTGCATGGTAAGCAACAAATCGTTCCCAATGGCAGTTTATCTTTCGTGGGTGTTTTTACCCGTTTGAAAGCCTTTATTCCAAGTTCTATTAATGAGGCGGATTTGAAGAATAATCCTGAAAAAGCGGCTAATAATTGGGCGGCGGCACAAGGTTTTGAATCGTATGATAAATTTATGATTGGGTTAGGATATGACCATCAATTTTCTGAGAAATGGGCCATACAATCGAGTATTTTTTCTAATTTCAAAGACGCATACGAACCCAGACCCTTTGATATTTTAGATGAAAAAATAAGTTCGATCGGTTTTCGGTCCAATGTGAATTATAAAGATCAATTGTTTTCCAGGTCTTTTGAACTGAGTATGGGTACTGAACTACTAACGGAAAAATATCAATATTCTCTTTTTAAAAATTTATACCAATCACAACCAGGGCAAGGAAGTATAGCGGGTGAGGAGTTTAGTGCTGTCAAACAAAACCGGAATTACATCAATTATTTTATGCAAATGGAACTTTGGATTTCAGAAAAGCTCCACGTAGAAACCGGAATTGCATGGAATACCACAATGTATTCTTTGAAAGATGTTTTTGCAAATAATACGAACAATCAAAAAGTCCCATTTACTTTTGGGAATGTTTGGTCACCACGACTTGGTTTGTCTTATAAAGTAAGTAATGAAAAAAACATATTTGCATCCGTAAGCAAAGGGTTTTCGGTTCCTTCAGTTGCTGAAACACTAACGTCTGAAGGCCAAATAAATACAGAGTTAAAACCAGAAATAGGTTGGAATTACGAATTGGGTTTCAAAGGAAATTGGCTGAAAAACAAAGTATACACAGAAGCAACGTTTTATACTACACAGATCGAAAATTTATTGGTGGCACGACGCACTGCCGAAGATCAATTTGTAGGTATTAATGCAGGGAGCAGTTCGCATACCGGTTTAGAGTTTTTGATTAATTACACACTTTTAAAATCCCTCAAATTTAAAATCACACCCTATTTTTCTGGAGCGTTAAATAATTTTAAATTCAAATCTTTCTTGGATGGCGATGCTGATTATTCAGGAAACCAACTTACGGGCGTTCCCGAAAAGCAATTTAATTTTGGAGTGGATTTAAACACCAAAAACGGATTTAGTGTCAATACCTCTTTCCGAACGACGGGAAAGATTCCGTTAAATGATTCCAATACAAAATACAGTGAGCGGTATTCGTTGCTCGATATAAAAACTACGTATATTTTTACGATTCTTAAGATCCTTAAAACCGAGTTAAATGCAGGTGTTAATAATGTTTTAGATGCCAAATATGCAGCTAATATTTTACCTAACGCAGTAGGATTTGGCACTGCAGCTCCAAGATATTTCTATCCTGGAAATCCCGTAAATTTTTATGGTGGTTTCTCCGTTACCTATCTCTTTTTGTAGTGGTGCTTTAGGAGAAATCTGTTATTTTTTAATTGCTGCTACTTCCTTCTCGGTTACGATTTTGGTTTGTGTATTACCCCATGAAGTCATCACGTAGTTCATCACATCGGCTACTTCTTGATCTGTAAGACCCATCAATGGCATACTGCTATTGTATTTTATTTTATTGACAATTATTTCGCCACTTTGCCCAAATTTTACAGCAGCAATACTCTGATTTCGCTTGCTCTTTAGCCAATCAGAGCCTGCTAGAGGTGGGAAATTTTTAGTGTCTCCTTTGCCGTTTGCGCCATGACATTGCATACAAAAATCAGCATAAATTTCTTTTCCGGGTGACTGAAGTTTTGTAAAAACAGCAGTTTCAGCATTCAAGTCAATATAGTTCTCTGTAGAAGCTGGGTTTACGTAGGAGAAGTTTCCCAATACAAATACTCCAAATCCTAAAAATAATTTTGTTGTCAACATAGTTTAATTCGGTATAATTTTGATGATTCCTTTTCCTTCTACGCCCATGTAAATATAGCCATCCGGACCTTGTGCCACATTACGTACACGCCCAATATCGGTTGCGATTTTTTGTCGGCCGATAACTTCATTGCCTTTCAACTTTAGCAATTCAAGATATTGAAATTTTAAAGATCCAACCAGTAAATGCCCTTTCCAATCTGGATACTTATCACTAGTTACAAAAGTCATACCACTGGGTGCAATAGAAGGCAACCAATAATAAATTGGCTTCTCGATTCCCGGCTTTTCGTTTTGTTTGCTAATGGTTGTGCCATCATAATCAATTCCATAGGTAACCACTGGCCATCCATAATTAGCTCCTTTTTTGATAATGTTAATTTCATCTCCACCTTGAGGACCGTGTTCATGTGCCCAAATCGCTCCGGTTACAGGGTTTTTTGCCATTCCTTGCGGATTGCGATTTCCGTAAGTGTAAATCGCTTCTTTTGCACCAGTCTGACTTACAAATGGATTGTCTTTAGGGATACTTCCATCATCATTTAAACGGTATATTTTCCCGCCATCGCGTTTAATGTCTTGGGGATTTACAAAATGTTCGCCACGCTCTCCTATTGAAAAATACAAATAACCATCGTTGTCAAATACAATTCTGGAACCAAAATGTTGTCCTTTTGTTGTGTTCGGCGTAGCTTTATAAAGCGATTCGATTTGTGTCAGACTACCATCCAATAACTTTGCTCTAATGAGTTTGGTGTGGCCACCTGGGCCTTCGCCTTCATCCGAAGCATATGTCATATAAATCCAGCCATTTTTGGCATAATCAGGATGCAGAACAATGTCTAACAATCCACCTTGTCCACGAGAATAAGCTTTAGGAACATTTTTAATTTCCGTTTTTGTTCCGTTTTTAATATGATATAGGATACCGCTTTTTTCAGTTACTAACATAGTGCCGTCAGGCAACCAAGTCATTCCCCATGGAATAGCAATATCCGATGCTACGGTTTCAAGTGTGTAATTTTTCACCTCATCTTTAATAGAAATGTCATTTGGTTTTACTTGTGCTTCGCAACTGAAAGTGAAGAATGAAAGAATCGAGAGAGAGATTATTGCTGTTTTTTTCATGAGTATGATATTTAATCTTTTAAACAAGGAATGTTTTTAAAGGTAGTAAAAGAGGATTTAAAAAGACAAATATGCCTTTAATTTTGCTTATTATTAACAAATAAAGTGATTGTAATTTTGGTTTTTCTCCCAAGATTTAAATTAAATCTAAAAAAACCACCTAAAATTTAGATGGTTTAAGTGACTTATATTTATTTCTTGACTTTGTATTTTGCAGTTCTGGCGTCTTTGATGACTCCTTTCCAGTTTAGTCCAAAACCAAAATCATATACATTTCCAGTAGTATCTTTGTAGGGAGTCATGTCGTGTGGAACATCTTCCAATTGTTTTTCAACAGTTGTCATGTTCAATGGCATTTGCAATGGCAATAATCCGGAAGGTTCTGTTTTACCCGAAACAACATCTAGTAAGGCTTCAAGTTGTACGCCAAATTCTCCCACGATAGCATCGACTTCTTTTTCAAATTCCCCAAAAACCATGGGATTAGAAATATTCACAGAAACCAATACCGGCTTTCCGTTCATCGCCTTTTTAGTTTCCAGAATAGTGTTTAAATCTGGGTAAGAGTTTGATTTTGACGTTTTATTTAAATACGAACGGTTGGTAATCGTGGGGTCAATCACTGGATCTCCTGCAGCAATACTTTTCGCCCTTGTCTCTGTAGCGGTATAGTCTTTTAATTGCAAACTTATGGGTACATATCCATTTTCAACAGCTTCTCTGTCAGCTCTGCTGTAACCACCACTGATAGGACTTTTGATGAATACAATAGCAAAATCCGCTCTAGTCGGGTCATCCGTTACCGTGTAATACTTTTTAATCAATTCTAAACTTACCGGATATTCAATTTTTTCAGGAGAGGGCTGACCAAAAAAGTTGATTCCCGCCGGAGTCACTCTTTTTGGAACGTATACTGTTTTCCCTTTTTGAATCGGTAAAGTTTTATTATTATTTTTAATCATCACAACAGATTTCAATTGCGCGTCATATCCGGCCTTCATAAAATCAGATTTTCCTACAATAGCTTTGGTTTCAGTAGGATCTAAATAGGGATTTTCAAACAATCCGACTCTGAAAATATTCAAAAGCAACCGAACCGCTGATTGCTCAAAACGCTTGCGCATAAATGGTTTACCATGTTCTTTTATACCCATTTGGTACGCTTCAAGTACTGGATTGATATCATTGTTTCCGCCAAATTGATCCACTCCCGCCATCAACACTTTATAATGTCTTTCGGCAACACTTAATTTTTCAACACCCCAAGATTTTCCTGCGAAAATATCTGGTTTAGGTCCTTCATCGGCTGTTATCAGCCAATCAGTACAAACTACTCCATCATAATGGTATTGGTTTCTTAATAAATCAGTAATGATGTACTTACTAAAACCGTTTCCGACATTCTCACCGTATTTTTTATCCTGACCATATGAAATTGTATAATACGGCATCACTGCGGATGCTTTTTTAGTGGCTCCTTTTAATTGAAAAGCTCCATTTAAAAATGGTTTTAAATGAGTCTTAAAATTATTACCAGGATAGACGGCAAATTTCCCATAGGCAAAATGTCCATCACGACCTCCTTCTTCAGGACCCCCGCTTGGCCAGTGTTTGACCATAGCGTTGACACTTTGATTTCCCCATCCTTTATACGCAGCAATCGGTTTTGGAGATGATTGAAATCCGTCTACATAAGCTCTTGCCATATCAGTTGCAAGTTTTGGGTCTTCCCCAAAAGTACCCACAAACCGATTCCATCTTGGTTCAGTTGCCAAATCAATTTGTGGCGATAACGCAGTGGTGATTCCCATGGCTCGGTATTCTTTGGCCGCAATAGCACCAAATTGTTCTGTAATTGTGGCATCAAAAGTAGCAGCTAACCCTAATTCCTCAGGCCATTGTGAAATAGCTCCACCGGAACCCGCATTGTATTCGGCATCTTTATTGGCTCCATTTCTTGGATCAGAACTGTTATTAGCAGGAATACCCATTCCAATTCCTTCGACTAAAGCTTGTATGTTATTACTCCATGTTGCCGCAATTATAGGGCTTTCAACTGAAGTCATAAGCACATGACGCAAATTGTCTTTGGTTAAAAATGCAATTTGCTGATCAGACAAATCAGATGATTTTGCACCACTTTTAGAAAATGGTTTTTCACTATACGTCCCGGCAAACATTCCGGCTTCCTGTGCAGGAATAGCCTGATGCCTGCTGTATAACATTAATCCGGCCATTTGCTCTACCGTCATTTTAGAGGCAAGATCTTTGGCCCGTTCTGCTACCGGTTTTCTCCAATCTTCATAAATATCTAATTTCCCATTTCTGTTAAGGTCTTTAAAAGCCAAACCGTCTATTTGGATGATTATAATACCTGATTTTGGCGAATAGCCTAATGTTTGTCCTCCTTTATTTTGAATAATAGTATGAGAGTCTTTAATCGTTTCGGTCCATTTGGTTTGCGCTTTTAAAGAGAAAACTACTAATAGCAGAGAAGGGAGAATAAGGATTTTTGATTTCATGATGGTTTATTTATCAGTCTGATAGCTTTTTATAGTCTTCCAAATGTAAAAAATAAATGTGTTGTTACGACACATTGAAAAAAAATATTTTTTTTAGTTTGGGAATAAGAAGTTTAGACAAAATTAATTATCGCCATTCAAAAGTTTAATTGTACTGGCAACTTGAATTATTTGTTTAACTTTGTATAAAAATTATTAAACAAAATATCGATAAACATAGAAAAGTGTTTCAGCAATAAACATTTTAAACTTATTGTGAAAATTATAAATGAAACGGTAGTGATTTATTCCTTAGTACGTAATTGGAAAAAATAAATTAAAATTTGATGAAAAATAAAAAACCAGATAATGTAGTCTATTCAGTTGAAAAAGGTTTTAATGCGAATGTATTGCCTTACGCTACCAATGTTGGAGCCCCGGTAATCAGGGTTGACGATGTGGTTTCTTGGAAAAGTAGAGGGATTGACAATGTGAATAAAGAGCTTGGAAATAAGTTTAACGAACTCAAGATCCAATATGAAAAGTTGATGCAAGAATACGAATGGAATGAATTAGTGTACAGCGCTAAATTTTCATTTGAGCCTGTTATTGGTGAAATTTATCATTTGTACAGAGATGCCACAGGCGTAAATTTTCTTTCATTGATAGGGCCTAATGAATGGAACAAGGAACATATTGGGACCTTTAAACTGAATAGTGATAAAAAATGGATTCTCCTGAATGCACAAGATTCGCAGTTTTATTAAAATAAAATAACCGAGAATGTAGTTTTCAATTTGATCAAAAAATTGTACAAAAATTTTCTGTTATTTATGTTTGCGATTGTAAAGATTTTTAATCATTCTTTTTTAATCGTATTTTTATCCCGGTAATAACACATGGAGTTATGGAAGAAATTTTAAGACAACAAATAGAGAAAATTGTACCATTAACAGATGATGAATTTCAATTTGTACTTTCTCACTTTTCGGTTGGTAACTATAAAAAACATCAATATATTATTCAGCAGCAAAATCCTGTTCCGTATGTTCATTTTGTTGTAAAAGGGCTGTTGAAATCTTTTTATATTGACAAATCGGGCAAGAATCATATTTTGCAATTTGCCATGGAAGACTGGTGGATCACCGATAATCAGGGTTTTTATAATGAACAGAATGCCACGCTCAATATTGACTGTTTAGAAGATGCACAAACCTATTACATTACTCTTGGTAACAGAGAAAAATTGTGTGCCGAGTTACAGAAAATGCAATTCTTCTTTTTGCAAAAAATGACTGCCGGTAATATTGCGCTTCAAAACCGAATCCTGTCACTAATGAGCAAGAATTCTGAGGAACGGTACACGCAATTTATCCAATTATATCCAGATTTGATTCACCGTATTCCTAAAACCTTGATAGCGTCTTACCTTGGTATTTCAAGAGAAACATTAAGTAGGCTGTCGCATTGATGTGATATAGATCACAAATTATATGTGAGGTATGTCCTTTATACTCTATAGAATGTTTTCGAATTTTGTACTTTATAAAATTTTAAAATAGAATTATGGAAAATATAGCGTTAGTAGTTGGAGCGACTGGAATAACAGGCAGTAATCTCGCAGAAAGACTTATTGCTAAAGGCTGGACCACTTTTGGTTTAGCTAGAAACCCACGAAAAGATATAGGAAATCTTCAGCCGGTTGCTGCAGATCTTTTGGATTTGGAGCATTTAAAAATAGCTTTAAAAGATATTTCTCCCACACACATTTACATTACAAGTTGGATGCGCCAAGATTCTGAAGCCGAAAACATACGTGTAAATGGCCTAATGGTTAGAAATCTTCTCGAAGCATTATCTTCTAAAAAATCAGTGCAACACGTAGCGCTTGTTACCGGACTGAAACATTATCTTGGACCGTTTGAGGCGTATGCCAAAGAAGGATTTTTGCCCGAAACACCACTTAGAGAAGAGCAACCGCGTCTAGACATAGAAAACTTTTATTATGCCCAGGAAGATGAAGTGTACGCCGCTGCTGCGCGAGATGGTTTTACATGGAGCATCCACCGCCCGCATACGGTTATAGGGAAAGCGGTAGGTAATTTAATGAATCTTGGCACCACGCTTGCGGTGTATGCCAGCATTTGTAAAGAAACAGGAAAACCATTTCAGTGGCCAGGTTCAGCTGCACAATGGGATGGACTTTCAGATGTTACGGATGCTAGAGTATTGGCAGAACATTTAATATGGGCTTCCACTACAGAAGCGGCTCGTAACGAAGCATTCAACGTTGTCAATGGCGATTTTTTTCGCTGGAAATGGCTTTGGAAAAAATTAGCGACATCATTTGGTATTGAAGCATTAGGCTATGACGGCACGATTCATTCTCTTGAGGAACAAATGAAAGAGGAAGCTCTGGTTTGGAGAGAAATTTCCGTTCAACATGGTCTTGAAGAGTGTGACATAACTAAATTGGCCTCTCCGTGGCATACCGATCTTGATTTAGGACGTCCAATAGAGGTAATGACTGATATGTCTAAAAGTCGTACCCTCGGCTTTACGGTTTTTCAAAAAACGGAAGACTCCTTTTACGATTTGTTTGAACAGCTTCGTGTAGATCGGCTGATTCCTTAATCTATTTAATAAAATCTAACGCATAAGAAAAGGGATTCAAAACATGTAGTTTTGAATCCCTTTTCTTGTGCGGATTCGGTTTTTAAAAAAAGTAGCGGGGTCGGTTACTTTCTAGCGAATTTTCTATCGGGTATTTTCTTCGACTCTTTAGATCTCTCTTCTCTACTGAATCACCATGAAGTCCCGCTTTCATTACTGCCTAAAAACAAAAAAGACCTTACATCACTGTAAAGTCTTTTTAAAAAGCTCCCTCTCTTGGGCTCGAACCAAGGACCCTCTGATTAACAGTCAGATGCTCTAACCAACTGAGCTAAGAAGGAAACTGTATGTCTTATTCTAGTATTGAATGAACGTTTTTAGGTGTTTATTAGTGATGTGTGTTTCACTTCTAAAGCGGTGCAAATATAGGGCTTAATTTGTTTTTTGCAAACAAAATTTAAACTTTTTTCATTTTTTTTTACTTCCCTACAATTGCCTTGTAAATGTCGTTTCCATTAGCGAATAACAACAGCGTTATAAGTAATACAAAACCAACCATTTGAGCATTCTCAAGGAATTTATCACTTGGTTTTTTTCCACTAATGATTTCATATAATAAAAACATTACATGGCCTCCATCAAGTGCTGGAATAGGCAATAAGTTCATTACACCAAGCATGATAGATAACAAGGCGGTGATGTTCCAGAAAACTTCCCAGCTCCATGTATTAGGAAAAATATCAAAAATAGCCTTAAAGCCACCTACTTGTTTGTAAGCACCGGTACTTGGGCTAAAAATCATTTTTAATTGTTTTCCGTACCCTACTAATTGATCTTTCCCTTTTGTAATTCCTACTGGAATGGATTCTAAAAAGCCAAATTCCTGTTTGCTGATTTTATAGTATCCTAATTTTTCAAGCGAAGTCATGCTTAATTGTCCAATACCGATACCTAATTTACCATCATTAGAAACTATAACTGGTATTTGAATTTCTTTTTGATCTCTTGAAACAGTAGCTATAATCGTTTTGTTTTTGTTGTTCTCCAAAACCGTTTTAGCTTGATCAAAATATTTGGTAAGTTGTCCGTTGAGCGAAACGATGATATCCTTTGGTTGCAGAGCCGTGTTTTTAGAATCTGGAGAAACTGCTCCCACTACAAATGGCGTTCGGATATCCAGTAGCACACTTTTTTCCTGTTTGGATAATTGATCCACAAAATCATTGGGCATTTTGATAGCTTCTTCGGCTCCATTTCTCTGAATAAGTACCTCTTTTGCCATGATAACTTTCATAGTAAGGTCATTATCAAATTTTACGATTTTTTCACCATCTACAGATACGATGCGATCACCAGTTTTAAACCCCACGTTTTGCATGGCTTTGTTTTCTACTAATAAACCGTCTTTTAAATCTGCATTAGCAACATAAGTATCACCATAAACAAATGCCATTCCAATATAAATGATAAAAGCCAAAATGAAATTCACAGTAACGCCACCCAACATAATAATCAAACGTTGCCATGCCGGTTTAGAACGAAATTCCCATGGTTGTGGAGGTAAAGCCATTTGTTCTTTGTCCATGCTTTCGTCAATCATTCCGGAAATTTTTACATAACCGCCCAAAGGCAACCAACCGATACCGTATTCGGTTTCGCCAATTTTCTTTTTTATAAGGGAATATTTAACATCAAAAAACAAATAAAATTTTTCGACTCTGGTTTTAAACAATTTAGCAGGAATAAAATGTCCTAATTCGTGAAGTATAATAAGTAATGATAAGCTCAATAAAAATTGAGAAAGCTTGATAACTATGTCCATTTTTTAATTTTAGTTCTTTTACAACTCACAAAAGTAAGGTTTTCTATTTGTTTAATTTGCAAATATTGTTCCATAAGACTTTAAATGTTTGTTAATTAATGGAAATTCAATCTCTCCTTTCGTTGCTGTCCCTTAACTTTACTTTTTTCAAATAAAATTCTATTTATCTTCATTCAAATTAATACACTTAAATTTATACTATGCTATCTCAATTATTTTCACCACTCCAAATAAAGAGCATCACGTTCAAAAATAGAATTGCAATCTCTCCCATGTGCCAATATTCTGCACAAGATGGTTTTGCCAATGACTGGCACCTGGTACATTTAGGCAGCCGTGCTTCCGGAGGAGCGGGATTAATCATTCAGGAAGCGACTTCAGTTTCTCCCGAAGGCAGAATTTCTCCAGGTGATTTAGGACTTTGGAAAGACGAACAAATTGAAAAAATGCAGCAAATTAATCGTTTTATTGTCAATCAAAAATCGGTTCCAGGAGTCCAATTGGCCCATGCTGGAAGAAAAGCAAGTGCGGCTGCTCCCTGGGAAGGAGGAAAAAAGTTAGACGATACCCAAGGCGGTTGGGAAACTGTAGCGCCAAGCGCTGTTGCGTATCACCATACAGAAGAACCACCTGTTGTATTAGATGAAAGTGGAATTCAAAAAGTTATTTCCGACTTTAAATCAGCCACAAAAAGAGCGGTTCAAGCGGGTTTTCAGGTGATGGAAATCCATGCAGCACATGGTTATTTGTTGCATCAGTTTCTTTCGCCTTTGTCCAATTTTAGAACGGATGCTTACGGTGGAAGTTTCGAAAATCGAATCCGTTTGACACTTGATGTAGTAGAATCTGTTCAATCAGAATGGCCCGAAAACTTGCCTTTATTTGTTAGAATTTCGGCTACAGATTGGGCAGAAGGCGGATGGAACTTGGAGGAATCGGTACAGCTTTCGAAAATATTAAAAGAAAAAGGAGTGGATTTAATCGATGTTTCTTCAGGTGGATTAGTCTCGCACCAACAAATTCCGTTGGGTCCAAAGTACCAAGTTCCTTTTGCGGAAAGTATCAAAAAGGATACCGGAATCCTCACTGGCGCAGTTGGTTTAATTACCGAAGTCGCTCAAGCCGAGGAAATTGTTGCTTCAGGTAAAGCCGATTTAGTATTATTCGCTAGAGAATCCCTTAGAAATCCAAATTTGGGATTGAAATTTGCCGAGGAACTTCAGGCGGATATCCAATGGCCAAAACAATATGAAAGGGCTAAACTTAAATAACAAAGCCTATCTCTTCAATGAATTTATATTCCTTTTGGGGTTAAAATTCGAATATAAGTTTTAAGATTAAAAAGTATAAATTCGTATTTTATAAAATAATACTATGCAAAAAATTAAAACTGCTTTGCTTTCCTATGGAATGTCAGGAAAAGTATTTCATGCTCCTTTTTTAAATTTTCATCCTGGATTTGAACTGCTTGGTTCTTGGGAAAGAAGTAAAAAAGTAATCCATCAGGATTATCCTTCACTGAAAAGCTATGCCACAATAGAGGAATTATTAGAAGAGGATGTTGATTTGGTAGTAGTCAATACGCCGGTGGAAACTCATTATGAATATACTAAAAAGGTTTTGCTGGCTGGAAAACATGCTATTGTAGAAAAAGCATTCACGACAACTGTTGCGCAGGCCCAGGAATTAGCTGCCTTGGCAAGAGAAAAAGGATTGCAATTGGCTGTTTTTCAAAATAGAAGATGGGACAGTGATTTTAAAACCGTACAAAAAATAATTTTAGATAAACTACTGGGTGATATTGTGGGAGTGGAATTTCATTTTGATCGTTACAACCCAGTTTTGAGTCCAAAGCAACACAAAGAAACGGCTAATCCCGGTGCCGGAATTCTGAAAGATTTAGGCCCTCATTTAATTGATCAGGCCTTGTGTTTATTTGGTTCGCCTCAATCTGTTTTTGCGGATATTCGCATTACTAGAGCACATTCTTTAGTTGATGATTATATTGATGTTTTATTGTATTACTCTAATTTTCGTGTCCGATTGAAAGCCGGTTTTTTTGTCCGAGAAGCCATTCCGGCGTATGTCATTCATGGTAAAAAAGGATCGTTTTTAAAACCGCGTGGGGATGTACAGGAAGACGAATTAAAATTGGGAATGAAACCAAACTTAGAGGCTTGGGGAACGGAATCTATTGAAAAACGGGGGCTTTTACACACGGAAATTGAGGGTGTAATTGTTCAAGAAATTATACCTACACTTCAAGGGAATTATTATGATTTTTTTGATGGTGTTTATAATTCAATTACTAATAATACTATTGAACCGGTAACTGCAGCTGATGGTATTCGAGTTATGCAAATTATTGAAGCCGCTATACAAAGCAGTGCTCAAAAGCAAGTAATTGAGATATAGGGGAATTCCTGATTTTTTAAATTTTAAGGTGTCTGTATAAAGAGTTAAAGAATGACGCTATAAAGTTTCACGTTATTGTTGATAAGAAATCCAATATTCTGGATTTCTTATCAACAATAACGTTGTATTTTTCAGAGAACTGTGTTGATTTGACATAATGAACCTTGCATTTTGTATTTTTGAGCATTAAACAACAAATTCAACCATCTTGATTGATCTCCATTTTATATCCCGATTTAAAACTAAAGCGAAATACAAGAAAACGTATAAAAATGCTAAAATTACCTATTTGAATCGAATCCGTTGGGCGGTTTCTACGTTCTATTTTGGAATGGGTTTGTGTTTTGCCACTTGGGCTAGCCGAATTCCGGATATTAAAACCGCTTTACAGTTGAGTGAAGGTGATTTAGGAACTATATTATTTGCCTTACCATTAGGACAATTAGTCATCATGCCTTTTTCTGGTAAATTGGTCACCCGTTTTGGTAGTCACAAAATCTTACTGTTTTCACTGTTATTTTATGTTTTTAGTTTGACAAATTTGGGCCTGGCTGTTCAGGCTTGGCAATTGTCCTTAGGCTTATTCGTCTTTGGAATTTTTGGAAATTTATCTAATATTGCTGTAAATACGCAAGGTGTTTATACCGAAGTCCTTTTTAAGAAAACGATTATGTCCTCTTTTCATGGGATGTGGAGTTTTGCAGGATTCACGGGTGCTCTGGTAGGATTGGGAATGTTAGCTTTTGAGCTGACCCCTTACACTCATTTTCTCATTGTTGCCGTAATCGTTCTTTTGATGATGGCTTTTAACTATAAATTTTTAATTAAAGCAAAGGAAACCATTCAAACCGAAAAGAAGAAATTATTTTCGAAACCGGATAGTGGTTTAGTTTGGCTAGGCATCATTGGTTTTTGTTGTATGGCCAGCGAAGGGGTTATGTTTGACTGGAGTGGTGTGTATTTCAAAGATGTCATCAAAGCTCCCGGTCCATTAGTTATTTTAGGATATACTTCCTTTATGATTATGATGGCAGGAGGACGATTCTTAGGAGATGGTCTTATTCATAAATTTGGTCGAAAAACGGTCTTGCAAATTAGTGGTGTCATGATTTCTGCAGGACTTTTTACAGCGGTATTTTTCCCGTTTGTAATCCCAGCAACCATTGCGTTTATGTTTGTCGGATTAGGAGTTTCCACGATAGTGCCTACAGTATACAGCGTTGCCGGAAAAAATCCAAACGTTTCTCCTAGCGTGGCGCTAACTACGGTTTCTAGTGTCAGTTTTTTGGGTTTTCTTATGGGACCACCTATTATTGGTTACATCGCGGAGTTATCAAGCCTCAGATTTTCATTCGCATTCATCGGTATTTTTGGGATTCTTATCGCATTAATGGTTTCCCGAATTAAAGCAATCGAATAAATAGAAGTTTTTAGGAGCACTACATTTCGTTTTCCGAACAACAGATCTTCCCGCTCTGCGCAGTATCTTTTTTTAAACGCAACCTAATTCGAAGTCCAAACTATGAATATAAAGCGTTTATAAAAAGGATACTTGCTTCTATCGGGGCTAATAATTTCTTTTTTATTTTATAAGAAAATTTTTATTTAAAATTACCTGAATGTTATTTTTTTTGTATATTTAATATTATTATTCTTTCAATAAAGAATTTATAAAGCATCAAGAATTTCAAATACCACTTTTTATAAGTATTCCTCTTGGGATTTACGTCCCATTTTTCCAAAATTCATTTTAATTATTTTCAAGTTGTTGTCCCATTTCGGATGACGCTTTCTATGCTTTTAGTTCCACCGTAAAGGAATTTTAACGGTGGAACTTTTCGCTAGGAAATAAAATCCTATCGACCCAAATTTCAGTACCGATATACCATCATCATCATTTAAATATATGAATAAATTTCACATCTGTTTTTTCTTTATCGTTCAAATAGGATGCGTTATAGCACAAAATAACACGGGATTTTTTGGTAAAGTCATCGATTCCAAAACGCAAAATCCGTTGGGGTTTGTAGTGATTAGTATTCAGAATACGAATCGTATGCAACTTACTACGGTAGATGGAAATTTTAGTTTTGATGCAGTTCCATCTGGAAATATATTGCTTCTGATACACAGTCAGGGATTCAAAGAGTCCCTATATCCTCTAGCAATTACTCAAGGACAAATGCTAGATTTAGGAACTATAATTTTAGAAGAAGACCAATCTACAGAACAGCAAAATAGTATAATAACACTTATCGAAAGTGATTTTGGCGAGGATAACAGCAGTTCCGAAAGTACCTCCGGGTTGTTGCAATCCTCCCGGGATGCTTTTTTACAAGCCGCCGCCTTCAATTGGGGACAAGCCCGTTTTAGAGTCCGCGGATTAGACAGCGAGCACTCCACGATGATGATCAATGGCGTTTCCATGAATAAAATTTATGATGGTAGACCACAATGGGGGGAATGGGGCGGATTAAATGATGCGCTACGCAATCAGGAATTTACACTCGGAACAGCGCCTTCGGATTATACGTTTGGTGGAATTTTAGGTACTCAAGAAATTAACACACGGGCTTCAATTTACAGACCCGGTTCCCGAATCTCATTTTCAACAACCAATACCAATTACAGCTGGCGTACCATGGCAACGCATGCTTCCGGGATGAATACCCGTGGTTGGGCTTTTGTGGTCTCGGTAGGCAAGCGCTGGGCGCAAGAAGGCTATTTTGAAGGGACAAATTATGATGCGAATTCCTTTTTTATAAGCCTCGAAAAAAAGGTAACCGAGAAGCATTCCTTCAACTTAACGGCACTGTACACACCCAATTCCAGAGCCAAAAATTCTCCGAACACTGCCGAAGTCACGCAATTGACAAACGTAAAATACAATTCGTATTGGGGTTTTCAAGGCGGTAAAAAAAGGAATGCCCGTATGAAAACCATTGCAGAACCAACGATAATGTTGAATCATTATTATAAAATTAATGATAAGACCAATCTGAATTCTAGTGTGATGTATCAATTTGGAAAAATTGCCAACAGCAACATCGATTATCAAAATGCGAATAGTCCGGATCCAACCTATTATCGAAATTTGCCCAGTTATTACAGCTCGCTTTACGCACCGGATAACGGAGAATTCTCGGGAGCATTTACTCCGGATTATGAAAATGCAGCCAAAAGTAAAACAGAATTTTTAGCCCATTTGCGAATCGATTGGACGGCTTTGTACCAAGCCAATCAAAAGCCAGTTTTTGATTCCAATGGAACGATTACGGGTTATGAACCTGAAAAAAGCAAGTACGTTTTATACGAAGATCAAGTAGAAGACCAAATGGCGGTTGCCACAACAAATTTGAGTGCGCAACTGTCAGAAAATATCTATCTGAATGCCGGAGCATCATTCAAAAAATTGAAATCACATAATTCTCAAAAATTGTTGGACTTGCTTGGCGGTTCTTATTTTGAAGACATCGACGCTTTTTACAGCGGAAATCAATCCCAGTCTGATTTGAATCATCCCGACCGTCAAGTAGTTGTTGGAGATACGTACGGATACAACTATAATTATTTTGCTACTACTTTAGAAGCGTTTACCCAATTTAAATTGAGCTACAATAAAGTAGATTTTTATCTGGCTCAGAATTTTTCAACTGCCAATTATCAAAGAGAAGGTTTGTACAAAAACGGAATCTACGAAACCAATTCCTTCGGGCAAAGTGAAAAGGCGGTCTTCGAAAATTTTGGCTTCAAAGCCGGAATCAACTTCAAAATATCCGGCAAACAGTTGATGACTTTTAATGCGGCACATTTGACCAAAGCACCTTCTTTGAGAAATACGTTTGCTAATTCCCGACTGAATAATTCGATTGTAGACGGACTCGAAAGTGAGAATATTAGCAGTTTGGACGCCAGTTATGTCTATCGCTCCCCAAAACTGAAAGCCCGATTGACGGCCTATTATGCGCTAATTAAAAACGCGACTCAAATTTCCTTTTTTTATGCTGAGGGAATTTTTGATGACGGAGCGGGTTATTTAAACACCGATGCTTTTGTCAGTCAAACCTTAACTCAGCTGAATAAGAAGAATATTGGTGCCGAATTCAGTTTAGAATATCAATTAAGCCAAACTTTTAAAACTACTTTTTCAGCGGCTTTTGGCGAATATACTTTTGACAGTAATCCAAAAGTGACGTTGACAAATGATGCCGAGGCTTCCTTAGAAAACACTAGACCTGTTTTTGATTTTGGAAAGGCTGCACTCAAAAATCACAAACAAGCAGGAATGCCACAACGCGCCTATTCCGTGGGAATTGAATATCGAGATCCAAAATATTGGTGGATTAGTGCTAATGTAAATTACCTCACCAATAGTTATAGTGATGTTTCTCCCATTTCCAGAACCGAAATATTTTATAAAAATCCCGCAAGCGGTTTTAATTTTCCGGAGGCTACGGAAGAACGGGCAGCAACACTATTAAAACAAGAAGAATTTGACCCTACAATGTTATTAAATCTCGTGGGTGGAAAATCATGGCGCATTTATGGAAAGAATGTTGGGATTTTTGCCAGTATCAATAACGTACTTGATGTTTCCTATAAAACCGGTGGCTACGAACAAGCCCGAAATGCTAATTTCAGGCAAATCAATCAAGATGTTTCCAGCGGCACACCTTCTTTTGGTCCAAAATATTTCTACGGATACGGCAGAACGTATTTCGTAAATCTTTATATCAATCTATAAATTAAAGTAAATGAAACTAGCATTTTACAAATCCTTTTTATTATTGCTGTTGACAATCACATTTGGTAGTTGTGTAACGGATGAGGTTGCTGCTCCAAAACTTATTTGTACACAACCGGATTTAGTGACTAATACAACCATCAGCGAAGTGCGCGCTACTGCAAATGCCATTGTAACGCAATACAAGTACGATGATGTTATTGAGGCGTATGTAGTTTCCAGCGATGAATCGGGAAATTTTTTTAAGTCGATTTCTTTTCAAACTTTGGCAACAGCCACAACACCAGCCCAGGGGTTTAGTGTACCCATAGATGCTACAAATTTGTACATTGATTACCGATTGGGCAATAAAGTATATATTAAGCTGAAGGACCAATATACGGATATCTCGTTTGGCGGCATGCGCCTTGGGAGCCTATTTGTGAATTCCTATAATGAAGGTGGAGTAGGGCGCCTTTCACAAAATGAATATAAAAAAGTGCTCAACGCTTCTTGTACAACGGTAAAGGAAGCGGTTTTGATTCGGTCCTTAACAATGTCCGAATTGTTGAATGATTCGAATTTGAATACCTTGGTCGAAGTGTCCGATGTTCAATTTACAGCGGGTGCAATAGGACGTCATTATTTTGAAGAAACCAATAATGTGGGTGGAGCGACAAATTGGGGTTTAATGGATAAGTTGGGAAATAAAATCTATTTTAGAACCAGTAGTTTTTCTGATTTTTCAAGTAAAGTAATTCCCAACGGAAGTGGAAAAGTGAGGGGAATTTTAACGAAATATGGAACGGATTACCAATTATTACCGCGTTCCGAAAAAGATGTGGTGATGACGGGAAGTAGAGAGGTTCCGTTCTTCTCTGAAGATTTTGAAACGGTAGTTGACAAATCGAACTTAAGTCTACCAGGATGGTTCAATATGGTGGAGAAAGGAGCCCTTTTCTGGAAAGGCATAGTCTATTCCGGAAACGGGTACGCCGAATTTAATATTTCAGGAACAAAAGTAGCTTCTAATGTGGCTTGGCTGATTTCGCCAAAAATAGATATGGACGTTCACACGAAAGAAGTCTTGACTTTTAGAACGGCCCAGCATCATTTAGACGTCGATTCCCAGTTGAATTCTCTGGAAGTGTATGTTTCTACTAATTTTGACGGATTGAACGTAACAACTACCACTTGGATTCCGCTCGTTATTAATCTGCCCAAACAAGCAACGCCTTGGCATCAATTTATAGGAAGTGGTGGAGTAGATTTGTCTTCTTATAAAGGTAAGATCAACCTTGCTTTTAAGTATACCGGTTCCGGAAAAAACCTAGCTTTGGATGGTGCTTTTCAGGTAGATGACGTCCAGATTTTTGGTGTAAAATGATTTTTATAAAAGGCTTTACTTGAATTACTATATTTGCAGCCTTAACATTTAAATTAAATTATGAAATCTACTTTATTAGCATTAGTTTCTTTATTATTTGTTTCTTGTTTATCGGATAATGAAGCATCTAAACCTGTTGATTACACGGTTCAAAATGAAAAAGAAATCGTGGATTATATTGCCAAAAATAAATTAACTGCCACAAAAACCGATTCAGGTTTGTATTATGTGATTAGTGAAGCAGGAACTGGCGCTCAACCAACAGCCTCCTCTAATGTTACGGTAGCGTACAAAGGGTATTTTACTAATGGAAATGTTTTTGATGAAAGTAAAGCAGAAGGTATTTCTTTTGGATTGAATCAAGTTATAAAAGGTTGGACAGAAGGTATTCCCTTTTTTAAAGAAGGTGGAAACGGAGTTCTTTTGATTCCTTCTCATCTGGGTTATGGAAGCAACGGTAGCGGACCAATTCGAGGAGGCTCTGTTCTTATTTTCAATGTCAAACTGATTAAAGTAAATTAGTTTAAGACTATTATAAAATCAAAAAAGGCTGTCTATTTGGACAGCCTTTTTTAGTTATTTATTTTTTGATTTCAACGATGCTTATCGCATAACCTCCACCCGGAGCACTGAGTTGTGCCAGTTTTGATTTATTGGTCACCGTCATTTTACGAATCGTATAGGCTTGCGGATTGGTTTTATAATGTGCATCCTTGGCATCTGCGTAAATGGTGGCTACATATTTTTTTCCTTTTTCCAAGAAATCAAATTTTATCGTTGAGGTACGAGAAGTATCGCCGTTTACATTACCGATAAACCAATTGTTAGTCACTTTTGCTTTACGCGCAACGGTCACATATTGTCCTGGTTCTGCTTCAAGGTATTTGCTATCAGACCAATCTACTGCAACATCTTTGATAAACTGAAAAGCATCAGGAAAGCGATCGTAATTTTCGGGTGTATCAGCTGCCATTTGTAATGGGCTGTACATTGTTACGTACAATGCCAATTGATTCGCAATCGTACTGTTGACATGAGAATTATTATCCGGATTCAATTTGTTTAAATCCATTTCGAAAATACCCGGAGTATAATCCATCGGTCCACCCACTAAACGGGTGAATGGCAATACCGTTACGTGATTTGGTTTAGAACCTCCAAAAGCTTGGTATTCAGTTCCTCTTGCCGCTTCGTTACCAATTAAATTGGGATAGGTTCTGGAAATTCCTGTTGGACGAACCGCCTCGTGCGCATTCAACATAATTTTATACTCGGCTGCTTTTTCTAAAGCATATTGGTAATGATTGACAATCCATTGACTGTAGTGGTTTTCGCCTCTTGGCATAATATCTCCTACATAACCGCTTTTTACAGCGTCATATCCATTGTCTTTCATAAATTGATACGCTTTGTCCATGTGGCGCTCGTAGTTGCGTACCGAACCAGAAGTTTCGTGGTGCATAATCATTTTAATGCCTTTTGATTTGGCGTATTCATGCAATCCTTTGACATCAAAATCAGGGTATGGAGTCAGAAAATCAAAAACATAATCTTTGGAGTGTCCAAACCAGTCTTCCCAACCTTCATTCCACCCTTCGACTAAAACGGCATCAAAACCGTGTTTAGCTGCAAAATCAATGTATTTTTTTACATTAGTGTTAGTAGCACCGTGTTTTCCATTTGGCTTCGCTTTTGCAAAATCAGAAACGCCAAGTTGTACAGTAGGAAATTCATCCGTGTACGCCCAAGAGCTTTTCCCAGCAATCATTTCCCACCATACCCCTACATATTTAACGGGTTTTATCCATGATGTATCTTCAATTTTAGAAGGGTCATTCAAGTTTAACGTCATTTTTGAAGCCAGAATTTCTCTTGCGTCATCACTAACAATTATGGTACGCCAAGGCGAATGATTTGGAGCCTGCATGTATCCTTTGTCGCCTTTGGCATCTGGTGTCAACCAAGATTCGAATACCATAGTTGCATCATCCAGATTCAAATGCATACAGGAATAATTGATTAATGCCGCTTCGTGTAAATTGATATACAATCCATCTGCTGTTTTCAGCATTAGCGAAGTTTGAACTCCTGTTGTAGAAAAAGACTTTTGAGAGACATTTGCTGTAGTTGCTTTTTCTGACAAGCCTCTAATTTCTGATAATTTTGATGTGGTGTAATCGTATTCTTGAGTGTCATAATCACCTGGAATCCAAAATGCAGTATGATCACCCGCCATGGCAAACTGGGTTCTTTCTTCTTTAATTACAAAATATGTAAGGTTTTTTTGTGAAGGGAATTCATAACGAAATCCTAAGCCATCGTCAAACAAACGAAAACGAATAACAATTTGTCTGTCCGTTTCTTTTTGATTTAAGGTTACTGCCAATTCGTTATAATGATTGCGAATGGAGGTAACTTCTCCCCAAACGGGTTTCCAATTTTCATCAAAAGTTGTAGTTTTTGTATCAACAACAGTAAAATCATTTAACAACGATTTTTTGTCGTTTTTTAATTCAATACCCAATTTACTTGGTTTTACAACGGCTTTATTTTTGTAAGTTAAACTGTAGCTTGGAGTTCCGTCCTTTTGTAAGGAGAATTCCATTACAAATTTTCCGTTTGGTGATTTTAACTGCTGCGATTTTGCAGGGCTAAAAAACGCGAGCCACGCAAGGGCTGTGAAAAGAAATTGCTTCATTTTTTAAATAGAATTTGATAAATTAATTTTTCAGATTTGGTAATAGAACATGATTTTCACGAAATCGATTTATTGAAAAATCCAAATTTTTCCCGACTTCGAGAAAGTAAAAGTATACGCTTTTCGCATTACATATTTTTGTCATTCTAAAAAAGTAGATAGACCCTCTATTTTTTATACGCAAGATACTGAATATGTTTATTTTATGTAAATTTAGAACTTAAAAAAAGTAGTGTTTTTTTAATTAAAAAAAGGGTGCTAAGATTGTTTTAGACTTTAAGATTCCCTTGAAAAAAGAATTTTGCTATTTTAAATTTGTTCCTATTCGCATTATTTTAGCTTCAAAATCTTCTCGTGGACCAGCTGCTTTGTTTTTAAGTTGCGAACGGTAATTGTAAATGGTGGATACCGAATACCGGAGGAAAGTTGAAATTTTTGCGCTGTCCTTAATGCCCAAACGAATGAGGGCGAAGATTCTTAGTTCCGTATTCAGCAGTTCGCCTTCCTTTAATTGTGTTACTTCGTTATCAATCAATAAAGCGCTGAATTCTGGTATGAAGTTAGGAAAGAGTTGCAAGAACGTTTTGTCAAAATTGCTATAAAATTCCTTAAGCTCATTTTCGACAAACTGTTTTGATTTTACGGCACTGATAAGGTCGTTCATTTTTCCTGTTGTAGCCATGACATTCAATTTTCGGCGGTATTCGTCTAATTTTCCGATGTAATCGGAGCACTGATCCATGTAGCGGCCAATGTATATTTCTTTTAAAAGATTGGCTTCGCTCAGCGTATAATTGGTCTCGTTTAACGTTTCATTGAAGGTTTTTAATTCAGTATTTAATTCCGAAAGTTTGCCGTTAGCTAAACTCAAATCCTGTTTTGCTTTAGACAATTTTTTCATTTGTTTAAAAAGTAAAAAAAGCACAGCCAACAAGAATATTGATAATATACTGGCACTTGTTAAAAACAGTACCAACTGAAATTGATTGGTTTCATTTTGTTTTTGATACGCCTCGTTGATAATGGGCAGCATCTTTGATATTTCATAAGTTCTCAGTCGGGCGTTACAAAAAAGAGCATCTTCGAGGGAGCGTTTGATGTATGTATATGCGTGGTCAATATCACCTTTTTCATACATTAGAAAAGCCAAGGAACGCAACGATATATATTCTTTTTTGGCCAACTGCAAATCAGAAATAGCAGAAATGGTTAGCCATTTTTTCTCCAGCTTAGCATCTTTTTTTTGGCGATACGCCTGCGATATAATATAGGCAATAACCGCTTTATCTGGACTGTTGTGCGCAATATTTGGAAAATAGTTCAGTAATAAAGTCAGCGTTTCATCGTGTTTCCCGGCATCAAGAAGCGTACTGGATTTTGCCATAACATAAGCGCCTGATTGCGGTGCATAACAAATTAAGGAGGAATCACGGTGTTTTTTGGTTAGTAGTAAATACTTTTCTTTTTCCTGAGGTGAAGCTGCATAATCTGACATGTAGCCATAAACCACACTGTTTACGGTATAATAATAGCCTTTAAGATCAGGCGAAGTATTAATATTGATTCGGTTAAGAATATCGGTTGCTTCCTTGTACATCCCTAATGTTCCCATGATAGAGGCTAAACTTAATCGCGCATGATTACTCTTTTGGCTATCCTTTAGTTTCGTAGCAATTTGAAAACTCCTTCGAGCGTAAACCAACGCTGAATCCGATTGATACGATTTATACTCAACATATAATTTCCCATATGTATTGTATTTTTGAATTTCAGTAGAAGAGTTTGACAACAATTCTTTGAGTTTGTTTATCTCGCGCTCTTTTTTATTGGAATAAAAAGCATAATCCACTATCGTTTGATCCAATTTTTTCAGCAATTCTTCCGAATTATTTTGGGCAAAAAGAAAAGCAGGAAATAGGAATGCAATAAGGAATTTCAAAACGCGATTCATTTCAATGGAATTATATGGGTGTAAAAATAATTAAAAATCCAAAGGAAGTTCAAAAGTATGAAATGCTAAAGTAAGAGTTTTCAAAATAAAAGCAAATCGTTAATTTGTTTTTGTACTTCTTTGGACTGATTTTCGGTTGTATCCAAAAACTATCATTATTCACGGCTTCTAATTTTTTATAAACCTAGAACTCCATAAGTCCCTGACAAATCATTAAATTTGTAGCTTATTCAAAGACATGTTAGAAAAAGAAACAATAAATTTCGAAAAAACGGCTATAGTTGGTATTGTAACTCAAAACCAAAGTGAAGAGAAACTACGTGAATATCTTGACGAATTAGAGTTTTTGACTTTTACCGCTGGTGGTCGCGTGGTGAAACGCTTTTCGCAAAAGATGGAGCGTCCCAATCCCAAGACGTTCGTTGGTACGGGAAAAATTGAAGAGATTCATCTTTTTGTTAAAGAAAATGAGATTTCAACTTTGGTATTTGATGATGAATTATCGCCTTCACAGCAAAAAAATATATCTAAAATCATTACAGAATGTAAAATTCTGGACAGAACGCACCTTATCTTGGATATTTTTGCGCAACGTGCCGAGACTTCGTATGCCAGAACGCAAGTAGAATTAGCACAATGTCAATATTTATTACCAAGACTTTCCGGAATGTGGACGCACTTGGAGCGTCAAAAAGGAGGAATTGGAATGCGTGGACCAGGAGAAACGGAGATCGAAACCGACAGGCGTATTGTTCGTGATCGAATTGCGTTATTGAAAGAAAAAATAAAAAGTATTGACAAGCAAATGGGAACCCAACGTGGCAATCGGGGCGCAATGGTTCGTGTAGCTTTGGTTGGGTATACCAATGTTGGGAAATCAACTTTAATGAATGCTGTCGGGAAAAGTGATGTTTTTGTAGAAAACAAACTTTTTGCCACTTTGGATACCACCGTTCGAAAAGTAGTCATCAAAAACCTGCCTTTCTTACTTTCGGATACCGTAGGATTTATCAGAAAATTGCCAACACAATTGGTTGATTCTTTCAAAAGTACGCTGGATGAGGTTCGTGAAGCTGATTTATTATTGCACGTAGTTGATATTTCGCATCCTGAATTTGAAGATCATATTGCATCGGTAAATCAAACGTTATTGGACATCAAGGCTAATGACAAACCCGTTATTATGGTTTTCAATAAAATCGATGCTTACAAGCATTTGACCATTGATGAAGATGATTTAATGACCGAAAAAACGCCAAGACATTACACGCTTGAAGAATGGAAATCAACTTGGATGAGTAGGGTAGGAGCGCAAAATGCGTTGTTTATTTCGGCTACTAACAAAGAAAATTTCGAGGAATTCAGAGAACGTGTTTACGAAGCGGTACGACACATTCACATCACCCGTTTTCCGTACAATAAGTTTTTATATCCGGATTATAAAGACGCGGTGGAGAAAGAAGAAAAAGACGACGAAGAAACCGAATAATTTTCAATTTATAGAGTACACAGCTGTCAGTTCGAGCGTAGTCGAGAACAAAGCAAGTTCACTTACAGAATCCCTTTTGATATTTTCAAGAGGGATTTTTTTTTGGGCATGTCCCAGCTTCCTCTGCGTTACAGCTGCGTCAGGTTGTTCGTTTCAATCTTTTATTTCGCTGCGCTGCATAAAAGGATTTCCGCTGCCATCCTTCATGCGGAATAACGATAACGATAATTTACAAATGAATGTCCAGTTGATTATTTGTAAGATAATTATTAAGGTGTATATTTGAAAGGGATACGCTATGAAGTAGCGTGTATCTATCCAAAATGAGAGGTATACGGGCTACTTTGTAGCGGCTATATACTAGTTGGGTGTAATTAGCATATATCGTGGGAAAAATTACAGAATAAATTAGTTGCAAAAATTGAAATTTATACAAAAACAATAAAAAAATGGATTCAACTTTACAAGAATTATGTGATTCTTTAGATGATTTGGCAAACGCTATTCTAACAGCTTCCTCAAGTAATCAAACTTTAACAGAACAGTTTGGTTGGAATTGTCCAGCATTAAATCGTTTAGATATTGCAAATTTATCAAGTGAAATTTCAACTAAAATAAAAAAGTTAAATCCAGATACAATTGATGAAAATTTAACTGCATTAATTGAATTAATTCCTGCAAAAATTGAACTATTAAAAGTACATACACTTCCTCAAATGTTCAATTCGAACTGCGTAAATGCAATACAATCTTATATGGCATTAATTCAATGGATTAATACTATTATTGAACCAATTTTTAGTTGGGAAGTTTTACAAGATAATAAAGCATTACCAACACAACTTACTAGAAAACTTCGATCAATACAGCTTGAAATCGATAATATTGTTCCCGATAAATTAAAAATTGAATCACAAATTAAATTGATTCAAAATGCAACTGAAGCTGCTGAATCTCTGCCTACTGATTTAGAAAGTTTAAAAGAAGCAAGAAAAAAAGTTGATGTGTTTTCAAGTGATTCTGCAAAACTATTTGGTAAAATAGAAACTTATCACAAAGATATTCAAGAATTATCAAACAACATATTAGATAAGAAAAAAGAAACGGATTTATTAGTTGAACAATGTGAAGAAGCATATAGAATAACAACAACTAAAGGTTTAGCTTCATCATTTGAACAAAGAGCTAACAAACTGTCTAATACAATGTGGATTTGGGTTGTTGGACTAATTCTAACTTTAGTAGCAGGAAGTTTAATTGGTACTTCAAGATTTGAAACTTTAACAGAAGCATTAAAAGACTCCAGTCCAAATTGGGGAATAATTTGGATTGACATTACATTATCAATTCTTGCTTTGGCTGCACCTATTTGGTTCGCTTGGATCGCAACAAAACAAATAAACCAAAGATTTCGATTAGCTGAAGATTATGCATTTAAATCATCTGTCGCAAAAGCTTATGAAGGTTATCGTAAAGAAGCTTCTAGGATAGATGAAGCATTCGAAGCTAGACTTTTTAGTTCTGCATTATCTAGACTTGAAGAAGCTCCATTAAGATTAGTTGAGAATGAAAATCACGGTAGTCCTTGGCAAGAGTTATTAAGTTCTCCAGCTTTTTTAAAGGCAATGGATATTGTGCCAGAATTAAAAGAAAAATTTATTTCAATAGCGAAAGAAGGTTCAGCAAAAATTGAAACCATAATAAAAACTAAATCAAAATTGAAAGAAGAAGAAGAAGAAGAGTAACTACACCCACTAGCGCTCGTTTGTCCACATTTTCTGGTGCTCGTTTGCAACGAGTACCTACTTAAATTAAGAAACAAATTATAGCGTTTGCAACGCGGATTGCTAAAACAAAGTTATTTTAAGGCGCGACAGAATAATAAAATAGACCTTTTTCTAAAAACCATAATTAACACCTAATCCAAATACTTCTCGTACTTGTACCGCTTTGATTGTGTTGTGATCGTATATTCCTTGTAAGGCCAAATTGGCCGTTATGTATTTGTTGATTCTCATGAGAATGTTCATTTGATAATCAACATCAATATTCTCTGGTTGGTCTAAATAATTGGAGTATAAATTCAATCGGTTTTCAACAGAAATATTAGCCATTACATTGAATTTATAATAAGCTGAAATGCTGGCCCCAAATTCAAGTCGGGAACTATCGCCTTGCAATACTCCAAAAGAAGAGCCGAAATCAGTAAAATGTGGGTGAACTAAAATTAATTTTGCGGTAGCTGGAGAAAAATTAACGCTTAAATTATTGCTTTTTTTCCACCACATTCCGGGTCCAAATTGGAAATAAGCAGGGGATAAAAAATGAGAAATGGTAGTGCCGTTGTTATCATTACCAACATCCATTTGTGTTTTGAAATTAAAAAAAAGCGAGTAATTCCAATCTCCTTTGGCTTTCTTACCCCAAAGGGAATTCAATTCTAACCGGTCATCTGTCTTTGATATTTTTGAACCGGTTACTTTGGTTAATCCGTAAGCGGCTATGAATTTATTGTCCCAAATCACAGCTCCATTTTTATAATTGAAATCATAATTCAGTCCAAAATTTCCGGCAAGGTTTGAAGTCCCACCGCCCAACCATTTACTGTTGAAAGCAGTCTGATTAAAAAGCAAAGAAATATTCCCTTTTTTTGTCCAAAGTTTTATAGTGTCATTTGTAGTTTCCTGTGCCTTAACGAAATTCGCAACTAGGAGCAACACTAAAGAAAATACGATTTTTTTCATGGCTTTAGATTTAAATTCTACTTTAAAAGTACAAAATAAACATAAACAAACTACTCTTTCTTATGTGCTTTATATAATGGAACGGCAGCACATGCTTCACCATACATAATGCTTCGTGCAAAGGGATACAGATACTGTGCGGCTAGCACATAAGCTCGCATAGGAACTGGTTTTCTAGAGCATCCTTTTATAATAACGGGCTTATTTTTATAAACCGAATAATCAATTTTAGGCAACAATTCTTCATAAAGAGAAGCATCTAAATCTTCTACAGTACCATTGATTATTTTCTTTGCAAATGGGGCTAATTGAATGGCCACTAAAATAGAACTCCAAGCTGGAACTATGGCATCGGTACTGCAATGAATAGCAACATACTGATCTTGATATTGTGACCAATCATGACTTTTCAGAGCTGCTCTAAATTCTTGCTCTCTCAATAAAAACCCTTCTAAAAGCCATTGTGAAAGATCTATTTGTGTGCGAATTCCTTTTGGATAATAATCTTCGAGATCGAAAACTTCCAAAATACTATTGGCAACTTTATTTATAATTTCATGTTCCATCCTATTTTTTTATAGATAGCCTTCAGCCTGCAATGTGAACAGCTGGGCATATAATTTATTGTTTTCCATTAACTCATTATGCGTTCCTGATTCTATGATCTTACCTTCTTGTAAGACTAAAATGCGGTCTGCTTGTCTCACTGTGCTAAATCTATGAGAAATTATCACACTTGTTTTATCTTTTATTAATCCTATAAACCGTTCAAAAACTTCGCTTTCGGCTTTGGCATCCAGTGCCGATGTGGGCTCGTCTAGAATCATAACCTCAGCGTTTTTCATATATGCCCGTGCCAACGCAATTTTTTGCCATTGTCCGCCGGATAGTTCCTGACCTTTGGCAAATCGTTTTCCTAGTTGCTGTTCGTAGCCATACTTTAATTCAGAAATAACGTCGGTGGCCAAACTCAATTCAGCCGCTTTTTGTATTCGTTCGTAATTATTAATTTCATCAATTTTTCCGATAGCAATATTTTCTTTCACTGAAAATTCATATTTGAAAAAATCCTGAAAAAGGACTCCAAAATACTCCTGATAAGCGGCCTTGTTATATTGGTTTATATTGATGCCGTCAAGCAAAATTTCACCCGATGTTGGCTCATAAAACCGAAGTAGTAATTTGGTCAGTGTTGTTTTTCCGGCACCATTCTGCCCAACGAATGCTATTTTTTCTCCTACTCTTATATCAAAACTAATGTCTTTTAATATTTGATTGTCAGATTCCGGATACGCAAAATAAACGTTTTTAAATTCAAATCCGGTTTTGATTTTTTCTGGCAACGGAACCTCGTTTTTATTCTTATATTCAGATGAAATGTCAAGAAAATCAAAATAATCTTTCAGATATAAAGCGCTTTCGGATATCCGAGTAAATTTTGAAAAAAAATCGCGCAGACTACTCATTAAACGATTGAAACTCCCGGATAAAAAAGTTAATTCACCCAGTGTAATTCCGCCCGAAAGGACTCTGTAAATTATAAAAACATACGCTGCATAGTAGCTAATTGATCCTAAAACATTAAATAAAAACCCGTAACTGGAACGTTTTACAACGAGCGATTTATTTAATTTAAAATAACGTGTTGCAAGGGTTTCAAATCTTTCTACTAGAAAGCCAGTTAATCCAAAAAGCTTAATTTCCTTTGCCGTTTTATCATTGGCGCCAATAAATCTAAGGTAATCCAATTCCCTTCTTTCAGAAGTCCAGCTTCTAGCCAGCGAATATTGTTGTTGGCTGAAACGGACTTCATTAATAAAGGATGGAAAAATGCTTAAAATTAATAAGACAATTAAATAAGGTTCAAAATAAATTAATCCTATCACAAGCGAAAAGATGGAAATAGTAGTTTGCGCCTGCCCTAAAACATTCGACATTAAATCGACACGACCGGCCGTTTGCGTTCTTGCTCGGTCAAGCTTGTCGTAAAATTCAGAATTTTCCAGCAGACTAATATCGATTTCATTAGTCTTTTTGATGATTTTAATCGAACTGTTGATATTGTACTGATCTCCAAGAATTCCGTCTGTAAGTGAGATGGCACGACTTACCAAATCAGATAATACGACAAGAATAAATTCTATTGCTACAGAATGCCAAAGCGCAGTATAATCCTTTTCGCCATGTGTTGTAATTTGGATGATGGCATCAAAAATGAGTTTTCCAACCCATAAAATTGCAACAGGCAACAAAGCCGCAACGAGTCTGCAAAAAGCTGATGTCAAGAATAACGTTTTGTTAGTACGCCAAATTTCTTTAAAAAAGCGGGGAATAAAAAAAAGCGAATCAAAAGATGATTTTAATCCAATTTTTTGATCGTTTAAAGATTTTGGTTGATTACGTGCCATTTTATAGCATTCCCAATTCTAATTTTGCTTCTTCACTCATTAAATCTTTGCTCCAAGGCGGATCAAAAGTAATTTCTACTTCAGCGTCTTTTACATTCTCTAATGATTTTACTTTGTCTTCGACTTCTCGGGGTAAACTTTCCGCAACGGGACAGTTTGGGGAGGTTAGCGTCATTAGGATTTTTACTTCATAATCGGTGTTTACCATTACGTCATAAATCAATCCTAATTCGTAAATATCTACAGGAATCTCGGGATCGTAAATTGTTTTTAATATTTTTACGATTGATTCTCCTAATTCGGCAGTGTCTATTTGTTGTTCCATTGTTCTAGTTTTGTGTGTTGAATGCCAAAGCATACATTTTTATATTTTTTATCATCGATACTAATCCGTTAGCACGAGTTGGGGATAAATGCTCTTTTAAACCTATTTCGTCTATAAAATTCATATCGGCTTCCAGGATATCAGCTGCTTTTTGGTTTGAAAAAGTACGTATCAAAATGGCAATAATTCCTTTGGTCAAAATGGCATCGCTATCGGCGGTGAAAACGATTGCATCGTCTTTTTTCTCCCCTTGCAGCCAAACTTTCGATTGGCAGCCTTTAATCAGGTTGTTTTCTGTTTTGAATTCTTCTTTTATTAAAGGAAGTTTTTTCCCTAGTTCGATAATGTATTCATACCGCTCCATCCAGTCGTCAAACATAGAAAACTCGTCAACGATTTCTTTTTGTATTTCTTTAATTTTCATTATTCTTTTTTAACTAATGAAGTTATTATATTGATAAATTTTTTAATTTCTTTTGGTGGAAAACCATGGTCAAAACCGGTTGTCCCATAGATTTTATCTTTAACGATAATTTTCAAATTACCAATTGCTGCACCGTCATAAAAACGTTTATCAGTAGGTGCTTTTAATTTACCCAAAGTATCTAATGGAACGGTTTTAAAGCACGTGACTAATTCTTTCCAGTTGGCATCTGATATTTTTGTCGGTACTGGTTTGTCGTTTCCCTCCCTGTCTTTTGAAACAGTTACCATTTTATTTTTGATTGTTATTTTTTGATAAAAGCCTCTGGTATTGGCCGTGTATTCAATAACAACAGTTTCAATATCTTGGGCTTTGGCACTATCGCAACCGTTGCCTAGGAAAATAGTCAAGAATAATAGTGATAGAATCTTCATAATGTTATTTTTTATGACAACATGAGTTGCGCTTTTTTAATCGCTTGCACCATACTGTCAATCTCTTCTTTGGTATTGTAAAAAGAGAATGATGCTCGTATCGTTCCTGGTATACAAAAGAATGTCATGATGGGTTGCGCGCAATGATGTCCTGTTCTTACTGCAATCCCTAATTTGTCAATTATGGTGCCAATATCATACGGGTGAATGCCTTCAATATTAAACGAAATTACGGAAGTTTTTTCTTTGGCTGTGCCAAAAATTTTCAAACCTTCAATTTCTAATAAACGTTTTGTTCCATACTCAAGTAATTCTAACTCCTGTTGTTGAATGTTTTCAAAGCCAACTTCATTCATATAATCTACAGCTGTTCCCAGTACAATTCCACCAGCTATATTTGGTGTTCCTGCCTCAAATTTATGAGGTAAATCAGCATACGTTGTTTTCTCAAAAGTTACATCCTTAATCATTTCACCTCCACCTTGGTAAGGTGGCAATTTATTTAACCAGACTTCTTTTCCGTATAAAATTCCAGTTCCCGTAGGGCCACACATTTTATGTCCTGAAAAAGCATAAAAATCACAATCTAATTCCTGTACGTCGGGTTTCAAATGCGGAACGGCTTGCGCTCCATCAATCAAAATTGCGGCGCCAACCGCATGTGCTTTGTCAATCATGTATTTGATAGGATTCACTGTTCCAAGCGCATTTGAAATATGATTTACGGTTACGATTTTAGTTTTATCCGAAAGTAATTTGTCGTATTCAGACATTATCAGTTCGCCCTCTTCATTCATAGGAATTACGCGCAAAGTAGCACCAGTTTTCTCGCACAACATTTGCCAAGGCACAATATTACTATGGTGTTCCAACGCCGAAACTAAAACCTCATCACCGGGTTTTAAAATCGAAGCAAATCCGTTGGTCACTAAGTTAATTCCATGCGTTGTACCCGAAGTAAAGAGGACTTCGTGAGCAAACTTGGCATTGATATGATGTTGAATTTTACCTCGAGAAGTTTCATAGGCGTCCGTGGCTAATTGACTCAACGTATGAACACCACGATGAATATTGGCGTTAATTTCCTGATAGTATTTTGAAATAGCGTCAATCACCACTTGTGGTTTTTGCGAAGTAGCTCCGTTGTCGAAATAAACTAATGGTTTTCCGTTTACTTTCTGAGAAAGAATAGGAAAATCAGCTCTGATTTTATTTATATCTAACATTTCTTTATTTAGAATTTTTCTAAATACAAAAGTACTAAAATTGAAGCGAATTTTCTGCAAACACTTGTTAATATAATCAAAGCATTGCGGAATTAGGTTTAGTTTTAAAACTTATTTTTCTTCATGTCTTAATGCTTCCAATTTTTCTAATTGTTTTTTGTTAAATTGCTCCAAATTAATTCTATATGAAAATTTTTTTCAGATTATTTGGTTTAGCCATTCTCATTGGTGTTTCTTATTTTGGATTCACGACTTATCCAAAACTGGATTTAATTTCTGGTTTTTCAGCCAAAAGTATCGCTTCGGGACATTTTATTGACAATCGTTCACAGGGAATGATGGAGAAAGGGGACAATGATATCGATATGATTGATTTAGCCAAAAATAAAATTGAAGAAAGCAGAAGATTTGCAGTGGCTTCGGTTTATGGTTTGAAAGAGCGAAAAGCTATTTATCGAGAAGGTTTGGGCGCTACTTTAATCAACGATGCTTTTGATGTTACAAAATCGTATTTAGTTCCTAAAAGAACAAAAATAAACAATGATTTACCTTTTCCATATGGAAGCAAGGAACTCAAAGATACCGTTTTTGCAAATGTTGATTATACTAAATTGAATATAGCTGTGGCCAATGCTTTTGATGCAAATGGACAAATTAAAAAAAGAACGCGTTCGCTTTTGGTGCTTTATAAAGATAAAATCATTGCCGAAAAATACGACACTGGTTTCGATAAAAACAGTAAATTACTGGGCTGGTCGATGACCAAAAGTATTACGAGTGCCTTATTTGGAATTCTTCAAAAACAAGGAAAATTCGACATCTATAAACCCGCTCCCATTGCGGAATGGCAAAATGACAAACGCAAAATTATTACTACAAATGATCTATTGCACATGAATTCTGGTTTGGAGTGGGATGAGCAATATGATAAAATTTGTGATGCCACTAAAATGCTTTTTCAAGCCGAAGACATGTCACGGGAACAACTGGTTAAACCGGCGACCTTTCAACCCAATACGCATTGGAATTATTCTTCAGGAACGACAAATTTACTTTCTGGGATTTTGCGCAAGCAATTCAAAACGCATCAAGAATACTTAGATTTTTGGTATGCTGCTTTGATTGATAAAATAGGGATGAACTCGATGGTTGTCGAAACGGATATGGCCGGGAATTATGTGGGGTCATCCTATGGTTGGGCAACAACTAGAGATTGGTCAAAATTTGGGTTGTTGTATTTGCACAAAGGCAACTGGAACGGGGAACAAATTTTTAACGAAAGTTGGGCTAAATATACTGCAACTCCTACCAATACTTCTAATAGAAGGTATGGCGGACACTTTTGGCTCAATGCAGGCGGGCATTTTCCCGATGTTCCAAGAGATATGTATTACTGCAGTGGTTTTCAAGGTCAGATGGTAGCGATTATTCCTTCACTGGATTTAGTAATTGTGCGACTGGGTTTGATTGAAGAACCTGAATTTGATTTTAACGGGATGTTGCGTGGGATAATTGAAAGTGTGAAGAAATAATTTTTATGATAAAGAATAAAGTTTTACAATCAGTTTTAATGATAATTGGAGGTTGGTTTTAATAGGTTTAGGTTATTCTACGAATCTAGGTTACTCAATAATAAATACATTTTGTTTTTTGGGAGGTCTTGTATTGTTTTTTATAGGAATTATAATGTTTATTATTGCAGTTAAAGACTAAAAAGTTAACCGCAAAGGGCGCAAAGTTTAGTAAAAACCTTGCGCCCTTTGCGTAAATATTAGTGAACCTTATGGTTAAAAATTACAAATCGAATCCCATTTTTACCCCTAATTTAGTTGCAATAATCGTAGTAATTCGTTTTTTGAGTTCCGGTATTTTAATGCTTTCAATTACCGCATTGGAGAAGGCGTACATTAATAACGCTTTGGCTTCTTTTTTAGGAATTCCACGCGCTTGCATGTAGAACATTGCGGTTTCATCCAATTGTCCAATAGTACAGCCATGAGAACATTTTACATCATCAGCAAAAATTTCTAGTTGCGGTTTGGCATTGATTGTCGCTTTGTCGCTTAATAAAATGTTATTGCTTTTCTGAAAGGCATTTGTTTTTTGGGCTTCTCTCTCTACAAAAATCTTTCCGTTGAACACACCAGTTGCACGATCAGAATAGATTCCTTTATAATCTTGATGACTTTCGCAATTAGGAGTAGAGTGCTGCACTAGAGTGTAATGATCTACGTGTTGTTTCTCTCCAATTATTGTTATTCCGTTAAGATAACTTACAATTCTTTCTCCAAAATGATAAAAATTCAAGTTGTTTCGGGTCAGGTTTCCACCAAAAGAAAACGTGTTTACCGACACACTGCTTTCTTGTTCTTGAGAAACATAGGTGTTATCAATAAGATTTGCATCTAAATTGTCATTTTGAATTTTATAATAATCTACAACAGCACTTTTTTGAGCAAAAATCTCGGTAACGGAATTCGTTAATACCGGATTTTCATTTAAGCTTTGATGACGCTCAATAATTTGCACATGAGAATTCTCACCAACAATCACCAAGTTTCTTGGTTGTACCAAAAGCGCCGCTTCATTTCCTGTAGAGAAATACATGATTTCAATAGGCTTGTCAGCTACTTTACTTTTTGGGATATTGATATACGCTCCCTCATTGGCAAAAGCCGTATTCAATGAAGTCAAACTTTCGTCTTTGCTTGCAATTTGGTTAAAGTAAGTATCGATCACCATTTTGTATTTTGGTTTGGTTAATGCGGATGACATTAAGCAAACATCTATACCTTCATGCGTAGTCGATGATAAGAACGAGCTGAAAACGCCGTCAATGAAAACGACCTTATAGGTGTCAATTTCATGTAAAAAATATTTTCTTACATCGGCAAATTCAATTAAACCTTCATGTTTAGGAAATACGGTAAAGTCATTTTTTAGGATGGCGTTTAGTGACGTGTATTTCCAAGCTTCCTCTTTTTTGGTTGGGAAGCCTTTATCTTCAAAGTTTTTTATGGCAGCCGTTCTCACATCATGTAGTTCGGAGTGAACATCAATGCGCTCTTCGAAAGCCATAAAAGACGATAGTAATTTTTCTTTCAATTCCATTTTCTTTATTGTTTAAAGTTTAAGGTTTAAATGTTTAAAGTTATCTCGTGGCAACTTTAAACTTTAAACTTCAAACAAAATTTTAAGCTTCTTGTTCTTGTTTAATCCAGTCGTATCCTTTTTCTTCTAGTTCGTGTGCTAGTTCTTTTCCGCCAGACTTTACAATTTTCCCATTGTACAATACGTGAACAAAATCAGGAACGATATAATCTAGTAATCGTTGGTAGTGTGTGATCACTACAATTGCATTTTTGTCGCTTTTCAATTTATTGACTCCATTAGCTACAATACGCAAGGCATCAATGTCAAGTCCAGAATCAGTTTCATCAAGAATGGCTAATTTAGGTTCCAACATTGCCATTTGAAAAATTTCATTCCGTTTTTTTTCTCCACCAGAAAAACCTTCGTTTAGAGAACGAGAAAGAAATTTTCTATCGATTTCTAATAATTCAGATTTCTCGCGAATCACTTTCAGCATTTCATTGGCAGGCATTTCTTCCTGACCGTTTGCTTTACGCGTTTCATTAATTGCGGTCCTCATAAAGTTGGTTACCGAAACGCCTGGAATTTCCACTGGATATTGAAACGAAAGAAACACACCTTTGTGTGCTCTTTCCTCTGGCGCCAGTTCCGAAAGATCTTCTCCATCTAAAGAGATTTCGCCTTCAGTAACCTCATAATTTTCGTTTCCTGCAATGATGGAAGCCAGTGTACTTTTTCCAGCACCGTTTGGTCCCATAATCGCGTGAATTTCTCCTGCTTTTACTTCAAGATTGATTCCTTTTAATATTTCTTTGTCTCCAATGGAGGCGTGTAAATTTTTTATACTTAACATTTGTTTCTTTAATTTTAAAAGGATTTAAATTCTCTTTTATTCTAAAATACTATTGATATGTTCTTGGTCTTTCATTGTTAGATAGGACAAATGCTTTTCTCCTAAATATTTTATTCCTAAATATTTCGCAGATAATCGAAAGGGTAAATAAAAATCATAATCTAATTCATCCTCATCAGAATTTGAAATTACAAACATATTTTTACCTCTTAATTTCCGGCCTAATTCTTTTTCGATTCTGATTAAATCAGAAAAGCGGTCAAAAAACACCTTCATTATTCCGCTCATTGCATACCAGTAAACGGGTGTTGCAAAAACTAGTGTGTCATATTTTTCAATAATTGAAGTTATTAAAGGTAAAAAATCATCGGCTCTATTGTCACTTTCATAATCATAATAGGAAATAGAATAATTTCTTAAATCAATAACATCAGCATTTATTTGGGTGGAAATTTTAGCAACTATTTTTGAAGTATTTCCATTGCTTCTGGAAGAACCGACAATAATAACCTTTGTGTTTCCCATAATCAAATTATCCTACACTTCCCTCAAGAGAAATTTCTAATAATTTCTGTGCTTCCACTGCGAATTCCATTGGTAACTTATTCAAGACCTCTTTGCTAAAACCATTTACGATTAAGGCGATAGCCTTCTCTGTCGGGATTCCACGTTGGTTGCAATAAAAAACTTGGTCTTCGCCAATTTTACTTGTCGTAGCCTCATGTTCGATTTTTGCCGATGGATTTTTATTTTCGATATATGGGAACGTATGTGCGCCGCAATTATTCCCCATTAATAAGGAATCACACTGTGAAAAGTTTCGGGCATTATCTGCATTTGGTCCAATTTTAACCAAACCGCGATAACTATTTTGTGATTTTCCAGCAGAAATTCCTTTAGAAATAATGGTCGATTTAGTGTTTTTTCCAAGGTGAATCATCTTGGTTCCGGTATCGGCTTGTTGGTAATTATTGGTTACAGCAATCGAATAAAATTCTCCTGTTGAATTGTCTCCTTTTAAAATGACAGAAGGATACTTCCAAGTTATAGCGGATCCGGTTTCTACTTGAGTCCAAGAAATTTTTGCGTTTTTCTCACAGATTCCTCTTTTGGTCACAAAATTATAAACGCCACCTTTGCCTTCTTTGTTTCCAGGATACCAGTTTTGTACGGTAGAATATTTGATTTCGGCGCCTTCTAAAGCGATCAGTTCAACTACAGCAGCGTGCAATTGATTTTCGTCACGACTTGGTGCAGTACAGCCTTCTAAGTAGGATACATAACTACCTTCGTCAGCCACTAATAATGTTCTTTCGAATTGTCCTGTTCCGGCTTGATTGATCCTGAAATATGTCGAAAGTTCCATTGGGCAACGAACGCCTTTTGGAATATAACAGAACGAACCATCAGAGAAAACGGCTGAATTCAAAGCCGCATAAAAGTTATCTTTTTGTGGTACAACGGTTCCCAAGTATTTACGTACTAATTCTGGATGCTCTTTGATAGCTTCAGAAATACTCATAAAGATAATTCCTTTTTCGCCTAATGTTTTCTTGAAAGTCGTTGCTACCGAAACGGAATCAACAACAATATCCATAGCTACATTATTCATCATTTTTTGCTCATCGACAGAGATGCCTAACTTTTTATACATTTCTAAAAGTTCAGGATCTACATCATCCAATGTTTTATTAGGATCTACCGCTTTTGGCGCGGAGTAATAGGATATGGCCTGAAAATCAGGTTTAGTATAGTGCACATTAGCCCACTCTGGCTCTATCATTAGTTCCCAAGCACGGAATGCCTCCAGACGCCAATCCGTCATCCATTGTGGCTCTCCTTTTTTGTGCGAAATAGCGCGAACGATATCTTCATTCAAACCAATAGGAAACGTTTCTGATTCTAATTCGGTGTAAAATCCGTATTCGTATTCTTTGTTTTCGAGTTCGATTTTTAAATCGTCTTCAGTGTATTTTGACATGTTTTTTTAGTCTTAAAGTTTAAAAGTCCAATGTGAAAAGTCATTTTTTGCCTTCCGACTTTATGACTTTTGATTTTCGACTATAGTGAAAATGATTCTCCACATCCACAAGTTCTATTGGCATTTGGATTATTAAAAACAAACCCTTTGCCATTAATACCTCCTGAGAATTCTAATATTGTTCCGGCTAAGTACAAAAAAGATTTTTTTTCAACAGCAATAGTGATATTATTGTCTACAAAAATTTTATCGTCATCGCTTTTTGTTTTATCAAATTTTAAATCATAAGACAATCCAGAACATCCGCCGCTTTTTACACCGACTCTTACGTAGTCAGTTGCTGCGTCAAAACCATCATCTTTCATTAAATCGATGATTTTTTTTCTTGCAGTGTCAGAAACTTTTATCATAGCTTATATTGATTTTGTCTAAATTAAGCACAAAGATAGTGTATAAAATGCTTTTTCCATAACTGATGACATTTTTATAACCAATGCAAAAATAGAAAAAAGCTATTTGTAACCAGTAAAAGGATTTGAATTCCTTAACTTTGAAACTTCTCAAAAAAATATAAAAAACATGAAATTATATCCCATAGAAACCGGAAATTTTAAATTGGATGGAGGTGCTATGTTTGGCGTTGTGCCAAAAACGATTTGGAATAAAACCAATCCAGCCGATTCAACTAATTTAATTGATATTGCCGCACGGTGCTTGTTGATTGAAGATGGGGATCAATTGATTTTGATTGATACCGGGATGGGAAATAAGCAATCAGAGAAGTTTTTTGGGTATTATTCGCTTTGGGGAACGCATTCTATGGATAAATCGTTGGCTAAATATGGTTTTCATCGCGAGGATGTAACTGATGTTTTTATGACACATTTACACTTTGATCATTGTGGGGGCAGTGTGCAGTGGAATACAAATAAAACGGGTTACGAGCCTGCGTTTAAAAATGCCAAATTTTGGAGCAATGAAAATCATTGGCAATGGGCTACGAAGCCCAATCCTAGAGAGAAAGCATCGTTCTTGTCGGAAAATATTCTACCCATGCAGGAAAGTGGGCAATTGAATTTCATTCAAAGACCGGAAGGCGATTTTCTTACAACATCAGAATTGGGTTTTGGCATCTTCTTTGCAGATGGTCATACTGAAAAACAGATGATTCCGCACATTCAATACAAAGACAAAACGATTGTTTTTTGCGCGGATTTATTGGCTACAGCTGGACACATTCCTATTCCTTACGTTATGGGCTATGATACTAGACCACTACTGACATTAGACGAAAAATCAAAATTCATGAATGCTGCAGCGGATAATAATTACTATTTGTTTTTAGAACACGATGCACATAATGAAATCATAACAGTAGAGAAAACCGAAAAAGGGGTTCGCCTAGCAGCAGTTTTTACTTGCGAACAAATCTTAACATAGTGTTAATAATAACTCCGGTTGTAACAAAAAAAATTATTTTAGACAAATATTTTAAAACTAATAAAAAACATTTTCGATGAATACTATTAAACCCATTTACATTTCTGCTTTTGCTTTTTTAGCATTAGCAGGTTGTGGCGCTTCAAGACAAGTTTCAAATATTTCTAATTCGGATCTGGTAGCTGTAAGCGCTCCTTTAAACATTAAAAAAAAGGCACCAATAACTGAAAATGATTTGAAGCGTTGGAGTCATTTAGATATAGTGACTGATACCATTCCTGGGATGAGTGTTGACAAGGCGTATGCTGAACTATTGAAAGGTAAAAGAGGGGTGCCAGTTATTGTTGGAATTGTAGATTCAGGTGTAGATATCGAACATGAGGATTTAAAATCGGTGCTTTGGACCAATTTGAAAGAAATTGCGGGAAACGGAATTGATGATGACAAAAACGGATACATCGATGATATTCACGGATGGAATTTTCTGGGGGATAGTACCAAAGAGAATTTGGAATACGAAAGAATCATCAAAGATAAAACTTTAGTGGATCAAGCGACGTATCAGGCCGCTAAAGCATTAAATGACAAAAAAGTTGCGGATGCAGTAGCGGGGCAAATACGTTCAGAGCAAATGTTAGAGACCCTTACAACTAGTGATGCAACTTTAGTGAAGCATTTTGGTAAGCAAGTCTATACTATCGAGGAGGTAAATGCTATTGTTTCACAAGAAACAGCAACACAAAAAAGCAAAGCGGCCATGCAACAGATGCTTTCTTATGGTTTGCCTATAGCAGAACTAAAAGTGGCGGTTCAAAAACAATTAGACGATCAGATTGCACTTATAAACGGAGACAACTTAAAAACAGATTACCGTAAAGTAGTAGGAGATAATCCAAACGATATTACCGACACTAAATACGGAAACAACAATGTAATGGGACCTGATAAGAACGAAATTCTTCATGGGACACACGTAGCAGGAATTGTAGCGCAAAGCAGAAACAATGTGTTAGGAGGCGATGGTGTTGCTAATAATGTTCAAATTCTTACCGTTCGTGCAGTGCCGGATGGAGATGAGTATGATAAAGATATTGCCCTTGGAATTCGATATGCGGTTGATAATGGAGCCAAAGTAATTAACGGAAGTTTTGGAAAAAGTTTTTCTCCACACAAACAATGGGTATATGATGCTATAAAATATGCAGAAAAAAAAGATGTTTTAATTGTTCATGCAGCAGGTAATGATGCAAAAGATATTGATTTTGCTGAAAACTTCCCTAATGATTCAGAAGATAAAGTGACTGAGTTTGCCGATAATTTAATCACCATTGGAGCTTTAAATTTTGAATATGGGAATAAAGTAGTGGCTCGTTTTTCTAATATTGGAAAAATTAATGTAGACGTTTTTGCTCCAGGAGTAAAAATCTATGCTACAACTCCAAATAATACCTACAAGTATTTACAAGGAACTTCAATGGCTGCGCCAAACGTTGCTGGGGTTGCCGCATTGATTCGTTCGTATTATCCCAAATTATCTGCTCAGCAAGTAAAACATATTTTGATGGATTCAGGAGTTGCCATAACAACAGATGTAGTAGTAGGTGGAAAAGCAAATGATATTCGTTCTTTTACTGCATTGTCAAAATCAGGGAAAATCGTAAATGCATACAATGCTTTACTGATGGCAGAAAAAATGTCTAAAAAATAACAATTCAAATATTCATCAATGGAAGAGCACTTTGTTCTTCCATTTTTTATTTTATCTAATATGAAAAAACTTCTTTTATTATCTTTTTGTACTTTAAGTTTTGCAAATTTATTTGCTCAAAGCACCTCTTATTGGCAGCAGCATGTTGATTACAAAATGGACGTTACCATGGATGTTAAGACATATGAGTACAAAGGAAAGCAAGAATTGGTTTATACGAATAACTCTTCGGATACGCTAAATAAAGTGTATTATCATTTATACAACAATGCCTTTCAGCCCGGCAGCGAGATGGACGCCAGAATTCAAAGTATAAAAGATCCTGACGCCAGAATGATTAACAAAACCAATACGGGTGTTAATGGCTTGAAAGAAAGCCGAATAAAAAATTTAAAACCTAACGAAACGGGGTATTTAAACATAACTAATTTCAGGCAAGATGGAGTAAGTATTCCGGTAAAAGCAGTAGGAACAATTCTTGAAGTCACTTTGGCTAAGCCAATTTTACCCCATTCAAAAACTACCTTGAAATTAGATTTTGACGGTCAGGTTCCCCTACAAATTCGTCGTTCCGGAAGAAATAATGCTGAAGGGGTAGAACTGTCAATGGCGCAGTGGTATCCCAAAATGGCTGAATTCGATTTTGAAGGTTGGCATGCGGATCCATATATTGCAAGAGAATTTCACGGAGTTTGGGGAAATTTTGATGTAAATATTACCATTGATGCGGCATACGTTTTAGGTGGTACAGGGTATTTGCAAAATAAAAACACAATTGGACACGGATATCAAGATCAAGGAGTTGTGGTGACTCTTCCAAAGGGAACTAAAACGTTAACGTGGCATTTTAATGCGCCAATGGTACATGACTTTACGTGGGCGGCTGATAAAAATTACATCCATGATGTTGTTAAGGGTCCTAACAATGTAGACTTGCATTTCTTGTATAAAAACAATCCACAATACATTGAAAATTGGAAAAAACTACAACCAAAAACGGTACAGTTAATGGCTTTTTATAATAAAACGGTTGGAGATTATCCTTACAAGCAATACTCCGTTATTCAGGGAGGTGATGGCGGAATGGAGTATGCTATGTGTACCTTAATTTTGGGACAAGGCAGTTTTGATGGGCTGCTTGGGGTAACGGCTCACGAAATGGCACATTCTTGGTTTCAACATGTTTTGGCTTCCAATGAATCTAAACACGGATGGATGGATGAAGGGTTCACCTCTTTTCTGGAAGATTTAGGAATGAATGAAATCGCTGATAAAAAGGCAGAAAATCCATTTGCGGGAGCGTATGCGGGGTATTTTTCTATGGTTAATTCAGGAAAAGAATTGCCACAAACCACCCATGCTGATCGTTTTGATGAAAACAGAGTCTACAGTATTACTTCTTATAGTAAAGGAGAATTATTCTTAACGCAATTGATTTATTTGATTGGAAAAGAAAATCTGATGAAAACGTTGAAAAAATATTACAGCGATTTTAAATTCAAGCATCCTACACCGAATGACATCAAAAGATCAGCCGAAAGAATTTCTGGAGCAAATCTGGATTGGTACTTGACGGATTGGACACAAACGACAAGCACGATTGATTACGGCATCAGAGAGCCAAGAGATATCGGAGGTAAAACGATTGTAACATTAGAGCGAATAGGCAGGATGCCAATGCCAATTGATTTGTTAGTAGAATATACTGACGGTACTAAGGAGAGTTTTTACATCCCGTTGCGCATGATGAGCTTCGAAAAAGAAAATCCGAATCCAGCAATAAAACGAACTGTTTTGGGGGATTGGGCTTGGGCTTATCCTACAATGGAATTCATGATTGCGAAGCCAAAAAATACCATCAAGAAAATTACTATTGATCCTAGTGGTTTAATGGCCGATATCAAGAAGGAAAACAATACCTATGAATTAAAGTGATTTTTTTAAAAGCCCTGAAAAGGGCTTTTTTTATGCGTTTCAATGATGTATTTGTATGGAAAAAACAGTGTAGTTACCTTCTGAATTTAAAATATTTCGCTAAGGAGTGATTCCTGTTTTTCAGCATCTCTGAAACCAGTTTCATTCCAATCACTGAGAATGTGATGCCATTTCCACCAAAACCCAAAACAAAATAAGTGCTTGGGAAATTGGGATGCTTGCCAATGTAAGGTAAGCCGTCTTTAGTCTCACCAAAAGTACCAGCCCAGACAAAATCCATCCGGAAATCATAATTTGGTAAAATTTTCTGCAGATATTTTGTCAGCTTACCAGACTTGACGTTGAGTAATGAATCCCTTTTTTTAGCATTGACAAAATCTTCATCTTCGCCACCAATAAGTAGTCTGTTATCATCCGTAGTTCGCATATAGATATATGGTTTTGCTGTATTCCAAAATAGGGTGTTGTGAAGATAGGATTGGTCGTCTTCAAATCGTTCGCCAACAATAGCATAAGTAGAAAGTAATTTCACAAAATTATCTTTAATAATTTCAGTACTTTCAAAACCGTTGCAGTAGATTATTTTTTTTGCGGCAATGGTAGTTCCATATTCAGTTACAACCGTTACGCCATTTTGTTTGTAGGTGACTTTTTTTATGTCGGTCTTATCGAAGATTTTTAGCCCTTTTTCGAGATTGTACGCTAGAATATCATGCGCTAATCTAAACGCATCAATGCTTCCGCCTTGCTCGGATAAGATTCCGCCATGTGTGTTTTTAAGTTGATACTTTTCATCAATTTCATCTGCCTCCAGCCATTTTACGGGTATTCCAATTTTTTTTCGCGCTTCAAATTCTTTTTTTAACCAACCAATATCTTTTTTTACAGCCGCATAATAAAGAGATTCTTTTTTCTTGAATCCACAATCTGATTTTACCTGTTGTACTACTTTCTTTAGATCATCAATTGAGTTATAACACGCCCAATAACAGTCAGCAGCGGCATTTTCGCCAATTAAATCCATAAGCTGGTACAACGGAACATCAATTTCGTATTGTAGCATTGATGTCGTGGCCGACGTGCTTCCGTGACCAATTTCTCGGCGGTCTATCAGCATGGTTTTGTAGCCATCTGCAATGCATTGATGAGCAATAAGGCTGCCAGTAATCCCTCCTCCTACAATAAGTATTTCTGTTTCTAAGTTTTCTCTTAAGGAAGGATAGGAGTTGATGATTCCATTTTTCACCAACCAAAAGGGTTCACTTGATTTAAGTTTCATGGTGCTGAGGTTTTTATCAAATTTAGCAAAAATATCTTTTTACATGATGCTAAAAGAAAAAATATAAAATACAAATAAAAAAATTCGGGTTTCAAAAAATTAGATTTTCATCTTGATTTTTTAAAACCCGAATTCTATATAAATAAAGGCATTGTGCTTTTTCGGTACTCAAATTTTTCAACATATCTTTAGTCATTGTCTTTAGGTCAAATTCATGATTCCAGTCTAGTAATTTTTTGCTGTAAATTTTTTTAAATATCACTAAAAGTGGGTATAGTAAACTGTAAAATATCCCCTATTTTTAGAAAATATAAACTAACCAAAAAAATATGAAAACAAACAAACAAACGAAATAAAGCATAAAGTCCTTGTATTTTTTATGAGTTTTTCCCTTTGTTTTATGCAGTCTTGTAGTACCGAAGATATAGCAATTGAACAACAATCGACTATTGAAACCGTTTCTAAAAACGAGGCAGTTTCTTTCGTTAAAAATCTTTATGATGAACAAAGAACAACAGCTAAAAGTAGTGGTTTGCAAAATGATTTTGACTTTGATAAAATTACCCAAGAGAAAGTAACCAATACCACTGAGTTATTGACAGTCATCCCTATAAAAACAAAAGCACAACAGCAGCACCGTCGTGCTCTTTTTTTGCGGGTAGGAGCGCAAATTGAGTCTATGATTTATAATGAATTTGCTGAAGTTTCATCTACACAAAATTCTTTCGATGGTATTATACTAATGACGCGATTAAATGGCGACTTTATTAGAGCATATCGTTTAAAAAATAATAAGTATGTAGTTGATTTGGTACCAAATAAAAAAAATCAATCAGAACAAAAAGGAATCCAAAATACGAGTAGGACTATTGATGCTGGCGATTTACATGAAGTAATAATAATCAATAGCTATAAAGACCCTAGTACTTTTGTTTCGCTAAATGAGATGGGGAAAGAAGTACCAATAGCGATTAGTTGGAACTCATTGGGTAGTGGCGGTACAACAGGTGATGAGTCTTGGATTAAGAATGAGCAAGAACTGCCAAATCCTTGTCTTGATTTAGGAAATCTAATGAATTATAATCTTAATTCGTCTAACAGTTTAAAATCTGGTATAAACTGGCTCAAAGACAAAGTTAACGCAACCGTAAATAATAAAGAAGCAGGAGTTGAAGTAAAAAAAGTAATGAATCCAGACGAAACTTTTAAATATGAGTTTACCCAAGTTTTGTCTAACGATCAATTTTCAATACCGATGTCAGTAGGGTTTGGTTATGTTGGGGGATTGCATTCTCACCCCTCTGATGGTCATGCTATGTTTTCTTTTCAAGATATTCGCTTTTTGTTAAGCGTGTACGATGAGGCCAGCTCTAGCAGAAAACAAGAAGCTTTTAATGGTTTAGTTTGCAAAGACGCTTTAGGAAATACAAATACCTACATGCTAAAAATAGAAAATATTGAATCACTGCGAACTCAGATTAATTCTGTTTGGAACGACCCCAATTATACCAAATTTCAAAGTGAAGATGAACGTATTAAAAAAATTCACGAAGATCAAGCAAAAATCTATGCCAAAAGCAATGGAAACTTAGAGAAAAGTTTCCTAGAGCAATTTAAAGATTTTGGTATAGTACTTTTAAAAGCTGATGCTACAACCGATAATTTTGATAAACTTACCTTAAATAATTCAACAATAACCCAAACTCCTCGTAACTAATAAATAAACAATCATGAAAACATACATTCACTATTTCGCATTTTTCCTTTTCTTAACTGCTTGTACAGCCCAATCGCCAGTGTACGATATTTCAGAACCTACAAGATGGAAGCCTCAAGGAGCCTATTATAAAGACATCAATGGCGTACTTGATGGTTATGACGGTACATATTTATATACTAGTGGGAGTACCTCTTTGAAATTTGTATTAAAGAAAAAAATAAAATCATATGGATATTATTATACTGACCTTATTGTTGGAGAATTTCAATTCATCAAGGATGGAGTAGAAAAAGGCAATACATTAGCCAATATAAATGTCAATTATACTGATGAAGAGATCAATCATATCATAACAGGAAATACAATTATCATTGGCACTCAGTTGGGCTGTCCTAGTTGTTCACCAACAGAAAAACGTTTACGTCTTAGTTTTGTAGATAATAAATCGCCAAATATTGCTGGTATAGACATACGTAAAACAACGACAAATGGTGTTGCTGCATTACTAGTAAAAATATTTTGGGATGGATTTATAACCCGCAAAGAGGGAGATCTTGCGCCTACTCCTGCCAGTATAAATACCGGCGAATACTTAATGATTAAGCAGTAACAATACTACTGTATGCTATAAACCTAAAAAAAATTGAAAGGTTTAACTTATTTTAAAAAAAGCCACAAAACATCTATTTTGTGGCTTTTTTTGTGGTAACAACCTATCTCAAATGTTCCAGCATATCTGTAGTCATCGTCTCCAAATCAAATTCATGTTTCCATCCCCAGTCCTTTCTGGCTTCAGCATCATCAATACTTGCTGGCCAACTGTCGGCTATTTTTTGACGGAAGTCAGGCTCATAAGTGATGGTAAATTCAGGAATGTGTTTTTTGATTTCGGCAGCAATCTCAGTTGGTGTAAAGCTCATGGCGGCTAAATTATACGAAGAATGAATTTTTATTTGGTCTGCCGGCGCTTGCATAATTTGGATGGTAGCAGCAATGGCATCGTCCATATACATCATTGGCATTTTAGTTTCTGAGGATAAAAAACATTCGTATGTTTTATCCGAAAGCGCTTTGTGATAGATATCTACTGCATAATCCGTAGTGCCGCCACCAGGAGGCGATGACCAGCTGATTAAACCCGGATAACGAATGCTTCTTACATCTACACCAAAGATATTGTGGTAGTATTCGCACCATCTTTCGCCGGCTTGTTTGCTAATTCCGTACACTGTTGATGGCTCCATTATCGTGTATTGTGGCGTATTTTCTTTAGGAGTTGTTGGTCCAAAAACCGCAATACTCGAAGGCCAAAATATTTTTTTTATTTTTCCAGCTTTTGCCAAATTCAAAACATGAAACAATGAATTCATATTCAAGTCCCAAGCAAATGCAGGGTTTTTCTCGGCTGTAGCCGACAATAATGCGGCCATCAAATAGATTTCATCAATTTGGTGGATCTCTACAAGATGTTCAATCTGATTAAAATCTAGCGCATTGACCACTTCAAATGGACCTGAATTAACCACATCAGTATTCAATTTCCGAATATCCGAAGCGATTACATTTTCTGTTCTGTATATTTTTCGTAACTTTTGGGTAAGCTCCGTTCCAATTTGTCCGCAAGCGCCTATGATCAATATTTTTGTATTCATTTTTGTCTATTTAAAAAACAAAGATAACGTTTTCGTAAATACCATAATTTTAATAAAAATGATTATAAATATCATAAAATAGTGATTAAAACGAAGTTAAATTTCTTAATTATTGTTTTTTTAAATATAAAATAGGCCTCTGTAATATTAAATTATTATTCTATTTGGCGAAAGGTATTAAAGGTTTAATTTACCAGGTCAAATTTAATTGCACATTTGTGTCAGCTTTAAACAACGTATACCCTTTGAATAGCTTACTTTTTGCCTTAGCTGTTGCGCAATAGATACGGTTGATATTCTTAAGAGGTAATTCGGTATTGTGAATTTACTTCGTAACTTTGTCCTTTAATGAAATTAAAATGAAATACAATATAGCGGTTTTCTTTTCTCTTATTTTTGTTTTGCTTTCCTGTAAAAACGACAATGAAAAACGCATTGCCGAAAATAAGAAAGAGAGACAAAAAAGAGAAGTCATATTAACAAATATTCAGAAAGGTTGGGTTTTTTACGATACGCCAGTAACGGAGTCGTCAGAAAAAAGTATCGCCACTTGGAACGAATGGCGAATTTTCTTAGCTGAATTAGCTCAGAAACCCAAAAAAAATATCAGGGCTTTCCAGCAAAAATCAAAAGCTTTATCTAAAAAAGTAATGGTTTTAAATGATAATGTTCCTTTTGAATATAATAAGCCACCAATAAAAAGTAGAATTTCGACATTAATCACTAAGGTGCGATTGTTGAATTTATTCATTAATCTGGATAATATCCCTGATAAAAAAGTGATACTACTGGTTTCAGAAATCAATTTAGAACTGGTTTCCTTACAAAGACAAATGGATAAGATCACAGAAAAAAATAAAATTCCAGTTGAAGAAGGAGAATCTGAATTAAGAAGAATGATGGACACCGCAAGAGCCATTCCTAATACACCGATCATAGATCCAAATATACCACGCGTTGAGTAAAACAGCCTTATACAATACCTACGATAATTCTGCCAAAACCAAGCAAATTGTTGCTCGCTTATTAGAAAATAATCAAGTAAAAATACATTTTTCTGGATTGTTGGGTTCCGCACTTTCATTTGTAATTCGATCGGTTTTTAAGAAATCCGAACTTCCTTTTTTGATTGTTTTAAACAATAAAGAAGAAGCAGCGTATTATTTGAATGACCTCGAACAGCTGGTTGGTGAACAGGATGTTTTGTTTTATCCTGGTTCTTACCGCCGTCCCTACCAAATTGAAGAAACGGATAATGCGAACGTTTTGCTTCGTGCCGAAGTCCTGAACAGAATTAATTCCCGTAAAAAACCGGCCATTATTGTCACCTATCCCGAAGCATTATTCGAAAAAGTGGTGACTCGAAAAGAATTGGATAAAAACACGTTGAAAGTATCGGTTGGTGACAAAATCTCTATTGATTTTATCAACGAAGTATTGTTCGAATATGAATTTAAAAGAGTTGATTTCATTACAGAGCCCGGAGAATTTTCGGTTCGTGGTGGAATTGTTGATGTGTTTTCTTTTTCGAATGATAATCCGTACCGAATTGAGTTTTTTGGAGACGAAGTGGAGAGTATTCGCAGTTTTGATGTTGCGACCCAATTATCGATTGCACAACAGAAAAAAATTACAATAATTCCAAATGTGGAGAACAAAGTTTTTCAGGAAAATAGAGAAAGTTTCTTAGATTATATCTCAGAGAAAACAGTAATTTTTATCCAAAACACCGAAGATTTTTTATCTCAATTAGACAAACAATTTGGCAAAGCCGAAGAAGCTTTCGCAAAATTATCGCAGGAAATAAAACGAGCTACACCTGAAGAATTGTTCCTGAATCAAGCAGGGTTTATAAAAAGAGCGTTGGATTTCTCGATTGTAGAATTGAGTTCGAAACCTATTTTTAGAACTACCAAAAAAATCGAATTTCACATTCAACCTCAACCGTCTTTCAATAAACAATTTGATTTGTTGTTGAATAATCTGAATGAAAATCATTTCAATGGGTACAAAAACTATTTGTTTTGTTCGAATGATGCCCAAGCCAAACGATTTCATGATATTTTTGAAACCTTGGATGAAGCCAATTCGGAGAATATCCGCAAGCAATATCATACCGTTGTTTTGCCGTTATACCAAGGATTCATTGATGAAGAAAACCAAATCACTTGTTATACCGACCATCAAATTTTTGAACGCTATCATAAATTCAGCATCAAAAATGGCTATTCTAAAAAACAGAATATTACCTTAAAAGAGTTGACAACCTTATCCGTAGGGGATTATGTGACACACATCGATCACGGGATTGGGCGTTTTGGAGGGTTACAAAAAATACAAGTTGAAGGCAAAACACAAGAAGCCATCAAGCTCGTGTATGCCGATAATGACATTGTGTATGTGAGTATTCATTCGCTACACAAAATTTCAAAATACAACGGAAAAGACGGAACGCCACCCAAAATTTATAAATTGGGTTCGAACGCCTGGAAGATTCTAAAACAAAAAACCAAGGCCCGCGTCAAACACATTGCATTCAATTTGATCCAATTGTATGCCAAAAGAAGACTCGAAAAAGGATTCCAGTTTGCGCCGGACAGTTATTTGCAAAACGAACTGGAAAGCTCGTTTATTTACGAAGATACGCCGGACCAAACCAAATCAACGGCCGAAGTAAAAGCGGATATGGAAAGCGACCGCCCAATGGATCGCTTGGTTTGTGGTGATGTGGGTTTTGGTAAAACCGAAGTCGCTATTCGTGCGGCTTTCAAAGCAGTGGATAACAGCAAACAAGTTGCAATTCTGGTTCCTACAACTATTTTGGCATACCAGCATTATAGAACTTTTACGGAACGATTGAAAGACATGCCGGTTTCTGTGGGGTATTTAAACCGTTTTAGAACGGCCAAACAAAAAGCGGAAACACTAAAATTATTGGCCGAAGGAAAACTGGATATTGTAATCGGGACACACCAACTAGTAAACAAAAATGTAGTTTTCAAAGACTTGGGATTGTTGATTGTGGATGAGGAGCAAAAATTTGGTGTCAACGTAAAAGACAAACTCAAAACCATTGCAGCCAATGTGGATACGCTAACATTGACCGCAACACCTATACCGAGAACGTTGCAGTTTTCATTGATGGCAGCGCGCGATTTATCCGTAATTACAACACCGCCACCAAACAGATATCCTATTGAAACGAATGTAGTTGGTTTTAGTGAAGAGTTGATTCGAGATGCGATTTCGTATGAAATTCAGCGCAACGGTCAGGTTTTCTTTATCAATAACAGAATAGAAAACATCAAAGAAGTGGCCGGAATGATTCAGCGTTTGGTGCCCAATGCCAAAGTAGGAATTGGTCACGGCCAAATGGAAGGACGAAAACTGGAAGAATTGATGTTGGCTTTCATGAACGGAGAATTTGATGTTTTGGTGGCGACCACCATTATCGAAAGCGGTTTGGACGTTCCCAATGCGAATACGATTTTTATCAATAATGCGAATAATTTTGGATTATCTGATTTGCATCAAATGCGCGGTCGGGTAGGGCGTAGCAACAAGAAAGCGTTTTGCTATTTTATCTGTCCGCCGTATTCCGCCATGACCGATGATGCGAGGAAAAGAATCCAGGCTTTGGAACAATTCAGCGAATTGGGAAGTGGATTTAACATTGCCATGAAAGATTTGGAGATTCGTGGTGCCGGAGATTTATTGGGAGGCGAGCAAAGTGGTTTTATCAACGAGATTGGTTTTGATACCTATCAAAAAATCATGAATGAAGCCATCGACGAATTGAAAGAAAACGAATTTAAGGATTTGTATCCGGAGGAAAATAATTTGGAGACCAAAGAATACGTCAAAGACTTGCAAATCGACACCGACTTTGAGTTGTTGTTTTCGGATGAATACATCAATAATGTTTCGGAGCGATTGAGTTTGTACAATGAATTGGGTACTGTGAAAAACGAAGAAGAACTGATTGTTTTCCAGAATAAATTGATTGACCGTTTTGGTCCTTTGCCACCACGAGCTAATGCGTTAATGAATAGTATTCGTATCAAGTGGATTGCTACCCGTATTGGAATCGAGAAACTGGTGATGAAACAAGGTAAGATGATTGGGTATTTTATTTCAGATCAACAATCGGATTATTACCAGTCAAAGCGTTTTCAGGAGGTTTTGCAGTTTGTGCAAAAACACAGTTCTATTTGTAAAATGAAAGAAAAACAAACGCCAGCTGGTTTGCGATTATTGTTAACCTTTGACAATGTGAAGAATACTAGGACTGCTTTGGAATTGATGGAGATGTTAGGGAAGTGAATGAAAAATGTTTGGGTTAAGTTATTTAGTTAGAAATGTTTTTGTGCGAAGACCAACTAGTAATTCGCTCATTTTTTGAATTAGAGGGCAATCTTGGATTTATTTCATACAGCTGCTCTAATTTTTCAATTGCATAATCAAAAGAAATTAAATTATTGAGGAGTAATTGGTCAAAAACATATAAAATTCCTTTTACCAAAATTCCATTTGCGGTTGCTTGTTTTCTTAATCTTCCATCCCCAGAAAGTAAAATACCATCAAGTTTATGAGCATAATGCCAAACGGAACAATCTTCAAAACTTAAGCCGGAGCTATTGTCTAAAATGGTAACAATACTTATAAAATCTTCTTCTTTTTCCGTTATTATTAATTCAATTTTTCCAGAGTTGATAAATTCTTCAATTATGATTTTTTGGTCTTCATTGAGTTCTTCAAAGACAAAATCAGTTGTTTTTAACTCTATTTCTAATTGAATAAATTCATTCATCAAGTTTAAAAGAACTAAATCAATTAAAATATTGGCATCGTTTATTATTACTCTCATCTATTGAATTTTATAACAATGAATTTTCAATTAATAAGTTTATATCTTGATTTAACAAGGATGATGCCTTGCTAATCGAGATTATTTCTTGGGACAAAGCCCTGTAAACCAATTGTTCAAATCTGTTTGATTTTTCTGGAGTTTGAAATCGTGATAAATTCACTTCTCTTTTCAAGCTTGGATTAAAATTAATTTTTTTATAAAAATCAGTTTTTCTGTTTTCAGTAAAAGTTCCCGCATCTACTAACCTAAAAATAATAGCAGGAATGCTTATTCCGTATTTTTTTTGGACTTCAATAAATTCATTCAAAGAAATTAAATCTCGTTTTACACCAAACTCTTTTAGTACCAATTTTTTAGGAAAAAGAAATTCAGAAGCAAATTTATTGCAATAATTTTCCTCCTCTTTTAAGTTACATTCAGGTAGGTTAAGAAGTAAATGACCTAATTCGTGTAATAGAGTAAAACGTTTTCTTTCAACTGGAAAATTACCATTAACAACAATAACTGGAAATTTATTATTTACAAAAGTTGCTAAACCGTCGAAGCTTTCTTCTACATCAAATAATTCAACGACTTTTATTTCGTTGTCTTCCAAAAGTTGGATGATATTGTGTATTGGATCAAGTCCAATTTCCCATTCATTTCGTAATGATAAAACTATTTTCTCAATATCTTCAATAGAATTAACTTTCTCATTACCTATCGAATTTTTAAAGGAATAGTCAATTTGCAACAAATCTTCAACCTCAAGATAATTCTCAAGATTTAATTTTATTAATTGCTCTAACGATTCTTGTTTTTTATTGGAAAAGGAGCTTTTCTTTCTGAAATTTAAAATACCTAACTCAATTTTGCTTGGTTTAAAAAAATAATCAACTTTTACTTTTAAAGATTTTCCTAATTTTAAAATGTTTGGGCTGGTTGGAATAGATTCTCCTTTTTCATATTTACTAATCATTTGTTTAGAAACACCAATCATATCGGCTAGTTCCTGTTGAGAAATACCCTTCAGTGCTCTAGCATTTTTAATTTTTTGTGCGATTATTTCTTTCATAACGATTTTAATTTGGTTGACAAATGTATTATAAATATACATAAATGTCAACTAATTGCCAAATGTAAAAGGTTATTGTATATTTTTATAGGCTTTTACTTAATTTTAAATTCATTCCTTCGATCCAGTCATTTCATTAATCAGATAGAAAAACGTAAAAAATTATTTTTTTAATGGCAAGCTTTGTAAACAATCTCTATATTTGATTTTTACAAATTTATTCTCGATGAAACTAAAATCAATTGACCAGTTCTACCAGGAAATCTCTGGAGACTCCGGTACAGAACCGAGTACATTATTGCCCAATGGAATCCAAAAAGAAATTGGTCATTTCAATGTTTTCAACATCAAAGAATTGTACGAAAGACTAAAGGATAAGTCTTTTATGCCTTATGACCGGAGAGCGTATTATAAGATAAGCTTGATCCGAGGAAAAAATAGAGCGGAATATGCGGATAAAGTAATTGAGATTGAAAAGAATGCTCTTTTATTTGCTACGCCAAAAATCCCCTATCATTATGTGCCTCAGGACACGAAGCAGTCCGGAAATTTTTGTGTTTTTACCAGCGAATTTCTAACTAAAGATAAAAGCGGAATTGAGCTTGACGAACTCCCAATTTTTAAATCAGACGGTTATCCTGTTTTTGAGCTTTCTGATGAGGACGCCGAAGAAATTGATTTGATATTCAAAAAGATACATAAAGAAATTAACTCTGATTATGTGTATAAATACGATTTGATTCGGAATTATGTGGCGGAGTTAATACACTTTGGACAGAAACTACAACCTGTAACAGCCTTATATTCTAAACACAATTCGGCAGCTAGGGTTTCGTCTTTATTTGCGGAGTTACTCGAAAGACAATTCCCCATTGAGTCGCCTCGACAACGATTGGAATTGAAATCTGCCAAAGATTTTGCCACTCGATTGTCTATTCATGTTAATCATTTGAATAAAGTTTTAAAAGAGAATACAGGTAAAACTACCACCGAGTTAATCAGTAATCGATTGACCAAAGAAGCTAAAATTCTTTTAAAAGAAACCGATTGGAATATTTCGGAAATTGCGTATTCACTTGGTTTCGAAGAATTGGCTCATTTTTCTAATTTTTTCAAAAAGCAAACAACTTTGACACCTCTCTCTTTTCGGATGTGAAGAGATTGATTTGAATTTTGCAAACTCTGGATTGATATTTACAATTGACAAGCTTTGCCTCTAAATTAATTTTGTGGTATTAATTAAAAACTATAATAAACATGGAAATCAAGAACAATAAAATCGCATTAGTTACCGGAGGAAGCCGAGGTTTAGGAAAAGATATGGCTTTAAAACTCGCCCAAAAAGGGCTTGACGTAATAGTATCCTACAACAGTAAACAAGCAGAAGCAGAAGCCGTAGTAAAAGAAATTGAAAAGTTGGGGCAAAAAGCTGTAGCCCTTCAATTAAATGTCGCTGATGTGGCTAGTTTTGATTTGTTTTTTCAAAATGTTGTAACCGCTATGAAAGGTACTTTTGGTACTGATAAATTCGACTTTTTAATTAATAATGCGGGTGTTAGTCTTCATGAAAGTTTTGCAACAACTACTACAGCTCAATTTGATGATTTGGTAAACATTCAATTCAAAGGGCCTTTTTTCTTGACTCAAAAAGCATTAAAAATAATGAATGATGGTGGTGGGGTTGTAAATATTTCATCAGGATTGACCCGTTTTTCATTTCCAGGATACTCAACTTATGCGAGTATGAAGGGAGCAATGGAAACATTGACTAAATACCAAGCGAAAGAATTGGGCGAAAGAAAAATTAGAGTCAATATAATAGCGCCAGGTGCTATTGAAACAGACTTTGGTGGCGGTGCGGTTCGTGATAATCAGCAGCTAAATCAATATATTACTTCGTTGACAGCTTTAGGAAGAGTAGGTCTGCCAGAAGATATAGGTAGTGTAGTGGCCTTTTTGTGTACTGAGGATTCAAGATGGGTGAATGGACAACGTATAGAAGTTTCAGGCGGAATGAATTTGTAATTAAATTTTCCTAAATAAAAAGGGCTTAGTTTATTGAAAACTAGGCCCTTTTTATTTTAGGAAATAGGTTTTTGAACTTCAAGTTCAACGAACTTTTTTCTTTGATGTTTATTGCAATGGTATTGCCTTGAGCTATGTGTTTTTAATTAGAAAAGTAATAGGTTAGAGAATCAGATTTTTAATTCTTAAGATCCTTAATAACTTTGAAAGCCACATCCACTTGCTCTTCACTCACTAAGATAGTGAATTCGTTTGAAGTCGAAATTACTTCGTTAATGATAATTCCTTCCCAGGCCAAACGTTGAAAAATAAAATAGTAAATCCCAGGAACAACAATATTTTCTTTAGGTAATTTCACCGTAATCGAAGCAAGGTTGTCTAGTTTTTGAATCAATTTTTCATTAGCAAAATGTTTGTCCACCAGATGATTAATACTATTGCTTACTACGATGTTAGTTTCATTCACTCCTCGGGATGAAGTATAGAAAATATCCGGAAAAGAATTAATGTCAGTAATTAAATCGGCTTGTTTGTTTAAAACAGTGTCAGAAGCGGCAAAGGTATAATCAGTCAATGCAGAACGAACGGTGATTTCACCAATGTTTTTTATGACTTTATTGATTTTGTGATTTAACCTGAAGTCTAATTCTTCGGTTAGTCTTTTTAAAGCCATAACAACCGCACCTTGTTTCACTTCCTTTCCAAATTCACTTTCTAATTCGGTCATTATGTTTCGGGATAATGAAGTCAAATTAATTATGCCTAATGATAAAGCATTCAACAAAAAAGGCTTTGTTTTAATGTAATTTTCTACAATAGAAGAAACAGTTTTCATAAGTAAATATTTGAGTGGTTGTAGTCGTACGCGTAGTTAGTGTGTAAATATGACGCAAATATAAATAAAAAACAATTTGTTACAAATATAACATCGATAAAAAGCAATTAAAAATAATAAAAAGCATCTATAATATGCTCAATTACAAAAGATTTCTCTTCCTTATGAACTGCAATAATGTCAAAACGGACTTCAATATCTAAATTTCTTTGGGTAACAAACGCGTCGACTGCTTTTACAAGAAGCTGAATTTTTTTAGGCTTCACAAAATCCTGTGGCAATCCAAACTCAATTGAGGAGCGGGTTTTAACCTCAACAACAGCAAGTATGTTTTCTTTTTGGGCCAGAATGTCAATTTCGGCCTTCTGGAAAGTCCAGTTGGTTTCGATAATTGTGTAGCCGTCTTTCTTTAAAAATTCGACTGCCATTTCTTCTCCAAGTTTTCCAAGTTCATTGTGTTCTGCCATTGAAAAATTTTGTTTTAAGTTTAAGATTTCAAGTTTTTAAACTTCTGCAATCAAAAATAAAATTGCCTCTATTCAAAAACCAGCGTACTGCATTTTTCATTGACATTAATAATGACATTATTCCCTAAAATTAGTGCTCTATTGTCTTGAATATGACCAGCTGGAAAATTATACAAGATAGGAATAGTGTATTTTTTGGTAACATCCTCGATAATCTCAATGGCGTTTTTCCCCCATGGAATGTCATTGTCTTTCATTTTTGTCATGGAACCCACAACAATGCCTTTGATGCTTTCCAGGCAGCCATTTCGTCTTAAATTCATCATCATACGGTCAATGTGATACAAGTATTCGTCTAAATCTTCTATAAACAAGATTTTATCAACGCAGTCAATCGCGGATGGTGAGCCCAACAAACTGTATAAAATGGATAAATTCCCACCCACCAATTCTCCGGTAGCGCTACCGGGTCTGTTCATGGAGAATGAATCAATTTCGTATGATAATTTTTCACCAAATAAGGCAATTCTCAGGGTTTCGATGGCTTGAAGAGTTGCTCTAGGAGCAGTTATCGGCATGATTGCATGAATGGATTTGTAACCCATAGTATTCAAATGATTGTGTAAAACGGTGACATCACTAAAGCCAACGATCCATTTCGGATTTTTTTTGAATGCAGTAAAATCCAGTAAGTCAATCATTCTGACGGTACCATAACCACCCTTTACACACCAAATAGCTTTGATATTTGGGTTGTCTAGTTGTTGCTGAAAATCGGCTGCGCGCTGTTCGTCAGTTCCAGCTAATTGATTGTTGTCTAAACCGATGGTGCTACCAATAACAACTTCAAGTCCCCAGCTGTGTAACAGATCGATGGCGGGTTTTAGGTTATCATCCGTATTTTTACGAGCTGTTGCCAAAATAGCTACGGTATCTCCTTTTTGTAAACGTGGTGGTGTGATCATTTGTGATTGGGCTTGACTGTTGAAAGATTGTAAAACAAAAATAAAGAATAGAAATTGATATAAAACAGGATAGCGTAGTATAAAAGTAAATCGGTTTGCAGTCATGTTGTATTGTTTTCTAAAATAATTGGAATCATGGGGTCTTGAAAAAGACAAAAAACAAAGATAGACAATTAGAAAATAATTTTAAGTTTACCATCAAATGACTATTTTTACAATAAACAGATTCTAAAACGAATCAGATCAACGACTGGAAATAAATGATACTTATGAGAATTACGTTCTGGATTCCGATTCTATTTTTATTTCTTCCAAGTGTAAAATCCAATGCACAACAAAAAAAATATGTCATTCATACTGTCGCATTTTATAATTTCGAGAATCTTTTTGACACCATAAATGACCCTGCCACTTTTGATGAAGAATGGACTCCAAAGGGTTTACAGCGTTGGACATTTAATAAATATGAAAAAAAATTAGGGAACTTAGCGCGCGTTTTAGCTGAAATAGGGTCAGGTGAAAATACCGATTCGCCCACATTTATTGGGGGATGCGAAATAGAAAACAGAGGCGTTCTGGAAGATTTAGTCAAGCAACCTAAACTGATCGAGAAAGATTACGGAATCATCCATTTTGATTCGCCTGACAAAAGAGGTATCGATGTGGCGCTCTTATATCAAAAAAAGAAGTTCCAACCTACAAGTTATAGCACAATTCCGCTTTACATTTATAAGGAAGGAGGTAATACAAATGAAAGTTCTAAAGTAAATTTAGAGGAAAAAACAGATGATGAATTGCAAATTAGCACCAAAAATTATCGGGTTTATACCCGAGATCAATTGTTGGTAACAGGCTTTCTGGACGGCGAGGAAATTAATATTATTGTCAATCACTGGCCATCCCGTTCCGGTGGCGAGAAAAAATCGAGCCCGTTCCGCGAAGCCGCAGGAGTATTAAACCGAAAAATAATCGATTCGTTGCAACGCATAAATTCAAATGCAAAATTGATCATTTTGGGCGATTTGAATGACGGTCCATATAATAAAAGTGTCAAAATTGGGCTTGGCGCCAAAGCAAAAAAGACGGAAGTACTTCCTTTTGGGATTTACAATCCATTCGAAGAAATGGCCAAGAAAGGATTTGGAACTATCGCATTTCGGGATGCATGGGATGTTTTTGACCAGATAATGGTTTCTGAAACCTTACTGCAATCCGATTATACGAGTTTTCGATATTGGAAAGCCGGAATTTACAACAAATCGTTTTTGATACAAACCAGCGGACAATACAAAGGCTATCCGTTGCGACATTCCACCACCGAAATAGGATTTAGCGACCATTTTCCAGTATATATTTATTTAATTAAGGAAAAAATATAAACAGGATTAAATGCATTGTAGGGAATTTAAACCTATTTCATAACTTTACATTCAAAAATTAGAAAAAATGGCAATAGCAAAACCTTTCAACCTCAATAAATGGATTGATGAAAACCGTCATCTTCTTAAACCGCCTGTGGGTAACAAAAATTTATATGCTCAATCAGGGGATTATATCGTGATGGTTGTTGCCGGTCCAAACGCCCGAAAAGACTACCATTACAACGAAACCGAAGAATTGTTTTACCAGCTCGAAGGCTCGATCAAAATAATTATTCAAGAAGATGGCGAGCGCAAAGAAATGGAATTACATCCGGGCGATATGTACCTGCATCCTGCTAAAACGCCACATTCTCCGGTGCGTTCCCAAGGTTCTATAGGACTTGTCATCGAACGAAAAAGAGCTGGACAAGGATTCACGGACGGATTGCTTTGGTTTTGTGATTCTTGTAATCACAAACTGCACGAAGTCTATTTTGAACTGCATAATATTGAGAAAGATTTCTTGCCTCATTTTGAACATTTCTATAATTCAGAACACTTGAGAACCTGCGAAAAATGTAGAACCATAATGGAAACCGACCCTAGATTTGTTGCCCAAAAATAATTTAATGCTGAATTTATTTTACGATCAGGAGCCTATCCCGCTATACGTTCTATCTTTTACGGCTTAAAGAAAGCCACAAAAGGATGCCACTTTTATCGGGGCTAAAAAGCGTAAAATAAAAGGAGCAATGTTTAGTATTTCCCGTTAAATCAATATATTTGTAAAAAAATATAACAATTTTTAATAAATAAGTTACAATGATAACAATAGCAGATCAATTCGGAATCAAAGAAGCCCTCAAGCAATTAGGGATTGAAGCCATAAACGAAGGAACATCAACTGGAGCAGCTAATTTTGCCAACGGAAAAATCATCGAAAGTTATTCACCAGCAGATGGAACTTTAATTGGAAAAGTAAAAACATCTTCTAAAGAGGATTATGAAACTGCTATGCAAAAAGCATCGGAAGCTTTTCTAGAATGGCGCATGGTTCCCGCTCCTAAAAGAGGGGATATCGTTCGTCAGATGGGAGATGAATTAAGAAAATTCAAAGAACCTCTTGGAAAACTAGTTTCCTATGAAATGGGGAAAAGTCTTCAAGAAGGATATGGTGAAGTGCAGGAAATGATTGATATCTGTGATTTTGCGGTGGGATTATCCCGCCAATTGTACGGGTTAACCATGCACTCTGAACGCCCTTTACACAGAATGTACGAGCAATACCATCCAATAGGAACCGTCGGAATCATTTCAGCATTTAATTTTCCGGTAGCAGTGTGGAGTTGGAACGCAATGATTGCTTGGGTTTGTGGTGATGTCGCGATTTGGAAACCAAGTTCAAAAGTGCCTTTATGTGGAGTGGCTTGTCAAAATATTATCAAAACAGTTTTAAAAAGAAATAACGTTCCAGAAGGCGTAAGCTGTTTGGTAACTGGAAACGAATCCGGGGATTTAATCAATAATGATAAACGAATTTCGTTAGTTTCATTTACCGGATCAACAAGAATAGGACGTCACGTGTCAAAAACCGTTGCAGAGCGTTTTGGAAATACCATCCTTGAATTAGGAGGAAACAATGCTATTATCGTTTCGGAACATGCGGATATCAGTATGGTACTGGTGGGAGCCGTTTTTGGAGCGGTAGGAACAGCAGGACAACGTTGCACTTCAACCAGACGTTTAATCATTCACGAAAGTGTGTATGACAAAACCATAAGCGTATTGAAAAATGCGTACGGTCAATTGCAAATCGGAAATCCATTGGATGAGAATAATCACGTTGGACCGCTTATAGATAAAGGTGCTGTTCAAGATTATCTAACTGCGATTGAAAGTGCCAAAAAAGAAGGTGGAAAAATCATCGTTGAAGGCGGATTGGTTGAAGGTGTAGGATATGAAAGTGGTTGCTATGTGAGACCCTGTATTATTGAAGCTGAGAATCATTTTGACATCGTTCAAACAGAAACGTTTGCGCCTATTTTATATGTAATGAAATACAGCACGATTGAAGAAGCGATTGCGTTGCAAAACGGAGTGCCACAAGGACTTTCGTCCTCTATTTTTACCAATAGCATGCGAGAAATGGAATTGTTCCTATCTCAATCCGGTTCTGATTGTGGAATTGCCAATGTAAATATTGGGACATCCGGAGCAGAAATAGGGGGCGCTTTTGGAGGTGAAAAAGAAACTGGTGGTGGACGTGAATCTGGTTCTGATGCCTGGAAAGCCTACATGAGAAGACAAACCAATACCATTAATTACGGAACACAATTGCCATTGGCACAAGGAATCAAATTTGATTTGTAGTAACAAATTATAACATATTAAAAAAGGCAATTTGAAAATATCAAATTGCCTTTTTTAGTATTAAAATTCCTTGGAAACGTAGTAAAAAAACATCATGGCCTTTGTAAGGCAATCTAACCCGTGGTACACATTGAAAAACGGAATCTTTTCTACAGCAATAACAAAATTAAAAATGTTCCAACAAATATAGTAGACTTAGACTATTTTTTATTTTTTAAAGTATGTACAAGTGTCAGTGTAACAGTGAAAGATCGCGTTATTGCACAGGTTAAAGAAAATAGGACATCTAATTTCTTCCTTTCTCGTCAAAATACAATTGGTTCAAAGGTTCGCTTTGCCAGAATTCCTTACTGTCAACATCCATAATAGTCAGCGGTCCCTTGAAAGCCGCTCCGGTATCTACATTCCAAATATTTGCCTTTTGAATTGGGGTTGTTTCGCCTATTCGCGTAACGGGCGTGTGACCAATATAAATTTCGTTGTATAAGGTAAAGCGCTTTGGGTAGAAAATGTCATCTGTTTTCATGGTTTTATCTAATGCCAAAGCCGTTTCCCATAAGGTTCTGTCCCAATAGAAAAGTCCAGGAAAATATTCAAAATCGACACCGTTCATATTTGTGAAGCCAGCATGAACAAACAGACGACTTTGATCGTCCAGATAAAAATTTTCTAGCGATTGTAGAAATTCAATATGCTTTTTCTTGGTTTCTAAACTAACAGTTTCATAAGCCAAAACAGTTGCTTCGCCCCCATGTTTGTACCACAACAGATTGTCTTTGCTTTCGTCAAGCCATTCCAGCAATAAATCATCATGATTTCCGCGAATACAAACACAGTTCTGTTTGGTTTTCAAATCAATAATAAAATCAAGTACCTGAGGGGACTGGCTCCAGCCGTCAACGTAATCACCCAGAAAAATCAGGGTGTCATTTTTAGTAACGTTGGCTCGCTCCATAATTTGGTGTAGTGCGCGCAACCCACCGTGGATATCGCCTATAACAAGTGTTCTCATGTATGCTTTGTTCTTTTATTAATATAAAAATAACAGAAAAGGGGGTGTTATTTTTCAAGTTATAAAATTAGGTAAAAGAGTACTGAACTACGCTTTTTTAAGTAAATAAAAAGGTATTCTATTTTAAAGGGTCTTATTTTACTAAAATTGAAACTAAAAACGCATTAACAGAAAGCTAAAATATCACTGTTTTTAGTGATTGTTTTATTTGATTTTTCAATTTAGTTTTACAAAAATAAAATTATTTTCCAATGGATGCAATCTTCGCACTATCGCTGCTGTTAGCTAAAATAATCTGTCAAGTTGTAAAGGAATTGTTGGGTTTGATTTAGCATCTATAATGAAATATTTCAAGTCATTCTTAATTTGTCTGACAAACGCTTAAAACCAAGAGGAAGGGATTGTTTTTATCTCTTTCGGTTACCTGTGTTTCCAAAAAAAACAACAAATACCCAAGAATTTGAGATCAAGTTTGATAGTGCTATTCAGTGTAAATTTCTAAAAATAGATGCTGTCAATAGTGTTTTTTATGTATTTATTACAAATGATGTAATTTGAATCAAGAATAGGTCCTCGTTAATCCCGTTTTCTGAAAATAATCCATTCGAAAATACAATACATACTGATATATTGCTTTTTTCACTGGATAAATTTTTGTGTATAGATGTAATTATTGTACATCATATTTCATTTTTCTTAAAATTCGCAAGGCTTCTTTAAAAGACAAATACACTTGGGCAAAGGGTTTCAAAAGGAGCTTGGCGTCAATCAATTTTTGTTTGGCTTCATCAAAACCGTTGAGGTAGCAAATCATGAAGGTAGAAGGCAGGTTTTCTAAATCTTTGTGTTCCCGCTCGGATAACGAAAGTCCTTTTTGGAGTTTATTTAACAAAGCAATATTGGCATTGTAAATATGGAACAGCATTTTTTTGTTGAATTCCGGTGGCTGAAACAGTATTTCTCTTTCTATTTTGTAATACCCATTGTCATGAAAATGAATCGTTTGTTTTTCTAAAGGATAGTAGCTCGTTTTATCATTCAAGCCTAACGGAACGTATTCAATAATGGTAAAAGTATCTTCATCGAAAGTGATTTCAACTACATCCTGAGCCGAATAGAATAACTTGATTTGTTCGTTTATAAGTTCAATATCTACGCGGGAAAGATAGGTTTTTTCACGGGATTTCTTGGCAATTCCTGCCCAGCAAATCACGAATAACTCTTTGAATACTTTGTACTTTGGCGCCATATCCTTGTGCCTGAAATTCATGAAATCGATCACGCCATCGAGTGTATATTCAATGCTATTTCTAGAATTATTCTCGATGCCAATTACGGTTTCCATATTCTGGTAATTCTTTTCGATTTCTCCATCAATTGGCATCGTATTACTGCCTCGCCGTATAAAAACACTTTGAGCAGCAATCGTATGGATTCCTTTTTTGAAGTGGGAAGTCTTGCTTTTTGGCTTGACCGTTACTAGGCCAATAACTTTATCTTTTGGCAAATTGGGAAAAGGGACATTCTCGTACTGAATTTTGGGAGGATTTTCGAGGTATGCATTCACTAAATTCTGAATCCGACTGTCGTCAAAAAAGTCATCACCCACAATAGTGTTATCTTGATCTTCGACACCCACAACAATATAAGAATTGTTCGAAGGATTTGAATTGGACAGCGCACAAATGTGTTTCAGAAACTTAGCTTTACCCTCCCGTGTATGCAAATTCAACTGGCGCTTTTTATCATAAAAACTACTCTCATCATTGTGAGCGAGCAGGTTTTTAATAAGAATGCGTTTGTTGATCATTTGATTATTAATGATGTGACATGATGATAAGAAAATCACATTTTATTTTTATTATGTAATTTATATACTTTTTTGACGTTGTTAATATACTAATTTTAATAATTGAAAAATATGAAAAGCATTAAATTTTACCTAGCTGGTTTTTTAGCTATGGCTTCAATGGGATTGTTTCTCACAGGATGCGACAGTAACAATGATGTATCAGGAACATCAAATATTAAGGTTAGAATGGCAGATGCGCCGGGAGATTATCAGTCTGTATTTGTAGATGTCAAAGACGTTTTGATAAAAAACTCCGATGATACTGATGATAGCAAAGGTTGGGTTAGCATAGGGAGCATAACTCCAGGAATATATGATCTGCTGAAGTTAACTGGTGGGGTAAATGTATTATTGGCTGACAATACTGTTCCATCTGGATACTTGGGGCAAATGCGATTGCTTTTGGGAGATAGAAATACGGTTGTTAAAAACGGTATGACATACGATTTGAAAACTCCAAGTGCTCAACAATCGGGATTAAAACTAAAAATTAAGCAAGACCTTGTTGCTGGTGCGACCTACGAGTTTATGTTAGATTTTGACGTGAAGAACTCTGTTGTTGTTCAAGCCGGATCTTCAGGAAATTATAATCTTCACCCAGTTATCAGAGTATCGAGTACGGCAACATCAGGTGTGATAAAAGGAACTGTAAGTATAGTTCCGGCAGGCGCTACAGATTTAGCCGCATCCGTTAAAGTTGGTGACATAACGGTTTCTGCTTTTGCAAACGAGCAGGAAATGTTTCAATTAAATGGTATTCCTGCAGGGACTTATGATGTGAAACTAACTTATAAAGTGGCAAATGTGGAATATATGAAAACGGTTTCTGCTGTTGTAGTAATTAATGGCAAAGTAACTGATATGGGCGCTACGCCATTACCCTAAGTTGTAGTTAAATAATATTTTAATAAAAAAAGCAGCTGTCTGACAGCTGCTTTTATCGTTTTATTAATTTCGCGTTGTTCTAAGTATTTTTCGATTCCATTAATGAGATTCCTAAGAGGCTATAAAATTAATTTTTTTTCACAATTGTTGATGATGCTTGAGCAGTACACATTACTACTAAGTCAGCAATATTGATGTGATAGGGCCTAGAAACCACAAAATGGATGATATCAGCAATATCCTCTGCTTGCAAAACGTCAAAACCTTTATATATATTTGCAGCTCTGTCCGTATCTCCTTTAAAACGCACTTCGCTAAACTCCGTTTGTACCATTCCAGGATGGATCCCGCCAACCCTTATTCCGAATGGGTTCAAATCTATTCGCATGGCTTGATTCAAGGCGTCGACGGCATGTTTAGAGGCGCAATAGACATTCCCATTTGGATATACTTCTTTTCCGGCAATGGAACCAATGTTGATAATGTGACCTGATTTTCGTTCGATCATTTGCGGGATTATGGCTTTCGAAACATATAATAGCCCTTTTACATTGATATCAATCATCGCATCCCAATCGTCTAAATCTCCAGATTGTATGGGCTCTAACCCGTGTGCGTTGCCGGCATTATTAATTAAGACATCAATTTTAGAAAAGGCTTCCGGCAAGGAATTGATGCTTTCAAATACAGCGTTTTTATCGCGAACATCAAAGGATAAAGTATGGACTTCTGTAACTTCCCGAAGTTCTTTTTCTAGGGCTGATAATCGGTCTTGGCGGCGGCCGCAAAGAATAATTTTATAATTATTTTTAGCTAATATTTGTGCTGTTGCTTTACCAATTCCGCTGGTGGCACCAGTTATTAAGGCTGTTTTATTCATGTGTTCTATTGTATTATATTTAGGATTAATGTCTCATAAAAACATTAAATACGATAAATTTACTTTTTCTAATTTTGATATATAGAAAAGATTTAGCAGTTGTTGCATCTAAAATTTTGGACTGAACACGGGGCCTGAAATGTAATTTTAAGCGACATTATTACCCATGCTTTCTGACCAAATGGCAAACCAGTCTTCGTGCTCCAATTCTAACTCAACAGCTTTCATCAGGGATTGAATTCGGGCAACATTTACCGTTCCGGCAATAGGAATCACTTGAGCTGGGTGTTTCAGAATCCAGGAAAGTAAAATGGTATCAGAACCTAAATGGTATTTTGAAACTAAGGTTGCTAAAAGTTTTTTTAAACGTCTAGTTTGTGGAATATCCTGTCTAAAAATGATGCCAAGCGGATTCCACGACATGGGACGGATGTTGTTGGCTTGCATGTAATCAAAACTTCCGTCAACCATAGGTTCGAAGTTAGTAGCTGAGAATTGGACTTGATTGTATAAAATTGTTGTTTTCTGACGAATCAATTCTGTTTGTGTTGCAGTAAAATTAGAGAGCCCAAAATCGATAATTTTTCCATCTGATTTTAGTTTTAAAACGGCTTCGGCAATTTCATCGGCTTGCATCAAAGGACTGGGCCTGTGAAGTAAAAGAACATCCAAATAATCAGTATTTAAATTTTTCAAGGAATTCTCAACAGACCAGATGATGTAATCTTTTGAATATTCATAATGTTTTATAGTATTGATGCGGTTTTCCGTAACCATTTGAATGCCACATTTAGAGATCAATTGCAATTTTTCTCTGTCAATTTTACTTGAGGCAAAGGCTTTTCCAAAGTCAGATTCGGTGGTGTAATCGCCATATATATCGGCATGATCGAAAGTGGTAATTTTATTCTCTAAGCACACATTAATCATGTTTTCCATTTCTTTAGTATTGAGATTTTTATCCCAAATACCCCAATTCATTACACCCGCTACAACAGGCGATAATTCTGTTTTATTCATTGTTTTTATTTTTTATTAAAATTGATAATTCTGCTATTTCAAAGTAGTTTTTTCAAAGTTCTTAAAAATATAAAAATTGTATCACAATACATCCTTAAAATTAGGACTTTTATTGAAGTTTTAACCAATTTTTAACATCTTACTTCTAAAAAAAAATTCAATTTGCACCTTCAAAACTAAGGCATTTAATTTAAGGTTATAAAAACAATAAAATGGAAGATAATACAGCAACTTTAGACATCAGAGCAATCAATGAAAAAATTGAAAGAGAGAGTGCTTTTATAGACCTTCTCACCATGGAAATGAATAAGGTTATTGTGGGTCAAAAGCACATGGTAGAGCGTTTGTTAATTGGTCTTTTAGGTCAGGGACATATTTTATTGGAAGGAGTTCCCGGATTAGCCAAAACATTAGCCATAAATACTCTTTCGCAAGCCGTACACGGATCTTTTAGCAGAATACAGTTTACACCGGATTTATTGCCTGCCGATGTTGTAGGGACCATGATTTACAACATTAAGCAAAATGAATTTTCGATAAAAAAGGGTCCTATTTTTGCTAATTTTGTTCTTGCTGATGAGATTAACCGTGCTCCAGCCAAAGTGCAATCGGCATTGTTAGAAGCGATGCAGGAAAAGCAAGTGACCATTGGTGATACTACTTTTAAATTAGACCGACCATTTTTAGTTTTAGCTACGCAAAATCCAATTGAGCAAGAAGGAACATACCAATTGCCTGAAGCGCAAGTCGATCGTTTTATGTTGAAAACAGTTATCGATTATCCAAAAATGGAAGACGAACGTTTGGTGATTCGTCAGAACCTAAAAGGAAGTTATGAGAAAGTAAATCCTGTAGTTTCAGTAGAGCAAATTTTGCGTGCTCAAGAAGCGGTTCGTGAGGTTTACATGGATGAAAAAATAGAAAAATACATACTTGATATTATTTTTGCCACAAGGTACCCGGAGAAATACAAATTGGCTGATTTAAAACCATTAATCAGTTTTGGAGCCTCGCCACGTGGAAGTATTAATTTAGCGAATGCCGCAAAATGTTACGCTTTTATCAAACGTCGCGGCTATGTAATTCCAGAAGATGTTCGTGCTGTAGTTCATGATGTATTGCGTCACAGAATTGGTGTTACTTATGAAGCGGAAGCAGAAAACATTACTTCGGTTGATATCATTAACAAAATCGTAAACGAAATAGAAGTACCTTAAAAAGATTTAAGATTTTTGATATCTGATTTTAGATTTTAGATCTGAAATCAGCAATCGTTAATCAGCAATCAACAATCAAATGGATACAAAAGACCTTTTAAAGAAAGTCCGGAAAATAGAAATCAAAACCCGAAGATTGAGCGATCACATCTTTTCGGGGGAATACCACACGTCTTTCAAAGGACGAGGAATGACGTTCAGTGAAGTGCGTCAGTACCAGTACGGCGATGATATTCGTGCTATTGATTGGAATGTTACCGCACGGTACAACGAAGCACATGTAAAGGTTTTTGAGGAGGAACGGGAATTGACCATGATGTTGATGGTAGATATTTCAGGATCTGAAAGTTTTGGTTCGAAAAACCAATTCAAGAAAGATATTGTCACGGAGATTGCCGCAACAATGGCTTTTTCGGCGACACAAAACAATGATAAAATAGGGTTGATTTTGTTTTCGGACGAGATTGAATTGTATATCCCTCCAAAAAAGGGACGATCGCACGTGCTGCGGATTATTCGGGAATTGATAGAATTTCAGCCTAAAAGCCGTAAAACAGATATTGCACAGGCCTTGAAGTTTTTATCAGGAACCCAAAAAAAGAAAGCAATTGTGTTTGTAATCTCTGATTTCATGTCAGACGATTACGAACAAACTTTGAAAATAGCATCCAAGAAACACGATATAACCGGGATTCGTGTGTACGACATTCGAGAAGAAAAAATGCCGGACTTAGGGATGGTTTCTATGCTTGATGCCGAAACAGGAGCAATTGAATTGATAAATACGGGTTCAAAATCAGTGCGAATGAATTATGAAAAACAATACCACGATAAAGTAATTTATTTCAAAGAAACATTCAGTAAATCAGGATCAGGTGTTGTAAATACACGAGTTGATGAGAGTTATGTGACAAAATTGCTGAGTTATTTTAAATCGAGATAAATCCGCTCATGGCCTCCTCGAAAGAGAGGAGATGATAGAGGATTAAAATTTTCACGATTCGGCTCGCTCTCCTTTGGAGAGTGCTGGGGTGAGGAAAAAATATTTAATATAAAAATGAAAATTAGACTTTACCTACTATTATTGTTGCTTTCTACGGCTGTTTTTGCACAACAAAAGCAAGTAGTCACAAGTATTGACACGATTAAAAATAAAATTGGTGCCGAATTTAAACTGTCCATAAAAACTACTGTTGACACTTCGTCTAAAGTAATTTTCCCAAAATTAAAAAACTTTGGTGCTTTAGAGGTGATTCAGTCGTATCCTATTGATACTGTAAAAATGGATGGCCGGTATGAATTAATCAAAAAATACGGTTTAACACAGTTTGATTCCGGTAGATATGTTGTTCCAAGTATCAAGATTTTTATCGACAGTAAGCCGTTTATGACGGATTCATTGTTGGTAGAAGTGGCAAATGTTCAAGTGGATACTTTGAAACAAAAAATGTTTGATATAAAGGATATTGCTCCAGCGGATAATACAATAGGCGACTGGTGGAAATACCTGTTGATTGGGGCTTTGATTATTGGAATAGGATCTTTTATTTATTGGTTTATTAAAAAACGTCAGGAAAAGAAATTAATAGAAGAAATATATAAAACACCAATAGAGAGAGCGACGAGTTTGCTGGATACATTGGAGAAAAAAGAACTTTGGCAAAAAGGAGAAGTCAAAGCCTATTATAGTGAATTAACAGATATTGCCAGAAATTATATTGAAGAAGCCATAGAAATTCCAGCGATGGAAAGCACTACTTCGGAATTGATTCAGGGACTTAGAGCGGCTTCTGTAAAAAAGAAAATGACGCTTTCGCAGGAAATCATCGAAAATTTAGAGCGTGTTTTGAAGCAAGCCGATTTGGTAAAATTTGCCAAATCAAAACCATTGGATTTTGAAATCACCGAAGACCGAAACAAAATTGAAAAAGCAATTCTGACATTAGACAATTCGATTCCAGTAGAAGTGCCAGCGGAGCAAGATGTGTTATTGAACGAGGCACAAAGACAAAAACAGATCCAAATTCAATTGCGCAAACAAAGAAACAAGCGTATTGTTACTGCTCTGGTCGTTGTTCTTTTTTTATTAGCCGCAACCACTACTTTTTTCATTGTCACTAAAGGATTTAGTTATGTAAAAGACACTGTTATTGGGCATCCTACTAAAGAACTATTGGATGGCGAATGGGTTAAAAGTGATTATGGAAATCCGGGAATTATCATTGAAACTCCAAAAGTGTTAAAAAGAGTAGACTTGACTAAAACACTACCTAAAGAAGGCATGGCCTTGATCAAAGAAATGCAATCTTTTGCTTATGGAAGTGTTCTGGATCGTTTTTACGTGATGGTTTCTACATTAAAATACAAACAGGAGACTGAAATTGATTTGGCAAAATCAATGGATGGAGCATTGCAATCTCTAGAATCTCAAGGCGCACAAAACATGATTGTCAAGCAAGAAGAGTTTGAAACCAAAGAAGGGGTTAAAGGAATAAAAGCATACGGTACCTTTTCACAAATTGACGGGGACAATAAGTCAAGTGCAAAAATGTATTATGAAGCATTGTTGTTCAGTCAAGAAGGTGGATTGCAACAAATTTTACTTTTTCATGAAGAAGGGGATTCCTATGCTAATGCCATATCAGAACGAGTTTTGAACTCAGTCGAATTAAAACAAGCAACTAAATAATGGACAAAATAACGTTTTTAAACCCAGAGTTTTTTTGGCTGTTTCTCCTGATCCCAATAGCAGTTGTATGGTTGTTTCGTAAAAAGAACCACCAATCAGCTACATTAAAAATGAGTTCATTGCAAGGATTTAAAGGCTCCAATTCCTCTTTGACTAAGTTGAAGCCGATGTTGAATGTGTTCAGAATTTTGGCTTTATGCTCTTTGATTGTTGCTATGGCAAGACCCAGAACCGTTGATGTAAGTAATAAAACAAAAACGACCAAAGGAATTGATATTGTTATGGCGATAGACGTATCAGGAAGTATGCTAGCCAAAGATTTGAAGCCAGATCGAATGCAAGCGCTTAAAAGATTAGCGGCAGATTTTGTTGAGGAAAGACCAAACGATAGAATTGGCCTTGTTGTTTATGCTTCAGAAGCCTATACAAAAACGCCAGTAACCAGCGATAAAGCAGTTATTCTTGATGCCATAAGGAGTATTAAATACGACAACGTTTTAGTAGACGGGACAGGAATAGGAATGGGATTAGCTACCGCTGTCAATAGATTAAAGGACAGTAAGGCGAAGAGCAAAGTAGTTATTCTGATGACGGACGGGGTGAATAATGCTGGATTCATTGAGCCGGATACTGCTTCAGATATTGCAAAACAATACGGAATAAAAGTATATACCATAGGGATTGGAACAAATGGAATGGCAATGTTTCCTTATGCAATTGCACCTAACGGGAAGTTTCTCTTTCAAATGATGAAAGTGGAGATTGATGAACAAATGATGAAAAAAATTGCCAACAATACCGGTGGAAAATATTTTAGAGCAACCAGTAATAATAAGTTGGCCGAGATTTATGCAACAATAAATAAGTTAGAAACGACCGAAATTGAAGAACTAAAATTTTATGATTACGATGAAAAATTCAGACCGTTTATATGGTTTGCAGGTTTTTTATTGCTATTTGAAATAGGATTGCGAAATACGGTTTTTAAAAGCTTCATATAACATCAGTCTCAGTTCTAAAGGAACTGTATTCAAAATTAAAAAAATGGAATTAGACGAAAAAAAATATTTATACCTTCTTTTGATACTGCCGCTTTTGGTGGTTGTTTTTCTGGCTAATTTATATTGGAAAAGAAAAAAGCAACGCGAGTTCGGGGATTTAGAAATGGTTAAAAAATTGAGTCCAGAAAGTTCAGCTTTTAAACCCGTTTTAAAGTTTGGAATACTTCTCTTGGGGTTGGTTGGATTAATTTTGGGATTGGTAAATCCAAAAATTGGCACAAAAATGGAAACCGTAAAGCGAGAAGGAATCGATATTGTTTTTGCGATTGATGTCTCTAAAAGTATGTTGGCCGAAGACGTTGCTCCCAACCGGTTGGATAAAAGCAAGCAAATTGTCTCGCAAATTATCAATCAATTAGGAAGTGACCGAATAGGAATTGTTGCGTACGCCGGTAGTGCTTTCCCAGTATTGCCTATTACGACGGATTACAGCGTTGCAAAAATGTTTTTACAAAGTATGAATACGGATATGGTTTCCTCAGTAGGAACATCGTTCAACGAAGCCATCAAATTGTCTGCAACTTATTTTGATGATAAAAAAACGAGTAAGTTATTGATCATGATTTCAGATGGTGAAGACCACAACGAAGGAGCAGAGGCAGCGGCCGAAGAAGCCAATAAGTTAGGTATAAAAATCATTACTATTGGGGTTGGAACTGAAAAAGGGGGTACGATTCCATTGAAAAGAAATGGTATTGTTGAGGGATTTAAAAAAGATAATAACAATGAGGTTGTTATAACCAAACTGGTTCCAGAAAGCTTGATGGCTATTGCTAAAGCCACAAAAGGAGGCTATGTAAACGGTACTAATACGAAAGAAGTCCTAGATTATGTAAAGAATGCATTGGATAATATTCAAAAAACAGAGTTTGAAGCAACTGAAATGGCCGATTTTCAATCACAATTTCAATGGTTTTTAGGGTTTGCTTTTTTGTTATTATTTGTAGATGTTTTTCTATTGGAAAGAAAAACAAGTTGGGTTAAGAAATTGGATTTATTTAACGAAAATAAATAATTATTTCTAAAGGGTTTTAAAGCCTTTTGGATCTATAGATACAATAAATGAAAAGATTTAAAATTTTAATAATTGCCTTTTTTATGTTCGCTTTTTCACGAACTACAGGTGTATATGCACAAGAAAAAGATCGGATTTTGCCGAAAGCAAACAAGGAGTATGCCGAAAATAAATTTGTAGAGGCAGAAGCCATGTACAGAATTTCTGATTCTAAATTTCCGAATAAATCAGTTGCCCCTTTTAATCTTGGGAATACAATTTACAAACAAAAACAGTCCTCAGAAGCTAAATTTGCGTATGCGAAAGCATTAAAAAGTTCAACATCCAGACCTCAGAAACACCGTGCCTTTCATAATCTTGGGAATGTTTTTATGAACGACAAAGACTATACACAAGCAGTGGAGGCATATAAAAATGCGTTGAGGAATGACCCGACAGATGAGGAAACGCGTTACAATTATGCTTTAGCCAAAAAAATGTTGAAAGACAATCCGCCAAAAGACGATAAGAAAAAAGACGAGAAAAAGGATAAAGAAAAAAAAGAAGATAAAAAGGACGATAAGAAAGACGGCGAAAAAGATAAAAAAGACCAAGACAAAAAAGAAGACAAAGGCGATCAAGACAAACAGAACAAAGATCCTAAACCAAATGAAAATGGGGAGCCAAAACTAGCACCGGGTGGGATTTCTAAAGAACGCTTGGAAAATCTCCTAAATGCAGTAAACAGAGAAGAAAAGAAGGTTCAGGATAAAGTGAATGCTAAGAAAGTTCAAGGAAAGCCAGTTAGAACAGAGAAGGATTGGTAGTTCAATTAGATAGTTTGAAAATGAAGAAATATATAGCAGTGATTGTTTTACTGGTAAGCAACTTGCTTAGCGCTCAGGTTCAGTTTGAGGCTCGAGTAAGTAAAACTACGCTAGGCTTGAATGAAAGGCTGCGTATTGATTTTATGATGAATGTAGACGGAGATAATTTCGTACCGCCGTCTTTTGAAGGATTCAGAATTATTGCTGGACCGAGCCAGCAAGTAAGTCAGTCGTGGGTAAACGGAAGAAGTTCTTTTGAAAAAGCGTACTCTTATTTTCTGGTACCAAATCAAAAAGGGACATTTGTTATCAAGCAGGCAGCGATTGAGTACAACGGTCAAATTTACAAAACGGCACCTGTAAGAATTATTGTGACCGCTGCCACAGAACAGCTTAAGGATCCTAACGATTCTCAGATGTCTGGGGATGAAAACCTATATCTGGTTGCTGATGTTTCTAAAACAAATCCATACATCAACGAACCCATTACGGTAGTGTACAAATTGTATTTTGCTAACATTGGAATTTCAAATTTAGGAGAATCAAGTAAGCCTAAGTACAATGATTTTTGGAGTCAAAATATCGAAATCAAACAACTGGCTGCTGAAGAAGGAATTTTCAAAGGCCAGAATTTCAGGTTTATTGTACTGAAAAAAGTAGTGCTTTATCCACAAAAATCTGGTAGACTTAAAATTGAGCCGTTATCATTATCGGTAGATGTGCAATTGCCAACGAACCGCAGGGATGTTTTTGGCCGAATGATGCTCACGGAAACTACTAAAAGAGTTTCGGCTGGTGCCAAAACCATCACGGTTAAACCACTTCCCGAGGCAGGAAAACCAGAGAATTTTTCTGGAGCAGTTGGGAATTTTGACTTTAAAGTTATCCCGTCAAAGACTAATTTAAAAAATGGAGAAAGTCTTAATTTAGTAGTAAGTGTAACGGGTAAGGGAAATTTGAAATTATTTAGTTTACCAAAACCGGTCGTGCCAAATGCACTAGAGATGTACGATGCGATTCACAGTGAGGACATCAGTACCTCACTTATGGGCATGAGCGGAAAAATCTCAGACAGCTATACTATAATTCCACAGTACAAAGGAAATTATCCAGTAAAGCCATTGCAGTTTTCATATTTTGATTTGGGTTCAGGAACCTATAAAACAGTAAGTTCTCCAGAGATAATGATTAATGCCCTCGATGGCCCAACACCTGCTGATTCTTCTGCAACTGATGGCAACAAAAATAAAATTTCGAATGTAGAGGAATTCAAATCTATTAAACTAAAGAGCTCTCTATTTGCGATTGAAAAGAAGGATTTCTTTGGGTCTAATCTATTTATCGGATTGCTATTGCTGCCTTTTTTACTGGTACCTCTGATTATAGTGTTCAAAAAGAAAAAAGAAGCTATTGATGGGGATATTACCGGGAACAGAATCCGAATGAATAATAAACTGGCTAAGAAATATTTATCTGAAGCTAAGAAACAAATCAACAACAAAGAACTGTTTTACATTGCGTTGGAGAAAGCCATGCACAATTTCCTAAAAGCAAAATTGCATATCGAAACATCTGAAATGAGCAAGGATAATATTCAGGACCTATTGCTGTCTCGAAATGTAAAACCAGAGGTGGTTAATGATTTCATTACGCTTACCGAGAATTGTGAGGTAGCGCGTTATGCGCCTTCGTCAAGTGTTGCGATACAACAGGATTTTGATAAGGCGGTATTTATAATCTCTGAACTAGAGAAGCAAATGGCCTAACATAAGGACAAAAGTTAATCTTAAGGAAACAAACTTACCCATTTATGCCTTCTTGGTTAAAAAACATAAAGATGAAAAACATACTATACATACTCTTACTTTCAACCCAGATTTTCTTTGCTCAAAACGGCTTTGAAAAAGGAAATGCGTATTATCAAAAGGGAAAATATAGTGAAGCTGTTGCAGCTTATGAAAACGTTTTGACAGAAAAAAAACACTCCTCTGAATTGTATTTCAATTTAGGAAATGCCTATTATAAATTGAATCAAGTAGCACCTTCAATCTACAATTATGAAAAAGCATTGGTTTTAAATCCTAATAATACCGATGCAATTAACAACCTGAAATTCGCTCAAAAGCGAACTATCGATGAGATTAAAGTAATCCCAAAAGTAGGTTTTGGAAAATTACTTCGCGATTTTACAGGGATTTATGACTACGATACTTGGGGATGGATTTCTGTAGTGCTGAGTTCAGTTTTCCTAATTTTCTTTATTGGGTATTATTTTTCAGAAAAAACACTGTATAAAAGGATTTTCTTTCTGGGTATGTTTCTGGTTATTTTTATAATGCTAATGACAGTATCAGCAGCAGTTATTGAGAAAAGCCATTTTGACACAGAAAAACCAGCGATCGTTTTTGCCGAAAGAACAAATGTAAAAAGTGAACCCAGAGATGGCGGTCAGCCAATATTTGTGCTGCACGAAGGAACAAAATTATATGTGGAGGAAGCCATTGGGAAATGGAAAAAAGTACAACTGACGGATGGAACTGAAGGCTGGATCGAGAGTAGTGCAATTAAGGAAGTGAAGTAGTAACTTTAGTCTTCAGCAGTTAAAATAAATCAATCAAGAAGCAATATCATTAATGGCTTTACAAAACCGAAACTAAAAAGAGGAACATTGCACTATTTATATTACCAGTCCACACGCTCATCACTTCTTCTTTAAACTACTATACCATTGTTTTAATGACGGATACATGTATCCGGCAGTTTTTTGAATGGGATTGTAAAACATTGAATTGTCCAATGTTTCTTTTTTGGCTAAAATATGATTGAAATTTATTTTTTCGAAAACCGCAAAGACGATACTGATAATCAAAACTGTTTTTAATACTCTAAAAAAACCACCACCAACTTTATTCAACCACCCTAAAAAAGCAAAATCGGCTATTCCTGTCAGGAATTTTCCTAATAGTGAGACCATTACAACCACAGCAATAAAAGTGAGTATAAAGGCAACAACTTGAATGGTATTGGGATTCCATTTCACAAATCCTACTAAAATATCCCTCATGAAAGAAGAAAATTTCACTGCAAAATAAATTCCTGCCAACAGCGAAACCAACGAAGCTAATTCTATAAAAAGACCGTTTTGCAGGCCTTTATAAAAAGCAAAGGCAAGCAGTACGCCCAAAATGATATCTAAAAATCCCATAATACTTAATTAAGAAAAATAAAATTGCAAATATAAAAGAATTCTTCTTTACCATTGCCAATTTTCAAGTTCTTATCTTTGCCCAAATAATTTTATAAAATATGGATTCATAATTCATAATTTATAACTCATAACTAAAGAAATGTCAAGAGACACACAACTTAAAGAACGCTGGGAACAGCTTGTCAATATACTTTCCAATCAATTTTCTCAAGGTGAGGATTTAGATCTCGACGCTATTATTTATCTAATTGGCGTACAAGAACTCGGGAAAGTACACAGTGAATACAAGAAAGACGAAAAACTAAACCTGATGCACATCGCCATTTGTAGGTTATTAGAGCCGTATGGTTTCTATGAATTCGAATTTTTTGATGAAGAAGGATGGCCCCATTACAAAGTAAAAGAGGAACTACCACCACTAAAAGCTGGAGAACAATCGGTTTTGATGAAAGAAGCCATTGTGAATTATTTTCTGGAAAGAGAACTTATTTCGTAATTTGCAATCGCAGTCTCTGTTTTCAGAACGAATCTACTGAATACTGAGACGGTAAACTGAAAACTTTTCCCTAAATTTGCACTCTCAATTATTGGATGAAAATGATAGACAAGATAAAAGAATATATTGGCGAAGCACAAGCTTTTTCAACGCAAGATACAGCCGAATTAGAAACATTTCGAATTAAATTTCTGGGAAGCAAAGGACTTTTAAAAGACCTTTTTGCTGAATTTAAGAACGTTCCTAATGACCAAAAAAAGGAATTCGGACAGGTGATCAACCTGCTTAAAACTTCTGCTGAAGATAAAGTAAAAGCCATACAGGATACTTTGGAAAACAAAGAAGAAAGTAAAGGGTTTTACGGCGATTTGACCCGTTCAGCTGAGCCTATGATTATTGGTTCCCGTCATCCTATTTCATTAGTAAAAAACCAAATTATAGATATCTTTTCAAACATTGGTTTCAATGTTTCTGAAGGTCCTGAAATTGAAGACGACTGGCACAATTTTACCGCATTAAACTTACCGGAATACCATCCGGCACGTGATATGCAAGACACGTTTTTTATTCAAACGAATCCCGATATTTTGTTGCGTACGCATACATCATCTGTACAAGTGCGTTACATGGAAGAAAACAAACCACCGATTCGTACTATCTCTCCGGGAAGAGTATTCCGTAATGAAGCTGTTTCGTCCCGATCACACTGTATTTTTCATCAAGTCGAAGGGTTGTATATTGATAAAGACGTTTCTTTTGCCGATTTAAAACAAACACTTTTGTATTTCACCAAAGAGATGTTTGGAAAATCAAAAATACGATTGCGTCCTTCCTATTTCCCCTTTACGGAGCCAAGTGCTGAGGTGGATATTTATTGGGGTTTGAAAACAGAAACCGATTATAGAATTACCAAAGGGACCGGTTGGTTAGAAATCATGGGTTGCGGCATGGTCGATCCTAATGTTTTGAAAAATTGTGGTATCAATCCTGATGAATACAATGGTTTTGCCTTCGGGATGGGAATCGAAAGAATCGCCATGTTGTTGTATCAAATCGGCGATATTCGCATGTTTTATGAAAATGACGTTCGTTTCTTAGAACAATTCAAATCCTCAATTTAGTCAAAAATTATAAAGTCGAACGAAATACCTGTTTTAGATTTCACTTGCCTCTAATGCATTAAGAATAACGTATGAAAAAAGACATAATCATCCCCGAAGTAGAAAACGTATTCCTGGCAGCAGTTCAGGAATGGAGTGACGATTTTATGGAAAAAGTGTGGTATGCCTATTTGGTAAATGACAGTGATTTTCTTATTGAAAGTGTCATGGTGGTTTCTAAAGCTTTTGGAACGATTGATGGCGAAATGAAAAAAACATCACTCTTGCGCCACGCTTTTGTAGCAGTGCTTCCGGTGTCAGTAAAAAAAATTGAAATGATTGAAAAAAGTGTTTTGGCACTCAACAATGAGTTCATGCTTACGTTTTTTATTGGAGACAAATTATACGATAAAAAATTCATTTTCAAAGCACATTCGATCCATGAGGATTTTGTGGAAGAGGTGCCTATTTTATTTGTTGATGGTGTTATCGTGAGGTAGGTCAGTACTATTTTCTATTCCTGTTTTTTTCTTCCAACTAAAATAACCGACCACAAATATCCCGGCTAAAATCAAATAAACTATTCGGAGTAAATTTTTTTAGACAAAAAAGCATCTTCAAAAGACATTTCTAATAAGGTAAATTAGCCATGGTAAAAGAGACAGTGCCTCCCCAAATCACCCCAATTTAATCTGAAATATCTATCTTTTATTCATAAAGATTATTTAGCGGCTTGTTGTTTAACCTTGGATTTCCAAGTGAAATAACCTAAAGCAAATATCCCTACAAGAATGTAAGCAGCTGCTCGAATATAAAAATTAGCGGTAGCAGCCTGTTCCGAAAAAGGGATTTCTTTGATGTCGAATAAAACATTGAAAATTGTCATAAACATACCCCAAATTCCGCCAGTTTTAATTTGATATTTCCATCTTTCACTCATGAAATGATTGTATTTTAATTGTTACACCTACAGGTAAATCAATCCAGTTTATCAGTAAGTTTTTTAAACACGGATTTAGCGTCCTGACCTTCATACAGAATATTGTAAACGGCATCTATAATTGGTGTTTTGGCGCCATAGGCTTGATTGAGTTTATAGGCGCTTTTAGCAGCATAATAACCTTCGGCAACCATACTCATTTCCATCATTGCTGATTTAACCGTGTAGCCTTTACCAATCATATTACCAAACATTCTATTTCTGGAAAAAACGGAATAACCCGTAACCAATAGGTCTCCTAAGTAAGCGGAATCATTGATGTTGCGTTTCATTTTGTGGACTTTTTTGATGAATTTTTTCATCTCACGGATTCCATTACTCATCAACACGGATTGGAAATTATCCCCGTAACCCAAACCATGAGCAATACCAGCAGCAATGGCGTAAATATTTTTTAGCATGGCTGCATATTCTGTTCCAATAATGTCATCAGTAATTTTTGTCTTGATGTAGTTTCCAGACAAATTTTTAGCGACAATTTTTGCCTTATCGGGATCTCCACAAGCAATAGTGAGATATGATAGGCGCTCCATTGCCACTTCTTCAGCGTGACAAGGGCCAGTAATTACACCGATGTTGTAATACGGAATGTCATATTTTACATGAAAATGTTCCCCGACAATCAAACTCGTTTCGGGAACGATTCCTTTAATTGCTGAAAAGATTATTTTGTCTTTTAATGAAACGGTTAATTTTTCTAATTCGGCATCTAAAAAAGCAGAAGGAATAGCAAAGATTATGTAATCAGCATACGCTACAGCTTCATTAATATCGCTGGTCAGTTTTAGTTTTTTGGTATCAAATTCAACAGAACTTAAATAATTTGGATTGTGCTTGTAAGTTACAATGTGTTCTATAGCAGCTTCATTACGCATGTACCACGAAATTTCGGTGAGATTTACACATAACATCTTTGCTATTGCTGTCGCCCAACTTCCACCACCAATTACTGCGAATTTTATATTTTCTGGCATTTTTTTATTGAATTTAATCAAAAGTACTTAAAAAACTGGTACTTAAACAAATTAAATTAATGCCAAAAGCCCAGTATTCACATAGTTCTAGGGTGTGGTTTTCCTAATATTTTATATTTGGATTATTTTTTTTGACTTATCGTTGCAATATAATTATCTGTATTCCGTTATATATAACTATTGTTTAGTATTTTAACACAATTATGTGAGTTGAGTTAGTTAGTTATATTTTAGAATTTTAAAAGGCGTTCCCAAGATGAGAACGCCTTTTTTTATGCTGTTAATAACAGTTGACATTGTTTTATTTGAATTAATAACTCATCTCAACAATTGATTTCAGTTTGTCTAAAGTAATATTTTGTTTTTCCCCTAATCCGATCCAACCTCTTTCCTCAAAACGATTCACAATGAAATCTGCGGTATGATCATAATCTTTAGTATAATCGGATAGTTTGGTTTGCATACCCATAGTATGGAAAAATGCTACGGTTTTATTGATGGCTTCATTAGCAATTTCATCTTCAGTTCCAGTCAAATTAAAAATACGTTTCCCGTATTGTGCTAATTTTTCTTTTTTTGTCTCAAACATTACTCGGTATAAATTTGGACCAACAACTGCCAGTGTTCGCGCATGGTCAATTCCGTACAAGGCTGTTAACTCGTGTCCAATCATGTGCGTTGCCCAATCACTTGGAACTCCTTTTTGGATTAATCCATTCAATGCCATAGTACAACTCCACATAAAATTAGAAGCTAAAGCGTAATCAGTAGGTTTTTCTACTACATCTGGGCCAATTTGAATCAAGGTTTGCAGTATGCTTTCTGCAATTCGGTCTTGAAGATATCCTTCGTGCGGATACGTCAGGTATTGCTCTAAAACGTGAGTGTAGGCATCCACAACTCCGTTTTGTAATTGTCTTTTTGGTAAAGATTCAATTACGGTTGGGTCGCAGATAGAGAATTTTGGAAACAAAGCGCTACCGCCAAATGATAATTTTTCTTGAGTGGATTCGATAGTAATGACTCCACCAGAATTCATTTCGCTACCTGTAGCCGGTAAGGTAAGTATGGTCCCAAAAGGAATTATCGTAGTCAAATCAGTAGTCATTATTCTTTTTTGAAGAATATCTATTGGATTTCCGTCAAAGTGAGCCGCAGCCGAAATAAATTTAACTCCGTCAATTACGGATCCTCCTCCTACTGCAAGAATAAAATCAATGTTTTGTTCCTTAATAATAGCAACGGCTTTCATTAATGTTTCAAAATGTGGATTTGCTTCTATTCCTGCAAATTCCACAATATCAAAACCTTTTAGGTTCTTGATCACCTGTTCGTGAATTCCATTTTTAAAAATACTTCCTCCACCATAAGCTAAGAGAATTTTTGCACCTTTAGGTACTAAAGTGGGTAATTTTTCAATTTGTCCTTTTCCAAAAATTAAATTGGTAGGATTGTATAGTTCGAAATTTAACATGTTATTATTTTTTTGAATTCAATTGGTTTAATAATTTTTCTGCAACTAATTTAGAAGAGGCTGGATTTTGTCCCGTAATCAATAAACCGTCTTCTACGGCATAAGGCTGCCAGTCACCTATTTTTGAATAGGTTGCGCCATTCGCTTGCAAAGCGTCTTCCAGTAAAAAAGGCACTACATCAGTTAATCCTACAGCTGCTTCTTCTGTATTAGAAAAACCAGTTATTTTTTTTCCTTTAACTAAAAATTCGCCGTTCACTTTTACGTTTTTCAATACTGCTGGTGAGTGACACACGAAAGCAACTGGTTTGTTATTAGTATAGAATGCTTCAATCAATGCGCTAGAATTTTTATCTGTGGCTAAATCCCATAATGGACCGTGACCTCCCGGATAAAAAACGGCATCGTAATCAGATTCTTTTATATCTGCTAATTTATGTGTATTCTTAAGTTTAGTCAATAGTTCCGTGTCAGTATCAAATCTTTTGGTGTCATCAGTTGCAGCTGATGGATCTTCGCTTTTTGGATCAATCGGTGGCTGTCCGCCTAGTGGAGTAGCAATGTCAATGGCAACACCTTTGTCCAATAATTCGTAATATGGAGCCGCTAATTCTTCTGTCCAAAATCCTGTTTTCTCTCCCGTGTTACCTAATTTATCGTGACTGGTAACAACAAATAATACTTTTTTCATACCTTTTTTATTTTGTGCAGTTGCAATGATGCAAGTTGCGGTTAATGCTATAATGGTAAATAGTGCTATTTTATTCATTTCTAATTTACTTTATGCAAATTTAGCTTGAATATGCTATTAGTAAAAATAATTTAAATTATGTTTGTGATAAATATACTTATATCATGGTTAATCTCGAATGGTATCGAACCTTTAAATCGGTTTACAAAAACGGAAATTTTTCTTTGGCAGCCAAAGAATTATTTATCAGTCAGCCTGCGGTAAGCCAACATATTTCTATGTTAGAAGCGCATGTTGGGTATAAACTTTTCAACAGAAAGTCTAAAGGTGTAGAACCAACAGAATATGCTAAGTTACTCAATAATTTAATCATCGAGGCATTAGACCGTTTAGAAAATGTGGAGTATGGTTTTCGTGCCAAAGCATTCAATGCAAATCGATTAATTTCAATTGGAATTTCTAAACATCTGATGCGTAGTTTAGGGAGTTCTTTGGTTTCTAAATTTGAATTTATTGATTTTAGCTTTCATGAAAATGATTCGCTCTTTGAATTGGTCGATTCTAAGAAACTCGATTTTGCGATTGTTACCAAACAATATGATACGTTTGACACGATTCAAAAAAAGGTTGGGGAAATTAAACAAGTAATTGTAGGTTCAAATGCCATCGATGCGTCTGAATTAAAATCAACAATTAAAACTAAAAATTTAGATGCCGTCGAACATTGGTTAAACGACCAAAAATGGTTCAGCCACAACGCACAGATTCCACACATCAAATTGTTTTGGTTGTATGTTTTTAATAAAAAAAGACCTTCGATGATCCCTAATTATATCATTCCATCCGAATACGAAATGCTCGAAATAATTTCTAAAAACAGTGGAGTAGCGGTTGTATGGAATTGCAATGCGAAAAGTTTAATAGCAGAAAAAAAAATACAATTGTTGTGGGATAGCAGTCAAATGCCAAGTACAGAAGTGTTTTTAATGTCTGGTAAAAATGACAATCTAAGTACTGTTTTTGATAATATTCAACTAGAATTAAAAAGAGTTTTGTCGTAATTATTTCTTGTAAAAGTTATTATGATCAATATATTTCCAAACTTTCGCAGGCAATAAGGGCTGCACGTTTTTTCCTTTTTTAATATTATCCCGAATGAATGTAGCCGATATTTCAACAACTGGTGCATCAATCGTGTGGATTTTTGGATGGTCCTTAAACATTAGGTTCTCTGCTTCTATAGAAATTCGAGGATACACATAAATCTCATGATTTTCAAGAATAACTTCGTAGTTTTTCCATTTGTGTAAAGATTTTAAATTGTCTTCGCCCATGATTAAGGAGAACTCATAATTTGGATATTTTTCCTGTATGTGGACTAACGTATTGACAGTATAATTGGGCTGTGATAATTTGAACTCAATATCCGAAGGTTTTATTTTTGGAAAATCTTCGGTGGCAAGATGCACCATTTGCAACCGGTGGTAATCATCGAGTAAAGTGTGTTTTTTCTTCAAAGGATTGTGTGGTGTAACCACCATCCATACTTGTTCTAAATCAGCATGTTCCACCATGTGATTGGCAATGATAAGATGTCCAATATGTATGGGATTAAAGGTTCCGAAATAAAGCCCTATTTTCATTACTTTAAAGATTTAAAAATTGGTAATAACTTTGATTTTTTCAATTCTTAACTTTTAATCCTTAACATAATTCTTTACCAATTGATACGCTTCTTCTAAAGCAATATCTAAATCGTAATTTTTTATAATAACATCAAATTGCGGCGCCGTGGCTAATTCGACAGATGCTTTTGCAATACGCATATTGATTTTGTCTTCACTTTCAGTAGAGCGCTCCTTTAATCTTCTTTTTAGTTCATCTACACTTGGTGGTTTCACGAAAACAGCTAAAGTTTCTTCGGGGAATTTATGTTTGATTCGCAATCCGCCAGACACATCAATATCAAAAATCACATTTTTTCCTTTGGCCCAGATTCGTTCCACTTCACTTTTTAAGGTTCCATAGAAATTATCACGATAGACTTCTTCCCATTCTACAAAATCTTCGTTTTTGATGTGCATTTTAAATTCTTCCAATGACATAAAGTAATAATCTTTTCCGTTTACTTCTTCGCCACGTGCTTCACGTGTTGCTGCGGAAATAGAAAATTCTAGATTCAAATCTTCTTTGTTTAATAAATGCCTAACTATGGTCGTTTTTCCGGAACCAGATGGTGCTGAAAAAACAATTAATTTTCCTTTTTTCATTATTTTATGCCTTTCCTACACGTTATTTTGAAACAGTGTAGGTATAATTAATTTATTGTAGAAAGCAACAAGGTATTTAAAATCTTGCGTGTAGCCTTATAGCACATTAAGCACTTGTTCCTTGATTTTTTCTAATTCATCTTTCATCTGAACGACTAATTTTTGCATTTGTGCATGGTTGGATTTTGAACCCATCGTGTTGATTTCACGTCCCATTTCTTGCGTGATGAAGCCTAATTTCCTTCCGTTGGCTTCAGTTCCATTGATGGTTTCCAGGAAATAATCCAGGTGATTGGTCAAACGCACTTTTTCTTCGGTGATGTCTAATTTCTCTAAATAATAAATCAATTCCTGCTCGAAACGATTTTCGTCTACATTTACTTTAAGTTCTGAAATTGCAGTTTGCAAACGGTCTTTTATGGCCTGTACGCGTTCTGGATCAAGTGCTAAAGCTTCTGTCATGTAGTGACGAATATTGCCTATTCGCAATTGAAATTCTTTTTCAAGAGACATTCCTTCATCTTTTCTAAAGTTCAAGATGTTTTGTAACGCTTCTTCGACAACAGTTTGGATTTGAATCCAATCGTTTTCATCAATCTCATCCCGTTCTATTTTCATAGTATCCGGCATGCGAATAGCCATTTTCATAAGTTCCGTTTCATCAGCGTCAGCATAGACTTCTCTTAACTGGTTGATGTATGCTTTAACAATCGGTACGTTCACTTTCGTAGAAGTTTGCTCCGCGGTACTTTCGATAAAAATAGAAAAATCTACTTTTCCTCTTTCCAGTTTTAGTGCGATTTGGTTGCGTAAACCCAATTCCATTTCGCGGTACAGCGAAGGCATTCTCACATTCAAATCTAAACCTTTACTGTTCAGGGATTTTGCCTCCACGGTGATTTTTTTGGTTGGTAATTGCAAAGTCGCTTTGCCAAAACCCGTCATTGATTGTATCATATATTTTTCTAAAAGAGGTCAAAGATACTAAAAAAGTGGTCAGTGGTCCGTTTTTAGTATTTAGTGCTTTTTTTTGTAAATAGGTTTGGACTTGTAAATGAATTGAAATTAGAAGATTAAATTAACGACTGAACACTGATTACTGAATACTCTTTTTCTGGGTCACTAAATAAACGCCTACAAATATTAAAATTGCCGATACAATCTTGACTAAACTTAATTCATCTTTCCCCAAGCCAATTGCAAAAACTGATGCGAATAGCGGTTGTAAATAAATAAAAACGGCAACGGTCGTAGGTTTTAATTCTTTCATCGAAAGTAAATTCAGTAAATAGGTAAGAAAAGTCGAAAAAATAACTACAAATCCTATTTTCCAACAAATGTCTATTGGTAATAAAGTCCATTCAACAGCGTTAAATTCGCTCCATCCAAAAGGCAAAACCATAAGAAACCCTAAAAGATAAATCCATTTTACAAACGTAAAAGCATTGTACTTGTCCATTAATTTCTTGACAATAATTAGATAAAAACCATAAGAAATAGCATTGACCAAAACGAGAAAATTTCCCAATCCGGCGTTTGTTGCGCTGCCAATAGATTTTCCATAAAGTATTAGAAAAGAGGTGCCTATCAAGCCAAGGATGATCCCAAAAACCATACGTTTTGGCATGCGTTCCTTTATTATAAATGCCGAAAGTGTCAAAACTATAATAGGCGTAGATACCATAATTACCGCGGCACTAATAGGCGAAGTTAGGCTTAATCCTTTGAAAAAAGTAAGCATGTTAAAAGCTACACCAAAGAAGGCAGCTGCAAGAATTCTAGGAAAATCATTTAGTGCAATTCTTTCTTTTGGCATAAAAAACCAAACCAACCAAAACAAAAGCATAGCACCACCAGCTCGTAACATAATAAAACCATAAGCATCAATGTACAAGGGCATGACATCCTTGGCAATGGTAAATGTAACGCCGTAAATTATCGATACGATTGTAGCGCCAATGAGCGCACCATTTCTTTTCGACATTACACCAACGCTTTCATTACCTGCAACATGTTTTGTTGTGTATTTCCAATGTAAATTTTGTCTTTGATAATAAAAACAGGTCGGCTTAAAAAAGTATAATGATCCAGAATGTATTTCTTGTAATCGTCCTCTGTTAAAGCTTTATTCTTTAAATCCATCGATTTATACAACTGTGCCTTTTTGCTGAAAAGGGCTTCGTAACTTCCGGAAAGTTCGCGCATTTGCTCTAATTCTGCTAGAGTAATTGGGTCTTGCTTGATGTCATGAAACTTAAAATCATATTCTTTCGGTAAAGATTTTATAATTTTTCTGCAGGTGTCGCAAGAAGCGAGATAGTATATTTTGTCCATGTAATGAGCGATTTATTTGTGCAAAGAAAAATCATTTGAGACGGAAAATGATTAATTTTATCAAAAAATTAGAAAAATGAATCAAACATTCGATCTCAACACTACCAGCAGAAATATGGTTTCAAAATTTCTAACGGCACATACTTTAGAGCAACTCAATAGGATTCCGGAAGGATATAAGAACAATTTAATTTGGAATATTGGTCACATTATCGTTACCCAACAACTTTTAGTATACAAGCTTTCGGGTTTGCCTATGATGATTTCGGAGGAATTAGTTGAAAAATATAGAAAGGGAACTAAACCGGAACATATTGTAACGCAAGCTGAAGTAGATGAAATAAATGCGTTATTGTTAGAAACTATTCATCAAACTAAAGCTGATTTTGACAATAAAAATTTCAAAAATTATAATGAATATCCTACTTCAACGGGTTTTACTTTAAAAAGAGTTGAAGATGCCTTAGTATTTAATAATTTTCATGAAGGGCTTCATATCGGTATTATGATGAACCTTAAAAAGTTTGTTTAGTACTTAAATGTGCTATTTGACACATTAAATTCATTGCATTGCTTTTCAAATAAAAGTGTATAAAATCCTTTTTTGAACTAAAATTTAAAAAAGGATTTTTAATAGTATTTAGAAGGAAACGGATTTTAAATAATTACTAAATATGCCTCTATTTCTTTATAAGGCAATAGTATTTCTTTAGGTCCATCAGCATAGGACGCCGCTTCATAGGAATTGTAATACAGGAGTAATCCTTTATCAGTATAAAAAATATTTTGAGGAAGTTGAAATTTTTCTTTTTCAAACATCAAACCAGTTGCATTGATTGATTTATTAGCAGGAATTTTATATTTGGTTCTGAACTTTTTTTCGACAAAAGCAGTAAAAGTCTCCTTGTCACTAAATAATTCGTCATTTGCTAAAGATTTTCCAGTACTAGGATCAAATATCAAAGAGCGTAATCCTTGATAACCATGAGCACCACCAGTGTACGTGTAATGTTTTATTTCTATATTCAATACATTTTCAGATTGGTATAGCACAGTTCCTTCAATTTTCGCTTCCCAACCAAATTTATCTGCGGGAAATTCTTTCTGAAGTTTTTCATAGGAATCTATAAATGAAGTCAATAAGCCGTTGTAGTCTTTTGCGGTGTATGGCTTTTCACCAAAATATATTATCTCTTTCAATACTGAAAATACTTTTTTGTTGATGCTATCCGCCACAACAGGGACGGCATTTGCAACAGGTATTTTTACAAGAATAGAGGGGCAGTTTTCCTTGCAAGGTATTGTTGTTTTTTTTTGAAAAGTTTCCTCTTCAAAAACCAATTCATTAGAACATTGGGCTGCTGAAAAAAGGAGTAAAGTATATATGAAAAAATGTTTCATCACAAAATTGTTAATTAAATACAAAGGTACCTACTTGTGGCTTGGTTAAAATAAATTAAAAGGTAAATTTGTAAAACAATTTTGCATTAAAAATTCAACTTATGAAATTCAATACTAAAGTGATTCATGGTGGACAACACCACGACCCAAGTACGGGGGCAGTAATGCCACCTGTATACCAAACGTCAACCTTTGTACAAACAAGTCCTGGGCAACCTATAAATCCGGATTATGAATATAGTAGGGCCGCAAATCCAACCCGTAGTGCTTTGGAAAATGCGCTAGCGAGTATAGAAAATGGAACACGTGGATTGGCCTTTTCATCAGGATTAGCGGCCACAGATTGTGTTTTGCGTTCTTTCAAATCAGGTGATGAAATTATAGCGATGGACGATTTATACGGCGGAACCTACAGAATGTTTACTCGTATTTATAAAGATTCCGGTATAAAATTCCATTTTGTAGATATGAATGACATAGAAAAATTTAAGTCATTAATCAATGAAAACACGAAATTAGTTTGGGTAGAAACACCAACGAATCCATTGATGAAATTAGCGGATATTCAGGAGATTGCTAAAATCACAAAACTCAATAAAATCCTTTTTGCAGTTGACAATACTTTTGCTACACCCTATTTACAAAAACCATTAGATTTAGGCGCAGATATTGTGATGCACTCAGCTACTAAATATCTTGGAGGGCACTCGGATGTGATCGCGGGAGCCTTGATTGTAAAGGATGAAGCACTCGGAGAACAATTGCATTTTCAACAATTTGCCACAGGCGCTACATTGGGACCAATGGATAGTTTCTTAGTACTTCGAGGGATAAAAACCTTACATTTGCGTGTGGAAAGGCATTGTGAAAATGGTGGTAAAGTGGTGGAGTTCTTAAATAGCCATCCAAAAGTGAAAACTGTATATTACCCGGGATTACCCTCTCATCCATATCATGAAATTGCCAAAAAGCAAATGAGTGGTTTTGGAGGAATGGTATCCTTTACCTTTGTTTCTGGTAAAAAAGAAGAGGCCATAGCGTTTCTGGAAAAATTAAAAGTTTTTACACTTGCGGAATCTTTAGGCGGTGTTGAATCACTGGCAAATCATCCGGCTTTAATGACACACGCTTCCATTCCGGAAGAGAAACGTGCAGCAATTGGAATCACTGATGATCTTGTTCGACTAAGCGTTGGTATTGAGGATGCTGAGGATTTAATAACAGATTTGAAACAAGCATTGGCTTAATAAATCATGTAGTTCCTTTCGTTGTCTTTTGAAGTGTTTTACGATTGGAATCAGACATAAAAAAACCTCAGTTCTAAACTTAGAATTGGGGTTTTATCTTCTTTAATAGCTAATATTTCCTTGAACGTTATAAATAATAGATATAACCTACATTGAACCACACTAACCAGTCATTTGCCTTATTCTCTTTATAAATTTCCGGATTAGGATTTAACCCATCTACCCAATTAGAAAAGAAATACTGCATTCTTAAGTCAACCATTACATCCGATAAAGGGGTTAGTTTATAGCGGGTTCCTACACTAGAGACTATGGACCATACCGAATCACTTTCGCTAGAAAAGCCATAAGGGCGACCCTCTGTTGGGGTTAAATATTTTGGGAAAGTAGTCAATGGTGTTCCTAAAGGACCTAATGTTGAAGAAGCTTTTGAGGTGTAATAACTAAATTGACCTCCAACGCTAATAAAGGGCCCTAAGCTTCCTGTGCGGGCTGTAAAATCCCGAATGCTAAAGGGGAAGTATTCTAATTGTATTCCTAAGTTAGTAACGGCAGTGTTTCCGGTCATGGCTCGCAATTGCTGTGCATCCAAAGACGTTTTATCAGGAGCCACTTCTTCGCCAAAATGTTTTAAATTAGTTTTGTTATACGATAGCTCAGATCTCAGTTTAAAATGATCATTAAAATACGTTTCAGGCGTGTAACAATTACATTCGGCTTTGTACGAAAAATTTAAATAATGAATGATCCCAATCCCAATCCCAGTATTCCCAGAATTTGTAGACAAGTTATTGCGTTCTCCATAGTCAGATTGAAAAGCAATAGGACCGGCAATAATTCCGACCTCATGTGAAAAACCACCGAATTGCGCACTTGCTTTATTAGAAAATCCAATAAGAATTAATATAAGAAGTGTCGCTTGTTTGATCATTATGGGTAAAATTTTCAAATCCTGACAAATATATAAAAACATCATTCATTTATTAAAATAAAAGCAAAATTAAAAATAAGCAGACAAATTCTTATTTATTTACGAAAGTGTTGGTCATTAGGTTTAAAAGCGTATGTCTTAAACATAATTGTTAGCGAATGGGTACTAAAAAAATAATTCTATTGATAAATAAAAAAAACTGAGTCTGAATATTTTTATAAAATGTATCTTTGTGAATTATAACGAAATCGTTTTCTTAATTAATTACTTATAATCTATGTTACTAAAAGTAAATGATTTTATGGCTCAAGTTGAAGCCAAGAATCCAAATGAACCTGAATTTATTCAAGCTGTTAGGGAATTTGCAGAAACTGTAATTCCATTTATTGCAGAGCAAAAAAAATACGATGGAAAAAATTTGCTCCTTAGAATAGCTGAACCAGAACGTTCGATTATATTTCGTGTTCCATGGGTAGATGATAATGGAGAAATTCTGGTAAATAGAGGTTTTAGAATTCAAATGAACTCTGCAATTGGACCATATAAAGGCGGGATACGTTTCCATCACACGGTAAATTTATCCGTTCTTAAGTTTTTAGCCTTTGAACAGGTATTCAAAAATAGTTTAACTACTTTGCCAATGGGTGGAGGAAAAGGAGGCTCTGACTTTGATCCACAAGGAAAATCAGATGGTGAAGTAATGCGTTTTTGCCAGTCTTTTATGACGGAATTATGCAGGCATATTGGACCACAATTAGACGTTCCTGCGGGAGATATTGGCGTTGGAGCTAGAGAAATAGGGTATTTGTTTGGTCAGTATAAAAGAATTAAAAATGAATTTACCGGAGTTTTAACAGGTAAAGGATTGGCTTATGGAGGCTCTTTAATAAGACCAGAAGCAACAGGATATGGGGTAGTGTATTTTGCAGAACAAATGCTTAAAACCATTGGTCAAAATATCAAAGGGAAAACCGTTTCAATTTCAGGATTTGGGAATGTTGCTTGGGGAGTAGCTTTGAAAGTAAATGATCTAGGTGGAAAAGTAGTTACTATTTCGGGTCCTGATGGTTACATTTATGATGAAGAAGGGATTTCAGGGGATAAAATCGATTTTATGCTTGAAATGAGAGCTAGAGGCGATAACAGAGCCGAAGCGTATTTAGAGAAATACCCAAAAGCTGTTTTCCATAAAGACAAAAGCGTATGGGAAGTGAAAGTTGATATTGCAATTCCTTGTGCTACTCAAAATGAGTTGAATGAAGAAGATGCTAAAAAATTAATTGCAAACGGTGTTATTTGTGTAACCGAAGCTGCAAATATGCCATGTACATTAGAAGCGATCAAACAATTCTTGAAAGCCAAAGTACTTTTTGCACCAGGTAAAGCAGCAAATGCCGGTGGTGTGGCGGCTTCAGGATTAGAGATGACTCAAAACTCAATTCGTTTAAACTGGACGAGTGAAGAAGTGGACTCCAGATTGAAAGAAATCATGGTTGGAATTCACAATCAATGTAAAAAATATGGAACGGATAAAGAAGGATATGTAAATTATGTAAAAGGAGCAAACATTGCCGGATTTGTAAAAGTTGCCGATGCTATGCTGGCTCAAGGAGTAGTATAAATCGAATCTGATTATAAATGAAAATGCCTTCTGCCGATATATTGGTGGAAGGCATTTTTTTTAAGTAACAAAATGCTAATACTTTCGATTGTTCTATATTTGTAAACCAATATTCATGCAAATAATGAAAAAGAGCGTTTTATATTTTTTGCTTCTGCTTTATGTACAAATGGCTTTAGCTCAAAAGGATTTGTCGTGGCAAGGTTATTTCTCTTACAATGAAATTAAAGATGTCTCGCAATCTGGAACTACTGTTTTTGCCGCTTCCGAAAATGCATTATTTTCCAAGAATACGACAACAAATCTCCTTAAAACCACCAATACTGTAGATGGCCTCTCTGGGCAAACCATCTCTTCAGTATACCACAGCATGTCATTCAATAAAACAGTTGTAGGCTATGAAAACGGCTTGATAATAATAGTCAATGAAGCGGATGGAAGCATCCTGAATGTAGTGGATATTATTAATAAACAACTTCCTTCTGGTATAAAAAAAATCAATCATTTTATGGAATTTGAGGGCATTCTTTATGTCTCTTGTGATTTTGGAATTGTTCAATTCAATTTGGTCAGCATGCAATTTGGCGATACGTATTTCATCGGGGATAATGGAGCTGAAATAATAGTGTCTCAAACAGCAGTATTCGATGGGTTTATTTACGCAGCTACAAACAATGGAATAAAAAGAGCGGCTATTTCTAATAAAAACTTAATCGATTTCAATCAATGGGCAACAGTTGCAATGGGAAATTGGTCTAGCGTGACTCCATTTGGTGCGGATTTATATGCAATCAATTCAGCAGGATATATTCATAAATTTAATTCTGTTTCCAATTCTTTCATAGGATTTATTTCGCAATCACAACCTTCGTCAGACATGAGGGCAGTGAAAGATCATTTGATAGTAACGACACTAAGCCGTATTTATATTTACAACAGTCAAATGGCCTTGGTCCGTCAGATAAACACAAACCAAATTATGGAAAGTAATCCTAGTTTTACATGTGCCACCCTAATAGGAGATGCTGTTTTTATTGGAACAAAAGAAAATGGATTGATTGCGACTTCCCTTTCTTCGGCCGTAACTTTTGAAAACATAACGCCTACCGGCCCTTCCAGAAACAATATATTTGCGCTTCAGGCCACATCTAATGTGCTATGGGCTGTTTACGGAGATTATACCGGAGATTATAATCCGTATCCGTTAGACAGTTACGGGTTAAGTAAATGGAGTGCCGCAGGATGGTTGAATATTCCGTATAAAGAAGTTTTAGGGGCGCAATCCATGACAAGGATTACAATTAATCCAAGCAATGAAAACGAAGTATATGCAAGTTCTTTTTTTTCAGGATTATTAAAAATAGAAAATGACAAACCAAAAATTTTGTACAATCAAACCAATAGCGGTTTAGAGTCTTTGACCTTTGTGGGTCCTGATTATATAGACATCAGGGTTAACGGAACGGCATTTGACAAATTAGGAAATCTTTGGGTGACTACCAGCCGCATAAAAAATGGATTAAAAGTATTAAAACCAAACGGGCAGTGGCAAAGTTATGCCATGGATGCTGTTTTGACTTCAGCGATAGATAATAATTTTGGTACAATTGCCATCGATAAAAATGGAACCAAATGGCTTTCTACCAGTGAAGATGGGGTTGTTGGTTTTAATGAAAGTAACAATAAATTTAAAAAAATAACAACAGGACCCGATACTGGGAATTTGCCAATTTCAAATGTAAGGGTGGTCGCGGTGGATAATAGAAACCAGCTTTGGATAGGAACGACAAAAGGATTGCGGGTTTTGCCGAATGTAGGCAGTTTTCAAACAGAAGACCAAATGACAGCGAATCCAATAATAATTTTAGAGGATAATCTGGCACAGGAGTTATTGTACGAACAATTTATTACGGATATTGCTGTTGATGGAGCCAACAATAAATGGATTGGCACTGCGGATTCAGGCTTGTTTTTAGTATCGCCAAACGGACAGGAAACCAAGTGCCATTTTACAATAAACAATTCGCCATTGCCCAGTAACGTTATAAATGACATCGATATAAACAATCTTACCGGCGAAGTTTTTATCGCTACTGCTAAAGGGTTGGTTTCTTTCAAAGGAGTTTCGACTGCTGCCAATGATGATTTAAGTAATGCGTATGTGTATCCAAATCCGGTGCGACCAGAATACCAAGGTACCATTAAAATTGCCGGATTACTAGACAAAGCGAACATTAAAATTACCGATATTGAAGGGAATTTAGTGCATGAGGCGACTTCCGAAGGTGGAACAATAGAATGGGACACCACTGCTTTTGGGAAATACAAAGTCGCTTCTGGAGTGTACGTGATATTTATTTCGGCACAAGACGGAGTAGAAACGAAAGTTAAAAAAGTAATGATTATAAGGTAATCAGAAAATTGAATTTTTCAATCTTTAATTTTTTCAATCTTTAAATTAAAACTGTGCTCGTAAAAACCAAAGCCATCGTCATTTCGTCTTTAAAATTTCAAGAAAAAAGCTTGATTGTAAAATGTTTTACGTTGTCGCATGGTTTAAAATCCTATTTTGTTCGAGATGCTTTTTCCTCCAGAAAATCCAATCAAAAAATCGCGTATTTTCAACCGTTGACGATTCTCGAAATTGAAGCGGTTCATAAAAACAAAGGCACTTTAGAAAACTTCAAAGAGATAAAAATTGCCGAACCTTTCCATTCGATACATTCGGATATTTATAAAAGCACAATCGTAATGTTTATTTCTGAAATACTGCACCATTCCATTCACGAAGAAGAAACGAACGAGCATCTTTTTACTTTTCTGGAAACGGCATTGCATTGGCTCGATAATCATGATGAAATTGCCAATTTTCATCTCATTTTACTATTGGAAACCACAAAATATTTGGGTTTTTATCCTGATATTTCTGACATGGACATGCCTTTTTTCGAAATGACCGAAGGTATTTTTACCCCTTTTCATGCCATCAGTTCGCTCACGGAACATGAAAGTAATTTATTCAAAAAACTGATTGATTTAAAATTCGATAACAATCAAAAAACATTCCACGTCATCGAAAGACAAATCGTTTTACGAATTCTAATCGATTACTACAGTTTTCACTTGGACGGCTTTAAAAAACCAAAATCATTAGACGTTTTGAAAGAAGTTTTTTCATAGGTGGAAAAAATTTCTTCATAATTTATTTTTGTATCAAAAAGTAAAGTATATTTGTCTTTTAATCAAGTTTGTTGTCCTTTATGGAAAGCAAGCTTTAACTACTTAACTTTATGGAACCAAAAGCAAAACAAGAAGGAGATATTGAAAAAATTGATAAGTTTACAGGTTATCAATTACCCAACAGATTTAAAATTATTGGATTAATATTGTTTGTTATGTCATTCTTTTCTGTTCCACTTATTTCAATCTATTTAGAAAATAGTAAACACCAAGATTTATTTCAAAGGATAGGTTCGACTCTAGCTATTTTAAGTTTGCTCATGATTGCAATTTCTAAGGAAAAAGTAGAAGATGAGTTAATCGCAAAGATTAGGATGCAATCCTACCATTACGCTGTTATTGGAACGGTATTAGGCTATTTATCACTGCCATTTGTTAATTATATAATTTCCTTTAGTTTTTCTGATGCCCCAAAAATGGAAGGTGTTAAGGATATTCCAATATTTGGGTTTTTATTGTTCATGCAAATTCTTACTTTCCGTAAGTTAAAAAAAGCGTATAATGAAGAATAGACTAAAAGTAGAACGCGCCATTTTAAATTTAACTCAAGAGGAATTGGCAGAGAAAATAGGGGTTTCTAGACAAACGATAAATTCAATTGAAACCAATCGGTTTGTGCCATCAACAGTTCTTGCCCTAAAATTATCAAAGTTATTTGAAAAATCGGTTAATGATTTCTTTGAGTTAGAAGGCGATGAAAAATAATAGGTAATAACTACAAGTTGATAAGAAACCGTACATAGTTCAGACAGTCAAGAATTAGTACTATTTTTTCTGATTTAGCTTACTATTAAAAATGCTATTAAAGAACTTATAAATTTTAAAATTCTCAAATAATTATTTACTATATTTGATATAAATAAGTAATTTTTTTCATTTTTAACCTACTGAAAATCAAAATTTTGACTACCCGAGTCTTTTAAAGTAAACTTGCTAATATATTGTTAGTCGCGTTTTAAAAGGCTATATCTTAAAGAGTAATTTGTTAAATAGCACGTCTCATTTTTTTGAATTCACCTACAGAGTTTAATTATACCTTTAAATTAAAAAAAGATCAAATGAAATCAAAATTCAAAAAAGTAGGAACATTATTGTTAGCCATTGCTTTTTCTAGTGAAGTGTCTGCACAAACAAAAGATGCTTCACAGGATCCTAACATTGAAAGCAATATTAGAGGGTTTCTTAAAGTGCTAAATTCGGGAACAGGAAAGCCATTAGAGCAATTGTCTCCTGTCGAAGCTAGAAAAGTGCTTGTAGGTGCTCAAGCATCTGTTAAGGTTGATATGTCTGGTATAACTGTTACTGAAAAGACAATTGTTGAGGGCGGAGAAAGCATTAAAATAAATATAGTGAAGCCAGAAAATGCAAAAGGGACATTACCTGTCTTTATGTTTTTTCATGGTGGTGGCTGGGTGCTGGGCGATTTCCCTACGCATCAACGAATGGTGCGTGATTTAGTGGTTGCCTCTGGTGCGGTAGCCGTTTTTGTAAATTACACACCCTCTCCAGAAGCACGTTATCCTGTTGCCATTACTCAAGCCTATAACGCAACAAAATGGGTAGCAGCACATGGGAAAGAAATTGGTGTTGATGGAAAACGCCTAGCGGTTGCAGGAAACAGCGTTGGAGGAAATATGGCTACTGTTGTTGCACTGATGGCTAAAGATAAAAAAGGACCAGAGATTAAATTACAAGTTTTATTTTGGCCTGTAACCAATGCTAATTTTGAAACAGAATCTTATAATTTATTTGGCAAAGACCGATTTCTGACTAAGAACTTAATGATGTGGATGTGGGATAATTACACAACAGATCCTAAACAGCGTAAAGAAATTTATGCTTCCCCTTTACTAGCGACTACCAACCAGTTAAAAGGATTGCCACCCGCATTAGTACAAACTGCCGAAAATGATATTCTAAGAGATGAAGGAGAGGCGTATGCCCGTAAATTAGATGAAGCAGGAGTAAAAGTCACAGCAACTCGTTACAATGGAATGATCCACGATTGGGGTTTATTAAATGCAATAAGTACAATTCCCGGCACAAAATCAGCGTTGTTGCAAGCTGCAGCGGAATTAAAAAAGGCACTTAAATAGTTTGGCTTTTACAACAATAGCTTAATGTAAGTTTTCTAAAAAGCATCCTGAATCTTGAATTCTAGATGCTTTTTATTTGTTTTAGAGCGTTTTTTAGGACTAGTTTATGGATTATTTTTTGTTCGGGATTAAAAAATATTTGCAGCTATTTTACTTCGTTGGTGGTCTTTATTTAAGTTTTCACTCCTTTGAATCACCATAAAGGATTCCGTTACGCTCTCACGCAAAAATTCGTCGCGCATTACTCATTACTCATAACTATTTATTACTTTCGCAATTCGATTTAGAAAAGGATAAAATGAGCACAAAATTTACTGAATACAAAGGACTTGACTTACCAACTGTGGCGTCAGAAGTTCTGGATTTTTGGAAGAAAGAAAACATATTCGAGAAAAGCGTAACCACTCGTGAAGGAAACACCCCATTCGTATTTTTTGAAGGGCCGCCTTCGGCAAATGGATTGCCAGGAATTCACCACGTAATGGCACGTGCTATTAAAGATATTTTTTGCAGGTATAAAACTCAAAAAGGGTTTCAAGTGAAGCGGAAAGCGGGCTGGGATACCCACGGTTTACCTGTGGAACTGGGTACTGAAAAAGAATTAGGAATTACCAAAGAAGATATAGGAAAAACCATTTCCATCGAAGAATACAACGAAGCGTGTAAAAAAACCGTAATGCGTTACACAGACGTATGGAATGATTTGACTGAAAAAATGGGCTATTGGGTGGATATGGAAGATCCATACGTGACCTATAAATCCAAATACATGGAAACGGTTTGGTGGATTTTGAAACAAATCTACAATAAGGATTTGATGTACAAAGGCTATACCATTCAGCCGTATTCTCCAAAAGCAGGCACAGGATTATCTTCTCATGAAGTAAACCAACCGGGAAGTTATAGAGATGTGACAGATACGACTGTTGTGGCACAATTTAAAGTGATTGATGCGCATAAAGAGTTATTATTCTCTAAGTTTTATGATTACATCAGTTCTCATAATTTAGTACAGTATAAGTTAGAAGTTTTGGATTTAGAGGAAATCTTTATCTTAGCATGGACCACAACGCCTTGGACATTGCCAAGTAATACGGCTTTGACTGTAGGTCCAAAAATTGAATATGCTTTAGTAAAAACATTCAATCAATATACGTTCCGTCCGGCAACATTGATTTTGGCTAAGAAATTAGTAGCCAAACAGTTTGGGAAAGGGTTCTTCGAAAGTAGTGAACCTGCTGATTTTGAAAACTTCAAAGAAGGCGATAAGAAAATTCCGTATCAGGTTTTGGCGGAATGCAAAGGAGCGGATTTAGTTGATATTCGTTACGAACAATTAATGCCATTAGTGCTGCCGTATCAAAATGCTGAAAATGCTTTTAGAGTAATTTCTGGAGATTTTGTAACCACCGAAGATGGAACAGGAATTGTGCACACATCGCCTACTTTTGGTGCTGATGATGCCAAGGTAGCTAAAGAAGCTACGCCAGAGATCCCGCCAATGTTAGTTCTGGACGAAAATGGAACTCCGGTTCCGTTAGTAGATTTACAAGGGAAATTCACCTCACATGTGGGAGAATATGCTGGTAAATACGTAAAAAATGAATATTACAACGACGGTGAAGCGCCAGAACGGTCTGTAGATGTTGAAATCGCCATTCGATTGAAAGAAGAAAACCGAGCATTTAAAGTAGAGAAATATGTCCACAGTTATCCACATTGCTGGAGAACAGACAAGCCTATTTTATATTATCCACTGGATTCTTGGTTTATAAAAATCTCGGAAGTTAAAGATAGAATGTTTGACTTGAACGAAACCATCAACTGGAAGCCAAAAGCAACCGGAGAAGGACGTTTTGGAAATTGGTTAAAAAATGCCAATGACTGGAATTTATCACGATCCAGATTTTGGGGAATTCCATTGCCAATCTGGAGAACCGAAGACAAACAAGAAGAAATCTTAATCGGTTCTGTTGAAGAATTATACAACGAAATCGAAAAATCAATTGCAGCTGGTTTTCAAAATCAAAATCCTTTCAAAGGGTTTGAAATAGGGAATATGGCAGAAGAAAACTACGATTTAGTGGACTTGCATAAAAATGTAGTTGACGAAATTACTTTGGTTTCTGCATCCGGAAAACCAATGACGCGAGAAGCTGATTTGATTGATGTTTGGTTTGATTCAGGTTCTATGCCCTATGCACAATGGCATTACCCTTTTGAAAACAAAGATAAAATTGACGAGAATAAGGATTTTCCAGCGGATTTTATTGCTGAAGGAGTCGATCAAACGCGTGGTTGGTTTTATACCTTGCATGCTATTGGGACCTTAGTTTTTGATAAAGTAGCCTATAAAAATGTGGTTTCTAACGGATTGGTTTTGGACAAAAATGGACAAAAAATGTCTAAACGTCTTGGGAATGCAGCAGATCCATTCGAAACATTAAAGGAATACGGCCCAGATGCGACGCGTTGGTACATGATAGCGAATGCGAATCCTTGGGACAACTTGAAATTTGATTTAGAGGGAATTGCTGAGGTACGTAGAAAATTCTTTGGAACACTATACAACACGTACTCGTTTTTTAGCTTATATGCGAATATTGATGGATTCAAATACGAAGAAGCGGAGATTCCATTAAGTGAAAGACCGGAAATTGATCAATGGATCATTTCTGAATTGAACACTTTGATACAAGAAGTGGATGGTTTTTATGCGGATTATGAGCCTACTAAAGCTGCTCGTGCCATTTCTGAATTTGTACAGGAAAACTTGAGCAACTGGTACGTTCGTTTGTGCAGGAGACGCTTCTGGAAGGGGGAATATGCACAAGATAAAATCGCTGCGTATCAAACCTTGTATACCTGTTTGTTAACCATAAGTAAATTGGGTGCGCCTATTGCGCCTTTCTTCATGGACAAACTTTACAGAGACTTAACGTTAGCAACACAGTCAGAAAAATATGACAGTGTACATTTGGCGGAGTTTCCAATTTCGGTTGAAAACTATGTTAATAAAATGTTAGAGAGCAAAATGCAGAAGGCGCAGACCATTTCATCTTTGGTTTTGTCACTTCGAAAAAAGGAAATGATAAAGGTACGTCAACCCTTGCAAAAGGTAATGATTCCGGTACTTGATGAGAATCAAAGGGCTGAAATAGAGGCGGTTTCTGATCTCATAAAAGCAGAAGTTAACGTGAAAGAGATAGTGCTTTTGGACGATGCCTCAGGAGTTTTGGTAAAACAAGTCAAACCTAATTTTAAAGCGCTAGGACCCCGTTTTGGTAAAGATATGGGATTGGTTTCCAGAGAGATACAAGGTTTTACAGTAGCTCAGATAAGTCAATTGGATAAGAAAGGAAGTCTGGATGTTATAATTGCAGGAAATAACGTAACTTTAACTTTAGAAGACGTTGAAATAACTTCACAAGATATTGAAGGTTGGCTGGTAGCCAACTCAAATGGCATAACGGTTGCGCTTGATATAACAATTTCTCCAGCATTGAAACAAGAGGGTATTGCAAGAGAATTGGTAAACAGAATTCAGAATATTCGTAAAGATTCAGGATTTGAAGTTACGGACAAGATTAAAGTTCAGCTGAAAAGAAATGGGTCTTTAGAAGAGGCAATTATTAAAAATGAAGCGTATATAAAATCAGAAACATTAACCAATCATTTGGTTTTTGTCGATGAAATTGAAAACGGTACAGAGATAGAATTTGATGATATAAAAACAATGATATTAATTTCAAAATAATATAAAAATGGTAGATGAAATTGCAAAATACTCAGAAGCTGATTTAGCAGAGTTCAAAGAGATAATCCTTGGTAAAATTCAAAAAGCACAATTAGATTTAGATTTGATAAAAAGTGCCTATATGAATGATTTAAATAATGGAACTGATGATACATCACCAACATTTAAAGCTTTTGAAGAAGGGAGCGAAACGATGTCTAAAGAAGCAAACTCGCAACTGGCGATTCGTCAGGAAAAGTTTATCCGTGATTTGAAAAATGCTCTGTTCCGTGTTGAGAATAAGACGTACGGAATTTGTAAAGTTACAGGCAAATTAATTGGAAAAGAAAGATTGAAAATTGTTCCTCACGCCACAATGAGTATCGAAGCGAAAAACCTGCAACGATAATCCCTTTGTTAAAAACTATTTAACGCTCCATTGGGAGCGTTTTTTTTGATTAAATTGCTATTTTTGCGCCACTAAAATTTATAAAATGTCATTACGAAAAGCGTATCTCCTTATTTTTATTCTATTGCTTGTTGATCAAGTTTCAAAAATATACATAAAAACTAATTTTATTTTAGGAGAAGAAGTTGAAGTGTTCAAATGGTTCAAAATCTTATTCATAGAAAATGAGGGGATGGCATGGGGTACTGAAATTCCAGGTGCTTATGGCAAGTTAGTCCTAACCTTGTTTAGACTGGTTGCAGTAGCTGGAATAGGATACTGGTTGTGGGACTCTGTTGAGAGAAAACACAGTTCGAATTACTTGATTGTAGCTATTTCATTAATTCTTGCCGGTGCATTTGGCAACATTATAGACTCTGTTTTTTACGGAGTTATTTTTGATGATAGTCAACAGCAACTAGCCACTTTGTTCTCTGATCAGCCTTATGGAACCTGGTTTCACGGTAAAGTAGTCGATATGTTTTACTTTCCTTTTTGGCATGGAAATTTACCAAGCTGGCTACCCATTTGGGGCGGAAGAGAATTTACTTTTTTTAACGCTATTTTTAATATAGCGGATGTTGCCATTTCAACAGGGGTTGGTATTTTGATTTTTTTCAATAATAAAGCATTTCATCATAAAACGGCATAAATTTTTCAATCAGAAATTTATAAAATAAAAAAGACCTATTTCAGGATAGAAATAGGTCTTTTAGATTAATGTTTGTTTTGTCCTGGAGCATAACGTTTGGCACTTTTGCCGCCATATATTTTTTTAGCTTGTCCAGGTGGAAGTTTTTTAGCGTTATAGGTTGATCTGCTAGTTCCAGTACGAATGCTGCAGTTTGATAATGAAACTGCAAATAGAATTACCATAAGGGATACGGCAAATCTTGAATTTTTAAATGTTCTCATAACTTATTTAGGTTTTATCGGTTGCGAAAGTACGAATTCAAAATTTAAAGGAGTGAATGGAATCGGGTGTCACACAATAATCTAGCTTTACATCACCTTCAAAAATATCGGTAATTAGTTCTTCGGGTTCAAATAGCGAAAGCCCTACCTTGATTACATCTGGTTTGCATTTAGATAAAAAGGTATCATAAAACCCCATGCCATACCCCACGCGATGTCCTTTTTTATCGAAAGCCAAAAGTGGTACAAAAACTACCTCAATTTTAGTTGAAGGCACTTCAATTCCATCTACAGGTTCCGGAATATTGTATTCGTTTTTTTGTATTCGTGTATTGTCTGTCAATAGGAAATGAGTCATGTTACGGGTCGTGAAATCAGCTTTCGAAACCAGAATTTCCTTGTCTTTTCCCGATAGTACGTGCAAAACATATTCGGTGTTGACTTCCTTATGTTCCATAATGGGAAGGAAAATATGAAAGTACGTTTTATCCCAAATGGGAAGTTTTAGTAGTGTATTGGAGACCGCTAAGCTCAATTCGTCAATTTCATTTTCAGAAAGGGAATTTCGTAAGGCTTTGTATTTTTTTCGTAAGGCTGTTTTATTCTTCATCTTCTTCATTAGTGTTTGACAGGTGGTAAATAGCATCACCCTCATAAACAATAGGAGAATGATTGGCGTTGATTACGTAACCATCATTTGGCGCTTTAACTTTTCGCTCAAACTTCCCATAGGGATCGGTTATAGTAGCTAGAATTGTTCCCTTTTGTACAAAATTACCAATAGTATTATAATCGTGTAATAATCCGGAGCACTTGGCTCTAATCCAACCTGATTTTTCAATATAGATTGACGGTGATTTTGGTTTCATAACGATATGTTTTGGATCTAACATACCAAGATGAGACAACAGGCGTTTTGCACCATTAACTCCTTCGTCAGCAACGAAATTATTAATATCAAGTGATTTACCGCCTTCAAAAAGCAGCATTTTTACATTCATTTTTTCACTGGAACTTCGGAAAGAACCTGAAATGTTTTTGGAATACAACGTAAACGGAGCATTAAAAACATCGGCTAATATTTTTAATTGTTCATTGTTCTGGGTAAGACGAATTTGTGGCGCATTGAATCGACTGGCACCACCAGCATGAAAATCTACAGCATATTGTACAATTGGCATAATCTCTGTTAAAATATGAAAGGCAAATCTACTGGCTAAAGAACCCGTTTTACTGCCTGGGAAAACCCTGTTTAGATCTCTTCCGTCGGGAAATTCCCTGGATTTATTGACAAATCCATATACGTTTATAATTGGAATACAAATGATTGTGCCTTTTTTTGGCCTGTTTATTTTCTTGCTGATCAATTGCCGAACGATTTCGACACCGTTAATTTCATCTCCATGAATTCCTGCAGAGAAAAGCACGACCGGGCCATCAATTTTAGAGCGTCTTACAATAACGGGGATGTTTAGTTTTGTGGTGGTGTGTAAGCGGGCAATCTCGACATTGATGGTTTTGCTTTCGCCCGGAATAATGCTTTCGCCGAAAATTACGATTGGGGTGGTATTGGTTTTTATCATAGGTTCTTGAAACCATAAAAATAACGATAATAACGAATTAGAAACTACAATTCTGATAAAAATTTCGGCAGAAAGATTTCAAGAGTATTGATTTGTATTTCGTGATTTTTGAGATTAACTTTGTTACATGAATCCAACTACTTTAGTGCTTCAAATTCAAACGTTACCGGATGGGCCCGGCGTATACCAATATTACGACAAGGAAGGGAAAATTTTGTATGTGGGCAAAGCCAAAAATTTAAAAAAAAGAGTTTCTTCTTATTTCAATAAAATTCACGATACGGCCAAAACCAATGTGCTGGTAAAGAAAATTGTAACCATAAAGCACATCGTGGTTCCTACGGAAACCGATGCGCTGTTACTAGAAAATAACCTGATAAAAACCCTGCAGCCCCGTTACAACGTGTTGTTGCGGGATGATAAAAGTTATCCTTGGTTGTGTATCAAGAAAGAACCTTTTTCTCGGATATTTGCCACCCGAAGAATGGTCAAAGACGGGTCGGAATATTTTGGGCCGTATACCAGTTTCAAAACCGTCAGCACTATCTTAGAACTCATCAAAGAGTTGTACCCGTTACGGACTTGTAATTATGATTTAAGTAAAAGCAATATCGAAAGTGGGAAATTTAAGGTGTGTCTCGAATACCACATTGGTAATTGCATGGGGCCTTGTGAAGGATTAGAAACTTTAGAAAATTATCAAAAGCAGGTGGATGCCATTCGCGAAATCCTGAAAGGAAATTTCAAAGAAAGTATGAAGGATTTCAAACGGGTCATGACGAATCTGGCAGCCGATATGCATTTTGAAGAAGCCCAAAAAATTAAAGAGAAAATAGAAGTTCTCGAAAATTACCAATCACGCTCTACGATTGTAAATCCAAAAATTACGAATATTGATGTATTTTCAATTGTCTCGGATGAAAGTGCGGCCTATGTAAATTTTCTGCAAATTTCTCATGGTTCGATTATTCGTTCGCACACGATGGAAATCAAAAAGAAATTGGATGAACCCGATGAAGAATTACTAGAATTGGCGATTGTCGAGTTACGTGAACGTTTTCAATTGCTGTCTCGTGAAGTTATCGTTCCGTTTCACGTAGATTTAGGGGAACATATAAAAATTACCGTTCCGCAGCTAGGGGACAAAAAGCAAATTTTGGATTTGTCCATTCGAAACGCAAAGTTTTACCGAATCGAACAACTGAAACAATTGCAAATTGTAGATCCGGATCGCCATACAAAAAGGATTATGGCTCAAATGCAAAAAGACTTGCGTTTGCCGGTAGAGCCAAGGCATATCGAATGTTTTGATAACTCGAACATTCAAGGAACGAATCCTGTTTCGGCTTGTGTGGTTTTTAAAGATGGAAAACCTAGTAAGAAGGATTACCGTCATTTTAATATTAAAACGGTTGAAGGGCCGGATGATTTTGCTTCGATGACCGAGGTAGTTTATAGACGATACAAACGATTGCTGGACGAAAAAGAACCCTTACCTAATTTAATCATTATTGACGGAGGAAAAGGACAATTATCAGCAGCGCTGAAAAGCCTTGATGAATTGGGTTTGCGAGGAAAGATTGCTATAATTGGTATTGCCAAAAGACTGGAAGAGTTGTTTTATCCGGGTGATTCTATTCCGTTGTATTTAGATAAAAAATCAGAGACACTCAAAATAATCCAGCAATTGCGAAATGAAGCGCACCGATTTGGGATTACACATCACAGAGATAAAAGGAGTAAGGCAGCATTAAACTCTTCCATTGAAAGCATTCCCGGTATTGGTGAAAAGACGATGTTAGCCTTAATCCAACACTTTAAAAGTGTTAAAAGATTAAAGTTAGCGACAGAAAAAGAAATTTCTGACGTTATAGGTATATCAAAAGCCAAAAAAATTACCGAATTTTACAAGGCCACAAACGAAAATTAATACACCCGCATTTGATGACGGAATAAATTGCTGTTTATGAAGAAAATCACACTATTACTGATTGTTTTAAGCAGCTTAACGGTTTTTTCACAAGCGCAAAAAAGACCCAAGATAGGCTTGGTTTTGAGTGGTGGTGGTGCAAAAGGATTTGCTCATATAGGAGTTCTGAAAGTATTAGAAGAAGCAGGTGTCAAGATTGATTACATTGGAGGAACCAGTATGGGAGCTGTTATTGGCGGACTTTATGCTTCGGGTTACAATGCAAATCAGATTGATTCTATTTTTCAGGCCACAAATTTCAATGAATTAATCAATGATTTTATTCCCAGATCTTCCAAAAATTTCTACGAAAGAAGAAACGACGAATTGTATGCGCTGGTTTTGCCGTTTAATAAAATGAAAATTGGAATTCCGGAGGCATTGTCAAAAGGAATGTACAATTATAACTTATTGAGTAGGATAACAAGAAATGTAAGAGATGTAAAGGATTTTAATCAGCTTCCAATTCCTTTTTTATGTATTGGTACCAACATAGAAACAGGGGAAGAAGTGTTGTTGAATAAAGGCAATTTAGCTCAAGCGATGATTGCCAGCTCTGCATTTCCCTCTTTGTTTTCTCCTGTTGAAATTGATGGAAAAATCTTAGTTGATGGGGGAGTTGTTAATAATTATCCCATTGAGGAAGTACGAAAATTAGGGGCGGATATTATTATAGGTGTTGATGTTCAAAATGATTTATTGGACAGGACACAACTCAAGGATGCGACTAAGATTTTAGTGCAAATTACGAATCTTCAATCTATAGAGCGAATGAAGAGAAATGTGAGTGACACCGATATTTATATCAGACCCGATGTAACACAATACGGTGTAATTTCTTTTGACAAAGGAAAAGAAATAATTAGAAAAGGGGAAGAAGCTACTTTTGCGGTTTATGAACAAATAAAAAAAATTGTTGATGAGTCCAATCCGTATCGAAAGCCTAAGCTTAAATTTTATTCGGATAGCTTGCAGATAGGAGCTATAAATAGCAATGAATTAGATAATTATACAAAAGAGTATATCATTAGTAAATTAAAATTCAAACCAGGAACAAAGACCTGTTATGATGATTTGTTAAAGGGAATTAATAATATCAATGCCACTCAAAATTTTAGTGCTATCTCGTATTCATTGGAACCAAATAAAGAGAATGTAGATCTGAATATCAGTTTAACAGAAAATGGAACAAAAACGTATTTGAAATTCGGATTGCATTATGATAATTTGTTCAAAAGTGGTGTTTTGGTAAATTTGACCCGCAAAAAAACACTTTTTAAAAACGATATCGCTTCTCTTGATGTTGTTTTAGGAGATAATATCAGATATAATTTAGACTACTATATTGAAAATGGATTTAATTTAAGTTTTGGTTTTAAATCGAATTACAATCAATTTAATAGAAATATTGCCAGAGAAATAAGCAGTTTGAATTTAGAAGGTTTAGGGATTAATTCTATCAATGTGGATTTCATGGATCTCACGAATCAAGCTTATTTTCAATCTTTATTTGTTCAAAAATTTTTAATTGGAGGAGGAGTTGAGTTGAAATATTTAAAGATAAAATCCGAAACATTGTCCAATGTTGACCCAACGATTGACAATAGTAACTATCTAAGTCTTTTCGGCTATATGAAATTTGACTCTTTTGATAATAAATATTTCCCTAAAAACGGGTGGTATTTTACCGGAGATATTCAATCATATTTGCTCTCGTCTAATTATACCGGTGATTTCAAACCCTTTTCGATTGCTAAAGCTGATTTTGGTGTAGCAGCTTCCTTATTCAAAAACGCAACAGTAAAATTTCAAACGGATGCTGGGTTTTCTTTTGGTCAGGAAAGTGTTTCGTTTTTTAATTTTATTTTGGGAGGGTATGGATATAATCCGCTTAATAACTTCAAATATTTGTATGGATACGATTACTTGAGTGTAGCTGCCAATAGTTATATAAAATCGACAGCAACAGTAGATTATGAATTTTATAAAAAAAATCATGTCAATTTTTCGGCAAATTTTGCTAATATCGGTGATCGGATTTTCGAGATTGTAGATTGGATCTCTATTCCAAAATACTCAGGATATGCAGTAGGATACGGTTTAGAAACCGTAATTGGCCCTGTAGAGATAAAATATTCCTGGTCACCAGAACAGCCCAAAGGCTTTACTTGGTTCAGCATTGGGTTTATGTTTTAATTGTAATTTATTTCAATATTAATTCCGATATTTGTTATCATGAAAACAACTTGGAGCGGTTTATTAGGATATCTGCAATTTCTCATCAAGAGGAATCCCGAATAGATTGCATTTTTTTGATTTAATTAAATAAGTTTAGTTCGATGAAACTTTAAACTTTAAGACTATCACTTTTAAACAAAAAAATCATGCCTTTATATCATAAATTGGGAAATTTCCCCCAAAAAAGACACACGCAATTCGAAAAGCCAAATGGTGGATTGTATTATGAACAACTTTTTGGAACAGAAGGTTTTCACGGACACTCCGCTTTGTTATATCACGTTCACAGACCAACACAGGTAAAGGAAATTCTAAAATCCTATTCGGTAGAGCCGAAAATTGCCATTGGAAAAAACATAAAATCGTTATTATTAAAAGGGTTTGAGCTAAAACCGGAAGATGATTTTCTGGACAGTCGCAAAGCGATGTTAGTCAATAAAGATTGTACTATTGGGTTAGCCGCGCCAAGGCAATCATTACGAAACTATTTCTATAAAAATGCCGATGCCGATGAAATGATTTTCATTCACAAAGGAAAAGGAAAATTGCGCACCATGATGGGAAATATTCCTTTCGAATATGGTGATTACTTGATTATTCCTCGCGGAATAATCTATCAAATTGATTTTGAAACAACGGAAAATCGATTGTTTTATGTAGAATCATTTGCTCCATTTTATACGCCTAAAAGATATAAAAACGAATCAGGTCAACATTTGGAACATTCTCCATTTTGCGAGCGTGACTTTATTTTGCCAACAGAATTAGAAACGCACGATGAAAAAGGAGATTTTTTAATCAAAATCAAAAAAGAAGGAATGATACACGAATTCGTTTACGCTTCGCATCCCTTTGATGTAGTAGGTTGGGACGGATATAATTTCCCTTACGGATTCAGTATTCACAATTTTGAGCCTATCACAGGTCGCGTGCACCAGCCGCCACCAGTCCATCAAACTTTCGAAACTTCGACATTTGTAGTTTGTTCCTTCTGTCCGCGATTGTATGATTACCACCCAAAAGCAATTCCGGCGCCTTATAATCACAGTAATATCGATAGTGATGAGGTGTTGTATTACGTAGATGGCGATTTTATGAGCCGCAACAATATTGAGCAAGGGCACATTACATTGCATCCAAAAGGGATTCCGCATGGGCCCGCACCAGGAGCAATGGAACGCAGCATCGGTCATACTGAAACCCACGAATTAGCGGTAATGGTTGATACATTCCGTCCGTTAATGGTAACCGAAGTGGCTATGGGACTTGATGATGGCCAGTATTATAAATCTTGGGTAGAATAATCAGGAGCTATTTCCTGCTGTACACTTTATCTTTTCCTGACTAAAGAAGCTAGAAAAAGGATGCCGTTTCCATCAGGGCTTGGCTTTATTATAATCAATAATATTTTTTAAATAATTTAATCTGTGTAAATCTATTGTAGTAGCGTCAACGGCGTTCTGGAATTAGCGATACCGAATCAAAAAATAGATACCATGTCAAAAGAAGTAAAATCAGTAGAATACGGACTCGAAAAAATATTTGAAGGAGCACAAGATTTCCTTCCTTTATTGGGAACCGACTATGTAGAATTCTATGTAGGAAATGCAAAACAATCCGCACATTATTATAAAACAGCTTTCGGTTACCAATCCTTGGCGTATGCCGGATTAGAAACCGGAGTGAGAGACAGAACGTCGTATGTCTTAAAACAAGATAAGATTCGTATTGTATTAACCACACCCTTAACGCAAGATTCTCCCATACATGAGCATTTGAGAAAACATGGTGATGGCGTGAAAGTTGCCGCTCTTTGGGTAGAAGATGCCACTAGTGCGTACGAAGAAACCATGAAGCGGGGTGCGCGCTCTTTTATGGAGCCAACAGTAGAGAAAGATGAGCATGGAGAAGTAGTGCGTTCCGGGATTTATACTTATGGGGAAACCGTGCATATTTTTGTGGAGCGCAAAAATTACAATGGTGTTTTCTTGCCAGGTTATAAGGAATGGAAATCAGATTACAATCCAGAACCAACCGGTTTAAAATACATTGATCACATGGTGGGAAATGTGGGTTGGAACGAAATGAACACTTGGGTGAAGTTCTATGAAGAAGTAATGGGATTTGTGAATTTTCTTTCTTTTGATGACAAGCAAATCAATACGGAATATTCCGCATTGATGAGTAAAGTAATGTCTAATGGAAACGGAAGAATCAAATTTCCAATCAACGAACCTGCCGAAGGAAAGAAAAAATCACAAATAGAGGAATACCTTGACTTTTATGGTGGACCTGGAATTCAGCACATCGCAATAGCTACCGATGATATTATCCAGACAGTATCTCAACTTAAAGCGCGAGGAATCGAATTCTTATCGGCACCTCCGCATACCTATTATCAAGCAATACCGGAGCGATTGGGCGATCACATGAAAATGATGAAGGAGGATTTAAATGAAATTGAAAAATTAGCCATCATGGTTGATGCTGATGAAGAAGGATATTTACTGCAAATATTTACAAAACCGGTCCAAGACAGACCAACCTTGTTTTTTGAAATTATACAAAGAATGGGAGCCAAAGGTTTTGGTGCAGGGAACTTTAAAGCGCTATTTGAATCAATTGAGAGAGAACAGCAATTGCGAGGAACGTTATAAAAAAGCATTATTTTTATAGATAGTGAAAAAATAATCGATGAATAGCGTGTTTTTTTGTAAATGTTGTGTTAAACTTTATTTTTCACTAAAATAACTGAATTTGTTAGCTACCTTTGCACTCGCAAAAAGGGAAGGGGTGGTTTCCTTCCTGATTTCATATAAATTTCATAGTTTATAGTTTTTTGGTTAGTTAATAGCATAAAAACTCAGTCATTATTTGACTGAGTTTTTTTGTTTTAATATATTTGGAACAAAATTTGCTTACAGACAGTATCTTGACAAATTAAGTAATGAAAAAACTAATCTTATTCTTTGTATTGATTATTACCGTAAGTTTTGATTCTCCCCAAGAGGACGCTTACGATGTGGGGGAATGGTTTAAATTTAGGATCCATTACGGGATTGTCAATGCGGGTTATGCTACCCTGGAGGTAAAAGATGCAATTGTCAATAACAAAAAGACTTTTCATGTAGTGGGTAAAGGCTATACAACAGGAATGTCACGCTTTTTTTTCAAAGTAGATGATCTTTATGAAAGCTATATTGATAAGGAAACCAGAAATCCATACCAGTTTGTCCGAAAAATTAATGAAGGCGGGTATACTAAAAACCAAGAAGGCTTTTTTAATCAGTCTACCAATAAAGTTGTTGTAAAAGATTACAAACACAAGACCGAAAAAACGCTATACATTCCAAAAAACACACAAGATATTTTATCTACCTTTTATTATTTAAGAAATTATCCTACTATTGATAAGTTAAAGATTGGGGAATCAGTGGCAATCGATATGTTTTTTGATGATGAGACTACAAAGTTCAAACTAAAATTTATCGGACGAGAAAGCATAACTACAAAATTTGGTGTTGTTCCTACAATGATTTTTAGGCCTTTAGTACAATCCGGGCGGGTTTTTAAAGAACAAGAAAGTCTTACCGTATGGATTTCGGATGATGATAATAAAGTACCGTTAAGAATAAAAGCCAGTCTGGCAGTAGGTTCAATTAAAGCAGATCTTGATGCATACAAAGGGTTGAAAAATCCTTTTAAAACAAAAAAATAATGAACAATAATGAAAATTCAGAAGCTATTTTAAAAGAAATTGAGCTTAAGTACGATGCAATAAATCAAAAAACGGAGACCCAGTTAGAGGGATTGTTGTGGTCAAAACCCATTACATACTGGGATTATATTCAAACAGATGCTTTGTTAGGTCTTCAAATTCAACGAACTACGCTTCCTGATGAAATGGTTTTTATTATGTACCATCAAGTGAATGAATTGATTTTTAAGATGGTACTTTGGGAAATGAAGCAAATTTCATATTGTGAGAATATCAATACGGTCTTTTTTACAGAACGACTAATGAGAATCAGCCGTTATTTTGATATGTTAACGACCTCTTTTAGCATTATGGGTGATGGAATGGAAGTAGAACAATACATGAAGTTTAGAAATACGCTGACTCCTGCTAGCGGTTTTCAAAGTGCACAATATCGTTTAATAGAATTTTCGTCTACTGACCTAATAAATTTGATCGATCACCGTTATAGAGATTCAATAGATAGAAACACATCATACGATTTTGCTTTAGAGCACCTGTATTGGCAAGCTGCAGGTAAGGATTATCACACCGGTAAAAAATCGTTTTTATTGGAGGAGTTTGAAAAAAAATATAAGAATTTGTTCCTGAGCCATATGGAAGAATACAATACCATTAATATTTGGCAAAAATTCAAACAATTACCAGAATTAGATCAAAAAAATCCAGAACTAATTCAAGCGATGCGCCATTATGATTATACGGTGAATATTACGTGGGTAATGCAACATTTGAATACAGCAAAAAAATATATTGATCAAAGCGGGAAAGGAGATGGCGAAGCTACTGGAGGAAGTGACTGGAAAAAATACATGCATCCCAAATACCAGAGAAGAATTTTCTTCCCGGAATTATGGAGTAGCCATGAATTAGACAATTGGGGAGTAGAAATGTAGATTGAATAAAAAACAACAAGGTTTGAAACAAATATTTATAGTTATTATAGCACTATTCTTTTTAATATCATGTAACAAAAAAAAGGAAATAGAGCCAGAGAAAACAGTGAAAGTTGTTCCTAAAAAAAGTGAGTTCGGATTTGTATATGCTGATTTTAATGTAGTCCACGATACTATAAAAAGAGGAGATACTTTTGGGACCTTATTAGAAGAGCAGAACATTGGAGAGCGAAAAGTATATGATATTATTGCCAAAGTAAGAGACAGTTTTGATGTGAGAAGCATCAGGATAAATAAACCTTTTACAATCCTGCGATCTAAAAACAAGAAACATAATTTAGAGGTTTTTATCTATCAACCCGATAATTTAAGTTATTACGTAGTTGATTTCCGTGATACAGCACTAGTGGTTTATAAAAAAACCAAACCCATTACCATTAAACGACGCACTATTGGCGGAGTTTTAAAAGAATCATTGTCTGAGACTTTAGGAAATGCCAGAATTGAAGGGGCTCTAGCAAGCAAAATCGCCAAAATTTATGCCTATTCCATCGATTTCATGAAGCTTAAAAAAGGAGATCGTTTTGCAATCACTTTTACGGAGCGGTATATAAATGATACGGTTTATGATGGGGTCGAGGAACTTGAGGCTTCGTTTTTTGAATATGGAGGGAAAATTATTTATGCATTTCCTTTTGCTCAGAACCCTAATTCAGATAAAATACAATACTATAATGAAGAAGGGAAAACACTAAAAAATTTCTTTCTAAAATCACCAATAAAATTCAGCAGAATATCCTCACGGTTTTCATCCAGTCGATTTCATCCGGTGCAACACCGTTGGAAAGCACATAAAGGAACGGATTATGCTGCACCTCGCGGAACTCCCATTACCGTTACCGCAGGGGGTATTGTAGAACAAAGTGGGTTTACTGCGGGAAATGGAAATTTTGTAAAAGTAAAACACAACGGAACGTATTCGACACAGTACTTGCACATGTCCAAAATATTGGTGAGACGCGGACAACGGGTCAATCAAGGTCAAGTTATTGGCTTAGTAGGGAGTACAGGTCTTGCTACAGGACCGCATGTATGTTATCGCTTCTGGAAAAACGGTAGACAAGTAGATGCACTAAAACTTAAATTGCCTAATGGAGAGCCAATGAGTGGTAGTAATAAAAATCATTTTATTAAAACAATCACCCCATTAAAATTTCAATTAGACAGTGTTGCTAATTTATAATTGTACAGCGCTAGCTTAACCGTATTTTTTTTGAAAATGAGGGGCTTGGGACAATTTCAAAGTGGTACAATTTGTGGTTTTGTTGTTAAATTGTGATATAATTCGAAACACTTTTTCCATTAAAACTAATTTGAGTATTTTTGCCTAAATTTTTAACCTTACTACAATTTTTTTATAAATGGCTTTAAATACAATAAACCCAACAGAAACAAGCGCTTGGAAGAAACTTGAAATTCATTACTTAGAGATGAAAAAAGCTTCTATGCAAGAGCTGTTTTTATTAGACGGAGAGAGAACAGAAAAATTCAATTTGAAGTGGAATGATTTTTTAATCGATTATTCTAAAAATATTATCAATCAAGAAACAATTCAACTATTGTTAGAATTGGCTACTGAAGTTGGCTTGAAAAGTGCGATTAAAGATTATTTTGATGGGGCACTCATCAACCAAACAGAGAATAGAGCTGTATTGCATACTGCCTTGCGTGCCAATGAATCAGCAGTTACTACTGTCGACGGAATTGATATAATTCCTGAGGTGTATGATGTAAAAAATAAAATTAAAGCCTTTACGGATGAAGTGACTTCAGGAGAAAGAAGAGGGTTTACAGGAAAACTCTTCACGGATGTTGTTAATATAGGGATAGGAGGTTCTGATCTAGGACCCGCTATGGTTGTTGAGGCTTTAGAGTTCTATAAAAATCATTTAAATGTTCATTTTGTTTCTAATGTAGATGGAGATCATGTAAATGAAATCATAAATAAATTAGATCCAGAAACTACTCTTTTTGTAATTGTTTCTAAAACATTTACCACACAAGAGACCCTAACTAATTCTGAGACAATCAGAAAATGGTTCTTACAGTCTGCAAAACAAGAAGATGTGGCTAAGCATTTTGTTGCAGTTTCTACAAATATTCAAAAAGTAACAGATTTTGGGATAAATCCTGACAATGTTTTTCCTATGTGGGATTGGGTTGGAGGTAGGTTTTCCCTATGGAGTGCAGTAGGACTTACGATAAGTTTAGCGGTGGGTTATGACAATTTCAATGGACTTTTAAAAGGGGCCAATAAAATGGATGATCATTTTAAAACCACTGATTTTGATACAAATATGCCAGTAATTTTGGCCTTATTGAGTATATGGTATAATAATTTCTTTGGGGCAGAAAGCGAAGCTTTAATTCCCTATACACAGTATCTGCAAAAACTAGCGCCTTACCTGCAACAGGGTACAATGGAAAGCAATGGTAAAAGCGTGGGTCGCGATGGGAAGCCGGTAAATTATCAAACAGGAACTATCATCTGGGGAGAGCCGGGTACTAATGCCCAACACGCATTCTTTCAATTGATTCATCAAGGAACAAAGTTGATCCCAGCGGATTTTATAGGTTTTGTAACCCCTTTATACGGTGATAATGATCATCATGATAAGTTAATGTCTAACTTTTTTGCACAAACAGAAGCGTTAATGCATGGAAAATCAAAAGAGCAAGTTCAAGCTGAATTTGAGCAACAAGGGTTTGCCGCACAAAAAGCAGAATTTCTCCTGCCTTTTAAAGTCTTTTCTGGTAATAAACCTACCAATACTATTTTGATTCAAAAACTTACCCCGGAAACTTTAGGTTCTCTGATTGCGCTCTATGAACATAAAATTTTTGTACAAGGGGTTATCTGGAATATTTTTAGTTTTGATCAATGGGGAGTTGAATTGGGTAAACAATTAGCGAATTCAATTTTAGAAGAAATTAACACGAAAACAGTTAAAAGCCATGATAGTTCTACGGCTTTTTTACTAAACCATTTTTTATTGAATAAATAGGATTTTTTTAATCACTGTTTTTAATAATTTTTAATGTAATTTAAACTTTTTGATCTTTTCATGAGAACATATGAGATTCAAAAGCCCTGATTTTAAGTAATTAGGGCTTTTTTTTGTAAAAGTAACGCTGTTGTAATCCTTTTTTAGAAGAAATTGGAGTGTGAGTTAAGGTAAAATTTCAACTTTTTTTATGAAAAAATTAATAAAAAATTAATATGATACCTAATAATAGGAGTTTTTAACAAAAAACAAGAAAAATCATTTAAAGTTAAAATTCCTATTTTGAAAAAGGATATCCTTAACATTATGTTAACTTTTTAAAGCAAAAATGTTTTATTTTTGCTGAAAATTAATAAACTAAACAAAAAAACAAAAATGAAAAGAATTATTTTTATTTTGATTATTTTTTTATCAGTTGTAGGTCATTCGCAGGTTACTAGTTCTGCTATGTCTGGTACTGTTAAATCAAATTCTGGAGAAACTCTTCCTGGAGCTTCAGTTGAGGTTGTTCATAAGCCTACAGGAACGAAATATTTTTCTACGACAAGTGCTAATGGAGGGTATGCAGTTCAAGGAATTAGACCAGGTGGTCCTTACACCGTAAAAGTAACTTACGTAGGTTATAAAACAACAGAAATTACTGAAATCAATGCACCTTTAGGAAATAATTTAACTGTAAATGTTGTAGTAGAAGAAGAATCAAATGCTTTGAATGAAGTAATTGTTTCTACAAAATCTAAAGGAAATTTTAATAAAGGTAGAACTGGAGCATCTCAACAATTCACAAATAGAGAAATTACAGCTATACCGGTAACAGGCGCACGTTCTATAAACTCAATTACAAAGTACAATGCCAATGCGGGTAGTAATGGTACTTTTGGAGGACAAGATTCAAGATTAAACAATTTTTCTATTGATGGATCTGTTTTTAATAATGGTTTTGGTTTAGGTAGTGATTCACAAGCAGGAGGAAGAACAGGTTCAACAGCTATTTCTTTAGATGCAATCGAACAATTGCAAGTAAGTATAGCTCCTTATGATGTTCGTCAATCAGGATTTTTAGGATCTGGAATAAATGCAGTTACTAAGAGTGGAACAAACGAAGTGGAAGGATCAGTTTACCATTCATTCCGAAGCAATAAGAAAGACTTTATAGGAACTAAAGCAGGAGAAAGAACAGTAATTCCTGGAAAATTTGAAGAAAAGATTTGGGGAGCCAGAATTGGTGCACCAATCATTAAAGATAAATTATTTTTCTTTGGAAATTTTGAAACTATAGAAAACATAAGCCCGGCTACCACTTGGACTTCTACAGGTTCACCACAACCAAGTGCTCAAGTTTCGGCGCCTACTTATGCGCAAATGGAAACACTTTCTAATTTTTTAAGAGACAAGTTTAATTACACGACTGGGCCTTGGGAAAATTATGATGCAGAAAGAATTTCAAAAAAATTCCTTGCCAGAGTTGACTGGAATATTAATAGCAATCATCAATTGACGGCTCGTTATGTTTTTCATAACTCAAATTCTGATGAGTTGACATCAAACTCAAATTCATTAGGTTTTGGAAACAGAAGAACAAGTCCGCTTGCTATGTCCTTCAAAAATAGCGGATACGTTATTCAAGATAATACGAGATCAGCAGTTTTAGAATTAAACAGTAAATTAAGTAATTCTTGGTACAATAACTTTATTGCGGGTTACGACAAACAAATTGAAGATAGAGCATTACAAGGTGGAGGTTTGTTCCCAACAATTGATATATTAAATGGATCAAACACATTTATTTCTGCAGGTTTAGATCCATTTACACAGGGTAATAAACTTTCTTATTCTACTTTACACTTTACCAATAATTTGACCAAAACTATAGGTAAACATTCTTTATTGTTTGGTTCTAATTTTGAGCATTTCAAATCAAGTAATTTGTTTTTCTCTGGTTCTAATGGTGTTTATGTATTTAATTCATTAACTGATTTTTATGCAGCAGCTAATCAATCAGCAAATACTGGAGGAGCGCCATCTACAACAGCACTTCCTGCACGTTTCCAATTTAGATATTCTGCATTGCCGGGAGCTCAAGAACCATTACAAGTATTTAAGTCTAATAAATTAGATTTGTATACTCAGGACGAAATGAAATTGAGTGATAGATTCAAATTAACAGTTGGTCTTCGTGCTTCAGCAGTTTGGTTTGCTGATACGGCTCTTGAAAATCCAGCAGTTACTGCTTTAACTTTTGCACAAGGGCAAAAGTTTAATACTGGGGAGATGCCTGAAACACAGTATTTGTTAGAGCCTAGAGTTGGTTTTAATTTAGATTTAAACGGTGATTCATCTACGCTTCTTCGTGGAGGTAGTGGTGTGTTTACCGGTAGAGCACCTTCTGTTTATTTATCGAATGCGATTGGTAATAATGGAGTACTTACAGGATTTGTTGACGTGAGTGGTACAGCATTAGCATCAGGAGGATATGGTTTTACTCCAAATCCTAATGATTATTTTATTCCAAATACACCAACTCTTCCAACTACATTTGAATTGGCTTTCACCGATAAAAAATTTAAGTTTCCTCAAGTTTGGAAAACCAATGTTGCAGTTGATCAAAAACTTCCTTTAGGTTTTGTAGGTACTATAGAAGGGATTTTTCAAAGAAATATTAATGCGATCCATTATTACAACAGTAATTTTGATGCGCCTGTTGGAACTTTCAGTGGTCCGGATAACAGACCAAGATATGCGCGTACGGATGCGGGTGTTCGTGTAAATGACAATGTTTCAAGTGCGGTAGTTTTAACTAATACGGATAGAGGATATTTTTATTCTACAACTTTTAAATTAGAGTATCCATACAAAAAAGGTCTTTGGGGATCTTTTGCTTACACACATTCAAGTGCTAACGATTTATTATCTCCAGGTTCTATTGCTTCTGGTTCATGGACTGGTGCTAGATCTGTAAATGGAAATAACAATTTACCATTAGCATTGTCTAACAACAACACACCACATAGATTAGTTGGTATTTTAGGATACAAAATCGAATATGGTAAAAATGTTGGTGCGGCGACTTCAATCAACTTAGGGTATATCGGAGAGCAAGCAGGACCATTTTCTTACTCTTACGGAGGAGATATGAATGGAGATAGAGTAAACAATAATGACTTGATTTACGTTCCTAAAAATGGAAATGAGATTCGTTTTCAACCATTGCCAGTTACAAATGTTGTAAATGGAGTTAATGTTGTAACTACATATACTGAAGCGCAACAACAACAAGCGTATGATTCTTACATCAGTCAAGATAAATATCTTTCTACAAGAAGAGGGCAGTATGCACAGAGAAACGGAGGGGTTTTACCTATGTTACATCGTTTGGATTTATCAGCAACTCAAGATTTTTATATTACAATCGCAGGAAAAAAGAACAATTTCCAATTCAGAGCAGATATCTTAAACTTTACCAATTTTATTAATAAAGATTGGGGAGTTACACAAAGGGTGACTAATGCAAATGTCTTGAATTACAGAACAGCTACTGTGAATGTACCGTTTTTCCAATTAGCAACTCAAGTAGAAGCTGATGGTAGTAGAATTTTAATTAAAGATACTTTCCAGAAAAATGCTTCAACTTTTGATGTTTGGCAAGCACAATTCACACTTAGATACATTTTTGGTAAATAAGCGTATTTTAAGCTATTGAATATTTAAAACCACGTTGAAAAGCGTGGTTTTTTTATGCCTTTTTTTCTTATATTTGTTAAAACAAAAATATTATTTATGTACGATTTTATTCAAAAATTTCATTCTGGATGGGCTTATTTAGCGCTTTTGGTATTAGTGGTTGCAGTGGTTAACTCCTTCATCGGATTGTTTTCTAAAAAAGAGTTCGCTTCAAAAGATCGAAAAATTGCATTGTTTGCTTTAATAGCAATCCACATCCAATTATTGATTGGTGTCATTTTATATTTTGTATCCCCGTTAGGTTTCGCTTCTTTAGGACAAATGGCGGATAAGGCATTACGTCTGACTTCATTGGAACATCCATTAATAAATATTATTGCAATTGTATTAATTACAATAGGTTGGTCTAAACATAAAAAAATAATTTCGAGTGAATCAAAATTTAAAACCTTTTCAATTTTTTATGGTTTAGGTTTAGTCCTTATTTTGAGTAGAATTCCATGGAATATCTGGTTATAAAAAACGAATTAAGCTCTAGAAATAGAGCTTTTTTTATCTAGGTATGGTTTTTGTAAAATAGATTCAACTAATACAATATATATGAAAAAATCAATTACTTTGTTTTTTTTACTGGCAGTCATTAGCTTAGTCAGTAGTCAAACTTCTATGAGCGATAGACAAAAAGCTTCCTTTCAAAGAGACTCTATCAAAAAGAGTAAAATGGCACCTGATATTGAAGAAAAAAGAATAGATTCTCTGGTTAATGTATTAGCGGTTTTCAAACCTTTCAAGAAAGAGGCTCATGCCTCTTATTATGCGGATAAGTTTAATGGGCGGAGAACCACTAGTGGCCGAAAATTTGATAATAATAAATATACGGCAGCACATAAAAAGTTGCCCTTTGGGACTAAGGTAAGGGTGACTAATGAGAAGAACGGAAAATCTGTGGTTGTCGAAATAACAGATAGAGGACCTTTTGTAAAGTCTAGAGAAATTGATCTTTCAAAACGTGCATTTATGGATATTACGTCTAATAAAAGTAGCGGAGGAATGCAAGTGACCATAGAAATAATGGCAAAATAATTACCATTTTTTAAAAGGATTAGTACTTATATAGGCATTGTAGTACCGTACGTCTCCACTTACCTCTTGCCCGAGCCAATTTGGTTTTTCAAAGACATCGGTTTCTGAATCAAGTTCAATTTCGGCGATTAACAATCCTTCATTTTCGCCATGAAACTCATCCACTTCGATTATATGGTTTCCGCTTTTTATCTCAAAACGAGTTTTATCGATGACTCCTTTTTCACATAAAAGCAATAGTGCCTTAGCTTCGGTAACAGGAATTTCTTTTTCCCATTCAAAACGAGAGAGTCCATTACTATTAGAAGCGCCTTTTATAGTCAGATATCCTTTATTAGCTCTTATGCGTACACGTACTGTTCGCTCTGGAACGGAACTTAAATAACCTTGTGCAATAGGACTTTCTGCGAAAGCTTCTTTTTTGAACGAATCGTTTTTAACTAAAAATTTTCTTTCTATTTCAATCATTTCTTTGTTGTTTTTAAAATATCTTGAACATTCATTTTGATAATCAGCTTTGGTTTTGCACGGATAAAAATTGTATTGGGAAAAGCTTCTGTAATCGCTTTTTTATATTAAAAAGAAGTTTTTTAGTCTACTATTTTCAATTTACAGGATGAATGCCTTGCTCAAAGGTATCAAATATTTTACTTTTTGGGTTTACGCTTTATGTCCCTATTTTTAGAATTTAAATTTTGACTTGGATAGTCTTCTCTAAACCAATAGAAAATAACAATTTAAAATAAAAAACTAAAAGTTTCGTGGTTTTTTGTAATCGCTATTTTATGAGTAAGTTGCTGAAAGTTCTTTTTTGATTTGTATTTTTACAAAAATTGAATGGAGTCATGATAGAATTTTTTAAAGTAAAATCAAAGTCAACACCAGCAGGAATACTAACTGAATTTTTTGGTGAAGCAGAATCTTGGCGAGAAACAAATGACAGTTTAGTACCCTTAATTGAGTTGATAAGGCTCATTCGCCCGTTGAAAGCTAAAAAAGTAGAAACGGTAGACTTACAAGAAATTATTTCTTTTCTAAAAGAAAATTATTCTTGTCGCAAACAGCTTTCCATTTACCTTAAAGAAATTTTAAAAGATAAAAAGTTCAATAAAATACTATCTGACGCAGCTATTCTACAAGATGTAGATTTTATTTTTGAAGTCAAAAAAAGAATTTTCGCGAAGGTTTTGCCCTATCAGCCTCAAATAAATACTTTAGAATACATTCTTAATCAGGTATTCTATTTAGCTACAGATACGATCTGGATGAACAAGATTCCGGTTGGTCAGTTGGAAGAATTATACAGTCTTCTAAAATTTAAATCCATTTATGAAAATCCGGTACAAAATTCAGCTTTGTCAGAATTGTTGTTTGCAATGTACCTAATCACTCAGCGCATTAGTGGGCGGGCTATGGAAACGGATGTAATCAAAATGGTACCCGAGTTTGATGATTATGCAAGCCCATTTTCTGCTTATGAAAAAGAATTATTTCATCTGGAAGATAAGATCAGAAATTCAGATAATCATTTTATTACTTCACATGATTTGTCTTATGCTCAGTTATTAGTTTTGCATAAACAATGTGAAAGTTTTGTCGACAAAGCGTTTCATAACAGTTCAAAGTATGGGATTTCGCTTCGTGTAAATCAAAACTTATTAAAAATAAGGCAACAATTAGATCGATTAAAGCATTTAATTCCGTTGTTAATAATAGATAAAGAGGAACAAAAAAGGAGTAATGCAATTGCATTAATGTTGCAGTTGATAAAATACAATTGTTACAAGAATAATGTTCGCAAATTCATTGGTGAAAGCACACAATTGATATCGTATGAAATAACACAGCATACAGCTAAAACGGGAGAACATTATATTACAGAAAACCGTCATGAATATTTTAAAATGTTCCGAACGGCATTAGGAGGTGGTTTGATAGTGGGTATTTTATGTGTTATTAAAGTAATGCTTGCTAAGGTGGATACCAGTTTTTTTGGACATGCGTTTCTTTATAGCGTAAACTACGCTCTGGGATTTATCACTATTTATCTATTAGGGTTTACTCTAGCAACAAAGCAACCGGCCATGACGGCTTCGGCATTGATTAAAGCGCTTGAAGAAGGGGGTTTAAAACAAGGTAAGGATTCCGAAAAATATAAAGCTTTTTCTATTCTTTTTGCACGTGTTTTTCGCTCTCAGTTCATTGCTTTTGTAGGCAATGTAATAATGGCTTTTCCAATATCATTACTTGGCATTTGGTTAATTGATTGTTTTTTAGATTATAATATTGCCGCATCCAAGTGGGAAAGGTTGCTTATTGATTTAAGTCCAATACATTCATTGGCTATTTTTCACGCTGCTATTGCAGGAGTATTCCTGTTTCTATCAGGAATTATTTCGGGGAGTGTAGCTAACAGAGACAAACACAATCAAGTTTATTTCAGAATTATAGAGCATCCCTGGCTAAAAAGGAGTTTTGGAAAAACTAGCACTTTGAAGCTAGCTAAACTGTATGAAAAAAGATGGGCTGGTATTATTTCTAATTTTTGGTTTGGTATATTCATGGGGAGTACCGTTTCGATTGGGTTGTTCTTGGGATTAAACCTTGATGTCAGGCATATAACCTTTGGTAGCGGAAACTTAGCGTTGGGATTATATGGAGCAAATTATGAAGTAAGTGATTCCATGTTGTTTTGGGGAATTTTCGGAATAGGAATAATGGGATTGGTTAACTTTATGGTTAGTTTCAGTCTTTCTTTAGGTCTTGCATTCCGTTCTAGGGCCATCTCATTATTTGAATTACGATTTGTGATGATTTCTATTTGGATCCATTTTAAATCAAGACCTTTAAGTTTCTTTTTCCCCACAGAAGAGAAGCAAAAATCCATTGTAGTCAAAAATTATTTACATACTGAAGTGCCTAAAGATTTGTAAGTTGGTACAAGAGAGTCGAAAAAGGAGCGATTAATAATTTGTTTATCATGCAGGAATTAATTCCAAATAGAAAAATTATACACGTTGACATGGATGCTTTTTACGCTTCGGTGGAGCAAATGGATGATCCATCATTGCGAGGTAAGCCTATTGCGGTGGGAGGATCTGAAAATCGCGGTGTAGTGGCTGCTGCGAGTTATGAAGCCAGAAAATTCGGGGTTCGTAGTGCAATAAGTGGCATAATGGCCAAGAAAAATTGTCCCGAACTTATTTTTGTAAAACCAAGGTTTGATCGGTATAGGGAAATTTCGGATAAAATTCAAAAGATTTTTTATGAGTATACGGATTTGGTAGAGCCATTATCGCTCGACGAGGCTTATTTAGACGTTACTAATAATAAAAAAGGAAACCCAAGTGCTACTTTATTGGCTCAGGAAATACGGCAACGTATTTTCAATGAAGTAGGTTTGACTACTTCGGCAGGAATATCGGTTAATAAGTTTGTCGCAAAAATCGCTAGTGATTTCAATAAACCTAATGGACAAAAAACTGTCACTCCAGATGAAGTTATTTTATTTCTGGAAGAATTACCCATTCGGAAATTCCATGGCGTAGGGAAAGTTACCACTGAAAAAATGTACCAGTTGGGTATTTTTACAGGAGTGGAACTAAAAGGGAAGTCCTTAGAGTTTTTGGAAAAACATTTTGGGAAATCAGGTAATTTTTATTTTAACGTGGTTCGAGGAATTCATAATAGTGAAGTGAAATCTAATAGGATTACAAAGTCAGTTGCTGCGGAACACACTTTTGATGTGAATCTGTCATCTGAAATTTTTATGATAGAAAAATTAGAAAGTATTGCGACTACCTTAGAAAAAAGATTAAAAAAACACAGTATAGCAGGAAAAACGATTACTTTAAAAATCAAATATAGTGACTTCACGCAACAAACTAGAAGTAAAACGTTACCCTACTTTATTTCAGATAAAGGATTAATTTTAGAAATCGTAAAGGAATTACTATATCAGGAGCGTATGAAGGATTCCGTCCGTTTACTAGGAATATCATTAAGTAACTTAAACACTGAGGAGAAGAAATTTGTTGTGGTGCAATTAAAATTTGATTTTTAATTTAGTGTTTGGTGCGTTCAACAATGGTTAAAGTCTTATAATTGTTATTTTATATTTGTAAATAAAATTACATTTGACTTTTAAATAGAAAAATCATGACTAATCTTAAACAATATGAAGATGCTATAGCTTTGTATCACAATAGCTTGAGTGTTAAAACGGTTCCCGTTTATTGCTGGGATTTTCACAATAATTTTTTAACAGCAGTAAAAAAATTTTTTTTGGATATAAACAAGCTCAATTCAATTGCTTCACAAAACAGGTGGATTCATAACAACTGGGATTTAAGAAACAGCCTTAAAGAAGAAGTAATAATTGTTACAGATGCTAAATTTAAGATCGTTTTTGCTTCACATAACATAGAAAAAATGAATGGATATGTGGAAGCCGAAGTTTTGGGGAAAAGTCCAAAAATGTTTCAAGGAAAGGCCACAAATCTAACCATTTCAAATGAGATCCGTAAGGCAATAGCAGACCAGGAGCCATTTGAGAAAACGGTTATGAATTATAAAAAAAACGGAGATATTTATGCCTGTTTGATAAAGGGATTTCCGGTTTTCAATATTAAAGGACAGCTAAGTCATTACATTGCTTTTGAAAAAGCTGCATAAAAAAGTAAAAACCTTTCCAATTAGAAAGGTTTTTACTTTTTTAATGAAACCATGCTATTAGTTTTTACTGTTCAATTTAGAAAGTAATCGTAAAAACTCAATATATAGCCATACCAGGGTAACCATTAATCCCATTGCTCCATACCATTCCATAAATTTCGGCATTTTTTGTTCAGCACCTTTTTCAATGCGATCAAAGTCTAAAAATAAATTTAAAGCCGCAATCACTATAACAAAAACGCTAATTCCAATACTCATCATGGAGTTGCCATAATGTACCGGTTCAAAACTAGTGAAAAGGGAAAACATCCACGATATAAGGTAGTACGTTGCGATGGCTAAAGTAGCAGCCACAACTACTGATTTGAATTGTTCTGTCACTTTTACAATTTTATATTTATACAGTCCCAGACAAATCATAAAAGTTATAAATGTTGCTCCAACGGCTTGGAGTACTATACCGGGATACATCGCTTCAAATATAGCAGAAATCCCACCTATAAATAAACCCTCAAACACCGCATAGCCGGGAGCTAAATACGGAGAATATTGTGGTTTAAATGCAGCAGTCACTACTAGAATGAGCCCAACAATAGCGCCTCCTATGGCCGGAACCATCGGGTTCATGCCATTAAACGTTAACCACCAGATTACTGTTGCAGAAGCGGTAAGGAGTAGAAATAAGATTAAACTCTTATTGATAGTGCCTGATAAAGTCATCTCGTCGTTATAATCAATAATCGTCGCTTGATGTATTTCCTCTTTTTTTGAGACTGCAGCCGAAAAAGTTTTGTTATTTAAAAATGGATTTTTTGAATTAAAACTCATGGTTGATATAATTTTTGTTATTCAAATGTAAATTTTATTTTGCAGAAGACTGTTTAATTGTTCTTAAATTTTTCGAAGTAAATAGAGTTTTTTATTTTCTGAAAAACAATAAATCCGTCTTGTTTATCTAACGAGACGGATTTATAATATTTGTTTAAATGGCTTTTATTCTATTTCAGAAACCCTTAAGGTATTAACCATTCCTTTGTCTTTAATTGGCATAGCTGCTAAGTTAATAAGATAATCCCCTTTTTGTACAAAACCTTTTTGTCGTACAATTTCGTTTATATCCGTTACTGTATCATCAGTACTTACTGTTTTTTCATAGAAGAACGATTTTACACCCCATAATAAATTAAGTTGAGTAAGGATTCTTTTGTTTGAGGTAAACACTAAAATATGTGCATTAGGTCTCCAAGCTGAAATTTGAAATGCGGTATAGCCACTATTTGTCAAGGTACAAATTGCTTTAGCTTTGATTACATTAGCCATGGTTGCAGCGTGATGACATATTGTTTTAGTAATAAAGCGTTTGGTTTTTATCTGTGGGGTATTTTGGGGTACTTGAATCAGTGGAGAATCTTCAACCGCTTCAATGATTTGTGCCATTTTTTGAATTACTTGAACGGGATAATTTCCAGTTGCTGTTTCTCCGGAAAGCATCACTGCATCTGCACCATCCATCACTGAGTTGGCCACATCATTCACTTCTGCACGAGTTGGCGTAAGGCTGGTGATCATTGTTTCCATCATTTGTGTAGCCACAATTACAGGAATACGAGCTGTTTTAGCTCTGCGAATCAATTCTTTTTGGACTAAAGGTACTTCATGAGCAGGAAGTTCAACACCTAGATCTCCACGAGCAACCATCAATGCATCACAATAGGCAACAATTTTGTCTATGTTTTCTAACGCTTCCGGCATTTCTATTTTGGCAATGATTGGAATTTTATACTCAGAATGCTCTGCAATCAATTCCTGTAGGTCTTGTAAATCTCTTGGTGTTTTTACAAATGATAAGGCAATCCAGTCTACGTTTTGGCCAATCGCAAAAATAGCATCTGCAATATCTTTCTCCGTCAGTGCCGGGAGTGATATTTTTGTATTGGGTAAGTTAACGCCTTTTTTAGATTTTAATTCTCCTCCTTGAATTACTCTTGCAATAACTTCTGATTTTTTATCAGTCTCAACAATTTCAAAGATTAGTTTACCATCATCAAGTAAAATTCTTTCCCCTGGATTTACATCATTTGGAAAGTTTTTGTATTTCATGAATACTTTTTTAGCGGTCCCAAGGATGTCCTCAGCAGTGGTAAATGTAATTAGGTCACCATCTCGCACTACAACTCCTTCTTCCATAATTCCTACACGAAGTTTTGGACCTTGTAGGTCACCCAGAATTGCTGTTGTGTAGCCAAATTCTTCATTAAGACCTCGTATCAGATTTATTTTCTCTTTCACATCTTCATAATCCGCATGCGAAAAATTTACTCGAAACACATTCACACCGGCGTCAATCATGTCTTTAATGATTTCTCTTGTACTACATGCTGGCCCAAGTGTGGCTACAATTTTAGTTTTTTTGTTTGTAAGCATTTGTATTAAAAAATTAAATTGTTTTTAGATTTTATTTTATTTGTATCTACTATGTAAACAGTTGATATGCTGTCTATGGTATTTAATAGGAGCTGAATTTTGGATACATCCATCGTATCGCCGTTATTTTCTATTTTCAAAAAATAATCCACTTTTTTAAATTCAGGTAGTAAAAAGACTTTTGTAGCTACTTCCATGGTTACATCTGAAAATAGATTTGTAGCGTTTCCTTTTTTATACTGGACGACCTCGTTTTTATTTTGAATTAAATTCCAGGAAATGGTACTTTCGATATTGTTATAATAAAATCTGGAAAAATTAGTTTCTCCTTCTTTTATATTGATTTGAATTTCATCGTCGCTTTTACTTAGATTTACAGGCAACTTTTGATTAATAAAAAATGCCAATCGATAGTCCTCTAAGGAAGTATGAATGGCAATAAGATAGTAATCTATTTCGTCAAATTCGCCAAGATCCAGTTTATGAATAGCCATTTCATGAAAAAATAAGTTGTAAATATAGTATTTCTACTGAAGTATCAACTCCCCAAAACGGGATGTTTTTGTTAATTTATGAACGAAAACGATATAGTTTTATGAATATGAAGTTATTTTCTATCCATTTTTTCTTGAAATGCAAAATAAGCGCGTTGGGATGCTTTTTCTTCGGCTTTCTTTTTAGAGGTAGCTCTTGCTTTTGCAATCACTTTATTGTCAATACTAAGTTTGACACCAAATAAGCGTTGTCCATCAATGGCATTGTCCTCAAAGATATCATAATGAAATATTTTTTTCTCTTTTTGGCACCACTCTATGACTAAACTTTTATAACTTATTACTTTTCCTTCAAGTCTGGCAATATCTACATAGGGAATGATAACTCTCTTTTGAATGAATTTTTCGCAATACGCATAACCTCCGTCTAAGTATATTGCTCCAACTAATGATTCAAAGATATTTCCATGTATGTTTTCGCCAAAATGCTGCAGTGGTACCTTGCTTTCTATGTATTGTACTAGATTTAGATCTTTGCCTAATTCGTTTAAATGTTCTCGGCTAACAATTTTTGAACGCATTTTTGTTAAATAACCTTCGTCGCCTGCTGGGGCTTTACTGAATAAATGGGCAGCAATAACCGCACTTAGCATTGCATCACCTAAAAACTCTAATCGTTCATAATTGATTGGATTTCCTAAAACATCAAGACGATTGGAGGATCTATGGGTAAATGCTTTTTTATAATAATCAAGATTTATAGGAGAAAACCCTAAAATTTTCTGAATAGAATCAAAAAAAATCCCGTCTTCTGGAGAACGGGATTTTGAAAATATTTTTTTGATTATACGCATATAGAATTAAAGTTCTAATTTTTTTACCAATACACAAGCATTGTGACCTCCAAAACCGAAAGTATTACTCATAACCACATTCATCTCTCTTTTCTGCGCTTTATTAAATGTGAAGTTGAGCTTAGAATCTATGTTTTCATCATCAGTAAAATGATTTATTGTAGGAGGTACTATTCCGTGTTTTAACGAAAGGATCGAAGAAATTGTTTCGACCGCTCCAGCTGCTCCAAGTAAATGGCCCGTCATGGATTTAGTTGAATTTAAATTCATGGTATAAGCATGTTCGCCAAAAACATGTAATATCGCCTTAGATTCTGCCATATCACCAAGAGGTGTTGAAGTTCCGTGCATGTTTACACCGTCAACATCAGTCGCTTGTAAACCAGCATCTCTCAAGCAGTTTAACATTACATTTTTAGCGCCAAGTCCTTCAGGATGCGGAGCAGTAATGTGATACGCATCTGCTGACATACCGCCACCGCCTATTTCACAATAAATTTTAGCACCACGAGCGATTGCATGTTCGTACTCTTCTAGTACTAATGCTCCAGCGCCTTCGCCCAAAATAAAGCCATCTCTGTCTTTATCCATCGGTCTAGAAGCTGTTTTAGGATCATCATTTCTTGTTGATAAAGCGTGCATGGCATTGAAACCACCCATGCCGGCAATTGTTACTGCAGCTTCAGAGCCACCCGTAACCATAGCATCTGCATGGCCTAACCTGATATAATTGAACGCATCAATAATAGCATTTGTAGAAGAAGCACAAGCAGAAACAGTTGTGAAGTTTGGACCTCTAAATCCGTATTTTATTGAAATATGGCCACCCGCAATATCAGAAATCATTTTTGGAATAAAGAAGGGATTAAATTTTGGTGTTCCATCTCCAGCTGCAAAGTTCAACATTTCAATTTGAAACGTTTCCAGTCCGCCTATTCCAGAACCCCAAATAACACCTACTCTGTCTTTGTCTAATTTTTCAAAATTAAAACCAGCATCAAGTACAGCTTCATCAGACGAAACCATTGCATATTGAGCATAGCGATCCATTTTTCTGGCTTCTTTTCTGTCTAAAAAATCTTCTGCATTGAAGTTTTTTAATTCGCAGGCAAAATGAGTCTTAAATTTTGAAGCATCAAAATAGGTTATTGGAGCTGCACCGCTAACGCCGTTAATAAGCCCGTTCCAATATTCTTCAATGTTATTTCCAATGGGTGTGAGAGCGCCTAAACCTGTTACAACAACTCGTCTTAATACCATAAATTCTTTATTTTTGTGTTCTTTAAACAAATAAAACCCATGCTTTCTTTATTGTATAACTATTACAAAAGAGCCATGGGTAATACAATAAATATAATTTTGATTGAAATACAATCTCGAATTTAATTTTAAAAAAAATAATAACACCCGTTTACAAAACTGTAAACGGGTGTGTACTTTATTATTTTTTAGCTTCCTCGATGTAAGAGATTGCTTGACCTACAGTAGCGATGTTTTCTGCTTGATCGTCTGGAATTTGAATGTCAAATTCTTTTTCGAATTCCATAATAAGCTCAACAGTGTCTAATGAGTCAGCTCCTAAATCATTAGTGAAGCTTGCTTCTGTTACAACTTCGTTTTCGTCAACACCTAATTTGTCTACGATAATCGCTTTTACTCTTGATGCAATGTCTGACATAATCTTTAATTTTAGAATTTAATTTGTTGGCAAAAATAAAAAACTTTATTTTAAAACAACTATTTAGTTAATAAATGTGAGATCTAATTTATGAAATTTATTTTAACAAAGCTGGTGCAATGTTATTTATTTTCATTTTTTATGCCTTTTTTTGTACCATTAAAACATGTTAGGTTATGAAAAAAATTATGATTTTTGCCTCTGGATCGGGTACTAATGCTGAAAACATCATAAAGTATTTTGAAAAAACAAAAACAGGAAGTGTTGTGGCGGTCTTTACAAATAACCCAACTGCTCGTGTGCTAGATAGAGCCAAAAACTATGATTTACCAACAGAGGTTTTCTCAAAAGAACAACTTTTTGAAGGCGAAGTACTACAAAAAGTAAATGTAATTCAACCTGATTTGATAATTTTAGCGGGATTCTTATTAAAATTCCCTGAAAATATCATTACTGCCTATCCCCATAAGATAATAAATATTCATCCTGCATTGTTGCCAAAATATGGAGGAAAGGGGATGTATGGAATGCATATTCACAGAGCAATTGTTGGGAATAAAGAAAAAGAAACCGGAATTACGATTCATTATGTTAATGAAAATTATGACGAGGGAAACATTCTTTTTCAAAAAAACATAATTTTATCAGGACATGAAACTCCTGAAGAAGTTGCCCAAAAAATTCATGAATTGGAACAAAAGTATTTTCCGGAAGTGATTGAAAGACTATTAACGCATAATTTATAATTTTGAATTCTCACGACGTACACATTTACACAGACGGGGCTGCTAAGGGTAATCCAGGAAACGGTGGTTATGGAGTAGTTATGGAATGGGTTGGAAAACCCTATAAAAAGGAATTCTATGAAGGGTTTCGTCGAACGACAAATAACAGAATGGAATTGCTGGGAGTAATTGTGGGTCTCGAAAAACTAAAAAATCCAAATACTAGGGTATTGGTGATTTCTGATTCTAAATATGTGGTCGATTCAGTAGAAAAAAAATGGGTTTTGGGCTGGGAAAAAAAAGGCTTTGCAGATCGGAAAAATGCTGACTTGTGGAAACGTTTTTTAATTGTTTATAGAAAACACAAAGTAGATTTTAAATGGATCAAAGGACATAATAACCATATCCAAAACGAAAGATGCGATGCGTTAGCGGTGATGGCTTCAATGCAAAAACAACTTTCTATAGATGCTTTTTATGAAAGTACGAGTGAGTGATCGTTAAATTTGAGTGATGGCTAATTCGCTTTTTTTGTATTTATTTGAAATTAAGTTTTTGTTTATTGTGCTTTGGATAATTTTGGCAAGCGCTTCTATTGTTCGGATTTTGGCATACGGGCGATGGTAAATAATACTCATTTCCCGCACTGGAATGGGAGCATTAAAAAAACTGACTTGTTGTTTCCTTTCGGAGGAAAGGGTATTATAATATAATTCTGGAATCAAAGTTAATCCGCCAAACTCGTCAATCATATTCAATAAAGTGTCAAATGAGCTGGCTTCCAATTTTAAATTCCCAATCATTTTCTCTTTTTTCTTTAGAGAACATAATTTAATAAATTGCTCTCTTAGGCAATGCCCTTCCTCCAAAAGCCAGATTTTATGATTTCTTATTTCGTCAGGTAAAATATAGTTTTGTCCGGGGTCAATATCGCCATACACCATTAAAGTTTCATAAAACAAAATGATATCTTCAATTTCTGGCTCCTGCAAAGGTGTTGCCACGATTCCCATGTCAAGCTGGCCTTCCTTCAATTGTTTTGTAATGGTATTAGTTGTTGATTCTGATATTTCTAATTTTAAATCAGGATAATTTTCTAAAATAGGTTTTATAATTTTTGGTAGTAAAGAATTCGCAATTGTGGGGATGATTCCAATTCTGATCTTCCCTTCAATTTTGCCATTAATCTTTTTAGCATTGTCTTTTAAAAGCTGGCTGTGAAGGACTACTTTTTTGGCGTTTTCAACCGTTTCTATTCCAATTTCGGTTGTCTCCGTTGGGTTTTTTTTTCGATCAAAAATAATTATTCCAAGCTCAGCCTCTAATTTTTTGACCATAGTGCTTAATGTTGCTTGGGTGACATTGCAATATTCGGCTGCTTTTGTGAAATTTTTTAAGCGATCTACTGCAATTATGTACTCTAATTGTTGAATGTTCATATATATAGATGTTGTCAATGACAAAGATATAAACTTTCAGTTATGTCAATATGTTTTTTGTAGATATTTTTGCAATAATAAATAAATTAAAAATAGTTTTATGAAACAAAAAGTACTCGTTTTATCAATAGCAGTATTGATAACTCAGCTAACATTTGGACAAACGCTGACAACAAATTCCGGAGCTCCGGTAGGAGACAATCAAAATTCAAAAACCATTGGACAAGACGGGCAAGTCCTGCTTGAAGATATTCATTTGATTGAAAAACTAGCTGCTTTTGACCGCGAACGTATCCCGGAAAGAGTGGTTCATGCTCGCGGAACTGGTGCCTTTGGAGAATTTGTGGCAACTTCTGATTTTTCGGATGTTACTATGGCAGATTTTTTAAACAAAGCAGGTAAAAAAACACCTTTACTGGTTCGTTTTTCAACTGTAACACACCAAGCGGGTTCTCCAGAAACGTACCGTGATCCTCGAGGTTTTGCTGTTAAATTTTACACTGAACAAGGGAATTATGATTTAGTAGGAAACAATTTGCCTGTTTTTTTTATTCGTGATGCGATGAAGTTTCCAGACATGGTCCATGCCTTTAAACCGTCCCCAATAACAAATGGCGCATCAGATCCGAATCGAGTATTCGATTTCTTCTCCAATATTCCAGAATCAACACACATGTTGACTTGGGTATTTTCTGATTATGGAATTCCTGCAAATTTTCGCCAAATGGAAGGCAATGGAGTACATGCATACAAATGGGTAAATGCGAAAGGCGAAGTGACTTATGTAAAATACAAATGGGTTCCACAGCAAGAAGTGCGTAATTTATCGCAAGCCGAAGCCAATGCAATTCAATCCACACAAATTGAACACGCCACTTTGGATTTGCGCAATGAAATTGAAAAAGGGAATTTTCCAAAATGGGATTTGTATGTTCAAATGTTGAAAAAAGAAGATTTTTTGGCTTTGGATTTTAATGCTGTTGATCCTACTAAAATTTGGCCTGAAAAAATTGCTAAACTGATCAAAGTAGGAACGATGACTTTGAATCAAAATCCTTCCAATTATTTTCAACAAATAGAGCAAGCGGCATTTTCGCCTGCAATTTTGGTTCCGGGAATTGAGCCTTCCGAAGATAAATTATTGCAAGGGAGATTGTTCTCGTATTCTGATACACAACGCCATCGTTTAGGAGGCAATTTTCAACAAATCCCTGTAAACATGCCTAAAAATGCAGTTACAACATACAATGAAAATGGGTATATGTCATTGCGTCCTCAAACGGGTGATGTAAATTATCAGCCTTCAACGAATAAACCGGAGGTAAAGGATGATGTGAAATTTAAATATTCAAAGTCAGAATTTGTTAACGTAACAACAGCTCAAGCAAAAATTTCGAAACCAAATGATTTTGCTCAGGCAGGCGATTTGTATCGTAGTTTTTCTAAAAAAGATCAAGATGCGTTAATCTATAATTTATCTGGAGCATTGAAACAAGTGAAAAATAAAGTGATTGTTGCTAAAATGATTGCTCATTTTTACCAAGCGGACAGTGAATACGGAATGCGTTTAGCAAAAGAACTTAAAATGGATCGTAAAGAGATAGAAACTTTAATGATGCAATAATTGTAAGAAAAATTAACAAAGGAGCGTTTTTTAGCGCTCCTTTGTTATTTAAATTTTAAAAAAATGAAAAAAATAATTTCCATATTAGTAGTTTTAATTTCTGGTTTTTTGAATGCGCAAAACACAGCTGTTTTTGATGCGGCAAGAACGAATGATGTAAAAACGATTGAAAGCTTTGTACAAGAAGGGAATGATATAAATTCATTAAATTCTTCTGGTTATAGTTTACTTATTCTATCTGTTTACAATAATAATTATGATGTTGTAGCCTATTTGATTTCGCAAAAAGCAAATTTAGATATTCAGGATTCCTCTGGTAATTCTGCTTTAATGGGTGCGTGTTTCAAAGGGTATTCTTCTTTAGCAGAATTGTTGTTGGAACACAAAGCGAGTCCAGATTTAGTAAATTATAATAAGGCCAATGCGTTGTTTTTTGCTGCCACTTTTGGTCAGGAAAAATGTGTAGAAATTTTGTTGAAATATAAAATCAATACGCATCAAAAGGATATTTTTGGAAAAACGGCTTTGGATTATGCAGTGAATCAAGAAAATGAGGCTATTATTTCCTGGTTGAAATAAAGACATTTTCATTAGATCTGTAGATTGTAAATAATGAGATTTTTAATTATTTACAATGTAAATTATTAAAAAGCGAATGGTTTAAATTAGTAAAATTTTACAATTGAGACCCGTTGCAATTTTACAACTTATAAACTATCTTTGCGCCTTAATTCGAAACTCATAAAATGAATAAATTATTGATTGTTGGAAGCGTTGCTTTTGATGCCATAGAAACGCCTTTTGGTAAAACGGATAAAATTTTAGGTGGAGCTGCACCTTATATAGGACTTTCGGCTTCTTTTTTTAATTTACAATCTGCCATAGTTTCTGTAGTTGGCGATGATTTTCCACAAGAATATTTAGATTTATTAACAGCAAGAAACATTGATATCTCTGGACTTGAAGTAGTAAAAGGTGGGAAAACGTTTTTTTGGAGCGGGCTTTACCATAATGATTTGAATTCAAGAGATACATTGGCAACGGAACTTAATGTTTTGGGTGATTTTCAACCGAAAGTCCCTCAGAATTTTAAAAATGCCGATATAGTGATGCTAGGAAATTTACATCCATTAGTACAAAGTAGTGTAATTGACCAAATGGAAACGAAACCAAAATTAGTAGTGCTAGACACTATGAATTTTTGGATGGATTGTGCTTTGCCCGAATTATTGGATGTGATGAAACGTGTTGACGTAATTACAATCAATGACGAAGAAGCAAGACAACTTTCGGGAGAATATTCACTAGTGAAAGCGGCTGCTAAGATCCAGGATATGGGGCCTAAATATGTAGTAATTAAAAAAGGCGAACACGGAGCACTTTTGTTTCATAATAAAGAAGTTTTCTTTGCACCAGCACTGCCATTAGAAGAAGTTTTTGATCCAACAGGAGCAGGAGATACTTTTGCAGGAGGTTTTGCAGGATATTTAACACAGAGTGAAAACATATCTTTTGAGAACATGAAAAATGCGGTTATATACGGTTCTAATTTAGCTTCCTTTAGTGTTGAGAAATTTGGAACGGAACGGATGGTTAATTTAAACAAAGAGGAAGTTGTGTCAAGATTGCAACAATTCAAATCATTGACACAGTTTGACATAGAATTATAATGCATGAAAACCTCGGAAACGGGGTTTTTTTTGTTAAAAAAATATAAGGTATAGCATCTGGTTTGATTATTGTCATACATACAAATTAGTCAAATTCATTTTTAGAATAACACAACAACAAACAACAACACAATGAGCGACGCTTTACAACATGAATGTGGAATAGCACTAGTTAGACTACTCAAACCGCTTGAATTTTACAAAGAGAAATACGGAACGGCTTTTTACGGAATACAAAAAATGTATCTCCTTATGGAAAAGCAGCACAATCGCGGGCAAGACGGAGCAGGTTTTGCAAGTATTAAAATGGATGTTGAACCTGGGGAGCGGTATATTAGTCGCGTGCGATCCAATCATTCGCAGCCCATTCAAGATGTATTTAAACAAATAAATGAAAGAATAAATGAGGAGATGGCAGCTCATCCGGAGTATGCGGATGATGTAGCGCTTCAAAAAGAGAATATTCCGTACTTAGGAGAGTTGTTTTTGGGCCATGTGCGCTATGGAACTTTTGGAAAAAATAGTATCGAAAGCGTTCATCCGTTTTTGCGTCAGAGCAATTGGATGCATCGTAATCTGATATTGGCAGGGAATTTCAATATGACCAATGTGAAAGAACTTTTTCAAAATTTGGTAGAATTGGGTCAGCATCCAAAAGAAATGGCAGATACAGTGACCGTTATGGAAAAAATAGGACATTTTTTGGACAAAGAAGTGATGCAGTTGTATCAGGATTGTAAAGAAGAAGGTTTGTCTAAAAGAGAAGCTTCTCCTGTAATTGCCGAGCGCTTGGATATTGCTAAAATTTTGAGACGTTCTTCTAAAAATTTAGATGGGGGATATGCTATGGCTGGACTTTTAGGACATGGCGATTCATTTGTCTTTAGAGATCCTGCCGGGATACGTCCCGCTTATTTTTATCAAGATGATGAAGTAGTTGTTGTTGCTTCTGAAAGACCGGTTATACAAACCGTTTTCAACGTGCCTTTCGAAAAAGTACAAGAAATAGAACCTGGAACGGCATTAATAATTAAAAAAAATGGCACGGTTTCAATGGAAGAGATTCTTCCTCCAACAGTAAAAAAAGCCTGTTCTTTTGAACGAATTTATTTCTCTAGAGGAAGTGATGCAGAAATATATCAGGAGAGAAAAACATTAGGGAAGCTTATCTTACCCGCTGTTTTGGACGCTATTGATGAGGATACGGACAATACTGTTTTTTCTTATATTCCAAATACTGCCGAGACCTCTTTCTACGGTTTAGTAGAAGCAGCTCAAGATTTCCTGAATCAAAGAAAAAACAATTATATTCTTCAGAATAGAAATACCTTGACTAAGGAATCATTACAAGAGCTCCTGTCTGTAAAAATACGTACCGAGAAAGTAGCGATTAAAGATGCAAAACTAAGAACATTTATTACAGAGGATAGTAGCCGTGATGATTTGGTTGCCCATGTGTATGATGTTACATATGGTGTGATAAAGCCAACGGATAATTTAGTAATTATCGATGATAGTATTGTTCGAGGTACAACCCTCAAAATGAGTATTATCAAAATGATGGATCGTTTGAATCCAAAACGAATTGTTGTAGTGTCCTCTGCGCCACAAATACGCTATCCGGATTGTTATGGAATTGACATGGCAAAATTAGAAGGATTAGTAGCTTTCAAAGCCGCTTTAGAATTGCTAAAAGAAAGAAACTTGTACCATATTGTTGATGAAGTATATGTGAAATGTAAAGCACAGGAAAACTTCAATGACACTGAAGTGGTCAATTATGTAACAGCAATATACGCACCTTTTCAACCACAAGAAGTTTCGGATAAAATTGCACAAATGTTAAGTTCTCCGGAGATAAAAGCCGAAGTAAAAATAATATTTCAAACGGTAGATGATTTGCATACTGCCTGTCCAAAAAATTTAGGAGATTGGTACTTTACCGGTGATTATCCTACTCCAGGAGGCAACCGAGTGGTAAATCGTGCATTCATGAATTTTTATGAAGGGAAAGATGCAAGAGCCTATTAATAATTGGAACTGATTGGTTTTTAATCGGTTTTCTAAGTTATTCATCTAATTTATTTGGCAGCAACGAAGAACTAGTATAATTTTGACTCACCATAACATTAGTAGGTTAAATTTATGGTAGATTTGGGGCAAAAAAGGTGGAAGAGATTCCACCTTTTTTATTGGAATAAAGTGAAGAAATGCCATAAAAAAAGCGCCGATTTCTAAATTTGAAATCGGCGCTTTTGTGTAAAAGAGAAAAGATTATTTCTCTAAGGCATATCTTCTAGCAACTTCCGTCCAGTTAATTACATTGAAAAAAGCTTCGATATAATCGGGTCTTCTGTTTTGATAATGCAAATAGTAAGCATGTTCCCAAACATCCATTCCTAAAATTGGAGTTCCAGCACAACCTACACCGGGCATTAATGGATTGTCTTGATTAGGCGTACCGCAAACGTCTACTTTACCGCCTTTGTGAACGCAAAGCCAAGCCCATCCAGAACCAAATTGTGTTGCTCCTGCTTTGCTAAACTTTGCTTTAAATTCTTCAAAAGTTCCAAAAGCAGCTTCAATTGCAACTAGTAAATCTCCAGTAGGAAGTCCGCCTCCGTTTGGAGTCATTACGTTCCAAAACAAGTTGTGGTTGTAAAAACCACCACCATTGTTACGAACAGCTGCGTTTTTCATATCAAGATTAATCAATATATTTTCAATTGTCTTGCCTTCCATATCTGTACCAACAATTGCAGCATTTAGATTGGTTGTGTACGCATTGTGATGTTTAGAATGGTGAATTTCCATTGTACGCGCATCAATATGAGGTTCTAATGCGTCATACGCATAAGGTAATTGTGGTAATTCAAAAGCCATAATATGATTGTTTAAATGATTTATAAAAATTTTTATTCAAATTTAAACATTAAACTTTGGAAACGGAAATTCTATTTGGTTATAATTTCATTAAATTAATTTGATGGCGTGCTGTTTGAACTGGTAACAAACTTGTTTTCAGGAGTTATTCACTTTGTCAGTTCGTTTTTGCGCGTGCTGCTTCTCGCTTTAAACTTTTTAGTCGCCCAAAAGACGGATGAAAAATTCTACTACTTCTTAAGAGGTACCTGGAGCTCCTTGTAGAATAAAAGTTAAGAGAACTCATGAGTGCTAAAAAACTTCATGCTTTAAATTGTAACTCGATTTTGAATACATGTATTTAGTCCCGAGTTACGATTGCGCCATCGCCATACAAACAATGCTAATTTTGGCACCGGGGATTTTAAGTAAAACTTTGGAACAAGCTTCTAATGTAGCTCCGGTAGTGATAACATCATCAATTAACAGGAAATGTTTGTTGTAGTCTTTTTTAGTAAACACAACATCAAAAATCATTTCGATTCCTTCGGTTCTTCCTAATAAATTTTTCTTAGATTGGGTTTTTGAATATACCTTTCTAATCAACAGTGAATCATTGTATCCGACTTTTAAAACCGAAGAAAGTGCTTTTCCAAAAGCGGTAACTTGATTGTATCCTCTTTCTTTTAACTTTTTTCGGTGTAATGGAACTGGAATAATCTGATCTACCGATTCTAATAATTTGATTTTCTTTAAATCCTGAGCATACCATTCGCCTAAAATTGTTCCTATTTCCTCATGCCCTTTGTATTTTAAATTATGAATAAGTTCTTGGACAATTCCTTTTTTATGGAAATAAAATAATGCCGAGGTATGTTGTACCGGAATCCGTCCGTAAAATTTTTTGAAAGCATCGTTTTCAGGGTTCAAATGGTGATTGGTCAGTGGAATCTCGTGTCTGCAAACCGTACAAATCACATTTTCATTTACCAGTAGAAAGGAGTTACAGCCGGAACAGACTTTTGGAAAAAATAAATTTATAAGGCTTTCAAACATCTAATCAGGGATTTATTTATAAAAATAAACAAATCAATGCTTCAATCTTTAACAATTTTCTTTTTTTTAAGTTCACTTTTTATATTTTTGCATCATTATGGCAAAACAAGAAGATTTATTTAAGAATGTAATTTCGCACGCAAAAGAATATGGATTTATTTTTCCGTCAAGCGAAATTTACGATGGTTTAAGTGCAGTCTATGATTATGCACAAAACGGAGTAGAGTTAAAAAAGAACATACGCGAATACTGGTGGAAAGCAATGGTTCAAATGAACGATAACATCGTAGGTCTTGATGCGGCAATATTGATGCACCCAACTACATGGAAAGCTTCAGGTCACGTAGACGCCTTTAATGATCCATTGATTGATAACAAAGATTCAAAAAGAAGATATAGAGCGGATGTTTTGATTGAAGATTATGCCGAAAAGCTGAATCAAAAAGCAGTCAAAGAAATCGAAAAGGCAAGAACTCGGTTTGGGGATGCGTTCAACGAACAGGAATTTATAACTACAAATGCCCGTGTAATTGAATATAAAGCTAAAGAAAGAGAAATTCTGGAGCGAATGGCGCGTTCACTTGGCAACGAAGACTTGGAAGATGTGAAAGCATTAATTGAAGAATTGGAAATTGCTTGTCCGGAATCAGGTTCCAGAAATTGGACTGAGGTGCGTCAATTCAATTTGATGTTTGGTACAAAATTAGGAGCATCAGCTGATTCTGCAATGGATTTGTATTTGCGTCCGGAAACGGCTCAAGGTATTTTTGTAAATTTCTTAAATGTCCAAAAATCAGGACGAATGAAAGTTCCTTTTGGAATCGCACAAACCGGAAAAGCGTTTAGAAATGAAATTGTTGCCCGACAATTTATTTTCCGTATGCGGGAGTTTGAACAAATGGAAATGCAATTTTTTGTACGTCCAGGTGAAGAAATGAAGCATTATGAATTTTGGAAAGAAGCTCGTTTAAAATGGCATTTATCACTTGGTTTAGGAAGAGAAAATTACCGTTTCCACGATCACGAAAAATTAGCACATTATGCCAATGCAGCTGCTGATATTGAATTTAATTTTCCTTTTGGATTCAAAGAATTGGAAGGGATTCACTCTCGTACCGATTTCGATCTGAAAGCACATGAACAATTTTCAGGCCGAAAACTTCAGTATTTTGATGCCGAATTGAATCAAAATTATGTGCCTTATGTAGTGGAAACTTCTGTAGGATTGGACAGGATGTTTTTGGCAGTTTTTGCAACTTCATTAAAAGAAGAAACATTAGAGGATGGCTCCACAAGAACGGTTCTGAAATTGCCTTCTGTTCTGGCTCCAACTAAAGCGGCAATTTTGCCATTGGTAAAAAAAGATGGACTGCCAGAAATCGCGCATAAAATCATTGACGATTTACGTTGGGATTTTAGCGTGGCGTATGATGAAAAAGATGCTGTTGGAAGGCGTTATAGAAGACAAGATGCATTGGGAACTCCATTTTGTATTACGGTAGATCATCAAACTATCGAAGATCAAACGGTAACGATTCGTCATAGAGATACGATGAAACAAGACCGTGTAGCGATCGAAGACTTGAAATCAATTATAGAAAATGAGGTTTCAATAAAAAACTGGTTGATGAAAATGTAATAAATAAGTAAACTCGATTATGTATTAAATCGTTTGTTTAATACGAAAGGCTTCTCGAATCGAGAAGCCTTTTTTTATTATTTTAAAATCGGTAACCAAAACTTACGCCACCGCGACCAACAATTTCGTAGTCGGTATCAGAGCTGTTAAATAAATTTCGTCCAACACCTGCATTTATTTCAAAAAGAAATCCTTTTTTGGTAATCCATTTAGACCCAAGTCCAAAGCCAAGCGCAAAATCAGTTCGGGTTTCTATGTCTGAATTAAATGAATTGTCATTATAAATATAACTATCATAAGAATTCAACATTCCAAATCCTTCTGCAAAAAATCCAGCTGCAGGTTTTTTTCCAAAATAATAACGATAATACGGGGTCAGGCTAAAGTTTGGTTCAATGTCTTCAATCACAGGAAAAAATAAAGAAACTCCAAAAGCAGATTCTTCGCTAATTATCCTTTCAAAAGTTCCTTCGAAACCACCTGCAACCAAAAAGGCAACATTTAATTTAATTTCATTTTTCTTAAAACTTGTTGGTTCATTTTCTTGGCTGAAACCAAATAAATAAGTGAATAAGCACATTAAAGTGAATAGTTTTTTCATAGCGTTGTTTTTTTTCGATAAAAGTAAGATAAATTTGTAAAAAAAATGTTTTTTGCATTTAATTTTGAAACAGTTATTTTTGATATAAAAATCATCGATAAATAAGGTATTTTTTTGATCTAGGAGGCATTACAACTCCTAAATTATACGTTTTATAGGATTGACAATGAAGATTTTTTTGGGATAATTTTTTAAATAAATTTTTATTTTCAATTTCTTTCAAAAAACTCCAATGCTCTTAATCGGATATATTTGCATTTCATCTTAATGTATCAACATTTGTTAAAAACATATCAACAACAGCCACATAAAAAAGGCTAAATGCTTATTTTTAGAATGTTAAACAAGCATTTTTGTCTGATATTTTATGCTTTTGCATAAGTAGTTTCCCTAGACTATAATAGTAATTTAATGATCCAAAGTATTTTTTATTTTGGATATATGATTTATGCCTAATAATTCCTGGAAAAGCCATTGATGAATTATTCGTACATTATTATTGACGACAATCCAGAAGGTGTTTTGAAAACAAAAGGCATTGCTGATAGTTTTTCAGAACTTATCTTCTTGGCATCCGCAAATAATTATTCAGATGGGTTAAACCTTATTTTAGAGCATACTCCGCAATTAGTTTTTCTCGAAATTGATCCTGTAAACAAAGCTAGTAATTTGTCATTGTCGCTTATCAATGAATTGCACAGGTATTTAAAAGTTATTCCTAAAATTATTGTGACAACTAGTAAAAAAAATTTGGCTTTTGAGGCAATACAACATGGAGTGACAGACTATATATTGAAACCATTGGTGCGAATCGATTTTGTAAAATTGATTTTAAAATTAAATAAAGCAAAAGTTGAAGATGAGGTAGACTTGAACGAATCAATAACTTTGGAGGAAAAACCAATATGTCTGCCACAGCTAGAAACAGTAAGTCCGGGGCACTCGTTGACTTTATGTATTAAGTCTTATGGAGATTATCGTTATATTGATGCAAAAGACATAAGTTATCTCCGAGCGGATAATAATTCAACAGATATCTATCTAAACAATGGAGAAATGATAACTGCTTTTAAAACATTGAAACATTTTGAAGGCGCATTGTCGTATCCATTTATAAGAATCCATAATAGTTATATTGTGAACCGTAACTATATTTCCAGAATTCATAGTGGAAACTCTCTCTGTTATATTAAAAATAGTACTGAAAAACTTCCTTTTTCTAAATCGTATAAGGTCAATATCGATCTTATTATCTCCGAATTTGCTAACGGAAATTATTTAGAAATATAAAATCAGCTACCTACTTAAATTTGATGTTCATCCACTATCAAACGGATGCATTCTACCATAAACGTCTTTTTTTGTAGGAAAAAATCAAGTTGTCTGTGTAGTTTTACAAAAGAATTCAGCGAAACTGAGTTCATAAACAAACAAAATCAAACAACAACATAAAATCCCCAAATTATGAAAAAAGCAATTTTAACAATCGGATTATTTTCTCTAATAATGGTATTAACTTCTTTTACAACACCTGAAACAGATCCTGTTGTAACAATTGATAATAATGGTAATGTAGAGTTGGTAGGTAATCAAGGAGCTGGGGGAAATAAAAAAATTGATTTAACAGGTAATCAAGGAGCTGGAGGAAATAAAAAAATTGATTTAACAGGTAATCAAGGAGCTGGAGGAAATAAAAAAATTGATTTAACAGGTAATCAAGGAGCTGGAGGAAATAAAAAGATAGACTAATTTTAGAGTCATTATTTTAAACTTTTTAAGTAAATAAAAAGGCTGTCAAATTTTTGACAGCCTTTTTTTATTCTCGATGGTTTTATTTTGTTATTTTTGATGAAATTCATAAAAGTATATTGAAAAAAATCTATTACATATTTGTTTTTTTTTTGTTTGTTTTCCATGGTTGTGTAAAGCAAGGAAAAGAAAACTCCATAATTAATTACCAAGAGGATAGTCTCGCATCATATTTGTCAATGGCCAATAATGATCAACTATCCCTGGTTAAGAAACAAGAGTATAACCAAAAAGCACTAACTCTTATTTTGAATCAGCAAGATGATTCTATTAGTAGGGTAGATTTGTTTAAAGTAGCCAATCGTTATTATAATATGAATGATTGGAAAGGATATAAAAAAACTGTCAGTTTAGTTTTAGAGAATTCAATAAATAATAATGATCTTAAAGATATGGCTAAAGGATATACATATTTAGGAGATTATTATAGCTCTCAAGTGGTTTCTGATAGCGCTTTTATATATTATTCTAAGGCTGAAAAGATGTACAGATCTATTCGAGATAAATATAATTTAGCGAAGACGATATTAAACAAAGCACTTTTGCAATATAATGAGGGAGATTTTTCTGGTAGTGAAATAGAAGCGTTTAGCGCATTAAGAGTAGTGAGAGGCGAAAAAGTTAGTGATGTTTTATACGATTCAAATAATCTTCTAGGAATAATTTATAATGAACGTGAGGAATATGGTAAAGCCATTGAGTTTCATAATAAAGCCTTGGCAAGTATAAATGACACACTAATTTCAAAAGTATTTCAATCCAAAGCTACTTCATTAAACAATCTCGGATTTGTTTTTCAAAACATGAATAAACATAAACAGGCAAAATCTTATTTTCAATATGGTTTAAAACAAGTTAACTTGAAAAATGATAAGCCATTTATATATGCAATGCTATTAGATAATTTAGCTTATTCTAAATTTAAATTGAAAGAATGGGATCAACTTCCAGATCTTTTTTATCAATCTTTGAAGGTTAGAGATAGTTTACAATTAACGGCAGGGATAATTACAAATAAAATTCATTTGGCGGAATATTTTGCTTATAGGAAAGATACTGTAAAGGCATTTAAATTTTCCAATGAAGCACTTGTAATAGCAAGAAGTTCTAAAAATTATCGAAATGTTTTAGCTTCTTTAAAACAATTGGCGATAATTAATCCTAAAAAAGCTTCAATTTACACTAAAGAATATATTAAAATTAATGATAGTCTACAAAAATCGGAACGTAATATGGGAGAGAAATTCACCCGTATAGAATATGAAACAGAGGAAATAAAGAGTAAAAATACTGATTTAGTAGAAACAAACAGAAATTTAGTATATATTTTCAGCGGATTAGCGATGCTTGTTTTATTCCTATTTATTATAAAAAACCAAAAAACCAAAAATAGAGAGTTGCTATTCAAGCAAGAGCAACAAAAGGCGAATGAAGAAATTTATAATTTAATGATTTCGCAGCAAAGTACTATAGAGATCAATAGGGTTAAAGAAAAGAAGCGAGTAGCACAAGAGCTCCATGATGGAGTTTTGGGTAGGATGTTTGGCATCCGAATGAATCTGGACGGTTTAAATAAATTCAATGATGAAATTGCAATTAATCAACGAAACACTTATTTAGTAGAGTTGAAAAATATCGAGCAGGACATTCGGGAAATATCTCATGATTTGAATAGAGAAAAATCAGAATTAATCAATAACTTTGTTGCCATTGTAGATGATTTATTTGAAGATCAAAAAAAGACATTTAAATCAAAATTAACAACGAATATCGATTCAACCATAAAATGGGAATTGGTCAGTAACGCGGTGAAAATTAATTTGTACCGTATTCTTCAGGAATCCCTTCAAAATGTGAACAAGTATGCCAATGCCAGTAGTATTAAAATCGAACTAAAAAAAGAAGAGAATAACTTGGTTTTAAAAATAAGTGATGATGGTATTGGTTTTAATGTAAAAACTGCAAAAAAAGGGATTGGACTCCAAAATATACTTTCTCGAACCCAGGAATGTGAAGGATTTTTTGATTTAAAATCAAAAAAAGGCGACGGAACAGTTCTCACCATTAAAATCCCAGTCTAATAAAAATAAACCTAGAACCTATACAAAAATGGCGATTGATTCAGTTGATAAAGTAATAACAAAAAATAGAATATTAATAGTTGACGACCATCCTTTTATTATTGAAGGGTATAAAAACGCAATAACAAGATATAATCCTGAAGAGTTTGAGTTTTCTATAACGCAAGCAAAAGATTGTGAATCAGCCTACCACATCATCACAAATCCAGATAACGATACATTTGACATCGCTTTTTTAGATATTAGTATGCCGGCTTACGAAGAAAAAAATATTTATTCTGGTGAGGATTTAGCAAAGCTATTATCAGAACATATGCCCAGTTGCAAAATTATTTTGCTTACCATGTACACTGAATTATTGAAGATAAAGACCATCATCAAGACGATAAACCCAAATGGACTGGTTATTAAAAATGACTTAACATTTGATGAATTGCTTTTTGCTTTTGATAAAGTTATAAAAGATGAAAAGTATTATAGCCAATCGGTTTTAAAAATGTTAAATCAAGCAGAAGAAGATGTTATCGAAATTGATCAATTTGATGAGCAAATTTTATTTCATATTTCAAAGGGGACTAAGTTGAATGATATACCTCAATATATACCAATTTCATTAGGAGCAATAGAACGAAGAAAATTAAACTTAAAAGAATTATTAAAAATAGAGCACGGGAGTGATGCTGATTTAGTCCGGGAGGCAAAGAAAAGAGGCCTGCTTTTTTAAATCAAACAATAAACGACACTGAAAAGTGTCGTTTATTGTTTAATTAAGAGATTTTATTCACTCAAAGCATCCCAGCCACGCGCTTTTAAAGCAATTTTGGTATTGGCCCGAGTAACTAAATGAATTCCTTCACTTTCTTGTGTCATGTGGCCAATAATCGTGAAATTTGGATTTCCTTTTATTTTTTCAAAATCTTCCATAGCAATGGTGAAAAGCAATTCGTAATCTTCGCCTCCGTTTATAGCAACAGTAGTACTATCGATGTTGAATTCTTCACAAACGTTAATAAACTGTGGATCGATTGGTAATTTGTCCTCATATAAATTACAACCCACTTTAGACTGCTTGCACAAATGCATAATCTCCGATGAGAGTCCATCAGAAATATCAATCATTGATGTTGGTTTTATTTCTAAAGCGTGCAATAAAGTACGAACATCTTTACGCGCTTCTGGCTTTAATTGACGTTCTATTAGGTAGGTATACGCATCTAAATCTGGTTGTGAATTTGGATTTACCTGAAAAACTTGTTTTTCTCTTTCCAAAACTTGCAACCCCATATAAGCAGCTCCAATATCGCCTGTAACCACTAATAAATCAGTTTCTTTGGCACCGTTTCTATAAACGATTTCTTCTTCATCAGCTTCGCCAAGAGCTGTTATACTGATGATTAATCCTTTTTGGGAAGAAGTGGTGTCGCCACCTATAACATCTACATTATATTCACGTGCTGCATGCGTTATTCCTGCAAATAATTCATCTAATGCTTCCAAAGGAAAACGATTAGAGACCGCTATAGAAACTGTGATTTGTGTTGGTTTGGCATTCATCGCGCAAATGTCAGAAACATTAACAACAACCGCTTTATAGCCCAAATGTTTTAGTGGCATGTAAGCCAAATCGAAATGAATACCTTCAATCAACAAATCTGTTGAAACGACTACTTTTTTATCTTTGAAATCCAAAACGGCAGCGTCATCCCCAATTCCCTTTAGAGTCGAAGGTTGGTTGATTTCAAAGTTTTTTGTCAAATGGTCTATCAATCCAAATTCTCCTAATTGAGCAATACTTGTGCGTTGTGGGGTTTTATCTTCGATCATTATTTTAATTGTTTTGAGGTTGCAAATATACAAAGAAATATTCGCCTTGAATTCTATCAAATTCTATCAATTTTATCCGACCTTTAGAGTATTAAATTCGTGAAAAATGAAGACATTTGATATCGTTACCCTTACCGTTAATCCTGCTTTAGATAAAAGCACTCATTTTAAAGGATTAGTACCAGAACAAAAAATACGATGTGATGAGCCTCGGTATGATGCTGGAGGTGGAGGAATCAATGTTTCTAAGGCGATCTCCCGCCTAGGAGGGACGTCTTTAGCAGTCTTTACTTCTGGTGGACCAATGGGTAAAATGCTGGAGGAATTGGTGAGTAAAGAAGCCGTTGAATTTAAAGCAATCGAAGTCCAAACCTGGACAAGAGAAAGTTTTGTCGCAGTAGATGACAACACCAATTCACAATACCGATTTGGGTTTACAGGCGGAAAAATTACTACCGAAGAAAGCAAAAGAATATTAGAAACTATAGCTAATACTAAACTAAAATTCCTAGTTGCCAGTGGCAGTTTGAATGAAGGTTTGTCAGTAGATTTTTATCAAAAAATTGCAGAAATTGCAAAAAAATCAAATGCTAAGTTAATTGTGGACACCTCTGGTGAATCATTACAAAAAGCGTTAGAAATTGGTGTTTATATGATCAAACCCAATGTTGGAGAACTGGCAAAATTAATAGGCGTGGAGCGATTGGAACTGGAAGAAGTAAACGAAGCCGCCAAACAAATCATTGCAAAAGGCGGCGCCGAAATCGTAGTTGTTTCACTTGGTCCGCAAGGCGCAGTTTTAGTTACCAAAGATTCCTATGAATTTGTCCCTGCTCCTAATGTTGCAAAAAAAAGTACTGTGGGTGCCGGTGACAGTATGGTAGGCGGAATGGTTTGGGCGCTTTCGCAAAATAAAAGCTTAAAAGAAGTAATCCGTTGGGGAGTTGCTTGCGGATCGGCAGCAACGATGAATGAAGGAACCCAATTGTTTAAATTCGAAGATGCAAAACGATTGTTTGAATGGTTGAAGAATAAATAGAAACAAAAAAACCTGACAATTTTCACATCGTCAGGTTCCATTTATAATTTAAAATTGCTTCGCCAGTTTGCTTTGCTCAGGTCAGAATTTAGAATAATTTTTAATCGTTCAACTTCAACACCGCCATAAACGCTTCTTGCGGAATTTCAACATTTCCAACCAGTCTCATGCGTTTTTTACCTTTTTTCTGTTTTTCCAATAATTTACGTTTACGGGAAATATCTCCACCATAACATTTGGCGGTAACGTCTTTACGCAACGCTTTTATCGTTTCACGAGAGATTACTTTTACCCCAATAGCCGCTTGCACTGGAATGTCAAATTGCTGGCGCGGGATTAATTCTTTTAATTTCTCACACATTTTTTTACCAATGTGATACGCATTGTCGGCATGCATTAAGGATGATAAAGCATCCACAATGGTGGCGTTCAATAAAATATCCACTTTCACCAAATTAGAAGTTCGCATCCCAATTGGCGTATAATCAAACGAGGCATATCCTTTAGAAACAGTTTTCAAACGGTCGTAAAAATCAAATACAATCTCTGCCAACGGCATATCAAAAGTCAACTCTACGCGTTCTGTAGTCAAATACGTTTGATTGGTAATCAACCCACGTTTTTCGATACACAAACTCATTACATTCCCCACATAATCAGATTTGGTAATGATAGTTGCCTTAATAAACGGTTCTTCTACATGGTCTAAACGAGAAGGCTCCGGCAAGTCCGAAGGGTTATTTACGATAAGTGGCGTAGTAGGATCTTTTTTGGTGTAAGCCAAATACGAAACGTTGGGAACGGTAGTAATTACAGTCATGTTAAATTCTCTTTCCAGACGCTCCTGGATAATTTCCATGTGCAACATTCCCAAGAATCCACAACGGAAACCAAATCCCAAAGCGGCTGAACTTTCCGGTAAAAATACCAAGGAAGCATCGTTCAACTGCAGTTTTTCCATCGAGTTTCTCAACTCCTCATAATCTTCGGTGTCCACAGGATAAATTCCCGCAAAAACCATTGGTTTTACATCTTCAAAACCTTTAATTATATTTGTTGTTGGCGTTTTTGCATCCGTCAACGTATCGCCTACTTTTACTTCTTTTGCTTCTTTAATTCCAGAAATTAAATAGCCAACATCACCCGCTGAAATGACTTGTTTCGGAACTTGATTTAATTTCAAAGTACCAATTTCATCCGCAAAATATTCATTTCCGGTAGCCATAAATTTAATTTTCTGGCCTTTTTTAATCTGTCCGTTTTTCACACGGAAAATAACTTCGATTCCTCGAAACGGATTGTAATGCGAGTCAAAAATCAACGCTTGTAGCGGTTCGTCAACACTTCCTGATGGAGGTGGAATTTTTTCGATGATGGCTGCCAATATATTTTCTACACCAAAACCAGTTTTACCCGAAGCGTGAATAATATCCTCTAATTTACATCCCAGTAAATCAATAATATCGTCACTTACTTCTTCTGGATTGGCACTTGGTAAATCCACTTTGTTCAAAACGGGAATAATTTCCAAGTCATTCTCCAAAGCCAAATATAAATTCGAAATCGTTTGTGCCTGGATGCTTTGCGCTGCATCTACAATCAAAAGCGCACCTTCGCAAGCCGCAATCGATCGGGAAACTTCATACGAAAAATCCACGTGTCCCGGAGTATCAATCAAATTCAGGATGTATTCTTGTCCTTTATAGGTATATTCCATCTGAATCGCGTGACTCTTAATCGTAATACCACGTTCGCGTTCTAGGTCCATGTTGTCAAGCAATTGCGCTTTTTCTTCACGAGCGGTTACCGTTTGTGTTGCGCCAAGTAATCGGTCAGCAAGCGTACTTTTCCCGTGATCAATATGTGCAATAATGCAAAAATTCCGTATATGTTTCATTTTCCGTTGGTATCAAATTTATTTTGGTTTACCCTGAATTGTTTCAGGGCGTGACCACAAGGGTCGGGCTTTCCGCTACAATCTTTTCCTTTTAAAGAAAAAAGGAAAAGGATTTTTGCTGCAATCCCTCACGCAATCGCCAAACAGCGACAATTAATCTGCAAATATAAGCTAAATTCAACAGTTTCAAAGTCCCGAATTCGCAAACTAATCGGTTTAATACTAAGTCTTTCTTCTTTCTTCTTTTATCCTTTCATCTAAAAATCGTAATTTTGCACCAAAATACATGAAGATGGTCAAGATTGGCAACATAATATTACCCGAATTCCCTTTACTTCTCGCGCCTATGGAAGATGTGAGCGATCCGCCTTTTCGCAGGTTGTGTAAAGCCCATGGTGCCGATATGATGTATTCGGAATTTATTTCTTCCGAAGGATTAATTCGGGACGCCATCAAAAGCCGAATGAAATTAGACATTTTCGATTATGAACGCCCTGTCGGAATCCAGATTTTTGGCGGAGATGAAGAAGCCATGGCGATGTCCTCCAAAATTGTTTCAGCTGTAAACCCGGATTTAATAGACATCAATTTTGGGTGCCCTGTCAAAAAAGTCGTTTGTAAAGGCGCCGGAGCCGGTGTTTTAAAAGATATAGATTTGATGATTCGTTTAACGAAAGCTGTTATCGACAGCACGCATTTGCCTGTAACTGTAAAAACTCGTTTGGGTTGGGATGATAATTCCATTAATATTGATGAAGTTGCAGAGCGTTTGCAAGACATTGGCGTAGCCGCTTTGAGCATCCACGCCAGAACTCGTGCCCAAATGTACAAAGGCCATTCTGACTGGTCCCACATTGCACGAGTAAAAAATAATCCCAGAATTACGATGCCTATTTTTGGAAACGGCGACATTGATTCACCCGAAAAAGCATTGCAGTACAAAAACGAATACGGCATCGATGGTATCATGATTGGTCGAGCTGCCATTGGTTATCCTTGGATTTTTGACGAAATCAAACATTACTTCAAAACGGGAGAACATTTAGCAAAACCCACTGTTGTAGACAGGGTCGAAGCTGTGAGAAACCACCTCACTTGGGCAATGGAATGGAAAGGAGAGAGATTGGGAATTGTGGAAACGCGTCCTCATTACACCAATTATTTCAAAGGGATTCATTCTTTTAAACCCCACAAACAACAATTAGTAACCTTAGATAGACCGGAAGAGTTGTTCGCCGCTTTGAATGAAATCGAAGAAGCGTATGCGGGTTATGAGGTTGTTTAACTAAATATTTCAAACAAAAATTCCACTAATTTGCACAAGTTATTTCGTGTAAATTAGTGGAATTTTTGTTTTATTTTTTAATCTGAAATCAAAAATCTTACTCCAATAACTTTTTACTCACACGACTGCTTGCAATTAGCGAAGCAATAAAACCAAGTGAGACAATCGTTCCCATAACAATCAATACATTTTCAAGAGAGAAAACTACAGGATACGCCAGTGTAGGAGTAATCATAACCAGTTGAAAATGTTGTTGCAGTAACACAATTATAATTCCTAAAATCAGTCCAATAATTCCGCCAAAAACACTCAACAAAGTGCCTTGAAGCAAAAATATTTTCCGTAAATCCTTGATTTCCGTTCCCAGATTAAAAAGGGTTTTCAAGTTTCCTTTTTTGTCTAAAATCATCATAATCAAGGCGCCAATCAAGTTGAAAAGTGCCACAACAATAACTAAAGTAAAAATTAAATACACCGCAATATTCTCAGTATTCAACATTTTATACAGCGATTCATTGAGTTGTGCCCTGTTTTTTACGGTGATTTTATTATTGAAAATAGTTTGAAGTTCGTCAGTAATAGCACTTTCATCAGCGCCAGCTTTCACTTTGATTTCAATTCCAGAAACCTGATTGGTTTTGTACTCCAATAATTCTTGTGCTAAACCTAAATCGGCAAAAACATATTTAGAATCAAGGTCTTCGCTGATGGCATAAATCCCAACAGGAATTAGATCGGTTTTATTAAAAGCTTGTTCCGGATTTTCAATTGCACCTTTTCCTGGTTTTGGAACTAAAACTTCCAATTGACGATTGAAATCAAGTAATCCCATCGAGAATTTTTGGGCAATTCCGTAACCAACCACCACTTGATAGGTATCTGGTTTAAGCCATTGTCCGTTAAAAAGTTTCTTTTCAATAGCATTTACTTTGCTAAAATTAGAATCAACGCCTTTTAAATACGTAACTTCCTGTTTACCGTCAAAAGTAAATAAAACTCGTTCTTCAATGATTTTGGTGTAGGAAACCAAACCCTCAATTTTATTGATTTGGCTATCCTGATTTGGAGCAATTAAAAAAGATTTTCCTAAAGTGCTGCTTATTTTTAAATCAGGATCAATGTCATTCGTAAACGAAAGACTAAAAACTTTCAACCCGCTAAAAACAGATAAAACTACAAACAAAGCCATGGCACCAACAATAATTCCCATGCTGGCAATCCGATTGATGATATTGATCGCATTATTTTTACTGTTGCTGCGAATGTAACGTTTGGCGATGTAAAGGGGGAAATTCAAGTTTTATTGAAATCTGCGTTTGTCCAAAAGGTCTCTGTTTTCTATAGGATTGTCTCTATTGGCTAAGGCATTGTCAATTTTTTCAATATAGTCCAAAGAGTCGTCGATAAAGAAAACTAAATTCGGTACTTTTCTTAATTGTAAACGAACACGCTGTGATAAATCATGTTTTATTGTTTTAGAATTGGACTTCACCGCCTCTAAAATCTCTTTTGCTTTGTCCTGAGGAAAAACGCTTAAATGCACTGTAGCCACTGATAAATCTGAAGTTACAACAACCTTGGATACCGAAATAATTAAATTAGCTACTCCGTTTTTTCTCACTTCACCTTGCAGAATGTCAACCAAATCTTTTTGGATCACCCCACCTATTTTTTTCTGTCTATTTGTTTCCATGCTGCAAAAATACTACTTTTAAGTTTTATACAAACAAATTTTAAAAGTTACCTAGAAATTGTTGTGTTTTTAGAAGCTATTTCCTGTTATTCGCTATATCTTAAGTGTCGAACCCCGCCACATAAGGATGTTGCCGCTATCAGGGCTAGGGGATTTGGGAAATTAGATCGCTAATTCTAAATCAGAAATCTAAAATCGTTAATCAGAAATCTAAAATCGTAATGCAAAGACCTTCCTTCTCTATATACGACGCATCGGCAGGTTCCGGAAAAACCTACGCGCTTGTCAAAGAATACCTAAAAATCATTCTTGTTGCCAAAAAGAATGACGCTTATCGCAACATTCTCGCCATTACGTTTACCAACAAAGCGGTACACGAAATGAAAAGCCGAATCGTAGGCAGTTTGTCTGAATTTGCAAAAGCCGAACCAAGTTCAAAAGCCCAGGATTTAATGCAGGATTTAGCCATAGATACGGAACTTTCCATTATTGAAATCAAAACCAAATCACAGCAAATCATCAAGCATATTATTCATAATTATGCCGCTTTTGATATTTCGACCATTGATAAATTTACCCATAAAGTAATTCGGGCTTTTGCCCATGATTTGAATTTGCCCATGACTTTTGAAGTTACATTAGACACCGAAAGTTTATTGATAGAAGCTGTCGATGCCATCATCGCACAAGCGGGAGAAGATGAAACATTGACAAAGCTACTCATCGATTTCACGATGGAGAAAACGGATGATGACAAATCTTGGGATATTTCTCGTGAAATTCTCGAAACCGGACGTTTGGTTCTTAATGAAAATAACCGAAACGAAATCACCCATTTTCAAGATAAATCCATCGCTGAATTTGTCGAAATCAAAAACAAACTGTCTGAAGCTTGCAAAGACTTAGTAAAACAAACTATTGTTTTTGCAGAAGAAGCATTGACTCTAATTGATAACAACGGAATTGATGTAAAATCCTTTTCCAGAGGTACTTTTCCAAACCATATTAATAGTATTCAACAGGGAAAGTTCAATCCCAAGAATAAAACTTTTCATGAGTTTGATGATATTGCTATTAATAAAACGGCTAAAGATCGTGCGATTATTGAAAATCTAATTCCTGAATTTTTGCAAATAGTGGCTAGGGTTTATGGTGCCTTCGAGAAGATACATTTCTATAAAGCGTTCCTGAAAAACATTACTCCTTTGTCATTGCTAAATACCGTCAGCAATGAATTGGCCAAAATTCAAGAAGAGCAAAATGTACTCTCTATTTCAGAATTCAATGCGATTATTCATCGGGAGATCCAAAACCAGCCTGCACCTTTTATATACGAACGATTGGGGGAACGCTACCGTCATTTTTTCATTGATGAATTTCAGGATACGTCTGAAATGCAATGGCAAAACTTGATTCCGCTTATCGACAACGCTACTTCTAGTGAAATTGACGGCGAAAAAGGCACGTTGATGATTGTGGGTGACCCAAAACAATCCATTTACAGATGGCGTGGCGGAAAGGCAGAACAGTTTATTGAATTGAGTAAAGACCTGAATCCATTCAATAATCCGGAGAAAGTTCTGGAGCATTTAGATAAAAATTACCGCAGCTATTCGCAGATAATTGAATTTAACAATGATTTTTTTAAATTGTTATCCAATGAATTCGAACATTTGGATTACAAAGATTTGTATGAAAATCACAGCCGCCAAAAGTCAAATGATAAAATTGGCGGCTACGTAAATATTTCTTTTATCCCAAAAGTGGAAACTTCGGAAGAAGATGAAGAAACATTGGATAAAACTGATCTGTATGTTTTGGCAACATTAAATGTCATTCAAAAATCACTACAACAAGGATTTCAATACAAAGATATTGTGATTCTTACCCGAAAAAGGAGTCAAGGAATTGCGATTGCTAATTATTTGACGGAGCAAGGAATTCCGCTTTTGTCATCGGAAACCCTCATGATTCAAAATGCCACCGAAGTTCGGTTGATTATTCATTTATTGAAATATTTGAAGAATAGTTCTGATTTGGAATCCAAAGCAAAATTCCTTCAATATTTAGCGCAGCATAATCAGGATAAATTACCGATTCCTGATTTTATTGCTCAAGGAATGGCATTGATTCAAGAAACGGAATTCGAGCAGTGGTTGGTGAGTTTTGATTTTTCGCTTTCGTTTCAAAACATTAGAAAAAAATCATTGTATGAGGCGGTTGAGGTTATAATTTCAAAATTCCTAAATCCAAAAATAAGTAACGCCTATGTTCAATATTTCTTGGACATTGTGCTCGAGCGTGATATTCGCAACCAAGCAGGAATTTCGGATTTCTTGAATTTCTGGGATAAAAATGCAGAGAAATTCAGTATTCCGTCACCGGAAGGGACCGATGCAGTGCGGATTATGACGATTCATAAATCGAAAGGATTAGAATTTCCGGTGGTTATTTTTCCTTTTGCAGAAGAAGATTATAGTCTAAAACCCAAAGATAAGTTATGGCTAAATGCCGAGGAACAGGATTTTGGTTTGCCAAAAGTGTTGATTGACAATAGTAAAGCCGTAGAAGGATTTGGAGTCGAAGCTGCTGAGGTTTACAATCAAAAGAAACAGGAAGAATTATTAGATAATATTAATGTTTTGTACGTGGCTTTGACTAGAGCGGAGGAACAATTGTATGTAATTTCGAATATGAATTTATCCAGTAAAGGAGAAATTCCAAAGAATAATATGTGTGGCTTTTTTATTAATTATTTGGAGAATAAAGGTAGTTTTGATGAAAATAAATTAGAATATGAGTTTGGAAATGCAACGAAGTTATCTGCTTTAGAGCATCACATCGATACTTCAAAAACGATTCCTCTAGTTGCTGAAATTCTGAATCCAAAGAATATAAAAATTGCACAACGTGAAGCTTTAATGTGGGGCACACTCCAACAGGACGCTATAGAATATGGAAATGTGATACACGAAATTCTTTCTTTTGTAAAAACTAAAGGCGATGTTGATTTGGCAATTACAAAGGCTATTGAAAATGGATTGATAACTTTTGCTCAAAAAGATACAGTGTTGAATACAATTCTGGAAATTGTAAATCACAGTGAATTAGAAATTTGTTTTGCTGAAGGAAATGAAGTTTTGAATGAGCAAACAATTATTCAAAAAGTAGGAAAAACGATCAAGCCTGACCGAATGGTTATGACTAAAGATAGAGAGGTTTTTTTATTGGATTATAAAACGGGAATACACCGTCCTAAATACAAGCTACAGTTGGAGAATTATCAAATTGCAATTGAATTGATGGGGTATAAAGTGGTAAAAAAAGCACTTATTTATATAGGAAAAGAAATCGATGTAGTAAGTTTGTAACTTAAAAAGAGAATGAATCAAATTATAGCATAAACAAATAAAGAAAAAATGTACGGAAAAATCAAAGAATACTTAGAGTCAGAATTGCAAACTATTGAAGACAATGGGATTTTCAAAAAAGAAAGAATCATTACTTCACCACAAGGTGCAGAAATCACAATATCGACAGGAGAAACGGTTTTGAATTTTTGTGCTAATAATTATCTTGGATTGTCATCCCATCCCGAAGTGATTCAGGCTGCAAAAGACGCTTTGGACACCCATGGTTTCGGAATGTCATCGGTTCGGTTTATTTGTGGAACTCAGGATATTCATAAAACTTTAGAAAAAAAGATAGCAGAATTCTATGGTACCGAAGATACGATTCTTTACGCAGCGGCTTTTGATGCGAATGGAGGTGTTTTTGAACCATTATTAGGAGAAAACGATGCGATAATTTCAGATAGTTTGAATCACGCTTCTATCATAGATGGTGTTCGTTTGTGCAAAGCGGCACGGTATCGTTATGAAAACAGCAACATGGATGATTTGGAGCAACAACTGATTAAGGCTACGGAAGCTGGAGCACGTTTCAAATTAATAGTTACCGATGGTGTTTTCTCTATGGATGGAGTAGTAGCGCCGTTAGATAAAATTTGTGATTTAGCGGATAAGTATGATGCGATGGTCATGGTTGATGAATGTCATGCCGCTGGATTCATTGGTGCAACCGGAAAAGGAACTCTCGAAGCCAAAGGAGTGCTGGGTCGAGTTGATATTATTACAGGAACATTAGGAAAAGCACTTGGTGGGGCAATGGGTGGATATACCACAGCCAAAAAAGAAATCATTGAAATATTGCGTCAAAGATCCAGACCGTATTTGTTTTCAAATTCATTGGCACCGGCCATTGTTGGGGCCTCCATAAAAGTTTTTGAGATATTAGAGCGAGATACTGTTTTACGAGATAAATTGGAATGGAATACTAATTATTTCAAAGCGGGAATGAAAAAAGCTGGTTTTGATATTATTGATGGTGATTCTGCAATAGTTCCAGTAATGCTATATGATGCAAAATTATCACAAGAAATGTCAAATGAATTGTTAAAAAAAGGGATTTTTGTAGTAGGCTTTTTTTTCCCGGTGGTCCCTAAAGATAAGGCTAGAATCAGAGTTCAACTCTCTGCTGCTCACACAACAGCGCATTTAGATCAGGCAATAAATGCATTTATTGCGGTTGGAAGAATGTTAAATGTTGTATAATTCCCACTTTTCACTCAGTTTATAAGTTTTTTTTAACATTTCATTTTGTAGTTTAAAATTTACGTACTACTTTTGTTTCTAATTAACTAAATTGTAATTAAAAAAATTAAGTATGAAACATCTTAACAAAATTTTAGTTGCTGTGATGATGGTGATGGGTTTAAGCTCTCACGCACAAGACAGTAACAATCCATGGGCTATCTCTTTTGGAGTTAATGCCGTTGACACTAGAACTAGTGCTGGGGGAGGAAGAAATTGGGCAGACCGCCATTTTTCTCAACCATTTGACGTTAAAAACAATTGGAATGTTCTTCCTTCAGTATCATACCTTAGTGTATCTAGATATGTAGGGGATAATTTCTCATTCGGACTTTCTGGTTCGGTTAACAAAATTGATAAGTATGTGAGATTTGCTCCAAATGCTGTTGGTCATGATTCTCGTGGATATGTAGTTTCTAATCCTGGAGATTTAATGTATTACGGTGTGGATGCAACTATCAAGTACAGTTTTATGAGCTTGATTAACTCAAAAATAATTGATCCGTCTTTATCTGTTGGTGGAGGTTACACTTTCTTTGGCGATAGCAGTTACGGAACTTTAAATCCGGGTGCTGGTTTAACATTATGGTTTACTGAAAATGTTGGACTAGAACTTTCTACAAGATATAAAAAATCTTTTGGAGATAGAGAAGATGCAGCTGGTGTTCCAGATGCACCATCACATTTTCAACATTCAGCAGGTCTTATCTTCAAATTTGGTGGAAAAGATACTGATGGCGACGGAATTTATGATAAAGATGATGCTTGTCCTGAAGTTGCAGGTTTAAAAGAATTCAATGGTTGTCCTGATACTGATGGAGATGGAATTCAAGATAGTGCTGACGAATGTCCAAATGATTTTGGATTAGCTGCATTAAACGGATGTCCTGATACAGATGGAGATGGAGTAGCTGATAAAAATGATGCTTGTCCTACTGTTTTTGGTCTTGCTGCATTAAATGGTTGTCCAGATGCTGACGGAGATGGAATCGCTGATAAAGATGACAAATGTCCTACAGTTGCAGGTCCTAAAGAAAATGGCGGATGTCCATGGCCAGATACTGATGGAGATGGTGTTTTAGATAAAGATGACGATTGTCCTACTGTAGCTGGTCCAGCTAGCAACAGAGGATGTCCTGAAGTAACTACTGAAGCTTTAGACAATCTTAAAATTCAAGCTAGAGCAATCTATTTTAATTCAGGTAAAGCTACTTTCAAAGTTGGAGATGTTCCAGCTAGATTAGATGCAATGGCAAACATCCTTAAAAATTATCCTAATGCTAAATTCAGTGTAGAAGGACATACAGATAGTGATGGTTCAGATGCTTTCAATCAAAAACTTTCTGAAGATAGAGCTAACGTTGTTAGAGATGCTTTGTTAGAAAGAGGTATTAAAGCTGAGAATTTAAACGCTATTGGTTTTGGTGAAGGAACTCCGGTTGAAACAAACAAAACTGCTGCTGGTAAAGCAAAAAATAGAAGAACAGAAGTTATTTTGCAAAAATAATTTTCTTCAAAATTTTTTTAGAAAACGCCTCGATTTATCGGGGCGTTTTTTTTATTTTTATAAAATGACAAATATTTCTTTTTTAGATAAAATAGCTTCGGTTTTAATTGAAAATTATTTAGAGAATCTTTCGAATACCATTGTAGTTTTACCAAATAAACGAGCCAAAATATTTCTGATTGAAGCGTTGAGAAATCAAGTTAGCACTAATATTCTTTCTCCAGAAATTATAAGTATTGAAGATTTTGTTCAAAACATAGCTGGTATCCGAGCTATAGATCCTATAGAATTATTATTTGAATTCTACGATGTTTATTTGTCTATTACTGATAAAGCAAACCAACAATCCTTTGAATTGTTTGCCAATTGGGCCAAAACACTATTACAGGACTTCAATGAAATAGACCGCTATTTATTAGAACCACTTCATGTTCTTTCGTATTTGAAGGATATTGAAGATATCAAAAAATGGGGAATTGAAGTCGAAAATAAAACTGCTTTGTTAGAGAAATATATTGATTTTTGGAAGTTACTTCCTAATTATTATCAATCCCTTTATACTCATTTACTGAACAAAGGAATCGGATATCAAGGGCTTATTTATCGGGAAGCCGTAAAAAATATGGATCATTTTATAGATTCTGTCAAAGACAAACAATTTGTCTTTGCCGGTTTTAATGCGTTGAATGCTGCCGAAGAAAAAATAATCCAGCATCTTATCGCTTCTGATCAGGCCAAAATATATTGGGATGTAGACCAAACCTTTCTAAACGATCCGTATCACGATGCAGGACTGTTTGTACGCCGTTTCAAAGAAACCTGGAAGCATTACAAACAGCATCCGTTTGAGTGGATTGTAGATGATTTTTCACAGACTAAAAACATTCAGGTAATTGGTACACCCAAAACAATTGGTCAGGCCAAAATAGCCGGAAGTATCATTGAAAATGTCATCAATACAAATCCGGAAGGGAAACTTGATAAAGTGGCGATTGTTCTTGGTGAAGAAAATCTTTTGGTTCCGCTTTTGTATTCATTGCCGTCAACTGTTGGGGCTTTGAATATAACGATGGGGTATTCGAGCAAGAACAATCCAGCACAGATTTTGATTGCTAAATTATTCAAAATGCATACGAATGCATTGTCTAGAAATGCCAAAAGCTATGTGTTGTATTACAAAGATGTTTTGGATATTTTGACGCATCCTTTGGTGGAGCCGTATGCAAGTACGAATGTATTAGTTAAAATCATTAATCAAAATAATTACACATTTATCACCCATCATAAATTGATGGAATTGAATGCAATTCCAAGCGAGTTGTTTCTGTTGCTATTTCAAAAATGGGAAAATGGTTCTATTCCGGTATTAGAAACGATTTCTACATTATTGCAAACGATAAAAAAAAATTTAAGCAACGATAACGAAGAAGAAAAAGTTACGAAGTCTTTTGTTTTTGCCATTTTTAAAGTCATTAATAAACTAATTAATTATTATTCGAAGCATGAACACATTGATAAAATAGAAACACTTTATGCGATTTACAAACAAGTAATTGATTTGGCAGAAGTTTCTTTTGAAGGCGAACCGTTGAATGGTTTGCAGATTATGGGCGTGTTAGAAAGTCGTGTTTTGGATTTTGATACCGTTATTGTCACTTCAATGAATGAAGGGAAATTCCCGGCGGGGAAATCACAAAATTCCTTTATTCCATATGATGTGAAACGCGAATTAGGATTGCCGACTTTCAAAGAAAAAGACGCTATTTATACGTATCACTTTTATCATTTATTACAACGTGCCAAAAACATTTATTTACTGTATAATACCGAAAGTGAAGGTTTAGACGCGGGAGAAAAAAGCCGATTCATAACGCAATTGGAAGTCGAAAAGCAAAAAAATCATATACTAACGCACGAAATCTACAATGCAGTTTTACCAGAAACGGCGTATCAGCCGATGGTAATTCCAAAATCCGAAAGTGTGATGGTACGATTGAAAGAGATTGCTGAAAAAGGTTTTTCGCCATCGGCATTGACGAGTTATATCCGAAATCCGATTCAGTTTTATTTCCAGAAGATTTTGCGCATCAGTGAAGTCGAAGAAGTCGAAGAAAATATTGCCTTGAATACGCTGGGAACGATTATTCACGAAACGTTGAAGGTTTTATACGAACCATTCATTGATAAATTTATTTCGGAAAGTGCTATTTTAAATTGTTTCAAACAAATTGACGCTGAGGTTTTGAAGCAATTCAAATTGGTGTACAAAGAAGGCGAAATCAAAAAAGGAAGAAATTTATTGGCGTTTGAAGTCGCCAAACGTAATGTTTCGAATTTCTTGAAAGTCGAACTGGAAAGTATTAAGAGCGGCGATGCGATAAAAATTCTAGCTTTGGAACAAACATTTGAACGTACTTTAAATCATCCTAATTTACCTTTTCCGGTATTGATAAGAGGAAATGTAGACCGAATTGAAGAGCGTAACGGAATCATTCGAATTATCGATTACAAAACGGGTAAAGTAGAGAAAGCAAGTGTCACGTTGAAATCTTGGAAAGGACTGACTGAAGATATTAAAAGCGATAAAATTATCCAGGTACTGGCGTATGCTTACATGTATGAGCATGAAGCTAAAGGTAAGCCAATTGAAGCGGGAATTATTTCTTTTAAGAATTTAAAGGCAGGTTTTCTTCCGTTTAATTTTAAAGAAGACAAAGAAATGAACTCGATTATAAATGAAGAAATTTTGAGTAATTATTTAGAACAAATGGTTCTTTTATTGAGCGAAATTTTAGACGAGAGTATTCCTTTTGAAGAGAAAATAATTTAAATAGAATTCACAATTAGAAAATTAGCCAACATCTTTGAATTTTACAAAAGCACTTTGACGATAAACGTGTCAATAAGCGCTTTGGCATGGATTTTTGGAGGATTTGAAACCTTCAAATATGTGCTTATTATTTTTGGTTTCTTCATCAGTATTTTGATAAAAGAAGTAAATGCAAAAAATGAATACCTGTTTTATTACAACAACGGAATTTCAAAAATGCAATTGTTTGTGTATGGTTTTCTGATGAATTTTGTTTTTTCGATGGTGCTGATTTTATTCATTAATGTAGTACTGAAACTCGTATGACTAAAAATATTTTAGAAGTAGACAGTGTTCAAAAACAATATGATGGAAAAATCATAGTTTCCGATGTGTATTTGAAATGTGAAACCACAGATATCATTGGTGTTTTAGGAAGAAATGGTTCTGGAAAATCGACCTTATTGAAAATCATTTTTGGAATTGTAACTGCCGATTTTAAATTTGTTCGGGTCGATGGCGTCGTGAAATCAAAAACCAATGAGTTGCTAAATGAAATCAGTTATTTGCCTCAGGATAATTTTATTCCAAATTCATTTTCGATAAAAAAGACTATTCTATTGTCCATTACCAAAGATAAATTGCAGGAATTTTATGCCGATGAAATGATTCAATCGATGTTAGATAAAAAAATAAAGCATTTGTCGGGCGGAGAATTACGGTATTTAGAAATTAAATTAATCCTGAATAATACGTCAAAATTTGTTTTGCTGGACGAGCCTTACAATGGTTTGTCGCCCATAATGATTGAAAAAATAAATGAATTAATTACAGAAATGTCCAGTGTAAAAGGTATTATTATCACGGATCATAATTATGAAAATGTGATTAAGGTTTCCACAAAACTAGCGTTAATGAAAGAAGGAAAAATGCACCACTTGAAAGACAAAAGCGAATTGGTTGAAAAAGGGTATTTGAAATCAGGAATGATTTAGATGCTTTTAAAAAAAGCCAACAATACAATCAATAATTGGTCCTGGTTTTCAATATGACTCATGTGTCCGTCCGGAAAAGTCACCAGTTTTACTGCAGTGTTTTCTATCTGTTCTTTGGTTTCTTCGTAATTTAAAACAGGATCTTTTTCGCCCAGAATTAATAATTTTGGATAGGGTGTAAGGTGCAACAACACTTCCCGATCGTGTCTTATTTTCATTCCTTCCAGTGACGCAACGATTCCTTGCAGCGGTGTTTTTAAAGCTTCTTTTTTTACGCTTTCAATTTCTGATGAAAGTCGTTCTCTGTTAGATTCGCTGAATAAATTAGCGATAGAAAGTGAAACAAAATTCATAAAAGATTGTTTTACCGCTTTAATGGCTCTGTCCCGATTTACTTTTCTTTCGGCGCTGTCGGCTCTAGCCGTTGAGTTTAATAAAACCAATCCTTTTATGGTGTCAGGATACAATTCGGCGAAAGCCAAAGCAACATAGCCGCCCATAGAATGCCCGACAAAAATGGCTTTCCGGATGCGCAATTCCGATAAAACTGCGTGAACGGCATCGGCATTATCTTCCATCGTTTGCACGTAACTCAAACATTCCGTTTCGCCATGTCCCAATAAATCAATAGTAATGACGCGATTTTTTTTAGCAAACTCCGGAATATAATAATCCCACATGCCTTTGTTTTCCAAGAAACCATGAAGCAAGACAATAGCGGTTCCTTTCCCGGTATCGGAATAGGAGATGTTAGTGTTTTTAAAGAGAATTTGTTTCAAAATGGAAATTTAGTCTACAAAAGTAGCATTTTATTTTTTTAACTATTTAAGAAATATAAGTTCCTGTAAGCAATTCCTGTAAACAATTTTATTAAAAATAGTATATTTGAGAAAAGCAATTTATAAATATGGCCAAAATTTTAATTACAGGAAATGGATTTGATTTATTTCATCATTTGCCAACAAAGTATGGACATTTTATGTCGATAATGAAAACTATTGAGGGAAATAATTTTTCAAAAGACATCTCATTTGAAGATTTATTTGGCTCGTTTTTTAAAGATGAAAATCAGATTGATTACAAGTTAATAGTTGAAAATTATAAAGTTGCTGAATTTAAATTTGAAGTAGATAAAATTAATGATTTGAAAGTTTCATTACATAATAATTTATGGTACAAATATTTTAAAAATGTAATAGAGATAGAAACCTGGATTGATTTTGAGGTTGAAGTTGAAAATGTTTTGAAACAATTATCAATTTTACTTAAATCAGAAACCCCCCAATTTAAAAAAATTAATAATTATAGAGATGTGCCAATAAATTATTCTGATTTTTGTTTATTTGGAATAATTGAGCATAAATATGATGATAAAGAACTTTTTAGTATTCCTGATGTGTATTTAGATAAAAGGAGATTAGGTATTAAAATCGGGCATGTATTGCGTGATTTGTCAAGTTCATTTGAGAGTTTTATAATTATTTTTAATCAATATCTTATTGATGTATTAGCTGTATTTTATGAAAATAAATCACATGATCAAATTATTCCTTTTCATTTAATCAATGAAATATATACTTTTAATTATACACCAACCTTAGAAAAATTTTATGGTATTGATAAGTCAAAAGTGGTTTATTTACATGGCGAAATGCATGAAAATAGCGAAATTCAAAATTTAGTTTTTGGAGTCAGTGAAATTCCTGAAGATGTTAAATTAGCCAAAGCATATGATTTTGCTAAATATTATCAGAGAATAAAGAAAAACTCTAATAAAAAATTCATTAAAATTCCTTTAGACAGAACAAATCGACTTAATGAAGCGGTTTTTTATATAATTGGACATTCTTTAGACGAATCTGATAGAGAATATATTAAAGATTTATTTAAATTTCTTGATTTTGATAAGAATGAAAAAGCTAAAATATGTGTATTTTATCAGAATGATCATGATAGAGAGAATAAATTAAAAAATTTATTTAATATTATCGATAAGAATGTTATTATAGAAATGAATAAGGTTGGAAGACTCTATTTTGTTAAATTAAATATTGAAAATATTACTAAAGAATTCAATAGAGAGACTTATATAAAAAGTCATGGTTTCTCTTAATAAAAACAATAACGGCTTCCATTTTTGAAAGCCGTTATTATTTTGCTATTTCGAGAAATGGAAAGTTTAAATTACATACTAAAATCGTCTATCTCCATCAAGCAAACTCCCTAATCCACCTAATAAACTACCTTCGTCACGACTGTTTCCGCCTGCTCTTGGTGCAGATGCTATGATTCTGTCCGCAAGTCGGCTGAAAGGCAAGGATTGTACATAAACTGTTCCCGGACCGCGAAGCGTGGCGTAAAACAAACCTTCGCCTCCAAAAATAGAATTTTTGATGCCGCCAATAAACTCAATATCATAATCAACATCTTTGGTAAAACCTACGATGCAACCGGTGTCCACTTTTAGGATTTCGCCTGCTGCTAATTCTTTTTTTGCCAATGTTCCGCCGGTATGTACAAACGCCAGACCGTCGCCTTCAATTTTTTGCATGATGAAACCTTCTCCACCAAACAATCCACGACCGAGTTTTTTAGAGAATTCGATTCCAACAGAAACACCTTTGGCAGCGCAAAGGAAAGCGTCTTTCTGGCAAATGAATTTTCCGCCAAATTGTGTTAAGTCAATTGGGATAATTTTCCCTGGATAAGGCGATGCAAATGAAACTTTGCTTTTGGTATTGTTTTGATTGATGAACGCTGTCATAAAAAGACTTTCGCCTGTCAGAACTCTTTTTCCTGCGCTTAAAAGTTTACCGAACAATCCGTTTTCTTGTTCGGAACCGTCTCCAAAAATGGTTTCCATTTGGATATTATTGTCCATCATCATAAAACTTCCTGCCTCGGCAATTACAATTTCCTGTGGGTCTAATTCTATTTCCACATATTGCATTTCCTCGCCGTAAATGTGGTAGTCTATTTCGTGTGCTTGCATGATTTCTGTGTTTTAAGTTTTTATTTAAAAATTTTTACATTAAGGAATTAAGTTTCATTAAGAATCAGAGCTTAATTTTTCTTAATTACTTAATGGTTTAAATTACATATTGTATATGTTTTAAAAAATAGTTGTTGTTTTAAATAAGTCGGAAGGGTGATTATAAAGTTACAGCTTTACCATGAATTTTGGAATTCGTGTTTTGGAATTACAGATTTTCTCGTTGTAGCGCGCAAGGGATAATAGTGGAAAGCTCACAGTCTTGTCTTTTTGACGAGACGAGGACTTGCAGCGAATAGCCCGACGCAGCCGGAGTTTACGGAGGCTGGGTTGCGCCCAAAAAAAAATCGGTTCACATTGCTGTAAACCGATTTGGTTGTATGTTTTATGGAACTAACTGTTCATTAATTCTTCGATTTCGTCCACTTCAATTGGGATGTTGCGCATCATGTTGAATGGTTCGCCACTTTCCTGAACGATAATGTTGTCTTCCAGACGGATTCCGAAACCTTCGGCAGGGATGTAAATTCCAGGCTCTACGGTGAACACCATGTTGGCTTGCATGGGCTTGGTCAGGATTCCGTAATCGTGCGTGTCTAATCCCATGTGGTGCGATGTTCCGTGCATAAAATATTTTTTATATGCGGGCCATTCTGGCTTTTCGTTTTGTACGTCGGCTGTGTCAATAAGCCCCAAACCTAGTAATTCTGAAGTCATTAATTTCCCCACTTCGATATGGTATTGTTTCCAAAGTGTTCCTGTTGTCAGCATTTTGGTTGCTTCATTTTTTACACGTAAAACGGCATTGTACACTTCTTTTTGTCTTTTGGTATACGTTCCTGAAACTGGAATGGTACGCGTCATGTCACTCGAATAGTTGGCATATTCGGCTGCTACATCCAGTAAAATTAAATCACCGGCTTTGCATTGTTGGTTGTTTTCGATGTAGTGCAACACGTTGGCATTGTTCCCGGAAGCGATAATTGGCGTGTAGGCAAAACCTCTGGAACGGTTCCGAACAAATTCGTGAATCAACTCGGCTTCGATTTCGTATTCGGTTACGTTTGGTTTCACAAAAGGTAATAATCTTCTAAAACCAAGTTCCGTAATAGTACAGGCTTTTTGGATTAAATCCAATTCTTCAGTTTCTTTTACAGAACGAAGGCGTTGTAATATTGGATTACTTTTTGCGACAGCATGTGCCGGATATTTCTCTTTCCACCATTTTACAAAACGGGCTTCACGCGTTTCAGTTTCTACAGTAGCGCGATAATGCTCGTTGGTATTGATGTAAATGGTATCCGCATGCGTCATTATTTCGAATAAAACTTTTTCAAATTCCTGTAGCCAATACACAGTTCTGATACCTGTTACTTCATAAGCACGCTCTTTAGTCAGTTTTTCACCTTCCCAAATAGCAATGTGTTCGCTGGTTTCTTTCAAGAATACCATTTCTCTTTGGTGCTCGTAAGGCGCATCCGGGAAAAGCAATAAAATGCTTTCTTCCTGATCGACTCCGCTCAAATAAAAGATGTCACGGTGTTGTGCAAATGGCAACGTACTATCTGCAGAAACGGGATAAATATCATTAGAATTGAAAATGGCAACGCTATTTGGCTTCATCTGAGCCATAAACTTTGCTCTGTTTTTTATAAATAAATCTCGGTCAATTTGATGGTATTTCATGTGTTGATTTTTATGGGTCAAGTGTTATTCGCAGAGCGCTAGTGTTGGTTTTGAAATCGTTTCTCGCTACGCTCATTTGATAACAATTCAGTTGTTATATTGAATATTCAAAAATAGTAACTTTGAGAGAAACGGATGTTAATTACACTATAAAATTTTCAGATAACTATTTTTATGATTAATTTTCCAATTCAAATCAATTTACATGAAAAAAATAGTACTCTTTTCGGCCCTTATTCTACAAAGCATCTCTTGGGGACAAGTTTCTACTGAAGCAATTCAGCAAGCCTTGGAAGCCAAAAAAACAATGGAGAAACAATCTCTTTTTCAGCATGTTGCTTTCGAAAATGTGGGACCAACGGTGATGAGTGGCAGAGTGGTGGATGTAGATGTAAATCCGGAAAATCCTACTGAGTTTTATGTGGGTTACGCTTCGGGCGGCCTTTGGTACACGAATAATAACGGAATGAGTTTTTCGCCGGTTATGGATGCGGCGCCTACGCAAAATGTAGGTGATATCGCGATAGACTGGAAACGAGGAACGATTTGGGTAGGAACTGGGGAAGTAAATTCGTCTCGATCTTCTTACGCCGGAATTGGAGTTTTGAAATCAGATGACAAAGGAAAGACTTGGCAAAATATGGGATTGCACGACAGCCATCACATCAGCAGAATTCTGATAAATCCATCAAATCCTGAGGAGGTTGTAGTGGGCGCAGTGGGTCATTTGTATTCTAAAAATGAAGAACGAGGAATTTTCAAAACGACAAATGGCGGGAAAACGTGGAATAAAACACTTTATATAGACGATGAAACCGGAATTATAGATGTGGCTGTTTCGCCAAAAAACTTCAAGGTTCAATTTGCGGCTTCTTGGAGTAAAGACAGGAAAGCGTGGGATTTTATAGGGAGCGGCGCTACTTCGGGAATTTATAAAAGTGAAGATGCGGGATTGACATGGAAACTTTTTTCGACTGCCGAAAGCGGATTTCCTGTTGGCGAAGGTGTTGGGAGAATTGGTTTAGCGGTGTATGATGATAATCACGTGTACGCTATTTTGGATAACCAATTTAAAAGACCGTTAGGAACCCAAAAAAGTAATTCGTTACCGGCTGCATTTTCTGTGCCGGGAGATGAATTCTTGAAATTACCCAATAAAAGTTTGAATTCTATTTTAAAGAATTATGGATTAACCGAAAAATATAGAGCCGAAAATATAAAACACTGGGTTCAAAACGGATATTTGCAACCGAATGAAGCTGCCAAAGTAGTTTTGGATGCGATAAATAGTTTAGCGGAAACAGAAGTTATTGGAGCTGAAGTATACAAATCAAGTAACGGAGGAAAAAACTGGACGAAGACCCATCAAGATTTTATTGATGATTTCTTTTATTCATACGGGTATTATTTCAGTGTTATTTCTGTTGATCCAAACGATGTCAATAAAATTTATTTGTCGGGTGTGCCCATTATAAAATCAAATAATGGCGGAAAAACATTCACCTCCATAAGCGAAGAGAATGTTCACGCAGATCATCACGTCGTTTGGGTGAACCCAAATAAATCCGGGCATTTAATTAATGGAAATGACGGCGGGTTGAATATTTCGTATGATGATGGAGTGCATTGGGTAAAAAGTAATTCACATTCAGTAAGTCAGTTTTATGCGGTGAATGTCGATGAGCAGGAACCGTATAATATCTATGGCGGGATGCAAGATAACGGGGTTTGGGTTGGACCAAGTGATTATAAATACTCTTCAGAATGGTATCAAACCGGAAAATATCCGTACGAAAATTTGATGGGAGGAGACGGAATGCAAACTCAAATCGACAAAAGGAATTCTAATATTGTTTTTACAGGGTTTCAATTTGGAAATTATTACCGAATTGATCGCGCCAATAACAAACGGGAGTATGTTTCGCCAAAGCCAAAAAAGGACGAAAAACCATTTCGATTCAATTGGCAAACGCCTATTTTGTTGTCTTCGCACAACCAAGATATTTTATACATGGGATCTAATTTCTTGCATAGATCGATGAATCAAGGACAAACGTGGACTACTATTTCGCCTGATTTGACGCAAGGAGTGAAAGAAGGCAATGTCGCTTTTGGAACACTTGCTGTTGTTAGTGAAAGCCCATTGCAGTTTGGTTTGCTTTATACCGGAAGTGATGATGGATTAATTCATGTTTCGAAAGATGGCGGTGCGACTTGGAACAAAATTTCCGGAAATTTACCTCAAAACCGATGGATTTCCAGAGTTGTAGCTTCGGCACACAAGAAAGAAAGAGTGTATGCGACTTTAAACGGCTATCGAAATGATGATTTCACTAGTTATGTGTATGTGTCAGATGATTTTGGTCAAACCTGGAAAAATTTAGCCAATAATGTGCCAACAAGTCCAGTGAATGTAATTGTGGAAGATAATGTCAACGAGAATGTTTTGTATCTGGGAACGGATAACGGATTGTATGTTTCGTTAAATAAAGGAACGAGCTGGGATGATTTTTCTAGCGGAATTCCAAACGTTGCGGTTCACGATGCTGTGATTCAAAAGAAAGCAAAAGATTTAGTGGTGGGAACTCATGGTCGTTCTATTTATAAAGTCAATTTGGATCAACTGCAACAATTGAATGATAAAATTATAGCAGAAAATCTTCATGTTTTTGAACTTAAAAAGATAAAAAAATCAAGAGAATGGGGCAACAGCTGGAGTTCTTGGGCTAAGGCTTCAGAACCAAAAGCAGAGATTTGGTATTATTTGAATGAGGAATCGGAGGTGCTTTTACAAATTGAAAACAGCTTCAAAGAAGTCGTTTATTCTCAGAAAGTGCAAGCCGTAAAAGGATTGAACAAGCAGGTTTATGATCTTTCGATAACGAAAGCAACAGCAGATAATTGGAAAAAGAAAGATAAAAAATTAAAATTAGAACCAGCTAAAAATGGTAAATTTTACCTTCCGGTTTCAGTCAATACAATCAGTATTCAAAAAGGAAAACAGAAAGTCGTTACGGATCTTGAAATTATAGAATCGAAATAAACGGATCTTTTATTTTAAAAACAAAAAACACGATTTCAGATGAAATCGTGTTTTTTTATGGATGTTACTTTTCTAAAACTGTGCTACTTCTGTAGAATCTTTCATGGCAGTGGTTGAAGATTTTCCGATTGTCACGGTGTTTTGTACCGCATCAAAATAAGAAGTCCCTACGAAGCCTTGATGTTTTACGGCTTTGAAACCGTATTTTTGTAAAGCAAATTCTCTTTCCTGTAATTCAGAATAGCCTGCCATTCCTCTTTCTTTGTAGGCTTTAGACAATTCGAACATACTAGTATTCAATGCGTGGAATCCGGCTAATGTGATGAATTGGAATTTGTATCCCATAGCGGCAAGATCTTCTCTGAACGTTTCCATTTCGGCAACGGATAATTTGGCAGCCCAGTTGAAAGAAGGGGAACAATTATAAGCCAACATTTTTCCCGGGAATTTCGCATGAATTCCTTCGGCAAATTTTCTTGCGTAATCAAGATCTGGATTGCTGGTTTCCATCCAAATTAAATCAGCATAAGGTGCATAACTCAATCCTCTGTCAATTCCTTGTTCCACACCACAATTTACATAGAAAAAACCTTCTCCAGTTTTTTCACCGGTGATAAATTTTGCATCTCGTGGGTCAATATCACTAGTTAGTAAGTTGGCAGCATCTGCATCGGTGCGAGCAACAATCAGTGTTGGTGTTCCCATTACATCAGCTGCTAAACGTGCCGCAATCAATTTGTTGATGGCTTCTTGTGTAGGAACCAAAACTTTTCCACCTAAGTGACCACATTTTTTGGCAGAACTCAATTGATCTTCAAAGTGAACTCCGGCAGCCCCCGCTTCAATCATCGCTTTCATTAATTCGAAAGCATTCAGGTTTCCTCCAAAACCGGCTTCGGCATCTGCAACGATAGGAACCAGATATTCTTTTTTGTCAGCGGTTCCGTTAACCACTTGTATTTGGTCTGCTCTCAATAGCGCATTATTGATACGTTTTACAACCAATGGAACACTATTAGCAGGATATAAAGATTGGTCAGGATACATTTCGCCGGCTACATTTGCGTCAGCAGCTACCTGCCAACCGCTCAAATAAATCGCATCTAATCCTGCTTCTACTTCTTGAATGGCTTGGTTTCCGGTTAGCGCGCCAAGTCCGGCTACAAAATCCTGAGCATTTAGTTTGTTCCATAAAGTATTGGCTCCAATTCTGGCAACACTATGTTCTATTTGATAAGAACCTTGCAATTTCACCACTTCTTCAGCAGTGTAAGGTCGCTCAATGCCATTCCATCTGGGGTTCGTAATCCAGTCAGTAACTAATTCTTGAATTCTTGTTTCTGTAGTTTTCATTTTTTTTTGGTTGTTTGTTAATAGATATTGCAATTTTTTTTAAATGTATTTGTAACCGGGAATGGTCAAAAACTCGATAAAATTGTCGTTTACGACCAGAATGTCTAATAATTGCTCCGCCAGTCTGTATTTATTTTTTTCATGATTTTCGTTTCCAACAAGCTTTCTGATTTTCTCAAATTCTTCCATCGCCAGTCGGTGATAGTACTTTTCATTCAACACTTTTTGATTGTCTAAAACCACTTCGTTTTGTAACCATTGCCACAATTGAGATCTCGAAATCTCTGCAGTAGCAGCATCTTCCATTAAATTATGCAACGCTGCTGCGCCTTGTCCGTTGAGCCATGAAGCGATATATAAAACGGTAATGCTGATGTTTTTCCGAACGCCTTCTTCAGTAATAGTACCTTTTGGAGTTTCGAGTAAATCGCTTTCAGTAACGTGTACGTCTTCTCTTTTTACATGAATCTGATTTTTAGTCGGCATGTTTTTATCGAATACTGTCATGGCAAGCGAAACTAAATCCGGATGCGCAACCCAAGTGCCATCATGACCATTTTTAACTTCCCGTTCTTTATCGGCTATTACTTTGTTGAAAGCTATTTTGTTGGCTTCTTCGTTGTTTTTTATCGGAATTTGTGCTGCCATTCCCCCAATTGCGTGTATGTTGCGTTTGTGGCATCGTTGAATCACCAATTGGGAATACGCACTCATAAATGGCGCAGTCATTGTCACCTGATCTCTGTTTGGAACAATATAAGCGGGATTTTTTCTTAGTTTTTTGATGTACGAGAAGATGTAGTCCCATCGTCCACAATTAAGACCTACAATATGATCTTTTAATTCAAAAATGATTTCATCCAATTGAAAACTGGCAGTTATGGTTTCGATTAAAACCGTGGCTTTGAATGTCCCATTTTTTACGCCTAAATATTCCTGTGTGAATTCGAAAACTTCATTCCACCATCTCGCTTCCAGATAATGTTCCAGTTTTGGAATGTAAAAATAGGGAGCTGATCCGTCTTCAATAAGTTGCTTGTAATTGTGAAAAGCATACAACCCAAAGTCAATTAGCGATCCCGAAGTTTGTTCTCCGTCAATCAAAATATTTTTCTCTTGCAAATGCAATCCTCTTGGACGAACTATCAGTACGGCAGTTTGGTCATTTAGGCTGTATTTTTTATTTTTTACGGTGTCTTCAACAGTGATAGTTTTATTCACGGCGTCTTTCAAATTTTGTTGACCCGTCATTAAGTTGCTCCAAGTAGGAGAAGTGCTGTCTTCAAAATCAGCCATGAACGTTTTTGCACCTGAATTCAGTGCATTAATTACCATTTTTCGATCGACAGGTCCGGTTATTTCGACTCTTCGGTCTAATAAATCCTCTGGAGTTTTTGCAGCTTCCCAATTACTTTCTCGGATGCTTTTTGTTTCAGAAGGAAAAGTTGGTAACGCGCCTGCATCAAATAATTGCTGTTGATTTTTTCTTTCGTCTAATAGAAAAAGTCTTTTGTCATTGAATCTGTGGTGCAATTCCGTTATTAAATCAGTAGCGGCATCCGTCAAAATTGCTGGATAATACTCTTTAGTTTCATTAGAAAACTGTAACGATTTTTCGGTTGTTTCAATACTATTTTTCATGGTTAAAATGTTTTACAAGACAATGTTACAAAAAGTTTTTTATAAAACAAGCGAACGTACGCTAAAAATGTAAAATATTTTTTTTGGCGAAAATATTTTTTTAGCATATCTTTGAGATATGAATATAGAAAAGGATTATATCAAGTTAATTTTTGGATTAAAACTGAAGCAGGCTCGAACCAATAAGAATCTGTCGTTATTTGGTTTAGCAAAAATCACAGACCTTTCAAAATCGTATTTGAACGAAATTGAAAAAGGAAAAAAATATCCTAAAACGGATAAAATTATTTTGCTGTCTGAAAAACTGGATGTTTCCTATGACAATATGGTTTCGTTGAAACTGGATAATAATCTGGCACCCATTGGGGAAATCCTGAAATCTGGGATTCTGAAAGAGATACCTCTGGAGATTTTTGGGATTCAGGAAAATGATCTTATCGATATTATTGCTAATGCTCCTGCAAAAGTCAATGCGTTTATCAGTACGATTATTGAAATTGCGCAGCATTATAATTTGACAAGAGAGAGTTTCTTTTTGGCTTCGTTACGTTCGTACCAAGAAGCACATACCAACTATTTTGAAGATTTAGAACAGAAGGTGTTGCAGTTTTCTAAAGCGTTTCATGTAAATGTTGATGCCAAAATTTCTATCGAAGAATTAACCGCAATCTTAATGGAGGAATATGGGTATACTATCAAAGAACTTATTTTTTCGGAACAAGAACAATTGGGGGACTTGAGATCGATTTTTGTGCCAAAAAGTAAAACGTTACTGCTTTCATTAGATATTGACGAACCTCAGAAAGCTTTTATCTTGGCAAAAGAAATTGCCTATAATTATCTTGAAATTACCGAAAGGCTATACACGTTCAGTTGGATTAAATTTGATAATTTTGATCAGGTTCTGAATAATTTTTACGCTTCGTATTTTGCCGGCGCATTACTTATTCCAAGGCAAAAACTGATAGATGAACTGAATTTATTTTTGTCCAAAACAGACCCTAAACCCCAGGAGATGGTTGCTTTGATGAGCGGGTTTAATGTTTCGCCAGAATCGTTCTACCAAAGGCTGACTAATATTTTGCCAAAAGATTTTCAGCTGAAAAACCTCTTTTTCCTACGATTGTCCCATCAGATAGGTACGGATACCTATCAAATAAAAAAGGAATTACACATTACCAATCAGCAGGAACCGCACGCGAATGAAATGAATGAGCATTACTGTCGAAGATGGGTTTCGATACGTACGATCGAGGAATCTTTGAAACAAAAGAAAAACCACTTTTTTGATGCGCAGATCTCCAAGTATGAAAACAGTAAAAATGAATATCTTGTTTTTTCATCCGCAACACCCGATCCGTTTAAGGTAGATTGTATTCGTAGTATTTCGGTAGGGATATTAATCACTCCGGCGGTAAAGAAAAAATTCAAGTTTATGGAAAATGACTCCATTAAAAAACAGATTGTCGGGGTTACTTGTGAAACCTGTGCGGTTAAGAATTGTTTAGAAAGAGCTTCTCCTCCAATTCAGTTAGAGCAAAAATTGCGTAACGAAAATACAGATTTAATGGTGCAGCAATATATGACCAAATTCAGTTAATATAGAGTTCTGTTTTGGTAAAAGAAATTTTAGTCTGGAAAGTGCTTTTTATTATATTTTAAACGTTTTAATTTCGCACGAGAGTAATTAAAGATGTGGAGATTGATTTATAAATTATTAATACAGAGTGCTTAAATACTATTTTTGCTTTTGAATAGTAAGGTTGATTTTAGTTTATTTTATTTTTTTATTTAAGCTTTTTTTATTTTTTTATTTCACTAATTTTACATCGTTTCTAGATTTGTGTTTGATATTTAGGGATTGTGTGAGGATTTGCGTAAAACACTTTAAAATCATTATAAATAACAGCGCAAAGGTTGTAGTTACTGTCAAATTGCTCTATTTTTGTATAATTTTTTAAAACAAATTATATAAATCTTATGGCAAAATCTGCATTATTGAAATCGTCAATAGCAAAAAAAGTAGCTATGGCACTTTCAGGACTTTTTTTGATGTTGTTTCTAGCACAGCATTTTTTTATCAATATGACATCAGTGTTTAGTGAAAACACTTTCAACTCGATTTCTCATTTTATGGGAAATAATCCATTAGTTCAGTTTGTAATTCAGCCAATTCTTATTGTGGGGGTTGTTTTTCACTTTATTATGGGTTTTGTTTTGGATTTTAAAAACCGAAGTGCCAGACCAATTGCATATGCAAAGAACAATGGGGCGGCAAATTCTTCTTGGGCTTCAAGAAATATGATTGTTTCCGGGTCAGTTGTTTTAGCATTTTTAGCCTTGCATTTTTACGATTTTTGGGTTCCTGAAATGGTATATAAATATGTAGAATTTAATCCATTGAATGAAACTAGATATTTTCATGAATTAGCAGAAAAATTTGAAAGTCCCGTTAGAACAGGATTGTACAGTTTGTCTTTTTTATTGATGTCTTTGCACCTATGGCATGGTTTCAATTCTTCCTTTCAGTCTGTAGGTTTTAATAACAAATATTCAAAATCTTTGCATACATTAGGATATGCTTTTGCAATTGTAGTTCCTTTTGGTTTCATTTTCATTGCATTATTTCATCATTTTAATCATTAATATTAAATTATAATGGCATTAGATTCAAAAATTCCTACAGGTCCAATTTCGGACAAATGGACAAATTATAAAGATCATATTAATTTAGTAAACCCTGCTAACAAACGTAATTTAGATGTAATTATAGTTGGTACAGGTCTTGCTGGAGGTTCTGCTGCAGCAACATTAGCAGAATTAGGATATAACGTAAAAGCATTTTGTTTTCAAGATTCACCACGTCGTGCGCACTCAATTGCTGCACAAGGAGGAATCAATGCTGCTAAGAATTATCAAGGAGATGGAGATTCAACTTTCCGTTTATTTTATGATACAGTAAAAGGAGGCGATTATCGTGCTCGTGAGGCAAACGTGCACCGTTTAGCTGAAGTTTCTACCAATATTATTGACCAGTGTGTGGCACAAGGTGTTCCATTGGCCCGTGAATATGGGGGATTGTTAGATAACCGTTCTTTTGGAGGTACATTGGTTTCTAGAACTTTTTACGCAAAAGGGCAAACAGGGCAACAACTTTTATTAGGAGCGTATTCAGCAATGAATCGCCAGATAGGTCGTGGAAAAATAAAAATGCACCACCGTCACGAAATGCTGGATTTAGTGATCGTAAACGGAAAAGCAAGAGGAATAATTGCTCGTAACTTAGTTACTGGAGAAATCGAAAGACATTCAGCTCATGCTGTTGTTATTGCTTCTGGCGGGTATGGAAATGTTTTTTTCCTTTCTACAAATGCGATGGGGAGCAACGCTACAGCAGCTTGGAAAATACACAAAAAAGGGGCGTTCTTCGCAAATCCTTGTTACACACAAATTCACCCAACTTGTATTCCAGTTTCTGGAGACCACCAATCGAAATTGACATTAATGTCAGAATCATTGCGTAATGACGGTCGTATTTGGGTTCCTGCAAAACTAGAAGATGCTAAAGCAATTCGTGAAGGGAAAAAGAAACCAACGGATTTATCTGAAGCAGAAAGAGATTATTATTTAGAGAGAAGATACCCAGCTTTTGGAAATTTAGTACCTAGAGATATTGCTTCTCGTGCTGCTAAAGAAAGATGTGATGCTGGTTTTGGAGTAAATAAAACAGGAGAAGCTGTTTATTTAGATTTCGCTGCAGCTATTCAAAGATATGGAGTTGATCAAGCTAGAATCAAGCATTTAGACGAGAAAGACATTGCACTAGTTATTAAATTAGGAACAGAAGTGGTTGCCAATAAATATGGTAACTTGTTTCAGATGTATGAGAAAATCGTAGATGAAAACCCATACGCAACTCCAATGATGATTTACCCAGCGGTACATTACACTATGGGAGGAACTTGGGTTGATTATAACTTGCAAACAACTATTCCTGGTTGTTTCTCAATTGGAGAATCAAATTTTTCTGATCATGGAGCAAACAGACTTGGCGCTTCGGCATTAATGCAAGGTTTAGCAGATGGGTATTTTGTATTGCCATACACTATTGGAGATTACTTATCACCGGATATTAAAATGGGAACAATATCTACAGATTTGCCAGAATTTGTTGCTGCTGAAAAAGCAGTAAAAGATCAGATCGAAAGATTCATGAACAATAAAGGAACACATTCTGTTGATTATTTCCATAAGAAATTAGGAAAAATTATGTGGGACAAAGTGGGTATGGCTCGTAATATAAAAGGATTAAACGAAGCAATTGTAGAAATTGCTGCTTTGCGAGATGAGTTCTACAAAGAAGTTAAAGTTCCTGGTGATGCGAATGGTTTGAATCAAGAATTGGAAAAAGCGACTCGTGTTGCAGATTTCCTTGAATTAGGAGAATTATTTGCTAAAGATGCTTTACATCGTAATGAATCTTGTGGAGGACATTTCCGTGAAGAATACCAAACCGAAGAAGGTGAAGCGCAACGTGACGATGAGAATTTTGCTTACGTAGCAGCATGGGAATATACTGGAAAACCAAGCGAAGCGATTTTGCATAAAGAGCCGCTGGTATTTGATAACGTGAAATTAGTTCAAAGAAGTTATAAATAATTTAGTCTAATGTCTAACGTCCCAAGGTCTAGTGGCTCCATGTCAATCGACTTTCGACTTTCGACTTTATGACTTTCAAACTAAAAATATGAAACTTACATTAAAAATATGGCGCCAGAAAAATGCCGCTGCAGAAGGTAAAATAGTTGAATACCCTATAGATCATATTGAGCCTGATATGTCATTCCTTGAAATGCTTGACATTTTGAATGATGAATTAATCATGAAAGGAGATGAGCCTGTTGCATTTGATCACGACTGTCGTGAAGGAATTTGCGGAATGTGTTCTTTGTACATCAATGGTGAAGCTCATGGACCAGACAGAGGTGTTACTACTTGTCAATTACACATGAGAATGTTCAAGGATGGTGATACTATTTTTATTGAGCCATTCAGAGCAAAAGCTTTTCCTGTAATTAGAGATTTAGTGGTTGACAGAAGTTCTTTTGACAGGATTCAACATGCTGGAGGATTTATATCTGTAAACACATCCGGAAATACCATCGATGCAAATACGATTCCTATCAATAAGAAAGATGCTGATGATGCTTTTGATGCGGCTTCATGTATTGGTTGCGGTGCTTGTGTTGCGAGTTGTAAAAACTCCTCTGCAATGTTATTTGTTGCTGCAAAAGTATCTCAATATGCGTTGTTACCACAAGGAAGAATTGAAGCTACTGATCGTGTTTTGAACATGGTAAGCCAAATGGATGCGGAAGGTTTTGGTAATTGTACTAATACTGGAGCTTGTGAAGTGGAATGTCCAAAAGGAATATCTCTTGAGAATATTGCTCGTATGAATAGAGAATATTTATCAGCAAGTTTGAAAGGATAATACGTTTGTTTAGACTTTAGATTCTAAAGATTAAAAAATAATTTAAAACGCATTCAATGTCAAAGTTGAATGCGTTTTTTTATAAATAAATAGTTAATTTATGAATGTTTAGTTTTTCCATCCCCAAGGTGCAGAGGGCGTTGGGACTGTTTTTGTTAAATCAAATTTTACAGTAAATAATCGGTCTGAACCAATGCGTCTTAGGTTATAGGTAAAAGAAGTTTCATCTAAAGTAATCCACCAAACATTAGCAGAAGCACTTGGTATTAAAGTACCTGTTTCTTGATCAGCTGGAAAAAATTGGAGCGTAGGGGAACCAGAATTAGATGCTGTTCCACCATATTGTGTAACCTTGTCTTCGGATCCATCTTCGTGGCGGTGGTCGTGTTTCAATTGAATACGGTCGTTTTGGTATGTCAATACCCAAGTTCTAGATTTGTCTTCACCTACAAAAAATGGAATTCGAATTGAGTTTGTATCACAACTGCGAATGTGCATCACTAATTTTTTATCTCTAAAAGTATCATTGGTTGCGCCTGCTAGTATTTCTCCTTCAAATGATTTGCCACATTGGTTTTGTAGATTTTCCCAAAATTCTTTTGCCCCTGATTTTTCCTGTCCAAAAATAAAAATAGAAAATAGTAGCGAGTATATAATGAATGTATTTTTCATAAAATTATTTTTTGCTAATATAATGAACTTATGGTATTGTGATATTTCTTATTTTTATAAAAAATAAAGTAAAATGAAAATTATCCTGATTCAAGCTCCTTTAGTTTGGGAAAACCCAAAGTCAAATCGTGATTATTTTGAGGCTAGAATAAATGCCATTACTGAGAAGGTTGATTTAATCGTTCTTCCAGAAATGTTTACCAGCGGTTTTACGATGGACCCATCGATTGTAGCAGAAACAATGGAAGGTGAAACGATTGTGTTGTTAAAGGCTTTGGCGCAAGCTAGAAACAGTGCCATTACAGGAAGCTTAGTTATAGAGGAAAATAATACTTTTTACAACAGAATGGTATTTGTTTTTCCTTCTGGGGCAATTCAGTGCTATGATAAAAAACACTTGTTTACATTGGCGGGCGAAGATAAAGTTTATACTAGTGGTACCCAAAAAACGATTGTTGATTATTTAGACTGGAAAATTTGTCTTCAAATATGTTACGATTTGAGGTTTCCTGTATTTTCCAGAAATTCTGAAGATTATGACTTGGTGATTTATGTTGCAAGTTGGCCAAAAATAAGAACTAATGCTTGGGATGCTTTATTGAAAGCACGGGCAATAGAAAATATGAGTTATGCAATTGGTGTTAATAGAATAGGAACCGATGCGAATGGTTATGAATACATAGGACACTCACAAGCGATCGATTTTCTCGGAAATTATGTTTTAGAACCGCAAGAGTCTGAAGGTGTTTTTACAGTAGTATTAGACAAAGAAAAAATGTTAGAAACCCGACAAAAATTAGGTTTTTTAAACGACAGAGATTCTTTTGAAATAAAAAAGATACAGCTCTAGTTTATCTTTTCTGTTTTCTTTTTAGGTTCCGGGCTATAGGGTAAGCTCAAGTCAAATATCTCTTCCCAGTCAAAATTAGCATGTAGATTTATTTCTTTAGAAGAATAGATTACTTCCTCAGCCTGACGCTTTTCTAAATAATTACCGGAATCCCATTCCTTATTTTTATTGGTGTCATAAATTACCCGAAGCGAAAATACAGAAGGTTCCAGTAAGTTGAAATCGACTGTAGTGCCATTTTCCGAATATTCAGAGGCTAAAATATCACCTTTGGAGTTAGCGAGTTCCACGATGATGGGAAATTGTTTTACGTTTTGTAATAGCACCCTTAGATTTGCCGTTTCAGAATAGCTTTTTGTATTTAGTTTATAGGTCAAAGTATCGTTTGACTTTTCAAAAAAATCGGTTAACGCTCCAGGCAAAATTTCAAAAGTGTAATTTTCTGAAGGTTCTTTTTTAAAGTCAAAATATAGTTTTTGATTAAATTCGTCATATTCAGTGGTAAAAGGCACTATGGTTTTGGCATTGTTGATCAAATTTATTTTAGAATTCTCAATACGAATTAATGGAGTGGAGCTCTCTAAAGTAAATCGTTCTCGGAAGTTTAAGGAACTGGTTTGTATAGCAGAGATACTTAAGGTGTCCTTTTTCTGATCTTTTACTTTAAAGGTGAAATTGGTTTGGTATTTGTCTTTGGCAAGAACTATATTTAATGAATCGACCTTAATGGGTTTGTGCCAGATTTGAAGAGAATCCTTTTTTGGGAATTTAGTAATGATCGTAGACAAGATGTCACTGTTATTTTTCAAGGTTATTTTCGGTAGGTCATTAGCATGATTTATTTTACCTTCATATCCCATTAATAATTTATTTCCGGACGTTTGGCTTGGTTTGAAAGCTTTAAATGGAAGTGTTTCCTTAAATAATTCCAACTCATAAATGGTATCGTTAGGAATAATAATAAATTCTTTGCTGAATCCAATTTTATCTGTTTTTGGGTTGTATTTGTTGTTGCTGTTGTAGTCTTTCATAGCTACAAGGAGGTATTTTCCAGCTTTTAAATTTTCAAAACGAAAAGTCTTCAGGCTGTCTAAAGTATTAGTCACGTATCTTGGGTTCTCATTATAGACTACCGAATCTTTAAAAGTGTCATTTATGTCATAAAGCATAACCGAAACGAATGATTCCACTTCTTTGTCATAAGCGCTTTTTACCGTTCCGCCAAGGCTTAAAGAGTCAATATAGTCGCCTGTAGAAAACACGTATTTGAATTGATTGAAGGGGTTTCCTTCGTTGTTGTCAACGATGCTTTGGCCAAAATTAAAGCTGTAAGTGGTATTTGGTTGTAGTGTGTCTTTTATTTTTATTGATATCGTTTTGCTCGCCGTTGTAGGTAAAATCAACGGTTCATTTTTCATTGGAGGAGAAATGATTAATTGTTTATTCAGGTTTTTAAGTTTAATATTTTCATCAAACACTAATTTAATTTCACTTCCCTTAAAGTTGGTGCTGAAGTTTTCTGGGAAACTCATTTTCAAAACCGGTGCAATAGTATCTTTTAAACCACCTGTTATAGAGCCTCTTTTAGCGCATCCAACAAGAATTAAAAGCAATAAAAAAAAGGTGTATTTTAAATTGTTTTTCAACATATCAAATCATAATTAGAATGTACAAAATAACAATTATAATTCTTGCTATCGAAATTTTTTAATGAATTATTATGACTGATTAAATTTTGCTAACTTTTTAGAATGGCTGCCTTTTTTTGGTTTTAATGTTTAATTTTACGTCAAGTAAATTTTATTGCTGAAGCTTGCTGATTAAACTTACAATAAACGTTGAATTGATAGTATAGATGATGAGAAAAATAGAACATATAGGTATTGCTGTTAAAGACTTAGAAGTGTCAAATTTAATTTTCGAGAAACTCTTAGGATCTCCAGCTTATAAATTTGAAGATGTAGAAACTGAAGGAGTGTCCACCTCTTTTTTTAGGAATGGACCCAATAAAATTGAACTCCTTGCTGCTACCAATCCAGAAAGTCCTATCGCTAAGTTCATAGAAAAAAAGGGAGAAGGGATTCATCATATCGCTTTTGATGTTGAAGATATTGTATCCGAAATTACGCGTTTAAAAAACGAAGGATTTATAGTTTTGAATGAAATTCCTAAAATTGGTGCTGATAATAAGTTAGTCGCTTTTTTGCATCCTAAGAGCACGAATGGCGTTCTGATTGAATTGTGTCAGGAAATAAAATAATTTAAGTACAGGTAAATGGGTAGTATTCTAATATTCAGTTGGTTTGTGTTTAAAATTAATTAATAATTAAACTATATTAAAATCTAAGTCAAAAATATTTGGAGCAAATGAAAAATAGTGGTAATATTGCACACTCTTAACCGGTCCTATAGCTCAGCTGGTTAGAGCACCTGACTCATAATCAGGTGGTCCCTGGTTCGAGCCCAGGTGGGACCACATCTTAAGTTTAAAAAGCCTTATAAACATTGCGTTTGTAAGGCTTTTTTATTTTCAGGGGACGAATGAGGGGACGAATTATTCTTGATTTTCAAGTGTTGTATTAGAAATGTTTAGAATAGTAAATAAAAAAAACCTCAATAAAGAGGCTTTTGTAAATTTATAAGAACAACAAATGATTGGTTTAAGCAAGTAGTGTTTTTATAGATTATATTCTAATTCAAAACATAGAAGTTAAAATTTTGAATTAATTTTGTTCTTTTTCAATATATTCACTGTGACTTCTAAATATTGAATCTGCGAGCCTAGTTCCCGTTGACACAAGTTTTGATAAGACTCTTAACTGCTCTTTACACGCGATGCTTTCAGTTGCTGTTGGATAGTTAATTGTATGGTCAATTTCTCCCCAAATTTCTTCAAATAATGTTCTTACTTGAATTTCACAACAAACTACAGCGGTTGGATTATTGGGTTTTATCAAATAATGTATACTAGTATAAAAAGTGTCCCTTACTTCTGTTTCAATATTATGTTTGGTAAAAAACTCAACTGATTCTGGATCCCAAGTCATTGCTTTTGGAGCTTCTACATATAGCCAATCACCATTGTCAATTTTTTCCTGAATTGCATTGTGGATATCAATAAACTGATCTTGATACAGATGCAGAATTCTAACCCCAATGAAATCTGTTATTTCTGTAAACAAATTATTTGTATCTATTATTTTTCCACTTTTATGTTTTCTAATTAATTTTTGTTCTAAATGTTCTGGATCTTTAAATCTGGATTTTATAGAATGGATTATAGGCAAAGGCTTGCGGTTGAGTTTTCTGTGTTTCTCAAAAAAAGCAAGAACACTTGGTAAGAATTGTTCAAACTCAAATAATTTATCTTTATATAATTCAACGGTTTCTTTAACTCCTTCCATAGATAAATTAGTTTAATTTTTCAACTCTTAACAATAGAGAATTTGCGAATTCAATATATTTATCTTTAGTTTCTCGATAAAGATTATTGAAGCCTCTATTGACTTCAATTTGTCTATCAGCTAGGAACTGTTTATTTGTTTTTTCTAAATGTGAATAGACTTCTGGAACTTTCCATAAAGGGCAATTTAGCGCTTGCGAAACTGATGGAAATGTGTTGTGTGAATGTATTACTGCGCTTTTTCCAATTGGTGTTTTCAGTTCTTCATTAGTTAATAATTCTCTATTTGGTTCTTTAATATAGGTTTTGATAACATCAGGTATTTGATTTACATATGAAAAGTGAGCTTTAGCTAAATCGTATTCATTATATCCAGTATATTTTTTTGCATTATAGATTGTAAAGCCTAAAAATTGTACAAATTTTTCAGGAAATTTATTGCGTTTGTCTGTTGAAATTAAATTATATATCGTTTCAAATTCTCTTTTCCATAAATCCAATGAACTTCCAATATTTCGTATGCCATATAAACTGAACATGTCTGGTTGTGCAGGGACAAAAAAACCATCTACTGTTGAAATTATAGTTTTATTTAAGATTCCTAAACTTGGAGATGTGTCTATTATAATATATTCATAGTTATTTTGGCTGTTATACAAATTACATATTTCTCTAATCTTAGTTATTGTTCTTATCGCAAGATTGTCTCCTTGATAAGCTCCACTCCATCTTTCAGCTAACTTGTTTTCAAACTTATGAATAGATAATCTCCCAGGTATTAAATCTAAATTTTCATTTAGTTGAACTGTGGGAGGAAGAATTTCGAAATCACTAATACCGTCTTCTGTAGGTTTTAGCAAAAAGTGAATACTTCGTGGTGTTTTTAAAACTTCTTGATTTTCTCTAAATGCCTTTTCGAAATCTTCAATATAGTCATCCTCTTCAGCCCATATTTCATGAAGATATTCAGTTTCTATCCCGCAGATTGTTAAGTTACACTGAGGATCCAAATCAATCATTAGGGTTTTTTTACCCATTTCACTTAAAGCATAACCTAAGTGAAATCCTAGAGTTGACTTTCCTACTCCGCCTTTATTATTAAATAATGAGATTATTTTCATTTAAAGTTTATTTGTTTAAAGAGATCTTATCACAATTGATAGTTATCAATTTAGATGATTCTTCAAATATATGGAACTGTTACGAAATTTCGCAATTATTTTATCTCAAGTGATTTTAAAAATTCTTTCGATTTGTTCTTATGTTTTAAGAATTATAGCAAATTCAGGATTTAATTCAATAAATTTACATATCATTTCTTGGGCGACAATTCCAATAAATTCCATATCTGCGTCATTTTCAGGGTTAGAAAGTGATTTGTAAATCTGGTTTTTTGAGTATCCGTTATAAATTAATGTTGCGATATGTTTTTCTAAAATAATATCTTCTGAATCATATGAATTGATTGTTGCGAATTTTACTCCTTTTGGCAGTTTCTTTAAATTTGATTTATTGTTTTTCATAATGTTTTAGTTTGGTATTGCTTTATTTTTATCGTCTAGTCTTTTGTACAGTGGTAATGTTTGTCTGTTTAGGTTTATCATTTTTATATTTATAATCATTCTATTGCTATGGTCTTTTACTTCAAATTCTTTGAGTACGGCATCTAGCTTTTTAAATTCATCTACAAAACTAGAATCAGTGTAAAAATCAGTATAAAGTTCTGATACTTGTCTTGAACAATTCCATACTTGACAATCGAACTTATCACTGTTTTTAGTCACGTATTTTGTTACATACGAAGCGATAGAGCGAATATTATTTGAGTTTAACTGCCTAACATCAAATGCTGAAGAGGGTTTGTAGTTCTCGTCTCTCGGCAGTATGCCATTTTTCTTTTGTAGGTCAAGCCAATAATTCCACCACTTTTCAATTTTCCAATACTTGTTGGTTATCATATGAAAATGAATATTCCCCTTGAAAAAATCATTTTTGGTTTGTCTTTCAGCTACCCAAATGTATTGGAAGTTCTCACTTCTCTTTTTTACGTTATCTACAAACTTGCGTAATAAGTTTACCGCTTGTTCGTCCGTTACTTTGTTTAAAAAAGTTAGAGTAACAAAACTTAATCGTTTGTAGCATCTAGCAAAACATATTATTTTCTTTCTGATTTTTTGTTTTGACTTACGAGATAGAGACCGCATTTTTTTAATATGGTCTATTGGCTTTGGTTTCTTTTCTATTTTTGGTTTAGGTTCTTGTTTCTTTCTTTGAAGTGAAGAACCCGTAAACTCATCTTTGGGTATTATGCCGAACTCTCGAACCGAAAAAGCAACGCTAGTGCCGTATGTGTTTTTGACTATCATAATCTGAATCGTTGCACATTAATTAAAACCATTAAAAGGTTATTTATTAAAGGTTTTTATTGAAGGTGCTTATTTTTAAAGGTTAAAAAAAAAGGTCTATAAAAACGGAGGGATGAAGTTTCCTTTGTGAAATTGTTTAAGAAATTTACTTGTTCTACGTTCGTAAACATTCATATATTTCCAAGTTGGATGTGAATTATTTAGAAACATAGAGAAGCCATTTAATTTATGAACATAATTCCATTTTTTAGGCTTTGTTTCATGCTCTAAAAACACAATAACTGAGTAATCATTTTTATTAGTTTCCATTATTGTGTCCTTTTTTGTTAGGTGAAACAATAACTTTCAAAGCGTTTTCTATATCTTGTTGTTTGAATAGAACTCGGTTTCCAATTCGATAAGCTCGAATAATTCCTTCTTTGGTAAAAAGATGAAGAGTAGGTAATGAAATGTTTAGAATCCTAGCGGTTTCTTTTCTTGATTTTAAATCCTTGTCTTGAGATACGGGAGGATTTATAAATTGTTTGATTGCTTTTTCAAAAGCTTTGTTAAATGCGTTTTCGAAGTCTGATAACTCGAATGTGTGGAATGTTAAATTTGCCATTATTTTACTGTATTTAAGTTTATAATGGCGCAAATATGTGGGGTTTAGAAAATACCCCTTTACAATTTTTTACAATTTTTTACATTTTTTTACATTTTTTGTAGTACAAAAGCTAAAGAAGATTTAATTAAAAAATGGATGTGTTAATAGTTTATCTGCGTTTTGTTCTTGAGTTATTCTAATGTACTGCATAAAAGAACGCTCCGTTTTGTGCCCCGTTATTTTCATTATGGAAATAGCAGGAATATCCGCAATATATAAATTTGTTGCAAAACTTCTTCGAGCGGTATGTGTTGAAATGAGTTTGAATTTTGGCAACACTGATTTTTCAATTTTTCCTCCACGGGTTATTGTGGTTTCTATTAGCTCTTTTATGTTTGCTAAACTTGCGACCTCTTTCAGATAGGTATTTGTTACTTGATTAGTAAATGCTTTAGGCAGTTTGTTGTTGTGTTTTTTTAATATAGTTCTAACTGTTTTGTGCAGTGGAATTGCAACACGCTCACTCGTTTTTTGAGTTCTAATAAAAAGCATTGTGTTGTCATTGTTTATATTTTCGGGTTGTATCTGTGTGAAATCAGAAAATCTCAAACCGGTATAACACCCAATCAGAAACAAATCTCTTACTTTATCTAATCGAGGAGTTGCACTTAGTTTTAATTTTTCAAATTGTTGAAGTTCTTTAACACTTAAATAAACGGTGTCTGATTCTTCTCGGATAGTCTTAAATTTCTTTTTTCGAAACTCTAGATTCTCGTTTATACCTCTTTCAGTAGCTTCATTCATAAATGACTTTATAGTCTTGATATGTTTTCCGACTGTATTGGCTGATAATAAATGTTCTTGTGCGAGAAATGCAGTGTAATGATTGTAAAATTCTAAAGTGATATTTTCAAAATCAATAGTTTTGTATTTTGAAGAATATTCTTTTAAGTATTTGAAAGTAGTATTGTAAACTTTTATAGTTCCCTCACGTTTATTTAAAGCGCTTTCTTTTATGTAGCTTTCAACAAATGATAGAAAAGATTTCTTTTTGGGTTTCAAACGATGGTCGCTCAATTCGTTTTCGATTTCTTTTTTTAATAAAGTATTATTCGGTTGAATAGCATCATTTAGTAGTCTTCTAAATACATTTTTGATGGCGTTTTCGATTTTGTCTAGCCTTGTGTTAAACTCTGGGTATTCTGGGAATTGTTTTGTTTCTTTGCACCGTTGATTAGTTGGGTTCCAAAATTTAGGATTTATTCTTTCTGTAGTTGAATACTTAAATCTTGAATATTGATAATTGTATATCAGATAGATTAAAGTATCTGTTTTTGAATTCGGTTCTTTTAATATAAATTTAGCTTTCCCCATAGAAACAAATATATATAAATTTATAATAGGGGACGAATGAGGGGACGAATTTTTTTAATTTGGTCTAATTTTGTTTGATTTAAATTTGTTGTTAAGGTACTATTTACAAATGTTAAGCCTAGTAAATACAGTAAAATACGATAAAAATTGATAGGGTTTTATGTGGATCAGGTGGGACCACTATAAAAAAATCTTTCAATTTTTTGAAAGATTTTTTTTGTTTATATTAAATTTACAGTGTTTTTTTACACTAAAACACCCATTTATTATACGTTCTGTTGTTTTTGTTAAAACTATGTGGTTATTTTACAAGGAAATGCATCTCTTTAAAAATGTTTTATAAGATTAATTGTATCTTTATATTTTTCTAAATTTTATGAAGTTTTTAAAAAATATATTTTTTATTGCAACGGTATTTTTGCTGGGTATTTTTAATACTTTTGCTCAAGTTGCACCACCACCACCACCACCACCTGGGGAAGAAATTCCCGTTGTTTCTATTGATATGCATATTTTTGTATTGGTTGTATTGGCTTCACTTTTTGGAATTTATAGTATTTATAATTTCAAATTAAAGCAAAAAACTCCAATCTAAATTGGAGTTTTTTGCTTTAAGAATAGGGTTGTTATTTGTTGATATACAATCGAGAAACATATTTCCCGATGACATCAAATTCAAGGTTTGTTTTTGTGCCTACTTTGAAGTGTTTGAAATTGGTGTGTTCGTGGGTATAGGGAATGATAGCGACACTGAATTGATTCTTCTTTGAGTTCACTACTGTTAGGCTTACTCCGTTTACGGTAATTGATCCTTTTTCGATGGTGATGTTGTTGAGATTTTCGTCGTATTCAAAAGTGTAATACCAGCTACCTTCTGTTTGTTCTGTAGCGATACAGATGCCGGTTTGGTCCACGTGGCCCTGAACAATATGGCCGTCAAGTCGGTCGCCTAATTTCATTGCTCTTTCCAGATTGACACTGTCGCCGACGTTCCAGTCTGATAAGTTTGTTTTTTTTATGGTTTCGTCTATCGCGGTTACCGTGTAAAAAGTATCTTTTATGGCAACTACTGTAAGACATATTCCGTTATGGGCGACACTTTGGTCTATTCGAAGTTCGCTGGCAATTGATGAATTCATCGTTATGTGTGCGTTGGTCTTCTCTTTTTTTATTTCTTGGACGGTGCCAAGGGTTTCTATAATTCCTGTAAACATTTCTTGTTTTATTTTACTAAATTTGCACTTCAAAATTAGCAATAAATAACGTTACGTCATGATGAAAAAAGCAGAAAATATAATCGTAGGAATTTCTATTGGAGATTTAAACGGTATTGGAAGCGAGGTTGTTTTAAAAACATTCGAGGATATGCGTATGTTAGAGTTGTGTACTCCTGTTATTTTTGCGAATGTTAAGTTATTGTCCTTTGTGAAAAAAGGTTTTCAATCGACTTCCTTATTGCATGGCATTGATAAGCTGGATCAAATTGTCCCTGGCAAGATTAATGTTTTGAATCTTTGGAGAGAAGGTGTGGATTTGAATCTAGGAGTAAATGATTCGAAAGCTGGAGAATATGCAATAAAATCATTTGTTGCTGCTACTAAAGCTTTAAAAGAGGGGCTTGTTGATGTGCTGGTAACAGCGCCAATAAATAAATACAACATACAATCTGAGGAATTTAAGTTTCCGGGTCATACTGATTATCTGGATCAGGAATTAGAGGGCAATGCTCTTATGTTGATGGTTCAGGATAATTTAAGAGTGGGGTTATTGACGGATCACATCCCTTTAAGCGAAGTGGCTTCGCATCTTACAGAGGAGTTAATAAGGAAAAAAATTGAAACGATTAAGCAATCGTTGATTCAAGATTTTAGTATTAATAAGCCTAAAATAGCTGTGCTGGGGTTAAACCCGCATTGTGGCGATGGAGGAGTTATTGGAACAGAGGATGATCTGATATTGAAACCAGCCTTAAAAAAAATATTTGATAAAGGAACATTAGTTTTTGGACCGTTTGCTGCGGATGGTTTTTTTGGTAGTAATCAATACGAGAAATATGATGCGGTTATAGCAACCTATCACGATCAGGGATTGATTCCTTTTAAAACATTGTCTTTTGGTAAAGGAGTGAATTATACTGCGGGATTAAATAAAATAAGAACCTCGCCTGACCATGGTACGGCTTACGATATAGCAGGGAAGGGAATAGCAGATTTCAATTCATTTAAAGAGGCAGTGTATCTGGCAATCGATATTTATCATTCGAGAAATCAACATGCCGAAATCAGTGCGAAACCATTGAAAACAAAAGAAAAGCAGTTGTGAACAAAAAAAAGTGAATAACATTATTAGATTTGCAATAATTTTATATCTTTGCACTCCCGAAGTTTAGGGGCAAATTGTTGTTGAAATGAAGAACACAAAAGAATATTTAATTCCTTTTATAGGATTAAAGCTAGGGAAACATCATTTTGAGTATCAAATCAGTAATGCGTTCTTTGAAATCTTTGATTATAATGAATATCAAGATTCAAATATCAAAGTAAATGTAGTTTTAGAGAAAAAAAGTACGCTGTTAGAGTTGAGTTTTAAGCATAAAGGTGTTGTAAATGTGCCGTGTGATCTGACAAGTGAGGATTTTGATCTGCCTATTAAAGGGAAGATGAAATTAATCGTTCGTTTTGATGAAGAGTATAATAATGACAATGAGGAATTATTAATTTTACCTCATGGGGAGTTTGAAATAGATGTAGCGCAATATATTTATGAAATGATTGTGTTGTCAGTCCCGCTAAGGCGTGTTCATCCAGGTATAAAAGACGGAAGTTTAAAGACTGAAGCCTTGACTAAGCTCAATGAACTTACAGTAAAGGAAGAAAAAAAAGAAAATAAAGAAGAAGAAAATATTGACCCGCGATGGGACAAATTAAAGCAACTATTAACGGATAAATAATATAGTAAAATGGCGCATCCTAAGAGAAAAATCTCCAAAACAAGAAGAGATAAAAGAAGAACACATTACAAAGCTACTGTAGCACAAATCGCTACTTGTCCTATCACAGGAGAAGCGCATTTATACCACAGAGCGTATTGGCATGAAGGTAAAATGTACTATAGAGGGCAAGTTGTTATAGATAAATCTGTAGCTGTTGCTTAATACATTTTTGTAAATGATATTCGAACTCTCACATCGTGAGAGTTTTTTTGTTGTCTATAATTTAATTAAATAAGAAGTTCCAAATCAAAGAGAATGGAATTTTTTTTGTAATTTTCAAGTCTTTTAAAAAATTTTCAAATGGAAACATTTGACTAGAAATCAACGCATACGATGAATACAATTACAGCCGCAATAACCGCTGTTGGAGCCTATGTTCCAGACTTTGTACTAACGAACAAAGCTCTTGAAGCCATGGTTGATACCAATGATGAGTGGATAACCTCTCGTACAGGAATAAAAGAAAGAAGAATCCTAAAAGACGAAGATAAGGGAACTTCTTTTTTGGCCATAAAAGCTGCTCAAGATTTATTGGCTAAAGCTAATATAAATCCATTAGAAATAGATTTGTTGATAATGGCAACTGCAACACCGGATATGCCAGTAGCTTCTACAGGTGTGTATGTGGCAACTCAAATTGGAGCTACAAATGCTTTCGCTTATGACTTGCAGGCTGCATGTTCAAGTTTCTTATTCGGAATGTCTACAGCTGCAGCCTATATAGAATCCGGAAGATATAAAAAGGTACTCCTTATTGGTGCAGATAAAATGTCTTCGATTGTTGATTATACGGACAGATCAACCTGTATTATTTTTGGCGATGGGGCTGGTGCAGTTTTGTTCGAGCCTAATTATGAAGGTTTAGGGATGCAAGACGAATACTTGCGAAGTGACGGAATTGGTAGAGATTTTTTGAAAATCGATGCAGGCGGTTCGCTTAACCCAACTTCTTTTGAAACCGTAAAAGACAATAAACACAATATTATCCAAGACGGAAAAACTGTATTTAAATATGCGGTAACCAATATGGCAGATTCAAGTGAATTAATTTTGAAAAGAAATAATTTGACGAATGAAGATGTAAATTGGTTGGTTCCTCATCAAGCGAATAAACGTATCATTGATGCAACGGCTAACAGAATGAATTTAGAAGATTCAAAAGTGTTAATGAATATCGAAAAATACGGAAACACAACTTCGGCTACTTTGCCATTAGTACTAAGTGACTTTGAACATTTATTCAAAAAAGGAGACACTATAATTTTAGCTGCTTTTGGAGGAGGATTCACTTGGGGATCTATTTATCTAAAATGGGCATACGACAAAAAATAAATTTAAACTAAAAACAAATAATTATGGATTTAAAAGAAATTCAAAATCTAATCAAGTTTGTAGCAAATTCAGGAGTTGCAGAAGTTAAGTTAGAGATGGATGATGTAAAAATCACTATCAGAACTACTTTAGAAGGAAATGTAACAGAAACCACGTATGTTCAACAAATGCCTGCTCAAGGGGCGCTTCAACAAGCAGTAGCGCCACAGCAAATTGCTCCAGTAGCAGTTGCACCTGAAGCTCCAGTAGTAGAAAATTCTCATTACATCACTATAAAATCACCAATCATTGGAACTTTTTATAGAAAACCATCTCCGGATAAACCCATGTTTGTTGAAGTAGGTAAAACAATTTCTAAAGGGGATGTTCTTTGTGTAATTGAAGCTATGAAATTATTTAACGAAATTGAATCCGAAGTTTCTGGTAAAATTGTAAAAATATTGGTTGACGATATGTCACCAGTTGAATTTGACCAACCTTTATTCTTAGTAGATCCATCATAATATTTTTGAGATTCCAATAGCCAAAATTCCAATTGTAAATTGAATTTTGACTATTGGAATTTTAAATTTAAAATATAAAATAAGATGTTTAAAAAAATATTAATTGCAAATAGAGGAGAGATTGCGTTACGCGTAATTAGAACTTGCAAGGAAATGGGGATCAAAACAGTAGCTGTTTATTCTACTGCTGATGCCGAAAGTCTACATGTTAAGTTTGCTGATGAAGCAGTTTGCATTGGGCCACCTCCAAGCAACTTATCCTATTTGAAGATGTCGAATATAATTGCGGCTGCCGAAATTACCAATGCAGATGCAATACATCCAGGATATGGATTTCTTTCTGAGAATTCTAAATTTTCTAAAATTTGTCAAGAACATGGTATCAAATTCATTGGAGCATCGCCTGAGATGATTGATAGGATGGGAGACAAAGCTTCAGCTAAGGCGACTATGATTGAAGCGGGTGTTCCTTGTGTTCCAGGTTCAGTAGGAATTTTAGAATCGTATGATCAAGCCTTGCAATTATCGAGAGACTTTGGTTACCCTGTAATGCTTAAAGCAACTGCTGGTGGTGGTGGAAAAGGGATGAGAGCAGTTTGGAAAGAAGAAGATTTATTGAAAGCTTGGGAAGATGCACGTCAGGAATCTGCGGCAGCTTTCGGAAATGACGGAATGTATTTGGAGAAATTAATCGAAGAACCTCGTCATATCGAAATTCAAGTTGTAGGGGATGCTTATGGAAAAGCTTGTCATCTTTCTGAAAGAGATTGTTCTGTACAAAGGCGTCATCAAAAATTGACAGAAGAGACACCATCTCCATTTATGACTGATGAATTGCGTCAGAAAATGGGGGAAGCAGCAGTAAAAGCGGCAGAATATATTAAGTATGAAGGTGCTGGAACGGTAGAATTTTTGGTAGATAAACACCGTAATTTCTACTTTATGGAAATGAATACTCGTATTCAGGTAGAACACCCTATTACAGAGCAGGTTATAGATTACGATTTGATTCGGGAACAAATTCTCGTAGCGGCTGGTGTTTCTATTTCAGGAAAAAATTATTTGCCACAATTACATGCTATAGAATGCCGTATCAATGCGGAGGATCCTTATAATGATTTTCGTCCATCTCCAGGGAAGATCACTACGTTACATATGCCAGGAGGACACGGAGTTCGTTTAGATACTCATGTTTATTCAGGATATACAATACCTCCTAATTATGATTCTATGATTGCAAAGTTGATTACAACTGCACAATCTAGAGAAGAAGCCATTAGTAAAATGAGAAGGGCCTTAGATGAATTTGTAATCGAAGGAATAAAGACTACTATTCCTTTTCACAGACAGTTAATGGATGATCCTCGTTATATTGCTGGAGAGTATACAACAGCATTTATGGATACTTTTAAAATGAACGATCCAGAATAAAAATAATAGCCTTAAGTTATAGAACCTTGCAGTGATGCAAGGTTTTTTTGTTTGAAATGGTTTCAGATGGGTAATAAAGCCGGGTAAAAATTACACATATCACACACAAATATACACACTTTTCCCAATTTAAGTAATCATTTTATATTTTCAAAACACTGTATATAAAGGTTTTAACGCTATTGATGGTGGTGTTTGAAAAACGGTATGATTATTCCTTTATACTAAACAACAATAACAAATGAATAATTTAAAAAGAATATTATGAAAAAGTTAATCTTATCAGCAGCAATCGTTTTAGGAAGTTTATCAGCATACGCAACTACGGCTCCCGTAGCAAATGGAGTGGAGAAAATATTAACAATTCAAGAGGAATATACTGACGTGAAACTTGAAGAAGTTCCAGTAACAATAACAGAGGCTTTTAAAAAGGCATATCCAAGTGCAATTCTTGACAAAGCTTATGTAAACGCAAAGAAAGAATACAAATTAGATGTAACTATTGCGGGTAAAAAAGGAAACCTTTTTGCAGATGCTACCGGAAACTGGATTCAAAAATAAAATAAAAGTTCAAAAATAAAAATATAATTTAAAAATAAATATTATGAAAAAATTAATGGTATCAGCAGCAATCGTATTAGGAAGTTTATCAATTTATGCAACAACACTTCCAGTTCAAAATCCCGTAACTCAATCCTCATTGATTCAAGAGGAGTATACTGAAGTAAAGGTAGAAGCAGTTCCGGCAGCAGTAAAAAAAGCATTAGAAACAGCACATCCTGGAGCCATTATCGGTAAGGCGTATGTAAATGCAAAAAAAGAGCACAAGCTAGAAGTTACAGTTGGAGACCAGAAAGCTACTGTTTATGCAGATGCCAGTGGGAACATGATAAATAAATAATTTAGTTGAGTTTTTTTTAAGGAGAGAGATTGTTTTTAACAGTCTCTTTTTTTTTGCAAAAAATTATGACAATACAAATTTAATAACTTTATTTTAGCATTAAAGATAAAAAACTAATGGCTAAGATTTTATTGATTGAGGATGATGTTGCCTTTTGTAAATTATTAGAAAAATTTCTTATAAAAAAATCTTTTCAAGTAACAACAGCATTTTCTGCTGAAGAAGCAAAATTAAAAATAAAAAGTACTGAATTTGATCTCATCATAACGGATTTAAGACTCCCTGATTATGATGGAATCACACTAATGTCTGAAATTAAATTAACTCATCCTAATGTTCCGGTTCTATTAATGACAGGGTATTCTGATGTGAGTACAGCTGTGAAAGCAATCAAAAATGGTGCAGCGGATTATATTTCTAAACCTTTTAATCCGGAAGAAGTGTTGCTGGTTATCACAAATGCTTTGCAAATTGCGCATCACAAAGAACCCGAAAAAAGGATCTCCAGTATCAAAAATACAAAGTTGATTGCAAACGATGTTAGTACTAAATTTATTCAGGGCATTTCTCAAGCTTCCCAAAAACTTGCTGAATATATTCAATTGGTAAGTCCGACAAATATGTCGGTTTTAATTATCGGCGAAAGCGGAACGGGAAAGGAAGTGATTGCAAAGAGTATTCATCAAAACAGTTCTAGAAAAAACACTAGTTTTATTGCCGTTGACTGTGGTTCAATTCCAAAAGAATTAGCCGCGAGTGAGTTTTTTGGTCATATCAAAGGATCTTTTACGGGTGCAATACAGGACAAAATTGGGTTTTTTGAAGCGGCAAATGGAGGAACTATTTTTCTGGATGAAATAGGGAATCTTTCTTATGAAAACCAAATTCAGCTTTTACGTGCTTTGCAGGAACGAAAAATTAAACCCGTTGGGAGTACTAAAGAAATAGAGGTGGATATCAGGATTATTACTGCCACAAATGAAGATTTGCGTGAAGCTGTTAAAAAAGGTGATTTTCGAGAGGATTTATACCATAGAATTAATGAGTTTTCGATTCATTCACCTTCGCTAGTCGAAAGGAATGAAGATTTAATGGTTTTTACAGATTTTTTTCTTGAAAAATCAAATCTAGAATTAAATAAAAATGTTATTGGGTTTTCTTCGGAGGTAATGACTATTTTTCAAAAGTACAAATGGCCTGGAAATCTTAGGGAACTTCAAAATTGCATTAAAAGGGCTACGTTATTATCACAAGGAGATTTTATAGAAAAAACAACACTACCGTTAGAGTTTTTTCAAAATGAAGAGAAAATAACTACCGAATTTTCTTTGTCAAAAAACGAAAAAGAAACTATTCAAGAAGCGTTGAATAAAACTAACAACAATAAAACAGAAACTGCAAAATTGCTCAAAATCAATAGGAAAACCTTATATAATAAATTGAAATTGTACGGTATCAATTAGTTTATTTCCTTTTCTAGTAATACAAAAAGGGCTGAAATTTTATTTTTTAGATCAATAATACCAGTGCTCATTTCTATTACGGTACAGTCTTTTAATTCTAATTTGTCTAAAATTGGAATAATACCAGAGGCTTTTATCTGCTTAAACATAGGATTCATTTTATGAGCGATATTTTTAATTTCGGCATAATTAATAGCTAATGCTGCTTGCTCTAAAAATTCTAAATTCTCCTTTGTACTAGTCATAAAAGATATTAATACTTCCTTCAAAGCAACATTGTCATTCGATAAGAATGATTTTAGGGCTTTTAATGAATACGGTTTTGTTGCGTCTGTGATATTAATTGGTACAGGCGATTCAATAGGAATTTCGCTTTTATTTAAAACTGCTTTTATGGTTTTTAGTAGCGCTTTTGGCGAGTAAGGTTTGTAGATAACAGTTATGAACCCAGCTTTTTTGTAATGTTCTAAATCCAAATCATTTCTTCCCGTTACTGCAATCACAGGTTGATTTTCATAATTGTACTCAGACGTATTTTTCAGGGTTTCTAAGAATAAAAATCCGTCTATAACGGGCATTTGAATATCAGTAATAATGAAGTCAAAAACAGAGGTTTTAATCCAATCCAATGCTTCATTTGCATTGTTAAAAGGGTAAACAAGATACTGATGCTGCCTTAAAATTTCTGTTGTCAACTTTAATAAACTTTCATCATCATCAATGATAATAGCGGTTAATTCTTTTTTAGCTGGATGGTTGTTTGATTTTTTTTGAATCAGCGTATCGTCAAATTTTAAGGGAATCAGTATTTCAAAAACACTTCCTTTTCCCAATTCGCTTTTTAAATGCAATTGACCACCTAATATAGCAGTCATTTTTTTAGAAATAGTAAGTCCTAAACCACTTCCGCCATATTTTTTTTCAATGCTTTCATCTGCTTGTGTAAATTCTTCAAAAATTAATTGCTGATTTTTTTCTTCAATTCCAATTCCGGAATCTTCAATAAGTACCGCTATTGTATTGGTCTCATGATCTATCTTGGCTTGAATTTTTATGAATCCTTTCTCGGTGAATTTGAAAGCATTTCCAATGATATTAGAGAGAATTTGTCTCAATCGAAATGGATCTCCAACGATTCTTTGTTTAAGGTTTGGATCAATTTCGATATGCAGCCGAATAGGTTTTTGTCTGTAAACCGATTGGATATTATTCCCAACCTCATTAAGGATTTTGTAAAGGGAAAACGGAATTTTTTCAATGGTGATTTTCCCCGCTTCTATTTGAGTAAAATCTAATAAATCCTGAACCAATTGTGCAATATAATCTGAGGATTCTTTGATGTTTTTAGTATAATACAATTGCTTGTTAGTCAAATCAGAATTGCCTAATAATTCCGTATAGCCAACAATGGTGCTCAACGGTGTTTTTAAATCATGACTTACTGTAGCAATAAGTTGCTCTCTGCTGGTTAATAGTTTTTTAGTTTTTGAATTGGCCACCTCCAATTGTTTTTTATACGATTGTGTTTTTGAATAGTCATTCAAGATTATAATTAAAAAAAATAAAGTTAGCAGTAATCCAATTATTGCTGCAGTAGTAACGATTTGATTTGTCTTTTTTAAGGATTTTTCTCTTTCGAGATAGTTTACGGTTGTGTTTAGAATGATTTCCCGTTCTATAGTACTAAGTACTTTTCTCAATTGATCGGATATTGAAAGTTCGTTTTCCAGCAATTTGTTTTCCTCCTGATTTAATAATTGTTTCTTTTTTGCTGTTTCTTTTTGCACCTCATTTAATAGCATCTTTGAAACTGATAGTATAGAATCGGATGCTTTTTTACTTAATGTATTGGTACTGTCATCAGGAATATTTTGATTCAAATAGGCTACATATTTCTTGAGTACGTTGCGTTCATATACTCCCATTGATGAAGGATCTTTTACAAAATCTTCTAATTGAAGTTTTCTCATTGAAGACTCCATCTTTGTGAGATTATTAATTGCATTACTAACTGCAAGCTCATCTTCTGTTTTGTTTTTTATAGCTTTTAGTTGCTGAATGTTTTTAGTTTTTTCAGACAATAAATATTTAACACTATCGAGTAACTGGTTTTGATATGGAGTAGAGACTAATGTTTTCAAAGAATCAATATCCATTTTTAAAGAAGCGGTTTTAAAAACGTAATTTTTAAAATCTTTTGCTGATTCAGACTGAACCGCAATGCGGGCTAAACTCTCCGTTTTGTATAAGTCAGATAATAAATTACTAACTTTCAATATTGAACTACTTTTCTCTGTAAATCTCTTTTCAGTTTTAGAAAATTTTTTGTTTTCAGTATATAAAAACCAGCTAACACTCACGAAAAGAAGTGCCAATATCAGGTAACTTATAAAAATTTTTATCGGAATATAACTTTTTTTGCTTTCCATTTTCCAAAGATAAAAATTACAAAAGTGTTTAAAGTTAAGTTATTCAAAATATTTTAATGCTAACAAAAAACCCCACTGAAAAGTGAGGTTTGCAATTTTGTCTAAAAAGTATTTTATAAGGTTTCTTTCAACCATTTGAAAAATTCACTTTGCCAAACCTGAGCATTTTGCGGTTTTAGTACCCAGTGATTTTCTTCTGGAAAATACAGAAATCTGCTTTTTATTCCGCGTAATTGTGCTGCTTGAAAAGCTTCTTGACCTTGTCCTATTGGGACACGAAAATCTTTTCCACCTTGAATAATTAAGATAGGTTTAGTCCATTTTTCTACCAAGGTCATTGGGTTGAACGTCGTGTAGGTTTTTTGAGCAACTGCATTGTCTTTTTCCCAGTACGCACCACCAAAATCCCAATTGCTAAAGAAAACTTCTTCGGTAGTCCCAAACATGCTTTGGGTATTATAAACACCATCATGGGCAATGAACGTTTTGAATCGGTTGTTGTGAATTCCAGCCAGATAAAAAACCGAATATCCTCCGTAACTGGCACCAACGCATCCTAAACGAGTTGCATCAACATATTCTTCCTTAACCACATCATCAATCGCTGATAGATAATCATTCATAACTTGTCCGCCCCAGTCTTTGCTAATTTGCTCATTCCATGCTACACCATGGCCTTGCATACCGCGACGGTTTGGGGCAACAACAATATAGCCATTAGCGGCCATCAACTGTAAATTCCATCGGTAAGAATAAAATTGTGTCAATGGAGATTGTGGTCCACCTTGGCAGTATAATAGGGTTGGATATTTTTTTGAAGCATCAAAATTAGGAGGAAGAACGACCCAAACCAACATTTTTTTGCCATCTGTAGTGGTTACATACCTTCTTTCGGTTTTGCTTAACGCTAAAGAATTATAGGTTGTTGTATTGACATTGGACAGTTGTTTCCACGTGCTTTTCTTTAAATTATACGAAAAAATTTCCGCAGCATGATTCATATCAGTTCTCGTTACAATAATGTTGTCACCAGAAAAACCAACTAAATCATTGACGTCAAATTCTCCGGTAGTGACTTGGCGAACGGTGATTGCAATTTTAGTCAGACCCGGAAAATTAACTTCAAACAATTGTTTGGTTCCGTCTACAGGAGCAACAAAAAATATTTTTTGTCCGTCGGCACTCCAAATAAAATTGTCTACCGTTCCGTCCCAGTTTGCTGTGAGATTGGTTTTTATTCCTTTAAAACTCACCATCAGGTCATTTTTATCGGCTTCATACCCGTCTCGTTTCATTTGCAACCAAGTTAGGTTTCCTGTCGGAGAAAATTGTGGAGCAGAATCATATCCTAAATTTTCTTCGGTTCTATTGATGGTTTTTCCAGTTTCCAGATTGTATTCGAAGATATTGGTGTTGGTAGAAACAGCATATTCAGTTCCTGCTTTTTTCTTGCTAACATAAAGGATGCTTTTGCTGTCTGGTGACCAGATGTAATCTTCATCGCCACCGAAAGGTTTTTGAGGACTGTCAAAATTTTCACCTTTTAGAATGTCAATTCCCACAGCGCCTTCTTTGTTTTCTCTGTAAAAAACATGGTTGTACTTGCCTTCGTTCCAAGTATCCCAATGACGGTAATTTAACCCATTGTAGATTTGAACATCTGATTTTTCTAGTTCAGGATAAAAATCTTTTCCGTGAACGTTCTCCATTTTTACTTCTTGATTGTAAACAATATGTTTCCCGTCCGGAGAACTGTTTTTGTCTTTTAATAGGGCTGCTGTATCTTTTACTTCGGTTGGATTTCCGCCTTTTACAGGCAAAGTGTAGTGTTTTGTGTCCGATTTGTTTTCTTGAACAGAGGGAATAGTTACTTTATACACTATATTTTTCCCATCTTTGGAAATGCCTAAAGGGGTTACTCTTCCTAATTTCCAAAGCAGTTCTGGAGTCATTACGTTTTGTGCCATTGCAGTTAAACTCATCATTAATAAGGGTATAAATAATATTTTTTTCATTGTAAAAATTGATTTTTTCGATTGCTAAAATTAGCCAATTTAATCTGATGATTTTCGTTTTTAACACTTGCTTTTAGTCCTGACTATATTTCGATATTTTTATTTTACTGAAGAGCATTGATTTTTAGGTACAGTTAAAATCCCTTTTGTTTTTTCCTTTAAAAAATTAATGAGCGCAAAGGATAGGAGGATTAGCTTCTGAAATAAATTCAGAATAAAACTAAAAAAAATATTATTTTTATAAAAATATTTCGAAATGGATTTGAGCTATTGGGAGTTGGAAACTTGGTTTTCGGAGGTAGATTATACGATCGTTGGAAGTGGTATTGTAGGCTTACATGCGGCAATACGCTTGCGCGAGAGATTTCCGGAGAGTAAAATATTGGTGTTAGAAAAAGGAATGTTGCCGCAAGGCGCAAGTACTAAAAATGCCGGTTTTGCTTGTTTTGGAAGCCTTTCAGAAATTATCGATGATTTAAAATCCCATTCTGAAGAAGAAGTGATGCAACTCGTTCAAAAACGATGGAAAGGACTGCAATTACTGCGAAAAAGATTGGGGGACGACACAATAGATTTCAAGCCATATGGCGGATATGAGTTGTTTTTAAAAGACGATGATAGTTGTTACGGGGATTGTATAGGGAAATTACCTTTCATCAATGAGATTTTAAAACCACTATTTAGAGCCGATGTTTTTGCCAAGGAAATAGATCGTTTTGGGTTTAGCGGAATACAAGAATATTTGGTTTTCAATCCTTTTGAAGCACAGATTGATACCGGAAATATGATGCAGGCGTTGTTGAAAGAAGCAGTTTCTAAAAATATTTTAATTCTAAACCAACAAACCGTTACCTCTTATATAGACAAAGGAAATGGAGTGGAAGTGGCACTTGGGGATTTTAGTTTTAGTAGCCAAAAAATACTGTTTGCGACGAACGGTTTTGCAAATGGATTGACTAATGGAGCCGTTAAAGCAGCAAGAGCTCAAGTTTTAATAACAGAGCCTATTAAAAATTTAGATATAAAAGGAACTTTTCACCTAGATAAAGGATATTATTATTTCAGGAATATTGGCGACAGAATATTATTGGGCGGAGGTAGAAACCTCGATTTTGAAACGGAGAACACAACCGAATTTGGGCAAACAGAAATCGTCCAAAAAAAATTGGAACAATTATTAAAAGAAGTAATTTTGCCGCATCAGGATTTCCAAATTGCACACCGTTGGAGTGGCATCATGGGTATTGGTAACAGCAAGAATCCTATTGTTTCACAAATATCCGATAACGTCTATTGTGGCGTGAGATTGGGTGGAATGGGAGTGGCGATAGGAAGTTTAATTGGAACAGAATTAGCAGATTTAGTATAATGGCAACGAAAATAACACCAAGAAAATCAAAACAACCAATTAAAAAAGAATCAACCTCTTTTATGAGCACACTAACTCGTTTTTTATTCAAAATTTTCTTGTGGTTCCTTGGACTATCTTTGTTTTTTGTGGTGTTTTTTAAATTTATACCCGTTCCGTTTACCCCATTAATGGTAATTCGTGCAATTGAAAATAAGGTAACTGGAAAAGAAGTTTTCTTTAGCCACGACTGGGAACCAATTGAAAATATCTCAATGAATCTTCAAAAAGCCGTGATTGCCAGTGAAGATGGAACTTTCCTGAAACACAACGGGTTTGATTTTGTAGCCATGCAAAAAGCGTATAAAAGCAATGAACGAGGCCGAAGAATAAAGGGTGGAAGCACAATATCGCAACAGACGGCCAAAAACGTATTTCTTTGGCAAGGCCGAAGTTATTTAAGAAAAGGATTAGAAGCGTATTTTACTGTTTTAATTGAAATTATATGGGGAAAAGAACGCATTATGGAAGTCTATTTGAATAGTATCGAAATGGGGAATGGGGTCTATGGAGCACAAGCTGCTACTGAGCATTGGTATCGGAAGGATGCTTCTAGTCTTACGCCGATGCAGGCAGCTGGAATTGCAGCAATTTTACCCAATCCAAGAAAATATTCGGCGACAAGTTCTTCCACGTACATTAACAGGCGAAAAGCTAAAATTGTACGCGTGATGCGTCAAGTAGGGAAAATTGAATATCCAAAATAGTTTGTTGCAGTCTCATAACTGCACCAAACAATTTTTTAAAATAAAAAACCGTAAACTCTTACTTAAAAGATTTTACGGTTTTGTTTTGTGGAGAATACCGGATTCGAACCGGTCACCTCTTGCCTGCCAGGCAAGCACTCTAGCCAAATGAGCTAATCCCCCAAACTAGAGCGCAAATATAACATTTAAATTTTCCAAAAAGCAAATTTCAAATTACAAATCCATTCTATTTGAAAAAAAGTTAAAACCTCCTTTACTTTTTTTAACTTTACATCAAAATCTCCACTATGGTATCAGAAAACCCAGCAGGTTCGCTCTTCACAACAATCGAAAATAAAATCGCAACCGTTACATTTGGCCATCCTGCGAGCAATTCTTTTCCAAGAGAATTGTTAAATCGTTTAACCAGTGAGTTCAATGCTTTGAGTACGAACCCAGCCGTTTCGGTTATAGTTATACAAAGCGAAGGCTCAGGGGCTTTTTGTGCAGGAGCATCGTTTGAGGAACTTTTGGCTGTTTCGGATGAAGCAGCAGGAACACAATTTTTTTCTGGATTTGCACATTTAATCAATGCGATGCGTTCGTGTTCCAAACTTATTGTGGGTCGCATTCACGGTAAAGCAGTAGGTGGCGGAGTAGGAATTGCTTCTGCCTGTGATTACGCACTGGCCACAAAAAATGCTTCAATAAAACTATCAGAATTGGCAATCGGCATTGGTCCCTTTGTAATAGAACCGGTAGTTTCTAAGAAAATCGGAAAGACGGCAATGGCCGAAATGACGCTCGCAGCTCACGAATGGAAAACCGCTGATTGGGCGGCAGCTAAAGGATTATACGCCAATACCTTTGAAACCATTGTAGAACTTGATGCCGCGATAGCTGATTTCAGCAGGAAATTATCCGGTTACAATCCCGAAGCTTTACTGGAAATGAAAAAGGTTTTCTGGCAAGGAACACAACAATGGGACGCATTGTTGCTGGAACGCGCCGCAATTTCGGGTAAATTGGTATTGTCTGATTTTACCAGAAAAGCATTGGCCCAATTCAAAAAGTAATTTTTCAGGATTTATTCTGAATTTATTTCAGTAGCTATTTCCTGCTGTTCACTATATCTTTTTATAAGGTGAAGAAAAATCACCTTATAAAAAGGATGCCGTTTCCATCAGGGCTAGAGTATTTGGAACTATCAAATTCGGATTACAAACAAAATAATTTCATCCTATCTCCCTCCACTTTGGGGAGGGAAAGATTTACGTCCTATTTCTCATATCAATTTGCTAAATTTGCACCAAAATTATACTCCGATGAGCAATATCAGAATTACAAAACAATTTAGTTTCGAAACCGGACACGCCTTATATGGCTATGACGGGAAATGTAAAAATGTTCACGGGCATAGTTATAAATTGTCAGTAACGGTAATCGGAACTCCAATTGCAGATCGCTCTAATGTAAAATTTGGAATGGTTATAGACTTCACAGATTTAAAAAAAATTGTAACAGAAGAAATAGTAGATCAATTTGATCATGCGACTGTTTTCAACGGTACAACACCTCATGTCGAATTGGCAAACGAATTAATAAGTCGCGGACACCACGTCATTTTGGTAGACTACCAACCCACGAGCGAAAACATGGTTGTTGATTTTTCACAAAGAATAAGTAGCCGATTACCGGAAGGAATCACTCTTTTCTCTTTGAAATTACAAGAAACCGAATCTTCTTTCGCCGAATGGTTTGCCAGTGATAATATGAAATCTATACTGTAACTCCATGCAATTACTCAATAACAAAAAAGTATATTTCGCCTCCGATCAACATTTTGGCGCACCAACACCCGAATTGAGTTTTCCGAGAGAACAAAAATTTGTGGCTTGGCTTGATGAGGTAAAAGGTGATGCTGAAGCTATTTTTCTATTGGGCGATTTATTTGATTTTTGGTTCGAATACAAAACGGTAGTACCAAAAGGCTTTGTCCGTATTTTAGGCAAATTGGCCGAAATCCGAGATTCAGGGATCCCTATTTATTTCTTCGTAGGGAACCATGATTTATGGATGACCGATTATTTCCAGAAAGAATTGAATATTCCTGTGTTTCATGACAATCAAGAATATACTTTTGGAGATAAAACATTCCTTATTGGCCATGGTGACGGAAAAGGCCCGGGTGATTTAGGATACAAACGCATGAAAAAAATATTTACAAATCCGTTTTTCAAATGGCTTTTTAGATGGCTTCATCCGGATATTGGCGTGAAACTGGCGCAATACCTTTCCGTAAAAAACAAACTGATTTCTGGCGATGAAGATGTGACCTTTCTTGGCGAAGACAACGAATGGCTGATTCTCTATTCCAAAAGAAAACTGGAAACCAAACATTATAATTACCTTATTTTTGGCCACCGTCATTTGCCTATGAAAGTAACCGTAGCAGAAAATGCCGAGTATGTCAATCTAGGTGACTGGATTACATATTTTACTTATGGCGTTTTTGATGGCGATAATTTCGAAATCAAAAAGTATTAAACCCTAATTCATTCCCTCTCCGTACAAATAAGCATCCAGATTTATTTTAAACAAAGTCCCTTCCACCAAGTCTTTTACGGCGTCTAATTCTTCCATCGAAACGGCCAAATCAATTTGGGAGCAAGGTGTTTTTAGTAAAAATTTATGGCATTTATTTTTTAGTTCACAATCGTCGCAACATTTATTTTGGATATAACTGTCCTCAATACAGCGCTTAAATAGTTGTAATTCCTGTTGGGTAAAATAAAAACCCGTTTCTCTAAAAACTAGTTGGACTTTGTCTAGTACCACATCATTATCCTTTCTCCAGTAGAAAGCTGTGCCTAAATTGTTATGATATATTTGTTTTATTTCTTGCATCTGTCATCAGTTTGAAACAAAAATACGTATTATTTATATTTATTCTAAATAATAAAACATAAAAAAGATATAAAAAAGTCGGTAAGTAATCTTGAGATTATTTTACTATATGGTTACAGGAAGTGTATTCTTTTTTAAATCTATTTATTATTCGCTCTTTTCGTGTTCCTCAATGTCTTTTTGCAAGTCCAGTTTTCTAAAAGTAGGCGAAACGGCTCCGGTAAGTAATACGGTGATCAGTGTCATGCTTCCACCAAAGACCACTGCGCTAACAGTTCCCATCAGTTTTGCGGTTAATCCGCTTTCAAAAGCACCCAATTCATTAGAAGAACCTACAAAAATAGAATTGACTGCGGCAACACGTCCTCGCATGTGATCGGGAGTCTTCAATTGCAAAATAGTTTGGCGTATCACCACCGAAATCCCATCGAAAACACCGCTTAAAAACAAAGCTGCAACGGATAACCAAAAAATAGACGAAAGTCCAAAAACAATAATACAAATACCAAACGCAAAAACTGCCGACAGCAGTTTCATACCGGCATTTTTGGTAAAAGGAATATAAGCGGAGATTATTAGCATCAAAAAAGCACCAACTGCCGGAGCGGCTCTCAAAACACCAAATCCCTGTGGCCCTACTTTCAAAATGTCTTGTGCGAAAATGGGTAACAACGCTACAGCTCCTCCAAAAAGGACGGCAATCATATCCAGTGATAAGGCGCCTAAAATCGTTTTATTATTGAAAACAAACTTTACACCTTCCTTTAAACTTTCCATAATGGGTTCCCCAATCTTTGGATTTAAAATTGGTTTCGTTGCAATCTGGGTTAAAGCGGTTAACGCAAGTAGCGAACAACCCAAAACGATGGACATTGACCAATGAACGCCAATCCAATTGATCGAGAAACCAGCTACTGCAGGGCCTAAAACCGAACTTATTTGCCAAACCGAACTGCTCCACGTAGCAGCATTAGGATATTCTTTTTTAGGGACAATCAGTGCCAAAAGAGAAAATATCGTCGGGCCAAGAAAAGCACGCACCAACCCTCCTAAAAACACGAAAAAGTAAATGGAATATAAAATAGTTTGGGTAGCAAAATCTTTTATAAAAGGAGGCCACGTAAATAAAAACAAACCTAAACTGATGACTGAAAACCCTAAAATGCATTTGAAAAGCAATCCTTTTTTCTCTTTTTGATCGACAATATGCCCAGCAAATAGTGCCATCGATATTGCCGGAATGACTTCCATTAACCCAATGATTCCTAGCGATAATGGATTTTTGGTCAAACTGTAGACTTCCCATTCAATGACGATAAACTGCATGGACCAGCCAAATACCATGGCAAAACGCAATAACAAAAAAATATTAAATTCTTTAAAACGCAGTGCAGAATACGGATCCTTCTTTTTCATATAATCGTAATCTATTATTTAAGATCTCTTAATCGCAGTTGTACACTTAATTTCCCTTTCCATTCGTTTTCATCGATGCAGTACACGGCTTCAAAAGGTTTTTGATGGGCAGTCAATTCGATTTTACTCCCCAAATTAAAACCAATTGCTGCGATACCTTCGGAGTTGTTTTGTTTGACAAAAAGTTTTAAATGTTCGTCGTCTTGTCCAAGAGGCTTCCCATAACCGGTGTCTTTGATGTTTTTGGTCAGGAAAATGGGAGTCATATTTTGTGGTCCGTACGGTTCAAATTGTTTCAAGATTCGGATTAATTTGGGCGTAATGTCAGCAAAATCAATTTCGGCATCAACCGCAATTTCTGGTGTCAACATATCCGGATGAATGGTTCTTTCGACTTCTTTTTCGAAAGCGTTTTTGAAGATCTGATAATTTTCTGCCGCTAAAGTCATTCCGGCCGCATACATGTGTCCACCAAATTGCTCCAAATATTCCGTACAGGCTTCGAGTGCATTATACACATCAAATCCTTTTACAGAACGTGCCGAAGCCGCGTATTTATCGCCACTTTTTGTAAAAACAAGGGTTGGTCGATAATACGTTTCAATCAATCGGGAAGCGACAATTCCAATAACACCTTTGTGCCAATCTTCCTGAAAAACTACCGAAGTAAACCGTTCTTTCTCTTGATTGGTTTCAATTTGTTGTAAGGCTTCTTTGGTGATTAATTTGTCTAAATCCTTTCGTTCTGAATTATACGCTTCAATTTCGGAAGCAAATTGTTTGGCTTGCTCAAAATCAAATTCGGTTAATAATTCTACCGCATGATTCCCGTGTTTGATGCGTCCGGCAGCGTTTATTCTGGGTGCGATGATGAAAACAACATCGGTAATGTCTAAAATTTGTTTTTTGATTTGGTGAATTATTGCTTTGATTCCCGGTCTTGGGTCGGTGTTGATGACTTGCAATCCAAAATAAGCCAGCACCCGATTTTCTCCGGTCATCGGAACGATATCAGCAGCAATGGCAGCCGAAACTAAATCCAGATACGGAATCAAATCCTCGATGGTCTGGTTTCGATTGATGGCCAAAGCTTGAATCAATTTGAAACCTATTCCACAACCACACAATTCATCATAAGGATAGTTGCAATCGTCTCGTTTCGGGTCGAGAACGGCAACGGCTTCTGGTAAAAAATCTCCCGGTCTGTGGTGGTCGCAGATGATAAAATCAATATGTCGCGCTTTGGCGTAAGCCACATGATCTATGGATTTTATACCGCAATCCAAAGCAATGATGAGTGAAAATCCATTGTCATCAGCAAAGTCAATTCCCTTAAATGAAATCCCATAACCTTCATCATAGCGATCCGGAATGTATGTCGCCACGTTTGGGTAATAGGTTTTTAAATAGGAAGAGACGAGTGAAACTGCAGTGGTTCCATCGACATCATAATCGCCAAAAACAAGAATATTTTCCTCATTTTCAATTGCTTTTTCGATTCTAGAAACTGCTTTTTCCATATCTTTCATTAGATATGGATCATGTAAATCATCTAAGCTCGGACGAAAAAACCGTTTGGCATCTTCAAAAGTTTCAATGCCGCGTTGTACTAATAATGTGGCCACAAAATCTTCTACATTTAATGCTTTCGCTAAATGTTGAACGGTATCTTCAGAAGGTTTTGGTTTTAGGGTCCAACGCATATTAATTTAGGATTTTCGATTTTGAAAATAGGATTTTAGTAACTCTAAAAAGCAATAACCGTTCATTGGCGAATGAGCGGTTTAGCTATTTTATTTCAATACTAAAGCACTTCCGTAAAATGCAATTCCATCCCATCCGGTTTTCATGAAATTGCGAATGTTTTGATGATCTGTTCCGTTTGGATTTTTTAAAACATCTTCGTGATAATAGGCTCCAAAACAGGCTAATGTCGCTGCTTCTGGTAGGTTTTGAATTTCAGCGAAAGCAAACAACTTGCAAGATCCTGAATTTTCTCCAGCCGCATTGTGTTGCAAACCGTTTTCAAACGCCGTTGGAGTAAAGTCGTAGTTTTCTTCAATTGTTGCGATGGTTTCTATAAAAGTGATAGATTCTGGTGTCTGCTTTAATTTTTCTAAAAAGGATTCTAAATTCATGGTATTTTTATGGGTTATTCTTCTTCTGAAAATTTACTTTTTTTAGGTTCTTTAGTGATTATTTTTCCACTGATCACAACGACTATTTCCCCTCTTGGCGCTATTTTATCAAAATGAGCGACCACTTCTTTCACGGTCCCGCGAATATTCTCTTCGTGCAATTTGGATAATTCTCGAGAAACGGATATTTGACGGTCTTCGCCAAAATAGGTAATGAATTCTGCTAAAGTTTTTACTAATTTATGGGGAGAAACATATAAAATCATTGTTCTTGTTTCTTCCGCTAATGCTAAGTATCGGGTTTGGCGTCCTTTTTTGTCAGGCAAAAAACCTTCGAAAACAAATTTGTCATTGGGTAAACCACTGTTGACTAATGCTGGAACAAACGCCGTGGCGCCTGGCAAACATTCCACATCGATTCCGTTTTCAACACAAGCGCGAGTCAATAAAAAGCCAGGATCAGAAATCGCAGGAGTTCCCGCATCTGATATCAAAGCGATATTTTCTCCGGCTTTCAACCTCGAAATTAAATTCTCAATGGTTTTGTGTTCGTTGTGCATGTGATGGCTGTACATGTGCGTGCCGATCTCAAAATGCTTCAACAATTTTCCGCTCGTACGGGTGTCTTCTGCAAGAATCAAATCGACTTCTTTAAGAATCCGAATGGCTCGAAAAGTCATGTCTTCGAGATTGCCGATGGGCGTAGGAACAATGTATAATTTTGACATAGATAAATAATTAAATACAAATTTCAGGTTAAATTTGTATTCGTTGAAAGGCATATTTAGAAAAGTTCAAAGAAATTTACAAGAATTTTTTCTCTATAATATCCATAAAGCGTTCCTCATATTCTTGTTTCCCTTCCCAGTTGTTGTAATCTGGTTTGACCATTTCCTGAATGAAATCTCTTGTTTCATAAAATGTGTCAAATGTGATGAGCTGATTCAACACACGGTTGTAATCCTCGCTACTGTTGCCAAAAAGATGTTTTATAAAAGCAAGGCGATCGTTTAAATCGATGTTGATTCCTTTGGCTAATTTTTCATTTAGCGAAACTATTTTTGGTTCTGCTTTTTCGGTTGGTACTGTTTGTGCAGTTTCAGGGTTTTGTTCTTGCGGTTGTATGACTTCTTTTGGAGTTTCAATTACAATGGCCGTCGGGATATTGTCTACCTGTTGTTTTTTTACAAAAAAAGTGTCATGATAATTCCCTCCTAATAAATCTTCAAAAGAGATTTGAACAGCTTCCGTTTTCTTTGGGACTTCTAACTCCGTCTGTACTTCCTTTTCTTGGGATAATTCAAAAGCAGGTTCAAAAGGAGTTTCAGGTTCTGATGTTTTGTCTTCCACTTTCATTTCCGTAGTAGGAACTATTTCTTTCTCGACTGCTGTTTCTTCTTCTTTATCGCTCTCCAAAAGTATTGCTTCAGTTTGCTTCAAAGGCGTTTCAATAGTTTTCTCGGTAATTATTTCTTCTAAAGGAATTTCCTCAGTTTCTATTTCTTCTTCCATAGCAACTGGTTCTTGTTCTGTTGAAGGAGTCGTTTCTTTCGTTTGTTCCAAGGGAGTTCCAATGATTTCTTTGGTAACAGTTGCTTCGATTGCTTTTTCTGCTTCCGGTTCAACCGATTCTGTTTTGTTAAAAATAGTTTCAATTTGGCTGCTAATTTCCTGAATGCCAATTGTTGGTTTTGCTTCACTGAAATGGTCTTCTACAAATCGCAAGACAGAAAGTTTTTCGTATAATTTCTGCGTTTCCAGATATAATTGATTGATATCAGATTTATTTTTTAGCTGTAAAATTCTGTGTGCAATGCTGATTAAATCGGCTTCCAATTTTTTTTTCATAACTGTTGAAATTATAGGGGGTTAGGCAGGTCTTTTTAGTGCGTTTTTGTATTTCTTTTTATATCACCTCCAGAAATGGGAATCTTTGTGAACGCGTTTTTTATTTTTTTAAATAAGTGCTCGCAAATCTCCGATTTGATATATATTTTATACTTTTGGAACGACGTAAAAGTATACAATTTTTAAGTCGGTTTGTCTATTACAAAGTAATAAAAACTATTCATTTTTTAAGCCAGAAAAATACAAAATGTTTCTCGAAAATACAGTAAATCATAAAGAGCAATTTGGTTGGATCGAAGTCATTTGTGGCTCTATGTTTTCGGGTAAAACCGAGGAATTGATCCGTCGTCTGAAAAGAGCGCAGTTTGCCAAGCAAAAAGTAGAGATTTTCAAACCAGAAATTGACACACGCTATCATGATGATATGGTGGTGTCACACGATGCTAATGAAATTCGTTCTACGCCAGTTCCTGCTGCCGCAAATATTGCTATTTTGGCGCAAGGTTGCGATGTGGTAGGCATTGATGAGGCACAATTTTTTGATGACGAAATTGTTAAAATTTGCAACGATTTGGCTAATCAGGGAATTCGTGTCATTGTGGCCGGATTGGATATGGATTTCAAAGGAAATCCTTTTGGTCCCATGCCCGCATTAATGGCTACAGCCGAGTATGTGACTAAAGTGCACGCCGTATGTACACGCACCGGAAATCTGGCAAATTACAGTTTCCGTAAAACCGATAATGATAAACTGGTTATGTTAGGCGAAACCGAAGAGTACGAGCCGTTGAGTCGTGCTGCGTATTATCATGCGATGCGGAAAGATCAGGAGAAGTAGAATTTATTATAAAAGTAAAAGTCCGGCTGATTTTTGGAATTCACCGGACTTTCTTTGACTAGTTTGCTATAGATTCAAAGATAATTTTTAATTCAAAATTTCATTTACTCTTGTTTCCCATCCAGGTTTATGAAATATTCTTTCGATTTGTAATTGATTGTTTAAAATATCTGCTTTTGTCATTTGTGATAATTGTTCCCAATTTTTGTCGAAAACATATGTTGCATTACCATTTTTGATGCTTTCTAAAATAAATATATTTTTTACAGGGAAACCGAATACAACATAATCATAGAAACCACCCTGACCAACTGCAACAAAATTTGGAATGTGAGATGTTATTTTTTCTAACCTATTACTTATTACGGGTCTATTTCCTCTTGGTTGTCTTTCTATTCTTTCGGTTGCAATTTCTCTCACTGTTTCCCAAGGATATTCTCCTCTTGGAAAAATTTTCCAGTTTAATCTTGTTACATTTTCATATAAAAAAGGTGCGTAGTTTTCTCTTAGCAAGTCGCATTCTCCAAAAATTTCAAGAAAAAGATTTAAAGTATGTTTTATGTCTGACAAATTCGCCTCATTTTTAATAAATGATTTTGAAACAATTATTTTGGTATCATTATAAGAATGTATTAATAATTCTTCACAAGGTGGTGGAACTAATTCTCTTGGATATCTTTCTCTTCTAATATAGTAATATTCAGGATGTTCATTGCCTTGGTAATCTCGTCTATTCCAATATCTCTCAATAAAAATTTCCTCTTTAGGTAAATCTCGCCTAATATTTTGTTTTCCATTAGAGTTAAACCTTGAAATTGGACCTGAAATTATGGGTAAAACTTGTTCTCCAATATTTAAATTGTTAGTGAATCCGATTTGATTTAATTTATTAATATTATTGTCAAAATCTAAAAACGCAATATGGAATTCTTCTTTATCTCTAACTGTTGATAAGTAATTTTCGATATTTCTAACTCTCTTTTTTATTATTTTCATGCTTTTTTTGATTTTTTAGTTGAGCACTATTGAATATTAGTATTGTAGTTATTCTTAAACCGTAATTTGCAATATCTATATTTTCAATTCCCTACACAATACCTACATTTAGTGATATTTAACACCCTGTAAATCAGCAATTTTGCTCCATAAAAAAAGGGGAAACTTGTTTCAAAACAAATTTCCCCTTTTTAGTATTTTAAATTCCAGATTACATTTTCTTTCTCATTCTCGCCACCGGAATATCGAGTTGTTCCCTGTATTTTGCAATCGTTCTTCTTGCAATTGGATAGCCTTTTTCTTTAAGGATTTCCGCCAATTGGTCGTCTGGAAGTGGTTTTTTCTTGTCTTCTTCCTCAATCGTATTCTGAAGTATTTTCTTGATTTCCAGTGTAGAAACATCTTCCCCTTGGTCATTTTTCATCGCTTCCGAGAAGAATTCTTTAATTAGTTTCGTGCCATAAGGCGTTTCCACATATTTGCTGTTGGCCACGCGTGAAATCGTCGAAATATCAAGACCTACCATATCGGCAATATCTTTTAAGATCATTGGTTTTAACTTGGTTTCATCTCCATCCAGGAAAAATTCTTCCTGATAATGCATAATTGCATTCATGGTTACAAAAAGCGTTTCCTGACGTTGGCGTATCGCATCGATAAACCATTTGGCCGAATCCAGTTTTTGTTTTATAAACTGTACCGCATCTTTCTGCTGTGTAGATTTATCACGGGAATCCTTGTAGGTTTGCATCATTTCCTGGTACTCTTTAGAAACGTGCAGCGAAGGAGCATTTCGTCCGTTTAAGGTCAGTTCCAGCTCGCCATCTACAATACGGATGGCAAAATCAGGCACTACATTTTCCGTCACTTTGTTATTTCCGGTAAAAGAACCACCTGGTTTTGGATTCAGTTTTTCTATTTCATGAATGGCTTTTTTTAGTTGCTCATTGGAAACATTGTATTTTTGTAGCAGCTTATCGTAATGTTTTTTGGTAAACGCATCAAACTGGTTTTCGATAATATCTGTCGCTAATTCCACAGATTCGGTTGGTGTTTTATGTTTTAATTGCAACAACAAACATTCCTGTAGATCTCGTGCGCCAACGCCTGATGGTTCCAGTTCATGGATGACCTGCAGCATTTTTTCTACCATTTTTTCATCGGTATAGACTCCTTGGGTAAATGCCATGTCGTCTACCATATCAGGAACACTGCGACGTATGTACCCCATGTCATCAATACTTCCTACTAAAAACTCAGCGATTTCGCGTTCTTCATCATTGAGAATAAAGGTATTCAATTGATTGATTAAATCTTGATGAAAACTTACTGGTGCGGCAAAAGGTGTTTCGCGATCTTCATCGTCATCACTGTAATTGTTGGCCTGTGTTTTATAATCCGGAGTTTCATCGTTGCTTAAATATTCGTCAATGTTGATGTCTTCGGCTTCAATTCTATCCGATTCCGAATCATCATAATCATCATAATCTTCGTTTTCGAACTCATCCTTTTCATAATCCTCTTCTTCTTTTCCGGCCTCCAAAGCTGGATTTTCGTTCATTTCTTCCAATAAACGTTGTTCGAAAGCTTGCGTAGGCAATTGAATTAACTTCATCAACTGAATTTGTTGAGGAGATAATTTCTGTGATAATTTTAAATTTAAGAATTGCTTTAGCATGTTAGTTTATTTGGGTATTCGTTTATTTGGTTATTTGGCATCGAATCCACAAATAACCAAATCCACAAATCAACTTTTTATTAAAATTCCGCATTCATTGGGGTTCTTGGAAAAGGAATTACGTCCCGAATGTTTGTCATACCAGTTACAAACAATACCAATCTTTCAAATCCAAGACCGAAACCGGAGTGAACAGCAGATCCGAATCTTCGGGTATCAAGATACCACCACAATTCTTCTTCATCAATTCCTAAGGCTTTCATTTTTTCGACCAAAACATCAAAACGCTCTTCTCTTTGTGAACCGCCAACGATTTCTCCAATTCCCGGGAAAAGGATATCCATTGCGCGAACCGTTTTTCCGTCTTCGTTCAAACGCATGTAAAATGCTTTGATATTTGCCGGATAATCAAACAAGATTACCGGACATTTAAAGTGTTTTTCCACCAAGTAACGCTCGTGCTCTGATTGTAAATCAGCACCCCATTCGTTGATGATATAGTTGAATTTTTTCTTTTTATTTGGCGTGCAATCTCTTAAAATATCAATTGCTTCCGTGTATGAAACACGTTTGAAATTGTTTTCCAAAACAAAGTTTAATTTGTCAAGTAAAGCCATTTCGCTTCTCTCCGCAACTGGTTTCGATTTCTCTTCATCTAACAATCGTGTTTCCAGGAATTTCAAATCTTCCGGACATTTGTCCAATGTATATTTGATTACATATTGAATAAAATCTTCGGCTAGATCCATGTTGTCATTTAAATCATTGAATGCCACTTCTGGCTCAATCATCCAAAATTCCGCAAGGTGTCGTGAAGTATTGGAGTTTTCGGCTCTGAAGGTTGGTCCAAAAGTATAAATCTGACCCAAAGCCATGGCAAAAGTTTCTCCTTCCAATTGTCCCGAAACCGTAAGGTTCGTCTCTTTCCCGAAGAAATCTTCTTTATAATTCACTTTTCCGTCTTCGGTTCTTGGCGTTCCGTCAAATGGCAAAGCGGTCACTTTAAACATTTCACCCGCACCTTCGGCATCCGAACCCGTGATGATTGGCGTATTTACATACACAAAACCTTTCTCCTGAAAATAACTGTGAACGGCAAATGACAATACTGAACGTACTCTCATAATCGCTCCAAACATATTGGTACGCACTCTTAAATGCGCATTTTCACGCAAGAAATCCAAGCTCGGTTTATTTTTAGGTTGTATCGGGAATTTCTCTGCATCTGAATCTCCAAGGATTTCCAGTTGAGCGACCTGAATTTCAAATTTTTGTCCAGCACCTTTACTTTCCACCAAAGTTCCCGTTACTGAGATGGCTGCTCCAGTCGTAATTCGCTTCAAGGTTTCATCTGGCGTGTTCTCAAAATCGACCACACACTGTATATTATCAATGGTCGAGCCATCGTTTAAGGCAATAAATTGATTGTTTCTAAAAGTTCTCACCCATCCTTTTGCATTCACTTCATGAAGCGTTGTAGTGCTGTTTAGTAAGTCTTTAACTTTTGTATGTCTCATTTTATGTGTATAATTGATATTAAATAGTGTCTTCTTATCGAACTGCAAATATAAAGGATTTGTTTGTAATTGTCATTGTGAGAAATAGGGTATTCAGGAGCTATTTCCCGCTATTCGCTATATCTTTTGCTTTTTAAAGGAAAAAGCAAAAGGATGCCGCTACTATCGGGGCTAAACGAATGGCAATATTTAGAATTTTTCAGAAATATTAGGGTGAATTTCCTGCATCGTTTTGTTATTCTATTTCTTTTTTGTCATTTCTACGAAGGAAAAATCGCGCTAGGTTCAGCTCCTATATGTAAGTTTTCTCTATTGCCGAAATTACAAGTTGTCGGGTAAGTTTTGAAAAAAAAAGTTTCTAATTTCCACAATTCCCTAGCCCCGATAGGAGTGGAAATCCTTCCTGTTTTTTTCTTTAAAAAACAGGAAGATTGTAACGAATAGCGCGAAAAAGCTCCAAATACTGCTACTTATTTTTCTCTAACTCGTCAATTTCAGCATCACTAGGTTCAATGATGTCAATTTTGGGTTCGATGAAATCCTGTTCGTTGGCCAGTGTTTTGTTTAAGGTCAATACCAAAGCCGGCAGTAACATCAAATTAGACAGCATCCCGAATAATAATGTCAGTGAAATCAGACCGCCAAGTGCAATCGTTCCTCCAAAACTGGACAACATAAATACCGAAAATCCAAAGAACAACACGATAGAAGTATAGAACATACTCAAGCCGGCATCCGTAAATGTGGCATAAACTGATTTGCGTATTTTCCAGTTGTTTTTCTTTAATTCCTCACGGTATTGCGACAGGAATCGAACAGTATCATCCACAGAAAGACCAAATGCAATTCCGAAAACCAATATCGTTGACGGTTTCAGCGGAATATCCAGAAAGCCCATTATTCCTGCGGTTAGCATTAACGGCAATAAATTTGGGATGATAGAAACCAACACCATTTTGAACGAACGGAACATAAAACCAATCAAAAGCGCGGTTAAGAAAAAGGCGAAAGCCAGCGATGAAAGCAAATTGTCCAGCAGGTAACCAGTTCCTTTCTGGAAAACCAGTGCTTTTCCGGTGATGGTGACTTTGTATTGATCAGCAGGGAAAATTCTAGCTGCTTTTTTACGGATTTCAGCTTCAATTTTGGCAATATTATCACCGTTTTCATCGCGCATAAAAGTGGTGATTCGGGCAAATTGTCCAGTCGAATCCACGTAGCTTTTCATCAGATTATCTTTTGAGTTTTTTGTGGCATTTTTAGCATACGACAAAATAAAGGACTGTTCTTGCGAAGTAGGCAATTCATAATAGTCCGGATTTCCGTTATAATAGGCTTGCTTGGAATATTTAACTAAATTGACAATCGAAATGGGTTTTGATAATTCAGGGATTTCATCAATAGTTTCCTCCAGTTCATCCATTCGCCTAAGCGTAGACAATTTCATGACTCCTTTTTTGCGTTTGGTGTCAATCATTATTTCCAGCGGCATCACCCCGTCAAATTCTTTTTCGAAGAAAACAATGTCTTCAAAAAAGGCTTCTTTTTTAGGCATGTCTTCTATCAAACTACCTGAAATGCGCATTTCATAGATGCCTACGATACTAATCACTAAAAGAATAACCGAAACGACATAAATGGAAAAGCGATTGTGTTTTACGTTTCTCAGAATCCAATCCATGAAAACGGTAACGTAATTGCGGTCGAGGTGCTCAATGTGGCGCTCTTTTGGAGCCGGAATATAACTGTGAAAAATAGGGATGACAATGATACACAAAAAGAAAAGTGCCATAATATTGATGGAAGTCACGACCCCAAACTCTAATAATAATTGGTTGTTAGAAGCCACAAACGTAGCAAAACCTATAGCCGTGGTAAGATTCGTCATCAAGGTTGCCATTCCTACTTTGGTGGTGACACGCTGTAATGCTTTGGCTTTATTGTGGTGAATTTTATATTCCTGATGGTATTTATTGGTCAAGAAAATGCAATTCGGGATTCCAATAACGATGATTAAAGATGGAACTAAAGCGGTTAAAACCGTGATTTCGTAGTTCAATAATCCTAAAAACCCGAAAGACCACATTACCCCAATAATGACAATAATCATTGATATTAACGTCGCCCTGAAACTTCTAAAAAAGAAAAAGAAAAGCAATGAGGTGATTAATAATGAGGCTCCAATGAAGATGCTTATTTCATCAGTGACGGTTTTTGCATTTAGCGTCCGTATATAAGGCATTCCGGAAACACGTAGGTCGATTCCGGTTTCTTTTTCGAATGTTTCGACTGCGGGAACTAATTTATCTAGGATAAAATCTTTTCGGGCTGCCGTGTTTACAATTTTTTTATCCATGTAAACGGCAGAGCGAATGCATCCGGATCTTTTATTGAAAAGCAATCCTTCATAAAAAGGCAAATCATTGAAGAGTTCCTTTTTAATCTTTTGAAGATAGGCTTGGTCAACGGTTTTACTTTGGTCAACAAAAGGCACTAATTCGAAGGTTTCCAGCGAATCGTTTTTTTGTAATTTCTTTAAGTCATTTAACGAAATAACTAAATCTACCGCCTTGTCATCCTTGAGGGTGTTCATCAGTTTACTCCACGAAGCATATGCTTTTGGAGTAAATATGGCATTATCTTTTACCCCGATGATGACTAGATTTCCTTCTTCCCCAAATTTATTTAAAAAGGCGTTGTACTCAATATTTACAATATTGTCATCTGGTAATAAATTGGCTTCGGTAAACGCGAAGTGAATGTTTTTCCACTGCAGTGCTAAAATAGCTGTTATCGCTATAATTATGGATAACATTAAAACTCTATTTCTAAGGACAATTCGAGCAATTAATTCCCAAAATCCCAAACTGAACCACTTGATCATATTTCATATTTAACAGCCGCAAAGGTAGTCAAAACCGCTAGAAATCATTTGTTTTGAGTTAAACTTTTTGTTAAGTTGATGAGGCAATTTCTACTATATTATATTTTACAATAAAATAATTTTGTGGCATATAAATTATACATTTGATTTTCTCATCTTTGTTTCTTGAAAGAAGGGAAAGTCAATATAAAAACTAATATGAAGAATTATAAAAACACAATATTTTATTTGAGTGTTACTGGCGGTTTTATTGCATTAATGTACTGGATTATAACCAAAGGGAAAAACTTAGAAGCAACAGAAACAATAGTTTCGCCAGAGAGCGGCAATGGTTCTTGGAATGATTTTTTAGCTTCTATGCAACATAATTTTCAGGATCCGTTGGCTATACTTTTAGCACAAATAATTACAATAATTCTTGTTGCCCGTTTTTTTGGATGGGTTTTCAAAAAAATTGGACAGCCATCCGTAATAGGCGAAATTATTGCGGGTATTGTGCTTGGACCCTCTTTACTGGGATTGTATTTTCCGGAGTTCTCCAGCGCTTTATTTCCTGTTGAATCGTTAGGAAATTTAAAATTTTTAAGTCAGATAGGATTGATTCTTTTTATGTTTGTTATCGGCATGGAACTCGATTTGAAAGTGCTGAAAAACAAAGCCAATGAAGCGGTAGTAATTAGTCACGCCAGTATAGTAATCCCTTTTGCACTCGGGATTGGTCTGGCTTATTTTGTGTACAATCGGTTTGCCCCTGAGGGAGTTACGTTTTTAGCTTTTAGTTTGTTTATGGGAATTGCGTTAAGTATTACTGCTTTTCCGGTATTAGCCAGAATCGTTCAGGAAAGAGGAATTCATAAAACTAAATTAGGTTCTATAGTGATTACGTGTGCTGCTGCCGATGATATTACTGCTTGGTGTATTTTGGCGGTAGTAATTGCAATTGTAAAAGCAGGGACTTTTGTGAGTTCGTTGTATATTATTATGCTGGCAGTACTTTATGTTGTTGCCATGATTTTTATTGTGAAACCATTTTTGAAACGAATTGGCGATTTATATGGTTCTAAAGACAGTATTGTAAAACCGGTTGTGGCAATCTTTTTTCTGGTATTGATTTTGTCATCCTATGCAACGGAGGTTATCGGTATTCACGCGTTGTTTGGTGCGTTTATGGCAGGTGCAATTATGCCGGATGTCCCTAAATTAAGAACAATATTCATTGAAAAAGTAGAAGATGTTGCCTTGATTCTGTTACTCCCTTTGTTTTTTGTATTCACGGGTTTAAAAACTGAAATTGGTCTTCTTAATGATCCGTATTTGTGGAAAGTTACCGGTTTTATTATTTTAGTGGCGGTAGTCGGAAAATTTTTAGGAAGTGCATTAGCAGCAAAATTTGTAGGCCAGAGTTGGCGTGACAGTTTGACGATTGGCGCCTTGATGAATACTCGAGGACTGATGGAATTGATCGTTTTAAATATAGGCTTAGAACTCAAAGTTTTGACTCCTGAAGTGTTTACCATGATGGTCATCATGGCTTTGGTCACTACTTTTATGACGGGACCCGCTTTAGATTTAATCAATTATATCTTTAAAACAAAAGATGGTATTGAAATTGTAGAGCCAACAAACCACAATAAATACCGAATTCTAATTTCGTTTGGCAACAATGAAAAGGGGAAATCCTTATTGCGGTTAGCGAACAGTTTTATAAAGAAACAAAAAGGCCAATCCAGTATTACGGTGATGCATTTATCTTTAAGTGATGAGGTGCATACTTTTAATATGGAAGATAAAGAAAAAAATAGTTTTTATCCAATTGTAGAAGAATCACAACTGTTGAATCAGGACATTACGACCATTTTCAAAGCTACACTTGATATTGAGACCGAAATTGCAGAAGTTGCCAACCAAGGGGATTACGATTTATTGCTTATAGGCCTGGGAAAATCAATATTTGAAGGTACCATTCTTGGAAAAGTAATTGGTTTTACAACTAGAATCATCAATCCGGATCGATTGATTGATAAGTTTACCGGAAAAGAAGGGTTGTTTGAAAACTCCCCTTTTGACGAAAGAACCAGACAGATTATTTCTAAAACCAAGATGCCAATAGGAATTTTGATAGACAAAGATTTACAGCATGTAAACCATGTTTTTATTCCAATTTTCAGTCCTGAAGATTCCTTTTTGATTGATTATGTGCAAAAATTGATTTACAATAACAATTCTAAAATTATTATTTTGGACGTAAATGGTCATGTAGAAACTAATTTTGTGATGAAAAGTGCTATTGATTCTTTAGAACAAAAATACCCTAATAACATAGGTTTAATTACTGATGAAGCTATTAAAATAGAATTTTTGGACCATCAGGATTTAATGCTAATAAGCTTGGAAAGTTGGAAACAACTGGTAGATTCCAGAAGCAGTTGGTTGAGTGGTGTTCCTTCAGTATTAATTTTAAAGCATTAACATGAACTGGATTTTATTAATTATAGGGGGACTTTTTGAAGTGGGTTTTGCAACTTGTTTGGGTAAAGCCAAAGAAAGTACTGGTATGACAGCAACCTTGTGGTTGGGCGGATTTTTAATTTGCTTGACAATAAGTATGGTATTGCTTTACAAAGCTACACAAACTTTGCCTATCGGAACGGCTTATGCGGTTTGGACTGGAATTGGAGCAGTAGGAACCGTACTAGTTGGAATATTTGTTTTTAAAGAGCCGGCTGATTTCTGGAGGATTTTCTTTATCACCACTTTGATCAGTTCTATTATCGGACTCAAATTTGTTTCAAGTCATTAAAAGATTTTTAATAGGATTTGAAAGAGAATTAGAATTTTTTGAGATTTTTTATATTTCTGATTGACTAGAGTTAACGTAATACATAACAGTAAATTTTATCAATTAAAGTCCATTTGCCTTAAGTTTTTTTGTGTAAATATTACAACTTTACTTTTTTATGCTTTAGCTCTTGTATTATTATCAAAGTTATTTATAAATTTATTTAAACTTTTGAGGGCAGTCTATCAATAGAATTGGTTTTTATTAGTTTTTGAAAGAGAATTATACCTTCAAAATTTAAGTTTCTTTCGCAACTAAAAGTTGATGTGTTTCATTATGGAATTTTCCGCCGTTTTAAATGGAAGTATTTGGTGGTTGAATCGGTAGTTATAGGTTACAGTTTTTTAAATTCAATATTTTTCGAAAGCAAAAAATCCATTACACTTAATACATTGTTGCTTTCGAGGACTACTTTTGATTTTGGATCTGCATCACAAAATTCGAGGAAAAGCGCTATTTCATCTGGTTTTAGTTTTAAAGTTTGAAGATAAAATTTTTCATCACAGCAGCTTCTTGCCAATTGTTTGAATTCAATTTGTGGCTCATTTTCTGGAACTTCCTCTTTTTCTTTTTTGAATAGTCCTAAAATCATTCCGCCAATTCGCATTAAATCCATTCCATTTTCGATAGTTCCTTGGTAAACTCCAGGATTTTTCAAAGCTCTTGCGGCTTTCTCTAGGGCGAGTTTATCAAGTTTGCCTTGTTCATACGCTTTATCTGTACTTAATTTTATAGCTGGTATTTTTGTAATTACCACTTCTTCTAATTGTTCCGCTTTTAAGATTAATAAAATGAAGAGGTTGTTTTTGCTAATGGTCCTTTCATCTAAAACAAATTTTTTGACATCATGATTTTTCGAAATAAAAATGAGTTCGTCACCCGATTTTGCCCAAATAGAAAATTCACCTGATGCATTAGTAAGGGTGATTTTTTTAGAACTAAAATTAGCAACCTCAACTTTTTCTACTGGAAATTCTTGGTGTAAAACTTTCCCGTGAATTAATTTTTCGGTTTGTGAGAAACCAGATTGAAGTACAAAAAAAAGTAAGAAAACAAAAAAGTAGTTTTTAATCATTCGTAATATTTTGATTACAAACATATTCAAATCATTTGGTGAAAATGAAAATGGAATAATAAATTGATGTTAATCAAAAACTAAAGTTCTCTTAATTAAAGTTTTTATACTGTAATGACTTTGGTCTAAACTGCATTTGCCACAATAAATCCGCTTGTCCACGCATTCTGGAAATTAAATCCACCGGTAATGGCATCAATATTCACGATTTCTCCAGCAAAATAAAGGTTTTCATGCAATTTGCTTTCCATTGTTTTGAAGTTAATTTCTTTTAAATCAATGCCACCTGCCGTCACAAATTCTTCTTTAAACGTGCTTTTTCCATTCACTTGAAAAGTCCCATTCGTCAATTGATTCGCAAGATCTTGTAATTGTAACTTAGACAAATCGGCCCATTTGGTTTCCACTTCAATTCCGGAAGCGAGCACCAAACTTTCCCATAATCGATTGGTTAATTCGAAAGGGGATTTTTTAGAAACTGATTTTTTAGCGTGTTCTTGTTTTAAGTCTTTTAGCTTTTTCTCGACATCAGCAGTGTCTTCCTCATTCAACCAATTTACGAAAATGGTAAACTGATAATTTTTGTCATGCAAGATTCGGGCACCCCAAGCGGAAAGTTTCAAAATCGCAGGTCCGCTCATTCCCCAATGGGTAATTAACAACGGTCCTGTTGAGCTGAGTTTGGTATCCTTTACTTTTACAGTCACTTGTGCCGCAACTCCGGGTAATTCTTTTATTCTGGTATCTTTGATGTTAAAAGTGAATAGGGAAGGAACTGGGCTAATAACTGCGTGTCCAAAATTCTGTAACATTTCCCATACTTTAGGATTACTGCCTGTGGCTAAAATTAGCTTTTCGGCAAGATAATTTTCAGTTTGGGTTTCAATTTTCCATTCATTTTCTTTCTTGAAAATAGATTGCACACTTTGTCCCGTAAGTACTGCAATTCCCAGTTTTTGTGTGGCTTTCAGGAAACAATCAATAATCGTTTGTGAGGAATTCGAAACGGGAAACATGCGTCCGTCTGCTTCGATTTTGAGTTCTACGCCATGTTTTTCGAACCATTCAATCGTATCACCAGAACAAAACTGATGAAATGGGCCTCGCAATTCTTTTTCGCCACGCGGATAAAACTTCACTAATTCGTTCGGTTCAAAACAAGCGTGCGTTACGTTGCATCTTCCACCACCAGAAATACGAACTTTATTCAGCACTTCTGTACCACGTTCTAAAATTGCAACTTTCAGTTTTGGATTTTTCTCCACAATATTAATCGCTGTAAAAAAACCTGCCGCGCCACCGCCTACTATTATTATATCGAAATTCTGGTTCATATTCTATTTGGGAAATCAGTGATAATTCCGTTTACGTTGAAGGTTTTTATTCTTTGAATGTCTTCTAATTCATTGATGGTCCAAGGAAAAACTTGTAATCCTTTTTCCTGTATTTTTGCCGTGTTTTCTTTTGTCAATAAATGAAAATTTGGATGAATGGATTTTGCCTGAATGAATTTGGCGAAAGCCAAAGCCAAGTCTAAGTCGGTTTCCGTTAAAACGCCAATGGGAATTTTATCATTTAAAAACGCCACTTGTTGCAACGCGTTCCAATCAAAACTGGAAATTAAAAATCGTTCGTATTTCCAGCCTTTTTTAGAGACATACTTTTCAATCAGTGAAACCACTTTATCTGTTACTTCATAGCTTTTGAGTTCAATATTGATAAAACAATCTTGGTTAACCAAATCAAAAACCTCTCTTAGTGTTGGAATTTCATTGCCTTCAATTTGAAAAGCCTTCAATTCACGCAAAGATAATGCACTTACAAAACCTTTTCCATTGGTCGTTCGGTCAATAGTTTCGTCATGGATAACGATTATTTCGCCATCAGCACTCAAATGCACGTCAAGTTCAATGCCGTCCACTTGCATGTCTAGTGCTTTTTGGAACGAAACAAAGGTATTCTCGGGTTCATATCCTTTTGCGCCACGATGTCCAATTTTGAGCATTGCCTCTTGTTTTTTGGTAAAGGTAAACATAAAAAAAACGCCTTCATTTCTAAAGGCGTTTGGATTAAAATATTTTAAAAATTATTTTTTCAATTCTAATAAAACAATATCGAATTCAGTATTGATTGTCACTTTTCCATTGGAAACAATTGCTTCTTTTCCAGAATAGGCATCTTTTAATGATGTGCCGTCTGCGAAAATTGAATCAACAGCAAGTTCTTTTGTACCAATTACCAAATCCAATCCAACAACTACTTTATCTGTAAAATCTCCTTTAGAGAAAGTTCTGCTAAAAACATACGGTTGAGCCGAAATTTGCATGTGAATTCCCGCACCTATTGAAGGATGATTTTTTCTGAATTGACCTAATTTTTGCCAATGCAACAGTGTTTTTTGAGTTTCAGGATTTGATTTGATAGCCTCCCAATTCATAAAGGAACGTAATGTTGCATCGCCTTGCGTTCCTTCAATAACTAAGGAACGGGCACTTTCATCTCCATAATACACTTGAGAAAGTCCAGGGCTCAGTAATAATTTTGTTCCGCTTTCTATGGTTTTGGTGCGTTGTGCATCAAATGGTCCACCATCGTCATGCGAGGATAAATAGTTCAAGACACTGTATCCTTTTAGTTCGTTGTTCAGCTTGTTTGAATATTTGGAGAATATAAATTCGTAGTCTTTTTGTGCATCCCATTTGAATTCGAAATTGATCATATTGTTGAAACCATTTTTAAAATAGTTTATTTTTTTGTCTCCAAAATCAAAATCTTGTCCGCCGCTGATGCCATAATTGTACACTTCAGCAATCGTGTAAAAAGTATTGTTGTCTAAAACTTTTGTTGGATTGTTTTTCTTCCAATTTTTAAAAGCATAATCACACTGGGTTTTAAAATCGGCCCAAACGGTTTCATCCGTGTGTTTTACGGTGTCACCTCGGTAACCATCAATTCCGTAATCTACAATATAATCCGTCAACCATTTGATGATGTAATATTTTGGTGCTCTTGGATAACCGGTACGTGCAAAAAACGCATCCAATTCTTTAGTTTCTTGTTCGTATCGTCCTTCTTTTTTCCATTTTTCGATTAAAAAAGGAGGCAATTCCACATTTTGATTGCTTTCTGTTTTTATATCCGGAAGATTAGAAACCAGCGTACAAGCGGTTGTGTTTTCAAACGATTTATAATCGCAATTTGGTCCTGTTCGCACCCAATCATTTGGCCAAACGGTATCTTCGGGAGTTACGGGACCGGTATGATTGATGACGCCATCAAGAATGATTCGAATTCCATGCGCGTGTGCTTTTTGAACTAATGCAGCCAAATCTTCTTTGGTTCCAAAGTTAGGATCTAAGTTCGTCCAATCTCTTGCCCAATATCCATGAAAAGCATAACTCAAACCCGTTCCTTCATCAACGGCATCGTGAATTTGTTCCACTACTGGTGTAAACCAAATGGCATTTATTCCTAATTTATCAAAATAGCCTTCGTCAATTTTTTGAGAAATTCCTTTGATATCGCCACCTTCAAAACCACGAAGTTTTCCGGTTGTTTTGGTCCTGTTGAAGTTTATATCATTGGAAGTATCCCCATTATTAAAACGGTCCGTCATTAGAAAATAAACATTCGCTCCTTCCCAAACGAAAGGCGTTTTGGTACTCTCGGCAACGGTTTGTGTACTGGAGCAACTGCTTATTATTGTCATGGTTAATAGTAAAAGTGGGATTGAATATTTTTTCATTTTTTTAGCATTAAATGATTTGGTTTCTTAGCTGTTTGATAGGATTCAAATTACTTTAGCTCTAAAATCAAAACTGACTTAGGTTCTATTATAATTTCGTTTGTAACGTCAAATGTAAGTTCAGAAATCACGTCTTTTCCTGTTTTAAAGTCTTTTATGTTTTCTTTGAAACGATGTGTATTTATAGTTTTGGTTTCATTGCTGTTGTTCATTAGAACCATAATCGTTTCATCGGAATTGTATCTAAAATAAACGTAGGCATTATTCTCCGGGATATAATGTGTCATTTTTCCATAATGAATCGCCGCTTTTGTTTTTCTCCAATTAAATAATTTAGAAGTAAAATCAAAATAGTCGCTTTGTCCCGGAGTTCTTCCTTCCTTGATGAACGCATTATTTTGATCGCCTTCCCAACCGCCAGGGAAATCTTGACGAATAGCAGCATCCCCTTTGTTTTTATCACCGGCCATACCTATTTCGCTTCCGTAATACAATTGTGGAATTCCACGAAGGGTAGCCATCAAAGTCATTGCCATTTTGTATTTTCTAATGTCGTTTCCGTAGGTTTGATTGATCCTATTGGTATCATGATTTTCGACAAAAATCAAGATGTTATTGATGTTTGGATACAGAAAATCATTCGTAAAATTGTCATACAATTTCGCCATTCCTTTGTCCCATGTACCTTCATCTTCATTGAAAACTTTAGTGGTCGCCTCATATAATGTAAAATCCATTACACTTGGTAAATACGAGTTATAATTTTGAATTTGAGCTATTTTACTGTCTTTTTGCCAATAGGCCATTTGCGCTTGACTTTGCATCCATACTTCCCCAACAATATTAAAATTTGGGTATTCATCCGTTACCGATTTGGTCCATTTGGCAATGCCTTTAGGATCTGAATAATTATAAGTGTCTACTCTAAAACCGTCCAAATCAGCATATTCAATCCACCAGATCGCATTTTGAATCAGGTACTTTAAAGTCAAAGGATTTTTCAAATTTAAATCGGGCATTGATGGAACAAACCAGCCGTCAATTGTGATTTTTTTATCAATTTCTGAAGCATTAGTGTCATGAATCACCGTTCTTTTGTGATTGGTTTGGGTATATGTGTCAAATTGATTGATCCATTCTTTTGTAGGTAAATCTTTCATCATCCAGTGTTCAATGCCCCAGTGATTCGTCACATAATCCATCACCAGTTTAAGGTCTCTTTTGTGCATTTCGGCAGCCAATCGAACATAATCAGCATTGGTACCATAGCGGGGATCTATTTTGTAAACGTCGGATTGACCATACGTGTGATACGAAAAAGCAGCGTCATTATCTTCGCAAAGCGGTGTACTCCATATGGTTGTTGCGCCAAGTGAAGAAATGTAATCTAAATTTTTTATAATTCCTTCAATATCACCACCATGTCTTCCGCCGGGTAATTCTCTATTGTATTTTTCTTTGGTAGCGTCCCCACTGTCATTATTTCTGTTTCCATTAGCAAAGCGATCCGGCATCAATAAATACATCATATCCGAAGAGTCAAAGCTTTTGCGTTGCGCGGAGTTTTCTCTTCTTTGGCGCAAGCTATATTTTTGTGTGAATGTTTCTTTGTTGTTGTTTTTAAAAGTAAAAACGAAATCTGATACCGCCACTTTTTTGGTGTCAATGGTAACAAAAATGTAATTGGAATTTTCCGTTCTTTTTACATTGGTTATTTTTATTCCATTGGAAACAGTCACTTGATATTGCGCTATGTCTTTGCCATAAAATAAAATTTGCAGCTCTGGATTTTGCATTCCTGCATACCAAAAGGGAGGTTCAATTTTATCTATTTGAGCGTTTATAGTGAAAGACATAAAAAAAAGGAATAAGGTTGTTTTTTTTAAAAAGCTCTTATTTAGGAACGGTAAAGGAATAATTTTATTCATTGTGAAATACATTTTATTAAATTTTTAAACAATATTAAAATAAAGTCGATGTGCTTTTCAAGGAATTATTGTTTGGAACAATACAAAAATACTGCTACGTGGTGTTATCAAGTAAACAATCCCAATGTTTATTGGGATTGTTAATAAGCCTGACTAGGCTAGGGTTCAAATGATAGAATTAACTACAAGTTCTAGCAATTGTTTATTATATAGTAACTAAATTTTCAGACTTAACAACTATAGGCTGACCATTTACTATGATGTTCAATTCTTTGGTACCATCAATTGAAAAAGTTGTTTCCGTATGATTAATCGCTAATTTCAAAATTTGATTTCTGAAATTAATTTTAAACGAGTATCCTTCCCATTCTTTTGGAATTTTTGGAGAAAAATGAAGCGTATCTTCTTTAATTCTCATTCCGCCAAAACCTTCCACGATACTCATCCAAGTTCCTGCCATCGATGTAATGTGACAGCCTTCTTCCACTTCTTTATTGTAATCATCTAAATCAAGACGGGAAGTTCTCAAATAGAACGTGTACGCCATATCCATTTTGTCTAATAAAGCGGCCTGGATCGAGTGTACACAAGGCGAAAGTGAACTTTCGTGAACGGTAAAAGATTCGTAAAACTCAAAATTATTTTTCAGTTCTTCTTTCGAAAAATGATCTTCAAAGAAATAGAAGCACTGCAAAACATCGGCTTGTTTGATGTAAGGCGAACGTAAAATTCGGTCCCAAGACCATTTTTGATTGATGGGTCTTTGGCTTTTGTCCAAATCGGCTACGCGAACTAATTCTTTGTCCAAGAAACCGTCTTGTTGTAAGTATACATTATGTTCTTCCGAAAATGGGAAATACATATTATCCGAAACTTTTTTCCAAGATTGTAATTCGGAATCCGAAATCTTTACTTTTTCCGTAATTCTTTTGTGATCCGAAGGATATTCCAGAGATACTTTCTGAATTTGTTCGTAGGTATATTCCAGACACCATTTTGCAATATAATTCGTGTAGAAATTATTGTTTACATTGTTCTCGTATTCGTTTGGACCTGTAACGCCAAGAATCACATATTGGTTTAAATGAGTCGAAAAATTGGCTCTTTGATGCCAAAAACGCGCAATTCCTATTAATACTTCCAGTCCTTTTTCAGGAATGTAACTGTAATCACCAGTGTATCTGTAGAAGTTGTAAATAGCAAATGCGATGGCTCCGTTTCTATGAATTTCTTCAAAAGTAATTTCCCATTCGTTATGGCATTCTTCACCGTTCATTGTTACCATTGGATATAAAGCAGCTCCGTTAGTAAATCCTAATTTGGCAGCGTTTTCAATGGCTTTGTCCAATTGATTGTAACGGTAGGTCAATAAATTACGAGCCACTTCCTGATCTTTGGTCGCCATGTAAAACGGAATGCAATAGGCTTCTGTATCCCAATAAGTAGAACCTCCGTATTTTTCTCCGGTAAATCCTTTTGGTCCAATATTCAATCGACTGTCTTTCCCTAAATAGGTTTGATTCAATTGAAAAATATTGAAACGGATTCCTTGTTGTGCTTTTACATCGCCATCAATGGTGATATCTGACATCTCCCAAATTTTTGCCCAAGCATCGATCTGGTCCTGTAACATTTTCTCGTATCCTAATGCTAATGCGGATTGAATCACTTTCTCCGCAGCAGCAATGGTGTTTTCATGGTTTAAAGAAACCGTGTAACCACCAATTTTCTGGATAGATGATTTTTGGCCTTGCGCCACAATTACATCGTAACTAAATTGAATTTTATCAGAAGTTGCATCAATATTAGAGGGAGAAATAGCCGTTTTTTCACCATTGCTCAAAATGCTATTTTGCATAAAAGTAGTTACTTTGAAATGTGTTTTGAACGTTTGTGCCGTTACAAAAGCTTCATTTCCTGACTTTTTGACGTCCAGTGGTTCCCAGAATTTTTCTTCCCAGTTGGCATCTTCATTAGTCACCCCAGCATCGATATAGGGTTTGTAAACTATTTTAGCATCTTTATTTAAGGGTGTGATTTCGTAATTAATTACGCCCACTTCATCAAGGTTCAAAGAAAGGAAACGACGTACATTTACGGAAATTTCGGTTCCGTTTTTTAAAGTCGCGTCAAAAGAACGATGGTACCACCCTTCTTTCATATTCAGTTCACGGCGAAAATTATTGACTGCTGAACAGTTGTTCAAATCTAGTTTTTCTCCGTTGATTTCAATGTCAATTCCAATCCAGTTTGGAGCATTTAAAACCTTAGCAAAATATTCTGGATATCCATTTTTCCACCATCCTACTTTAGTCTTGTCTGGATAATAGATTCCTGCAATATAACTTCCCTGAAATGTTGCTCCAGTATAATTTTCTTCAAAATTAGCCCGCTGTCCCATGGCACCATTACCAATACTGAAAAGACTTTCGGATGATTTTATGCTCTCGGTATCAAATACCTCTTCAATGATAGACCAATTGTCTGGTTTTATATAATCTTGATTCATTTTTTCTAATTTAAAGATTCAATATATTTAAAAATTTAAAGATTGTTGTGATTCGGATCCAATTTTGTTCTTTTTTACTTTTTTGAATCTTGTTTCTTAATTCTTTTTGACTCTATTCTTTAATTAAATCTTCTATGAAGTTGATGTCAATTGCTGTGAAATCGTTGAAGATGTATTTTGCTTCATGTAAAATACCAGAGTCACCTATTCCTACACTGGTCATGTTACCAATATTAGCTGCTTGAACTCCCGCCACTGAATCTTCAAAAACAATTGCGTTCTCTGGTTCGATATGTAATAATTTTGCAGCTATCAGGAAAACTTCCGGATCAGGTTTTGCGTTGGTCACATCATTCCCATCGACAATAGCATCAAAGTAGGAGAGTAATCCGGTCTTTTCAAGAATGGGTCTGGCATTTTTACTAGCAGATCCTAAAGCGATCGGTTGATTTTTTTCCTTTAAAAATTTTAAAACGGAAAAAACTCCAGGAAGAATTTTACTTTGATCCATATCGACCAAATAGGATAAATACTCCTCGTTTTTTTGAACCAACCATCTGTCTTTATCTTCTTGCGAAGCTTCCACTTTTCCTAATTCTAATATAATATCCAAAGAGCGCACACGGCTTACTCCTTTTAATAATTCATTATGTTCCAGTGTAAATTCAATATTTAACTCATTTGCGATTTTTTGCCACGCTAGATAATGGTATTTTGCTGTGTCAACAATTACTCCGTCCAGGTCAAATATGAATGCTTTTCTATTATTCATGAATTTCAATTTTTGTTCTGTTGTTTACTCTAAGGGTAAGTAAACCGGCAAATATCATCGATACTCCGCCAATTAATAAAGCGTAAATAGGTTCGTTTTGAAAAAATTGTTTGACAATAAAACCTAATATTGTTGCGGCAACAATTTGAGGAATAACTACAAAAAAGTTGAAAACGCCCATGTAATATCCCATTTTTGCTGCTGGTAAAGCGCCCGATAACATCGCATAAGGCATTGATAAAATACTGGCCCATGCAATACCAACTCCTAACATTGGAATTAATAATAAATATTTGTCTCCAATAAAATAAATAGAAAGTAATCCTACACCACCGGAGCACAATGCTAGTAAATGTGTGGATCGAACCCCTACTTTTTTTGCAATTACAGGCAATAAAAAAGCAACTGCAGCGGCTACTCCATTATAAACCGTGAAAAGGACTGATACCCAGTCGGCAGCATCATTATATACTTTTGAAGTCGTATCCGTTGTTCCAAAAATATGCTGTGTAACGGCTTGAGTAGTGTAAATCCACATAGAAAAAAGTGCAAACCAAGAAAAGAATTGGACCCAAGCCAATTTTTTCATTGTAGTCGGCATATTCAATAAATCGGTCATGATGATGGTGAAACCATTTTTTATTTGAACAACCCTAAGTCGGGACGTAATCATGAATAAGATTCCAATAACAATTAACCCGATAAATAAAATGTAGAGCTCTTTGGTAAGTTGGTTTTCGTAAATAATAAACGAAATGATGCTTCCTAATAAAGTCATTACAAGTCCTAGATTGAATTGTCTTTTGATATTCGCTTTGGATTCAAACTCAGTTTCAATTGGAGCAACTTCTTTAGTGTCTTTGTCTTTTTGTTCAAAAGCCTCTAATTCTGCAGGAGAATATTCAGTAGATTTAAAAATAGTCCACAATACAGCCAATAGAAAAACAATTCCTCCTATATAGAAGGACCATTTTACAGAGTCAGGTATGATTCCTTCAGCAGCAGTGTTGCTTACGCCAAAAACATTTGTGAAAATGTAAGGAAGTAAGGAGCCGACAACGGCACCCAATCCAATGAAAAAACTTTGCATAGCAAAACCTAAAGTACGCTGCTTTTCGGGTAGGTTATCCCCCACAAAGGCGCGAAATGGTTCCATCGAAATGTTGATTGAGGCATCCATCATCCATAATGTGCCCGCGGCAATCCACAACGAAGGCGAATTGGGCATTATAAACAAGGCTATCGATGATAAAATGGCTCCTATCAAAAAATAAGGTCTGCGTCTGCCTAATCTGGTCCAAGTTCTATCGCTAAAATAACCAATTATGGGTTGGATAATTAAGCCGGTAACAGGAGCAGCAATCCATAAAATAGGGATTTCATCAACTTTTGCACCTAATGTTTCAAAAATTCTTGAAGTGTTTGCGTTTTGCAGTGCAAAACCAAATTGTATTCCTAAAAAACCGAAACTCATGTTCCAAATTTCCCAGAAACTTAATTTACGCTTTTCCATTATCGTAATTTAAAAAATTAATACGATAAGCGCTATGCTTATCAAAACTTATCTTATTTTTCGAAGTAAAAGTTAAAGCCTTGAGGGGTAAATATAAAAATATATTTCAATCTTTTGTTTTTCAGAAACAAATATTAGATAACTTTTTTCACTACAAGGTTGTAGTTCGGAATAAAATAGCTAATTGGTTGACTCTCTTTCTATCAAATGCGTTTCAATAACTTCGGTTTTGTAATTTTCGTCTTCTTCATCCTCCTCAGATTCGAGTCTTTCAATAAGCATTTTTGCCGCTTTATTACCCATTTTTATTCCGCTTTGACTGACAGTAGTAATTGTAGGAGTTGAATATTTTGAAATGATGCCATCAGTAAAGGCAATAACTGCTAAGTCTCGCGGGACATTTAGTCCTATTTTGTTTGCGGTTTTTATTATGGTAACGGCAAATAATTCATTTACAGCAAATACAGCATCAATGGCTTTGTCTTCCAGTAGTTTTCCAATCGTGATTTCACAAGTATCAACATCTTCTATTTTGATAATCAAATTTTCATTGAAAGGAATATCATTGTCCAGAAGGGCTTTAATATAGCCGTCAGTGCGGAGTTTACCTACGCTCACATAATCTACAGTAGTCACTAAGGCAATTTTTTTTCGTCCTTTATCGATTAAACTCTGAACTGCTTCATAAGCTGCCGATTGATCGTCGATGATGACTTTGTCACAAAGAATATCATTGGTAACACGGTCAAACATGACTACAGGCATTCCTTGATTGATGACTTCAGTAATGTGGTGAAAATCGCCTCTGAATTGGGTTTCTTTCGAAAGAGACATAATGAATCCGTCGATACTGCCGTTAGCAAGCATTTCCATGTTAAGCACCTCTTTGTCAAATGAATCGTCAGATAAACAGATGATGACACTGTATCCATTTTCATTGGCCACTTGTTCTATTCCGTTAATCACTGTAGAGAAAAAATGATGCACAATTTCAGGAATAATAATTCCTATGGTTTTGGTTTTTCTATTTTTTAAGCTCAGCGCAATATTATTGGGTTTGTAGTTGTAGAATTTGGCGAAAGCCTGTACTTTAAGTCTGGTTTCTTCGCCTATTTCTAAGCTGTTTCGTAATGATTTGGAGACGGTAGAAATGGAAACATCTAATTCTTTTGCAATTTGTTTGAGGGTGATTTTCCTTTTCATGATAAGATGTGGTATTAATTTATTTCGTAATAAAGATAAAATTTAATTTTACAAATGGTAATTAAAGTAATAAAAAATTAAATAAATCAGAAAGTTTTCAACACTATTACGTTTTCGTAACGCAATTAAAAAGGGCTCTTGTCGGAGGTGACAAAATTTACATAAATTTAACATTCGAAGTAATGGTTAAGCTTAAAAACTCAATAAAAATTAAATTAATTTAAACAAAAAGTATGAAAACAATTTATAAAAAGTTGTTAATTTTAGTACTGCTACTCCCTTTTAGTATTCTGGCTCAGAAGACTATTGGTGGGACTGTTCTTGATAAAACATCAGGGCAGCCTATTCCGGGTGTAAATGTAAATGTGCAAGGATCCACAAATGGTGTTTCTACTGATTTTGACGGAAAATATCAGTTGTCTAACGTAAAAAGTGGAGATAAAATCGTTTTCTCTTACATTGGTTACACAAATACTGTTGTAGATTATGTTGCTCAAAATTCATTAAATGTATCCTTGCAGGAAGACGCGAATCAATTGCAAGAAGTAGTCGTTCAAGTGGGTTACGGTACCGTTAAGAAGAAAGACGCAACAGGTGCTGTAACGGTTCTGACTACAAAAGATTTTAATAAAGGACCTGTAACGTCTGCGGATCAAATGATCCAAGGTAAAGTTGCCGGTTTGCAAATTATTAATGGAGGTGGTTCTCCTGGAGAAGGGGCAACTATTAGAATTAGAAGTGGGTCTTCATTATCAGCAAATAATGATCCTTTATATGTAATTGATGGTGTGCCAGTAGCGGCTGGTGGAGTAGAAGGAAGTAGAAATCCATTGACAACTATCAATCAGAACAATATCGAATCTATTTCAGTATTGAAAGATGCTTCTGCTACAGCTATTTATGGTTCTCGTGCTTCGAATGGGGTAATTATTATTACTACCAAAAAAGGAAAAGCGGGCGATTTACAAGTAAATTACAACGGAAATTTTCAGGTATCTGAAATCACGAACAAAGTGGATGCTTTATCGAGTATGCAATTCAGAGATTTTATAGCTGCAAATGGTAACGCGGCACAACAAGCTTTACTTGGTGCTGCAGATACCGATTGGCAAGAGGAGATATACAGAACCGCTGTTGGTACAGATCATAACATTGCATTAAGTGGAGGTTCTGATAATGTAGTGTACAGAGCTTCTGTAGGATATACTAACTTGAATGGTATCTTGAAAAAAGATAATATGGAAAGAACGACGCTTGGTATTGGTATTACAGGCAACTTTCTAGACAATCATTTGAAAATCGAATTGAATAACAATACCTCTCTTATTAATAGTGTTTACAGTAATCGTGATGCAATTGGTGCGGCTATTCGTTTTGACCCAACACAAGCAGTAAGAAATCCTGATGGTACCTTTTTTCAATGGTATACGTCTCCTACTGAAATCAATCAATTAGCAGGAACAAACCCATTGGCTATGATTGATCAAATCAATAGAACGGGTAATGCATACAGAAGTATTGGAAATATTCAAACTGAATATAAAATGCATTTTTTACCGGAATTGAAAGCCGTGGCTAATTTTGGTTACGATCAACTGAGGGGTACTTATAATGAGGTTATCGCTGCGGATTATCGTAATGGTTTGAAAGGCTCGGGATTTAATAATACTTTTGAAAAATCGCAATCGCGTTTTAATAAATTGATGGATTTGTTTTTAAATTACAACAAAAAAGTTGAGTCTATCAATACTGTTTTTGATGTTACTGGAGGGTATTCTTATCAAGATTTTAGAGAGTCACTATATGCTAAAAATTATAATTTCGAAAGTAAAAATACTACTATCGATCCTAATTTTCCTTCACGTATCAACTTGCAATCGTTTTTTGCCAGAACAAACATCAGTATTGCGGATAAATATTTAGTAACATTGTCTTACAGACGAGATGGTACTTCGAGATTCACACCTGAATTTCGTTGGGCAAATTTCCCTGCTGTTGCTTTGGCTTGGAAAGTAAATGAAGAAAATTTCTTGAAAGATATTGCTAGTATTTCTACCCTAAAACTTCGTGGCGGTTGGGGTATTACAGGTCAACAAGATATTGGGGTAAGTTATCCCGCTATTCCATTTTATTTAGCGTCTAATACAGCTGCTCAATACCAATTTGGAAATCAATTTTACACGACTTATAGACCAGAGCCGTATAATAGTAATTTGAAGTGGGAGCAAACTACGACCCTTAACGCAGGTTTAGATTTTGGATTTGTGAACAATAGGATTACTGGTAGTGTTGATTTGTACAAGAGAACTACAGAAGATTTATTGTTAAAAACACAAAATCCTTCGTTCTTCGGATTTTCTAATTTTGACAATTATAACATTGGGACAATAGAAAATAAAGGAATCGAAATTGCTGCAGAAGTAATTCCTGTTCGTTCAGAAGATTTTGAATGGAGAATCGGAGGAAATATAACCTTCCAAAATTCTGAAATTACGAAATTAACCACAGCGTTGCCTAACACTCCAGGCCTTAATGTAGGAGGTTATGAAGGAGCAACCGGAAATTTTATTCAAAACCATCAAGTAGGGTATGCGCCAAGTTCCTTTTATGTATATGAACAAGCTTATGATGCAAACGGTAAACCATTAGACGATATTTATATCGACAGAAACAAAGACGGGATTATAACGGAACAAGATAAATACCGTTTTCACAAACCCGCAGCCGATGTTTTTTATGGTTTTAATACTAGTGTTACCTACAAGAATTTTGATATGGGAATGAACTGGAGAGGATCTTGGGGTAATTACAATTACAACAATGTAGATTCTAGTAAAGGTTCTTTTAATAATATTTTAATTAGAGATACAGATTTAGCGAATGGTGTTGCCAATGTTTTAGAAACCAATTTTAAATCGACGGATACCAAAAGATTTGAATCCGATTATTACATTCAAGATGCTTCTTTTATTAGACTAGACAACGTAAGTGTTGGCTATACTTTTAATCAAAAAGAGAATTCTAATTCATTAGTTAAATTGACATTGTCAGCTCAAAATGTTTTGGTAATTACCAAATATGAAGGATTAGATCCAGAAATTTCTGGAGGTATTGATGGAAATTTATACCCACGACCAATTACTTTCACGTTAGGTTTAAACGTTAATTTCTAATACAAATAACAAGAAAATGAAAAAGACAAAAATAAAATTATTGGGTATTTCTTTGTTACTGTTGGTGATGGTATTCCCATCCTGTACAGATGATTTGAACCAAGCTCCAGAGAGTGCCAATGCCATTCCGGGAGAACAGTTTTTTAGTACCCCAGAATCGTACAAACAAAATCTAGCTAAGTTATATGCGGGATTTGCCACTTCAGGTCAAACCGCAGCCGGATCTCCAGATATCTCTGGAATTGATGAAGGAGAAAGTCAATATATAAGAGGATTTTGGTTACTGCAGGAATTAACTACAGACGAAGCGGTTATAGGCTGGAATGATGGAACTATCAAAGACCTGCATTCACAAACATGGACTTCTTTGGATCGTTTTATCACAGCTACTTTTGCACGTTTCTCTTTTCAAATTGTAAACTGTAATGAGTTTTTAAGACAAACTACTGATGAAAAGTTAGCCTCTAGAGGCCTTGATGCTGCTTTAATAGCGGAGATTAAAACGTACAGAGCCGAGGCTCGTTTCTTACGCGCCTTAACCTACTGGCATCTAATCGATTTGTTTGGTGGTGGTTCCTTAGTTACTGAAAATTCACCAAGCACATTTTTTTACCCGGAATATGCTACAAGAGCTGAATTGTACAAATTTGTTGATGAGGAATTAACAGCAATTTCTGGGGAATTGAAAGCGCCAAAAGCAAATGAAGCATATCGCGTAGATCAAGCTGCAGCTTGGATGCTTCAAGCAAAATTGTATATGAATGCTAAAGTATATATAGGAACGGATAACTATGCAGGAGCAGTACCATTAATCACTAAAGTGATTGGGTCTGGGTATGCTTTGCATACCAATTACAACCAATTGTTTTTTGCTGACAATGACAAGAATGGAGCTCAAAATGAATTCATATTTGTTATAGGTTTTGATGGTATTCACACCCAAACTTATGGAGGAACAACATTCTTAACGCATGCGCCAGTAGGAGGAAGTATGAATGCGAGTGAATTTGGAATTAATGGTGGATGGGCTGGAATTAGAACTACTGCTGCCTTTGTAGATAAATTCACACCCAATACAACGGATACCCGTGGACAATTTTATACAAATGGACAAACTAAAGAAATCAAAAACATTGGATCTTTTACCGATGGATATGCCATTCAAAAATTTAGAAATGTAGATGTAAAAGGTGTACAAGGATCAGATAAAGCAGGGAATTTCTCGGATTCAGATTTTCCTATTTTCCGTTTAGCGGATGCGTATTTAATGTATGCTGAATGTGCTGTTAGAGGAGCTGGTGGGACATTGCCAACTGCAGCAACATACGTAAATGCATTGCGTACAAGAGCCAAAGGAGCTTCGGTTACTCAAGGAGATTTAACCTTGAATTTTATTCTTGATGAAAGAGCTAGAGAGTTGCACTGGGAAGGACAAAGAAGAACGGATTTAGTTCGTTTTGGTAAATTTTCTGGTGGAGGGTACTTATGGCCTTTCAAAGGAGGATCTGCTGGTGGATCTCCAACGCAAGCGTTTAGAGATTTGTTTCCAATTCCTGCTACAGCGTTAGCATCAAATAATAAATTAAAACAAAACCCAGGATATTAAATAATTTTAAAAAATCAATACAAATGAAAAATATAACTAAATCAATACTTGCTTTATTTGCAATAGTTGCTTTGTCTTGCAGCGTTGAAGATGTACAGGACAGACCTGTTATCGAAGGAATAGATTCTCCAATGTTGACCGCTCCAACCGCGGGTGCGCGGTATGTGTTAAAACCAGAAAATGCCACTGCACAAGCAGAACGTTTTACTTGGAAATCGGCTAATTTTGGTGGAGATGTTCAAGTGAATTATGTAGTTGAAATGGACAAAAAAGGAAATGAATTTAAAACGCCTAAAGAAATAGGAAGTGCATTGCCTTCGGAAAATCAAGTTTCTGTTTCTGTAGAGTCTTTGAATGGAGCTGCATTGGTATTAAAAGCGACTCCTTTTTCTCCAATTGAATTTGAAGTGAGAGTGAAAGCTACTGCCGGAACTTTACCTGCCATGTATTCAAGTGTAATAGGGATCGTTGTTACCGCTTATACCACAGAAAGCCCTAAATTATGGGTTCCTGGTGGTTATGCAGCTGCTTCAGGTTATCCTAAAGATTGGGATCCCGCTACGTCTCCTCAACTTTCTGCTTCAGGATTTGGGAAAGTAGATTTTGAAGGGTATATTAATTTTAATGATGCTAACGCTGAATATAAGTTTACAAGCTTTCCGGAATGGAAAGGTGAATTTGGTGCTGGAGCAACTGCTGGAACTTTAGATCCAAAGGGCGCTAATTTTAAAATTCCAACTGCTGGTTATTATCAAATTGTAGTTGATACAGAGAAATTAACATACAAAGCAACAGCAACTGTATGGGGAATCATAGGAGATGGAACTCCAGGAGGATGGGACAATAGTACTGCTATGACTTACAACAAAACCACTAAAGTATGGACTCTTACTGCTAATCTTACTCAAAAAGAGATGAAGTTTAGAGCAAATAATGCTTGGGACATTAATTATGGTGATAAAGGTGCTGATGGAACATTAGAATTGAATAGCGATAACATCAAAGTTCCTTCTGCTGGAAATTATACCATTACCTTGGATTTAAGTTCTCCTAGAAATTACAAATATTCGCTTACAAAAAATTAGTATTTTTTACTGTTAGTAGGGCTATCTCATGGATAGCCCTTTTTTTATAAAACCAAATAGCTATGAAAAAAACTATACTTTTATTATTACTTTTCTGGTCACTGATCTCCTTGGCTCAGCAACAAACAGTAACTAGCACTATAAGTCCTAATCCCTTTGAAGAAACAACATCCATTACGATAACTATTGCTGGAAGTAGTGTAAATGAAGCAAGTTGGGGAATTACTGATCATTCTTTATATTTATGGACTTGGTCTTTAGATATCAATGATGCCAATAGCGTTGACTGTCCAACAAATGGTTCATGGACCGCTTCTAACGAGGCTAATAGGTTTACTTACACGTCAGCCTCAGATACCTATACTAAAACATTTACTCCAAATGCCTTTTATAACAGAACCGGAATTGGGAGAATAGGATTTCTTGTTAAAGCAAAGGATGGAACAGGAGATAAAAAATCCCAAGACAACTTTGTTGAAGTCGGCGCGTATCAAGTTAACCTAACAGCACCTGCAGAAAATAGCGCAACAATTATAGCTTCAGGAGGTAGTTTGAGTATTGCTGCTACTAATACCGGTGGAAATGCAAGCTATGTATTGAAAGCAAACGGAAACACTATCAATACCAATACTAGTACATCCAGTTATAGTTTCAATCATACTAGTATTACCGGGAATCAAAATTACGAATTGCAGGTTACTCAGGGAACAACCGTAATTACTAAAAAGTTCAGTGCACTTGTTAATCCGGGTACAGTTAATGAAGCGATGTCTGCGGGATTATTGGACGGAATAAATTACAATACGGGTGATGCAACAAAAGCGACTTTAGTGCTGGATGCGCCTTTAAAAGATTTTGTATATGTAGCAGGAAGTTTCAACAACTGGCAGCCTGCAGGTTCTTTTGCGATGAAAAAGGACTCTGGTTCAGGCAAGTTCTGGTTAGAATTAACTGGATTGGTTCCTGGAACAAATTACACCTATCAGTATTGGGTAGTTGATGCAACCCCTACTGCAGGAACCCCTTCTTTAGTGAAAACTGCCGATCCATATTCGACACTTGTTTTGTCTCCTAATGATGATCCTTATATTCCGGCATCGACTTATCCCAATCTCCCAGTTTATCCGGTGGGACAGGAAAGAGAAGTTACCGTTTTGCAAACAGGAAAAACTCCTTACGCCTGGAGTAGTGCAACCACTAATTTTGTAAAGCCTGCCAAAGAGAAATTGGTAGTTTATGAATTGTTGGTGCGTGATTTTGATGCCAATAGAAGCTATCAAAATTTGATTGACAAAATTGATTATTTCAAAAATTTGAAAATAAATGCGATTGAGTTGATGCCTGTAATGGAATTTGAAGGTAATGAAAGTTGGGGATACAATACCTCTTTTCACATGGCTTTAGATAAATTTTATGGTACTTCGGAAAAGTTAAAAGAATTTATTGATTTATGCCATCAAAACGGAATTGCCGTTATTTTTGATGTTGCATTGAACCATGCTTTTGGAAGAAACCCAATGCTGCGCATGTGGATGAATGATCCTGATGGGGATGGTTGGGGTTCTCCTTCGGTTGAAAATCCATATTTCAATACTGCAGCGATGCACAGTTATAGTGTAGGGGAGGATTTTAATCACCAACAATCCAGAACGCAAAACTATGTGCAACGTGTTATTAAACAATGGGTTGAGGAATACAAAATTGATGGCCTTCGTTGGGATTTAACCAAAGGGTTTACACAGAATTGCCCTGCAAATGTAGCCGGAGGACAAGAAGCCTGTACCGGAGTTAAACAACAAGACCGAGTGGATGTATTGCGAAAGTATGCCGATTATTCTTGGAGTTTAGATCCAACACATTATGCTATTTTTGAACATTTAGGGAATGATGATGAAGAACAACTTTGGGCCAATTACAGATTGAACGAAACACCAAGCAAAGGTATTATGATGTGGGGAATAATGACCAGTCAGTACAATGAACTGTCTATGGGCTATACAGGAAATATTTCCCGTATGAATAGTTCCAGCCATGGATTTACAACGAATAGACTTATGGGTTATGCTGAGAGTCATGATGAGGAACGCCTGATGTATAAAAATTTGCAATTTGGTAATAGTGCAAATGCGGCTCATGATGTCAAAACATTAAATGTAGCCTTGTCAAGAATGTCTGCCTTAGGGGCTGTTTCATTGTTGGTTCCAGGACCAAAAATGATTTGGCAATTTGGAGAACTAGGGTGGGAATCGTCTATTTTTACGTGTAATAATGGAAGTGTAAATTCACCTTCAGATGCAATCTCAGGAGATTGTAAGTTAGATACTAAACCCCAACCACAATGGGCCAGTAATTGGCTTGGTGATACAAACAGAAGTGCAATTTATAACGATTGGGCTAAAATGATTACTATGAAAACTGTAGAGGCTGTTTTTTCAGGAACAGCGACCATAGCGAATACCAGTTCTTTGTATCCAAATATCAAAATTACTAATAGTGCTTTGGCGTCAAGCCAACTCAAAGATGTATTGATCTTAGCTAATTTTAATGTAACCACTCAAAATGTGGCTGCTGGATTTCCTTATACAGGGGTGTGGTATAATTTGATGGATAACACTACGATTACCGTTACTAATGTCAATGATCCAATAACAATCTCAGCAGGAGGATACCGAATTTATGGAAATAAAACAGCAGCTTTGGCAATAGTGGATTATGAAAAAACGCCAACGATTTTGTTGTACCCAAATCCAACTTCAAGCTATTTTACATTAACTGAAACAACTTCTAAAGTAGATGTTTTTTCAGTAACGGGACAGTTGCTAAAAAGTTTTGATGGAGATCAATCGGCAGGACATCAATTTTCTGTTAGTGATTTGAATCAAGGACTTTATCTTGTAAAGGCCTACGATGAAAACAATAGGACTCAAACGATGAAGTTCATCAAAGAATAATAAATGGTGTTTGTTTTAATATTTGAAAGGCTGTCGTAAAAGACAGCTTTTTTTATGTAAAAAAAACTGCTCCATAAATGAAGCAGTTTTCAACCACAATTAAAATTAAAATCTAAATTTTGCCCTCTTTAATTTCTTCCACAATTTCAGGATTCAACAAGGTTGAGGTGTCGCCAAAATTAGAATAATCACCTTCGGCAATCTTACGCAGTATCCTGCGCATGATTTTCCCGGAACGGGTTTTGGGTAAACCAGAAACAAACTGGATTTTGTCGAGTTTGGCAATTGGTCCTATGTGATCGGATATGTGTTGATTAATCTCTTTACTAAGATTTTCTCGGTCTCGATATTCTCCAGTTTCTTTTAAAATTACAAAACCATACAAAGCATTCCCTTTGATGTCATGTGGGAAACCTACAATAGCACTTTCGGCAACTGCTGGATGTTCATTGATGGCATCTTCGATAGGCGCAGTTCCCAGATTGTGTCCAGAAACAATAACGACATCGTCAACGCGACCGGTGATTCTATAATACCCTACTTCATCGCGTAAAGCACCATCTCCTGTAAAATATTTACCGGGAAAAGTAGAGAAATAAGTGTCTTTATACCGCTGGTGATCGCCCCAAATGGTCCTTGCAATTCCTGGCCAAGGGAATTTAATACACAAACTTCCGGTAACTTGGTTGCCTTCAATTTCGTTTCGTTTTTCATCCATCAAAACAGGTTGAATTCCCGGTAATGGTAAGGAAGCGTAGGTAGGTTTCGTAGGGGTTACGAAAGCAATGGGCGAAATCATAATCCCCCCGGTTTCTGTTTGCCACCACGTGTCTACAACAGGACATTTTTTATCTCCTACGTGGTTGTTGTACCAGTGCCAAGCTTCCTCATTAATAGGCTCTCCCACGGAACCAATTACTTTTAAAGAATCTAGTTGATAGCGCTGTACGTATTCGATACTTTCCTTGGCCAAAGCCCTGATGGCTGTTGGGGCCGTATAAAATTGGGTAACTTTATGCTTTTCGATGGTTTGCCAAAAACGACTAAAATCAGGATAAGAAGGAACGCCTTCAAATATCACTGTGGTGGCACCGTTCAATAACGGGCCATACAGAATATAGGAATGTCCGGTAATCCAGCCAATATCAGCGGTACACCAAAAGATATCATTTTCTTCATAGTTGAAAACGTTCTTAAAAGTATAAGCGGAATATACCATATAACCCGCTGTAGTGTGTACCATTCCTTTTGGTTTTCCAGTTGAACCAGAAGTATAAAGGATGAATAAAGGATCTTCGGCATCCATGATTTCGGCCACATTATTATCTGATGCTTGGTCTAAAAGTGGCTGCAGCCACTGGTCACGGCCTTCTTTCATAGGAATGATCGTGTTGATTCTTTTTACAATCAAGACGTTTTCTACACAAGCACAACTCAATAAGGCTTCGTCAACGATTGATTTTAAATCGATAGTTTTGTTGCCACGATATCCGCCATCAGAGGTAATAACCATTTTACATTGGCTATCATTTATTCTAGCTGCCACTGCCGAGGCAGAGAATCCTGCAAAAACAACCGAGTGTATGGCACCAATTCTGGCACAAGCCAAAGTAGTAATGGCTAATTCAGGAATCATTGGGAGATAAATACAAACTCGATCTCCCTTCTTTATACCTTGTTCTTGCAATACGTTTGCCATTTTACAAACCCGTTCATGCAACTCATTGTACGAAATGTGTACCGCTTGTTCAGTTGGGTCATTAGGTTCAAAAATGATAGCCGTTTTATCTCCTTTTTTGGCCAGATGTCTGTCAATACAATTTTTTACAATATTGACCTTGGCATTGGTAAACCATTTAATTTCGGCATCTCCCATATTAAAATCAACTACTTTATCCCATTGTTGGTACCAAGTAAAATTTTCGGAAGCAATTTTATCCCAAAACTTTCGAGGCTCGCGAATTGATTTTTTGTAATGTTTGAAGTATTCTTCTAAATTATTAATTTTATAATAGCTCATGATTGTGGATAAATTTTATATGTTGTAAATACCTATTTTATACTTTTTTAGTGTGGCGGTGATTTCTGCTACAATGGATTCATCATCTATAGTAGATGGGATTTGGAATTCAGCACCATCAGAAATACTACGCATTAGTTTTCTAAGAATTTTTCCGGAACGCGTTTTGGGTAGTCGCTGCACGATGACTACATTTTTTAAGGAAGTTACAGCTCCTATTTGCTGTCGAACCAGTTTAATAATCTCATGTTCTAATTGATAGTGTTCGATTTTTTCACCCAATTTAACTACGACTAATGCCAAAGGAACTTGCCCTTTTAGTTCATCGTGAATTCCAATAACAGCACACTCCGCAATAGATGAGTGTGAAGCAACAACTTCTTCCATCTCCGCTGTTGAGAGGCGGTGTCCAGCTACATTGATTACATCATCCGTTCTTCCGGTTATAAAAATATAACCATCTTCATCTTTATAACCGCCATCTCCGGAGAGATAGTATCCTTCAAATTTATTAAAATAACTCGCTTTGAAACGCGTTTCGTTTTCCCAAATGCCCAACAAGTTGCCTGGAGGTAATGGTAATTTCACGACTACTAAACCTTCTTGATTTGCATTTAATTCTTCTCCATTTTCATTAAAAATCCGAATGTCATAACCACAAACGGCTTTTGTTGCTGACCCGGATTTGACGGGCATTTTTTCAATACCAAGTGAATTGGCAATCATTGGCCAGCCCGATTCAGTTTGCCACCAGTGGTCAATTACCGGTATTGGGATGTGTTTTTGATACCATTCTAAAGTGGCATTGTCACAACGTTCTCCGGCCAAGAATTGATTTTTTAGTGCGCTTAAATCGTATTGTTTAATAAATATTCCGTCAGGATCTTCTTTTTTGATGGCTCGAATGGCAGTTGGCGCCGTAAACATCGTACCTACTTTGTGTTCAGAAATTATTCTCCAAAACGTACTTGCATCTGGAGTTTTGATTGGTTTTCCTTCGAAAATTATGGTTGTATTCCGATTCAATAACGGCCCGTAAAGGATGTAGCTGTGGCCTACTGCCCAACCCATATCTGAAGCAGCCCAGAAGGTCTCAGCTTCCTTTACATTATAAATATGTCTCATTGAAAATTTCAAAGCAACCGCATAACCACCGGTATCTCTTACAATTCCTTTTGGTTTGCCCGTAGTTCCTGAAGTATATAAAATATAGAGCGGATGATTGGAGTTCAAAGGAATACAAGGCGTTTCTTCAGACCCGTAAACCAACGCGTCATAATCCACATCGTACTTTTTAAACGGAATTCGGGCCCCTAATTTTCGGTTAAAAACAATTACTTTTTTTGGGCGATGTGAAGCAAGTGCAATGGCTTCATCTACCAATGGTTTATAAGCAATTAACCGATCAACTTCGATTCCTGATGATGCCGTAATAATTGCTCGAGGTTTGCAATCATCGATTCGAATGGCCAATTCATTTGGTGCAAAACCACCAAATACAACTGAATGGATTACCCCAATTCTCGCACAAGCCAGCATCGCAAAAGCAGTTTGAGGAATCATTGGCATGTAAATTATGGCGGTATCTCCCTTTTTTAATCCCAGTGATTGCATCCCTCCCGCCAGTTTTGCTACTTCGGTTTTTACTTCCGAATAGGTGTATTTTTTAATAGTTTGTGTTACCGGAGAGTCATAAATAAAAGCAACTTGATCCCCATGTCCATCCTGAACATGCTTGTCTAATGTAAGGTAACAAATGTTTAATTCACCATCGTTATACCAAAGTGAGTATCCGTTTTTATCTTTCGATAAAATAGTTTTTGGTTTACTGTACCATTCAATAGCATCGGCCTGAGCTGCCCAGAATTTTTCTGGTTGGTTTATGCTTTGGGTATAAATATCTTCGTATTTCATGGTTTGAATTTGGCTCTTATTGAATTAAATCCTGAACTTGTTCTACTAATTTTTTGACGGAGAAGGGTTTGACCACATATAAATTAGCGCCTAATGAAAGTCCTTTTTCGATGTCTATTTCCTTGTTTTTTGCTGACAGGAATATGACTTTACAATGCTGTAAACGGACGTCTTTTTTTATTTGTTCTAATGTGGCAAAACCATCTACCATTGGCATCATGACATCCAGAATAATCACATCGGGTAATTGATTTTTCAAAATATCTAATGCTTCTTGACCATCTCGCGCTATGAAAACTTCAAAATTGTTTTTTTTGAAAGTATATTCCAGTGACATTACAATGTTTGGTTCGTCGTCTACTATTAAAATCTTCTTCATTTTTTAACTGTTTGCGGTTGTATTATAGTTGGGCAGTCTAAAGATAAAAGAGGCTCCCTCCGTGATGTTTTCTTCTGCCCAAATTTTGCCTTTATGATGTTCAATTATTTGTTTGCAAATGGCTAAACCCAATCCGCTCCCTATTGGTTTTTTTACATTCTGGTTTCTGGACTGAAAGAATTTGTCAAAAATGGCTTCAAAGTCTTCGGGGTTAATTCCCTTACCATTGTTGTGTATTTTGACTTCAATATAGTCTCTGTTTTCATGAATGGAAATCACTATTTTTCCCTCGGTTTCAGAACAAAATTTTATGGCATTTGATATTAAATTATGAATAACCTGAATGATTCGTTCTTCGTCATAAAAGGCTTTTATTTCTTTATTAGAATCATCGAATTCAATACTAATGTTTTTGTTTTTAATTAATTGATTCAGCGAATCCAGCGTGTTTTTAATGGTTTTTGTGATGTTGTTTTTAGACAAATAAATTTTTTGTTTTCCGGTTTCGAATTTTTCTAAATCCAGAATTTTATCAATTAAACGATTCAAGCGATCCGATTCGGATATTATGTTTTGTAAAAACTGTTTTCTCAGTTCTTCCGGAATGTCATCATCGTCATGAAGAATCTCACTTGCGGCACGTATTGCGGTGATTGGGGTTCTTAATTCATGGGTAACGGTGTCTAGAAACTCGTCTTTTTGAATGTCTTTATTGACCAGTTCCTGATTGGCATTTTTCAACTGTTCGGATATTTTTTTTAATTCATTTGAAGTATCAGTTAACTTTTTATTGATAATGATATTTTCCTTGGATTCTTCTAAAATTCGAAGTACTTCTGGCAGGCTTATTTTGTCTTCCTTGACTACACTGGAGATTAATATTTTGGCGGAAGCCGTACCAATATGTCCGGTCAATAGATTTTCTGCAAACTTTATAAAACGTGCATCGGCGGTGGTAATATTCTTATCAATATTGTATTTTAAATTGAATATTGTAAGCGCACGTTTTGTCCTTTCTTCACCAAGAAATCGCTGTAACACTTTTTGAATATCGGAGATGTAAGCGGTTCCTTTCCATACAAAAGCATTTTCGTGGTTGGTAATGTATTTGTCAATATCAACAAACATTTCAGCATAATTACGTTCTCTGTAATTTCCCTTGAAACTTACGGAAATAGCCATATAGCTCATCATATTAATTAGCAAACTCCAAAAAACAGCATGGGGAATAGGTTCTAAATAATCCAATCCAAAAAGTTGAAAAGGTTTCAGCAATTCAACACCCCAAGGTCCTTCTTGAATAAACAGGCTTGTGGATTCAGTTATCCCAACAGCGTACGGAATTAACAGCGTGTAAAAACAAGTTAGAAAGCCAAGAATAATTCCTGTTACGGCTCCCTTCTTAGAGCCTCTTTTCCAGAATATTGCTCCAAAAAAAGAAGGAGCCAGTTGGGCTATAACGACAAAAGCAACCAGTCCTATGGACACCAAAGAGTACTCCAAAATGAAAATCCTATAAATGGCATACGCCAAGATTATAAGCGAAAAAATTCCTATTTTTCGGCTAATTAAGATCCGCTTGTTGTTTTTTTCCTGTGAAGAATTCTGAAGTGAACCTATGAATCCATACGGAATTAACAAGTTGTTGCTTAACATGGTTGCCAATGCAATAGAGGATACGATAATCATTGATATGGCTGCCGAAAATCCTCCCAAAAACACTAGAACAGTTAGTGTGTTATTATTGAAATATTGTGGAATTAATAAGGAATACGTGTCGGAATTGTATCCTTGGCCTTCAAAAAGAATGTTTCCTCCCCAGGCAATTGGGAAAACAAAGATATTAAAAAGCAATAAATACAATGGGAAAAGCCACATTGCTGTGCGGATGTGACTCTCTTTATTGTTTTCAACAATAGCTGCGTGAAACTGTCGAGGCAAAAGAAAAATGGCAAACATAGATAACACACACAGAAAAAACCAGTTAATCCCATCCGTAATACTTCCAATGGTATTCTTTTTTTCGAAATTTTCAAGCACAACCGCTTTTTGGTAAATGTCATCAAATCCATCAAATACAAAGAAAGTGACGTAGATACCAATCATTAAAAAGAAAACTAGCTTCAAAATAGATTCCATGGCTACGGCGGTTACGATACCGCGTCTTTTTTCGGAAGCGTCAACATAACGTGTCCCGTAATACGAAGCAAATAATGCTAGAGCGATACAAACATAAGTGGTAGTATCAGTAAAAATATTTTCGCTTGATTGGGTTTTACTGACAATATGAAAAGTGTCTGAAATGGATTTTAGTTGTAAAGAAATATAAGGCACTATTCCAAAAATACAAACCATAGTGACTAATGCTCCTAAAAATCTACTGTTTCCGTATCGTAAAGAAATAAAATCTGCAATACTTGAGATTTTATTTACTCTCGAAATTCGAATAATTCTCTTCAGGATTATCATCCAAGTGGGTATAATAATTATGGGTCCTAAATAAATAGGTAAATAGCCCAATCCAGTATCTGCCGCTACACCGATGCTGCCATAGTAGGTCCAGGCCGTACAATAAACGGCTAATGAGAAAGAATACACATAAGGATTGTTTGTCCATTTAGAATGTTTTCTTTTTTCGGACCAATGTGCTATGTAAAATAAAATCGAGACATACAGTGCTAAAATCAATAAAAGCCAAATACTATTCATAATACCTTTTTATAATTAAGTACGTAATAGCAATTGAAAACAACCATGCCGAAAAAATGTAAAGATAAATTATGGGGAAACCAAAGAGAGGTTTCGAACTGTCAAATAATAGCAAAAGCGGAATGTTCAATGCTAATAGAATTAACACTGAAAGAATAACCAACTTTTGTTCATGTCTTTTTTTCATTGTATAAAAAATAAACAATCTCTACAAATGAATGCAGAGATTGTTTGCTTGGAAATGATTTAATTAATTGTTTTTTTCATCGTAATCTCCCATCAAGGCATAATACCCAAAGGTACCTAATCCTAAAACGATTAATGGCGTAAGGATGAAAAGGATGATTATTCCGAATACTAAATCCTCTTGCTTGCCGGATACAAATTTTGGTAATCCAAAGGTGAAGATGCAAAAATAGGCAGCGGCGATTGCTAACGCTATCCAGACTAATCCTAAAAGTCTTTTTATTTGATTCATAGTTGTGTTTTTTAAATGTGAGCGTTTTTGTCTTTGTTTTTAATGTAAACCATTCCAATCACAAAACAGATGGAAGCAATAACGATAGGATACCAGAGCCCTTCAAGATAAAATTCCGGATCACCTGCCTCTTTTGCATTGATAACAAAATAAGTCGAGATGGCAGGAAGTAACCCTCCAAAAATCCCATTTCCTACGTGATATGGTAATGACATAGAAGTATATCTAATTTTAACTGGGAACATTTCAACTAAGAATGCTGCAATAGGACCGTAAACCATAGTTACAAACAAGACTTGTATGAATACTAAAAAGATCAAAGCCCATTCATCGGCTGTGTTGATTTTTAGAGTTGTTTTAGTTTCTATTTTAGCTTTACCATCTACAATCATAGCCTTGCCGTTTTCTAAAGATACGGTTTTCACTTCAAGCAAAGTGGTTCCATCAGCAAACTCTTTGTTTGTGGTGTAGATAGAATCCATAGTTTGTTTCTTGTTTTCTTTCAACTCAGTGATTAGAGTTGTTTTTTCTACCATTTCAGTTTTATTTTTTACTGATGTGGTTTCGTACATGCTTTTGTAAATAGGTCTGTACAATAGGATGGCGAGTAGCATACCACCCATCATAATGTATTTTCTACCAACTTTATCGCTTAACCAACCAAAAAGAATAAAAAATGGTGTGCCAAGGATTAATGCGATTCCTAGTAAAGTATCGACTTGTGATGAATCAATAGACATTACTGTTTTCATGAAGTTCATAGCATAAAATTGGCCCGTGTACCAAACAACCCCTTGGCCCATAGTAGCACCAAATAATGCTAATAATACAAATTTCAAATTGTAACGATTTCCAAAACTCTCTTTCAATGGATTTGTACTTGTTTTTCCTTCCGCTTTGGCCTTAGCAAACACGGGTGATTCGTCCATATTTTTTCGAATCAAATAGGAAACAAATACCATGATTATAGAAACCCAAAATGGAACTCTCCATCCCCATTCGTCAAATTGTTCTGGAGTAAGAATATTTCTCGTAGCTAAAATAACCATCAAAGAGATAAACAATCCAACCGTTGCCGTAGTTTGAATCCAAGAAGTCCAATACCCTCTTTGTCCTACTGGTGCGTGCTCAGCTACATAAGTGGCAGCTCCGCCATATTCGCCACCCAGCGCAAGACCTTGAAGTAATCTAAGAATTAATACTAATAATGGAGCCATAAACCCAATGGTTTCATAACTCGGGATACACCCTATCAAGAATGTTGCACCACCCATTAATAACAACGTAACCATGAAAGTGTATTTTCGACCAATTAAATCGCCTAATCTCCCGAAGAAAAGAGCTCCAAACGGGCGCACTACGAATCCGGCAGCAAATGTTGCCAATGTAGATAAAAAAGCTGCAGTAGGATTGTCTGAAGGGAAAAATTTTGTTGAAATTACAACTGCTAAACTTCCGAAGATATAGAAATCATACCATTCAATCATTGTGCCCATTGAGGATGCGGAAATGACTTTCCATATTCCTTTTGTTCCTTTAGTACTCATAAATTATTTTTTAGAATTAGTTTATAGATAAATTTGTAGTTGTACTACGAATTCCCCTTTAGATCCTGAGATAGTTGAGGGAGTAGTGTAAACCGGCCTTGTTGAATATTGTGCCGTGATTTTGGCGTGTTGCCCATCTAGGAAGAAGTTCGTTCCAAGGTCAAATTGGGTGCTGGACTGATCTAAAGCATCAAAGTTCTTGTACGTAAAAGCTCCAAATGGCTGTACGCGTACTTTTGGTTTGGCTGCTTTGCTGGGCAACAAAATTCCTGCTTGAGTATACCAAATATTTCCTGATCCAATAGTAGCTTGTGCGTTTCCAGGACCAGCCATTGCTCTGTTTCCTGTAAAGTTAGGGTCAACAGAGCCAATATTCATAATGGCTACATTACGTAAATAATTGGGTCCAAAATCATAATCATAAAAAACACTGTATCCTGTAAGGGCCATTTTGTTTTCTTTTTTTCCAACCGGTAAATCAAGAAAAACATCTACCGCAAAAAGATTGATGTTGTGTTTGCTAATAGTGTTGTTAACGGAAGACTTAGTTGCATCAGGAGCAGTGTAAAAACCAGCACCGATGTTAAATACTTTTTTAGTTCCAAGGTAACTTCCCACTTTATACGGCAGTACATTAGCTTCTTGATCTATAAATTGGTATTCAAAATATCCTGCTTTTGACCATTTTGTATTTCCACTATTGTCAACCGCTACGGCATTTTCAGCCGAAGTTACATTTGTAGGCGCTAAGTTGGTTGCAAATGGTTTGTTATAGCTTACCCTGTATTCTAGTTTTCCATATTTACCCTTGGCAAATAAGCCCATTTGTCGGGCAAATTGATCGGAGTTTTCAATTAATGGCCAGTTGAAGATAGGCGCGTCAATAGTTAAAAAGTTTAATGTAGAGGCCATTGTGGCTCTCGATAATCCCATGTAATAGTGCAATCCTCCACCCAAAGTCATACTGAATTTTTTGTCTTTTTCAGGTAAAACTAACGCGTACTCGTTCCAGGCATCGTGGAAAAATATCCCTGGTTTTTTTCCGGCTCCATATCCTCCAGTTCCTGCAGATCCTGCAGCGCCTCCATTGGTAAAGGTTTGATTGTTGATACCAAAGTGGGTCACAATCATGTATCTTTTTGATATTTGGGAATAGGCTAGAAAACGCAACCGCCTGTTTCCTATATCCGTTCCAGTTGAAGCCGATTCGCCTCCTATCATTGTTCCTGGATTCATTTGGCTGGAGCGAAACCATATCTGGTTCCAGGCAATGAAGCGCATGTATTTTGAACCATCTTCGTTCAAATTGAATTTCATTCCGCTACCGTAATCGGTGGAGCCTTGCGAAAATCCTTCCAGAGACAATAATAATATTGCAGCAGTAAAAAATATTTTTTTCATAAATAGAATTTGGGTATTAAATGGTTGGTTAATAAAGTGCCAAATTGAGTTATTTAATTCTAGAAAAAAAAAACGATATATTTTAGTGTAAATTACTATAGTTAATCTTTGAATCGCTCCCATTTTATGAGCATAAATTTATCCCCGAGCTCCGTTATAATCATACCAGCTCCGGAAAGTAATTGTTTGTTTTTTAAATATTCGACCAGCTCTAAATGACTAAAAATCTTATAAGTAGGATGGTAATTGGCGTGAGATGGTTTTTTTATATTATAGCTCTTAACCCAATTGCTCACAGTGACATGGGAAACCCCGATAATTCGTTCAATTTCACGAAAACTTAAGCCTTCAAGATAAAGCTGTAGTGCCTTTGTAACATAGTAATCGTCAATCTTTTTTCCTATTTTATTTACCGTAAAAAAATAATTGCATTTTTTGCACAAATACCTTTGTTTGCTGTTGATGATGCCGCTTTTTATAATATGGTTATTTTGGCATTTCGGGCAGGTTAAAATCTCCATGTATATAAATTTTGCATAAATATAGTAATTTTGCAACTATACAAAAGAGAATTACACAATAAAATTGGTTTAATTTTATGAAAGGTGCATTTTTATTGAGAAAACTATGGGTGTTTGATAAATTTTATGACTTTTAAAATAAAGACTTTCCTGAAGGTCTTAGTTTGGTTTTGAAATCATTTTGTCTACAAAATATATTTTACGGAAGTTAAAATTGCATTTTTGCAAAAAGGGTTATGTGAAATGATGGTGTGGTAAAAGTGTAATTGAAGTACAGCATCGAAACTGGATGTAATAGACCAATTTTTTGATGCTCATGGAATAACCCCTTTTGATTTTTGTAACCCGTGCCTCCTCTATGTACAAGCTGTGTTAATAGTGTCAAGGCGATGTCTATATGCGAGAAATGAATACAGTTTTTAATGTTCTCTAAAGGAAAGGGTGTGTGTGGATATTGCTGTTCTTTAGATATAGAAATCGAATTACAATCCCAGAGCCTCTTTTATCAATTGAAAGTTTGTCGTGCTGAAGTTGATCTTTAGAGCTTCCTGATGTCCTTTTTCAGACATTTTATTCCAAGTTTTAAGAATTATATTTTTTAGTTTCTCCCTGTCGTGTTTAAGAACAAAAGGGTCTAAATAGTATTCTAGAAACACCAAGCAGATTACGTCTTCCAATAGCTGTGTTTCGGCGTCTTTCTTGAGTAATTTTTTTTCGATTAGGAAAGTTACACGTGCAATGAATTTCTCGGAATAGCCTGCTTTTTTTAAAATTATGGCAGTAGTGCTAGCGTGGAATTTTTTTAGATCCTCACGCCATTTTAAATAACCCACTCGGTCCATTGGATAAGTTTCTCGTGCTACTTCCCATCGGCAAATGTGTTGCGCTTTGGAAGCAATCTGTACTTCTTCAGACGCTTCAGGATAAAAAGATATTAGTCTTTGGTACATTCGATTAGAATATAATAATTCCTTCGGATAGTGTAAAGATTGATAAATTTCAATATTTGGATCTTGAGCATTTTCCGCGTCAATCCAATCAGATGTATTTTGAAATTGTGATTTTGTCATTTGAAATGTTTAAAACCAAAGGTACATTATTAATCCAAAAAGCCAATGAATACTTTGCTATCCGCTAGTTTTAAAGGGTAAGTTGATTTTCAATTCGTACTATTTAAATTTACTCCGCTTATAAGTAGAAATGGGTTTAATTGAACAGTCTATTTTTTTCGATAGTATCCATTGAACGTAGAATTCCTTTAAAAGAATTATTTCTATTTTGCGAAAGCATGCATTTTGATCGACATGCCTTTTGGAATAAAATTCATAGGTGTACTTTACTTGTCTTTATTTTTATTTAACCATCTTTCGAAGAATTCAAATGTTCGTAACATTTGGTCCATTCGCTGTCGGTTGTCCCCATTTCTGGTAATTTCATGTGTTGCGCCAGGGTGTACCACATACTCGACAGGACGGCCTAATACTTTAAGACTGCGAAACATCATTTCTCCTTGAACAAACCCCGTTCGACGATCGTTGCCTCCATGAAAAATAATAAATGGTGTCTTGATATTTTCAACGTAGGTTAAAGGGGATTCTCGTATTAGAATTTCCTTGACTTTTGGTTCCCATGGATAACCCCCAAAATAATTTGGAACGAGTCTCCATGCATTTCCTTCGCCAAAAAAGGTGGTAAGATCATAAACACCACGTTGTGCGCAGGCGGCTTTAAAGCGATTGTCATGACTGATAATCCATGCTGTAAGATAGCCGGCATACGATCCTCCTGTTATTAATAATTTAGATGGGTCAGCCCAGCCTTGATCTATCGTTTTGTCAAGAGCCGTAAGTACATCGCTGGAAGGGCCTTTGCCCCAATCATTGACATTACCTCTTAAAAAATCTAATCCGTAACCGCCGGAACCTCTTGGATTGCTGTAAACAACACCATACCCTTTACTGCAGAAATATTGGTATTCGTGCCACATGCTTTCTTCTCCTGGTCCCCACATAGCTGAGGGGCCGCCGTGAATTTCTAACAATAACGGATATTTTTCTCCCTCTTGATACTGGGTAGGCTTCATTACCCAATACTCAATTGTCATTCCTATATCATTGATAAAAGTTTTCTTTTCTGGAAAGGATAATTTCTTATTTAGTAGCCAGTTGTTAAAATCGCTTCCCTTCTTTTCTTTTTTGAAATTAGTATTTGAAAAATACAGCTCAGAAGGATTTGATACCTGTGTCTTAGAATAAACAAGAGTGTTATTTGAAATATCAAAACTTGTAATACCAACTTCGCTACTGGATAACGGCTCTATATTTTTGGTGTTTATATTGAGCCTATTCAGGATGTTACCTCCATTACTTTGTCCTGTGAAGTATAGGTATTTATCATCCTTACTCCAGGTAAGATTTGTTTTGTTGCGGTCGAAAGGAAAGGTTTTGATGTCCTTTTGGGTTCCATTAAGTGGTATAATTGCTAAGGTAGGGACAGATATAAAAGAGGTGTTGCTATAGAGGAAAGCCAGCCATTTGCCAGAATGTGATACAGACGCGTTGCTGTATTTTTTATCTTTTTCGCCTAAAATCATTTTAAAATTACCACCATCACTATCCGCTATATAAATTTCGCTTTCTAATGAACGGTCTGGGTTCTCTGTACTATCAATATTTCCCGAAAACACAATTTGTTTGCCGTCTGGTGTGTATTCAGCATTAGTGAAACTATAAAAGCCTTTTGTTAATAAACGGGGTTTGGCGTTTGCAGTGGTATTAATGTCAAAAAAGTGAGTGAAATTCATTTCGGAAGAAATAACTGACTCATTTTGAAAGTTTAATTTATGGAGTACAATAGCTTTTTTATCCGTAGCATTTTTATCCAAATAAGCTCTTATTTCAGATAAACTTCCGTCGGGGTCTAATCGGGCTTTATTAGGCAACAAATATTCATTTTTGTCAAAACCTGGTTTTTCCATTGTCCAAGTTGGTATTGAAAAAGATTTGTTTAACGTAGAATCTTTGAGTAGTTCTTGAAATGAGATATTGGAAGAAAACATTATTTTTTTTCCGTCAGGGGACCATTTGGGATTGTTTGCCCCATATTTATGGCTTGTCAATTGGATAGGTTCTCCTCCTTCAGTGGATAAAATAAAAATTTGGGAGTTGTCGTCTATCATTCGAGTAAAAGCCAGTTGTTTCCCATCAGGACTCCATGCAGGTTTTGTAGCACCTTCTTTAGAAGTAGTGAGTTGTAAAGGGGGTGAGGTATTTGATGGAGAAGCACTATAGATTTGGGTCAGATACTTGTAATCTAACTTGTTGTTTTCATCAGCTTCAATAACGGTAACAGTGAAGGCTGCTTTTGACCCGTCTTTAGTGAGCGTTACATTTCCAACAGTCTTAATTTTTAACAGATCCGTCAGGTTAATAGCCTCTTTCCCATTTTGAGCAATGGCAGATTGTAGAGTAGTGATAAAAATCAGTAAAATTGAAAGTTTTCTCATAATTGTAATTTTGTAGCTAAACTTTATTTGATGCCGCGTTTCTAATATTTGCAACAAGTAGTGCTGTGTCAAATTTTAATTGTGTTGATCGAATAAAGGTGAGACCTGGGTTTTAGTAAATATATAAAAGTATGGGAAATCTGCGTAGTATTATTCATTGTTTTTTATTTCTTGGAATATGCACAAGGTAATTCTAAAGCAGGAATTACGTTAATTTTATAATGAGTAGAAAATATTTTTGATATTTCAAGAGGGTTATTTTAAACACGGTAGCTGATAGACAAAATAATATTGAATGATGGTCTGTAAAAGAGTATTGTTTGTGTTGTAAAACAGGACAAATAAAAGATCTAAGCAATTATCAGTAGTCGAATAGGTCCAAAAACAAAAAATCCCTAAAGCCTCATTAAAGGATTAGGGAAATTTTTTGTGGTACCTCCAGGGATCGAACCAGGGACACATGGATTTTCAGTCCATTGCTCTACCATCTGAGCTAAGGTACCTCGCTATTGCGGGTGCAAATATAGAATGATTTTTAGTTTATCCAAAACATTTTTTAAAAAAAATCAATTCGTACCTTCGCACCATCAAAAAATCAATTATGAATTTAGTAGTCGATGTGGGAAATACAAGAATTAAAGCAGCTGTCTTTGAGGACGCTATGCTTTTGGAAATTTTTGTTTTCACGAAAATAGAACTAGAAAAAAATATTAAAAATATTTTGAAAAAGTTTAAAAAAGTAAGTGAATTGGTTGTTTCCTCAGTTACGGAGGTCGAAAAACAATCATTTTTAGTATTCGAAAAAGAGCTTAATGTACATTTTATTTCCAATAAAGATCCTTTTCCGTTTCAAAACAACTATGCGACGCCACAAACTTTGGGAATTGACAGAATGGTTTTAGCTGCGGGCGCAACGCTTCAGTTTCCTGATCAAAACCGGCTGGTAATTGATGCAGGAACATGCATTACATATGATTTTATTGATCAGGAGAATAATTATTTAGGCGGAGCTATTGCTCCGGGGCTTCGATTGCGGTACGAAGCATTACATAATTTTACTGCCAAACTTCCTTTGCTGACACTTTGTAATCCGGAGCATTTTATAGGAAAATCAACGGCTGAATCAATTCATTCCGGAGTGGTCAATGGGCTGGTTTATGAGATTGATGGTTTTATTGAGGAATATAAACTAAGGTATTTAAATTTTATAATAATTTTAACGGGTGGGGACACAGATTTTTTGGCTAAACGATTAAAAAATACCATATTTGCCAATTCAAATTTTCTTTTAGAAAGTTTGAACCAAACATTTCAATATAAAATCAAAAATGATTAAAAAAATTATAATAAGTGCATGTTTGCTTTTATCATTAGTAACTTTTGCTCAGGAAGGGACATCGTCTCCGTATTCTTTTTACGGAATAGGTGATGTAAGGTTCAAAGGGACTCTTGAAAATCGTTCTATGGGAGGAATTGCTATTGAACAAGATAGTATTCACATGAACTTACAGAATCCTGCAAGTTATGCAAGTTTGAAACTGACCACATTTACTTTGGGAGGAACTTATGCTACTACAGAATTGAAAAATAAAACGGAATCAGCAAATACGAGACGAACAACTTTAGATTATCTGGCAGTAGGACTGCCTTTAGGTAAGTTTGGACTTGGTTTTGGATTGATTCCCTATTCATCTGTAGGTTATAAAATTGAATCACCAGGATCACTCACTGAAAATAACCAACGTTTTAATGGAACAGGTGGTTTGAATAAGGCTTTTCTTGGCTTAGGCTATAAAATAACTCCCGATTTTAGTATTGGTGCCGATGTGAACTATAATTTTGGAAAAATTGAGACCAATAATTTAGAGTTTATTACTGATATCCCTATTGGTACACGAGAATTAAATAAAGTTGATTTGTCTGGAATTAATTTCAATATTGGGATGATGTACCAAGCCAAAATTTACAAAAAAGTATCTTTTTTTAGTAGCTTAAATTATTCACTGGAAAGTACTTTAAATTCCCAAAACACCAGAAACATTGCTACCGTATTCTATAATTCAAATTTTGATTTGTCCGTTGTTGATGTTCTGGATGATATGAAAACAGAAACGAGTTTGAAAATCCCTAGCAAGTATGCTGCAGGAGCAGGTTTTGGTGAAGCGAGGAAATGGTTGGTTGGAATAGGATATACTTTTCAGGAGGCTGGTTCTTTAAGAAACAATTACAACGCAATGGGTAATGTTACTTATGAAAAGCATTCAAAGTATAGTATTGGAGGGTATTATTTGCCAAATTACAATTCCTTCACAAGTTATGGCAAAAGAGTAACATACAGAGGTGGTTTTAGATTTGAAAACACCGGGTTAGTGATTAATTCTGAACCTATTGATGATATGGCCTTGACTGTGGGAGTAGGGCTGCCGTTGACAGGGACATTTTCTAATGTGAATGTTGGACTGGAATTTGGTAAAAGAGGAACTACAGCATCAAATTTAGTCGAAGAAAATTATGCAAATGTTAGTGTTAGTTTTTCACTTAACGAGCAATGGTTTGTCAAAAGAAAATTCAATTAAAAGGACGCATTTCATTAAAGCTTTTTCGTAAGTTCAGCGTATGACGGTATTCCAAAAATATGGTTTTAAATTAGTTGTCACGGTTTTTACTGTGACACTGTTTTTTGGATGTGAAAGTAATTTTAAAGAAGTGCAGAAAATTAATTTTTCTGAATTTGTTCCCAGCAGTGATGCCGATATGGTAAATCTAAAATACACGGATTCTGGCCGAATAACCGCCGTGTTAATCAGTTCAAAAATGTTGGATTACGCTAGTGTTGATTTTCCATTTACGGAATTTCCAAAAGGGATCGATGTTACTTTATATGATAAAAAAGCCAAAAAAACATTTATTAAATCCAATTATGCAATTTCTTACAAGTTCACAAACATTATTGATTTACAAGGAAAAGTAAAGATTTTCACCGAAGACGGTCAAGTACTCGAAACAGAGCAGTTGTACTTTGATCAAAAAAACGAATGGTTTTTTACCGAAAGAAAGTTTAAATTTACGGATCCAAAAGGAGTGTCAAACGGACAGGGAATAGATTTTAGTAAAGACTTTAAGGTGATTAATTCTCAAAAAATAACCGGCGAAGTAGAAACGAACGATTAAAATAAAATACTATACTATGAATTACCTAAAATACACACAATACGTTTATCTTGTTTTTGGAGCTTACTTCCTTTATGATGGCTTTACAAAGGTAAACGATCCTAGTTTAGGAACTCCTTGGCTGAGTTTTATGATTGCTGGATTGGCAGTTTTCATGTTCTTTTTTAGAAGAAAATTTGCAAAAAAATTCGAAGATCGCAATAAAAATTCCTAGTTGATGGAAATTAGTATTATCATATTGTGTCTAATACTAAGTGCTTTTTTTTCAGGAATGGAGATCGCCTTCGTATCTTCCAATAAAATATATCTTGAAATTGAAAAAAAGCAGGATAATTTTTTGTCTAAAATACTGACAAAACTTACTGAAAAGCCCACAAATTTTATTGTTGCCATGGTTATAGGCAATAATATAGCCATGGTTGTCTATGGTTTTTTAATGGGTGATGTATTGATGGATTGGTTGGCAATGCAGGGATATTTTTTTTCAGATTGGTTGAATCTAGTTGTGCAAATCTTGATTTCTACAATAATCATTTTGGTTACAGCAGCGTTTCTTCCTAAAGTTTTTTTTCAAATTTATGCCAATTCACTACTCAAATTTCTAGCAGTTCCAGCTTTTCTTTTTTATAAAGTGTTCTATTTTATTTCCATATTTTTTATTTGTATTTCAGATTTTATTTTAAAAAAATTCTTCAAAACACAGGGCGATACTATTCAGCTTTATTTTAGTAAAATTGAACTTGGAAATTATATTACGGAGCAAATGAGTACTTTTGAGGGTAATGAAGTAGTAGATTCTGAAATACTAATGTTCCAGAATGCGCTAGAATTTTCAGGAGTTAAGGCTAGGGATGTGATGAGTCCTCGAACCGAAATAATAGCGGTTGATCTCTTCGATTCAATCGAAGAATTGAAGCAATTATTTATAGAAACAGGGTATTCTAAAATAGTGGTGTACCAAAATTCGCTCGACGATATTATAGGGTACGTACATTCCTTTGACTTGTTTAAAAAGCCTAACAATATCAAAGAAATTGTGATTCCGGTAGAATTTGTTCCCGAAACAATTTTTATTAAAGATGCCATGAATTTGCTTACCAAAAAACGAAAAAGTGTTGCTGTTGTTTTAGATGAATATGGTGGGACGTCAGGAATTATAACTATTGAGGATATTGTGGAAGAACTTTTTGGCGAAATCGAGGATGAGCATGATTCCAATGAAGAACTGATTGAGAAAGAATTGGAAAATGGGGTGTATGTACTTTCTGCTCGACTGGATGTAGCCTACCTGAATGACGCTTATAAGTTTGCCATTCCTGAGAGTGATTCTTATGGGACACTTGGTGGATTTATTGTCGATTTTACAAAGGAAATTCCTCAAAAAGGAGATGCGATTACCATAGGTCTCTATCATTTTATAATTGAAGAAGCCACAAATAAGAAAATAGAATTAGTAAAAATGACGGTGCAAGAGTAATTTTTTTTAAGAAAATAAAATTTCTTGTAAAATAAAACGCTACTAGTATAATTATTAATTAGATAATTGTATTTTCGCAACCTGAATATAAAAATTAACAACAATAAAATGGCAGTTTTACAAAAAATTAGACAACGTTCACTTCTTCTGATACTTGTTATCGGGTTTTGTTTATTAGCATTTATCATAGGCGATATATTCAATAGTGGTGGTTTCAACAGTACCTCAAAAGATGTAGGAAGCATTGATGGAAAAGACATTTCATTTGAAGATTTTAGAGTCAAAGTAAGTAATGTTGAAAAAAGTACACAAGGTATTACGTCAACTGAAGCAGCGAACAGAGTATGGGAACAAGAAGTTTCTATTGCTTTATTAAGTGCTGAATTTGAAAAATTAGGGCTTAGAGTAGGTGAAAAACACTTATTAGAAGTATTGAAATCTGATCAAAATATTGGTGGTAATCCATTGTTTTTAAATGCTGCCGGGATATTTGATGTTGTTAAATTCAAAGAATATTTTAAAGCAAATCCTGCACAAGCTCAGTTTTTAAAAGACAGAGAAAAAGACGCTGATTTAAACGCCAAATATCAAATGTATAATACAATGATAAAAGCGGCAGTTTATACAACTGAAAGCGAAGGGAAGATGAAATATGAAATGGAAGCGAATACAGTGAATTTTGCTTATGTAGCGGGTCTATATTCAACAATTAAAGACAGTGAGGTAAAAGTGACTGATGCAGAAATTGTGGATTTCATGAAGAAAGATGAAAAAAAATACAAAGCAGACGAATCTCGTGAAGTAGAATATGTTTTGATTGAAGACAAAGCATCTAAGACTGATGAAGCGGAAATAAAAACCAAAATAAACGCGTTGCTTTCAGGAAGTGTTGTTTACAATCAAGCTACAGGTAAAAACGATACGTTGCCAGGGTTTAGAGCAACTGCTAATACAGTAGAATTTGTGAATTCAAATTCAGATGTTCCTTATGATTCAACGTACATCGCTAAGAAAGATTTACCAGCTGTAGATGCTGATAAATTATTCAACCTTGCTCCAGGCGCAGTCTATGGACCATACATGTTTGGTAAATACTATTGCATTTCAAAATCTATGGGAATGAAATCAGGAGTTAATGCTAAAGCAAGTCATATTCTAATTGGCTATGAAGGAACACAAGTTCCAAATCAAAAGGAAAAGAGAACCAAAGAACAAGCTAAAGCAAAAGCGGAAAGTCTTTTAGCGCAAGTGAACGCAAATCCAGACAGTTTCTTAATGTTGGCTTTCACCGCATCTGATGATTCATCAGCACAACAAGGTGGTGATTTGGGTTATTTTGGTCCCAATCAAATGGTAAAACCTTTCAATGATTTTGTTTTCAATAACAGTATTGGTAAAGTTGGTTTAGTTGAAACTGATTTTGGTTTTCATATTATTAAAATTACAGACAAACAAGATGGAATTCGTTTGGCTACAGTAGCGCAAAAAATTGAAGCTTCTGAAGCTACTTCTGATAAAATATTTACGCAAGCAACTAAATTTGAAATGGATGCTGTAGATAAAGATTTTAATAAAGTAGCCAAAGAAATGAAACTTACTGTTGCTACTCCAGTTACTGTTAAAGGTATGGATGAGAATTTTGGTTCATTAGGAAATCAAAGAGCTATTGTAAGATGGGCTTTCGAAAAAGGAGTTAAAGAAGGTGCTGTAAAAAGATTTGAAGTAGCTAATGTAGGACACGTTATTGCAAAAGTAAAAAGTATTGATCAATCTGGTTTAGTAGCGGTTTCAGTTGCCAGACCTTATGTAGAACAAATTCTTAAAAATAAGAAAAAAGCGGAATTAATTAAAGCTAAAATGACTGGTTCTTCACTTGAAGCAATGGCTAAAGCAGTAGGAGGAAAAGTACAACAAGCTACTGGTTTAACAATGGAAAATACAACCTTGCCAAATGTAGGCCCTGAACCAAGAGTAGTTGGAAATGCATTTGCTTTAGTAGCAAATAAAGTATCTGCTCCAATTGAAGGTAATACGGGTGTTTATGTAGTTAAAAATACAAGTACAGTAAATGCACCCGCGTTAAAAAGTCACGCTCCTTATGTTGCTAAATTGAAAGCTCAAAATGCATCAGAAGTAAATAGAGTGATTCCAGCATTGAAAGGAAACGCTAAAATCGAAGATAACAGGCAAGATTTCAATTACTAAACTAAAGAAAGTAAGAATCACAATAAAAAACCCCGATACAATCTACTGAATGTATCGGGGTTTTACTTTTGTGTTTCTTTTTTAAAAAGGATGAACTTACTAATTAATAAGGTATAAATACGGTGATTAAGAACGTAACATTTCAGTGTATGGTATAATGGTAGAGTATCCTTTTGCAGTAAAGTATTCTACAGGATTCTCCCTAGTAATTACCAATACAAAATCACCTCCCCAAGCACCTAAGCTTTTTATTGCTCCATCAAAATCTGAAAATAAAGATTCTTTTATCGTAGGAATTTTTAGAATTCTACTCATTTGAGCTTCATGTTTTTCTATTGCCTCGGCAAAAGATTTAAGGGTAGTTGCTGTGTTAACCTCAGAAGTTATTAAATCATTTGTAGCAATAGTCGCTGCCAGGTTGTTTTTTTTGTTCAGGTTGTATGCTGCTATTGCGGTTTTACTGCTTTGCTTTTTGTTGAGATACACAAAGTACAAGTGCTGTTTAAATTCAGGATTAAAAGCGATCTTTTCTACAGTTGGATTACCTTGATTCAGACGGTATATAATAGGAGTGTTGTTTTGTGCGCAAGCAATATCATAACCACTTCCTCCAAAACTGTTTTTAAGCAATGTAAAAGCATCAATTTGCAGCCATTGAGCAATATTGTTTATCAAAGTTGACGACGTTCCCAGGCCCCAGTTTTTAGGAAACTCAAGTTCAGTGGAAATGGTGTATCCGTTTGAATTAGTAATGAAGTCCGGATTAAGTAAGAAAGCTTCGTGTAGAATGTTAGTCAGTATGGCTTTGACCGATTCGCTTTCAGGATTTATTTTCTTTGAAATGTCCAAAAATAGAATGGTATCTTCAAACCAAATACTACCGTCAGCATCATAACTTTTCCAGACGATTTCCTGATTGTTTCCCTCTTCTATAATGAGGTTTTGTCCCATTTTTGTAGGCAATGCAAAGGCTTTGGCTCCATCAAGAACCAAGTATTCTCCTGTTATTAAAAGTTTTCCGTTACTGTAGAATGTTTTTTTCATTATTCTTATTTTAATCCCTGCCAGGGTTATAAACTTTGATAGGGTTGTCGACAATCAAAGTTATTTTCTTAAACTTTCAATAAAAGTCACCACGGCGCTATGAGAAACGGTATTTTTTTTGAAATATTTATGAATTAAAACCCGTTCTTCAACAGTGGCTTCGTACTGGTTGATGATGTTGTTTAAGTGCATTTTCATGTGCCCTTCCTGAATTCCTGTAGTTGTCAAAGAGCGTAATGCACCAAAATTCTGTGCCAGACCCGCCACGACTACAAACTGCATTAGTTCTTTGGCTGTTGGATTTTCTAGCATTTCTAAGGACAATTTTACCAATGGATGTAAGGAAGTAAGTCCGCCCACTGTTCCTAATGCTAGTGGGATTTCTAACCAAAAAGTAAAAATGCCATTTTCGATTTTGGCATGGGATAGACTTGTGTATTTTCCGTTTCTGGATGCATAGGCATGCACTCCAGCTTCGACCGCACGGAAATCATTTCCTGTTGCCAAAACTACGGCATCTACTCCGTTCATGATTCCTTTGTTATGTGTTACAGCTCGATAGGGTTCAACTTCGGCAATTTGAACGGCTTGAATAAATTTCTCAGCAAATTCTTGAGGATTCGGAATGTGTTTGTCCTCTAAATCAGCAATTGGGCATGAAACTTCCGCTCTCACAATGCAATTAGGGACATAATTCGAGAGAATACTCATGACTACTTCAATCTCTTTTTCAGTTTCAGTAAATAAATCATAGGCGTGTGCTTCTTCTTTTAAGGTTTTAGCAAACTGTTCCAAACATGAATTTATAAAATTAGCACCCATGCTGTCTTTAGTCTCAAAAGTAGCATGAAGCTGAAAGTAGTTGGGTAATAAATCAGTTTTGTCATTTAGAACAATGTCTAAAATGCCGCCACCGCGTTTTTGCATGTTTTTTGTAATTAGTTCTGTCTCTGAGAAAAATTTATTTTTGTTTTGTGCAAAAAATAAATTCAGTTTTGAAACCTCACCTTTATAAATGAAATGAACCTGTCCAATTTTTTCGGTGTTGATTACGGTTGTTTTAAACCCACCGCGGGTGGACCAAAACTTCGCTGCTTTTGCGGCAGCGGCAACCACAGAACTTTCTTCAATGGCCATAGGAATGGTACAGTATTTTCCATTAATTAGAAAATTAGGAGCAACTCCTAGCGGAATGTAGAAATTGGTTATCGTGTTTTCAATGAATTCATCGTGTAATTTCTGTATTTTTTCATCAGAATTCCAATAGTTTTTCAACAAGGCCGTGGCTTCTACAGGTGTTGAAAAATAGTTAGTGGCAATCCATTTAATTTTTTCTTCTTTGGATAATTTAGAAAATCCGTTAATGGCCTTATTCATTCTCAATAGATTATAGTATGTATACCTGCAAAGATACGCTTTTAGCGGTTTTATTGACTATGATAGTATCCTCAATAAAAGAGGGTTTAAAATATTGTTTTTAAGATTTAACACATTTAATGTGAAATTATTGTAAATTTTTCACTAAAATTGACGGTTTTTATATTTAAATAAATATCATGTACTTGAAAAAAATTATTGCATTATTTTTATTCCTGAGTTTTACTGTTGTTGGTCAGCAAAAAATCACAATTGATGAAATTTACAACGGCACATTTCGAGCCAAAGGAATGGATGAATTACAGTCTATGAAAAATACAAATCAATACACGGTATTGAATTTAGACAACCAGTCCAGAAGTATGCAAATTGATTTGTATGATTTTGCAACTTTAAAAAAAGTAGCGACACTTATAGATACAAAATCCCACAAAGATCTTTCAAACGGGATTGACAGTTACACGTTTGATGCTTCAGAAAAAATGATTTTGCTAGCGTGTAATACGAATCAAATCTTCCGCCACTCCTTTACTGCGGATTATTATTTGTACGATATAGCCAGTAAAAAATTGAAAAAATTATTTGATTCTCCCGTGCAGGAACCTACTTTTTCACCTGATGGAAAAAAGATAGCGTACGCCAAAGAAAATAATCTGTATGTATATGATTTAGCTACTAATAAATCGACTCCAATAACTACAGACGGACAAAAAAACAGCATTATTAACGGTATTACAGATTGGGTTTACGAAGAAGAGTTTGCTTTTGTAAAAGCTTTTGATTGGAGTGCTGACAGTAAAAAAGTGGCCTACATTCGTTTTGACGAAAGTCAGGTGCCGGAATTTTCAATGTCTATGTTTGGAAAAGAGTTATACCCAACGACGCAAACATTCAAATATCCAAAGGCCGGTGAAAAGAATGCTTTGGTTTCTCTACACATTTATGATGTAAATTCGAATGGAGTAAAAAAAGTAAATCTGGGGAATTACACTGATTTTTATATCGCCAGAATGAAATGGACAAATGACGCTAATTCATTGTCTGCGCAAGTATTTAATCGTCATCAAAATAATTTGGATTTGTTGTTTATCGACGGTAATTCAGGAACTGCAAAAGTAGTTTTGAACGAAAAAGACAAAGCGTATGTTGATGTTACGGATAACTTGACTTTCTTGAAAGACAACAGTTTTATATGGACCAGCGAAAAAGACGGTTTCAATCATATTTACTTATATTATAAAAACGGAAAATTGAAAAACCAGCTTACCAAAGGAAAATGGGAAGTGACGAATTATTATGGTTTAGACGAAAAGACAAATACGGTTTTCTATCAGTCTGTAGAAAACGGATCTATCAATAGAGATGTATACCGAATAGGACTTGATGGAAAAAACAAAGTGCGTTTGTCACAAAGTACAGGAACGAATGCAGCAACTTTCAGTCCAAATTTTCAATACTACATCAACACGTTTTCTAGTGCGTCTCAGCCTACAACGTATACATTAAACGAAGCTAAAGTTGGAAAACAAGTTCAAGTCATTGAAAACAATGAAGCATTAGCTTCAAAACTAAAAAGCTATAATTTACCTGGAAAAGAGTTTTTTGTTTTAAAAACCGCAAAAGGAAATGAGCTGAATGCTTGGATGATTAAACCTAAAGATTTTGATCCTGCAAAAAAATATCCTGTTTTCATGTACCAATATTCTGGTCCGGGTTCGCAGCAAGTGAATAACGAGTGGAACAGTACAGATGATTATTGGTTTATGATGTTGTCCCAACAAGGGTATATTGTGGCGTGTGTTGACGGACGAGGAACGGGTTTTAAAGGTGCTGATTTTAAAAAAGTGACTCAATTGCAATTAGGGAAATACGAAGTGGAAGACCAAATTGACGCTGCTAAAGTAATAGGAAATTACGCATTTGTTGATAAAGCTAGAATTGGTATATTTGGCTGGTCGTATGGTGGTTTTATGGCGTCTAACTGTATCATGAAAGGAAATGATATTTTCAAAATGGCAATTGCGGTAGCTCCGGTTACAAACTGGCGTTTTTATGACAGTGTGTATACAGAACGTTACATGCAGACACCACAGGAAAATGCGAGTGGATACGATGATAATTCCCCAATAAATCATGTGGATAAATTGAAAGGAAAATTTCTTTTGATACATGGTTCAGGAGATGATAATGTACATGTTCAGAACTCCATGCAAATGATGGAAGCCTTAATTCAAGCCAACAAACAATTTGATTCTCAAATTTACCCGGACAATAATCACGGGATTTATGGCGGAAAGACCAGAATTCAATTGTATACCAAAATGACTAATTTTATCAAAGAAAATTTATAATAGCGCTTTATGACGAACGATGCATTGAATAAGGAAGAATTTTTTGGACATCCAAAGGCGCTTTTTATATTGTTTTTTACCGAAATGTGGGAACGGTTTTCTTTCTACGGAATGAAAGCCCTGTTGATTTTTTATCTGACAAAATACCATTTGTTTTCGGATACTTCTGGAAATTTACTGATTGGGAGTTACGCTGCCTTGGTGTATGCAGTACCCGTTTTAGGCGGTTTTATTGCGGATCGCTATCTAGGATTTAGAAAAGCGATTGTTTTTGGAGGGATTATGCTGGTGCTAGGTCATATAGGGATGGCGTACGAAGGAAATGCCGCAACACAATCTATTACTGGCGAGATTACGCGGGACGAAACAGCCTTGCAAATATTTTATTTTTCATTATCCTTAATAATTGTTGGGGTAGGTTTTCTAAAAGCCAATATCTCTTCCTTAGTAGGGGAGTTGTATGAAACAGGTGATAAAAGAAGAGATTCTGGATTCACTTTGTTTTACATGGGGATCAACTTAGGATCCTTTATGGCTACATTAATATGTGGTTGGCTTGGAGAAACGTATGGATGGAGCTATGGTTTTGCAGCAGCTGGAGTCGGAATGTTTTTTGGATTAGTGACTTTTATTTCCGGAAGGAAATTATTAATGGGGAAAGGGGAAACTACCGTGCCTGAAATTTTAGAAAAAAGAGTATTCGGGGTCAAAAGCGAATGGCTAATTTATTTGCTAAGTGCTTCCTCGGCATTAATTTTTTGGCAAATGGTGCAACGTCATGAAGTGGTTTCTTATTCCTTGATGGTTGCCGGTGCTGTTTCGTTCGTTTATATAGTCTATTATGCCGTTACTCAATTGGATAAAAAAGCAAGAGAGCAATTAATGGCTTTAACCATTTTGATCGTATTTACGATTATCTTTTGGGCATTATTTGAACAAGCATATACTTCATTAAATTTATTTGCAGATCGCATTTTAGACAGAACGGTTTTTGGGTATACCATAACAGCTAGCCAGTTTTTAAGTTTTAATGCCTTGTTTATAATTTTATTAGCACCAGTTTTTGCTTGGTTGTGGGTAAAATTAGGGAAATACAATCCAAATACTGCCGTGAAATTTTCAATAGCATTGCTGTTGGTAGGTTTAGGTTTTGGGTCTTTGGTTTTAGGAATTAGTTTGTCAGGGATGGGAAAAGTAGCCATGATTTGGTTGATTCTTACGTACCTTTTGCATACTTGTGGGGAATTGTGCTTGTCACCAGTAGGCCTTTCAGCAGTGACTAAATTATCACCAGCAAAAATTGTGGGATTCATGATGGGCGTTTGGTTTTTAGCAACAGCCAGTTCCGAATTTATTGCTTCCATTTTGGCTAATATCGCTTCTGTCGATACTTCAAATGGTACAGCACCTGATTTGAACTTAGCAAAACAGAGTTACTTAGTACTTTTTGAATACTTGTTTTATACAGGACTAGGTTTCGGATTGCTGTTATTGGTACTTTCGCCAGTAATAAAAAAATTAATGCACGGAGTAGATAAAGAATTAAACAATTAATAATATGAGTGAAAATACTACAGATCAATTTTTTAAAAGTACCGTATTAGGGCATCCAGCGGGATTATTCGTTTTGTTTTTCACAGAGATGTGGGAGCGATTTTCATTCTACGGAATGCGTTCTTTACTGATATTATTTTTAACAGCTTCCTTTACAGATGGCGGTTGGGAATGGACTCGTGAAAATGCTTCTGCTTTATTTGGATCCTATGTTGGTTTGGTTTATTTATCCACAATGTTAGGTGGTTATTTTGCCGATAAAGTAATTGGTTTTAGATGGGCTGTTGTTGTTGGAGCCAGTTTAATGACTTTAGGACATGCTTCTATGGCTGTTGAAACAGAATTTTCTATTTATTTAGGATTAGTATTATTGGTTTTTGGGAATGGTTTTTTTAAACCAAACATGACATCAATCGTGTCTGAAATGTACAAAGACCGTCCTGAAAAGAAAGATGGTGCCTACACTTTATTTTACATGGGTGTAAATGCCGGAGCTTTCTTTGGTATTTTACTTTGTGGTTATTTAGGAGAAAAAGTAGGTTGGACGTATGGTTTTGGTTTAGCCGGGATTTTTATGTTTTTCGGAATGTTACAGTTTTGGTTGTCTCAAAATATCTTTGGAGACATTGGTTTAAAACCAAACAAAGAAAGCAAGGCGAAAGCAGAAGCTTTGGATACGGATAAAAGAAATCCTTTTTCACCAATACAATTAGCAGCTATTGCTTTTTCTTCTATATTAGCGTTATTATGGCTTGTGAATGATCCTGCTTCCAAAATATCTGGGGGCAAAGTAAATATTTTTTCATTCCTTGGAAAAGATGGTAATGCTATTGCGATACTTTCAGCACTAGTTGTTTTTATTATATTGTTGATTTATAGGTTTACCCAATATTCTAAAATTACTAAGGAAAAATTAATAGCGGTAACTTTCTTTGCATTTTTGACAATTTTCTTCTGGGCAATTTTTGAACAATCTCCAAACAGTTTAACCATTTTTGCGAATGATTACACAGATCGGGTGTTAACAGGTAATTGGAGCGTGGTTTTTCTAGTAATGAATTCCTTGATTACGATTTTACCATTGGTCATTATTACTTGGGTTTTAATTTTATTATTTAAACAAACCTTCCAGTTTTATGCCCTTGCAAATATTATTCTGAGCATCAGTTTTATTATTATTTGGGTTATAGCAATCTGGATGTTGACTAAAGATTATTACACAGCTGGATATTTGACATTATCAGATGCAACTTTACAAACATTAAAAATTGACAAAGTAACGACTGCCTTGACAGAAGTTCCTGCAACTTGGTTTTCTACCTTAAACTCCTTGTTCATTATCTCTTTGGCACCATTATTTTCAAAATGGTGGGAAAGCAAATACAATCCTTCTGCAAATTTAAAATATGGAATCGGAATGGGATTGTTAGCCCTTGGAATGGCTTGTGTCGCCTTTGGCGCAAGTGGAATCGAAGCGGGAGCAAAAACAGCTTCAGTGAGTATGATCTGGCTTATCTTAGTCTATCTTTTCCATACCATGGCAGAGTTGTGTATCTCACCGGTAGGATTATCTTATGTAAGTAAATTAGTTCCAGCTCGTATGATTGCTTTCATGTTTGGTGTTTGGTATTTAGCAGTAGCAATCGGTATGAAAGGTGCAGGTATGTTTGGAGAAAATATTGATAAAATAGCCAATGAACATGGATTAAGTTACTTCTTCTGGATGTTAACTATAATTTCCATTGTAGTTGCTTTATTCTCTGTTGCGATGACTCCTGTTATTAAAAAGTTGATGCATGGTGTTCGATAAATTTTAGGCATCATTTTTGAATTTAGAATCACTAAAATTATAGGTATGAAGAAAATTATAGTTGCCGTATTACTTTTTGCTGGATCATTTGCAGCCGAAGCACAGGAGTTAGTTTGGGAGACCAATGTCAATAAGGCAATGGAAATTTCGAATGAAACTAAAAAACCATTATTGTTATTTTTCACCGGAAGCGATTGGTGTGGATGGTGTATCCGTTTGCAGAAAGAAGTGTTGAGAACACCTGAATTTGCAGCTTGGGCCAAGGAAAACGTGGTTTTAGTAGAATTAGATTATCCAAGGAAAGCACTACAAACGCCGGAGATAAAAAAGCAAAATAACGAATTACAAATGGCTTTTGGAATTCAAGGATTTCCAACCATTATATTAGCAAATGGAGTCACAAAAGAAGGCAAAGTGAGTTTTGAAGGCATCGGCAGTACGGGTTACGTCGCTGGTGGACCTTCCGCTTGGCTAGCTGTAGCCAATAGTTTTCTTAAAAAATAAAAGTTTAATTCAATCTATAAAATCCCTTTTCACCAGTTGCGTGAAAAGGGATTTTTTGTTTTTCACAACTGGCTTTCCATTTTTTTTGAATGGTTTTAAAGTTGGATGCATCAGCAATGACTAATTTTGGTTTCATCTTTTGTAACATACGATCTAAATTTATTTTAGCAGATTGTGTCAATAGGATAATATCTGGGGCGCTGTTTTCCGGATAAAGTCCGGAGCTGTCTAAAACAAAAATCTTTTTTCCATTAAAATAGATAAAGTTAGAAAGTTGTCGTTTTTGTAATAAAGTGCTTAAATGTGCGATGCGATAGGATTTTAAAAGGCGGTTTTGCTGAGCAGTATTTAAAAGGCTGTCATTGGCATATAGTAAAATATGTTCACCTTTCCTTTCTGTAATCAAAGTGCTGTTTTTGCTGTTAAAAACCAGTAGTTCCTGTTCGTTTAGGATTTTCCAATGTATTTTAAAATAAGAAAGTTGTAATATAATTATGGAAATTAAGACTGCAATCAATTTATTAAAGCTTGGTTTTTTAAACCAAATGATTACTGTAAATAGTAATGTATAACCGCTCAGTAAAAAATAAAAATGAAGTGGTATGTCCTGAATGATGAACTGTTCGAAGGAAGCAATTGCGTTGATAATTTTGTTCAAACAGTAAATGCTTGATTCCAATAGGTCAGAAAGAAAAGGAGGAATAAGGTTGAATGCAGCCATAAGCATGACAAGCACTCCTAAAATCATAATGAAACTTAATACTGGAATAATAACTAAATTGGTTATAAAAAATAAGCACGGAAACTGATGAAAATAATAAATGCTTAGTGGTAAAGTACCTATTTGTGCAGCAATAGAAACGGTTAGAATATTCCAGATGTAGTTTGAAACTTTGTTTTTAGGTAACCAAATCGAAGCCAGAAGTGGCTGTAACCAAACAATAAAAAACAAAGCGATATAGCTCAATTGAAAACCAACATCAAATAAAAAAGAAGGTTCAAAAAGTAAAATCAACAACGCAGAAACTAATAAAGTGTGGTATATGTTTACACTTCTCCGGAGATGATTTCCAATGGCTACAAAGGAAAACATGGTTACGGATCGAACCACTGAAGGCGCTAAACCCGCAATGATTCCAAACATGGCTAAGGAGAGGAGAATGACGAGTAACTTGATAAAAGAACCTCGCTTTGTGTTTGGAATTGCTTGTAGCATATATGTTACAAAAAGCAATATAAATCCAATATGTAATCCCGATACGGATAAGATATGAACGGCTCCTGCATATTGATAATCCCGAATAATTTCTGGAGCAATATCTTGTTGTTGTCCCATGATTAAAGCAATAGCTACATTCAGCTCGGATTTTTTAAAGTTATTTTTCTCTAAATTTTTAATAATTCTAGTTCTTAATTGAGAAGAATAGTACCAGATGTTTTTCTCACTTTCAGTACTAATTTTTATTTGGTCAACGTTGGCATATAGTTGTGCATAAATTTGTTTGTTTTTCAGGTACTTACTATAATCAAATTGATTAGGATTATTTGGCGGTTTGTTTCTCGTTAGCATTCCTTTAATCAGTAAAGAATTCCCTGCTTTAATTGCGTGTTTTGAACTGTTCTTTTGAATGTTTAGTATAATCTTTCCGGTTTGTTCTTTTCCATCTATACGGTTTACAATGGCAATGTATCGGTCGCTAAACAGATTACTTTTTAGTTTTTCTCTTATCGTAATAGAAATTGAAAGGGGTCGTGCAAAAATTTCTAAGTTATGAATGTAATTGCTTTTCTGAAAAGAATCAGTATGAACTATTTGGTTAGAAATACCAATAATAAAAGACAGAAGATAAGTTCCAATACCAAAATAAATGGAGCCTTTGCTTTTAGAGAAAAAGTACAGTGTTCCAAAAAGAATAATGGAGATTAAAAGAATAGTGAAAACTGACGAAATAGAAGGTTGTACGTAATGTGCGAAAAGCAACCCTAATACAAACCCGATTGTTATTCTTGCTAAAGGGAATCGTAGTACTTTCATAACCCTAAAGTACGTAATTTTAGTAAGAAATAGATTTATTTTTAGAGCATCTGTTTAGTTAAATATTCCATTTCGGTTAGGGCCTATTTAATTGCTAAAGTATTCGATTGATCTGAACAAATGTTTTTTTATAATAGGGCTCTTTAGTTGAGGAAATAATTACTCCTTTTGAAGTAGAGGAATGTATGAATTTTATTTCTTCATCTGTGACTTCTATCACTATTCCTACATGGTTTATGTGTGTTTTTTTGCTGGTTTTAAAGAATATCAAGTCTCCTTTTTGGGCATGATCTCGTTTTTTATCTAATACGATCCCTATTTTTGATTGTTCAAACGAATTGCGAGGTAAGGTTATGTTTTCTGAACGAAATACAGTATACATCAAACCGGAACAGTCAAAACCGGTACTAGTAGTGCCCCCGTATTTATATTTTGTACCAATATTTTCAGCGGCTGAATTTATTAATTGTTCTGCTAATTGATTATTTTTTCTCTTATCGGACCGAGATGATTTTTCTTTCGTAGCGCCTTTTTTTGAAGGTTCAATTGAGGAGGTAGATTTACAAGCGGTAAAAAAAGTAACAAGCAATAAAAGATACAGGAAACGTTTCAAAAGGGTTTGTTTTTAGTTGATTTTAGAATTTAAAGTAAATTAAGATTTATTTTAAATCACTAACAATAAGGGTGGCTGTTTTTTCACTAGCCCCAATTCCGCCTAATTGCTCTTCTAATAACGCATATTTTTCTAAAAGCGTATTGCGATTGTTGGTTTTTAGTATTTTTTGAAGTTCCTCCCGTATGCGTCTTGTATTGCATTGCTCTTGAATTAACTCGGTGACAACTTCTTCATCCATGATTAAATTTACTAGAGAAATGTATTTGAGTGTAATGACTCGTTTCGCAATTTGGTACGAAACCCAACTTCCTTTATAGCATACTACTTCTGGAACTTTAAAAAGTGCTGTTTCAAGTGTAGCAGTTCCTGACGTAACTAATGCAGCTGTTGCATTACGCAATAAATCATAGGTTTTATTAGAGATAAATTTTATGTTTTCCTGAGTAATGAAAGTGTTATAAAGAGAAAATTCCTGACTAGGAGCTCCGGCAATTACAAATTGATAGTCTGGAAAATCAGGGACAATACTTAGCATTACAGAGAGCATTTTAGTAATTTCCTGTTTTCTACTACCGGGTAAAATAGCAATAATTGGTTTGTCGTTTAATGAATTTTCTTTCCTGAAAATAAAAGGGTCTATTTTAGGTTGATTTTGAATGGCATCAATTAATGGATGTCCTACAAATTCTACTGGGAAATGATGTTTGTCTTCGTAAAACTTTTTTTCGAAAGGCAAAATCACAAACATTTTATCAATGTCGCGTTTAATCTCTGTAATTCTACTTTCCTTCCAAGCCCAAATTTGAGGAGAAATATAATAGTGCGTTTTCATACCTAATTTTTTGGCCCATTTTGCAATTCGTAAATTAAAACCTGGATAGTCAATAAAAACAAGAACATCGGGCCGAAACCCTACAATATCTTTTTTGCATATCTTGATGTTGTTCAGAATGGTTTTAAGGTTGAAAATCACTTCAATGAAACCCATGAAGGCTAATTCTCGGTAATGTTTCACTAATGTCCCTCCAGCACTTTGCATCAATTCACCACCCCAAAAACGGATTTCGGCAGTAGGATCTTTTTTATATAGTTCTTTCATCAAATTAGAGCCGTGCAAATCACCTGAAGCTTCTCCTGCAATTATATAATATTTCATTTTTTTTCGGTTAGAAAATTTAAACGGATTAAATCATATTTAACGTCCCCTGCTTTTTCGAGAACAAAAGTAAATTCAAATAAAGATAGTGAGTATCGCCAAGACAATTACAGCCAAAACTACTCCACGCGCCATTATTTCTTTATTTATTTTTAGCAAAATTCCAAAGGTCAGTAAGGCAAGTATAGATCCTAATGTGATTATTTTTCCCAAATTTCCTTGTGATTTCATAATTTGGATCCCCGCAATAAACTTGAATTCAGTAAAAAAAGTGATAAAAATATACGAACCAAAGAGTGTCGTGGCAAAACCTATTAAAAAGCCGAGTAGTAAATCTTTTTTATTCATTCCATTTCCAGGTATTAAGTTGTTGTATAGCATGATGTGCTGTCAAATCAAATTGAACAGGTACAACCGATATAAATCCATTTTCTAAGGCCCATTCATCCGTATCTTCTCCTTTGTCTTGGTTTACAAATTCACCTGCAAGCCAGTAATAATCTCTTCCTTGAGGTGTTTTTCTTTTATCGAATTTTTCTACCCAAATAGCTTTTGCTTGGCGGCAGATCCGAATTCCTTTGATGTTTTTTTTTTCTAATTTGGGGAAATTAACATTCAAAACTACCCCTTCCGGCAGGCCGTTTTCTAAAACTTCTACTGAAATTTTGTGAATAAAAGATTTTACAGCATCAAAATTAGCGTTCCAATCGTAATCCAACAACGAAAAACCGATAGCTGGAATTCCCTCAATTCCTGCTTCAACAGCGGCACTCATTGTTCCGGAATAAATTACATTTATAGAAGAATTTGAACCGTGGTTAACACCTGAGACACACAGGTCAGGTTTTCGTTTCAAAATTTCGTTGACCGCAAGTTTTACACAGTCTACTGGTGTTCCGGAACAACTGTATTCAAGAAAGGGATCGTTTTCTTTTGAGATTTTATTTAAATATAAAGTGCTGTTTATAGTAATGGCATGACCCATGGCACTTTGGGGTGTATCTGGTGCGACCACAACAATATCTCCTAATTCAGCCATAACTGAAATTAATGCTCTAAGACCAGGTGCTGAAACACCATCATCGTTAGTTATTAAAATTAAGGGTTTTATTTTTTTCATTATTTAGCAAAGAAAGTTTGATTTTTATGATTTTGATGGCAAATGTAATGACACCGAATGGGATTCAGTAAACAAAAGATAAAAATATGTTATCTTGATACATTTCGCATAATAAAAAAAAACATTTTTTATATCTTTAACAAAAATTTATGGAGACTCCGCTGCTGTTGGCATAGTTTTTACCGTAACTTAGAATAAAAATTCATGAATACTATTCTTAACTTTATGAAAAGAAATTATAAAATTATACTTGTTGTCGTATGTATTTCGGTGACATTGTTTGCCTTTAAAATGAATACTTCAAAAACGGCAGATCCAGAAAAAGACAAACTGCTTTTGGAGTTACTGACCTTTGTTATAGAAAAAGGGCATTACAGTCCTGCAACAATTGACGATGCTTTCTCAAAAGGAATATATAAAGATTATATAGAGGCGTTGGATCCTTCCAAACGTTTTTTTATGCAAGCTGATATTGAAGAATTTTCAAAATTCGAGTTGCAATTAGACGACCAGTTGTTGAATAAAGATTTGTCATTCTTTAATTTAACCTACGATCGTTTGATGAAAAGAATGAATGAAAGCACTAAAATTTATAAAGAGGTATTAAGTACTCCTTTTGATTACACTATTGACGAAAGTTTTAATATAGATTATGAGAAGGCTCCTTACCCAAAAAATATAACTGAACTTAAGGACAAATGGCGCAAGCAAATTAAATTATCAACACTATCATCTCTAATTGATAAACAAAAATTAGAACAGGATAAAAAGAAAAATGATACAAACTACAGCATCAAGTCTTTTGATGTTTTAGAAAAAGAAACCAGAGAAAGTTCGGTAAAATCCTTAGATGAATATTTTGGATTTATAAAGGATTTAGATAGAAACGATTGGTTTTCGGTTTATATCAATTCAATTACCGCTCGTTTTGATCCACATACCAATTATTTTGCTGCTGAAGAAAAAGAGCGCTTTGATGTGAGTATTAGTGGTAAATTAGAAGGAATTGGCGCTCGTCTTCAAAAGAAAAACGATTTAACTGAAATTTCTGAGCTTATTTCAGGAGGACCAGCTTGGAGAGGAAAACAACTGGAGGCAGGAGATTTAATTATGAAGGTTGCGCAAGGAAATGGAGAAGCTGTTGATGTTGTTGGGATGCGCCTTGATGACGTTGTAAAGAAAATTAAAGGACCTAAAGGTTCCGAAGTACGTCTTACCGTTAAAAAAGTGGATGGAACAATTAAAGTTATTTCTATTGTTAGAGATATTGTAGAAATAGAAGAAACGTATGCAAAATCGAGTATTGTAAATAAAAATGGATTGAAATACGGGGTTATCTATTTACCGAAATTTTATATTGATTTTGAGAACACTAATGGGAGAGATGCGGGAAAAGATATTGCCATTGAAGTTGATCGATTGAAAAAAGCAGGAGTTAACGGTATTGTACTTGATGTTAGGGATGATGGTGGTGGATCTTTATCTACCGTGGTCGATATTGCAGGATTGTTTATTGAGCAAGGGCCAATCGTTCAGATTAAATCTGCCGGTAGAAAAAAAGAAGTGCTTTATGATCGAGATTCAAAAATAGAGTGGGACGGTCCTTTGGTAATTATGGTAAATAGTTTTTCTGCTTCCGCATCTGAGATTTTGGCTGCTGCCATACAGGATTATAAAAGAGGAATTATTATTGGTAGTAAACAGACATATGGTAAAGGAACAGTTCAAAATGTTATTGATTTAAATCAATTTGTAAGGAGTAGTTCCGTTGGAGATTTGGGAGCCATTAAAACTACTACCCAAAAATTTTATAGAATTAATGGGGGTTCAACACAATTAGAAGGAGTGCGTAGCGATATTGTTATGCCAGATCGTTATGCCTATTTAAAAATGGGAGAGCGTGATGTTGATAATGCGATGCCTTGGGACAAAATTGATCAGGCTGATTATACCGTGTGGAACAATAATGCTAATTTTAGCCAAGCGATCATTAATAGTAAGAACAGGATTAATGAAAATTCGCAATTTCAGTTAATAGAAGAAAATGCAAAATGGATTGATAGTAGAAGTGAAGAAAACGTTTATAGTTTGAATATTGATAAATTTAAAATCGCTCAATCAGAAATTGAAGAGAAAGCTAAAAAATACAAACCAATTATAGACTATAAGAATGCATTAACATTTACTTCATTGCCTTATGAAGCAGACGCCATGAGTAAAGATATAACTTTGAAAGAAAAGAGAGAAAGATGGCATGAAGCGCTATCTAAAGATATTTATGTAGAGGAAGCCTTAAATGTTTTGGATGATTTGCAATCAAAAGCAATTTCTAAAAAGAGTGTTCCGGTTAAAATCAAAAAAGATAAATTGGCAAAATCTTAAGTTAGATCTATAATAGATAATAATAGTAAGCTGAAACGCCCAAGAAATTTAAATAATTTCTTGGGCGTTTCTATTTTGTAAATAGTAGGGACTAATTGTAATTTGCTATAGATGATTTTGTTCTGCCAGTTCTTGTTGTGCATGCATCGTAACTGAGTCAACTAAACTATCATCTAACTCAAACCATTATGAATGTAATAAGGAACTGTTTATATTAAACTAGCAAAAGGGTGTTATTGAAGCTAGCTAATTTTTTAAAACAGAAAGCTATATTTAACGTTTAATTTATTGAAAGTAAACTAAGCTTTACAAAGGTGTTTTGATGTTAAGCAAAATAAATCTTTAGATATAATTTTACCACTCGTTTACTTTATTAGCATCCATTTTGATAAAAATAAATAGTAAAATAGTGAATCCCCATAGTCCGGAACCTCCATAAGAGAAGAAGGGCAACGGTACTCCAATCGTTGGGAAAATTCCAACTACCATAGCAATATTTACAAAGAAATGTGTAAACAAAATACCGGCAACACAATAGCCATAAACCCTGCTAAATTTTGTTTTTTGCCTTTCAGCCAAATAAATTATTCTAAGAAATAAGCCGGTAAAAAGAGCGATAACCACTAATGAACCCGCAAATCCCCATTCTTCTCCTACTGTAGTAAATATGTAATCGGTATGTTGTTCCGGTACAAAGCCACCTTTAGTCTGGGTGCCTTCGAGAAATCCTTTTCCAATCCAACCTCCAGAACCAATTGCAATTTCTGACTGATTGGTATTGTATCCAATCCCTTTCATGTCTACGGTTTTTCCTAAAAGTATGTTGAATCGATCTCTGTGGTGTTGTTTGAACACATTGTCAAACACATAATCTACTGATAAGACAAATCCAGAAATTAGCACAAAAAGTATACTGCTAAGAACGATATTTCTATCACCTAATCGAGATTTGAAATGTACGATTAACAAAATGATAAATCCAATGAGAATTACATATTGTGGTTCTAATACTAACGTTAGGACAAATAGAAGAATAGTTACAAAACCAGTCCATACATACCAAGCAGGAAGACCTTCACGATATAAAACGATGATAAATATGCTGTAAATTAAGGCACTTCCAGGATCGGGTTGTGGTAGAATTAGTAGTACCGGTAGTAAGATTATAGCTAATGCTTGCCATTGTCTGGTTACATCCTTAAGATTGATTTGGGTGTCACTTAAATATTTTGCTAAAGCCAATGCTGTTGCTGCTTTTGCAAATTCAGAAGGTTGAATTGTAAAACTTCCTATAGCATACCAACAGCGTTGTCCAGCTATTGTTTTTCCAAATAAAAATAATCCCGCAAGTGATAGTAGTGAAACACCAAATATGATACTTGCATATTTCTCATAAAATTTCCCGTCCACTGAGAGTACGATGAAAATCAAGGGAATGGTAAGTACAATAAATATTAATTGTTTTTCATAAGTGTCTTCCATTGAAGATAAAGAAGAAGAATAGATATTCAACCACCCCATAATAACTAATGAGGCATAAATGATTATACTTATCCAGTCAATATTATTTGTTACACTTTGATTTTTCATCTGAATTAAATAACTTGTTTTTTCTCTTTGGTGGAATCAATTTTTACTTTTAAATTGGGAATTATTGTTTTCTTTTTTAGAAGAGAATCACTAATTCTTAATTGTAATTTTACCGCTTCAGAAAGTCCGCCTAATTTTGCATATTGACTTTGTAGGCTGGTTGCAAGTATTCTTTTTTCTAAATCAAGTCTGGTAATTTTTTGTCTTAGGTATTTTTCAATCATCAAACTTGCTATAGGTCCTGCTATTGTTGCACCAAACCCTCCATTCTCAACCATAATAGCAATAGCAATTTTAGGATTGTCTTTTGGAGCAAAAGCAACAAATATGGAATGGTCTTTAAGTTGGACTCTTTTACCACCAATTTTAGCGAAATTTTCTGCCGTTCCTGTTTTGCCACAAATATCAATTCCTTCCACTTTAAGAGCACTTGCGGTTCCCATATTGTAAACGTCAAATAAACCACTAATTATAGGTTTGAAGTGTCTTTTCTCAATTGTAGTTACATGCTTGGTTGTGAATTTTTTATCAATGCTTTGGCCTTCTATTCTTTTGATAATATGAGGGGTAAAATAATAGCCTTCATTAGCGATTGTTGCCATCATATTAGCTAACTGAATAGGCGTCATCACGACTTCACCTTGACCAATTGAATTAGAAACGATAGTGGTGCTTCTCCATCCGCCATTCGGGTATATGCGTTTGTATGTTTTTGAATCGGGGACTTTTCCTTTTTTACCAGTTGGTAGATCATAGCCCATAAATTGTCCTAGACCAAAACTTTTTATATGGTTACTCCAAACATCTACCGCTTGTGCGGGTTTAGTATATTTGTTTATTGTTTTCATGTAAGCTGTAGCAAAATAGGAATTACAAGATTCATAAATTCCTCTATGCAACTGAAGGCTACCACCTCTACAATGACATCGCATGAATCGCCCTCGTGCATAGCTAAAACCACGGTTGCAACTAACGGTTGTGTTTGCATCTATTACACCTTCTTGCAATGCAACAAGTCCGGTTAAAATTTTGAAAGGTGACCCAGGAGGATACTCGGCTAATAAACCTCTATCATATAGCGGTTTTGCAATGGAATCACGGTATAATTCAGTATAATTTTTTGAGCGTTGTCTCCCCACTAATATAGAAGGGTCATAAGATGGCGCAGTAACCAATGCCAGAATTTCTCCCGTCCTAGGTTCAATGGCAACAATTCCACCTCTTTTATTGATCATTAATTCCTCACCATATTTTTGCAATTCAGCATCTATTGTTAGATTGATATCTTCGCCTTGAACTGCAATAGTATCGTATTTTCCATCTTTGTAGGAGCCAATTTCACGATTGTATTTATCTTTCTGAAAATACTTTACTCCCTTTACTCCACGTAAAAGATCTTCATAACTCTCTTCAACACCTTGTCTTCCTATTAAATCACCACTATTATAGTATGGGTTTTTTTCAACTAATTTTTCGTTTACTTGAGTAATAAATCCAAAAACATTAGCGCCAAAACCAACTTCATAATCACGAAGAGAACGCTTTTGAAAATAAAATCCTTCGTATTTTCTTATTTTCTCTTGAAAAGCTGCAAATTCGCTTTTATTTAACTGCGATAGAAAAACAGACGGTAAGCGTGGACTGTAAACCTTCGCTTTTTCAATTTTTTTAATAAAATCTTCTTTAGTAATATTCAGCAACTGGCAAAATTCTAAAGTATCTGTTTTTTTTACTTCTCGAGGTATTACCATGATGTCATAAGAAGCCTGATTAGCAACTAATAACTTTCCTTTGCGGTCATAAATATAGCCCCGTTCCGGATACTCATATTTTTTTTTAATAGCGTTATTTTCGGATTTTAATTTTAGAGTGTCGTCAACCACTTGCAAATAAAAGATTCGCATTACAAGTAAAGTAGTAGCAAGAATGATTAAGGAAGGCAACAAGACTTTTCTCATCTTTTGTTTGGCTTAATGAGGTATATTATGATAATGCAAATAACGATTGTGAATACAGTGCTTAATAATGTAGTTATTAAAGTGTCTAGTATAAAGGTCAATTGGAATGCTTCCAATAAAAATAAGGTAAAGTGATGTAGTACTACCGAAAGTAATATAAATGAAAAGCGTTGCGGTGTTAGAACATCATTTAATCTTATGGTTTGATATTCATAACTCAGACCAAATGCAAATTTAAAGATGGAAGGTCTGATATAAGCTAAAACTAAACATGCCGTCGCATGTGTTCCTCCGGAATTAGTAAACAGATCCATGATAAGTCCAAGCAAGAAGCTAGCCGCTACCAAGCCTGATTTATTTCCATTTACAGGATACAGTATTATGAATAGTATATATGGAAATGGACTGATATAGCCCAAGAAATTCATGTTATTGAAGATAATGATTTGAAGTGCTAACAACAGAATAAATCGGAAAATATTGACTAACAAGGTGCTATTCATCCTTTTCTTTTTTTTCTAAATTAGTAATTTCTTCACGATCTTTACTTTTTATGATGTAAACATGGCCTAAATTTGTCATGTCGTTAAAAAGTTTTACATCCAGTGTGTAATAATTGGTTTGTGTGTCTCTGTAAATTTTAGCGATAGTACCAATGTTGATGTTTTCTGGAAAAATAACGGACTGTCCTCCGGTCACAATAGTGTCTCCAATTTTTATTAATGCTAATCGGGGAAGATCTGTTAATTGAACAAAGCCAGTACTCTTGCCATTCCAGTTTAACGAACCGAAATGATCTGATTTTTTAATTTTGGCATTGATTTGAGATCTTTTATTCAGGATGCTTATTACAGTAGAATATTTTGGGGAGGTGTTTTCAATTATCCCTACGATGCCTAAACTGTTAATCACTCCCATATCTGGCCTCACGCCGTCTATTTCGCCAGAATTTAATGTGAGGTAATTTTCATAGACATTATAAGAATTGTGAATCACTTTTGACACTAGTATGTCTTCAGGTTTTACGCCTTTTAAACTGTCTAATGTTTTAACGGCAGTAGTGTCTTTACTATTAAATAGAAGGCTTTTTAGTTTAGCATTTTCAATAGCAAGTGCATCATTTTGAGTTTTTAGATTCAAATACTCATTTAGATTATTCACCCTTTCATAAACACCACCACTTAAAAAATTAGCGGAACTTATTATTTTACTTCTGTGGAAGGAATGGGATTGAATCGTGAGTGATAACGAGATACCCAAAAGCAGCAAAAACAGTATTCTGTTACTGTTTTTAAAAATAAAATTAAATATTTGCTGCATTGTATAAAATTAAATATTAAATAATTCAAAAAAAAGTAAATTCTAAATTCTTCTTTTTAATAATCAAAAGTAAAAATTGGAATTTAGAATTTATTTTTTGGTTATTTTATAAGGATACTTTTAAATTTCACGATATTTTTAAGTGCCATACCTGTTCCTCTTACAACAGCTCTCAATGGATCTTCGGCAATATAAACAGGTAAATCTGTTTTTTGCGAAATTCTTTTGTCTAAACCTCTAAGCATTGATCCCCCACCAGCAAGATAGATACCGGTATTGTAAATGTCGGCCGCTAATTCTGGGGGTGTTTGAGATAAAGTTTCCATTACAGCATCTTCAATTCGTTGTATCGATTTGTCAAGTGCTTTGGCAATTTCTCTATACGAAACTTCAACTTGCTTCGGTTTACCGGTAAGTAAATCTCTACCTTGAACTGACATGTCTTCGGGAGGAGTTTCTAAATCTTCTATTGCGGCACCAATTTGTATTTTTATTTTTTCAGCAGTACTTTCTCCAACAAAAAGGTTGTGTTGGGTACGCATGTAATAAACGATGTCATTGGTAAATACATCGCCGGCAATTTTAACTGATTTGTCACAAACAATTCCGCCTAGAGCGATTACTGCAATTTCAGTTGTTCCCCCACCGATGTCAACAATCATATTTCCCTTAGGTTGCATAATGTCAATACCTATTCCTATAGCTGCTGCCATAGGTTCGTGTATTAAATATACTTCTTTACCATTTACCCTTTCACAAGATTCTTTAACTGCCCTCATCTCTACTTCAGTGATACCAGATGGAATACAAACAACCATTCTTAATGCTGGAGTAAACATTCTTTTTTTCAATGCTGGTATGCTTTTTATAAACATACTGATCATTTTTTCTGAAGCATCAAAATCAGCAATTACACCGTCTTTTAAAGGCCTTATTGTTTTAATGTTTTCATGTGTTTTACCCTGCATCATGTTGGCTTCTTTACCAACAGCAATGATTTTGCCCGAAACTCTATCGCGAGCTACTATTGAAGGGCTGTCAATTACGACTTTATCATTATGAATGATTAAAGTATTAGCGGTACCAAGGTCTATCGCAATATCCTCGGTCATGAAATCAAAAAATCCCATAAGTTTTTTAAGGGTTAAAAGTTATAAATTTGTGACGGACAAAGTTAAACAAATTAATGTTTAAAATGACGAGTTCCTGTAAATACCATTGCAACTTTATTTTCGTTGCAATAATTGATGCTCAATTCGTCTTTTATTGAGCCTCCAGGCTGAATTACGGCAGTTATTCCGGCATTTTTAGCTATTTCCACACAATCGGGAAAAGGAAAAAATGCATCACTTGCCATTGACGCTCCATGCAAATCAAATCCAAAATTTTTAGCTTTTTCTATAGCTTGTAGCAAGGCATCAACTCGTGATGTTTGTCCTGTGCCAGAAGCAATAAGTGTGCCGTTTTTAGCAAAAACAATCGTGTTGGATTTTGTGTTTTTACAAATTTTAGACGCAAATATTAAATCTTGAATTTCTTGTTCTGTAGGCGTATGTATTGTAACGGTTCTTAAGGCTTCTTTATTGTCAGTGATGTTGTTTCTTTCCTGAACTAAAATCCCATTCAAGCAAGTTCGTACTAGTTTTTGCGGTAATGCAACCTCGTTTTGCACTAATATGATTCGGTTTTTCTTTTCTTGTAAAATAGCCGTAGCTTCATCATCATATTCCGGAGCAATTACGACCTCGCAAAACAATTTGTTTATTTCTGTGGCAGTTGCAATATCAATTTTGGTATTGGAAATCAAAACACCTCCAAAAGCGGAAGTAGGATCACACGCCAATGCGGCTAAATAAGCTTCGGTAATGCTTGCTCTTGATGCTAGCCCGCAAGCGTTATTGTGTTTTAATATGGCAAATGTAGGACCGTCATTTTTGAATTCATTAATCAAATTTACCGCAGCGTCTACATCCAATAAGTTGTTGTACGATAATTCTTTTCCATGAACTTTTTTGAACATCGCGTCAAAGTCACCAAAGAAAAATCCTTTTTGATGTGGGTTTTCACCATATCTTAAAACTTGGCCATTGGCAATACTTTCTTTATAAATGGTTTCATCTTTGTTGAAGTAGTTAAAGATAGCAGTATCATAGTGGGACGAAACATGAAATGCTTTTGTAGCCAATAATTTTCTGTCTTCCAAAGTTGTTGCGCCATTTTGCTCTGTAATCAAATCTAGTAGTAAAGGGTATTGATCAACCGACGCTACGATTACGGTGTCCTTGAAATTTTTTGCGGCAGCACGAATTAAAGAAATACCACCAATATCTATCTTTTCAATTATATCTGCTTCAGTAGCTCCTGATGCAACCGTTTTCTCAAAAGGATATAGGTCAACAATGACCAAATCAATTTGTGGAATGTTAAACTCTTGCATTTGTTGTACATCACTCTCATTATCTTGGCGATTTAGTATTCCTCCGAAGACTTTTGGGTGTAATGTTTTTACTCTACCACCTAAAATGGAAGGGTAAGAAGTCACATCTTCAACAGGAATTACAGGAATCCCTAAATTTTTTATGAAATCCTCTGTTCCTCCAGTAGAATAAAGTGTAACATTTTGACTGTTTAGTTGTCTTACTATAGGTTCCAATCCTTCTTTCGAAAAGACTGAGATTAATGCCGATTGAATTTTTTTAGTTGTGCTCATTATGTAGTTATAATTATAAAATGCAAAAATAGTTTTTTAATGTTAAAATTAAGCCATTTGAAATTGAGATAATTGTAAATTTTATTGCAATTTCATGGATGGATAAAAAATAATAGACCATAAGTATAACCAAACAATTATTCATTAGGTTTTTGAATAATATTTATAGAATTTTACTTTAACACAAAATAGATTGTATGTTAGTTTACCTAAGATTATTAAAAGAGAGTTTTGGTTTTGCTATGAGTGCCTTGCAAAATAATAAGTTAAGAACCTTGCTTTCTTTATTAGGCGTTACAATTGGAATTTTTTCGATTATAGCAGTACTTGCGGCGGTAGATTCCTTAGATAGAAAAATCACTAAAGATTTGAGTAGTTTAGATAAAAACACCATTTACTTGATGAAGTTTTCTTTTGGCCCTTCTGATATTCCGCAATGGAAAAGAGAGCAGTTCCCTAATGTAAAATACGATGAATACACGTATATGAAAGGGGCGATGACTAATACGGAGCAAATGAGCTACCAAATATTTACTAGAAGGGAATCCATCAAGTATGATTCAAAGACGGTTAGTGATGTGAATATTGTTCCAGTTTCTCATGAGTTTATCGATATACAGGGTCTAGAATTTGAAAAAGGACGATTTTATAATGAATCTGAAGCCAATTCGGGTGCTACGGTCATTGTTTTAGGAAACGAAATTGCAAAATCCTTGTTTGAAGAATCGGAACCTATTGGTAAAAATGTACGTTTGTATGGAAAACGCTTTACCGTAATTGGCGTTTTAAAAAAAGAAGGCTCCGGTTTGTTTGGTGACAGTAATGATACATCAGCTTATATTCCAGTAAACTTCGTTCGACAATTGTATGGAGATAATAATACTTCTCTAACTAATGTTATTATTTTAAAACCACAAAAAGGGGTAGATATGGAGGCCTACAAAGGCGAGATTTCTCAAAAATTAAGGAGTTTTAGAGGTTTAAAAGCAGGAGAAATAGATAATTTTTTTATTAATGTATTTTCTGGTTTCACGGATCTTATCGATGGTATTTTGGGTCAAATGAATCTTGTGGGTTGGGTGATTAGTGGTTTTTCATTACTAGTGGGTGGTTTCGGGATAGCTAATATCATGTTTGTTTCTGTAAAAGAACGGACTAGCTTAATTGGAATTCAAAAATCGCTAGGGGCCAAAAATAGGTTTATATTGTTTCAGTTTTTATTTGAAGCGGTTATCCTCTCCGTTATCGGAGGGGTAATTGGACTTTTATTAGTTTGGATTATTTCGGTAGTTTTAACGAAAGCATTAGATTTTGAATTCGTCTTGGGGATGGGAAATATTATTTTAGGAACCGGATTGGCCGCAATAATAGGATTGATCTCTGGAATACTTCCTGCTATCGCTGCGTCTAAATTAGACCCTGTAGAGGCCATTAGAACTGGAATGTAATCAGAGTTGTATTCATGCTCGTAGTGAAAATGCTGTTTTCCGAATACGTAATCTCAATAAAAATGTAACAAATTGTTTCTACTATTTTTGGAAGCTGTTTTTGGTACTATCGGGTTAAAGTAATATTTATTTATTTTAAATGAGAAATCCCGATTGCTCGGGATTTTCATTTATCTGATATTGTTATTTTGAATCAAATCGATGTACAAGTTAATCTTGTCTTTCAATTCTTTTCGGGGTGTAATAAAGTCTAAGAAACCATGTTCAAGAAGAAACTCTGCAGTTTGAAAGCCTTCCGGTAAATCTTTACCAGTAGTGTCTCTTACTACTCTAGGTCCGGCAAATCCAATGAGTGCTCCGGGTTCAGAAATGTTGATGTCTCCCAGCATGGCATAAGACGCAGTTGTTCCTCCTGTTGTAGGGTCTGTACACAATGAAATGTAAGGTAGTTTTGCTTCGGCTAGCTGAGCCAGTTTTACAGATGTTTTAGCTAATTGCATTAATGAATAAGCAGCTTCCATCATTCTTGCTCCACCAGATTTAGAAATCATTACAAATGGTAACTTGTTTTGAATAGCGTGGTCAATTCCTCTTGCGATTTTTTCTCCCACGACAGCTCCCATGGATCCTCCAATAAAGGCAAAGTCCATACAGCAGATCACCACATCTTTTCCTTTAGATTTCCCCACTCCTGTGCGCACTGCATCCTTAAGTTTGGTTTTCTCCATTACATCTTTTAATCGGTCTGCATATTTTTTAGTGTCCACAAAATGCAAAGGATCTTTAGAAGTCATGTTTTTATCTAGTTCAACAAATTCATTGTTGTCAAATAAGATCTGAAAATATTCGGCACTCCCTATTCTAACATGAAAACCATCTTCGGGACTTACAAATAAGTTCCGAGCTAGTTCGTCGGCATCAATAATTTTTCCAGTTGGAGATTTGTACCAAAGCCCTTTTGGAATGTCCATTTTGTCTTCGGTAGCAGTAGTAATCCCTTTTTCTTTTCTTTTAAACCAAGCCATTTTTCAAGTATTCAGTGTTCAGTAATTAGGTATCCAGTGTTTTGTAATCAGTTTTAGTGTTCCATTATCAGCATTTGAGAACTGAACACTAAAAACTGAAAACTGACCACTATTTTTATAATGTATTCACGTTGTTCAAGTCAGCAAATGCTTGCTCAAGTCTTGTATTGAAAGTAACTTCACTTTCACGCAACCATTTTCTTGGATCGTAATGTTTTTTATTTGGTACATCAGCTCCTTCTGGGTTGCCAATTTGAGTTTTTAAATAGTCAATATTTTTAACCATGTAATCACGAATACCTTCCGTAAATGCAAATTGCAAATCAGTATCAATATTCATTTTTATGACACCGTAGCTAATACCTTCTCTGATTTCTTCCAATGTAGAACCAGAACCACCATGGAAAACAAAATCTACTGGATTGTGTCCTGTGTTGAATTTATTTTGAACAAAATCCTGAGAGTTTTTCAAGATTTTTGGAGTCAATTTCACATTTCCGGGCTTGTAAACCCCATGAACATTTCCAAAAGCAGCAGCAATAGTAAATCTTGGGCTTACTTTAGAAAGTTCTTCATAGGCGTAAGCAACTTCTTCCGGTTGGGTGTATAATTTTGAACTATCAACATCTGAATTGTCTACACCATCTTCTTCACCACCTGTGATTCCAAGTTCGATTTCAAGTGTCATTCCCATTTTGCTCATTCTTTCTAAATAGCCTTTGCAAATTTTGATGTTTTCCTCGATTGGCTCTTCAGATAAATCAATCATGTGGGAGGAGAACAATGGCTTTCCAGTTTTAGCAAAATGTGCTTCTGAAGCATCTAATAAACCGTCAATCCAAGGTAATAATTTTTTTGCACAATGATCGGTATGTAAAATTACAGTTGCTCCGTAAGCTTCCGCCAAAGTATGAATATGTAATGCACCAGCTATACCACCAGCGATAGCAGCTTTTTCGCCTACATTCGAAAGTCCTTTTCCAGCGTTAAATTGTGCTCCACCATTAGAAAATTGAATGATTACCGGAGCGTTTAGTTTTGCGGCAGTTTCAAGAACACCATTGATAGTATTTGATCCCGTAACATTTACTGCCGGAAGTGCAAATCCTTTTTCTTTAGCATAATTAAAAATTTCCTGAACCTGATCTCCTGTAGCTACGCCTGGTTTTATGTTGTGTGCCATTGTACTTTTTTTAGTTGTTTTTTTTAGTTTTTAGTTTTGCAAAAATAAGAATTAATTAGCATTAGAACGGATAATTTATTCCAAAATTTAAAACGGAGTTTGCAAAGTTGTATTCTCTAAACCATCTTTTGTTAGTTTCATTGGCCGGATTGTAGGTTTTGAATCCTAAATCAAAACGAATTACGAAAAAACTCAAATCGTATCGGATTCCAAAACCTGTACCCAATGCCATGTCTTTTAAGTCGCTAAAGCTCGTAAATGTTGATTTTTCATCGACTACATTATCCAGTACATTCCAAATATTGCCCGCATCAGCAAAAACAGCGCCTTTTAAACTGCCTAGAAGTTTAAATCGAAACTCGCCGCTAATAGCAATTTTCATGTTTGCTTCATTAAAATCATCCAAAGCACCGCTGCTTCCTGGTCCTAAACCGTAAGGTTGCCATGCTCTGTTGTCATTGGATCCGCCTGAAAAATAACTTCTTGAAAAAGGAATGTAATTTGAGTTTCCAAAGGGAATGGCAATTCCAAAGAAGGATCTGAATGCGAATATTTTTTCTTTGGATAGATCCCAATGTTTAATATAATCAAATTCTGTTTTTATATATTCGGAATATTCCAAGTTGAATATTTCATAATTCCCACTGAAGTTTTTTTTCTGATTGGTCGTTTTTGCAAAAGCAGATAAAAGAGTTCCTGCAGATTCTATTTTAGTTTTAAAAAGATAAAAAGTATTATCAGTTAGATCTTTTTTTGTTGTTTTTGAAAAAGTAAAACTGGTGGCTAAAATAAAATCGTTCTCTGTAAGTCTCATTCTTCGTTCCTCAATACTTCTTACGGCTTGAATATCGGTAGGTTCTAATGGTTTTAGAAAGGACCCATTACCAGTAAGGACATCATTTGTAAAACCAATCGTTCCTTGTTCAACTAGCAAATCTTTATCTGTTGCATTGTTATAATAAGCAGGATTTGTATTGTATTCTTTGCTTAATTCATTTAATGCATTATAGGAAGATCCATATACATTAAAATAGTTTTTAGGGTTTAGATTGCGTACAAACTGAGTGTTAAAAAGATCAAATCTTGCGGTATGATTTATTTTGGGAGTCCAATTGTAAGAAAGCGCTCCTGTAAAATTCTCTTTATCCAATCCTATATTTCTTTGTTTTGCAAAACCAACGGTAATAAGTGTGGAAGGGATCATGCTTTTAGCGATAATTTTATCGGTATTAAACGGCATCAAAATACGAGGGATGTTTAGTTTTAAATCCAATCCATACTCAGAAACATTGAAAAAATTATTTCTTGGATTCGCTAAATCTTTTGATGAGCCTACATTACCCCGCGCTGCTATTTCTAGAGTTTCCGCACCATTAAATACGTTTCTTATAGTCTCAGACACACTCAAACCAATACCAAAATCCTGAATGTTTGAGTGGGTAACATCCAGGGTTGTTCCGAAACTATATTTTTTTCTTGGTGTCAAATAGACTTTGGCAATCAAAGACTGAGCAGTAGTATCTCTTTTATCAACTTCATATTGTATGGATGGATAGTTGAATATTTTAAGATTATTCAAGTAGCGCGTTGTTAAAACGGTTTTATTATCGGCATACAAGCTTCCTTTTGTTATGAAAATAGCGTTTGTTATCGCTTTTGGTTTGTATTTTAATTTTTCCTGACTATAAAGATGAAAGTTTTTATAAGTGGTGCTATCAGTAATCTTTAACGCATTATTACTGGGAGAGTAATCGGTATAAATATTTACATCACTTATTTTGTATATTTTGAAAGGTTCCGTTCTGGTAGAATCGCCTTCCTGATACGAGTAATTATTAATCATCAAATTGATATTCGCCTGATTTACTTTTTTTATGGTATCAATGTCAAAAGTTACATAATTGGGTTGAAAATAATACACTCCATTGTTTCTAAAATGAGTGGTAATTCGGTTTTTTTCATTCTCAAAATCATCGGTTTTATATTGTTGTCCGGATTTTATAAAGGTGCTGGATTTATTAGTTTGGTACAAAGAGTCTAACGCTGGGGTCAGAATACTTGTTCGTAATGAATCTAAAAAGTACGCATTTCCAGGAATGATCGCGTATTTAATCTTAGCTTTTTTAATGCTTAAAGTGTCAATCTGGTAAGCTGATTTTACATTAAAATAACCATTGTTGAAATAATAGTAATTCAATCGCAGTAGTGATTTATCACTTCTTTCTTTATCAATGATTATGGGAGGTTCTCCAGTTCTTTTCAAGAAATCATGTATCCCACGATACCAGAATGATTTGCCCAGCCGATTTACTTGTTTTTCAGAAAGCCATTTTGATTTTCTTTTAAATTTTTCTGGATTATTAGCAAATTTTGCTTGATAGGTTGAGTCTGGGTTTAGATTGGCTAAGTTGTAAAGATTCAATCGTAAGCGATACCCCAGCAAAGTACTATTTGGTTTTTGATACAATTGATTAATGACGTTTTCGTCTTTAATAGTTTTGTTATTTACTGAAATTTCATTTTTTGTAAGTAGCAATTTGCCTTCTGGAACTCTTTTTACAGCATTGCAAGCACAAATTAGTGTTGCAATTAGAATAAATGCTGTTATTTTTGTGGAAATTTTTTTCAAGTGTTCTAAAATATTTAATTCAAAAGTACATTATTTTATGGTTAGTAAAAACCAAATAAAACTTATAACGAGTTTACAGCAAAAAAAATATAGAATAGCTACTAAATTATTTTTTGCCGAAGGCGTAAAAGGAATTCAGGAATTGCTGGATTCTAATTTTGAATTGGAACATTTGTATACTACCAAAAATGATTTTGAAGCAGTATCTAATCTTATGAAAACGGTTATTCAAGTAGCTGATTTAAAAAAAATCAGTGCGTTGGCTACGCCTAATTCTTGTTTAGCAATTTTCAAAATTCCTGAAGAAAAGCCAATACTTGAAGCACCTTTGATTTTGGCTCTTGATTCGATCAGAGATCCTGGAAATTTAGGGACGATATTGCGTTTGTGTGACTGGTTTGGAATACAACAAGTTGTGTGTTCAACAGAAACGGTGGATGTTTATAATCCAAAAGTGGTGCAGGCCACTATGGGATCTATAGCTAGAGTCAATGTGAATTATATTGATTTGAACACTTTTGTTGGACAAACAGATTTACCAGTAATTGGTACTTTTATGGATGGAGCTAACATTTATAAAACTGTTTTGCCACAAAAAGGAATTATAATTATGGGCAATGAAGCCAATGGAATATCAGCAGAACTTGAAAAATTAGTAAAAATTAAATTAGCAATTCCTCGTTTTGGGCATGTTCAAAAAACAGAAAGTCTGAACGTTGCTACTGCCACTGCGATCGTTTTAAGTGAGTTTTGTAGAGGTTGATGTTTTTGTAATACCAGCTTCCAGCAGACACAATGCATTAATAGATTTAATGGAAAGAAAAATTGATAAAAATAGCTCTGGTTTTTAGCGATTCAATATTTCCTGTCCAAGGACTGTTAGGATCGTTGTCTCGGATTAATTCATCATTTAATCCAAATACCCCTCTTATTGATGGTGAAAAGATGAAATATTCTGAAAAAAGGTCGATTCCAAAACCCAACTCATAATTAGGAGTCCATGATTTTACTCGAAAACGTTGCTGTAAATTATCATCCATCAATTTTGAATTGCTGGACAAGTTTAAAGTAGCCGATAATCCTCCCAAGGCATAGGGACGGATGTTTCCAGTTCTGAGGGAGGAAAGCTTTAGTAGCAAAGGTAAATGAATATAGGTACTATTAACTTCCCTGAGCGCATCGCCGCTGTTTGTGAAATTAGGGTAAAATAATTCTCTCTTAGTATAATACAATCCGGGTTCAAATCGCAAGTTAATGTATTCTTGAAGTTTTAAGTCACCAATAATCCCAACATTGAAACCAGTAGTTTTTTTGACAAAAATATCCGGGGTTTGAGTTTTATAATCGATCTTAAAATCGTAGGAATTGAATCCTAAATAGAACCCATAGTAGACCCTTTTTTTTTGAAAATTTTCCAAATTGATGATGGGATCATTACTAAATATATTTTTAGAGTTCTGAGCGTATCCCTTTAGAATAAAAGCAAAAAAAAGTAAGACAATTATTTTTCTCATATTGGAGTTGAAAATGTGGAGTGTTATTTTTTAGATGCAGAATATATCGTAGCCACACCAAAAGTTTGTGGTAAAGCAACAACATCTATAAACCCAGTTTTCTTCAAAATATTGTTTAAAGCTTCGCCATAAGGGAATGCAGCTGCGGATTCTGATAAATACCCATAAGCGACATTATCTTTAGAGAATAATTTTCCTATTAATGGGAGGATATTCTTACTGTAAAACGTATACCCTTGTTTGTAAGGCGTTTTGTCTGGTACTGAGGTTTCTAGGATTACAAACACGCCATTTGGTTTTAAAACTCTTAAAATTTCCGCTAATCCTTTTTCGAGTGTTTCAAAATTCCTAACGCCAAAAGCAACTGTAATTGCATCAAAATAATTATCTTCAAAGGGCATGTTTTCAGAATCACCTAAAATCATTTCAATAGTGTTTGAAAGATTTTTAGCTATAATTTTCTTTTCGCCTACTTCCAGCATTCCGGCTGAAATATCTAACCCAATTATTTTTTCAGCATTGGTTTGTGCCATTAAAATGGCTAAATCTCCAGTTCCAGTAGCAATGTCCAGAATAATCTTCGGGTTTGACTTTGAAACTATTTGCAATACTTTTTTACGCCATTTTATATCAATACCGAAAGAAATGACGCGGTTTAAGTTGTCATAGTTTCCGGAAATAGTATCAAACATTTGTGCAACCTGTTCTTTTTTGCCTAAGGTAGAATCTTTATAGGGTGTTATCTTTTCTGACATTTTTTTAGTTTGTACAAATATAAGATAAACTTGATCAACTAAAAATGAGTTTCAAAAATTAGAATTAAGTTTAGTGCTATTTTAAAAAAGTGGTTTCGATTTAATAGTACCGCAACAACCAAAAGAATAAAATTCACTTTTATTTGAAATATCACTAAAAGTGGGTATTGTAACTCCAGTTTTATTTATACAAATTTGTTATTCAAGAAAATAACCATGTTAGATGATTAAAAGAGAATCAATGAACCAAATCAAATGGATATTTTTAGCGCTAATTATCTCATTTGTTCTTGTTAGCTGTTTTGAAAATATTGTTTTACATAGCAGTATTGTAGTTAAAGCGCAACATACGTTCTTAGGATTAAATTTGTTTTTGGAAATTTTAATTTTTTTCGTCTTTAGTACCTTCGTGGTATTTGGTACTAAAGGTTTTTTTGAGATGTATTCTCAAAAAACATCAAATATTATAATCTCCATTTCTGGAGTGTTACTAGTATTTGTAATTTTTATTTTATGTTATCAAATACTCTTTCAAGAGTAGTTCATTTCTCTAAATCAATGGTTAAAAAAAACATCCCGTAAAAAGGATGTTTTTTTGTTTATTTTCGGATGAAAGTCTGATAGGTGTAATCGAAGAGATGTTTTTCGTCCTTCTCATTAAAATTAGATGTTACCATCTTCCATTCTTCTTCATTGATTTCTGGGAAATAAGCGTCAGCTTCAAAGTTGTTATGTACTCTTGTAATTTCTATTTTATCCGTGTAAGGAAGTCCTAATTTATATATTTCACCACCACCTATAATAAATGAAATTTCTTCCTTGGGACAGGTTTGTATTGCTTTTTCAATATTGTCAACAATAATACATCCTTCCGCTTGATAGTCTTTTTGTCGGGTGATTATAATATGCGTTCTGTTAGGCAATGGTTTCGGAAAACTTTCAAATGTTTTTCTGCCCATTACAATATGATGGCCTGTTGTAAGTGATTTGAATCGTTTAAAATCATTTGGTAAATGCCAGACTAATTTATTGTCTTTTCCAAGTGCATTGTTTTCGGCTACGGCCGCAATCATTATTATCATAACTGATGTGCTATTATTTGTTTTCGTCGTTAGATACTTGTGTCTCTAACTGGTCCACTTTCTTTTTTTGCAAAGCGACAAGTCGGTCTATTTGCTCTCTTTCCCAATCTTTATTCATAAAACGATCGGTGATGAAAATTTTTATAAAATGCAATATAAATAGGAACAGCCATAGAGTAATTATCCAAAGATACCAATTGGAGACTACAATACTATCAAGGAAATTGTGTGCCACAAAAAGTAATAAACTTCCTAAAACGAAAAGAACAAAATGAAAATACAGGCGCTTTTTTTGCTTTATTCTTCTTCTCGCATACTCATATTGTTCGTGTAATTCTTTTTCCATCGATTCAGTTTTAGTTTATAAAGATAAAATTTATTTTGGAAAGTCAGTATTGTGGCTCTGGATTATTTATAGAGAAAACGTTTTCTCTTTTTTGAATAGTAAATATTGCGTTGTTTAAATTATTAAATTATTTAAAAATTAACATAGTTTGTAGTTTTACATTAAATCTTCTAAAAGCTTGTTGAAAGTCCGAAATGTTTTACGTACTTTGTTTCATAAACCTATAAATGAATTAGTTATGGCAATTAAAAAACAATTTATAAAAACAAAGCCAGTTTGTAAAGTTACTTTTTCTGTAGCGGCTAAAGAAGCGAGTGAAGCCTCTGTTGTGGGAGATTTCAATAATTGGAATGTTGCTGAAGGTGCTTTGAGTAAATTGAAAAATGGTACTTTCAAAGGAGTATTCGATGTAAACAAAGATGCAGCCTATGAATTCAAATACGTTATTGATGGCACATTCGTAAATGAGCCAGAAGCAGATTCTTTCAAATGGAATGAGTTTGCAGGAAATGAAAACGGTGTTTTAGTAGTTTAGCTAAAACACCGTTTTTTTATTGCGTTATATCGCAACACTGCCTTTTATCAAGGCATGTGGTTCATAGCCTTCGAGCGTGAAATCGTCAAAATTGAATGCGAAGATGTCTTTTATATTGGGATTCAAAATCATTTTAGGCAATGGTTTTGGCTCACGAGACAATTGCAATTCGAGTTGTTCAAAATGATTGTTGTAAATGTGTGCATCACCAAAAGTGTGGATGAATTCGCCTGGTTCCAAGTCGCAAACCTGAGCAATCATCATGGTGAGTAATGCATAGGAAGCAATGTTAAAAGGAACGCCTAAGAAAAGGTCAGCACTTCGCTGGTACAACTGACACGATAATTTGCCTTCAGAAACATAAAACTGGAAGAAAGCGTGGCAAGGCGGCAACGCCGCTTTGTTGTTGGCTACATTTTCATCAAATGATTTTGTAGTGTCTGGAAGAACCGAAGGATTCCATGCCGAAACTAACATTCTGCGACTGTTAGGATTGGTTTTTAGTTCTATAATCAATTCTGAGATTTGATCAATTTCTTCACTATTCCAGTTGCGCCATTGGTGTCCGTAAACAGGTCCTAAATCGCCATTGGCATCAGCCCAAGCATCCCAAATTTTAACCCCGTTTTCTTGAAGGTACTTAATATTTGTATCGCCTTTTAAAAACCAAAGCAATTCGTAGATAATAGATTTCAGGTGTAACTTTTTGGTAGTGACCATTGGGAAACCTTCATTCAAATCAAAACGCATTTGGTACCCAAAGACACTTTTTGTTCCTGTTCCTGTGCGATCTCCTTTCTGGCAACCATTTTCCATTACATGCTGCACTAAATCTAAATATTGCTTCATTTTGCCTTTTTTATAGTATTATATAATGGATTTAATTTTTATATATTTTTCCGTCTTTCATTACAAAAACAACATTTTCAAGTGTTTTGATTGTGTTCAAAGGATTCTCGTCGACTGCAATGATATCCGCATAAAAGTTTTCTTTGATTTGTCCCACTTCATTTCCAATACCTAATAACATGGCATTAGTAATAGTTGCTGATTGTATCGCTGCTAGTTGAGGCATTCCAGCTTCAACCATATAGCCAAATTCTTTTGCATTTATACCATGCGGGAAAACCCCGGCATCCGTTCCAAAAGCAATTTTGACTCCTTTTTTATAAGCCTTTGCAAATGTTGCTTTGAGTTGAGGTCCCACTTCTTTAGCTTTTGGCACTACAATGTCAGGATAAAAACCAGTTATTTCTGCATTTTTCTCTACTTCTTTTCCCGCAGTCAAGGTTGGTACTAAATAGGCATCGTATTTTTTCATTAACTCCATTGTTTCTTCACTCATAAAGGTACCGTGTTCTATGGTCTTTATGCCACCTATAATGGCGCGTTGCATTCCTTCATCGCCATGAGCATGGGCTGCCGTAAGCATGTTGTAATCTTTGGCAGTTGTAGTAATGGCTTTTATTTCGTCTAAAGAAAACTGAGGATTCTTGCCGCTTTTAGCAACACTTAAAACTCCGCCTGTAGCTGTAATTTTAATAACATCAGCTCCTTCTTTGTAGCGTTCTCGAACTGCTTTTACTGCTTCTTCCGGAGAATTAATTACGCCTTCATGTGGTCCTGGATCGCCTACCAGTTTTCTATTGCTTCCATTGGTTGGATCCGCATGTCCGCCAGTTGTAGCAATGGATTTCCCTGCAGTATATATTCTTGGGCCTTTTACGATTCCTTTATTAATGGCATTTCTTATAGATATATTTACTCCGGTTCCTCCTAAATCCCGTACGGTTGTAAAACCGGCTAGTAACGTGATTTCAGCACAGCGAACGGCTTGGAATGCAATATCAGCCTCATTATCTAAATATTTAGACATGTAACTCTTAGTGTTATTTTCTCCTTCAATATGTACGTGTAGATCGATAAGGCCTGGTAAAACATATTTATTTTTAAGATCGATTTCAATGTCTTCAGGTTTGGCTTTAGATACAAATCCCTCTTGTATTTTTAAGATTCTGTTTTTAGAAACAAGTATCGTTTGGTTCGATAGTTCTTTACCGGATACTGTATTTAGAATTTTGCCACAATGTAAATAATAGTCTTGAGAAAATACTACTGTCGAGATAAATAAGGTTGCGGCAACAAGGGTAAGTTTTGTTTTCATAGATTGGTTTTATATCAGTTGTAAGTAAAAATGGATAGCAAAGGGTAATACAAAATTCAATCGTATTTTATCTAAGATCAATTGATTTAAAACGTAAAATGACTGCTAGTTTTAGTCAAGAGATAACAAATCAAGCTTTAATTACGATTCTCTCTTCGAAATTTCATCTCTAATCTTTGCTGCTTTTTCGTAATCTTCGTGCAATACCGCTTGATCCAATAGTTCGTTCAATTCCTGTAGGCTATGTTTGGAATAAGTTGTTCCGGATTGATTGCTTTCTTCCTCACGACCAAATGTATCTGGGTTAGAAAGGACATCATCAATTTCCTGAGAGTCTTTATTGGGTTCTAAAGGATTTGCTTTCAAATATATACCGGCTTTATCCAAGATGTTTTTATAAGTAAATATGGGAGCATTAAAACGCAAGGCCAAAGCTATCGCATCAGAAGTTCGTGCATCAATAATCTCTTCTATTTTATCTCTTTCGCAAATGATACTGGAATAAAAAACACCATCAACAAGTTTGTGAATAATTACCTGTTTAACGATAATCTCGAAACGTTCCGCAAAATTTTTGAAGAGGTCATGTGTCAAAGGACGTGGCGGTTTTATTTCTTTTTCCAATGCAATTGCAATGGATTGGGCTTCAAAAGCGCCTATGACGATAGGCAACTTTCTTTCGCCGTCAACCTCATTCAAGATTAAAGCGTAAGCTCCGTTTTGAGTTTGACTGTATGAAATTCCTTTTATGGATAATTTAACTAAGCTCATAATTGTTGTTATGGGAAAGTACAAAGTACTTTTTTTGATAAAAAGGGTGCGATTTTAATGAAAAAAAGTACACAAAAAAGCTGCCCAAAAGCAAAGATACGAATATCTTATTTTTTGGCAGCTATTATTTTTAAAGAGAATTTTTAGAATTATGAATTATGCGCTTTAAAAGTTTTTAATTTTTCAATCAATTGAGGGACAATTTCAAAAGCATCGCCTACAACTCCATAGTCTGCTACTTTAAAAAATGGCGCTTCCGGATCACTGTTGATTACTACTTTAATTTTAGAAGAGTTGATTCCGGCAATGTGTTGTATTGCTCCAGAAATTCCTATAGCTATGTATAGATTTGTTGCTACCGGTTTTCCCGTTTGTCCTACGTGCTCCCCATGAGGTCTCCATCCCAAATCAGAAACCGGTTTAGAACATGCTGTTGCGGCTCCAAGTACAGAAGCTAATTCTTCGATCATCGCCCAGTTTTCGGGACCTTTTAGTCCACGACCTGCTGAAACTACAATGTCTGCATCCGCAATAGAAACTTTTCCGGATCCTTTTTCTACGGATTCTACTTTTACTCCAAAATCATTTTCTCCAATGGTTGGATTAAAATCTTCTTGGATTAAGGTAGAAGCATTTTCAAAAACACCGTATGAATTTTTAGCCAGTCCAAGCACTTTTACGTCTGTAGCAATTTCAGTGATATTGAACGCTTTGTTTGAAAAAGCATTTCTTTTTACTTGAAAAGGCGAGGTTGAAACGGGCAATCCAACAACATTTGAAGCGTATCCGGCTTCTAGAGCTACTGCAACAAGAGATGAAAGGTAAATACTATCGGTAGTGGATGATAGTAAAACTAATTTTACGTTTTCTTTTTGAGCAGCTTGTTTGATCACATCAGCGTATGCTTTAGCTGTAAATCCGGATAATTTATCGTTGTTTACTTTTAATACTTTGTCTACCCCGTATTTTGATAATTCCGAAACATCCCCAGCATTTACAGTCACCGCTGTAACTGTTGTTCCTAGAGTTTCAGCTACTTTTTTTGCATATGAAGCTAATTCAAAAGCTACTTTTTTAAATTTTCCTTCTGCGTATTCCGCATATATTAGTATTGACATAATTTTTTATTTTAGTCTTAAAGTTTTAAAATCCAAAGGCATGAAGGGAAATCAGTGTATACTTATATCCTTTTGACTTTAGACATTCGGCTTTATAATGGTTAGATTACTTTCGCTTCGTTGTGTAATAAATTAATTAATTCATCTAAATTGTCAGCAGCAATTAATTGTACCGCTGATTTTGGAGCCGGCTTTTCAAACTTTACCGCTTTTGTAGTTACCGTAGCATCTACTGGTTCTAAGATTGTTAATACTTTACTTCTGGCTGTCATAATTCCTCTCATATTTGGAATACGCAAGTCTTTTTCTTCAACTAATCCTTTTTGTCCACCAATGATTAATGGCAAAGTAGTAGCAACGGTTTCTTTTCCTCCGTCAATTTCACGAACGGCTTTTACGTTAGTTCCCTCAACAGTCAAGTTGGTACAAGAATTCAGGAAATTGTATCCTAAAATTCCGGCAATCATTCCCGGAACCATTCCGCCATTATAATCTAAAGATTCTTTTCCGGCAATGATTACGTCGTAACCGCCGTTTTTGATGACTTCAGCAAGTTGTTTGGCAACGAAAAATCCGTCAGTAGGTGTGGCATTGACGCGAATAGCTTCGTTAGCACCTATCGCTAATGCTTTTCTTAAAGTGGGTTCGGTTTCTGGTCCTCCAACATTGACAACGGTAACGGTTGCGCCTTGTTGTTCCTGAAACCAGATGGCACGGGTTAAACCAAATTCGTCATTTGGATTGATTACGTATTGTACCCCATTGGTGTCAAATTCAGAGTCGCCATTGATAAAGTTAATTTTTGAAGTAGTATCAGGAACGTGACTGATGCAAACTAATATTTTCATACTTATATATTTAATTATTCGTAATTTCTGTTACAAATTTAAAATATTAATTCGAATAATATACTATGCGCGCATAATATTTTTGATTACTATTTCGATTTCGTAGCCAGGATAGTAGCGGCATCCTTCCTGTGGTTCCTTTAGCCACAGGAAGATACAGCGGAGAGCCGGAAATAGCTCCTAAAAATTATCCCTATAAATCCTGATTAATTTAAAGTAATTTATGCTTTTAAGTGGTTTAAAATATTTATTTTTGCTTTTCGAAAATTAGACACATACAACATATAATATGAGAACGATACAATTTAGAGAGGCCATTTGTGAAGCGATGAGTGAAGAAATGCGTCACGATGAGTCCATATACTTAATGGGTGAAGAAGTTGCAGAATATAATGGTGCCTATAAAGCATCTAAAGGAATGCTTGCTGAATTTGGTGAGAAAAGAGTTATCGATACTCCTATTGCTGAGCTTGGTTTTACAGGGATTGCAGTAGGATCTGCCATGAACGGATGCAGACCAATTGTAGAATACATGACTTTTAATTTCTGTTTAGTAGGGATTGATCAAATTATAAACAATGCTGCCAAAATGCGTCAGATGACCGGTGGGCAATTTAATGTGCCAATCGTTTTTCGTGGTCCAACGGCTTCGGCAGGACAGTTAGGAGCGACACACTCTCAAGCATTAGAAAACTGGTTTGCGAATACTCCTGGTCTTAAAGTGGTAGTTCCTTCTACGGTTTATGACGCTAAAGGTTTGTTGAAAGCAGCTATTCGAGACAATGATCCTGTTATTTTCATGGAGTCAGAACAAATGTATGGTGACAAAGGGGAAGTGCCGGATGGTGAATATACCATTCCACTTGGAGTTGCAGATATTAAACGTGAGGGTACGGATGTAACGATCGTTTCTTTTGGAAAAATTATCAAAGAAGCACATATCGCTGCTGAAGAATTAGCGAAAGAAGGGATCTCTTGTGAAATTGTTGATTTGAGAACGGTACGTCCGATGGATTATGAGACAATTTTAACTTCGGTTAGAAAAACAAACCGATTGGTAGTTCTGGAGGAAGCCTGGCCTTTTGCAAGTGTTGCTTCTGAAATTACGTATATCGTTCAAGAACGTGCTTTTGATTTTTTAGATGCGCCTATTCAACGAATCACAACGGCGGATACACCAGCACCGTATTCTCCAGTATTGCTTAAAGAATGGTTGCCAAATGCAGGTGATGTTGTAAAAGCAGTTAAAAAAGTAATGTATAAAAAATAGTCGTTTTGATGCATTTGGTTTTAGATAAAAATTAACAATTGGGATTCTAAATACCGTATTATCAAACGTTCTAATTAACTATATTTGAAACTTCATCAATTTTCTATTTGATGGAGTTTTTTTTTGAATGACTATGAAAAATAATTTTTTGTTTTTGTTGTTTTTTATGTTTGTTTTTGCGAACACGATTTTTGCACAGACAAAAATAAGCGGAGTTGTGGTTGATAAAGGAAATCAACCCATTCCTTTCGCTAATGTAGTTTTTAAAAACTCAAGTGAAGGAATTGTTGCCAATGAGGATGGTCGGTTTTATTTGGAATCAAGGAAAACACATAGTACAGTGTTGATATCTTCCGTTGGGTTTTCTGAAAAAGAAATAACATTAGAAAAATTAGTGAACTACAATTTAACAATTCAGCTAAACGAAGCCGAAAGTTTGAATGAAGTAATGGTTTTTGCCGGTAAAACATCAAAAAAGAATAATCCTGCTCTTGATATTCTTCGAAAAATTTGGGAAAGAAAACGTCAAAATGGCTTGTGCCTGTTTGACCAATACGAAATGGAGAAATATGAGAAAATAGAATTTGATATGAATTCTATTGATAGTGCTTTCATGAAAAGTACTCTCTTTAAAGGGATGGAGTTTATCTTTAATCAAATGGACACTTCAAAAATTACTGGTAAAACATATTTACCCATTTTTGTTAACGAATCATTGAACGATGTATACGGGGATACTAAATTGAAGAAAATTAAAGAAAAAATAAAAGCCAGTAAAACATCCGGTTTTAATGGGAACCAACAAATTTTAACCTTTGTAAAAGATTTATATTCTAATTACGACATCTACAATAACTACTTAACTTTTTTTGACAAAAGTTTTACCAGTCCGTTATCTAAAACAGGGATTGATGTATACAATTATGTGTTGAAAGACAGTGCGTATATTGATAAAAAATGGTGCTATAATATTGTCTTTTATCCCCGACGTAAAAATGAACTTACTTTTAAAGGTGATTTTTGGGTTAATGATTCCACCTTTGCCATTAAGAAAATTAATATGGCAGTTACCAAAAGCGCTAATATCAATTGGGTAAAAGACATTTATTTAGAACAGGAATTTGAAGTGGTCAGTGATTCTGTATTCTTGTTAACTAAGGATTATTTGATGTCGGACTTTGCCTTAAATAAAAAAGAAAAATCCAAAGGTGTTTACGGAAAACGAACCTCCTATTATAGGAATCACAAGTTTAATATAGAAAAACCAGTTTCTTTTTATAAAGATGAGGTCAATTATATGGATGCCGATGTTTATAATAAGTCTGAGGAATTTTGGACTGAAAACCGTTTTGAGAATTTAACTAAGGATGAATTAGGCGTTTATAAAATGCTCGATACGTTGCAAACAGTCAAAAGATTTAAACAAATTTACAGTACAGTACAGGTTTTGGCAAGTGGTTTTTTACAGTTTGGAAATTTTGATTATGGGCCTCTTTTTTCAACTTTTGGTTATAACGAAGTAGAAGGGATTCGATTGCGAGCGGGGGGGAGAACGTATTTTGGAACAAATGATACGTGGCGTATTCAAGGCTACACGGCGTATGGCTTTAAGGATGAGAAATTCAAATATGGGTTTTCTGGGAAATGGATGGTCGATAAGAAGAAAAGAATCATTTTGTCGGGAGGCAACAGGCGCGATATTGAACAAATTGGGGCGAGTCTGACGACTACCTACGATATTTTAGGCCGAAGTTTTGCTTCCTCGTCTGTGTTTTCATCAGGAAATAATGGAAAATTGACGAATATCAACCTCAGTAATATTGCGGTGGAAATTGAGCCGATTAAAAATTTAATTTTTCAAACCGGAATATCATATCGTACCTTAGAATCCGCATCGCCAACTTTTAGTTTGGATTATTATACGGATATTGAAAATGCTGTGATAAAAAGCGATGTGAAACAGTCCGAAGTTAACTTTCAGGTGGAATATACTCCTAAAAGAAAAACCATTGGGTTTGCTGTTGAAAGAGAAAATGTAGACAGTCCCTACAGTCGCTTTTTTGTCAATTACAGCCATGGTTTTAAAGGACTATTAAACAGCGATTTTAAATACGACAAAATACAATTGTATTACAAGCAACCTATTATTATTGGGCCACTGGGAAGGACCAATATCATTATGGAAGTAGGGAAAACCTTTGGGACAGTTCCTTTGGGATTAATGAGTGTGATTCCGGGGAATCAAACTTTTTTCATCCTTGAAAATACCTTTAGCAATCTTAATTTTTACGAATTCTTGTCGGATCAATACGCGACTTTGCAGTGGAATCATAATTTCAATGGCCGACTTTTTTCCAGAATTCCGTTTATGCGAAAACTCAATTGGAGAGAAATTGTTTCGGTAAAAGGAGTCTACGGCAGTATATCAGAGGAGAACAGAGCGATCAATGCTTCGGGTTTAGTTTACAACGCACCCGAAAAAGGGTATTGGGAATACAGCGCCGGAATTGGAAATATTTTTAAAGTTTTTCGCATCGATTTCGCTTGGAGAGGCAATTATCTCAATACACCGGATACGAATCGTTTTACTGTAAAAGGGTCGTTTGGGTTTAATTTCTAGGAGCTATTCCAGCTGTACACTATATCTTTTTATAAGGCGAATAAAAATCGCTTTATAAAAAGGATGCCGTTTCCATCTGGGCTAAAAAAATATTAGATTATGCAAGAAGCCATCGACTATCTTTTAGAAAAAGACATCATTTTTAAATCAATTATTGAGCAGTACGGATTGCCAGCCATTCCTGTAAGGCTACAAGGTTTTGAGACTTTGGTATTGTTGATTTTGGAGCAGCAAGTATCTATAGATTCAGCTAAAGCCACATTTCTAAAAATAAAAGCCAGCCAAAAAAGCATAACGCCTGAGGTACTCCTTAATTTATCGGATGAGGTTTTTAGAAGTCTTGGCGTAAGCCGTCAAAAAACGTCTTATATCAAAGCATTGTCAACAGCAATACTAAATAAAGATATTGATTTGGAAAGTTTGCCAGCTAAAACAGCGGAGCAAGTGCGCGAGGAACTCATAAAGATCAAAGGAATAGGAAACTGGACCATCGATATTTACTTGATGTTTTGTTTGCAAGTACCGGATTTATTACCGTTAGGAGATATTGCGGTTGTCAATACGATAAAAGAATTGTTAGGTATTCACGATAAAGGCGCCATGGAAGCACACACGATGAAATGGAGTCCGTATCGTTCTTTTGCAACGTATCTTTTGTGGCACCATTATTTGAAAAAACGAAATAGAACGGTGGTTTATTAAAGTACGGTATGTTAAAATTTAATCAAGAGATAACATAAATTTCGTATTGTGTAATCGTATAGTTTCCTTACTTTTGCAACCATAATTATAGATAAGAAAAAACTAAAATGACTGCAGACAAATTAACAACTTTCGATGTCTTAATCGAAATACCAAGAGGAAGTAGAAATAAATACGAATATGATTTCGAAATAAAAAGAATGCGTTTTGACAGAATGTTATTCTCATCGATGATGTACCCGGCTGATTATGGATTTATTCCAGAAACATTAGCATTAGACGGAGATCCATTAGATGTCTTAGTTTTGGTAAATGAACCTACTTTTCCAGGATGTGTGATGGAGGTTAAGCCTATTGGTGTTTTCCACATGGCAGATGATAAAGGGCCAGATGAAAAAGTAATCTGTGTGCCGGTTTCTGATCCAATCTGGAATTCATTAAATGATTTGTCGGATATGAATCCACACTTATTAAAAGAAATTGAACACTTTTTCCAAGTGTACAAAGATCTTGAAAACAAAAAAGTTGATGTAGGCGGTTGGGGAGATGTAAATGAAGCGTATGAAATAATCAGAAAATGTACGGAGCGTTTTAATCAAATCGAAAATAAACCAGAGGGATTATTTAGTATTAAATAATTTTATACCATAATTTTTACAAAAAGAGCAATATTCTGTTAAGAGTATTGCTTTTTTGTTTAAATTCGTTTTGTTACACTATTGATTTTAACCAAAAACCAAACCAAAATTATGAATACAATAATGATTTATTTGCCAATAGCCATGGCATTTATTGGACTGGCATTTATGTTTACAAAACGAGCATGGGTTTTAAAACAAGATCCGGGTGACGGTAAGATGAAAGAGATTTCGGATTACATCTACGAAGGAGCCTTGGCTTTTCTTAAAGCAGAATATAGGTTATTGACTTTCTTTGTAATTGGTGCAAGTATTGTTTTAGCCGGAATTTCATTTATCGTCCCTACTACGCATATATTAATAGTTGTGGCTTTTATTTTTGGTGCTTTTTTCTCGGCTTTAGCGGGGAATATGGGTATGAAAATTGCAACAAAAACCAATGTTAGAACTACGCAAGCGGCACGCACTAGTTTGCCGCAAGCTCTTAAAGTTTCTTTTGGTGGTGGAACCGTAATGGGATTAGGTGTTGCGGGTTTAGCTGTTTTAGGATTGACCACTTTCTTTATTTTCTTCTTTCACTTTTTTATGAATGGAGTTTGGACTTCTACAGAAGACATGACCATTGTATTGGAAACATTAGCCGGATTTTCTCTTGGAGCAGAATCTATCGCTTTGTTTGCCAGAGTTGGCGGTGGGATCTACACCAAAGCGGCCGATGTTGGAGCTGATTTAGTGGGAAAAATAGAAGCTGGAATTCCAGAAGATGACCCCCGTAATCCGGCGACAATTGCAGATAACGTAGGAGATAATGTAGGAGATGTAGCCGGAATGGGTGCTGATTTATTTGGGTCTTATGTAGCAACCGTTTTAGCAGCCATGGTTTTAGGAAATTACGTCATCAAAGACATGGGCGGAAATATTCAAGATGCTTTTGGCGGAATAGGACCTATTTTATTGCCAATGGCAATCGCTGGTTTTGGTATTTTATTTTCTATTATCGGTACAATGTTAGTAAAAATAACAGATGATAACGCTAAAGAAGCACAAGTTCAAAAAGCATTAAATATAGGCAACTGGGTTTCTATTATATTAACAGCGATTGCGTGTTTCTTCTTGGTACAATATATGTTGCCGGAAACGATGAAAATGGATTTCTTTGGCGAAGGGACTAAAGAAATTTCATCTATGCGTGTGTTCTATGCCACAATCGTAGGGTTAGTGGTTGGAGCTGTTATCTCATCGGTAACAGAATATTACACAGGTTTGGGTACAAAACCCGTTATGGCTATTGTACAAAAATCGTCAACCGGAGCTGGGACAAACGTAATTGCAGGTTTGGCAACCGGAATGATTTCTACGTTCCCAACGGTTTTATTATTTGCTGCAGCAATCTGGACTTCTTATGCTTTTGCAGGGTTTTATGGGGTAGCTTTAGCAGCATCCGCAATGATGGCCACAACTGCCATGCAATTGGCAATTGATGCTTTTGGGCCCATATCTGATAACGCTGGAGGAATTGCCGAAATGAGTGAATTACCAAAAGAAGTGCGCACCAGAACAGATATCTTAGATTCTGTAGGAAATACGACTGCCGCAACCGGAAAAGGCTTTGCTATTGCTTCGGCAGCATTAACGTCACTGGCTTTATTTGCTGCTTATGTAACCTTTACTGGAATTGACGGAATCAATATTTTTAAAGCACCTGTTTTAGCGATGTTATTTGTGGGCGGAATGATTCCTGTAGTTTTCTCGGCTTTGGCCATGAATTCCGTTGGAAAAGCAGCGATGGATATGGTGTATGAAGTACGGCGCCAGTTCAGGGAGATTCCAGGAATTATGGAAGGAACCGGAAAACCAGAATATGCTAAATGTGTTGATATTTCTACCAAGGCTGCTTTGCGCGAAATGATGTTACCTGGAATTTTGACTATTGGGTTTCCAATCGCTATTGTTCTCTTGGGTAAATTAGTTTATGGAGATAATAATCAATTAATCGCTGAAATGTTAGGCGGTTACATGGCCGGAGTTACTGTTTCTGGAGTGCTTTGGGCTGTTTTTCAGAACAATGCCGGTGGTGCTTGGGACAATGCAAAAAAATCTTTTGAGGCGGGAGTTTTAATAAATGGAGAAATGACCTATAAAGGTTCTGATGCGCATAAAGCAGCAGTAACAGGAGATACCGTGGGTGATCCGTTCAAAGATACTTCTGGACCATCAATGAATATCTTAATTAAATTAACGTGCTTGATTGGGCTTGTAATAGCTCCAATTTTAGGAAACGGAAGTCATACTATTTCCGGCAAAGCAGCGTGTTGCACTTCGACTGAAATGTGTACGTCAATGTCGAAAGAAGAGTGTCTGGCGAAAGGATGTGACAGTAAAACGTGTAAATTTATGAATGTTTCAGGAGCGGTAACTGAAATTATTTCGAAAGAAGTTACTATTGAAAAAACGAATGTTGATGGAAAAGTAAAAGCGACCATTAAAACAATAATAAACGGTAAAGTGGTTATCCAGAGTTATGAAGGAACTGATGCAGAAGTTCAAACTAAGATTGATGCTGTGAAATAAAATCTTTTGTTGTTAAATAATAAATGCCTCGCAATTGCGAGGCATTTTTATATATGAAAATCTGTAATTATTTGTGCAGTCTGCGTTCTAAAACAATCCGTTCAATTCAGCATCAATGCGGTTAAAAATAGTTCCTAAATCTTCGGGTTTGTCAACAAAATTAATGTTGTCCACATCAATGATTAATAGTTTTCCTTTGTCATAGGTTTGAATCCAACCTTCGTAGCGTTCGTTCAAACGGCTTAGATAATCAATGGATATTGAGTTTTCGTATTCACGGCCTCTTTTGTGTATTTGCCCGACTAAATTAGGGATAGAACTTCTTAAATAAATCAATAAATCAGGTGCTTTAACCGTAGATTCCATTAATTCAAATAGCGAAGAATAATTTTGAAAATCACGATTGGTCATCAAGCCCATGGCATATAGGTTGGGTGCAAAAATATGGGCATCTTCATATATAGTTCGGTCCTGAATGATTTTTTTACCGCTTTCACGGATTTGCATCACTTGACGGAAACGGCTATTTAAGAAATAAATCTGTAAATTAAACGACCAACGTTCCATTTGATGGTAAAAATCATCTAAGTACGGATTGTCGACAACGTCTTCATAATGTGGTTCCCACTTAAAATGTTTCGCTAACAAGCGCGTTAAAGTTGTCTTTCCAGAGCCAATGTTTCCTGCTATTGCTATGTGCATTACGGTATTATGATTTTATAATTTGTAATTCCTTCGAATGTAAAAATAGATAAAATTTGGTCCTTGTAATAGAATTTTTTAAACGTTTTTTCTGAAATTTCAATTTCAGTTTTTTTACCTTTTTCAAAATCCTGCAGAAACAAACGGGAGTCTTTCGAATGCATAAACTGATTTTTATTTATAATTGCAATCGATTCAAAATCAGGAATTTTACCTTTGATTGTTATTCTTCCAAAAATATCACAAGTGTACCAATTATTTTTAGTGTCAACCCAATGGAAGAAATTGAAATCTGAAGAGTAATTCTGGATGCTTCCTACAAAAGGAACTGAAATGGTTTTGTACTCCTTGTTTAAATAATCGTACAGTCCCAGTTGCTGATTCATACTGTTATAAATCCACAATTGATTCATTGATGCGATTCCAATAGCAGTAGCTACAATTGGAATTGTATTTTCTGAAAAATTTATTTTTTGAATTTCATTCAATTGATTGTCTAATATAACAACAGTATTGAAATTTTCGTAGAACAAAACAATTTTTAATGGGTTTTGTAAGTCAACTTTTGAGATCTTGCCCAAAGAAATATTTTTATATTCTAAAGTACCTATCGTGTTAATTTTAGAAAAGACATTATTTTTAATGGTATAATAAAAACCAAAAGGATCGTATCCTAAAAACTGATCTCCATCAAAACGAATAGAATCGATTTTATGAGCAGTTAATTTTTGGTTCTGACTTGATACGACAGAAAACGAAGCGATAATTAGCAATAGCATTACTTTCTTCATAAAAGCGAAATTACGATTAAACCTAATATAATTAGGGGTGTCTTACTGTTATTTTAACAGAATCCTTGTAACAAAAATACTATTTCCCAGTCTTATTTATTTAAAACCAATAATATGTATAAAGTAATTTTCGCATTAGTTGTAACAGTCGTATCATTTATGGGACTTCATGCTCAGGAATTTCAAGGAATGGCAATTTACGAATCTAAAACAAGTACCTCCGATTTTAAAACACGCATGGAAGGCAATAAAGAGATGACTCCTGACATGCAAAAAAGGATTGAGGAAAGTATGAAAAAAATGTTCGAAAAAACTTTTATTCTTAATTTTGATAAATCGGCTTCGATATACAAAGAAGAAGAAAAGCTAGATACGCCGGGTCAAGGTGCTGGTGGAATGCGCATGATGATGTCTATGACGGGCGGTGGAGGAACCTATTATAAAAATGTAAAAGAGAAATCCTATACCATTGATAAAGAATTTATGGGGAAAGAGTTTCTGATAAAGGACTCCTTGCCTAACTTACAGTGGAAAATGGAAGTAGAAACCCGCGTTATTGGTGGGTACAATTGTTTTAAGGCCACTGCTGTACGTGTTGCAAGCAAAACAGATTTTAGGAACTTCAGACCCAAAAAAGAAGATATCGCAATCCCGAAATCAGTAGATTCCAATAAGAAAACAAGTCTTTTGGATGCATTAGAGATGCCTAAAGAAACGATCATTACGGCTTGGTATACGCCAGAAATTCCAGTGAATCAAGGGCCGGAAAATTATTGGGGATTACCAGGTTTAATATTAGAAGTAAATGACGGTAAAACAGTTATTTTATGTTCGAAAGTGGTTCTGAATCCTAAAGTTAAAACCGAAATAAAAGCAGCAACAAAAGGAAAAGTAACGACTCAAAAAGAATTTGATGAAACTGTATTGAAAAAAATGGAAGAGTTCAGAGACATGAACCAAGGACGTGGTGAAAATGGAGGAATGAGAATAAGAATTGGAAATTAAAAGTAAGCCAAATTAGAGTTTATAATCATTACAATACGATTTCATCTATAATTTATTAAATGAAAAATACAATAGTAGTTGCCCTGTTTTTTATTGCCTCAATTTCCTTTGCACAATCCGTTAAATTGGAAGGTTTTATAACTAATTCAAAAACAGTTGGTCTTGAAATGGCCAATGTGATGGCGGTAAATAAAGCCACAAAGACAATGGATGCCTATGCCATAACAAATGATAAGGGAAAGTTTCTTCTTACTTTAAAACCAAATACAGCCTATAGTTTAAAAATTAGTTATTTGGGAATGCAAAATAAAGAGCTGGAGATTATTACTGCTTCAGAGAATAGCCTTAAAAACATTACCCTTGAAGAAGGCGGGATTGAATTGGATGGTGTTGAAATTGTTCGGGAAATGCCTGTTTCGATAAAAGGCGATACTATTGTTTATAATGCGGATTCTTTTAAATCTGGAACGGAACGGAAACTAGAAGATATTCTCAAGAAATTACCCGGTGTAGAGGTCAACGCTGATGGCGAAATTGAGGTTGAAGGGAAAAAAGTGTCTAAATTAATGGTAGAAGGCAAAGACTTTTTTGATGGAGATACCAAGTTGGGGGTGAAAAATATTCCGGCAGATGCCATTGATAAAATTCAAGTGTTACGCAACTATAGCGAAATTGGCGCGTTAAAAGGAGTAGAGAATAATCAGGATAATATTGCGATGAATATTAAACTTAAATCAGGAAAGAAAAATTTCTGGTTTGGGGATATGACCGCAGCAATTGGAGTAGCGCATGAAGAAAGTCGTTATTTAATAAATCCAAAATTGTTTTATTACAACCCAAAATACAGCATCAACGTAATTACGAATTTTAATAATATTGGGGAATTGCCGTTGACCGTTCAGGATTATTTTAAATTCACGGGTGGTTTTAGAGGCATGATGCAAAAAGGCGGTTCCAGTTTTAATGTTTCTTCAAATGATTTGGGAATTTCATTACTTAGAAATAACCGAGCCAAGGAAATTGAATCCAGGTTTGGAGCTACAAATTTCTCCTACAATGTAAATAAAGAGTGGACTTTAAGTGGTTTTGGGATTCTTTCCTCTTCGCTAACGGATTTAGAAACAAAATCGCAAACGAATATTTTACAACCTAATTCTTCTGAAATTCTTTCTACCGAAAATCGTCAAGAAACGGCAAATCAAAAAAGTAATTTGGGATTATTCAAATTGAGCTCGAGTTATAAACCAACTACTAAGTTTCAGTTTGATTATGATATATTGGCTAAATTGTCCAAACAGGACGAGAATAATTCGTTATTAAGGGAATCTATTGTCAACAATAATGCCAATACAGAAAATATAAATACGGTAAAACGACAACAGCCAATTTCGTTCAATCAGAATCTTAGTTTGTATTACACGCAAAGCGATAAAAATATTTTTGCTTTCGAAATGCAGCATTTGTATCAAGAGGAAGATCCATTTTACAAGGCTAATTTGCAATCACAACCCTTTAGTTTGGCTGGATATATTTCGGGACAAAATAGAAATGACATCAACCAAAGTCGGTTTGTAAAAACCAACAAGCTGGATGCTAAATTGGATTATTATTATATGATAACCCCAAAAAGCAACATCAATATGACGCTAGGAAATACGTATTCTTATCAAAATTTTAATTCTGGTATTTTTCAAATTTTGGATAACGAAACAGTCAATAATTTAAAAAATACTGCCAATGTAAATGATGTGAATTACAATTTCAATGATACTTTTTTGGGATTGCATTATAAGATTTTGAGTGGAAAATTTACTTTTACTCCCGGAGCGAGCTTGCATAGTTATAACATGACAAATGAGCAATTAGGGACCGGTAACAGTCAAAATTTCTTCAGAGTATTGCCAGACTTGTTAGCGATTTATCAAATTAAAAAAGCAGAAACATTAACCTATAATTTTTCGTACACCAATAATTTTACGGATATCAATCAACTCGCCGAAGGATTTATTTTCTCCAATTATAACAGCTTGACCAAAGGAAATCGATTTTTAGAAAACGCGATCGCACAAGTGCATTCGTTGCGTTACTTTAAATACAACATGTTCAATTTTGAGAACATTACTGCTTTTGCCACGTATTCTAAAAGGGTAGACGCTATAAAAACCCGAGCCGTTTTCAACGGAGTCAATCAAACGTCATCCCCATTCAATTCTGATTTTGCTGATGAAACCTTGTCCGGAAATGGTTCGTACGGACGTTCCTTTTTGAAGAATTACAAAGCCTCTTTTGGAGCTTCTCTTAATTGGTCTAAATTCAATAACATCCAAAATAATGTGTTATCAACAAACGAGAGTTTTACCCAAAACTATACTTTTAAAGCGTCAACAAATTACAAGAATATGCCCAATCTGGAATTAGGATATAATGTAGTAACGAATGATTATAATAATGCTATTTTTTACACGGAAAAACCCTTTGCAAGACTGGATTATTTTTTCCTGAACAGTTTTTCTTTTGTGGCTGAGTATGAATTTTATCATTATTACAACAACACTAAAACGGTCAATAATGAATATGATTTTTTAAGTGCGAGCTTGATTTATCAAAAGAAAGGCAGCAAGTTAGAATATAAAGTAAGCGGAACAAATTTAATGAATACGACTGCATTAAATGACGATAACTTCAGCCAGTTTGCGACCAGAACCTCACAATATATTGTACAGCCACGCTATGTGATCTTCTCTTTAAAGTATAATTTGTAGGAACTAATATCCCACTGTATATTGCAATCTTTTTCAGCAAAGGATTTCCATTTCCATCAGGGCTAAAAAAAACCCGCAATCCAATCGAATTGCGGGTTTAAATATAAAATGCTAACGTATTAAAGTCCAAATGCTGTTTTAACTTGGTCAACAAAATCTAATTTTTCCCAAGTAAACAATTCAACAGTAACCGTTTTTTCGTTTCCACCTGGTGCAGAGAAAGTCTTAGTAACCGTTTCTGGAGTACGTCCCATATGCCCGTAAGCAGCAGTTTCGCTATAGATAGGATTCCTTAATTTTAAACGTTGTTCAATAAAGTACGGACGCATATCAAAAATAGCTTCTACTTTCTTGGCAATTTCACCATTGGTCAAATTCACTTTTGATGTTCCGTACGTATCGATAAAAATACCCATTGGTTTTGCCACACCAATGGCATAGGAAACCTGTACTAAAATCTCGTCAGCAACTCCCGCTGCCACTAAGTTTTTAGCGATATGACGGGTTGCATAAGCCGCACTTCTGTCCACTTTACTTGGATCTTTTCCAGAGAATGCACCGCCACCATGAGCGCCTTTTCCACCGTAAGTGTCCACAATGATTTTTCTTCCTGTCAATCCAGTATCTCCGTGAGGACCTCCAATTACGAATTTCCCGGTTGGGTTGATGTGGTATTGAATTGTGTCATTGAATAAATGCGCATGTGCCGGATTTTTAGCAATGATCCTTGGAATCAATATTTCGATAATGTCTTTTTTGATTTTTGCAAGCATTGTTGCTTCTTCATCAAAATCATCGTGTTGTGTTGAGATTACAATAGCTTCAATACGAGTTGGCTTGTTGTCATCGCTGTATTCTAAAGTTACTTGTGATTTTGCATCTGGACGCAAATACGTAATTTCGTTATTTTCACGTCTTAAAATGGCTAATTCCTGCAGTAATTTATGAGATAAATCAAGTGCCAACGGCATGAAATTTTCCGTTTCATTAGTTGCATAACCAAACATCATTCCTTGGTCACCAGCACCTTGCTCTTCAGGATTTGCTCTGTCTACGCCTTGGTTAATGTCAGCAGATTGTTCGTGAATCGCCGAAAGAATTCCACAAGAATTGGCTTCAAACATGTATTCGCTTTTTGTATAACCAATTTTCTTGATTACATCACGAGCGATTTGTTGTACGTCTAAATAGGTATTTGATTTTACTTCACCTGCCAAAATTACCTGACCGGTAGTTACTAAAGTTTCGCATGCTACTTTTGAGTCAGCATCAAATGCCAAAAAATTATCAATTAATGCGTCTGAAATTTGATCTGCAATTTTGTCTGGATGTCCTTCGCTTACAGATTCTGACGTAAATAAATAGGCCATAATAATTATTATTTTAAAATTAAGCGAGAAAAAATAATTGCTGAAAAGGACTAAAGGAGGGTTCCTGCTTTAGCATTTTTTCTACTGAAAAAATTTCAGTATTCATAATGAATTGATTTCATTATGAAGAGGTTGCAATCAGTTCAAATTTTTCCTCTTGTATTCGGGTGCAAATGTATGAAACCATTTTGAATTGCATATTATTCTTAACTTTTTTTTGAGTATAAATCTTTTCATCATTTCATTCATTAAAGAAAATAAGAATTAAAATATTTATACTGTTATTTTTTGAAACTTACTTGGATATTTAAAAAATATTTTGCAAATTTGATTATCAAAAATACAAAGATGAAATTTAATAACTATTCTTTTTTTAAAGTCACTCAGGTAAAATCCTGTGGGTTGTTTATTGTATAGTTTTAAATTAAAATTATATAGCAAAAGCTTCCCTAAAATAGGGAAGCTTTTTTTTTGAATACAAGTAAATAGAATGAATTTTTACAGTAATAAAAGCATAAATGAATAACCTAAAAAACCAGAAAATAAATAATTTAACAGTCACTACAATGATTTGTGTTAATGCCATTATGGGTATTTACGTCTGTTGATTCCAAAAGTGTAAGTTTATAATACGACTTTAAACCCTTTTGGATACAGATCTAAAAGGGTTTTTTGTTTTATCAACGTATTTCAAATTTTAAAATAATAAATATAATGAAACCTAGAGAGAGTTTAAAAACCTAAAACCTAAAAAATTATGAGCACAACAAAGTATTTTCCAAAGACATTTCAGTTATTAAGAAGTATTAATTTCAGAAGAAAAAACGAAAATGAGTACGATTCTAAAAACGAATTGATTCATCCTAGATTCGAGATTTCTAAGAATGACGCTTTGGCACAAAAAAAAGTGCCTAATTCATTGCTTTTTCTAATGTATTCAAAAGAGAATGAAACATTATTTATTTAAGAAATCGGAATTTATTTTCGGTTTTGGGAATCTGGAGAAAGCACGAAAATATGTTGTTTTGACGAGATAGAAAAAACATTTGGGATACTTTCTATTTCGTCAGAATAACAATAATGTATTTGTAATTTCTGGATTTTATTTAATTCCAATCGAGAAATGAATCTGCTTGAAAATTTGGTTGTTAAAAAAAATAGTAGTTAATTTGCATCTTTAAGTTCAAAAACGTATTGAAATGTTATAAAGAAAGGCAGAGGGATTAGACCCGATGAAGCCTTAGCAACCCTTCGATTTATCGAAGAAGGTGCTGCATTCTACCTTTATTCTGAATCATTTCAGAATCTAAAGGAAAGATAACACTAAGAATTCTTCTAGTTCACTTCTAGCTTTCTTTCTAATATTTCCAGACACAAATCAAAAATCATAAAAGATTTGAAATTGGAAAATAAACCAACATCTAGTACTATACAAAATTTCACCACCGAAAGTGGGGGTTTTCATGACGCCTTAAACTTAAGTTATCAAGTTTTTGGTCCCGCTTTGCATACCGCTCCAATCGTTTTGGTAAATCATGCCTTAACCGGAAATTCCCAAGTTGTGGGAGAAAACGGATGGTGGAACGATTTAATTGGTGTAAATAAAACGATAGACACTACTAAATATACAATACTCGCATTTAATGTTCCAGGAAATGGTTTTGATGATTTTATCATTGAAAACTACGCGGATTTTAATGCCAGAGATATTGCCAGAATTTTTATTGAAGGCTTACGTTTTCTTAAAATAAAACAACTGTATGCAATTATTGGTGGTTCCGTAGGAGGAGGGATTGGATGGGAAATTGCGGCCTTGGAGCCAAAAATAACCCAACACTTAATTCCGATTGCAACCGATTGGAAATCGACGGATTGGTTGATAGCCAATTGCTTTTTACAGGAACAAATATTGAATAATTCTTCAAAACCTATTGAAGATGCCAGAATTCATGCCATGTTATGTTACCGAACTCCAGAATCTTTTGCAGCAAAATTTCAGCGAACCACCAATGCCGAATTAGCTATTTTCAATATAGAAAGTTGGTTGTTGCATCATGGCGAAAAATTGCAAAAACGCTTTCAAATTTCGTCGTATAAAATGATGAATCAATTGCTGAAAACTATTGATATTACCAGAAAAAGAAATTCATTTGAAGAAATAACGTCAAAAATTGAAGCTGATATTCATATCATCGGCATCAATTCAGATTTGTTTTTTACTGCAAATGAAAATAAAGCAACCTACGAGGAATTAAAAAAATATAAAAATAATGTCACCTATCAAGAAATTGTGTCCATTCACGGCCACGATGCTTTTTTGATAGAATACAAACAATTAGACAATTTGCTTCAGGATTTATTCTAAGCCAAAAAACGAACAGAATGAAAATATTAAAATTTGGAGGGAAATCATTATCGAATGGTGAGGGAATCAATAAAGTAGTTGCTATTATTGTTGATAAAGTGAGTCAAGGAGAGGAAATTGCAATAGTGGTTTCGGCAAGAGGAAACGCTACAGATGAGTTGGACGAAATTTTAAAAATGGCTTCTAAAAACGGTGCTTACAAACCGTTATTTGAAGGATTTAAATCCTACCAACAAGATGAATACCATGCAGTAGACTTGTCGGAGGAATTCAATGTTTTAGAAAAATTATTTGAAGGAGTAAGTTTAATTGGGGATTACAGCAATAAAATTAAAGATCAGATTTTGTCAAAAGGAGAATTGCTTTCTGCAAAATTATTGACAGCTATATTGGTTGAAAAAGGAATAAACGCTCGTTTCGCCGATACACGTGAATTAATAAAAACCGACTCTAAATTTGGCGATGCCCAACCTTTGGAGCAAATTTCGAAGAAAAATGTAATCCATTATTTCAAGCAAAATAATGGTACAACAGTAAATATAATTACTGGTTTTATTGGCTCCAACACTAATAATGACACCACTACTTTAGGTAGAAATGGAAGTAATTATACGGCTTCATTAATTGCTAATTATTTGAATGCAGATGAGCTTCAAAACTACACGCACGTTGACGGAATTTATACTGCCAACCCGGATTTAGTAATTGATGCAAAAAAAATCGATCATTTATCGTTTAATGAAGCGAATGAAATAGCCAATTTTGGTGCAACAATTCTTCATGCCAAAACTATAATTCCGTTGCTAGAAAAAAGCATTCCGCTTCGTATCTTGAATACATTCAACCACGAAAATAAGGGGACATTAATTACATCCAATTCTAATAAAGAAGGGATTAAAACACTTTCGGTGCTTGAAAATGTTTCTTTAGTGAATTTAGAGGGAAGAGGATTGCTTGGAAAAACGGGTGTTGATGCACGAATTTTTAGAGTGATGGGTGACAATAATATCAGCGTAAGTATCATTTCTCAAGGTTCTTCTGAACGAGGAATTGGTTTGGTAGTGGCTGCTGATAAAGCTACTTTAGCCATGATTGAACTGGAAAAAGAGTTTGAAAATGATTTTTATTCGAAAGATGTCAATAAAATTACGGTTACCGATGATGTTTCGGTAATTTCTATCATTGGTCAGGATTTAAGTACGTTTCATAAGCCTTACACGGCGTTGATAAAAAATAAAATTGTTCCCATACTTTTCAATAATACGGTTACGGGTAAAAATGTGAGTTTGGTGGTGAAAAAATCACAACTTCACAAAGCCTTAAACGTAATTCATGGAGAGATTTTTGGAGTTTCCAAGAAAATTAATATTGCCATTTTTGGTCACGGATTAGTGGGTGGAACATTGATTAACCAAATATTGGAATCTGCTGCAGCCATTGAGAAAAGGAAAGACATCAAATTGAATGTTTTTGCAATCGCCAATTCAAGTAATGTACTTCTAAATAAAAATGGAGTAACGCCAAATTGGAAAAATGAAATCCAGAATAACGGCTTTTCATATACCATTAACGATGTGATTGCGTATGCAAATGAGCATCACTTGGAGAATCTAATTGCGATTGATAACACCGCAAGCACTGCATTTGTCGAGAACTACATTTCTTTAGTAGAAAGCAGTTTTGATTTGATTTCATCTAATAAAGTTGCAAATACACTAAGTTATAGTTTTTATAAAAAATTGCGAAAAGTATTGGCAGATAATCAAAAGAGTTATCTTTATGAAACCAATGTTGGAGCGGGATTGCCTTTAATTGATACTATTAAATTACTACACCTTTCAGGAGAGAATATTACGAAAATTAAGGGTGTTTTTTCAGGAACATTGAGTTATTTATTCAATAATTTTTCTGCCAAAGATGCTCCGTTTAGCGAGATTTTAAAGGAAGCTATTGACAATGGGTATACGGAACCCGATCCAAGAGAAGATTTATGTGGAAACGACGTTGGTAGAAAATTATTGATTTTAGCAAGAGAATTAGACTTGCAAAATGAGTTCGAAGAGATTAATATTCAGAATTTAATTCCAGAACATTTACGTGAAGGTGATGTTTCTGATTTCCTAAATAAACTGACGGAGCTCGACCCAATTTATGCTAAAATAAAGGCCGACCAAAAACCAAACCACGTGTTGCGATACATAGGTGAATTATCGGGTGATTTGCAAAATGATAAAGGTGATCTCGAAGTGAAATTAGTTTCGGTACCTTCCGATACCGCTTTGGGAGGATTGAAAGGTTCTGATTCATTCTTCGAAATTTATACGGAATCGTATGGCGACAGACCAATTGTGATTCAAGGCGCAGGCGCAGGATCAGCCGTGACGGCGAGAGGTGTTTTTGGGGATATTTTGAGATTATCGGATAAAGGGTAATACTTTAAGATTGCAGATTAATGATTTTTGATTTCAGATAAAAAAAATACAAGATGAAAATAACATTAAACAGAGTAAATGACAATTTCCACTTTGAATTAAAAAACGAGCGTGGGCATATAGTAAACGTTGATAGCCGACCTGAATTTGGCGGGAATGACATGGGTGCAAGTCCAATGGAGTTAGTATTGATGGGTGTTGCAGGTTGCAGCGCCATTGATATGATTTCGATTCTAAAAAAACAAAGACAAGAAATCACCTCTTTTAAGGCTGAGGTTGAAGGGGAACGGGTACAAGTAGGAGAAGCAAAACCATTCAAGGAAATTACCGTGGTTTTCTTTTTGGAGGGGCCTATTAATGAAGAAAAAGCAGCCAGAGCAGCGCAGCTTTCTTTCGAAAAATACTGTTCGGTTTCTAAAACATTAGAGCCAACAGCGACGATACACTATAAAGTAGTTTTAAACAATAAACCATTATAGTTTGGATAAAATGATTGGTGAAATATTACTCCAATAACTTTAATCCTTAAACTTTTTAAACAATTAGAATGAACGAACAAGAATTTGGTTTTGAAACCTTAGCCATCCGCACCCAATTAGAAAGAACGCAATATTTAGAGCATTCTGTGCCTTTGTACTTAACGTCCAGTTTTGTGTTTGAAGATGCCGAAGACATGCGCGCTTCTTTTGCTGAGGAAAAAGACAGAAATATTTACAGCCGTTACAGCAACCCAAACACGAATGAATTTGTAGACAAAGTCTGTAAAATGGAGGGTGCTGCAGCTGGTTTTGCTTTTGCTTCAGGAATGGCAGCAGTGTATTCAACCATGGCAGCTTTATTGAAATCGGGTGATCATATAGTTTCTTCCAGTAGTGTTTTTGGAGCGACACATTCTTTATTCATCAATTATTTTCCAAAATGGAATATTGAAACCTCCTATTTTGATATCAATAAGCCAGAAACGATTGAAAGTTTTATTACTCCAAATACAAAGATTCTTTTTGCTGAATCACCTACCAATCCGGCTGTTGATATTATCGATTTAGAACTGTTAGGAACTATTGCTAAAAAACACAATCTGATTTTGGTAATTGATAACTGTTTTGCTACACCTTATCTGCAACAACCGATAAAGTGGGGTGCGCATTTAGTGGTGCATTCCGCTACAAAATTAATGGACGGTCAAGGAAGAGTGTTGGGAGGAATAACTGTTGGTGATGCAGAATTGATTCAGAAAATCTATTTGTTTTCTCGACTTACTGGCCCTTCTTTATCGCCTTTTAATGCTTGGGTATTATCAAAAAGTTTAGAAACGTTAGCGATTCGTTTGGACAGGCATTGTGAAAATGCCATGAAAGTGGCTGAATTTCTGGAAAGCCATCCTCAGGTTAATAAAGTGAAATATCCTTTCTTGAAATCGCATCCGCAATATGAAATTGCCAAAAAACAAATGCTTTTAGGAGGAAACATTGTTGCTTTTGAAATAAAAGGCGGTCTTGAAGCCGGAAGAAATTTTTTGGATAAATTAAAACTATGCTCTTTATCACCAAATTTAGGCGATACGAGAACCATTGTAACACATCCTGCATCAACAACACACAGTAAATTATCTGTAGAGGAACGTTTAGCGGTAAGTATTACCGATGGTTTAGTGCGTGTTTCTGTTGGATTGGAAACCGTGAAGGATGTAATTGCTGATTTGGAACAAGCGCTTTCATAAAGATTTTTGAATGTAGATAGACGATTTTAAATTGCAGATTTCTCATCCAACAACAATCGTTAATCTACATTCACCATTCTTCATTCAAAAAGTATATTTTTGTTGTTGTAAAAAGGGTATGGTTTTTTTGATTTGAAACCATAAAAAATCAGAAATCATTTATTTCAATCAAAAATCAATTATGCTTTCAAAGAAAACTAAATACGGAATAAAAGCATTGACTTTTTTGGCACGCCAGAAAGATCAAACACCGATACAAATTGCTGAAATAGCAAGAAGCGAGACTATTTCGATTAAGTTTTTAGAAAGTATTTTACTACTGTTACGCCATTCTGGTTTTTTAGGAGCCAAAAAAGGAAAAGGCGGAGGCTATTATTTGATAAAAGATCCTAAGGAAATAAATATGGCCCATGTGTATCGCACTCTAGAGGGACCTATTGCGTTACTTCCTTGTGCCAGCCATAATTTTTATGAGCCTTGTGCAGACTGTGCCGATGAAACTACTTGCGCCGTTCGGAAATTAATGACCGAAGTGCGAGACAATACCCTGATGATATTGGAAAACAATACCCTAGCGGATATTGCATTTTAACAAACATTTTTTTAAATAAGTTTTGTAGTTAAGCAAAAAGTAGTATTTTTGCATACTAATCTAGCTTTCCTATAGGGTAATAGATAATTATTAATAAAAGTTGATTTTCCATAGAATATGAATAAAGAAGCAGTAGAACATAGGGTCTCCTTAAAACCTGAAATTACATTTAAAGAACGTTTGTGGGTTATTATTCCGGTTGCCTTATTAATTGGATTAATTGCTACATTGGTTTACAATCATCACGCTGAATTTTCATGGAATAGTTTGATTGCTGGGTTGAATCAAGAATTTTTAATCTTTTTCTGCATTGGGATTTTTGCACAGCTGGTAGATGGGACTTTAGGAATGGGCTACGGAGCTACTTCAACTTCTTTTTTATTAGCGTATGGAATTCCACCAGCCATCAGTAGTACAGGTGTTCATGTTGCCGAAATGTTTACAACCGGTGCTTCTGCTATTTCGCATCATCGATTTGGAAATATCAATAAAAAATTAGTAAAACATTTGTTGATACCCGGAGTTTTGGGTTCGATTACTGGAGCTTATTTGTTATCAGATGTAATTGATGGAGATGCAATAAAGCCTTTTATTGCGGTGTATATGATTGCTTTGGCGGTTATAATTATCAGAAAGGCAATGCAAAAAAACATTATTAAAAAGAAAACGAAGCGATTGAATATTCTGGCTTCTTTTGGAGGATTCATGGATTCTGTTGGAGGTGGAGGATGGGGGCCAATTGTTACTTCTACATTATTAGGACGCGGTAGAAATCCTAGATACACAATTGGTTCTGTGAATGCAGCTGAATTTGCGGTTTCTTTTGCTAGTGGTATTACATTTATGATTTTTGGAGGAATCCAAGGATGGCAGGTTATTATAGGTTTAATTTTAGGAGGTGTGATTGCCGCGCCAATCGCCGCTTTATTAGTCAATAAAATTAAAAGGAAACCCATGATGATTTTGGTAGGTATTTTAATTATTATTTTGAGTTTAAGAACCTTGTCAAAATTGTTGTAAAAGAAAAACAGAATTATGAGCACAGATACAGTAAAAGCTTTATTGCATAAAACCAAAGATTTTTCCATAGAGGAAACGCTTCGTTTTTTAGCCAATGAATATAAGGATAGCGTAGTTTTTTCTACCTCTTTTGGTCAGGAAGATCAGGTGATTACGGCTTTAATTGGTCTAAATGATTTGCCAATTACCATTTTTACTTTAGACACAGGAAGATTATTTCAGGAAACGTATGATGTTTTTCATAAAACTTTAAGAAAATATAAAATAGACATTAAGACCTATTTCCCAGAAACAAATGCGGTGCAAGAGTTGTTAAATCAAAAAGGTCCAAACAGCTTCTATGAATCGGTAGAGAATAGAAAAGAGTGTTGTTTTATTCGAAAAGTGGCGCCGTTGACCAAAGCATTAAAAGGGAATGACATCTGGATTACTGGTTTACGTGCGGAACAATCTGAAAACAGAAATGCCTTAGATCTTTTTGAATACGATGAAAAGTTTGATATTATAAAATTCAATCCATTGTTAAAATGGACTTTGATAGAAGTAGAAGCCTATTTAGAAAAAAACAATGTGCCACAAAATGTACTACACAAACAAGGGTTTGTAAGTATAGGATGTGCTCCATGTACCAGAGCAATTACTGCAGATGAAGACATACGAGCAGGCAGATGGTGGTGGGAATCCAGCCATAAAGAATGTGGTTTACACCAAAAGTAATTGTGAATATAAATTATAAAGGATTGTTGAATCTTTAATTTTTTCGATCCTTTAAATCTTTAAATTAAAATAATGAGTACCATATTAAAAACAAACGCTTTAGAAAGCGAAGCGATATACATATTTAGAGAAGTAATTTCTCAATTTGACAAACCGGTTTTGCTTTTCTCTGGTGGAAAAGATTCGATTACATTGGTGCGTTTAGCACAGAAAGCTTTTTTTCCTGCGAAAATTCCTTTCCCATTGTTGCACGTTGATACAGGTCATAATTTTCCAGAAACTATTGCTTTTAGAGATAAATTGGTTGCAGAATTAGGATTGGAATTAATTGTTCGTAATGTGCAAGATGCTATTGACGAAGGGAAAGTTGTAGAAGAATCGGGTAAATATTCCAGCAGAAATAGTTTGCAAACGACAACATTATTGGATGCAATCGAAGAGTTTAAATTTGATGCTTGTATCGGTGGTGCGCGTCGTGATGAAGAAAAAGCAAGAGCGAAGGAACGTATTTTCTCTGTTCGGGATGATTTTGGCCAATGGGATGAAAAAAACCAACGTCCGGAATTGTTTGATATTTTAAACGGAAAAATTGAAAATGGTCAAAACGTTCGTGTTTTCCCAATTTCGAACTGGACGGAACTGGATGTGTGGAGTTATATCGAACAAGAGCAAATCGAAATTCCATCGATTTACTTTTCACACAAGCGTAAAGTATTCTTGAGAGACGGTATGATTTGGTCGCATTCTCCATTTGTTTACCAAGAAGAAGATGAAGAAATTCAAGAAAGAATTGTTCGTTTTAGAACTGTTGGAGATATGAGTTGTACAGCAGCTGTTGATTCTTATGCAGCAACGATTCAAGAAGTAGTTGGCGAAATTAGATCTTCGACTATTTCTGAAAGAGGAGCCAGAATTGATGACAAACGTTCTGAAGCCGCGATGGAAAAAAGAAAACAACAAGGGTACTTTTAGGAAACAATTATGAATTATAAATTATGAATTGTTCCGAGACATTTAAAATTTAAAATTCAATATTTAAAATAAAAAAATCAAATTTAGAAGTTTACATAAGGTGTTTTGAAAACCTTAAACTTTTAGACTTCAAATAAAAAATAAGGAATGGAAGTTTTAAAAATAGCAACAGCAGGAAGTGTAGATGACGGAAAAAGTACCTTAATCGGGAGATTATTGTACGATACAAAATCGTTGACTACAGATAAGATTGAAGCAATAGAAAAAAGCAGCAAACAGAAAGGATACGATTATTTAGATTTTTCATTGGCTACTGATGGTTTAGTTGCCGAAAGAGAACAAGGGATCACGATTGATGTGGCGCATATTTATTTTTCGACAGCCAAGAAGAGCTACATCATTGCCGACACTCCGGGTCACGTAGAATATACACGAAACATGGTTACCGGAGCTTCAACTTCACAAGTTTCAATCATTTTGATTGATGCCCGTAAAGGAGTTATTGAGCAAACGTACCGTCACTTTTTTATCAATAATCTATTGAGAGTAAAAGACGTTATTGTTGCGGTAAACAAAATGGATTTAGTTGATTACTCAGAAGAAGTATACAACAAAATCAAAGCAGACTTTCAGGCATTAAATGCAAAAAGCGCTTTCAAAGAACAAAATGTAAGTTACATTCCGCTAAGTGCAATCAATGGTGGTAATGTTGCCGATAAATCGGAGAATATGCCTTGGTACACTGGACAGACGGTTTTGGAACATTTGGAAGCATTGGAACCAAATGATATCTATGAAAACGGAATCGCACGTTTTCCTGTTCAAACAGTAATTAGACCAAAAACGGAAGAGTACCATGACTTTAGAGGATATGCAGGAAAATTATACGGGAACACTATCAAAGTTGGGGATGCTGTAACGGTGCTTCCTTCTTTAACAGAATCTACAGTAACAAATATTCATTTTTTTGACAAACAATTTGATGAAGCGACAGCAGGATCTTCTATTACTTTGGAACTGGAAAATGATATCAATGTAACCAGAGGGGATATGATTGTAAAATCGAATGAACTTCCTAAAATTGAAAAAGACATCACAACAACTGTTTGTTGGATGGACAGTAAAAAATTGGTCCCAGGTGCAAAATATTATGTACAGCACAATAGCAATAGAGTTTTGGCGAAAATTGATGGGGTAAAAAATGTAATCGCAACCGATTATTCAGGAACAACTCCAGCGACTCAATTAGCTATAAACGAAATTGGAGAAGTAACTATCAAATTGAGCAAAGCCATTTATTTTGATGCTTACACGGATAATAAATCTAACGGAGCCTTCATCTTAATAGATGCTGCAACCAATACAACAGCAGGAGTTGGTTTTATAAAATAATTTTTAGCTTATGCTAAAAAATTAAATAAGTTAAAAGATATAGATTAACAGCTAAAAGCCCAAAGCCAATAGCTAAAAGCTAAAAAAGATGCAAAGTTTTAGAACCGAAATAGAAGATCCGATTGTCCAAAAAGAGATTATCGATTTAGAGAAAAAAATTCATTCCTTCCGAAGTGGACAAATTGACGATGAGCGTTTTCGCAGTCTTCGTTTGGCACGTGGTATTTACGGTCAACGTCAAGAAGGCGTGCAAATGATTCGCATTAAATTACCTTACGGAAAAGTGACTAGCGAGCAATTGAAGCGTATTACCGAAGTATCCGATAAATATTCTACGGGACGTTTGCACATTACAACCCGTCAGGATATTCAAATTCACTATGTGAGTTTAGACAGAACGCCTGAACTTTGGTCAGAATTAGCCAAAGATGATATCACTTTGAGAGAAGCTTGTGGAAACACCGTGCGTAATATTACTGGAAGCGAATTAGCAGGAGTAGATGTTGACGAACCTTTTGACGTATCGCCTTATGCGCATGGTTTGTTTCAATATTTATTGCGTAACCCAATTTGTCAAGAAATGGGACGTAAGTTCAAAATCTCCTTTTCCTCTTCTGATAAAGATACCGCTTTGAGTTATTTGCATGATTTAGGATTTATTCCAAAGATTGTAAATGGTGAAAAAGGGTTCAAAATAATGTTTGCCGGAGGTTTAGGTTCTCAACCAAGTCACGCTGAATTGCTTTCAGAATTTATACCGGTGAACCAAATTATCCCAACTGCCGAAGGTATAATCAGGGTTTTTGACCGTTACGGAGAAAGAGCAAAACGTTTGAAAGCACGTATGAAATTCTTAATCAAAGACTTAGGGCGTGATGAGTTTTTACGTTTGGTTGACGAAGAGAAAAAAGCCTTGCCTTTTCATACTTACGAAATAGACACTACTGCATTTGAAGGAGTAATTACAGAACCATTGTTGGCAGTGCCATCAGTAACAATTGAGGATGTGGAAGCTTTTGAAGCTTGGAAAAAATCAAATGTGATTGTACAAAAACAAGCAGGATATGTAGCTATTGGTATTAAAGTACTTTTAGGAGATTTTTATACAGATAAAGCACGATTATTAGCCGATTTGATTAAAAACTATGGTGCTAATGAATTGCGTTTTTCATTACGACAAAACATCGTTTTACGTAATATTAAAGAAGAAAATCTAGCGTTCTTTTACCAAGAATTAGCCAAATTAGATTTTGTTGCTTTAGGATATGATACGATCGGAGATATCACGGCTTGTCCAGGAACGGATACGTGTAATTTAGGTATCGCAAGCAGTACTGGTATCGCGGATGAATTAGAAAGAGTATTAAAAACGGAATATCCACAATACAGCAACAACCAACAAATCGCCATTAAAATTAGCGGTTGTATGAATGCTTGTGGACAACACAATATGTCCGAAATTGGTTTCCAAGGAATGTCAATTAATGCAGGAAAACTAGTTGCTCCAGCACTTCAGGTATTATTGGGCGGAGGAAATCTAGGAAATGGAAACGGAAGATTTTCTGATAAAGTAATCAAAATTCCAAGTAGAAGAGGACCTGATGCGTTGCGTTTTATCTTAAATGACTTTGATGCGAATGGAAACGGACAATCATTCTTGAATTATTACGATGCAAAAGGAGAAAAATATTTCTACGAATTCTTGAAACCATTAGCGGATATAACAAACCTTACCGAGGCTGATTTTGTTGATTGGGGAAATGCTGATAACTACGTAAAAGCAGTTGGAGTAGGAGAATGTGCAGGTGTAGTAATTGATTTAGTGGCTACTTTAATATTAGAAGCCAAAGATAAAATGACTTTTGCACAGGAAGCTTTCGAAGATAAAAAATGGTCGGACGCGATTTATTTATCCTACGCCGGTTTTGTAAACGGTGCCAAAGCAATATTATTGGCTGAAAACGAAAAAACAAATCACCATGCTGGAATTATCGATTTGTTTGATACTGTTTTTATCGATAGCAAAAAAATAGAATTGGACTCAAGCTTTAAAGATTTGGTTTATCAAATTAAAGATAATGAGCCTTCTGCCGAATTTGCACAAAAATACATCCAACAAGGCGTTGCGTTTTTTGATACAATAGAGAAATATAGAGCCAAAGATTTAGCTGATGCATAATACAATTCAACCCAAAGTAACTTTAGTAGGCGCTGGTCCTGGCGATCCAGATTTGCTTACTCTGAAAGGAGTAAAGGCGCTGGCGGAAGCGAATGTGGTTTTGTATGATGCACTAGCCAATGATGAAATAATGATTCATGCACCCAAAGATGCTATAAAAATATTTGTAGGGAAACGAAAAGGCTGCCATGAATATACGCAAGACCAAATCAATCAGTTGATTGTAGACAATGCGCTTACCTATGGAAATGTCGTTCGATTGAAAGGTGGCGATCCCTTTATTTTTGGACGTGGAAGTGAAGAAATTGAATTCGCAGAAAGTTTTGGAATCCCTACATTTGTAGTACCCGGAATCTCATCTTCGATTGCAGTTCCAGCTTATCAAGGAATTTCTTTGACAAAAAGAGGAGTGTCCGAAAGTTTTTGGGTTATTACAGGTACTACTTCTAATAGGAATTTGTCAGATGACGTAGCGCTTGCAGCACAATCATCAGCAACAGTTGTAATTTTGATGGGAATGAGTAAACTATCACAGATTGTGTCTTTATTTCAAAAGGAATCCAAAGGAGAAACGCCTGTTGCAATTATTCAAAACGGAACCACTGTAAATGAGAAAATTGGAGTTGGAACTATAAATAATATTCAAGTAGTTGTTGCCGAGAACAATTTGAGTTCACCAGCGATAATAGTTATTGGAGAAGTAGTGAAAGAAAGTAATAAGTTGAAAGGATTTTACGAGGAGTTCGTAGGAAGCAAATCGTATAAAAATAAAGTATAAATTATTACAATCTTTGTTGACTCATCTCAAGAGAATTAAGAGGTTTCTGCAGTAGAGAGGAAAATAACATAATAATGGAAAGAAATGAATTGTATCCTGTTTTTTTAAAACTACACAACCTGAATGTGTTGATTGTAGGTGGAGGAAATGTGGGTTTAGAAAAGTTATCTTTCATGTTGAAATCGAGTCCAAATGCAAATGTTGAGGTTGTGGCGCCAAGGTTTTTACCGGAACTAGAAACGCTAGTGCAAAAACATCCTTCGGTAAAATTGACCTATAAAAAGTTTAATCGCTGGATGCTTCGCAAACGCCACATGGTAATTGCCTGTACCGATGATTTGAAAGTAAATAAAAGAGTATTCGACTTGTGTCGAAAAAGACACTTAATTTGCAATATTGCCGATACGCCAGATTTATGCGATTATTATTTGGGCGGAATTGTAACTAAAGGAAATGTCAAGATAGCCATTTCAACAAACGGAAAATCGCCAACAACAGCCAAAAGATTACGGGAGCTTTTTGAAGAAATCATTCCAGACGACATCAATAAAATGGTCGAAAACCTAAATGAATATCGCAAAACACTCAAGGGGAATTTCGAGGAAAAAGTGCAGAAAATGAATGAAATAACCGAGTCGTTAAAAAATAAAGAATAAAAGCATTGCAAAAGAACGAATGATATTTATCATTTAAAGCAGTAAAAAGCAATCGTTACTTTGGATTAAATAATTACATAAAGAAAAAAAAATGATTAAGACAGACATACTTATAATAGGAGCCGGACCAACTGGCTTATTTGCCGTTTTTGAAGCAGGATTGTTAAAACTAAAATGTCATATTTTAGATGCCTTGCCTCAAGCAGGTGGACAACTATCTGAATTGTATCCTAAAAAGCCAATCTATGATATTCCAGGTTTTCCGGAAGTATTAGCGGGTGATTTAGTGGATAATTTAATGGAACAAATCAAACAATTTGAGCCTGGTTTTACGCTGGGTGAACGTGCAGAAACCATTGAAAAACAAGAAGACGGAAGTTTTATTGTGACTTCGAATAAAGGAAAAAAATTCCATGCTTCGGTTGTAGCAATTGCCGGTGGGTTAGGAAGTTTTGAACCTAGAAAACCATTAATTGAAGACATCGAATTTTACGAAGACAAAGGAATCAAGTATTTCATTAAAAATCCAGAAAAATTCAGAGACAAAAGAGTCGTAATTGCTGGAGGTGGTGATTCCGCTTTAGACTGGAGTATTTTCTTATCTAATATTGCTTCCGAAGTGACTCTGATTCATAGAAGAAATGAATTTAGAGGTGCTTTAGATTCTGTAGAAAAAGTGCAGGAATTAAAAAATTCAGGAAAAATAAAAATGATAACGCCAGCAGAAGTAGTTGGTTTAAATGGAGCCGAACATTTAGAATCAATTGATATTGAAGAAAATGGAGCCCACAGAACCATTCCTACAGATTATTTTATTCCGCTTTTTGGATTAACGCCAAAATTAGGCCCTATCGGAGACTGGGGATTAGACATTGAAAAAAATGCTATTAAAGTTAACAATGCCTTAGATTATCAAACGAACATTCCAGGAATTTTTGCCATTGGTGACGTAAATACCTATCCAGGGAAATTAAAATTGATTCTTTGTGGTTTTCACGAAGCAACATTAATGTGTCAGGCAGCCTACCAAATCATTAATCCAGGTAAGAAATATGTATTAAAATATACTACAGTTTCTGGCGTGGACGGATTTGACGGAACTCGTAAAGAGGCTCCAAAAGCTGTAGTCAAAGCCATTGTTTAACAACTTACTAGAAACTAGTTAAAAAATATAGCGCTAATACTTGCAAGTATTAGCGCTTTGTCTTTACTTTGCAGTGTTCCTATATTTATTGACAGTTATCACGAAAGGCGGAGGGAATGACCCAATGAAACCTTAGCAACCCTTTATCTTTAAAGAAGGTGCTACATTCTACTTTATACAGAACCAGTTTCAGTATCTAAGATAGATAACACACGAATACTCACTTAGTATTTCTCAAAACTTTTCTTGACAACATATCGATATTTAGCCTACTGAATTAATTTCAGTATCAGAAGCAAACAATTGGCGTTTTTTTGCCAATATTGTTCCCGCTTTCCGCTATATCTTTTTTCTGAACACCAGAAAAAAAAGATGCCGCTGCACTCGGGGCTAAAAAGCTAATATAGTGAGCTTTTGGAGTTAGTAATCAAAAGTATAAATCCCGATATGTATCGCGATTTACAAGAAATAAAAAGTTATGTCAAGCATTCAAGAAGCTATCAAAGAAAACATACTCATACTCGATGGAGCTATGGGAACCATGCTACAACGGTACAATTTCTCGGAAGAAGATTTTCGAGGGGAACGTTTCCGAGATTTTCCACATTCTTTAAAGGGAAACAATGATTTGTTGTCACTCACGCAGCCGCAAGCGATACGTGCTGTTCACGCCGCTTATTTTGAAGCAGGAGCGGATATTGTTGAAACCAATACGTTCTCTGGAACCACCATCGGAATGGCAGATTACCATCTCGAAGATATTGTTTACGAACTCAACTTCGAATCGGCACGAATTGCTCGTGAAGTAGCCGATGAGTTTACAGCCAAAAATCCAGAGAAACCTCGATTTGTAGCAGGCTCAATTGGACCAACAAACAGGACGGCGAGCATGTCGCCCGATGTAAATGATCCGGGTTATAGAGCAGTAACTTTTGATGATTTGCGCATTGCGTACAAACAACAAGTAGAAGCCTTGATTGACGGAGGAAGTGATTTGCTTTTAGTAGAAACCATTTTCGATACGTTAAATGCCAAAGCAGCACTTTTCGCTATTGAAGAAGTTAAGGACGAACGCAATATTGATATTCCTATCATGGTTTCCGGTACCATTACGGATGCATCAGGAAGAACACTTTCAGGTCAAACCGTAGAAGCTTTTTTGGTTTCAGTTTCGCACATTCCTTTGTTGAGTGTAGGTTTCAATTGTGCTTTAGGAGCCGATTTATTAAAACCGTATTTGCAAACCCTTTCACAAAACACTTCTTTTAATGTTTCAGCACATCCTAATGCAGGATTACCAAACGCATTTGGAGAGTATGACGAAACGCCAGAACAGATGCAAGCCTTTATCAAAGAATATTTAGACGATAATTTAGTAAATATCATAGGTGGTTGTTGCGGAACAACCCCAGAACACATCAAATTGATCGCTGATATCGCTAAGGAGTATAAACCCAGAGTTTCGACAGCGACGATGTAAAACGTAGAGACGCGATTTATCGTGTCTAACATAATACTAGTTTAGTTATCGGCTAGCGCGAGCGTCTCGCTCGTGCCCACAAACAAAGGCAAGATAAAAAAGTTTGACAATAGAATTGTAATTTAGAATGGGCACGAGCGGAACGCTCGCGCTAGCGAAAAAAGCACAAAAGTTGCGTAGGAACGAACTATTTTGCAGCAATGGAATTGATCCGTTGGATATAAATAGTGTTGAATTGAACAGTGTCCGCGTGAGGGATAGCAGTGAAAAGCCCACAGACTAATTCCGTCCCGATAGCTATCGGGACGGAATTAGTCGAGGACTTGCAACGAATAGCCCGACCCTTGGGTCACGCCCAAAATAAAAAGAAACAAAACGAACTACACGTTTTTAAAAAAGGTAGAAATAAATAAAAAAAGCTAGACTTACACGGTTTTTGAAACGGTGCAAGGATTAAATAAAACAAAATGGCACACGCAGAAAAGAGAAGAAACCTTGTATTATCGGGATTAGAACCTTTAATCATTACGCCACAAAGCGTTTTTGTAAATATTGGGGAACGAACCAATGTTACCGGTTCTAGAAAATTCCTTCGATTAATCAAGGAAGAAAAATATGAAGAAGCATTGAGCATTGCCAAAGAGCAAGTGGAAGGTGGCGCGCAAATCATCGATATTAATATGGATGAAGGAATGCTCGATGGCGAATATGCCATGACAAAATTCCTGAATTTAATCGCTGCCGAACCTGATATTTCTAGAGTTCCAATCATGATTGATAGCTCGAAATGGGATATCATCGAAGCGGGGCTAAAAGTGGTGCAGGGAAAAAGTGTTGTAAACTCGATTTCTTTAAAAGAAGGCGAGGAACAATTTATTCATCATGCTAAGTTGATTAAGCGCTATGGTGCTGCGGCAATTATTATGGCATTTGATGAAACGGGACAAGCTGATAATTACGAACGCCGCGTAGAAATTTGCCAACGTTCGTATGATATTTTGGTAAATCAAGTTGGTTTTCCGGCGCAGGATATTATTTTCGATTTGAATATATTTCCAGTAGCAACAGGAATGGAAGAACACCGCGATAACGCATTGGATTTCTTTAGAGGTACGAAATGGGTTAGAGAAAATCTTCCGCATGCACATATTAGTGGAGGAGTAAGTAATGTTTCGTTTTCGTTTAGAGGAAATGACACGGTTCGGGAAGCGATGCACTCGGTTTTCTTGTACCACGCTATTCAAAACGGAATGACGATGGGAATCGTGAATCCTGAAATGCTTTCTATTTACGATGAAATTCCAAAAGATCTTTTGGAACGTGTTGAAGATGTAATTCTAAACAGACGTGATGATGCCACTGAAAGGTTGTTGGACTTTGCCGAGAATGTAAAAGGCGATGTAAAGAGTACTGAAAAAGCGGTACAGGAATGGCGTTCGGGAACCATTCAGGAACGATTGACACATTCGTTAGTAAAAGGAGTCGATGAATTTATAGAACTAGATGTGGAAGAAGCCCGATTGGCAGCTACCAAACCTATCGAAGTTATCGAAATCAACTTGATGACGGGAATGAATGTCGTTGGAGATTTATTTGGTTCAGGTAAAATGTTTTTGCCGCAAGTGGTAAAATCAGCACGAGTAATGAAAAAAGCAGTAGCGTATTTGCTGCCTTTCATTGAAGCTGAAAAAGATGGGGTCTCCAGTTTTGCAGGTCGTATCTTGATGGCGACTGTAAAAGGAGATGTACATGATATTGGAAAAAATATTGTTTCGGTTGTTTTAGCCTGTAACAATTATGAAATCATAGATTTAGGGGTGATGGTTGCGCCGGAGAAAATCATTGCAGCAGCAATTGAGCACAATGTTGACATTATTGGATTAAGCGGATTAATAACTCCTTCGCTTGATGAAATGGTCTATTTGGCTAAAGAATTAGACAAGCGAAACATAAAAATTCCTGTAATGATTGGTGGAGCAACCACTTCACGAGCGCATACTGCTGTGAAAATTGCACCGCAATACAGAGAAACGGTTATTCACGTAAATGATGCTTCGAGAGCCGTAACGGTTGCCGGAAATTTATTGAACAAAGATAGAAAGCTATATGCAAGCGACATCAGAGCTGATTATGATGCTTTTAGAGAGACGTTTTTGAATCGTTCGCGAGACAAAAACTTCTTGACTATTGAGCAAGCTCGTGTCAACAAACTAAAATTAGATTGGGACACTTACACCCCAATGAAGCCTAATTTTATTGGAGTAAAAACAATTGAAGTCGACTTGGATGTTTTGGTTCCGTATATTGACTGGACGCCGTTTTTCAGAACATGGGAATTGTTCGGAAAATACCCAGCTATTTTAACGGATACTGTTGTTGGTGAACAAGCAACTTCCGTTTTTGCTGATGCCAATGAAATGTTGGACGTTATTTTAAAAGAAAAGAAACTGACTGCGAAAGGGATCTATGGAATTTTCCCAGCAAATCAGGTGAATGATGATGACATTGAATTGCGTGATGAAAATGGGAAAGTGTTAGAGAAATTCTTGACATTACGTCAACAATCACAGAAAACGAAAGGTGCTCCGAACATTGCCTTATCTGATTTTATTGCTCCGAAAGACAGCGGTAAAATCGATTATATGGGTGCATTTTGTGTGACTACCGGTTTTGGTGTTGATGAATGGGCGGCTGAATTCGAAAGAGATTTAGACGATTACAATTCGATAATGGTAAAAGCATTGGCGGATCGTTTTGCTGAAGCTTTTGCGGAATATTTACACGAAAAAATCCGTAAAGAAATTTGGGGGTATTCATCAGATGAAGCTTTGAGTACAGAGGCAATGATTGCCGAAGATTACAAAGGAATTCGTCCAGCTCCAGGGTATCCAGCTTGTCCAGACCATCTAGAAAAACCAACGATTTGGAAATTACTAAATGTTGCAGACGAAATTGGTGTGACCTTGACCGAAAGTATGGCAATGTGGCCCGCTTCATCCGTTTCTGGGTATTATTTTGGAAATCCCGAAAGCAGGTATTTTGGACTTGGAAAAATAAAAGAAGACCAAGTTATTGATTACGCCAAACGAAGAAGCATACCAACAGAAGTAGCTATGAAATGGTTGAACCCGAATGTAGCAGATTAAAAACACAGTCATAAAGTCAAAAGGACGTGACTTTCGACATTCAAACTTTAAGATTTAAGATGAAAGTAACACAGCATATAGAAGCCGCCAAAGGAGAAACTTTATTCTCCTTTGAAATTATTCCGCCCCAAAAAGGCAAAAGCATTCAGGAATTATACGACAATATTGATCCGTTAATGGAATTTAAACCACCATTTATAGACGTAACAACTTCTCGGGAAGAGTATATTTATGTTGATAAAGGCAATGGTTTACTTGATAAAAAATTGACCAGAATGCGTCCTGGAACACTAGGTATTTGTGCTTCCATAAAACATAAATACACGGTAGATACAGTTCCTCATGTTCTTTGCGGTGGTTTTACCAAAGAAGAAACAGAATATTTATTGGTGGATTGTCATTATTTGGGAATTGATAATGTGATGGCCTTGCGTGGAGATGCGATGAAAGATGAGCAATATTTTATTCCGAAACAAGGAGGTAATGATTTTGCCGTTGATTTAGTCAAACAAATCAACCAATTGAATTGTGGAAAATATTTGCACGATGTAATGGATGTTGACAACAAAGCTAATTTTTGCATTGGAGTTGCTGGGTATCCAGAAAAACATTTGGAGTCTCCTTCCTTAATTTCAGATTTAAAAAGGCTGAAAGAAAAAGTAGAGGCAGGTGCTGATTATGTAGTGACCCAAATGTTTTTTGACAATGCGAAATACTTCGAGTTTGTTTCCAAAGCCAGAGAAATGGGGATTACGGTTCCTATTATTCCGGGAATCAAACCTATTGCAGTGCAAAGACACTTACAAGTATTACCACAAATTTTTAGAATTGATTTGCCGGAAGATTTAATTCATGCGGTAGATCAATGTAGAAATAATGCGGATATCAGACAAGTAGGAATCGAATGGGCTATCCAACAATCATTAGAATTGAAGGCAGCCGGAGTTCCAGTATTACACTATTATTCTATGGGAAAATCAGAAAATATTCGACAAATAGCGAGTAAGGTTTTTTAATTTTACGGTATTAGCATAAAAAGCTCGTTTAAACTCAGTTTAAACGAGCTTTTTTATAAATAATTTACTTTGTAATCTCTCTAAAAACAGCCTCTAAATTTTTATTCTTCTGGTTGATTTGCAGCGTTTTCAAACCGTTTGCATTCGCAAAATCAAAAACAGCTGGGCGCATGTCTTTGTCAGCTTTAAAAGTTAATTCCCAAATCATGTCGTGGGTATTTTTATAAGAAACAAGATTTTCAATTTTGGCAATTAATTGTTCTTCTATTTTATAATCAAATTCTACTTCGATAACTTGTTCTTTATCGTCTGAAATTAAGTGATCCAATTTTTTATCGGTAACAATTTTGCCATTATTGATGATAATCACACGATCACAAATCGCTTCGACTTCCTGCATGATGTGTGTGGAGAGGAAAACAGTTTTATCTTTCCCTACGGTTTTAATCACATTCCGAATTTCCATTAATTGATTCGGGTCTAAACCAGTTGTTGGTTCATCCAAAATCAAAACATCGGGATTGTGCAATAACGCATTGGCAAGGCCTACACGTTGCCGATATCCTTTGGATAATTGCCCTATTTTTTTGTGACATTCGGTGCTTAAACCGGTCAGTTGAATTACTTCTTCGATACGGGATTTAGCTACTTTATAGACATCGGCACTAAAAGCCAAATATTCCCTCACATACAAATCCAAATACAACGGATTGTGTTCCGGTAAATAGCCAATAGAAAGCTGAACCGCTTTTTGTTGGGTGTTTACATCATTTCCATTTACTAGTGCAATGCCTGCATCGGCAGTGATGAAGGTAGTCAATATTTTCATCAAAGTCGATTTTCCAGCTCCATTTGGACCCAAAAAACCAACAATTTCTCCTTTATTAATGGAAAATGAAATGTTATCTAGTGCTTTTTGGGCACCATAACTTTTGGATATGTTATTAACTTCTATTGACATGGAATATATTTTGTTGCAAAAGTAAACAGAAAAAGTATTGATTTATTGTTTTTATAAAGCAATATATAAAAGGCCTTCATCAAAGTTGACTAAGCAAGAGGATATTCTCTTTTAGATTTATATATTTACCTTAAACTATGTAAATATGAATTTAAAAAATATACAGTCGGGTAGTTTCTGGAAAAACTACCAAAGTATTTTATTGCTGCTTGGCGGAATTCTGGCAGGAAGTATATTGGGTTTGGTTTTTGGAAAAGGAGTAGAAGTGATTAAGCCTTTGGGCGATATATTTCTAAATTTATTGTTTACGGCGATCATTCCTTTGATATTTTTTACCATTGCATCCTCAATTGCCAATTTAGAAAAAACAGAAAAACTCGGAAAATTATTTGGAATTGTGATGGGCGTTTTTCTAAGCACGGTATTGATTTCAGCTATTTTGATGATTATCGGTGTTTTGCTTTTTCCTATTCACCAGGATATAATTAGTTCTAAACTGCCTATAGAAGCTGTAGAGGTAAGTTCAGCGGGTTCTCAAATCACACAGTTGCTTACTGCTAATGATTTCTTTGAATTGCTATCACGTAAAAATATGTTAGCACTCATTATATTTTCGTTTTTAATAGGATTTGCCAGTTTGAATTCCGGAGAGAAAGGGAAAGATTTCAGTAGGTTCTTGAATTCAGGAAACGAAGTGATGAAACAATTGTTGCATATGATTATGAAAACAGCGCCAATAGGACTGGGTGCTTATTTTGCGTATCAGGTTGGGATTTTTGGACCACAATTATTTGGTGCTTATGCAAAGCCTTTGGGGCTTTATTATGCGGTTTGTGCTTTTTATTTCGTAGTGTTTTTTAGTCTATATGCTTTTATGGCTGGAGGAAGAAAAGGATTCCGTATTTTTTGGAAAAATAATATAACCCCATCATTGACCGCATTGGGAACTTGCAGCAGTATTGCGACAATTCCGGCTAATCTGGAGGGAGCGGAACGAATGAATATTCCGAGTCATATCAGTAATGTAGTTATTCCATTAGGCGCGCCTCTGCATAAAGATGGGTCGAGTATGTCGTCTATTATAAAAATTGCAGTTATTTTTGCGATGTTTGGCAAAGATTTCAACGATCCAAATACGTTGCTGATGGCACTAGGAATAACAGTAATTGTTTCGGTTGTAGAAGGCGGAATTCCAAACGGGGGATATATAGGAGAAATCTTGGCAATAACGGTGTATGGATTTCCTATGGAGCAAGCTTTACCGGCTGCAATGATTGTGGGAACCTTAGTAGACCCAATGGCGACCTTGCTGAATGCGAATGGAGATTTGGTTTCGGCAATGGTTGTAACCCGAATTTCTGAAGGAAAAAAATGGCTTTCGGAAAAATTAGTAGTTTAATTTAAAGCTTAATTTTGAGAAATAGAGTTTTAGTTTCTTAAAACCTTAAATGGGTACTAACTAAAAAATATTTTAAAAGCCTTTTTTTAATTATTACATAATTAATAGCCAGTTTTTTAGCGAATCCTTTTTTTGTTCAACAAAATCAGCTTTTTTTTTTGGATAGCTGGAAATTATGTATACATTCGCAGAGTAATAAATACAAAAAAGCAACAGTATGTTGAATAACCGATTTTATTTTAGCAACTCTTATTATTTCTTCTGGAAAGTGGTAAGGGATTGTTGTATGGTTATTTGATTATAAAATTAAATTGATACTATAAATATACAATCCCGATGAAAATCGGGATTTTTTTTTGCTTAAAAGTTTGTAAAATGAATGAAATAATTGGAATACAGGGGATAGCGGGTTCTTTTCACCATCAGGTTGCTCAAGAATATTTCAATCAGGCGGTTGTTGTTGACGAGTGTTTGTCTTTTGAAGAATTAGTAGACAATTTGCTGTCAGGTAAATCCGATCAGGCGGTTATGGCAATAGAAAATTCTATTGCAGGTCCAATTATACCAAATTACGCTTTAATTGATAAAAATAATTTGCACATCATAGGAGAACATTATTTAAGAATTCACCAAAATTTGATGGCATTAAAGGGTCAGAGAATAGAGGATATTCAAGAAGTGCATTCCCATCCAATGGCTATTTTGCAATGTATGGAATTCCTTAAAAAATATCCGAATATAAAATTAGTCGAAGACAAAGATACTGCCGAAACGGCGCGTAGAATTCAGGAAAAGCAGTTGAAAGGAATTGCTGCAATTGCCAGTAGAACGGCTTCCGAAATGTATGATTTAGAAATTTTGGCTCCGGAAATTCAAACGATTAAGAACAACATGACTCGTTTTGTGATAATAAAAAAGGAGAATTCATTTGTTCCAGAAAACGAAATTAACAGGGCGTCCATTAAATTCGAATTGGATCACAAGCGCGGTAGTTTGGCCGCAGTACTCAATGTAATGAGTGATTGCAAATTGAATTTAACGAAAATTCAATCGTTACCAAAAATAGAAACACCTTGGAAATATTCTTTTTTTGTGGATGTTACTTTTGATAGATACGAGGATTATGCCAAAGCAAAATCACTATTGTTAATCATGGCAGAGTACTTCAAAGTATTAGGCGAATATAAAAACACAAAACTATAAAGCGTAGAAGAAGAAACTCGGATAGCGACAAGGCCATAAAAAAATAAAATCATGATTACTACAGCAAAACGCCTGGATATAATTGAAGAATACTATTTCTCCTCAAAGCTGAGGGAAGTGAGGCAACTGGCTTCCGAAGGGAAACCAATTATCAATATGGGAATTGGAAGTCCGGATTTGCAACCATCACAAGCGGTTGTTGACGCAGTGGTTCTGGCAATGCAAGATGATAATGCGCATCAATATCAGAGTTATCAAGGATTGCCGGAATTGCGTAAAGGCATGGCTGATTTTTATCAAAATAACTTTCAAGTAGCATTAAATCCAGCTAACGAAATTTTGCCTTTGATGGGTTCCAAAGAAGGAATTATGCATATTTCACTGGCTTTCCTGAATGAAGGCGATGAGGTGCTGATTCCCAATCCAGGGTATCCAACGTATACTTCGGTGACGAATTTAGTGGGAGCAGTCCCCGTTTATTATGATTTAAAAGAAGTAAATAATTGGGAACCGGATTTTGAAGCATTGGAAAAACTGGATTTGTCGAAAGTGAAAATCATGTGGTTGGGTTATCCGCACATGCCAACAGGAGCAAGAGGCAGTTTGCAGTTGTTTGAAAAATTGGTGGCTTTTGCCAAAAAACACCAGCTATTATTAGTCAACGACAATCCGTATAGCTTTGTTTTGAACGACAATCCGATAAGCTTATTACAAGTGGAAGGCGCAAAAGAAGTGGGTTTAGAATTGAATTCTTTGAGTAAGACCTTTAACATGGCAGGCTGGAGAGTTGGAATGGTTTTAGGAAATACAGCTTGTATAGATGCTGTGCTAAAAGTAAAAAGCAATATGGATAGCGGTATGTTCTACGGTATTCAAAAAGGAGCAATTGAAGCTTTGAAAAGTGACAAGGCTTGGTTTGAATCGATGAATGCGATTTATAGAAAACGCAGAATCCTTACTGAGCAACTGGCGGAGAAATTAGGCTGTAAAGTATATAAGGAAGGAGTTGGATTATTTGTTTGGGCAAAGTTGCCGGACGGAATCACATCGGCTGAGAAATTCATAGATGAAATTTTATATGAAAAATCTATTTTTATTACGCCGGGAACCATTTTTGGAAGTAATGGTGAAGGATACATACGATTTGCCCTGTGTGTAAAAGAAGAAAAAGTACAAGAAGCAATTGATAGATTTGCGTAATGTAGAACTAATAGATTCGTTTAAAGAAAATTTTAAAAAACGAGATGCCCTAGCCCTGATGGCAGAGAAAATCCTTTTCCTTTTTTTATAAAAGGAAAAGATTGAAACGAATAGCAGGATTAGCTACTAAAAAACAAGAAATGAAAGTATTTGTAATAGGAATAGGATTGATAGGCGGTTCGATGGTATTGGACATTAGAACGCTGCATCCGGATGCCAAAATTTATGGAATTGACACTAACGAAGGTCATTTGGCGGAAGCCGTAGCTTTAGGAGTTGTTGATGGCGGTGCTACATTTGAAGATTTAGTTGATGCAGACTTTGTAATCGTTTCGGTTCCTGTTGATGTAGCATTGACTGTTTTGCCAAAAGTTTTGGATGTAATAGGAGAAAATACAATTGTTTTTGAGGTGGGTTCTACTAAGACTCCTATTTGCGAAGCGGTTGTCAATCATCCTAAGAGAAGAAATTTCATAGCAACACATCCTATTGCAGGAACGGAGTTTTCAGGACCTTCGGCAGCGGTAAAAGGATTGTTTCAAGGGAAGACGAATATTATTTGTGAAGTAGAGAAAACGACTTTCAAATTACAGGAAAAGGCGTTGGAGCTTTTTACCGCATTGGGAATGAGAATCCGTTATATGGATCCGAAATCACATGACAAACACATTGCTTACGTATCGCATTTGTCCCATATTAGTGCCTTTATGCTTGGAAAAACGGTAATTAATAAAGAGAAAGACGAACAGGATATTTTTGACATGGCGGGTTCTGGTTTTGAAAGTACGGTTCGTTTGGCCAAAAGTTCCCCGGCAATGTGGACGCCTATTTTTAAACAAAACAGAAAACAGGTTGTGAAAACATTGGAGGAGTATATTTTGAATTTATCAAAATTTAAGGAATTATTAGAGAAGGAAGATTACGATGCGATTTACAATGAAATGCAAAGTGTCAATAAAATTAGGGAAATATTAAACGGAATGAATGTAAAAAAGTAAGCCGTTTTTAGTAGATAGTCTCACAAAACAGTTTCAAAAAGAACAACACATAATAAAAAATAAATTTAGAAAAGATGGAAAACAAGAAAGAAATGAGAAATTGGTTGAATGAATTCAATTTGACTCATCCCTTTGTGATCGCAGGACCTTGTAGTGCTGAAACAGAAGAGCAAGTATTGAAAATTGCACATGAATTGAAAGATTCAGACGTGAGTGTTTTTAGAGCAGGAATTTGGAAACCTAGAACGCGCCCCGGAGGATTTGAAGGAGTAGGAGAGATCGGATTGAAATGGTTAAAAAAAGCCAAAGAACAAACCGGATTGCTGATGGGAACAGAAGTGGCAAACGCAGCTCACGTTAAATTAGCTTTAGAATACGATATTGATGTGTTGTGGATTGGTGCGAGAACAACAGTAAACCCTTTTGCAGTGCAAGAAATTGCAGATGCTTTGGCAGGGACTAAGAAAATCGTATTGGTGAAAAACCCAGTAAATCCAGATTTGTCGTTATGGCTAGGCGGTGTGGAGCGACTGTACAATGCTGGAATCGAAAAATTAGGGGTAATTCATAGAGGTTTTTCTACGTATGAAAAAACAAAATACAGAAACATCCCAGAATGGCAGATTGCTATCGAATTACAAAATAAATTTCCTGATTTACCTTTGATAATTGACCCTTCACATATTACAGGAGATCGTAAAATGATTCTGGAAGTGACTCAGGAGGCATTAGATTTGAATTATGACGGTATGATTATCGAAACACATACGGATCCCGATAATGCTTGGAGTGATGCTGCTCAGCAAGTCACACCAGATGCGTTGAAACAAATCTTCATTGACTTAAAAGTAAGAAAGCTAGATGATGTTTCTGATGAGTTTACACTTAAAATGAAAAAATTAAGAGCTAATATTGATGTTCTGGATGCCACTTTATTAGATTTGTTAGGGAAAAGAATGAAAGTTGCAGATGAAATTGGCCAAGTAAAAAAAGCTGCTAACGTTGCTGTATTGCAAAATAATCGTTGGAATGAAATCCTTGGAAAAATGATATTAGAAGGAGAGAAAAAAGGATTAACTGAGGAGTTTGTGTTAAGAATGTTCAAAGCCATCCACCAGGAAAGTATTGGTCACCAAGAAAAAGTATTGAATGCTTAAGTAACCAAGTAAATAATTATTTATTAAAACCTACAACTTGATTGTAGGTTTTTTTGTATTATTGCGCTCTTAATTATTTAAACTTAAACTATTTTATTATTATGAGAAAATTTATCTTTTTGGTTATTGGCCTATTATCTACAACTTTTATGTTGGCCCAATTCGAAAGTTCAAAACAAATTTTTGAGTCGCCTAAATTACAGCAACTTGTTGCATCGCACAAAACAGTTGCTATATTACCCTTTAAAGCATCAATTTCGTATAAAAGATTACCAAAAAATTTTGATGCCCAAACGAATAAAGAAGAAGAAAGAAAATTAGGATCTAACTTGCAATCAGGGATGTATACATATCTTCTTAGAAAATCAGATGATTATTCTGTTGTTGTTCAGGATATTGAAAGAACTAATGTTCTTTTAAAACAAAATGAAATTTATGATAAAATAGATGTAATGACTCCAGACGCACTAGCTAAAATATTAGGCGTTGATGCAGTAATTAAATGCGGATATGCTTATGAAAAAACAAGTAGTGAAGGTTTAGCGATTGCTAAAACACTTTTAATTGGTTTTGGAACAGGAAAAGTTGCTAGTGGAGAAATGACTATGAATGTATATAACGGAACAGATGGCGATTTGCTTTGGCGATTTTACAAAGAGATGAATGAAGATGTAATGAGTTCAGCAAATGCCGTGATGGAAAGAATGATGCGAAAAGTAGGTCGTAATTTTCCATACCAAATAAAAAAATAAAGAATCGAGTATTAAGAACAGTTGTGCTGAAAATCCCCAAAACTTTTTGTCAAAAAAATTATGGGGATTTTTTATTTCTAACTTAGAGTAATGGTATTCATAGTGAAAAACTTTAAACTTTATTCTGAAGCTTCGGGATAAACGGGAAACAAAGAATTATCTTTGCAAAGTCTTAAATTATAAATAAGAAATCTAAGATCGTTAATCTTCAATCAAAAATCCTCAATGACAGGACTCGTATACAAATCTACAGGAAGTTGGTACACCGTAAAATCCGAACAAGGCGATTTTATCGAATGCCGTATGAAAGGGAAATTTCGAATTAAAGGAATCAAAAGTACCAATCCTATTGCTGTAGGGGATATTGTGGATTATGAACTCGAAGAATCATCTGATACCGTTACCGGAACCATTCATAATATTCACGAGAGAAAGAATTATATTGTTCGAAAATCAGTGAATTTATCCCATCAGATGCATATTATTGCGTCAAATATTGATCGGGTTTTCTTGTTAGTTACTATAAATAATCCACCAACTACCTTTAATTTTATTGACCGTTTTCTGGTTACAGCCGAAGCGTATGGAATTGAAACCGTGCTGGTTTTTAATAAAATTGATACCTTTGATGAAGCTACGCTGGATGAACAATTGTATATGCAGCATGTGTATCAGGAAATTGGATACAAATGCCTGCGGGTTTCTTCTACGGAAATGAAAGGAATTGAGGAGTTGAAAGCTATGATGATTGGTAAAGTAAGTATGTTCTCCGGTCATTCAGGTGTTGGTAAATCAACGTTGGTTAATGCGATGGAGCCTTCGTTACACCTAAAAACAAAAACTATTTCTGAAGCCAGCAAGCAAGGGCAGCACACGACGACTTTTGCAGAAATGTACGATTTGTCATTTGATGCCAGAATAATTGATACACCCGGAATCAAAGGTTTTGGAATTGTAGATATGGATGCAGCAGAAATTAGTGGTTATTTTCCTGAATTTTTCAAGTTGAAAGATCAATGTAAATTTAATAATTGCTTGCATAAAGAGGAGCCGCATTGTGCTATTAAAGCGGCTTTAGAAAAAGACGAAATTGCGTGGTCCCGTTATAGAAGTTATCTTAAGATTCTAGAAGGGGATGATGAAAATTACCGTACGGATATTCATAACGAAGACCGAATAATTAGTGATAAAACGAGGGAATAGTTCTGAAATTAATAAAATTTTAGCTTCAATAATTATTTGAACTAAAAATAGTTTAAAAAAATAATTATGAATATTCATAATTTATCATTCCTAATTCACCATTATTTTGAAAGTTGTAATTCAAAGAGTTTCCTCAGCTTCCGTGACCATCGATAATAAAATTGTTGCCGATATCCAAAAAGGACTGATGGTCTTAATTGGTATTGAAGATGCCGATACTAAAGAAGATATAGATTGGCTGGTTAATAAGATAACTAACATTCGCATTTTTGGCGATGAAAACGATGTCATGAATTTATCCGTTAAAGAAATTGACGGAGATATTATTGTGGTAAGTCAATTTACATTACATGCTGCTACTAAAAAAGGCAATCGTCCTTCCTATATAAAAGCTTCAAAACCAGAAGTTGCTATCCCATTATATGAAAATTTTGTAAAACGCTTGGAAATAGAGTTGGGTAAGAAAGTTCAGACTGGAGTTTTTGGTGCAGATATGAAAGTACTTTTGTTAAATGATGGACCTGTAACGATACAAATAGATAGTAAAAATAGAGAATAAGATGAACCTAAAAAACTCCCAACAAGACGTTGATACTTGGATAAACGAACACGGCGTTCGGTACTTTAATGAGCTTACCAATATGGCACAACTTACGGAAGAAGTAGGGGAAGTAGCCCGAATCATCGCCCGTCGTTATGGAGAGCAATCTGAGAAAGAAAGCGACAAAAACAAAGATCTTGGTGAAGAATTAGCCGATGTGGTTTTTGTGGTTATGTGTCTGGCGAATCAAACTGGAATTGATTTGCAGGCTGCTTTCGATAAAAAGATGGTTCTGAAATCTATTCGAGACAAAGACCGTCACAAAAACAACGAAAAACTCAAATAAATTGTGAATTATAAAGGAGGAGTGGTAAATTGCACCCCAAAGTATTTGAGTAGAAAGCGAAAGCTAAAACTCATAATTCTAACTCATAATTAAAATATGAATTTACAGTTACAAACTTCCCAATCCAATTTACAAGCTCAAATAGCTGTTACTGGCTCAAAAAGCGAAACCAACCGATTGTTGTTATTGCAAGCGTTGTTCCCGAATATTACTTTGGCCAATACTTCAAACTCAGATGACAGTGAAGTGATGCAAAAAGCATTGCGAGGAAACGAGGAAATAGTTGACATTCATCATGCGGGTACGGCGATGCGTTTTTTAACGGCTTATTTTGCTGTAAACGAGGATCGAGAAGTAGTCTTGACTGGTTCGCAAAGAATGACAGAGCGTCCGATACAAGTTTTAGTAGAAGCTTTGGAACAATTAGGGGCGCAAATCTCTTATGAAAATGAAGTAGGGTATCCGCCTATTCGAATCAAAGGACAAAAAATCATTGCTTCTAAAGTTGCTATTCCTGCAAATGTGAGCAGTCAATACATATCAGCATTGTTATTAGTAGCTCCAAAACTAGAAAATGGTATTGAAATTACTTTGGTAGGTGAGATCACTTCGGTTCCATATATTAAAATGACCTTGGCTTTATTGAATGATTTGGATATCAAAACTAGTTTTGATGGAAATGTTATCACAGTTTACCCGAAACAGGAAGTGGAATCAAAAGTAATGACTGTAGAATCCGATTGGAGTTCTGCTTCTTACTTTTTCAGTTTGGCTGCTCTGGCTGAGAATGCAGCAATTTCATTGACTAGTTATAAAGAAACTAGTTTGCAAGGCGACTCCGCGTTGGTTGAAATCTACAAACAAATGGGTGTTGATACGCATTTTGAAGGAAACAAAATGGCCCTTACAAAACAAGTGGGGTTTATTCCTCAAACGGTAAATTTTGAACTCAACAACACCCCTGATATTGCCCAAACAATAGTAGTTACCTGCCTTGGATTAGGAATAGGGTGCCATCTTACAGGACTTCATACGTTGAAAATTAAAGAAACCGACAGATTGGAAGCGCTTCGAATTGAGCTAACAAAACTCGGAGCCAATATATCCGTTACTAATGATAGTTTGACGCTTTTGGCCTCAGACGAAATTGAACACAATGTAACAATTGCGACCTATAACGATCACAGAATGGCGATGGCATTTGCACCATTAGCTTTAAAAGTGCCAATAATCATCGAAAATGCGGAAGTGGTTTCAAAATCATATCCTGATTTTTGGGAAGATTTAAGACGTTTAGGTTTTCAGATTTCAGAAAAATAAGCGTTGTAAAGCATAGTGAATCAGTAGCTTTTGAAAATAAACAGCAAAACACTTGACAACGGCTATCTCACAATCGTATATTTGCAAACGATTTAGAATTTTGTTGTCTTAAGCGATCTTAAAGGGCATAATTTATAAGTCATAACTCATAACTTTTTTAAATGAAATTATCACATTTTCAATTCGATTTGCCAAAAGAACTTCTTGCCGAATATCCAGCTGAAAACAGAGACGAATCACGTCTAATGGTTATTGATCGTAAGAAGCAAACCATAGAGCACAAAATGTTCAAAGATGTTATCGATTATTTTGATGACGGTGATGTTTTAATTTTGAATAATACTAAAGTTTTTCCAGCACGTTTGTATGGAAATAAGGAAAAAACAGGAGCAAGAATCGAAGTTTTTTTACTTAGAGAATTAAATTCTGAGCAAAGACTTTGGGATGTTTTGGTTGATCCAGCACGTAAAATCAGAATCGGAAACAAATTATATTTTGGAGATGATGATTCCTTAGTTGCGGAAGTTATCGATAATACCACTTCACGCGGGCGAACTTTGCGTTTCCTTTACGACGGTTCTTACGAAGAATTCAGAAATAAATTAACAGAACTAGGAGAAACTCCAATCCCAAAATATATTTCAAGAGATGTGACCCCGGAAGATGCGGAACGTTACCAAACGATTTATGCTAAAGAAGAAGGAGCTGTTGCAGCACCAACTGCAGGATTGCACTTCTCTAAGCAGTTACTGAAAAAATTGGAAATCAAAGGTATTAAATTTGCCGAAGTGACACTTCATGTTGGTTTGGGAACTTTTAATCCAGTTGAGGTTGAGGATTTATCAAAACACAAAATGGATTCGGAGGAATTAAAAATTACGCAAGAAGCTTGTGATATTGTGAATGAAGCCAAAGCTAAAAAGAAACGTATTTGTACCGTAGGAACGACTTCTATGCGTGCGGTAGAAAGTTCAGTTTCTTCACATAATACATTGAATCCTTTTGACGGATGGACAAATAAATTTGTTTTTCCTCCTCATGAATTTACAATTCCAACATGTATGATTACTAATTTCCATACCCCAAAATCAACTTTATTAATGATGGTTTCAGCATTTTGTGGTCATGATTTAATGAAAAGAGCCTATGCAGAAGCAATTGAAGAAGGATACAAATTCTATTCCTATGGTGATGCCATGTTGATTATCTAATTAAAAACTGATTTCACATACAACAAAATCTCGTCAATATTGGCGAGATTTTTTTTTGTGTGTGTCCCGCTGAAAAAGCGGGTCAGGCTGTACACTGTATCTTTATTTTCTTAAAGAAAAAAAATAAAGGATGCTACTTCCATCCCTCACCTAAGATAATTCAGGGATAATTCATAATTTGTATTCCTAATTCACTTGATACACCAGCCGTACCGTAATATTAGCTGTTTTGTTTTTGGACTGCGTATTGAAAGAGCCACCATACGAAAAATCTTCAGATGAGTTTTGACCTGTTATTTGGAAAACACCCATGTCTGATTTTTTTAAATTCCCTAAACTTGCATCAGCATTTTCAGCAATGCTTTTGGCCCTAATGCTCGCATCTTTGGTAGCTTCGGCAATCATCTTTATTTTTAGTTCGGCAAGTTTTGTATAATAATATTCGGGTGGATTGGAGTAAAATTCAACACCTGAGTTGATCAATTCACTGGACTGTCGGGATAATTCCTCGATTTTATTGACTTCCTTAGATTGAATAGTCACACTTTGGGTTAAGGTAAATCCAGTGAAATTTTGTTGTCTTGTAGTTCCGTTTTCATTAAAAATTGTTTCAAAATCTTTATTGAAATTCACTGCGGAAAAGACCATCTCGTTTGGAGTAATTCCTTTGCTCGATAAATAGTTTTTTATTTTTTCTCTATCAGAATCCAGAGCAGCGTATGCTTCTTTTAAAGTCAGGCTTTTTTTAGAGAAAGAGCCGCTCCAAACAATCAAATCAGATACGAAATCTTTCTTTCCGGAGCCGGTCACACTAATGGTGTCATTGCTTTTATTTCGATTCTGAAAAGCATTCGAAAATAAATACGAGGAAATCACCACAGCAATAGCAATAATAATAACGTTTAAACTGTTTTTAAGCATAGCTAAGGATTTTAAATTCAATCAAATATACTTAAATAACGATTTGGTTTTTAATTCAGTATAGTATTTGACAACTATTTTTCTTAACTGTAATTCTGACGGTATAAGTATAGCTAAACGGATAAAGTCTTTTATCCATTTGTCTTTTTTTACTACTTTTACAAAACAAAATATAAAATATGACTTTCCAAAATACCCTAGACTTTGCAAAATTGCTTGATTCACAAGATCACTTACAAAAGTATCAGGATGAATTTATTTTTCCTAAAGTGAATGGTGAAAAGGTCATTTATTTTACTGGAAATTCATTGGGATTACAGCCTAAACGGAGTAAAGCCTATGTAGATGAGGTAATGGATGATTGGGCGAATTTGGCTGTTGAAGGTCATTTTTATAGTAAAAAACCATGGTGGGATTACCATGAACGCTTTGCGAATCCGTTGAGTAAAATTGTAGGTGCTTTACCAAGCGAGGTTACTGTAATGAATACCTTAACGGTAAATCTTCATTTGTTGATGGTTTCCTTTTACCAACCTACAAAAACTAGATTTAAAATCATTTGCGAGGAGAAAGCATTTCCATCGGATCAATATATGTTTCAAAGTCAAGTGCATTTCCACGGGCACAAACCCGAAGATGCCGTTGTTGAAGTCAAGCGTCGCGAAGGCGAACACAACATTCGCTTGGATGATGTTTTGGCAAAAATTGCAGAAGTTGGTGAGGAATTGGCTTTAGTTTTAATTGGCGGTGTTAACTATTATACGGGACAAGTTTTTGATATGAAAACCATAACGGCTGCTGGACATAAAGTAGGAGCTTATGTTGGTTGGGATTTAGCGCATGCTGCCGGAAATGTAAAATTGGAATTGCACGATTGGGAAGTTGATTTTGCTGCTTGGTGCAGTTACAAGTATATGAATTCTGGGCCAGGAAATGCTTCAGGATGTTTTGTTCACGCAAAGCACCATAACAATCTAGAGTTGCCAAGATTTGCAGGATGGTGGGGACACAATAAAGAACGCCGTTTCAAGATGGAACAAACATTTGACCCAATTGATGGAGCGGATGGATGGCAAATAAGTAATCTTCCCATTCTTTCTCTAGCGCCATATTTAGCATCTGTTGAACTATTTGACGAAATAGGAATGGATGCTTTAATTTCAAAAAGGGATACAATAACTTCGTATTTAGAGTTTATTCTAAAAGAAATAGACAAAGAAGTAGACAGTACTTTCGAAATAATCACTCCTGCTAATCCATCTGAAAGGGCCTCCCAATTATCCGTATTGCTTCATGGAGAAGGCCGTGGTTTGTTTGATTATTTAATGAAGCATGGAGTAATCACGGATTGGCGGGAGCCAAATGTTATTCGCTTAGCTCCTGTTCCTTTGTATACTTCCTTTGAAGATATGTATCGTTTTGGACAAATTCTAAAAAGAGGAATTCTAAGATAAATCAGTCCCGGAATTATATAATAAATAGTTTGAATTCTATAAGTTTATGACAAGGTTTTAATGTTCCTTTGTAGACTTAGTAATTTTTAAAATTTTAAATCATGAAAGTATTATATTTTATATTAGTTTCTCTAGTTGTTGTTTCTTGTCAAAATCAAGGAAAAATGGATGTTCAGAAAGCCAAACAAGTTTCCGTGGATTCTATGAAAGTTGAAATAGAGAAACAACGCGTTATTGATTCCATGCAAGTTGAAATAGCTAAAATAGAAGAAGCAAAGATAGAAACTCAAAAAGAAGTTATTGTTGTTAATCAACAAGCCCCTAGAACAACTACTACAACGACAACAGCTACAACCACAAAAAGGAAAGGTTGGAGTAGCACTGCTAAAGGAGCTGTAATTGGAGCTGGTGTTGGTGCCGCTACTGGCGCTATTATTAGTAAGAAAAAAGTTCAAGGAGCTATAATTGGTGGTATTGCAGGCGCTGGAGTGGGTGCAGGAACAGGTGCTATTATAGATGGAAGTAAGAAAGAATAAATAGTTTTTTTTATAATGAGAGTGTTTACGTTCCAATAGAATTTAAACACTCTTTTTTTTTGGTTGTTTTTATTTAAAGAGAATCCATATCTTCGATAATAGTATTAGCCTTTACTTTGATTTTATACAATTCTTCAGGATTCATTTTTTTTAATAAATTCAGCATCATCCCCATGCGCTGGTTTCCTTTGAAATACTCTTTTTTCTCATCTAGGAAATTCCAATATAACGTATTGAAAGGGCAGGCTTTGTCTCCAAATTTCTCTTTGACATTGTAATGGCATTTGCTGCAATTATTACTCATTTTATTGATATAGCTCCCGGAGGAAACATACGGTTTAGTCGCAATAATTCCGCCATCTGCATATTGTGACATGCCTCTAGTGTTGGGCATTTCTACCCATTCAATAGCATCAATGTAAACGCCTAGATACCAAGCATCTACTTCATCAGGATTAATTTGTGTTAACAAGGTAAAATTACCGATTACCATGAGGCGTTGAATGTGATGTGCATATGCTTCGTCTAAACTCTGATTGATGGCATGGCTCATACAATTCATCTTAGTTTTTCCCGTCCAGAAGAAATTTGGTAATTTATTGTGATTTTCTAAAGCATTCAGTTGTGCATAATTGGGCATTTCTTTCCAATAGATTCCACGAATGTATTCGCGCCAACCTAAAATTTGTCGCACAAAGCCTTCTACCTGTGAGATGGAAATTTCAGTTTCGTTTTTATGATAAAAAGCAATAACGGTTTCCAGAACTTCTTTTGGCGAAAGCATTTTACTATTCATTGCAAACGACAAACGAGAATGGAAGAGAAATTTTTCATCTGTGTGCATCGCATCTTCGTAATCGCCAAAATGTTTTAATAAATTCATACAGAAATAATCCAAAACCTCCAAACTTTCCTCACGGGAAGTAGGCCAGCTGAAATTAGTTTGAGTAATATTTCCAAAAGTGATTATGCCGGCTTCTTGAATTTGAGAAGCTACTTCAGATACATTTTTATGAAAATTTTTCTCTGTTGGAATCGGGACTTCTCCTTTGTATTTTTTACGATTATCAGCATCAAAGTTCCATTGATTTCCTATAGGAGTAGAGCCATCCATTAAGAGATGGTGTTTCTTGCGCATACTACGATAGAAATTCTCCATCAACAATAGTTTTTTACCTTCAAAAAAATCAGAGAGTTCGTGGCGTGTGGTGTAAAAATGCTCGGTATCAAAAACTCCTGACGCTATTTTAAGATTAGCACAAATGGTCTTGAGTTGCTCGTCGAGTCGATATTCATCGGGTAACAGGTATTCGAATTTTTTGATGTCATATTTGTGGATACAAGCAGCAATGATCTTTTCTAGATCTTGTGGATTATCAGGATCTGTAATTTGAAAATAAACGGCTTGGTGGCCCTGAGCCTGTATCGTTGAGTAAAAATTCCTCATCGACAAGAAAAAAGCCACTACTTTCTGTATGTGATGCTTTACATAATCCGTTTCTTGACGCATTTCGGCCAAGACGTAAATAATGTTTTTGTCATTTTTATGAAACCAGGAATGATTTTCATTCAACTGATCGCCAAGGAGTAACCGAAGTGTCATCATACTTATTTTTTATAAAACGAAACGGTAGGTATTTCTTTTCTAGCATATTGAAAGCGATCTACTAATTTGGGTAAGCAATACCCATCAAGACCATTAAGCGCCACAACATTTCCTTTGTCAATCTGTAACCAGCCATCCTTATGTTCTAATTCCTCTTCAAAGAATAAACTTTCAATTGCCGCAATTACATGAATTGTGTCATTTTCCTTGATGTAATATTCATTTACATATTTGCAATACAGCTGCACAGGGCTACCTTTTACAAAAGGGATTTCAATATTGGGTTTGTATTCTTCTTCTAAATTAGTTTTATCAAACTCAGAAATGCCCAATTCATAATTTGCAGATGTGTGGTGGGCGGCTTCAATCATGTCAACAGTTATGTGATTTACGGTGAAATATCCAGTTTCTTTAATATTTTTATAAGTATCTCTGGGAACTGTCGTGGGACGTATTATAAATCCAATCATTGCAGGATTACTCCCTAAGTGGGTTACACTGCTAAAAATAGCTACATTAGAGTTTCCTTCTAGGGATTTTGTTGCAAGTAGATTAGCTGATTTGTAACCCGTGCAGGAATTGATAAGATTCAATCTTTCAATCTTTTCCATCTGGGAAATATCATTTTTAGAAATGTGTTTCATTTTTTTAAATTTAATTAAACAAATATACTTTTTGTTTAATTAAATTTAAAATATATTAAACAAATAATTAAAATTTAGATTAAAACTGTTGAATCTGATTTGAATTCAAGTGCTGAAATAAATAGTTTTTCAAATAACTACCAAATCCTATATATTTGTTTTTCAATTTATCTAACAATGAAAATACTTAGTAAAGGTCTATTGGTATTGTTTTCGGTAGTTTTTGTCTTAACAATAACTATAATTATTTATGGTTTTTATCTAAAACCCAAATATGAAGGCAAAGTGCGATTGAAAAACATCCAAAAAGAAACAACGGTTTATTTTGACGAATTTGGGGTTCCTCACATCTATGCTTTGAATTCAAAGGATGCTATGGTGGCTTTAGGGTATGTGCATGCACAAGATCGATTGTGGCAAATGGAATTAATGCGTCGCATTGCGCCCGGACGGTTGTCAGAGATTTTTGGCTCTGTAGCCTTGAAAAACGATAAATTCTTTGTTGGATTAGGAATCGAAGAAGCTTCAGCTAAAGCGATTGCAACTGTAGATAAAAAGAGTCCAAGCTATCAGTTAACAATTGCATATTTAAACGGTATCAATCAATATCTTGAAGAAGGAAAAAAGCCTGTAGAATTCAGTTTATTGGGTGTAAAAAAGGAGAAGTTTACGATAAAAGACGTTTATAATATTTTTGGTTATATGTCTTTTAGTTTTGCAATGGCCCACAAAACAGATCCGTTACTGACAGATATTCGAAATAAATTCGGGTTGGATTATATCAAGGATTTTGGAATTGACGGTTCTTTTAATACCACCAAAATTAAAAATTCGAAAAACAGGTTGCAAGAATATGCAGCTATTTCAAAATCAGTAGCATTACTTTTAGGGAATACTCCAGTTGCTCCTTTTATAGGAAGTAACAGCTGGGTTATTGCTCCAGATAAAACTAAAAATGGGAAAGTTATCTTTGCTAATGATCCACACATAGGTTTTTCACAGCCAGGAACGTGGTATGAAGCGCACATTGTTTCTCCGGAATTCGAGTTGTACGGGTCCTATTTAGCGGGAACTCCTTATCCGCTTTTAGGCCACAATAGAGAATATGCGTATGGCTTGACGATGTTTGAGAACGACGATATTGATTTTTATCAAGAAGAGACTAATCCCGCGGATGCCAATTCATACCAAACACCCAAAGGTTACCGCGACTATGAGATTCGCAGGAAAACCATTCGTGTAAAAGATTCAGAGAATGTGGTTTTGAATGTAAAAATAACGCGCCATGGTCCAATTATGAATAATTTGATTGATGGTTTGAAGCTAGATAAACCCGTTGCTATGTCTTGGATTTATACCCAACAACCCATTCAAATTCTCGATGCGGTGTATGTACTTTCACATGCTAAGAGCAAATCCGATTTCCAGAAAGGAGTGTCGTTAATCGCAGCGCCTGGATTAAATGTGATGTATGGCGATGCCAAAGGAAATGTTGCTTGGTGGGCAACCGGAAAATTATACAAGCATCATGAGGGAGTAAATCCTAACTTTATTCTGGATGGAACCAATGCGAAGGATGATATTACCGAATATTTAGATTTCTTTCAGAATCCTTCGGCTGAAAATCCCAGCTGGAATTATGTGTATTCAGCGAATAATCAGCCAGAACCAGTAAATGGATTTTTGTATCCAGGGTATTATCTTCCTGAGGATAGAGCGAGACGAATTACGCAATTATTGAATCCAAAATCCAATTGGGATAAAGCGGCAGTGGGAAGAATGATTTTTGATAATACATCAACCGTTGCCCCAGAAGTGGTTGCGAATTTAATTTCGAATGTGGATCAAACAGCGCTGTCTAAAAATGAAAAGAAAGCCTTAGTGGTTCTGAAAGAATGGAAAGGATCTAATAATCTTAGCGATGTTGCTCCAACAATCTATAATAAATGGATTTATAAGTATTTGAAAAATACTTTCAAGGATGAATTAGGTGCAGCAAATTTCAAGCAATTTTTAGAAACCCATATTGTCAAGCAAATTATAGCCATACAAATTACGAACGAAAAATCACTTTGGTGGGATAATACAAACACAAAGAGTTCTAAAGAAACAAGAATGCAAATTGTAACCCAATCGTTTAAAGAATCAATTGTGGCATTAGAAAAGCAATTGGGAAATTCCGTTTCGGATTGGACTTGGAGTAAAGTGCATACAGTGGAACACCAGCATCCATTGGGGAAAGTGGCGGCTTTAAGAAAAATATTTAATGTTGGCCCTTTTGAGGTTTCTGGTTCTACAGAAGTAATTAATAATTTGTTTTTTGATTTTACGGATGATGGGAATTACATCGTAAAAGGAGGGCCATCAACGCGAAGGATTGTAGATTTTTCTGATATAGAAAACAGCTGGAGCATATTGCCAACTGGACAGTCCGGGAACCCAATGAGCGCGCATTACAGCGATCAGGCGGAGTTGTACAACGCTGGAAAATTCAGAAGAATGAAGCTCAATAAAGAGGAGATTGTCAGAACTTCTACAAAATTGGTTTTTACTCCACGTAAAAAATAATTGTTTTTAAAGTGCTTAACATAATAAATCAGTAATTTTGCCTAACTTTTTATAAAAAAATAATGCAAACTCCCATAAAAATAGCGGTTGTAGGTTCTGGATTAGTCGGATCTTTATTAGCTATTTATCTTCGTAAAGCAGGTCATACTGTTCATGTTTACGATAGAAGTCCCGATATCAGAAAAATACAATTTTCTGGTCGTTCTATTAATTTAGCGATGTCCAACCGCGGTTGGAAAGCATTAGATGGAGTCGGTATAGGAAATGCCGTTCGTGAGATTGCAATTCCTATGGAAAAACGGGCCATCCATTTAGTAGATAAACTTAATTTTCAAAATTACGGGCAAGAAGGAGAATCTATTTATTCCATTTCGAGGGGAATATTAAATAGGAAAATGATTGATTTAGCAGAGGCAGCAGGAGCTGAATTCTTTTTTGAACATAAAATCTGGGATGTAACTCTTGATGATGCTACGCTACACATTGGTGAAACAGAGCGTGGAGCTTGGGAGGATAAAAAGTACGATATGGTTTTTGGTGCTGATGGTGCTTTTTCAAGAATCCGTCACCGCATGCAACGCCAAAGCATGTTTGATTACTCACAAGAATTTTTACCAATTGGTTATAAGGAATTGAATATCCCCGCAAATCTGGACGGAACCCATAAGTTAGATAAAAATTCCTTTCATATTTGGCCTCGTGGAGCATACATGCTGATTGCATTACCCAATTTAGATGGTAGCTTTACTTGTACTTTATTTATGCCATTTGAAGGAGAAAATTCATTTGCATCATTAAAAGACAGAAGATTAATAGAGGGTTTTTTCAAAAAAAACTTACCGGATACCATTGATGTAATACCAAAATTAGTTGAAGATTTTTTTAATAATCCAACAAGTACATTAGTGACAATGAAATGTTTCCCTTGGACTTATGAAGATAAAATAGCCCTAATTGGCGATGCCAGTCATGCGATTGTCCCTTTTTATGGACAAGGAATGAACGCAGGTTTTGAAGATATTTCAGTCCTATACGAAATGATTGAAAAGTATGGTGACGATTGGAAAACCATTTTCTCAGAGTACCAAAAATCCCGCAAGCCAAATGCGGATGCTATTGCAGAACTTTCATATCGTAATTTTTTAGAAATGAGTTCCAAAACGGCTGATGAGAAATTTCTTTTGCAAAAGAAAATCGAAAAATCATTCTCCGATAAACATCCTGAAAAATGGATTCCTCTTTACAGTCGAGTTACATTTAGTGATCGCCCGTATGCGGAAGCTTTGGCTATAGGAGATTATCAAAATGCAATCATGGAAGAAATTTTAAAAATGGAAAAAATTGATGAAATTTGGGATTCTAAAGCAGTTGAAAATAAAATTTTAGAATTATTAAAATAAAAAAAGGACTCTATTTAGAGTCCTTTTTTGCTTTATTTGTTTTTTGTTGCTGGTTTTAATAATACTCGTAAAGTGCTATCATTGCTAAAATAACTGAACATCCAAGTGATAAAAATGGAGAGTTTGTTTTTTACGCTTAAAATCAGCATTAAATGGATAAACATCCAGGTGAACCAAGCCAGTCTTCCTTGAAAACTAAATTTTGGCAAATCTACTACTGCCTTACGCTTTCCTACAGTCGCCATAGATCCTTTGTCATGGTATTCGTATTCTATTTGGGGTTTGTTTCTTAGGTTAAGTTTAAAATTTTGGGCCAATACTTTTGCTTGTTCAATGGCAACACTGGCGACTTGAGGATGCGCATTGGGGTATTTTGGGGTTGCCATGAAAGCAATATCTCCTAAGGCATATACATTCTCTAAATTCACAATTTTATTGAATCGATTGACAAGGTATCGATTTCCTCTGGTAGTATTTTCAGCAGGAATGCCTTGTAGCGTGTTTCCAATAATACCTGCTGCCCAGATTACATTTTTAGACTTGATAATATCTCCTTTCTGTAAGCTAACAATTTTACCGTCATAATGGTTTACAATCGTGCTAGTTTTTACAACTACTCCTAATTCTTCCAAATATTTGCGAGACATTTTTTGAGAATCTTCACTCATTGGGTTTAATACATTCGAAGATCCTTCAAGAAGATAAATAGTCAATTTAGAGAAATCTTTATCTGGGTAATCTTTAGGGAGAATGTTTTTTTTCATTTCTGCTAAAGCACCGGCAAGTTCTACTCCTGTGGGTCCGCCACCTACGACTACAAAGTTCATTAGTGATTGTAAATCTTCTTCCTTTGTAATCAAAGCATCTTCGAAGGTTTGCAAAATTTGATTCCGGAGTTGAATTGCTTCTGGAACTGATTTCATTGGAAAAGTGAATTTTTCTATTTCAGCATTTCCAAAATAATTTGTCGTACAGCCAAATGCTATCACAAGATGATCGTAATCAAAATCAGCAATAGAGGTTTTTATTTTATTGTTCTGTGTATCAACGTTAAGTACATCAGCAATTCGAATACGAACATTTTTAGAGTGTTGAAATACTTTGCGCAGAGGAAATGAAATGCTTGCTGGTTCTAGCCTCGCGGTTGCTACTTGATACATCAATGGCTGAAACTGATGGTAATTGTTCTTGTCAATTAGCAATACGTCAAAATCAGTATTTTCTAAGTCTTGAGCCAAACGTAAACCAGCAAAACCAGCACCCACTATTACAATTCTCTTTTGAGTTTCCATTATTTTAAATTTTGAAAGTATAAAGATATAAATTAATGATGGGGTTACTCTTCTCTATTAACGTTTTCTGGAGAAAAAGCGGGTTTGCAAATCGCAATATACTCGCAAGGTTCTTCAAAAGGATTGGAATACTGTACGCGTGAATTCTTTTCAATTTTTATCGATTGTCCAGCTTCCAGAATGACAACTTCATCTTCAATTATGAATTGTTTTTTACCTCTAATAATATAGGTGTATTCATCAAACGCAGGGGTTTGAAACGGTTCGCTCCATTTAGGCTGTGCAACCATGTGGGCTATCGAGATTTCACGATTGTGCGTAGAGGCTAATCCGTGGTGTTCTTCAATTAGTTTTCCATCAGTAGTGGGAACAACGAAAGGAGCGTTTTGGACAAAATATTTTTTCATAATTAATTTTACTATTTTAGAATTACCGCTTTTAATACTTGACAGTAAAAGGGTGTTGAGGGAGTTATTTTTTAAACATTTTTGTTAGTACTCCAAAAGCGCCTCTGATAAATGTCGCGCTCGTCAGTACTTTTAAAACTGATTTCCCAACAACACTTGCAGTACTTGGCCCTTGGTCTTGTTGTTTTTCGGAAACTTCTTTCTGGGCTTTTTTGGAAACGTCTTGTTCTATAATACTGATTTTTTTCTGGAGCATTTCATACGCACTTTCACGGTCTATAAGTTCGCTGTATTTCTTTACTAGTTTTGATTTATTGTTGATTTCCTGAATTTCACTTTCAGTTAGGATGTCCATTCTGCTCATTGGAGCACGCATCATTGTAGCAGCAAGGGGAGTGGGAATTCCTTTTTCATTTAATGCAGTTACCAGAGCTTCGCCAATTCCAAGGCTGGTCAAAATTTCGTCTGTTTTATAATAGTCAGACGTTGGGTAATTATCGGCGGTTTGTTTAATGTCTTTTCGGTCATTTGCAGTAAAAGCTCGCAAAGCATGTTGAATTTTTAAACCTAGTTGTGCCAGAACACCACTCGGAATATCCATCGGGTTTTGAGTAATAAAATAAATACCAATTCCTTTGGAACGAATCAGTTTTACAATTGTTTCAATTTGTTCAAGTAATGCTTGGCTGGCTTCGTTGAAAATTAAATGAGCTTCATCAATAAAAATAATCAATTCCGGTTGTTCTGAATCGCCTTTTTCGGGCATTTGTTGGTAAATCTCCGCTAGCAAACACAGCATAAATGTGGAGAATAGTTTTGGCTTGTCTTGAATGTCCGTTAATCGTAAGATGTTGATATATCCTTTTCCGTTTTCATCAATGCGCATCAAATCCTCTATATCAAAAGACATTTCTCCAAAAAACAAATCAGCTCCTTGTTGTTCTAATTCTATTATTTTTCTAAGAATGATTCCTGTGGTGGAAGTGGAAATTTTCCCATAATGTTCTTCAATTTCGTCTTTTCCTTCCTCGGTAATGAAATGGATTATTTTTTTAATATCCTTTAAATCCAACAAAGGCATTTTATGGTCATCACAGTATTTAAAAATAACAGCCACTACTCCGGCTTGAGTATCGTTTAAATTGAGGATCCTAGAAAATAATACCGGTCCAAACTCAGAAATCGTTGCCCGAAGACGAACACCGTTTTGTTCCGATAAAGTCAGTAATTCAACAGGAAAACCTGCCGTAAAATAGGGTATGTTAATTTTAGCGTGGCGTTCTGTTATAAATGGTTTTTCCTCACCTTCTTTAGCAATTCCACTAAAATCACCTTTAATATCCATCATCAAAACAGGAATCCCGAAGGTGGATAACTGTTCGGAAAGCACTTGAATAGTTTTTGTTTTCCCAGTTCCGGTAGCTCCAGCAATTAGGCCATGACGGTTTAAGGTTTTTAAAGGTACTTTTACAAGGGCATCAGACAAAGCCTCTCCGTCTAATAATGCGCCACCCAAAGTTATGCTTTCTCCTTTAGAACTATATCCCTCAGAGATATGCTTAATAAAATCTTCTTTTCTACTCATAATACGTTTGATTTTACTTCAGAAGTATGATATTATATTTTTCTAAAACCAATAATTTTAGTGTATACCGCAGTTTTCCTGCTTTTTTATTGTTAATAAAACAAAATAATAGTTTTCCTGCTAAAGGCGTTGTTATTGAAATATAATGTTAATTTTTCATAAAAAAATATGTTATTTTTTGTAAAACGATTGATTTGTTTGCGAATTTTGATATAAATGCAAAGGGATAATCGATAAATATGTTTTTGAAATAAATTTAATAATAATTAAATAAAAAAAAGTTTTTTTATTTGAACTAAAAATATAAATTTGCTCTACTACAAGTTTAATATAACTAAGATAATTTATTTAAAACTATTAAAATTAAAAAAAATGGCAAACGTTAAAAAAGAAAAAGGTGCAAACGGAGGAGGAATGATTTCAGGAATCATTATTGTAGCATGTATTTTTGTTGGATGGTTAATTTGGAATTTTATAATGGGTAATGGCGCAAATTTTGAAGGCGGTGTTAATACAGGGCATCCATTACCAGGGAATATGTTAGCAATGGTTTATAAAGGAGGACCTATTGTACCAATTTTGTTAGGATTTCTATTGATGGTTGTTGTGTTCTCGTTTGAGCGTTATGCTGTAATTTCGAAAGCAGCTGGTACAGGGAATCTTGATCAATTCATGAAAAATGTACAAAAAGATATTAAAGAAGGTAATATTGAAGGAGCAATTGCTGCTTGTGACAAACAAAAAGGTTCTGTTGCAAATCCAATAAAATCAGCTTTATTGAAATATCAAGAAGTTAAAAATGAAGGTTTAGATAGCGAAGCTGCTGCTGAAACTATTCACAAAGAAATTGAAGAAGTTACTTCACTTGAAATGCCAATGTTAGAGAAACACATGACTATACTTTCTACAATGGTATCATTGGGTACACTTGCAGGTTTGTTAGGTACAGTAACTGGTATGATTAAAGCATTTAGTGCATTATCTGCTGCTGGAACTCCGGATCAAGCTGCACTTGCAAATGGTATTTCTGAGGCATTGATTAATACTGCTACTGGTATTGCTACTTCAGCATTAGCGATTGTTGCTTACAACTTTTTTACTTCTAAAATTGATACTTTGACGTACTCTATTGATGAGGCAGGTAATACGATTGTAAATACTTACAGACATTACAGAAGTACAAGAAAATAATTAATAATTTTATTTATAATGAAAATAAGGGTCTTGTAAATAGATCCTGTTTTCTTATAAGTATCTAAAAAATATATTAATGGCTATAAAAATGCAAAAAAAAGCAGGGTCTACTGATATGACCGCTATGTGTGATGTAGCTTTTCTTTTGTTGTCGTTTTTTGTAATGACAGCAACGGCAAAGATACCGGAAGCATTGCCAGTAGATACGCCTGCATCAACAGTTCAATCAAAGTTACCGGAAGATAATTTAGCTACCATAACTGTTGGAAAAGGAAAAATATTCTTTGATCTGAAAGGTAGAGAAGTTAGGAAAAAGGCCTTGGAGTTAATGGGGCAAAAGTACGGTGTTGCATTTACAGAAGAAGAATCTGCAAAGTTTGCCTTAATGGAGGGTATTGGAGTTCCAATGGCTAACCTTAAGCAATTGATAGCAATGAAAACTGCTGATAGAGGTAAGCCAGGTTTACAGCCAGGAGTTCCTAAAGATTCATTGGACAATCAATTGAAAGATTGGATCTATAATTCGCGTATTGCAAATATTGATGTGAATGATAAGGAGTTGCAAATTGCTATAAAAGGAGATGCAAAAGAAGAATATCCTGCAATTAAACAAGTAATGGATGTTTTACAAGATCAAAAAATCAATAGTTTCAATTTGGTTACTGGTTTGAGAGCTAAAGATAAATAACTAAAAAAATACACTAAAATGGCTGAATTAAATACTGGCGACGGTGGAGGCAAAAAAGGTGGTAAAGTAAGAAGTAAAAAAACCAACTCAAAAGTGGATTTAACTGCGATGGTGGATTTGGCATTCTTATTGATTACATTTTTTATGCTTACCACTACGTTGTCGAAACCTCAATCGATGCCTCTTGGATTGCCTGACAAGCAGGATGATCCTAATGAGAAACCTATCAAAGTTGATGAGAATCGTACCTTGACGGTTTTGTTAGGAGACAATGATAAGATGGTTTATTATATGGGTTTATTAGCAACTCCTATTGCTGGTCCTAAAGATATTTCTTATGGTAAAGAAGGTATTCGTAAAGAATTATTGAAAAGAAAAAAATCAGTAGTTGAATATACCGGAAATAAAGACAAAGGTTTAATCGTAATTATTAAACCAAGTAAAAAATCAAATTACCGTAATTTAGTAGACATACTAGATGAGATGGCAATTGTGGGAGTGCCTTCAAACGCAATTGTAAATGATTTTTCTCCCGAGGAACTAAAATTGTTAGAAGGTAAGTAAGATTTTCTTATTACTCTATAACCTAATAATTAAGAAAAATGAAATTAGATATATTCACAAACCAATGGCTTGATATTGTATTCGAGGGTCGTAATAAGGCTTATGGCGCTTATGAGCTAAGAAAATCAAATACCAAGACCAATATTAAAGCTCTTATCATTGGTGCATTTGTTTTCGCTTTTGCAGTTGGTGCTCCACTTATTTTAAATTTGCTGCCAGATTCTTCGGATGATGACCAAGTATTAGATACTAAAATTGTAAGCATCAAATTGCCACCCAAAGAGGAAATTAAAAAAAATATTCCACCACCACCACCGCCGCCACCAAAAGTTGATCAACAAAAATTTGTGAAACCAGTCGTTGCAAAAGCGGAGGAAGTTACTGAGGAACCGCCAAAAACGGTAGAGTTAAAAGATAAGAAATTAGGTTCTGAAACTATTAAAGGCGATCCAGATGCAGTTTTAACTGTTGAGCCAGTAGGTACTGGAACTGCTGCTGTAGTTGAAGAAGTTGATAACCAAATTTACAATACTGCCGGAATTGAAGTTAAGCCTGATTTTCCAGGTGGAATCGAGAAATTTTACAAATTTGTTGGGAATAATTACCAAACTCCAGAAGAAGAAGGATTAAAAGGTAAAGTGTATGTTACTTTTGTCGTTGAAAAAGACGGTTCATTAACTGATATTAAAGTAATCAGAGATATTGGTTATGGAACAGGAAAAGAAGCGATTCGAGTTTTGAAAAAATGTCCTAAATGGACTCCAGGAGAACAAAATGGTAAGAAAGTAAGAGTATTGTATTCACTTCCTATTACTATCCAATCTGCGGAATAATGTTAGAGAACATACTTAATAATATTAAGAAGAAATCGCTTAAAGAGCGATTTCTTCTCGTTTTAGGAATTTTGTTTTTTCTGGTCTATCTTGTTTTAGGTTTATTCATTATCTTTATGAAGAATTTTCCTCTAACAATGGAGCCTGCTTACAGAGTTGCTTTTGGAGTTTTACTCATTGTGTATGCTTCTTTTAGGTTTTTTAGAATTATTAATGATAATAATAACTAGATTATGAAAAACTATGCTAAACTTCCGTATTTTATTTTTGTCCTAGTAAGTATATTAATCATTGCTTGTAATCAAACGAATAGTTCAAAGAATGATGAAACTATTTTGAAAGGTTCAACATCTATTTTTGTTGATGAAACTTTGACTCCTATAATTGAAGATCAAGTAGCTGTTTTTGAAAATAATTACGAGGCTAAAATAAAAATTGTTTCAAAATCTGAATCTGAAACTGTAAATTCTTTATTCAATGAAAAAGGAGCGATTGCAGTTTTATCCAGAAAATTGACAGCACAAGAACTTAAGATTTTTCAACAAAGAAAAATTAATCCTAAAATAACCGTTTTTGCCACGGATGCTGTTGCTTTTATTTCTAATAAAAATAATAAAGACACAATTATAGCGCTAAAAGATGTTATAAGTTTTATGCAAGGTAAATCAATTCCAGCTATTAAAGGATTGGTATTTGATAATTTAAATTCCAGTACAGTCCGGTACATGAATTCATTAGCGGGTATTAAATCTATTCCTCAAAAAGGTGTTTTCTCTTTTAAAACTAATGACGAAGTTATAAAGCACGTATCGCAAAATGATGGAATGATTGGTGTCATAGGGGTGAACTGGCTTTCTCAGCCTCTACCAGCAATGCAAAATTTTGTTGATAATGTAAATACGTTAAGTGTAAAAGGGCTTACAAGTAAGGAGTACTTTTTGCCATCACAAAATAATATAGCAGAAAAAAAATACCCTTTGGCACGTGATTTGTATATAATAAATTGTCAAGGATACTCTGGTTTGGGAATGGGTTTTGCATCATTCGTAGGCGGTGATATCGGACAAAGAATAATTTTAAAATCTGGATTGTTACCTGTACGTATTCCAACAAGGAAATTTACAATAATTAAAAGCCAAAACAATGAAAAATAAATTAACTACAATGACAATGAATAAATTAACAGCCTTAAGCGTGGCCTTGTTGGCTTCAGCTTTTACGACTCAAGCTCAAGACATTAATCAAGCAAAAAAAGCGATAGATGCAGAGCAATTTGAAAGTGCAAAAACAATTTTGAAATCAATTATTAAAGCGAAACCTTCAAATGGAATGGCTTTTTATACTTTAGGAAATATTTATCTTACACAAAGTGTTGAGGATTCTGCTAAAATCTATTTTCAAAATGGATTAACAGCTTCTGAAAGTGCTAAATTGAACTATATTGGTTTAGGTCAAATGGATTTAGATAAAAATGATCTTGCTGGCGCTCAGGCAAAATTTGCTCTTGCTACTAAAGACATGAGAAAAAAAGATGTTCAGGAATTTGTATTCATAGCCAGAGCATACATGAATGCTACAAAGCCCGATTATAAAAGTGCTATTGCAATTTTGACTCGTGCAGCAATTAATAATTCTCAAGATGCGCAACTGCAACTTGCTTTAGGAGACGCTTATTATGGCGAAGGCAAACAAAATGAAGCTTATGTAGCCTATAGAAGTGCTTTTCAATTAGATAATACTTTGCTTAGAGCTAAAATGCAATTAGGTGTTTTGTTGAAAGGAGCTAAATCCTATGACGAAGCGTTGAAAGCATACAACGAAGTTATCGCATTAAATCCTGCTTATGGACCTGTTTACAGAGAATTAGCTGAAACATATTACAAAATAGCTCGTAATAAGCCTTCACAAGCTGCAGTGAATTATAAGACTGCAATGGGATACTATGATAAATACATGTCTTTAACAGATTATTCGATTCATTCTAGAATGCGTCGTGCTGATTTTCTTATCTTAATTGAAGATTATGTAGCTCTTGAAGCAGAAGCTAATAAAATGATCGAGTTGGATAAAGTTAATCCAAGAATCTATCGCTATTTAGGATACGCTGCTTATAAAAACGGTAATGTTGATGTAGCTATCAAATCATTAGAAAGTTTCATCAATGCTCCAGCAAACAAAGCGATAGCTTTAGATTATTTGTATTTAGGATTGACTAAAATTAAGAAAGGTACTAGCGCAGACAAACTTTCAATTGATCCAATTGCTTTTCAAGCAGGTTTAGTGGACATTAAGAAGTCTATAGAAATGGAACCTTTAGCAGTTCAGGATTTAAGCGAAGTTGGTAAAAACTTATTTACGCAAAAATTATACAAAGAGTCAGCTGCAATATTTGAATTTGGAGCTAATACTAAAGAGTCAACAAATTATCTTGATGATAATGTGTATTTTGGATTAGCTAATTACTATGCTAATATCAATAAAGGAAAAGATGTAAAAGTTGATGTTGTCGCTTTGCAAAAAGCTGACGCCGCTTTCGAAAAAGTATTAGTCGCTTCTCCAACATATCTTGAGGCTTATCTTTATAAAGCAAGAAATAATAGATTGCTTGAAAAAGATGATTTAATGGTTAAAAATTATGAAGATTATATATCAAAAACTACTGAATTAGGAGTTGAAGAAACTTCCAAACCAGCAGTAAAAGCTAAAATTATAGAAAGCTACAACAATATGGCAGCAAGTTTCGCTAATACGGATAAACCTAAAGCCATAGAATACTTTAAAAAGACATTAGCTTTAGATCCAACAAATAGTTATGCTTTAGAATCTATTAAAATTTTAAAATAATTTTTTTTACTCAAAAAACCGATAGTGAAAACTATCGGTTTTTTTATGCCATCGATTTAGTAATTTAGGTTGTTACGAAAGTAGACACTCATTTATTTTGTGGATTTAACTGTTTTTTTAGTGATGAGTCTAATTTTCAAATCATTTTAATTATTGAAACTTTATTACTTTAGTCTAAGTTTTCAAATTAACTCCTTTTCAAATTAACTATCTTTGCCTTTTTAAAATTAAATAATGTTATCAAAGGAAATACAATTAGAAGTCAATAAAGGAGCAATGCTTCCATTGATGGAAGAATTCTACACCATTCAGGGAGAAGGATTTCACACAGGTACTGCTGCATACTTTATCAGGATTGGTGGATGTGATGTGGGCTGCCACTGGTGTGATGTTAAAGAAAGTTGGAATGCTGAATTGCACCCACCTACTAGTGTTGATCAAATTGTTAGGAATGCAAGTAAGTATTCAGAAACTGTTGTGGTTACTGGTGGAGAACCTTTAATGTGGGACATGACTTTGCTAACGCAAAATCTAAAAGAAAAAGATAGAAAAGTACATATTGAAACTTCTGGAGCGTACCCACTTACGGGAACTTGGGATTGGATTTGTTTGTCTCCAAAAAAGAATAAATTACCAACTCAAACGGTTTACGATAATGCACACGAGCTAAAAGTAATCATTTACAATAAGCACGATTTTATTTTTGCCGAAGAGCAAGCCGAAAAAGTCAATGATAATGCTATTTTATTCTTGCAGCCAGAATGGAGTAAAAAAGAAGAAATGACTCCGTTGATTGTTGAATATGTTATGAACAATCCGAAATGGCGCGTATCGCTGCAAACACATAAATATTTAAATATTCCTTAAAATTGAAAACCCCAAACAACAATTGCTGTTTGGGGTTTTGAATTAATAGATAGTTCAGTTATTTTTTGTAATCGTATTGCCTAGCCCAGATATAGCGAATAGCTGGAAATAGCTCCTAAAAGGACCACCTTTTTTGTTTTTTTAATTCGGTGATATGAGCTAAGTGGTGGTTTCCATGCCAAGCATAGGTTGCGATTATTTCTTTCAGGTTGAATTCCGTGTCATGCTCGGGATGAATGAAGGACTTTTCCAAATCGGCTTCGGTAAGACTATTCATTAAATAAGCCAAACGAAAGTGCAATCCTTCCAGAAATGAAAGTGTAGGCTGGATTGGCATTGTTGTATTATCATGTAATTCTGCCCAACGATCTTCATGATACGCTTTTATTACAGGTTTGTCTTCAGTCAATGTCCATTTGATTCTAAGGAAACAATTCATGTGACTGTCGGCGCATTGGTGAATGACTTGACGAATTGTCCAACCATCCTGACGGTATGGTGTGTCGAGTTGTTCCTCAGTTAAATGAATCACTTCTTTTTTTAATCGTTCTGGGAAACTTGCGATTTCTGCTGTTTTATTATGGAGATATTCGGTTGAATAATTTTTCGGCGTCACAAATTTCCCAATGGGATAACGTAATTTTTCCAATGTTGAATTTTCCATTCTATAATTGATTTTTATGTGTTGTCTAAATGGATAGTTTTGCTAAATAATCAAAATGCTCGCCTTCAAGAATCAACTCGCATTGCAATCCATTGTCTAAAGCGGCATTTTGCAAAGTATTATAATCAATAAACATCCAGTCGAATGGTTTTTCCTTCTCGCCTTTGTATGAAATATTAAAAATAATTTCGCCATAATATTCATTTTGGGAAGGAATCCACTTTCCACCGTCTTCATCATCATCAAACATATAAATTATATCAGAACTGTCCAACAGAATTTGTCCGCCAGGATTCAATAAAGATTTTAGTTTTAAAAGGAAATTCGGGATGTTTTTCAGTTTTCCGCACATTCCAGCACCATTCATCAATAGGAGTATCGTATCGTATTTCTCGTTTTCTAATGTCAGTACATCCTGAACTTTTGCTTTTTTTAGTCCGCGAAGGGTACACGCTTCGATAGCATTAGGAGAAATGTCGATTGAAGTAACGTCTAAATTGCGTTCATTTTGCAAAGACAAACTATGACTTCCTGCACCACAACCTACATCCAGAATTTTACCTTTGGCCAGTTGTAGCGCTTTTTGTTCCATTTGGGGCATTTCATCATAAGAACGAAACAAATAAGCAACGCTCATTTCGTCTTCTTCAGATATCGTGGTTTCTGTAATTAAATCTTCTGGTGAATTATTGGTTTGAAAATCAAGTATGGCTTTGCCAAAAAGGTCTTTCATTAGAGTTGCTGTGTTAATTTAGTTATTTGTTGATTTGTTTTAAGTAATTTCGCAGAATGTTTTATCGAATAACCCGAATCTACGCATGAATACTATTATAAACAATCTTCCTAAAGAAGCCAAAGATAAGCATATCGAAAACAAAAAGTATTTCGACAAGCTGAAAAAGAAGACTCCAAAGAATTTAGATTACGTGATGCAGGATTTGCATGATGCTGAATTCAAGAAAATGGATTGTTTGAAGTGTGCAAATTGCTGTAAAACTACGGGACCTTTATTTACAGATGCTGATATTGAACGTGTTTCAAAATACCTACGCCAAAAGCCACAACAATTTATCCAGCAATATCTTCAAATCGATGAAGACAGAGATTATGTATTGCAAAGTGTTCCTTGTACTTTTCTGGATAATGAAAATGCGTGTATGATATATGATGTCCGTCCAAAAGCGTGTAGAGAATTTCCGCATACAGACCGAAAAAAGTTTCAACAAATTACAGATTTAACTCTAAAAAACGTTGCGATATGCCCGGCAGCGTTTAATATCGTAGAGGAAATGAAAAGGAAATTGCCTTTATAACTAATTTATGGCAAGTCTTGCTTCTTGTTTCTTTTTTAATATATCAAATATTTCATTCTCATTGCCTTAAACTCAGTTAACCCTTTCTTCCAACTTTCCCTAATTTCCTTTTCCGAAATTCCATTTTCTATTTGCTGTTGCAGTTTTTTAGTTCCTGCTAATTTTGTAAAAAAAGGATTGAAAAATTTTGATTTATCGGTTGTGGCCCGATAGGCTTCAATCAACCATTTTAATTCTAATTGATTTACTCTTGAATGTTTTGATAAATCTTGACCATTGCATTCTATACCATTGTAAACAGGATTTTGTGCCCCTAAATTTGGTTTTGGAATAAAGCTAAAGTTACTTTTCGCTAAATAAGGAGAGCCGTAAATCTGAAACTGCTTTTCAGTCCCTCTTCCAACGCTCACATTGGCTCCCTCAAAAAGACACAAACTCGCATATAGATTCACGGCTTGGTCATTCGGAAGATTTGGCGAAGGTTTTATAGGTAAACTATAATTCATTGTACGGTTGTAATTAATACAGGGAATTACGGTCAGTTTACATTGCGCACCGTTTTGTAACCATTTTTTACCATTTATCATTTGTGCATACTCGCCAATTGTCATTCCGTGTAGTAAAGGAATTGGATGCATACCCACAAAACTAGAAAATGCTGTTTCTAAAACGGGTCCGTCAATAATACTTATATTAGGATTCGGTCGGTCAAGAAGTATAAGCGGAATGTTATTTTCGGCGCATGCTTCCATAATATAATGCAACGAAGAAATATACGTATAAAATCGTGCTCCAACATCTTGCAAATCAAAAACCATGATATCAATCCCGGCCAATTGCTTGGGTTTCGGTTTTTTATTAACGCCATATAGAGAAATAATTAGCAGTCCAGTTTTAGAATCTCTTCCGTCAACTACATGTTCACCCGCATCAGCCGTTCCTCGAAAACCATGTTCAGGTGCAAATATTTTTTGAATAGCGATATTTTTCTCTAATAGAAAATCAACTAAATGAATTTTGTTAGTAAGGATTCCAGTTTGGTTCGTTACAATCCCAATTTTCTTATTCTTTAATAATGGGAGATATTTGGCATAGTTCTCGGCTCCGGTTAGTATTGTTCCGGATGAATTGTTTTTACGTCTTTCTAAATCCGATTTTATAGTGCTGAGGGCTGCTTTTCGGGCTAAGCAATAGGTCGAAGTGATTGTTAAAAACACAAAACACAGTAATTTTTTGAAAAATGGTTTCATAGAGCGGTTCAAATAAAATTAAGGCCAATTAGTGTAATTCGTGTTTTAGCTGTATTTTTGGCTAAGGCAACGCAAACTGGCGGAGCAAATCCAAATTAGAAACGCAATCAAATTGAATTTAGAGTATTTCATCGCCAAACGCCTTATCACTGCTAAAGAGTATAAAAGTAGCATATCTGCGCCAATTATAAAAATTGCTATTTCGGCAATTGCCATTGGAATGATAATGATGATAGTTTCTGTTGCTACAGGAATCGGGTTGCAACAAAAAATCAGAGAAAAAGTTTCTGCTTTCAACGGACATATTATTATTTCAAATTATGACAACAATCAATCCGAAGTTACATTAATTCCAATTTCTAAAAAGCAAGATTTTTATCCAAAGTTTACCACCGTACCAGGAGTAAGTCATGTTCAAGCGATCGCTAGTAAAGCTGGAATAATAAGAACTGAAAATGCTTTTGAAGGAATTATTTTCAAAGGAGTTGGAGACGATTATAAATGGGACAATATAAAGGAATATCTTGTGTCTGGTAAATTACCGGATTATTCAAAAAATGTTAATCAAGAAGTGCTGATCTCACAATTCCTTGCCAATAGATTAAATTTGAAAGTTGATGATATGTTCAATACATTCTTCATTAAAGAAAATCAAAATCAGTTGCCCAACATCCGAAGATTTAAAATCACAGGGATTTTTAATTCCGGTTTTCAAGAATTCGATGCCACCTATATAATAGGTGATATTCGGCACATGCAGCGTATCAATAAATGGGCTCCAGATCAAATTGGTGCTTTCGAAGTTTTTGTAGACGATTTTAATACGATAGAATCTACCGGAGAGCAGGTTTATGCTAAAACAGCATCAACATTAGACAGCAAAACGATAATTGAGAAATACAGTTATATATTCGAGTGGCTTCAACTATTTGATTTCAATATCATTGTTATATTAGTAGTCATGATACTTGTAGCCACCATCAATATGGTAGTAGCACTATTGGTACTGATTCTTGAGCGAACCCAAATGATAGGGATACTAAAAGCATTAGGTGCCAATAACTGGTCAGTGAGAAAAATATTTCTCTACAATGCCTTTTACCTTATTATAAGAGGACTGTTTTGGGGGAACTTAATTGGAATTTCATTATTGTTAACCCAACAACAATTCGGTATAATCCAATTCAATCCCGAGAACTATTACGTCAATCAAGCACCAGTTTATCTTAATTGGGGATACATACTTTTATTGAACCTGCTTACCGTGACCGTTTGTTTCGTGGTACTATTAATTCCCTCCTATATAATAACCAAAATTTCACCAGTCAAAGCCATACGTTTCGATTAGATTTTCATTTTGGCGTTCCACCTTATATAACGAGAGGCAATTATCTAAAAGGATAGTTGCCTCTCGTTATATAAGGAGTCGAGTTATTCGCTGTAAGTCCTCGCAAAACTCCATTTCATTTCGTTTTCCTTTGGGCTTTTCGCTGCTATCCCTAACGCAAACTTTGGTAAGCCAGCATTTTTAGTTATTTCGAGCAATATTATGATACCATATATAGGAGTGAAAAAGTAATAGCACAATTTAGTTCTACATAATGTATAGGACAAAACCATTAGTTAGTTTAATTTGTGTTTGAATAATGACACGGAAGTAAGATTTGAAAGAGCAAAGCGTAGTGATGAGTTATAATTAGTGCAATGATGTTTAAATTTCGAAAGATGTATTAAACAAAGCAATGCTTCTGATGATACCCTTTCCTTACCGGAATAGGGTATTTTGTGAAGAAAGGGTGTTTGTGGGTTGTTGGATTGATGTTTTATTAAAAAAAGATTTGGATTCAAAAAACTTGATATCAGTTAGTTAAAGATTAGGTTAAGAAAAGGTCAAAAAAAAGCGATTAAAAAGCTTGTAAAAGCGAATAAAGGGTGTATTTTTGCACCCGCAATGACGCATACGTTCTTTTAAACACTGGCA